>CAVWIS010000026.1:0-423112 GCA_963755055.1 uncultured Alphaproteobacteria bacterium | reverse complement strand
TCCGGACAGCCCACGCTGTCCGCCGAGGATGAGCTCGACCGCGTGGGCAAGGCGAATTCCTGTTTGATTGTTCACCAGGTGCGCCCCGGCCGCCTTGCCCACCCTACACTTTCATAACAGTTTTACCGAGTTCATCGACGGATCCTTGAGACGCATGGCGTAGCGTCACCCCCCGGGTGGAACCGTCGAGGAAGGTGCCATGCGTTTCGCCATATGCGTCGTTGCGGCCGTTGGGACCGGTGCTGTGTCGATGACCGCCCTGCAGACCCTGGTCCCGGGAAATGCTTCGGTGTTCGAGGCGGTGCGCGCGCTCGGCGGCGACCCGGCGAATTTCAAGCTCCCTGACATCAACCCGGTCAAGGCCTATCAGGACGTCATGCGGGAGGTCACCTCGGGGCGGAGTGCCGGGTCGCTCAAGTTCGACACCAAACCGCTGCCGTCCTTCAAGATCACCGGGCCGCTGTTCAAGCCCTACGAGTACAAGCCCGATCCGGGCGTCCAGCGCGCCATCTCGGCCGGCATCGGCGCGCGCATCGGGCAGGACATCCGCCACGCCCAGGACATTTCGGCCTACGGCCGCAACCCGACGGCCTGGCACGGCATCCCCCCGCGTTGATGTGTCGTAGGGTGGGCAAGAGCGGCCCCCGACGATTTGATTGATCGACCACCTCGATCCGCCTTGCCCACGCGGTCAGACCTCACCGCCGGTAGGGTGGGCAAGTCGGCCCGGTTGTTTGTTTGATGGACCGCGCTATCCGCCTTGCCCACCCTCGGGACTCGCGCGTAGGGTGGGCAAAATCGATGCGCGAACCGCGCGTCTCGCCCGAACCGCGCGTGCGATCTTGCCCACGCTGTCACACCGGCGCCGGACCGCGTGGGCAAATCGCCGGCAACGCATCACCAAATATCAGCCGTTGCGCCGGGCGATTTGCCCACCCTACAGCTTCGGCGGATCGAGATCCGGCATCGGCGGCGGCTGCGGGATCATCTCCTCCAACCGGCGGTTGATCTCGTCCGCCGATACCGGCTTGGCCGGCCCCCGGGTGGCATCGCCCGGCCGCTCGCCGAGATGCACCAGGCGCGGCACCATCAGCACGGTGAGCAGAACCAGCCCCTGGGCGATCAGGAAGGGCGCCAGCGCCCGCACCAGGGCGGGGAACGGCACCACGGTCTTCAGCGTGCCGCGCGCCATCATCAGCGCATAGCCGAACGGCGGCAGCAGAAAGCTCGTCTGCAACGTGAGCAGCACGAGCACCGCCACCCAGCGCGCATCGGCGACGCGGATGAGCAGCGGCGGGATCATGATCGGCACGACCACGAAGATGATCTCGAAGGCGTCGAGCACGAAGGCCGAAAGCCCGATCGAGCCGAGCACGATCGCCGTGACCGCGAGGTCGCTGCCCGGCAGCGCCAAAACCCAGTCGCCGATCAGGCGGTCGGTGCCGATCAGCCGCAGGACCAGGGTCAGCGTGGTGGCGGCGATCAGCAGCCCGAACAGCGCGCCGGTAGTGGCGGCGGCGTCGTGCAGCGTCTGCCGGAGCGCCGCGCCGCGCAGTCGCCCGGTCGCAAAGCCCGCCACCAGCAGCACCGATGCCCCCATGGCGGCCGCCTCGACGGCATAGAAATAGCCGGTCGCCACTCCGCCGAGCAGCACCAGGAGTGCCACCAGCGCGACCGCAGCCAGCGCCGCCTCGCGCGGCTTGAGCCGGCTCTCGGGCGCGGCTGTCGCCGCGCCGGCCGAGCTGCGGCGGCCCGCATGCCAGGAGAGCAGGAGGCAGATCGCCAGCAGGATGCCGGCCGGCACCAGGGCGCCGTGAAACACGTCCTGGGTATTGAGCACCCGGTCGCTGCGACCGGTCGTGGTGACGGCGATGGTGTGCGCCGCCAGCATGGCGTCGCCGAGCAGGATCAGCACGATCGAGGGCGGGATGACCACGCCGAGCGTGCTGGCGACCGCGACCGCGGCAAGCTGCGTCGGCGGCGCGACGTGGCGGGCGGCGAGCCGCGGCGCCACCACCCGGGACAGCGCCAGCACGCTGGCGCCGACCGATCCGTTCATCGGCCCGAGCAGGGCGCCGAGCCCCATGCCGGAGACCAGCGGCGCCGACGGCCCGCGTGGCAGCAGCGCGAGGCCGGCGCGGTAGAGCGCGTCGGCGACGCCGAGCCGATCGAGCAGCAGCCCCATCAGCACGTAGAGCGGCAGCGCCTGCAGGAGGTCGCTCTCGAGCAGGTTGATCAGCCGGCCGGGCAGGGCGGAGAGCACCGACAGCGGCACCGCGCCGCTCAGCACGCCGAGCGTCGCGCCGAGCGAGGAGACCCCGAGCAGCACGAACACGGCGGGCAGCCCGGTCGAGATGATGCCGAGCGCGACCAGCGCCAGCAGGAAGAGGCCGGACCAGGCCATCAGGCCGCCGCCTCGCGCCGCCGCGCGAGTTCGACGACGCCCTGGGCGAGGACGAGGCCAGCGAGCAGCCACAGCGAGACCTTGATGAAAAAATATCCGAAATTCGCGGTGTCGGGAAAACCCTCGAGGCCTGCGATCGACTGCACGACCAGGCTCCTGCCGGCGATCAGGACGAACAGCGCCCAGGGCACCAGCCCGAGCACGATGCCGAGCCGCCACAGCGTATCGCGCACCCGCGGGGGATATTTTTGCGCCAGCTGGTCGGCCGCCAGATGGGTGCGGGCGCGGGTGGCGGCGGTAAAGCTCGCCGCCACGTAGAGCGCGAAGATCCACTGCCCGAGATCGTTGGCCTCGCGCGAATAGGCCTGCACCAGGTCGCGCAGCGGCCATTGCAGGAACAGCAGCGCCACGATGGGGAGGATCAGCCAGCGGGTTGCGGAGAGGATTGTTGCGACTGCGGTGTCGAGAGCGAGGGGGATCGACGCAAGGGTCATGTGGCACTCGGTGGCGCGGCACAAGAACGACGAGCGGTTTTCTGAAGGCTCCGGGTCGGTGCCGCGGCCGCATTCTGCCGCTCAATCCGGGCCGCCGTCCAGCAATGCGGTCAGCAAGGGCATCCTGATGACCCAGCGTCTCTGGGATTCGCCGGGCGGCCCCGCGGTCTATTCGGATTTCTGGACGCTCGCCTATCAGGCGATCGACGATTGATGCAACGCGCCCCGCTGCCGCATGCGCAGGTCATCTGCTCACGGCCGGGCTTGTCGGCGCGTGGCACACCGCTTCGATGCGGTGACCGTCGGGATCGAGCACGAAGGCCGCGTAGTAGTTTGCGTGGGCGCCCGCGCGCACTCCGGGAGCACCGTCGTCTTGACCGCCGGCTGCCAGCGCCGCGCCATGGAAGGCGTCGACCGCCGCGCGATCGGGAGCGCGGAAGCAAAGATGGGCGCCCGGAATGGGCGTCCTCACCGCAGCTTCGCGGGTGATGGTGAACTCGAGGCCCAGCGGGTCCGGTGCCGCGCCGTAATCGGAGCCGCGATTTGCGGCCAGATCGGCGATGCGTACCAGCCCGAGGGGGTGCAGCGCCGCGTCGTAGAACTGCCGGCTGCGGTCGATGTCGCGAACACCGAGCGATACGTGATCCAGCATGGCCTTGCCTCCCGGGCTCTCGCATGCCGCTCTGTGGCGGCGGCGATTGGCCCGTTCATGAGGCACCGTTGCGGGGAACTCAACGGACGCGGAATTCCAAAGCCCTGCCGACGGCGCGGATGTTAACCGCTGATCGCGGCCGGGCTTGTCGGCGCGTGGCACACCGCCTCGATGCGGTGACCGTCGGGATCCAGCACGAAGGCTGCATAGTAGTCCGCGTGATACTGCGGCCGCAGCCCTGGGAGACCGTCGTCGCGTCCGCCCGCCGCAAGCGCCGCGGCATGGAAGGCCTCCACCGCTGCGCGACCCGGTGCACGGAAACAGACATGCGCGCCAGCAACCGGCGTGTTCACCTCGGCCTCCCGCGTAATGGTGAATTGCACGCCAAGCGAGCCGGGTGCCGCGCCGTAGTCCGAGCCGCGGCCGTCGCCGAAGTCGACGATGCGCACCAGCCCGAGCGGACGCAGCGCCGCGTCGTAGAATAGACGGCTGCGCGCGATGTTGCGCACGCCGAGCGATACGTGGTCGAGCATGGAACGTCCCGCGCTGCGTCCGTCCAGAATTGCGAACAGTTTTACCGGATTCAAGGCCGACCCCGGTATCAGCCGAGCGATCTCGTCCGGCATCGGCGCGCGCATCGGCCAGGACATCCGCCGTTCCCAGGACATCTCCGCCTACGGCCGCAACCCGATGGGCTGGCACGGGGTCCGGCTGCACTGAGGGCTGATCCGGACCACCCCGACGCTTCATCACGCCAGAGCCCGTGCTAACGTGCGGCCCTGCTGACGCGCGAGCGGCTCGGGAAGTCCTTCGATGAATCGACGAAAAGTTCTTGGCGGCACTGCGACCGCCGCCCTCGGTGCCGCCTTGCCGGGGCCGGGCGCTTTCGCGGAGCCGGCGGGTCCGGTCATGCAGGCGCTCAGCGCCTACATGGGCGGCGCGGCCGCCCGTGAGCTTCCCACCGAGGCCGCGGAGCATGCGCGGCACCATCTCCTCGACACGCTGGCCTCGATCGTCTCGGGCTCGGAGCTGCCGCCCGGTCTCGCCGCCCAGCGCCACATCCGGGCGCATGCCGGAACCGGCGCCGCCACGGTCGTGGGCTCCACGCTGACTGCCGCGGCGGCGGATGCCGCGCTCGCCAACGGCGTCATGGCGCATGCCGACGAGACCGACGACTCGCACAACGCCTCGCGCTCGCATCCGGGCTGCGCGATCGTCCCGGCGGCGCTGGCGGCCGGCGAGCAATTCGCCATCGACGGCGCCCGCTTCCTCCGCGCCGTGGCGCTTGGCTACGACGTCGGCACCCGCGTCGTCATGGCGATGGGAGGCGCCGCGTTCAGCTACGACAGCAGTCTGAGCACCCACAGCATTGCCGGCACTTTCGGCGCGGCGGCCGCCGCAGCCTGCGCCGCCGGCCTCGACGCCCAGCAGATGCGCTGGGTGCTCGACTACACGGCGCAGCAGTCCTCGGGGATCCGCGCCTGGCGCCGCGACACCGACCACATCGAGAAGGCCTTCGTGTTCGGCGGCATGACGGCGCGCAGCGGGGTGACCTCAGCGCTGCTGGTGCGCTCGGGCTGGAACGGCATCGACGATATCTTCTCCGGCGCCGACAATTTCTTTGCCGCCTACACGCCGAAGGCCGCGCCCGAAAAGCTCGTCGACCGGCTCGGCGAGCGCTACGAGATCGCCCACACCGACATCAAGAAATGGACCGTCGGCTCGCCGATCCAGGGACCGCTCGACGCCGTCGAGGCGATCCGCGGCAAGCGGGCGTTTGCCGCCGCCGACGTCAAGCGGACGACCGTGCGGCTCGCCCCTTCGGTCGCCAACGTGGTCGACAACCGCGACATTCCCGATATCTGCCTGCAGCACATGGTCGCCGTGATGCTGCTCGACGGCACCGTCTCGTTCCACGCCGCCCACGACAAGGCGCGCATGCAGGATCCGGCGGTGCTCGCCGAGCGCGCCAAGGTGAGCCTCGTCCCCGACGACGAGCTCGCGCCGCTGCTGCCGGTGCGCGTCGCCCTGGTCGAGATCGAGTTTTCCGACGGGACCCGGATCGCCGAGCGCGTCACCGCCGTGCGCGGCACGCCGCGCAACCCGATGTCGCGCGCCGAGATCGTCGACAAGGCAGGGCACCTCATCGCGCCGGTGCTGGGAGCCCAGGTATCGCAACGCTTGATCGAGACGGTGCTCGCGATCGAGAGCGTCGCCGACATCCGGACCTTGCGCCCGCTCCTGCAACGCAGCTGACGCTGCCGGCCGTGGCTCCTTCAGCGCGGTTGCCGCCGACGGAGCAGATGATCGACGAGCAGGGGTATTCGATCCTGACCCCAGAACACCTCCCCATCATCGACGACGAATGTCGGCACCCCGAAGCCGCCGGCTGACAGGACCGCCGCGATATTCTGCTTGTGCGCCGCGACGGCGGCGCCGCTGGCGATTAGATCCGACAGGGACTCCGGCGAGAGCTGCATATCCCGGGCAACAGCCGCAAGATCGGGATCCGAGCGCGGCGGCGCGCCTTCGGCGAACGCCGCGCGCAGCACGGCTGCACCGAACGCCGCGCCGGCGCCGGCAAGATCGGCGGCAACCGCCCAGAGCGCGATCCGGCGCCAGTCGACGGCGGCAAAATCCGGTTCCTTGTAGGCAACGCCGATGAGCCGCGCCCACCGCGTGGCGTCGCGCGTGCGATAGGCGGGGTCATACTGCCCGCGCACCATGTCTTGCGCGAACGGATCGCTGCCCGCGCGTTTGATCAGATCCGGGCTGTAGACTGCGCGCCAGCGGAACGCGGCGCCGGTTTCCTGCTCGATCGACGCGATCCGCGCTGCCGCCAGGTACGAATATCGGCTACCGGTCCCGAAGAAGAAATCGACTGACGCCATGGCAGCATCATTGCCATGGGGCCTTCCGAACGCTCAAGCCCCGGCTCACGGGGTGTCCCCGTGGAGCTCATCCCGCGTCCATGGCCGATATCGACGGCCGGCCGAGATCGCAGCCGATCGAGGAGGACGCCGCGCGCTGCCTCAGAGATGGGCGAATCCGTCCAGGCGGGGATGATTCTTGCGACGGGCCGGCCACGGCTGGTCACCCTGTAGCTGCGCCCGTGGCGGACGGCGCGCAGGATCCGCCAAAAGTTGCGCTTCGCCTCGGCCGCCGAAACGGTGTCTTCCATTTCCTGCCTCTCAACGTAGTGATTTCGGCGCATTTCGCCCGGCGGTGTGCACATTTAAGTTGTGCTTCCGTACGGGAATGGAGTATAAGCCCGACCGGAAACGCCTGAGAGCCAATCGTTCAGTCAGCCTCCGGACCCGATGACTGTGCCGCAACGACCGCGGCGCAGGGCGGAGGGCTTTTGCCAACTTGCCGCGAAGGGAGCCGCCATGAAGGATCTCGCCCGGATCGCCGTCGCCGTGCTGATGGTCACCGCCACCTCCGCCCACGCCCAGACCCGCATCCCGTTCGCCGCGCCGCTCGCCGTGACCGCGCCGACGCCGACCCCGTTCGCCAACAACGACGGCCAGATCCCGAAGAACTATCCAAAGCCCCTCTTTCAGCTCAGCCACACCTATCCGCCGACGCTCGCGCCGATGCCGCCCGACCCGCCGTGGCGCAAGGCGATCGGCAACGGGCCGATCACGGTCGCCAATGCGGGCGCCTACGCGGCCGCGCTCAAGCAGTACGTCGCCGCCGACATGCGGCTGATGCTCACCGAACTCGCCCAGCTGGAATCCCTCCGCGCTCGGCTGGTTCAACGAGCCGTGGACCGGCTATCTGCGCGAGGCGACGCACGGCACCTATGTGGGCAGCACGCCGTTTCCCGCCGCGCTGTTCAACGGCTCCGGCCTCACCGCGCCGTTCACCACCTACGTGCTGACCTTCTACGACAAGCGCGCCGCGCACTCGCTCTACAAGGTGTGGGGCACCAGCGCGACGACGCCGCGCATCGAGTACGGCGTGCCGCAGTTCGCCGAAGGCTCCGTCGTGGTCAAGGCGGCCTTCAGCACCGCCAATGCCGACGTCTGGCCGGTGATGCAGGGCGCGCACCAGTGGACGCTCTACATCTCCACCAATGCCACCAGGAACCGCGGACCCAAGGATAATCCCGAGCTTGATCCGACCTCGTTCTTCCAGTTCGACATCATCGTGAAGGATTCCCAGTCGGCGCCGCAGACCGGCTGGGTGTTTTCCACCCTGGTCTACGACAAGGACGCGCCCGGAACGGATTTCTGGGACAAGATGGTGCCGCTCGGCGCCATGTGGGGCAACGACCCGCAGGCCACCACCCCGACCGCGCCGCTCACCCAGAACTGGATCAATCCGGCGGCGCCCGCCTACGCCAAGATGACGCTCGGCTGGGGCGGGCGGCTGTCCGGGCCCAACGACGGCGCGGTCAACGACGCGGTGATCGACGGGCCGGTGCCGGTGGTGTCGCCGGCGCTGCCGTCGTCCTCCTGCATGAGCTGCCACAGCGTCGCCGAATGGCCGATGAAGTCCTTTCTGCTGCCGGTCGCCACCGACCCGCTGCAGTTCAATCCGCCCGGCTTCGTCAATTCCGACTACCTGATCATGTGGCCGCCCGGCACGCCCGCGGTCGGCCAGGACGGCACGCCGCAATGGATGCACTGGTTCCAGAGCCGGCCGGGCATCGAGCCGGCCGACGCCGGCACCGTGTCGTTCGACTACGACATGGTGTTCACCTTCAAGTCGCTGATGGCCTGGCAGTCGGTGCAGCAGGGACCTGCCGCCCTGATGGCGACGCGGCCGCCGGCTCGCATGCCGCCTCCGACCGGAGGCTACAGCGGCCGGCCGTTCGGCGGGCGCTGACACGCCGTCTGGTCGACGCTACGCGCCGCCTCGTCGCGGGCTCGAGCGGACCAGGCTGACAACAAGCGAGACGTCAAAATCAAAATCCGAAGAGGGACGAAACCATGCCTCCGATTGCAGGACGAGTTCACAAGCGTGCCGCGTTGCTTGGTGCTGCGTCGCTTGTCGCCGCCATGGGTGCGGTTACCGGCCATGCCCAGAACCCGCCGCCGCCGTTTCCGCCGATCCTGGTGTCGCCGGTCGTGCCGTCCGATGTTCACGGCGGCGCGCCGAACGCCGACATCGGGACCGCGGCCGCTTTCGCCTGGCAGGAGTTCATCGCGCTCAACTGGCCGGCGCGCGCCGGGGTGCGCGAGGTTGCCGACACCTCGCAACCGTTCGGCAACAAAGCCATTGCGGCGGGATCGCCGCTGGTGTGGCAGACGTTTCGCCACAAGATCGAGATCTTTCCCTCGCGCACCTTTTCCAACAACACGGCGCCGCTGCCGGCCCCGCATGGCTCCGAGCAGGGGGCACCGCTCTACGGCTACGACGAGCCGCCGGCCTACTATTACGTCCCCTATAACGGGGCGAATGGCGGCACCAACACCGCGGACGGCAGCGTGCCGGCGTGCCCCGGCCAGACGCCGGTCGCGCAGGCCCCTTGGGTCAATCTCGACGAAACGACGCAGATCGGGCTCGAACTCGATGTTCGCCGGCGTGCTGCCCAAACAGCCGGGCAGCAACAGCGCGCCCCAGCTCATCCGCTTCATGGCCAAGGGAAACCGCACGCAATACCTCTACGCCATGCAGAACGACTACTGGTATCACTCCGACGGCCTCGACAAGGCCGAGCAGAATTTCCAGAACGCCGTCGCCAAGCGCGCGCCGCTGCAGGCGCCGTTCGTGTTTTTTCCGGCCGGCACCATCGAGGTGAAGTCTGCGTGGCGGCCGCTCGGGCCGAACGACGATCCCAAACGCTTCCATACGACGACCGTGCGCTTCTACGAGACGACGGGACCCGCCAACAGCCAGACGCCGTGCTATTTCGAGGCGCAATGGGCGCTGCTGGCGCTGCACATCATCCAGAAGACGCCGACGGCGCCGGCCTTCGTGTTCGCCACCTTCGAGCAGGCCGATAACATCCAGACCGTCGACGGCAAGGCCGTCGAGGACGCCGAAGGCCGGGTGATCAATGCGCCGAAGGGGGCGCCGACCGATCCGCCGCAGACCTTCAAGGATTCGCCGACGGAGCCGAAGGTCTCGCTGCTGATCGGCGCAAAATTCTGCGCCGACCCGGGCAAGCGGCTGTTCTATCAGGAGATCGCCGGCAATGCCGCGCTGCCGGTGGGCGGCAATATCTGCGTGGAGAAACGCTACCACGACATCCCGCCGGTCATCGTCAACGTCAACGCGGCGGCCCACCAGGCGATCGTGGCCTACGAGGCGGCGAACCACGTGACCAACTCGCCCTGGCGCTACTACAAGCTCGTCAACGTCCAGGCCTTCCCGTTCGACAAGAGCCAGGTCGAGACCACGGACCCGAACGGCCGCCACAATGCCGCGACCTTCTTCCAGGCCAACGGCGTGGTGGAGACCGACTACACGCTGCAGAATTTCAACGGACGGCTCTCCGCCGGCGCGCCCAGCGAATATCCCGCCGGCCGCAAGGGCAGCGACTTCAAGAACCTGCACCTCTTCACCTCGGTGCCGCCCGGCCTGCAGTCGTACAACATGGGCGGCTGCCAGGGCTGCCACGCCAATGCGCAGCTCGGCGGCACCGACTTCAGCTTCATCCTCGACGGCAACGGTTTCCAGTCGAGCCCGGACGCGCCGGGACCCGCCACCGCTGCCGCCGCCGCCGAGAAGTACAAGCGGAGATTCCTGCGGCTTGATTGAGGTTGCTCGGACCGGGCGGCGAAGCCGCCACCCCGTCGCGGCGTCAGGGCTATCGCATATGATTTTGAGGCACGGCGGAGCCGCAGAGTCTACCCTCCCGCCCGTTGTGAATGGACCGGCGACAAGGGGGACACTGTTCGGGGACATGGGGGACACATCGGGTTGAGCTTCTCAGATGCATGTTTCGCTTCTGTGTTGCTGATTTTGAACCTGTGGGGTTGTGGGCATCGCGCTTGCGATGTCCACAAATCCACAGGCCGAAGGGCCGACTGCGCGGAGATCGATGGTGCCGATCCGCTGGGTGCAAAAATGAATGCTGAAGACCCCGTCCTCGGCCGTGGGACGCAGCGCGATCGGCTCGCCGCGGAACGGCTTGCCAAGGCGGATGCGACGGGTCTTGAAGCGGATGTCGCCCTCCTGGTCGGCCTTGCGGACGATGTCGCCGGGCCCGTATTCGATCGGCGGCAAAGTCTCCGGGAAGGATCGGCCGCTCGGCCGGTAACGCTCGCTCGGCACCGCCAGATCGAGGGCCTGGTGCGGCCGCTGATGGTTGTAGACATGCCGCCACCGATCGAAGGCACGCTGGCATTCGATCAGGTTGATGAAGTGCCGTCCGTTGAGAACCTCGGCATTGAGCGTGCGGTGGAAGCGTTCGTCCTTGCCCTGGGTCTGCGGATGATAGGGCCGGCCATGGGTCACCCGCACGCCGAGCCGCAGCAGCCACACCGCAAAGGACGTCAGCGGCCCGCCGCCGGAGTCCCCCCACGGCGCGCCATTGTCCATCAGCATCGTGTCCGGCAGGCCGTAGCGCCGGAACACCGCAGCCAAACGGTCGCGCGTGGTCCGATCCTGCTGCGTGCCGCACGCCTCTACACCGAGAGCGTAACGCGAATGATCATCGATCACGGTCAGCGGGTAGCAGCGCCCGCGTCCGGTGGCGAAGTCGCCCTTGAAGTCCATCTGCCAGAGCTCGTTGGGGTGCTGGCGCTCAAACCGCTGAAACGGCCCGGGATGCTCGTTCGCCCGCCCCTCGAGCTTGCCATGGCGCCGGAGAATCTCCGTGATCGTGCTCACCGCCGGCACAACACCCTCGCCATCGCGCGCCATGACCTGCGCGATCTTCCGCCCGCCCCAGGCGTTGTTGCTGTCCTCCCGGATGCGCAGAACCTCGGCCTCCACCGCAGCTGCTGTCCGCAGCGGGCTGCGATGCGGACGCCGCGAGCGATCGGCAAGTCCGTCTCGCCCTTCCGCCGCATATCGCTCCAGCCACTTGTAGCCTTTGGAGCGGCTGATGCCGAACCGTCGGCACAGCTCGCGCTTGTTCGCTCCAGGCGCCAACGCCAGCCTCACGAACTCCTCCCGCTGATCCATGATCGACAGCTCCCGCCAGGGCATCGAGGCTCCCCCCATCCAGCACAACATCGCTGGACCAGTGTCCCCCATGTCCCCGAACGCTGTCCCCCATGTCCCCGGTCCATACACGTTGGCGGGGAGGGTCGACTGGCCGAAGCGCAGCGAAGGCCGGTCGGGGTGGGGGGACTATTGCTTGCACCGAATTTGCGGCCAGCCCCCCACCCCATCCCTCCCCGCCGCAAGAGCGCTAGGGGATGCACACGTCTTGGTGCGGCAGAGTGACTCGGGATGAACATTTTGGGTTCCGCTTTGCCGATGGCGTGTGATTCTATGCGCGACGCTTTGGTCGAACCGGGGTGTCGCCATGTCGCTGAGAACCTTGTCATTGGGTCGGTTTGGGGATCGTCGCCTCGACAAAAGGGGGCGGCGCTGCTCCAGCGCATGGTTGCGCGCCCGACGGTCTGCTTGCGCCGCCTCGGACGCGGGCGCAGATCGCGGGAGGTAGCGTTTGGGCGGTTTTTGGCAAACCGCAAAGTGACTGTTGATCGCCTGATCGAAGGATGGGGCGATCGGACGGCATCGGCAGTGGCCGGCCGGCATGTGCTGGCGATCCAGGACACCAGCGAGATCAATTTCTCCACGACGCCGCGGCGTCGGCGCGGGCTCGGCGAGATCGGCAAGGGGGTCGGTCGCGGCCTGCTGCTGCACGCCATGTTGGCGGTGGATGCCGGGACTGGCGGCTGCCTCGGCCTGGTGGCGGGACGGATCTGGACGCGCAAAGGCCGGGTCAAGGTCGCCCACCAGAAGCGCCGGCTGAAAGACAAGGAATCCGAGCGCTGGCTGACGACCGCCACCGAGAGCAAGCCCGTGCTGGCCGCTGCCGCGATGGTCACGGTGGTGGCCGATCGCGAAAGCGACATCTTCGCCGAGTGGGCGAGGCTGCCGGAGCCGAACTTCCATCTGATCACCCGCTCCATGCACGACCGTCGACTGGCGAGCGGGGAACGTCTCTATGCGGCGGGCGAGCGTTTTGCCCTGACCACGACGCGGCTCGTCGATCTGCCGGACCGAGCTCTCAAACGCCGGGCCCGTCTGGCGACGCTGAGCCTGCGGTTCGGTCGGGTCGAACTCGCCCGCCCCAAGAACACCACCGAACGTGATCTGCCCAAAACTGTGCCGCTGATGCTCGTCGAGGTGGTCGAAGCCGATCCCCCCGCAGGGTGCGAGCCGGTGCACTGGCGCCTTCTCACCACCCATGAGGTCGCCGATGCCGAGGCGGCCTGGCAGATTGTCGATTGGTACAGAAAGCGCTGGATCATCGAGCAATTCTGGCGCGTGCTGAAGCTTCAGGGCCTCAAGCTCGAAGACAGTCAGGTCGCAACCGCCGAGCGCCTCGTCAAGCTCACCGCCATCGCCACCAAAGCCGCCTCCGTCACCCTCCAACTCGTCCAGGCCCGCGACGGGAGCACCTGCGAACCGGCCTCCGTCGCCTTCGCGCCACACGAAATCCAAGTCCTGGCCAAACTCGATGCCGAGTACGAAGGCCCCACGGCCCTGCAGAAAAACCCTCATCCTGCCGCAACTCTCGCCTGGGCCGGTTGGATCATCGCCCGGCTCGGAGGTTGGAATGGCTATCCCTCCTCCAAGCCTCCCGGTCCTATCACTTTCAAGAACGGCCTCGACGAATTCTATGCCATCGCAGCCGGATGGAGCCTCAGACATGTGCGCATCCCCTAGCGCAAGAGCGGGGGGAGGGAGGAGTTCGAGGCACGCGAGGCGCCAAACAATGCAGGCCTGCATCCTCGGCAGGGTCCCCGCCATATGCGATCGCCCTGCGTCGCGGCGGGGCCAGGGTTGCGCCGCCCCAGCGCACCCAATCGGGTCCGAGCTCGACCAGCGGACCCACGATCGAGCCCGCGACGGCCGCCCTTGCGTCGCCGCAGCGATCCCGGGAATTCCGCCCGCGTTTGACATCGGTCAAGGAAACGCGCGCGGGCCCGCGCCAGCATCATCGTCATCGCCAGCGCCGATGGCCGGGCAAGGCTCGCCCGGCTTGGCGCCATTGGGGGGCCGGGTGCGGAGTTTCGAGGTCGTCGCCGCCAGGGATTCGCAGCATGCGGTCGCACTGCTTGCCGATCACGCCCCGTCGGTGAAGCTGCTCGCCGGCGGGACCGATCTCCTGGTCGAGCTCAAGTCGGCCTCCGAGACGTGGGACGTGGTGGTCGACATTTCCCGCGCCGAGGATCTGAAGGCCATTCGCCTGACCGAGGACGGCCTCGCCATCGGCGCGCTGGTCACCCATAGCGAGATCATGCGGTCGCCGCTGATCCGGGAATTCGCTCCGGCGCTGATCGAGGCGGCGCATTCGATCGGCGCGGTGCAGACCCGCAATCTCGGGACGCTCGGCGGCAACCTGATGACCTGCGTGCCGTCGATGGACAGCGGCCCGGTGCTGCTGGCGCTCGACGCGCTGGTCGCGGTCGCGGGCCCGGCCGGCTCGCGCCGGATCACCCTGGTGGAGCTGTTCGTCGGCCCGCGTCGCACCAGCCTCGGACCCGCCGAGCTGCTGACCGAGATCCTCGTCCCCAGGCGCAATCTCGGCAAGCCCGGAGCCTTCCTCAAGCTCGGCCTGCGCCGGGGCCAGGCGCTGGCGCTGGTCAATGTCGCCGTCGGTTTCCGCATCCAGGGGGGCGCCTTTTGCGAGCCGGCGATCGCGCTCGGCGCGGTGGCGCCGACCGTCATCCGGGCGACGGCGGCCGAGGCCTGGCTGGCGGGCCGGCCGATATCCGGGGACGCCATGGCCGAGGCCGGCCGTATCGCTGCGGCGCTGGCACGGCCGATCGACGATTTCCGCGCCGGCGCCGACTATCGGCGCGAGCTTGTCGCGGTGCTGACCCGGCGGGCCCTGCAGACGGTCCAGGCGCGGGCCGCGGCCGCGGAGGGAGCGCCATGACCGGTCTCGCGATCAACGTCAATGGCGAGATGCGGACCGCGTCGATGCCCGCCGAGACGACGCTGCTGGGGTTTCTGCGCGACGTGCTGCATCTGACCGGCGCCAAGCTCGGCTGCGATGCGGGCGATTGCGGCGCCTGCACGGTGATCGTCGACGGCGAGGCGGTCAACGCCTGCCTGATGCTGGCCAGCCAGTGCGACGGCCGCCACGTGGTGACGGTCGAAGGCCTTGCCAGCAGGCAGAGTCTGCATCCGGTCCAGAAGGCGTTCGAGGAAGCCGGGGCGCTGCAATGCGGTTTTTGCGGACCCGGCGTCATCATGTCGGCGAAGGCGCTGCTCGACCGCAATGCCGACCCGAGCAGGAACGACATCCGCGAGGCGCTCGCGGGCAATCTGTGCCGCTGCACCGGCTACACCAAGATGATCGAAGCCGTGCAGGACGCCGCCCGGCTCCTGCGCGCGGAGGCAAGGTGACCGGCCGATGAGCAAAAAGGTCAAGATCCTCGATCAGGAGCAGGCGGCCGGGCCGCGGACGCTTCCGTTGAGCGACGACAACCTCCGTCTCCCGGCGGTGGTGCCGCCAAGCTTTCCGATCGAGACCGTGGTGCCGCAGGCGCGGCTGCAGACCCAGGCGGTGGGCCAGCGCGTCACCCGCCCGGACGTGCGGCTGCACTGTCTCGGGCAGACGAAATTCATCGACGATCTCGCCTTTCCCGGCATGCTCTTTGCGAAGATCAAGCGCGCCGGGATTGCCTCGGCCCGCATCCGGCGCATCGACACGTCCGCGGCCGAGGCGATGCCGGGCGTCATGGCGGTGCTGACCGCGGGCGAGATCCCGCTCAACTCGTTCGGCCCGTCGTTGCAGGATCAGCCGGTGCTGGCGCACGACCGGGTGTTTCACGCGGGCGACGGCGTCGCCGCGGTGGCGGCCGTGACCGAGCAGATCGCCACCGAGGCGCTGGATCGCATCGTCGTCGACTATGATCCGCTGCCCGCCGTGCTCGATCCGATCGAGGCCATGCGGGACGACGCCGTCAGGGTGCATCCGCCGGGCGGCAACGTCTATGCGACCAAGACCATCCGCACCGGCGACGTCGCCGCGGCGTTCGCCGGATCCCATCGGGTCTTCGCCGGCACGTACCGCACGCAGATGGTCGAGCATGCCGCGATGGAGCCGCATGCGGCGATCGCCGACTGGGACGCCAACGGCCGCCTCACGATCTGGGCGACGCTCGGACGCATCACCCTCGGCCGCGCCGACGTCGCCCGCACGCTGGCGCTGCCGATAAATCGCATTCGGCTCGTCGGAACGATCGTCGGCGGCAATTTTGGCGGCAAGAACGAGATCACCCAGGAGCCGGTCCTGGCGCTGCTGTCGAAGAAGGCGGGACGGCCGGTCAAGGGCGTATACACGCGGGAGGAGGAATTCGTCGCGACGACGACGCGTCATCCGATCGTCATGGACTACAAGACCGGCGTCACCCGGGACGGCCGCATCGTGGCGCGCCAGGTGCGCCTCGTTCTCGACGGCGGAGCCTATTGCTCGTGGAGCGAGACGACGCTCGGCAAGGCGTGCATCCTCGCGGCGGGACCCTACAGGATCGACAACCTGCTGATCGAGGCATTTGCCGTCTATACCAACAAGACCATGACCGGCGCGATGCGCGGCTTCGGGGCGCCGCAGGTGTGCTTTGCCTACGAGTCGCAGATGGACGACATCGCCGCCGCGCTCGGCATCGACCCCTTGGATATTCGCCTGCTCAATGCCTTCGACGAAGGCTCGGTCAGCCCCACCGGCCAGGTGCTGCACAGCGTGGTGGTGAAGGAATCGCTGCTGAAGGCCGCCGAGCGTTTCGGCTGGCGGGAGCCGATATCATGAAGCGGCGAGGGCGCGGCATCGCCTGCATGTGGTATCCGATCGGGTTCACGGTCGCCGCCAATCCGAGCGCCGCCACCGTCAAGGTGAACGAGGACGGCACCGCCACCGTGATCACCGGCACGGTGGAGACCGGGCAGGGCGCGCTCACCGTGCTGGCGCAGATCGCCGCCGAAGCGCTCGGCATCGCCACCGACGATGTCCACGTGGTGTCCGCCGACACCGACGCCACCCCGATGGACACCGGCGCCATCGCCAGCCGCACCACCTATGTGACCGGCAACGCCGTGCAGGCGGCGGCGGAACGCGCCAAGACGATCCTGTTCGAGGCGGCCGCCGACCTGCTCGGGGTCAAGCCGGACCAGCTCGAGGCCCGCGATCGCAAGATCCAGGTCAAGGATTTTCCCGGACGGTGCGCTCCGATCGGCGACATTGCCAGGCGCGCGCAGACGCAACTGGGCCTGCCGCCGATCGGCACGGCGTCGTGGAATCCGCCGACCGTGGCAATGGATCCGGAGACCGGGCAGGGCAAGCCGTTCAGCACCTACGTGTACGCGACCCAGATTGCCGAGGTCGATGTCGACGACGAGACCGGCGAGGTCGAGGTGATCCGCGTGGTCGCGGCGCACGACTGCGGCACCGCCATCAACCCGACGCTGGTCGAGGGCCAGGTCGAAGGCGGTATTGCCACCGGGATCGGGTTTGCGCTGCAGGAGGAGATGCTGTTCGACGCCGCCGGACGCCAGTTGAACCCCAATTTCACCAACTACATCATGCCGACGACGCTCGACATGCCGGAGATCGACGTCTGCATCGTGAGCAACTTCGATCCGACCGGGCCGTTCGGCGCCAAGGGCGTCGGCGAGCCGACCCTGGTGCCGACCGCAGCCGCGATCCTCAACGCCATCCATGACGCGGTCGGCGTGCGCATCGTCTCGTTGCCCGCCACCGCGGAAAAGATCCTCGCCGCGATCCGGGCGAAGCGCGGCGAGATTCCGAAGCGGCTCCCGGCCTGAATGCTCCGGCGCGCCGGCGCCAAGGCCGGTCGATCGTTGCGCCCTATCGTTTCAGCAATGGGCTGCCGAAAAGTCCGGTCGGCCTGACCAGGAGGATCAGCAGCATGATGGCAAAGGGGGCCATCTGCGCCAGAGGCGCATAGACGAGCGAGCCCAGCGAGACGACCTGCCCGACCAGAAAGGCGGAAACAAGCGTGCCCTTGATGCTTCCCAGGCCCCCGATGATGACGATCATGAAGGCGAACGGCAGCACCTCGAGGCCCATCTGGGGGTCCACCATGATCAGCGGCGCATGCAGCCCTCCCGCCAGTCCCGACAGAGCGCCGGCCATGACGAAGGTGAGGCTGAACAGCCGGTAGACGTTGATCCCCAGTCCCTCCACGTGCTCGACGTCCTCGATGCCGGCGCGGATCGCCTTGCCGATGATGGTCCGGTTCAGGAACAGCCAGATGCCGGCATAGACCATCAGGGCGATGAGGATGACGACCAGCCGGTAGACCGGGATGTCGGTGCCGAGAATGCCGATCTGGGCATCGATCGGCGTCGGCACCGGGCGGGGCACCAGCCCCCAGAAGTATTTGATGACGCCGACGCCGCCGATCAGGATCCCGAACGAGGTGATCATGCTGAAGGTGATGTCGCGCTCGTAAATGCGCAGGAAAACCAGGCGTTCCACCGCAAGGCCCGCAATGCCCCCGACGATCACGCCGGCGATGACGCCGAGCCACAGGTCGCCGATGGCGAGGCTCACCGAGTAGGTGACGTAGGCGCCGATGGAATAGTAGAGCAGCTGGTCGAGGCTGATCACCCGCATCAATCCGAAGCACAATGACAGCCCGATGGCCATCAGGAAAAAGATGCTGCCCATGCTCAGGCCGAAGATGACCCCGGAGGTCAACAGGTGCGCGTCCATCATCCGGTCCTCGCCCCGTCGCCGCGCGTGCCCGAAGGCGCGCTCGCGCGAAGGAATGCCTTCTTCAGGAGGGGTTCGAACGTGCCCCAGATGCCCTTCTCTCCGGCGAGCATGACGAAGACCAGCAGGAAGCCGATGATCAGCTCCCAGTTGCCGAACACCTTGCTGATCAGGTCCTTCATGCCGGTATAGGCGATCGATCCGACGATCGGCCCGTACAGCGTTCCCACCCCGCCGAGAATCGTCACCACCACCGGGTCGGCGGCGCGCGCCGGGCTGGTGATCTCCGGGCTCACGAAGCCGAGGTAGACCGCATACATCGCTCCGGCCAGTGCGGTCGTCGTATTGGCGATGACGAAAGCGACCAGCCGGATGCCGAAGTTGCTGTAGCCGAGAAAACGCAGCTTGTCCTCGTTGACCTTGGAGGCGAGGCAGCAGGCACCGAAAATCGAGCCGTCGAGATACTTGTAGAACGCCCAGACGGCGAAGGCGACCAGCAGCGCGAAGATGAAGAACTGGTCCGGCCTGGTGAGGTCGAGCACCGGCGTGGAGGACATGTTGGTGAGGAACCACAGGCCGTTGTCGCCGTGGGTTATTCCGGCGAGAACTTTTTGCATCAGGTAGAAGATGATCACCGCCAGCGCGAGGTTGACCAGGGCAAAATAGTCGCTGCGCAGCCTGACGAACAGCGGGCCGATGGCGAGCGAGACTACCGCCCCCGCCGCGACGCCGATCAGGATGCCGACATAGGGATTGGTGCCGGCGTAATAGAGATAGAAGGCGGCCGCATAGGCTCCGACCGCCAGATAGGCGGGCTGGCCGAACGAGATGAAGCCGACGCGGCCGAGCAGGAAGTTGCAGCCGACGGTGTAGATCGAGAAGATGACGATCTCGTTGGCGAAGGGCAGCGGCACCAGCGCCCGCAACAGCGCCAGCAGCGCGAACACCAGCACGAGGTCCCACCACCACCTCAGGACATTCATTGCGGCATGCTCCTGTCCGTCCTCCCGATCGCGCCTCGGCAATCGTTGTCCAGCGACCGTCGGCGGCGCTACAGATAGCGTTCGCAGGCCTCGGGCGTGATCGACCCGCGGCCGGCGAGCTCGGCGACGATCCGCCCGTCGTTCAAGGCGTAGACCTTGTCGGCGAGGGCGCAGACCAGCGGCAGGTTCTGCTCCACGATCACCAGCGCGGTCTGCCCGCTGAGATCGCGGAACACGTCCCGGAGCTGCGTCACGATGCTCGGGGCCAGACCCTCGGTGGGCTCGTCCACGAGGAGCAGTTTGGGCCGGCCGAGCATGGCGCGGCCGATCATCAACATCTGGCGTTCGCCGCCGCTGAGATATCCGGCCTTGCGGTCCATCAGGCGCGTGAGCTTGGGGAAGTAGCCGGTGACGCGGTCCCAGTCGTAGTCCTTCGTCGCATAGCTCCCGAGCTCGAGATTTTCCCGCACCGTCAGGTCGGAAAACACCTTCTTGTCCTGGGGAACGTACTTGATCCCCATTCCGGCGACCGCGTAGGCGGGAATGCCGGCGAGCGGGTCGCCGTTCGACGCGATGGTGCCCGAGATCGGTTTCACGAACCCGGCTATGCTCCGGAGGAGCGTGGTCTTGCCGGCGCCGTTGCGGCCGACGCAGGCGACGACCTCGCCCGGCTGCACACGCAGGCTGACGTCGAACAGAACCTTGGATTCGCCGTAGGAGACGTTCAGGCCGCTGACCGTCAGGATGTCGGCGCCCGCTTCCATCACCCGGTGGCTCCGGTCGCCGCGGCGGGAATCTCTATCTGCCAGTAGCTTCGCCGCACATCGGGATGCTGCAGGCACTCGTCGCACCCGCCGTCGGCGATGACCCGTCCTTCGTGCATGACGGTGAGCCGCTGCAGGAACTCGCGCACGTGGGAGATCTTGTGCTCGACGATCAGGATCGTCTGCCGGCCGGCATGGCGGCGCAGGACGTCGAGCACGCCCTTGATCTCGGATTCCGCGAGGCCCGCGAGCGGCTCGTCGAGCAGCAGCAGCCTGGGCTCCGCCAGGATCGCCATGGCGATCTCCAACCGCCGCTTCTCGCCCAGGCCGAGATGCTTGACCTGCTTGTCGCGCAGGTCCTCGAGATCGAAGGTCGAAAGCGACTCGGCGATCTTCTGCTCCTTGCGGTGCTGTTTGCAGGTATTGACCAGCAGCCGCAGCAGGGACGACGAGCGGTGCGCCCGGAAGAAGGAGAGGACGAGGTTGTCGATGACGCTGAGATTGTCAAAAGTGGCGGTCAGCTGAAAGGTGCGCATCATCCCCCTGGCGACCCGCTCCTCGGGCGTCATGTGGGTGACGTCATGCCCCCGGAAGCGGATATATCCGGCATCCGGCATGTAATATCCAGTCAGCAGATTGAAGAACGTGGTCTTGCCGGCACCGTTGGAGCCGATGATGCCGGCGACCTCGTTCTCCTGGAGCAGATAGGCCACCTGGTCGACGGCCACCAGCCCGCCGAAGCGTTTGGTGACGTTCTCGGTCCTGACGACCTCGGCGCGCCCGGTGCTCACGTCCGACCCTATCATTGTCGTCCGCCGCGGCGCGCGGCGGAAGCCGGCGTCGTCAGCGAGATGGCCGTCGTTCGTTCAACCGCGGTCACGGGACGTCCGAGGGAGCGATACCTCGTTCAGTAGCCCAGGGACTTGAGCGTCGGCATCACCGACTCGCCGCCCATGGATCCGAGGACGGTGAAAAGATCCCATTCGTTCTTCTGCTCGCCCGGACCTTTTCCTTTGACCAGGAAGGCGGCGTGCCTGTAGACCGCCGAATGATCCTGGCGCCACTTGGCGGGCCCCTTGACCGAGGTGAACTCGCCGCCGCCCGCCATCAGGGCCGCCGACACCTTCGGCGCATCGAAGGATTTCGCCGCCTCGAAGCCGCGGAACATCTCGCTATAGGCGATGTAGGCGATCGTCGCGTAGGCGTCGGGAGGCGTCTGGTATTTGGCGCGGAACAGCTCGGTGAACTCCTGCGCGCTCCTGGCCACCTCCTTGTCCTCGAATCCGCCGAGGTCGTAGTAGAAAAAGTGCATCGCATGGACGCCCTGCAGCGCCTCCGGCGGCACGCCCTTGGCGACCACGTTGGTGATGAAGGCGTTGAAGATCGTCATCTCCTTGCCGAGGCCCATCTGGTGGACCTGCTTGAGCAGGGCGACCGCGTCGGCGCCGAATTGCGCCGCGATGAACACATCCGGCTTCGCCGCCCGGACCTTTTGCAGGATCGTGGTGAAATCGCTGGTTCCCAGCGAGACCTCGTCATAGCCGACCACCTCGCCGCCGTATTCCTTGGCGGCCGCGTAGGCGCCGTCCCGCATGTCCCAGCCCCAGCTGTCGGCGCGGGCGAGGAAGTAGATGCGCTTCTTGCCGAGCGTCTTCACCGCGGATTGGCCGCTCATGTAGCCGACGGTCCACGGGCTGAATGCGGTGGCGAAGGTCGAATCCGCGATCTTGCCCTTCAGAAAACCCTCCTTCGCCATGACGCAGACCGGGAAGTAGGGCATCGGCTCCTTGGAGACCATGGAATTGATCGCGTAGGCCAGCGGCGCCCAGGTCTGCCCGCCGACGCCCTTGACGCCTTCCGATGCCATGTAGCGATAGCGCCGTACGCCGACGTCGAGCTTGGCCTCGTCGTCGTCGACGATGCCTTCCACCGTCACCTTTCCCCACGGCATGCTCAGCCCGCCGCGCTTGTTGACCACCTCCACCGCGAGCAGCGCTCCCTGCTTCTGGGTTTCGGCCACCGCCGCAAACGTTCCGGTGAGGGGCAGCAGGATGCCGACCTTGATCTTGCTCGGTTCGTCGGCGGCGCCGGCGCCGTATCCTGTAACGCTGCACAACAGCGCGATTGCCAGCACGCTGCCCAGCACGTTCCATGGCCTAGCCATAGCTTCCTCCCCCTGAAAGACGACCAATCGCGAAATATCCCTCCGTTCGATCCGCTCCCGCCTTGATCCTGGTCAATCGCCCCGGTCGACCAAAGCCAGCGTCGTTCAATCCTTGCGGGCGCCGGGACCCGCCGGGCCCTGGGTACAGCACGCAACCCCGAGCCGGTCCCAGATCGCATCGATCCGGGTCACGACCGCCGGGCTCATGGTCAGGACCCGGCCCCACTCGCGCCTGGTCTCGGCGCCGATCTTGGTGGTGGCGTCGATGCCGAGCTTGCCGCCCAGCCCTGGCTCGAGCCGATCCTGTTTCCGACGAGGAACCGTTGAGGCATGCGGTCCGCCCGCGATCGTCGGGCACGGATATTGCCTATTGCACGTCGCTCATTGCATATCGCTTCCGGCGACTATCTTTCGGCTCGCACGAATCCGGATCGGCACTGAGCAACTGGGGGTCTCGAATGTTGCACCGGCGTCAATTCCTCAAATCGGCTGCCGCCGCCACCTTGGCAGCCCCGCGCCTTGCCCGCGCGGCCGACCAGCGCGTGCTGAAATTCGTGCCCCAGGCCGATCTCGCGGTGCTCGATCCGATCTGGACCACCGCGACGGTGACCCGCAATCACGCCTTCCTGGTGTTCGATACGCTGTACGGCCAGGACAACGCCTTCAACGCCGTGCCGCAGATGGCCGAGGGCGCGGTGACCGAGGAGGACGGAAAAGTCTGGCGGATCACGTTGCGGCCCGGGCTGACTTTTCACGACGGCGAAAAAGTCTTGGCACGCGATTGCGTCGCCAGCCTGCAGCGCTGGGGCAAGCGTGACGCCTTCGGCCAGACGCTGTTCGCCGCGACCGACGAGCTCTCGGCGCCCGACGACAAGACGATCCGGTTCCGGCTGAAGAAACGTTTTCCGTTGCTGCTCGACGCGCTGGCGAAATGCACGGCGTTCGTGCCGATCATCATGCCGGAGCGGCTCGCCAAGACCGACGCCTTTGCGCAGGTCACCGAGATGGTCGGCAGCGGGCCGTTCCGTTTCGTCGCCGCCGAGCGCATGGCTGGCGCCCGCGTGGTCTACGAGCGGTTTGCCGGCTACAAGCCGCGGGAGAACGGCGCGCCCGAATGGACGTCCGGCCCGAAGGTGGTGAATTTCGACCGCATCGAATGGAATGTCATTCCGGATGCGGCGACCGCCGGCGCGGCGCTGCAGAGCGGCGAGGTCGACTGGTGGGAATATCCGACGCCGGATCTCCAGCCGCTGCTCCGCCGCAACAAGGCGATCGAGGTCGCCACCAAGGATCCGACCGGCAATATCGGCATCATCCGGCTCAATCACCTGGTCCCGCCGTTCGACAATCCGGCGATCCGCCGCGCGATCCTCGGCGCGGTCAGCCAGGAGGACAACATGATGGCGGTGGCCGGGACCGATCCGTCGATGTGGCGGACCGGCGTCGGCGTGTTTCCGCCCGGGACGGCGCTGGCCTCCGACGTCGGCCTGGAGATTTTCGGCGGGCCGCGCGACTACGACAAGGTGAAACGCGACCTCAAGGCCGCCGGCTACGCCGGCGAGAAGATCGTGCTGCTCTGCGTCAGCGATCTTTCCGTGCTCAAGGCGGAATCCGACGTCGGCGTCGACATGTTTTCCAAGATCGGGATGAACGTCGACGCCCAGGTCATGGACTGGGGCACCGTGGTCACCCGCCGCGCCAAGAAGGATCCGCCCGGGCAGGGAGGCTGGAACGTCTTCTTCACCGGCTGGAGCGGGCTCGACATGTTCAACCCGTCCGGCCATCTCTCGCTGCGCGGCAACGGCGCCAATTCGTGGTTCGGCTGGCCGACCTCGCCAAAGCTCGAGGAGCTGCGCAATTCCTGGTTCGAGGCGCCCGATCTCGCCGCCCAGAAGAAGATCGCCGCCGACATCCAGCGCCAGGTGTTTCTCGACGTGCCGTACATCCCGATCGGGCAGTATTTCCAGCCGGTGGCTTTTCGCCGGAGCGTCGGCGGCGTGCTCACCGGGTTCCCGGTGTTCTGGAACGTGAAGCGGGTGTGAGCCGAAAGCGGGCTCGCGGCGCTGGCTTGACAATTACACCGCAATATGTACCCTTCAACGGGTTACTGCCGTCGCGAGGCGAGCGGCGCCCGCTGTTGCGCGTTGCCGGAACGTTTCCTTCGCCGGTGGCGCTGCCCGGCCGACGGGATCGTTGTTTCGTGGAGGTGACAGTGCGGTGAACGCAGCCCGCGCCGCCTGATAATACAGGGTGAAATACAGGTGGGGTACGTTGGAGAACGGAGACGACAGGGTCGGCAACCAAGACCGGGCCGCCTGATAATACAGGGGTAAATACAGGTGCGCCGCGTTGGAGAACGGCATTCCGCGGCCACCGGCCGGCGAGGAAGGGAGCGAGCCCGGAGCCGGAATGTTGTAAATAACAAGGGACAGCGAAAACAACGGGAAACAAGGGAGAGAAACATGATCGTCGGCAGACGCGCCTTCATGCTCGCCGGTGCCGCCGCGGCGGCGGAGTTCGGCTCGGGCTCGGGGGCGGGCGCGGCGCGCTGGGAAAGCTCGGCCCCGGTGCGCTATCCGGATCCCGACCTCAAGGTGCTCGATCCGCGCTTCGAGCGCATCGTGCTCGGCCTCACCGCGATCGAGCGGATCGCCGCCGGCTGCCGCTTCACCGAGGGGCCGGTCTGGTTCGGCGACACCAGGCAGCTCCTGTTCAGCGACATCCCCAACGACCGCATCATGCGCTGGGACGAGGAGACCGGCGTCACCTCGGTGTTCCGCAAGCCGTCCAATTACGCCAACGGCAATACCCGCGACCGCCAGGGGCGGCTCGTCACCTGCGAGCACGACAGCCAGCGCGTCACCCGCACCGAATATGACGGCTCGATCACCGTGCTCGCCGAGACTTTTGAGGGCAAGCGCCTCACCGGGCCGAACGACGTCGTGGTCAAGTCCGACAACTCGATCTGGTTCTCCGACAACGGCGCCGGCACCCGCGGCAACTATCTCGGCCATACCGCCCCGCAGGAGCTCCCGTTCCGCGTCTACCGCATCGACGGCCGCGGCGGCGAGATCACATTGGCGGTCGGCGACATGGAGCGGCCGAACGGGCTCTGCTTCTCGCCGGACGAGACGAAACTCTACGTGGTCGACACGCCGGGCGGGCCGAAAACCGTGCACGTCTACGACGTGGTCGACAACGGCACCAAAGTCGCCAACGGCCGGGTGTTCTTCAACGCCATGCCGGGCTATGCCGACGGCATCCGCTGCGACACCCAGGGCAATGTCTGGTGCGGGTTCTCCGGCGGCGAGGGTCACGACGGGGTCGCGGTGTTCGCGCCCGACGGAAAACTGATCGGGCGGGTGCTGCTGCCGGAGCGCTGCAGCAATGTCTGCTTCGGCGGCCGCAAGCGCAACCGGCTGTTCATGACGGCGAGCCAGTCGGTCTACGCCGTCTATGTCGAGGCGCAGGGCGCGCCCGGCGGCTGATTGTTAGAGCATTTCCCGGAAAAGTGGACACCGGTTTTCCGAAAGGAAATGCGAAAAGCATCGAATCTAGAGCGCTTTCCCGCCCCGGCCCATCCGATTTCATGGTCAGCGTAATCGGGAAGCGCTCTAGGCTTTTCAACGACAACCAACCTTGACGCGAAGCCGCCACCGTGGTTCGATTTCGCTCTCTATCCAAAAATGTGCAATTCACGACTCTTTGTCGGAACAGGGAGGCGACAGATGAAATCCTCGCTCCGGACCCTCGGTCTCGCGCTCGGCTTGGCATCCCTTGCGGCCGTCACTGCGCCATCGCAGGGACTGGCTCAAGACGGGCCGCAGCTCTACGTCTTCACCTCGGGATCGCTCGGGGGCTTCCCGAAGGCCGCATTGCAGATCGGCGGTCAAGGCAACATCGATTGGGCGCCGGTCAGCTTTTACGTGATCAAGCATCCCAAAGGCAACATCATCTTCGACACCGGGAACAACGACAAGACGATCGCCGACCCCGAGGGATGGTGGGGTCCCCTGGCAAAGGGCTTCGGCTTGAAGATGACGCAAGACGACGCCATTCCGGCGCAGCTTGCAAAGATCGGCCTGAAAACGTCGGACATCAAATATGTGGCGGTCGGCCACCTGCACCTGGATCACGGCGGCAACGTCTCGCAGTTTCCCAACGCGACGATGCTTGCCCAGGAGGACGAGCTGAAGGCCGCGTGGTGGCCGGATATCGGCTACTCGGTCTACTACATTCCCGGTGATTTCGCCGACACCAAAAAGATGAACGTCGTCCGACTTAACGGCGATCTCGACCTGTTCGGCGATGGTACGTTCCGCCTGTTCCGTGCGCCCGGTCACACGCCCGGCAGTCAATTCGCGGTTGTCCGCCTGAAAAAGACCGGTTCGGTGATCCTGACCAGCGACACCGTCTACCTCAAGGAGAACCTGGACAAGAACCTGATCCCGCCGATACCGGGAACGTGGAGCCCGACCGGCGCCTACCACAGCTACCAGCGCATCCGTCTCATCCGCGATACGGAAAATGCGCAGATCTTCTACGGCCACGATCCTGAAGTATTCAAGGCGACCAAGCACGCGCCGGAATTCTACGACTGAGCTGAGATCCCGACTGCCCGGTGCCGGGCCGAATGATTTGGCCGAGTTCGTCGCCACCGCGGCTCGCGACCGGGTGCCGCCATGGCTGACCGCAACGACCCGCCGGCGATCGTTTCCGTCGGCGTCAGCAGGCGTTTTCACTCGTTCACCGCCGTCGACCGCCTCGATCTCAGCATCGAGCGCGGCGAGGTGTTCTGCCTGCTCGGGCCCAATGGCTCGGGCAAGACGACGTTCCTCCGCATGCTGGCCGGCCATCTGTCGCCGTCGGCCGGCCGGCTCAGCGTTGCGGGCCACGACGTGGTTCGCGATCCCATCGCTGCAAAGCGAAAGATCGGCTACGTGCCGGAAAGCGTGCCGCTCTATAATCACATGCGCGTCGTCGAGTTCCTTCGCTTCATGGCGAGACTGCGCGGCGTCCCCAACGCCGCGCTTGACGGCGCAATCCGCCGCGTCGCCGACCTGCTCGCGATCGGTGACGTGCTGCGCAAGCCGATCCGGGCGCTGTCGCGCGGCTTCCGTCAACGCACCGCGATCGCGCAGGCGCTGGTCCATGATCCCGAAATCGTGATCCTCGACGAGCCGACCAACGGCCTCGACCCGCGACAGATCATCGAGACCCGCGCGTTGATTCGCTCGCTCGCCGGGCGACACACCATTCTGATGAGCTCGCATATCCTCAGCGAGGTCGAGCGGACCGCGGACCGCGCCGGCCTCCTGCTCGGCGGCAGGCTGCTCGGGGTCCGCGCCATCGCCGAGACCCCATCCCTCGAAGAATGGTTCCTGTCGGTCACATGAACGGTTTCGTCGTCCTGTTGCGAAAGGAGCTGCACGCGACCTTCACCTCGCCGGTCGGCTATACGGTTGCGGCGGTGTTTCTGCTCATTCTCGGCTACACGTTCGCTCTCACGCTGTTTGCCACCAAGGTCGCCAACCTCAACTACATTTTTCATCAGATCTACGTCTTGCTGATTCTGATCGTGCCGGTGCTGACAATGCGTGCCTTCGCGGAGGAGCGTCGCACCGACACGATCGAGCTCCTGCTCACCGCGCCGGTTCGCGAGATCTGGATCGTATTGGCGAAGTATGCCGCCCTGCTCGTGCTGGTGCTGGGGATGCTCGCGGGCTCGACCGCCTGCGCCCTGATCCTCGGGCTGTTCGGCGACCCCGACTGGGGCCCGATCTACAGCGGCTATCTGGCGCTGATGTTGCTTGCCGGCATGTTGCTGGCGATCGGCCTGCTGATGTCGAGCCTGACCGAGAACCAGGTCGTGGCGGCGGCGCTGTCGCTCGGCGCGTTCCTGATGCTGTGGTTCGCCGACTCGGTCGCCTACCTGCTGCCGCGGCCGCTCGAGCTGTTCGTCGTCAACCTGTCGCTGATCGGACATTTCAAGCCGGCCGTGAGCGGCTCGGTATTCCTCTCCGACCTCGGCTATTTCGTCACCGCTTCGTTGCTCGCTTTGTTCCTGACGACTCGAAAGCTCACCGAACGGTGAATGCGATGGAGCCGTCCGGCGAGCTTGCCAATGCGGTGTGGTTCGTCGGCGTCATTGCGGCTCTGGTGGTGCTGTTCGCGGCCGGCCTGCGATTGCCGGTTCCGCCGATCGGGCCCGCGCGGTGGCTGGTGCGCGGTGCGATCGTCGGCGCGGCGGTGGCGGCCACCGTTCTCGCCAACATGGCGCTTTACCGGCACGACGCCCACCTCGATGTAACGCACGAAAAGGCCTTCACGCCGTCGCCGGAAGCGCAGCAGATCGTGCGCGGGCTGCGGCAAACAGTGGAGCTCACCTATTTCTATCAGAAGCAGGATCCGGCCGGCCGTGCCATCACGGCGATGCTGGACCTATGGGCGCGCCTCAATCCCGACCTTCGGGTGGAAATCGTCGACACCGATCGGAATCCCGCAATCGCCAATCAGTTCGGAGTGCGGGTCTACAATACCGCCGTGCTGCGCGCCGGCGGCCGTCGGATCGAGGCCGTGACCACGGACGAGCAGGAAATCGCGCTCGCCATTCTCCGGGTGACGCGCGCCCGCGATACCGCAATCTGCTTCGCCACCGGGCACGGCGAGTACGACATCGATAATTTCGAGTTCCACACCCATTTCGAGGGCACGCACAGCCACAGCCACGACGTCGAGGGCATGGCCGTGGTGCAAATGGAGCAGCACGGTCTCGGCCGGCTGCGCCGGGCGATCGAGAAGCTCGGCCTTGTTGCGCGCAAGGTGACGATCGCCGGCGGACGGCCGATTCCCGACGATTGCGCGGCGCTGGTCGAGGCCAACCCGCGAACCCGGTACAGCCCTCCGGAAACCGCGATCCTGCGTGCTTATCTCGAGCATGGGGGAAACGCGCTCATGCTGATCGAGCCGGACTATCCTGTGGACGAGAGCCTCGCCGGCCTGCTGGCGCAAGCCGGCATTGACGTCGGCGCCGGCGTCGTGGTCGACCCCGCGGAGCATTATTTCGTCGACGAGCAGATGATCGCCATCACGCGATACACGCCGCACCCGATCACGCGGGCGCTGGCATTGTCGGTCTATCCGGGGGCGCGCCCCTTGGCGGCGGTGAAGGCCCCCGGCGTCGCCACCACCGTGTTGTTCTCGACCAGCGGGCAGGCCTACGTGATCACCGATCGCCTGCGGGCGAGGAAGAGGCCGCCGCCGCCCCGCACGGCACGCTGTCGCTGGCCGTCGCCGCCGAAGGTCGTCTCGGAACGCCTGCCACCGGCAATCCTTTTCGGCTGGCGGTCTTCGGCGATGCCGACTTCGCCAGCAACTCGTTTTTCCCATATCTTTCCAATGCCGACATGGCGCTCGGGGCCCTTGCCTGGCTCATCCACGAGGAGCGGGCGCCCACCATGAAGCCGCCGGTGGAGGTGTTGCCGACCGTGGTGCTCACCGGCGCGCAGGTTCGGTGGATCTTCATCGTGACGGTCCTGGTTCTGCCCGGCTCGATAGCCCTCCTCGGAGGCGTGGTGTGGTGGTGGCGGCGATCGTGACGCGGTGGCGATGGCCGCTTGCGGCAGCGATCGCAGCGGGGTTCATCGCGATTCTGGCCTTCCATGGCGAGCGGCCGGAGCCCGGGCTGGGACGCTTCGAGGCGGCTGGACTGCTGGCATCGTGGTCTGCCGGGGACGTTGCGGCGCTCGAGGTCGGCGCGGGCCCGGCTCGCCGATATTTTCGCCTCGTTCCCGGTCGCGGCTGGAGCCTGGAGGGTGCCGATGGCGCCGTGCCCTCCGAGCTCGCGGCGCACCTCGAGACGGGTCTCAAGCTCCTGCGCAACTCGGCGCCGGAGCGCATCTTCGCCGGGAGCGAGCTCGACCATCAACGGCTTGCCGAGTTCGGCCTCGAGGCGCCGCTTCTCACCGTGACGGTGCGCAGCGCCCGTGGCGACAGCATGACCGTCCATTTCGGCAAGGCCAATCCGCTCGGTCTTGCGCGCTATGCCAGGATCGAAGGGCGCACCGAGGTGATGCTGCTGCCGGGCTTTGTCGCCGATGCCTGGCAATCGGTTGCGGATCAGCGATGATCCACGTCCGGCACATCGGTATCCTGGCGCTGTGGCTGGCGCTGTTGTCGATCCCTGCCGCCGCGCACGTCACCGCAACCGGCCTCGCGGTCATCGCGGTCGACGATCATACGATCAGCTATCGCTTGACGGTCGTTCCCATCGAGCTGCCGCAAGACGCTGCGCGGTTGCTGACGCGGGCGGCGCAAGGCGATCGGGCGGCCGCCGAGCGCCTCGCCGAGGTCGTCAGGCAGGCCGTGGTGATCCGCGTCGACGGCGAGCCCTGCCGTCCTGGCCGCGTCGTCATTCGCGGCAGCGATACCGGCGATCTCAAGGTCACGCTGGAATACGGCCTGCGGTGCGCGGCCGCCCCAGGGCGCATCGATCTCGAGGAGCATTGGGACCCGTTCGGCCCGCATTACAGCACCATCGTCACGGTCATGACGCCGAACGGCCGCAGCGAGCACGTATTGAGCGAGGAATCGCGACAGGCAACCGTGCACTTCGGCGATCGGCCGGCCGGCAGCCTGCTGCAATTCATCCGTCTCGGCGTCGAGCACATCCTGACCGGCTACGACCACCTGCTGTTTCTGCTCGCGCTTCTGGTCGGGGTCTCGAGCTTGTGGCGCGTGCTGTACTTCGTCACCGCATTCACGCTCGCCCACAGCATCACCTTGTCGCTGGCAGTGCTCGGCCTGGTGCATGTGCCGGGAAACATCATCGAGCCGCTGATCGCCGCCTCGATCGTGTGGGTCGCGGTCGAAAACGTGCTCGGTCGGAACCGACAATCGCACCGTCTTGCTGTCGCGTTTCTCTTCGGCCTGGTTCACGGTCTTGGCTTTGCCGACGCCCTGTCGCAGGTCTCCCTGGCCGGCTGGCCGCTGGTCCAGGCGCTCGTCGGCTTCAACGCCGGTGTCGAGGTCGGTCAAGCGGTTGCTATCGGCGTGGCTTTGCCGGTTCTGCTCGGCGTTGCCCGACTGAGGCATGCGAAGCTGCTGTACCGCTGCGTCTCGTTCGCGGTCGCGGTGGTTGGGGCATATTGGTTCGTCGATCGAACTTTCATCGGATGACGATTGAGCATGCTTTCGGGCAGCGTCAGGCGCGCCGGCCTGATGATAATTCTTGAAGCCGCGCCTGGGCCGGGCTGATTGTTTGGTTACTGACCCCGCCGCGCCGCGCTGGCGAAGCGGCGGGCCTCCTCGGCGGCGCGGAACAGGGCTTTGGCCTTGTTGACGCATTCCTGCTGCTCGAACCCGGGGTCGGAATCGGCGACGATGCCGGCTCCGGCCTGGACGTACATCACGCCGTCCTTGATGAGCGCGGTGCGCAGCACGATGCAGGTATCCATCTCGCCGGCGGCGGAAAAATAGCCGACGCAGCCGGAATAGAGGCCGCGCTTCTCCTTCTCCAGCTCGTCGATGATCTCCATGGCGCGGACTTTCGGCGCGCCCGACACCGTGCCGGCGGGAAAGCCGCCGATCAGCGCATCGAGCGCGTCGTGTCGCGCGTCGAGCACGCCCTCGACGTTGGAGCCGATATGCATCACCTGGCTGTAGCGCTCGATGAAGAACTGGTCGGTGACCTTCACGGTGCCGATCGCCGCGACGCGACCGACGTCGTTGCGGCCGAGGTCGAGCAGCATCAGATGCTCGGCGCGCTCCTTGGGGTCGGCGAGCAGCTCGTCCTCCAACGCCTTGTCGTCGTGCGGGGTCGAGCCGCGCGGCCGTGTCCCGGCGATCGGCCGGATGGTGACGACATTGTCGCGTACGCGGACGAGAATTTCCGGGCTCGATCCGGCGACGGCGAAGTCGCCGTAGTCGAGGAAGAACAGGAACGGCGCCGGATTGACCCGGCGCAGCGCCCGATAGAGCGCGAAGGCCGGCAGCGGGAAGGGGGCCTCGAAGCGCTGCGCCACGACGACCTGGAAGACGTCGCCCGCATAGATGTATTCCTTGGCGCGCACCACCATGGTCTCGAACTCGGCCGCCGAGGTGTTGGAGACCGGAAAGACGTTGAGCGGACCGGCATCGCCGTTGGCGGCCTCCTGGACAAGCGGCTTGTCGAGGTCGTCGACCACGCTGTTGAGCCGGGCGACGGCGCGCGCATGCGCCGCCTTGGCGCTCACCCCCGGCTCGGGCCGCACCGGGGTGACGACGGTGAGGGTGTCCTTGACGGCGTCGAACACCACGATCAGCGTCGGCCGCACCAGGATCGCGTCGGGGATCCCGATCGGGTCGGGATTGGCCGGCGGCAGCTCCTCCATCAGCCGCACCATGTCGTAGCCGAGATAGCCGAATACGCCGGCCGCCATGGGCGGCAGGCTGTGGGGCAGCGCGATCCGGCTCTCGGCGATGAACGCCCGCAGCGCCTCGAGCGGCGGCTGCGGGCAGGGCGCAAAGCCCTTGCCGTTGCCGCGCGGCGACCGGTTGACCTCCGCCTGGCCGCCATTGGCGCGCCACACCACGTCGGGCTCGAGCCCGATGATCGAGTAGCGCCCGCGCACGGCGCCGCCCTCCACCGATTCCAGGAGGAAGCTCAACGGCCGATGAGCGATCTTGAGGAAGGCGGAGACCGGCGTCTCCAGGTCGGCGACCAACGTGGTCCACAGGACCTGCGGCTCGCCTCGGGCGTAGGTGCCGGCAAAGACCTCTTCGGCGGGCTCGATCTGCATGGCTAGGCTCAGTTCAGTTCACGTCGCCGCCGCCGACCGCGCGGCGCAGCTGCTCGTCGTTGACCACCGTCCCGAGCTCGCTCTCCAGCTTTGCCACGTACTGGCCGTAGAGATCGTCGGACAGCGAGCTGCGAACCGACTCGGTCAGGCGCTTGCCGTCGGGCGAGGCCGGATCGAACGTCGGGTCCTTCAACTCGGTCACCCGGAACACCATGCGCTGGGCCGGGCTGCTGCCCTCCGCCGAGCCCGGAGCGCCCTTGGCGGTGCGGAAGATCGCATCGATCGCCGCGGCCGAAACCGGGCCCGCCGGGCGGCCCCGCTTGAGCCCCCACAGCGTCTGCACGGTCGAGCCGACAGTGGCGGCGACGTCGGGAAACGAGGCCTCCGACTTGAGCTTGTCGACCATCTCGCCGGCCTTGGCGGCGAGGCGGCGGGTGAGCTCCTCCTCGCGCCACAGCGCCTCGACCTTGTCCTTCATCTCGTCAAAACTGCGCTCGCGCGACGGCGTGATCGCGGCGACGTCGAACCACACGAAGCCGCCGCCCGGCACCTGCAGCGGGTCGGCCTCCACGTTGACGTCGGTGCTGAACGCCGCCGAAATCAGGTCGGTGCCGGTCGGCAGGTCGGCAACCGGCTTGCCTTCGGGATCGCGGCCCGAACGGTCGATCGCCTCGATGGTGCGCGAGGCGAGCTTGAGCTTCTTCGCCACCTCATCGATCCGCATGCCGCCGGCGCGCTCGTCCTCGACCTTGTCGTGGGTATCGAGCAGCTGCGGCTTGGCCCGCTGCTCGGCGAGCTCCTTCTTGATATCGCCGGCAACCTCATCGAACGTCTTGGCATGGCCGGGCTCGATCTTGGTGACCTGCACCAGCGAGGTGCCGAAGCGGCCGGTGACTGGCCCGCTGGTCGCCCCCTCGGCGAGCGCAAAGGCGGCGTCCGCCACCGCCCGGTCGAAGATCCCCGCCTTGGCGACCAGGCCGAGGTCGATGATGTCCTGCTCCTTCTTGCCGAGCTCGGTGGCGACCGCCGCCAGCGTGCCGCCGGCGGTGATGCGCTCGGCGGCGGTCTTCGCCTCCTCGGCATTGGCAAACACCACCTGGCGGACCTGGCGGCGCTCGGGGGTGCCGTAGCGGTCCGGACGCTCGTCGAAGACCCGGCGCGCATCGGCGTCCGACACCTCGATGGAGCGGGCGAGATCGGAAATCGACATCGGCAGCAGCACGATCTTGCGGTATTCGGGCGCGCGGAACCGGGCCTTGCGCTCCTCGAAGTATTTCGCCAGCTCCTCGGGGGTGGGCTGCGCGATGTCGCCGGCCGCGGCCGCCTCGAGCAGCACGTACTCGATCGTCCGCTCCTCGTTCTGGTAGCGGTTGAGCAGGTCGGCGACCGTCTTCGGCGCCGTCACCTGGCCGCTGATGGTCAGCGCGATCGCGCGGCGCAGCGCGGTGCGGCGCTGCTCGGCCGCATAGCGCGCCTCGCTGAATCCGGCATTGCGGAGCTTGGCGTCGAAGGTCACCCGGTCGAACTGCCCGGCGGGCCCGCGAAAGTTGGGGTCGGTGGTGATCTGGCGGGCGATCTCCTCGTCCGACAGATTGAGCTTCATCCGGCGGGCCTGCTCGTCGAGGGCGGCCTCGGCGATGACCTCGCCGAGCAGCCGCCGGTCGAGCCCGAGCGCCCGCGCCATGTCCGGGGTGATCGGCCGCTGCATGCGCTGGCCGAGCTGGCGCAGCCGATCGTTGTAGATCTGGCGGAACTGCTCCACGCCGATCTCGGTCGAGCCGACCTTCGCCACCGTGGTGCGGCCGGTCAGGCGGAAAATGTCGCCGATGCCCCAGATGGCGAAGCTGATGACCAGGAAGCCGACCACCACGGCCATGATCAGCCTGCCGATCCAATTGGATGTCGCTTTGCGGATACCGTCGAGCATGAGCCTGAAACTGTCCGGATGGGTGGGCGGGCGGCCTCTGGCACCGGTCCCGCGGGTGGCGCATCATAGGGATCGGGTCCCTGCGCCGCAACTCGCGCGCCAGGCCGTGCGATCGCAGCATTGACGCCCACCGCCACCGGGCGCCCGCCGCCCAAGCGAACCGCGCCGCCGGCTCGTCAGCCATGCCGCTGGTCGCGATTGAAAGCGCCCGCAAGGCCTGTCATTATCCGCAAGCGGCAAAAATCCAGAATCAACTGTGGTGCGGATCCGAGGGAGGAACCCATGAAGGCCAATGCGCTTTCCGTGGCCGTTGCATTGACGGCACTTGCCTTGCTGGCAGATTGTCCGGTCGCCCTGGCGCAGGCCGACTGCAAGACCCTGGTGAAGGCCTCGCCGTTCGGTCCCAACGACGAGACCGGCGCCACCAACCGGATCACCGCGGCCGTCACCAAGGCCGCGGCCGCCGAGATCCAGACCGGCAAGGTCACCTCGATGGCCTACGACCTGGTGGACGGCGTGCCGCTGTTCGGCTCGCGCTTCACCAAGACGATCCTGACCAGCTTTGCGATGGTGCCCGGTGCCGAATACGGCAAGAACAAGCTGAGCTACATGGAAGACACCTATTTGAGCCAGAGCCATGTGGGCACCCACATCGACGGCATGGGCCATATCGGCATCAGGGACTGCTATTACAACCAGACGCCGATGGGCAAATACGTCACCCAGAACTACCTGAAGAAGCTCGGCCTCGAGCACATCAAGAGCTTCGCCACCCGCGGCGTCATCGTCGACATGGTCAAGGTTTTTCAGGAGGCCGGAAAACTGAAGAGCAATCCGGCCTGCAAGACGCCGTGTCTCGACGGCGGCACCGTGATCACCGAGGCGGATATCCAGGCCGGCCTCAAGATGTATAACGTGACCTTGCGCGAAGGCGACGCGCTGTTCCTGCATACCGGGTGGGGCGACCTGTTCAAGCAGTATCCCGCCATGAACGCCGCCTACAACGGCTCGGAGCCCGGCCTCAGCAAGTCGGCGGCCGAGTGGCTCGCCCAGCAGAAGGTGGTGGCGGTCGGCGCCGACACCTGGGCGGTCGAGGTGATCCCGGGCGAGGACAAGGAGGAGGCTTTTCCGGTTCACGCCATCCTGCTCACTGACAACGGCATCCACATCATCGAGAACGTGCGCACCGACCTGATCGCCGCCGAGGCGGCAAGCAGCAAGCGGGCCACCTTCTTCCTATCGATGACGGTTCCCAAGGCGGTGGGCCTGACCGGGACTTTCGTCAACATCGAGGCGATCCAGTAGGGTGGATCGGCTCGAGGTTTCGTCGCCGGCGCTCGCGCGCCGGCATTTTCTCCTCGTCCTGGCAAGCATTGCCGGACTGGTCCCGCGGCCGCGGCGTTTGCTCAAGCGCAGACGCTTCCGCATCGCGTTCGCTAACCAGAACGAGGAGCCGGGCGTCCGCCTCGACGGTCTCGGCTTCACCGGCCTCGACGTGCGCCGAAGCTTCGAGCTCGCTGCCCGCACCCTGCCGGTGGAGATGCTCTATTACGACAATGCCGGCGATCCGGAGAAGACCCGCGCCAATGCCGACGAGGCGATCGCCGGGAAGGTGGACCTGTTCATCGCCTACGGGTCCGACGCCGACGCCAATGCCGAGATCGGCCGCCGGCTGAAGGCCGCGGGCATTCCGGTCCTGGCGGTGAACTATCCGGTGCCGGGCGTGCCGCTCTACACCGCCGACAACCTTTTTGCCGGGCACATCGCCGGCAAGGCGCTTGCCGAGTTCGCCCGGCAGAGCTGGCCGGACCAGCCGGTCGTCGCGGTCGCCGTCGGCGACCTCGCAGACGTGCGCACCGCCATTGCCGACCGCCTGCAGGGCATCGTCGCCGGCCTGCGTCAGGTTCTCCCCGACGTCGTGCCGGCGCGGCTCGACACCGGCGGCAACCCCGTCCGCGTCGAAGGGCTGCTAGGAAAATTCCTCGCGGCGCAGCGGGGACGGAAGGTGCTGATCGCCGCGCTCGATGATCCCACCGCGCTCGCCGCCAAGGGCGCCGCCGAGATCGCCGGGCGAACCAGCGACTGCGTCATCGTCGGGCAGGGCGTCGACCGCAGCCTGCACGGCGGCGCCAGCGACAAGAAGGAGCTCGATCCCAACAACCGCGCCAGCATCGTGCTGGGCTCGGTCGCCTATTATCTGGACCGGTACGGTTACGAGGTATTGCCACTGGCCCTGAAGATGCTGCAGGGCGAACCGATCGCCTTCCGCACCGCGACCAAACATATTTTGATCACCTCGCGGAACATTTTCCAGATTTACCCACCCTACGACATGAACTGATCGAAAGGCGGCGTGGGCTTGGATGGTGGATGCGGCCGGATCGTGCGGCCGTCGCGACAGAACGTCGCGATCCGCGGCCATGCGCAACCCCGCTCCGAGGCGCGAGTTGACCTTCGTCACCAACAAGACGGAGGACCACATGTCTGCTCGAGCAGCTCTGTTAGCGGTGTCGGCGGCGGCGGCGCTGAACCTCGGCTTTGTCGCGGCCGCATCGGCCCAGGGCAAGGTTCGCGCCGGCGCCGGCGCCGCGGCGCACGTCAGCGCCGGGGGCGGCGCGGCCATGCGCGGCGGATCGCCCGGAATGGCGGCCCGGTCTCCCGGAATGGCGAGCCGCCAGAATTTCGCGACCAGCAACATGGCGGGCCGGCAGCAGTTCCGCGCCAACCAGGGCCAGCAATTCCGCGCCAACCAGGGCACAGGTTTCGCGGCGAATCCCGCGGTCAGCGGCAATCGCGAGTTCCGCGGGCGCACTGCCTTCCGCGGCGACGATGGGCGACACCACCACCGTGGTCTTGCCGGCGCGGCCATCGGCGTCGGACTGGGCGCGGCCGCAGCAGGCTATTGGGGCCCGGGATACGCCTATGACTTCGGCTATGCTCCGGCCTACGACACCACGTACGACACGACCTATGACAACAGCTATGCCGGCGACTACGGCTATGCCGCCGACTACGGGTACGGCGTTGTCGCCGCTCCGGTCGTGACGCCCTACGCGGCGGCCCCGGGCTGTACCTGCGGATCCACGTGGGGCACCACCTGGAACGGCTGGTAGTCCGCGGCACCGATCGACGTCGGCTTCAGGCAATCGGCCCCGGTCCCCGCGACCGGGGCCGAAATCCGTCGCCTCTCAGTCCGGGCGCGGCGGCGGTCCGAAATGGTAGATGCCGGTCGGGCCCGCCGCATCGGGGGCCGCCATGGTGGCGAAGGTGACACCGCCGTCGGGACCGGCCGATGCCACCGGGTTGAGGGCGAAGGCGGCGACGCTCGAATTGTCCGCCAGCCGGTCGCCCGCCATCACGATCCGGCGGAGATCCCCGGACTGCGACCCGTAGATGCCTACCGGTCCGGGGCCATCGTCGAGCGCGGCGACGAAAACGACGCTGGCGCGCGGGCCGATGCTCGGCCACGCGCCGAACGCCGAAAAGCGCCCGCCGCCGGGCGCGCTGTCGCCGACCGCCGCCACCTGGGTCACCCCCGCCGCATTGGCGAGGAATATCGCCTCGCTCTTGTGCACGCCGGTGCCGAGATGCGCGCCGAAAGCGATGTTGTCCTCGTCGTCGAGTGCCACGCGCTCGGAGAACCGCACCAGCATCGCCCCGCTGGGGCTGGTATCGCCCGCCGCCACCAGCAGCCGCAGGTCGCGCGTGCCGGTGACGTAGATTCCGCCGAGCACCGGACCGCGCTCGACCACCGCCGGGAAGACGACGACGCCCTTGTTGTTGATCGCCGGAACGCCGAACCGGTCGAAGGTGCCGCCGCGCGGCGCCGGATCGCCGCCGGCCACCAGCTTTTGCAGCCGTCCGCCGCCAAACAGGTACAGGACCTGCAGGGTTTCGCGGCCGCGGCGGACCGTGGCGACGAAGGCGACCTCGTCGCGGTTGTTCAAAACAGGTGCGTCGAACTCCGCAAAGGTGCCGGTCGGCACGCCGGGCGCATCGGCGCCGCTGAGCGCCAGCACCTTGAAGCTGCCGCCGCTCGCCAGAAACACGCCCTCCGAAGCGCGGGCACCGGCGACCGCCGCCCCGAACGCCACCTTGTCGGCATCGTTGAGGGAGGGCGCCGGATGCTTGGCGAATTCCGACAGCGTCCCGCCGCCGGGCACCGCGTCCCCGACCGCCGCCACCTTGTCGATCCGGGAGCCGCGGCCGAGAAACAGCCCTTCCGTTGCCTTGCTGCGCACCGTGCTGGCGTAGAAGGCGACGTGGCCGCTGGCATTGACCGGGGCGACGATCGGTTGCGATGTCACGTCGAAGCGATCGAAGCTGCCGCCAGTCGGCGCCGGCCGGCCGGCGGCGACGACGAGGCGCAGGCTGGACGCGACCGGTGCCGAGGCCTGCTCGGGAGGTGTCGGCGAACGCGACAGCAGCGCCCAGATCACCGCGCCCCAGAGGCAGACCACGGCGACGGCGGCGAAGCGCAGACGCGCGCGCGCGTCTGCCAGCAGCAGCCCGCTGAACGGCGCCTGCGGCACGTGGGCTTTCAATTCTTCAGCATCCCGCTCTTGAGCGTGGCGACGTCGTGGCGAAGCATCTTGACGTAGCTGTCGCCTTCGCCGCCGGGCGCCGACAGGGCGTCGCCATACAATGTGCCGCCAATCACCGCGCCGGTCTCCTGGGCGATCCGCTGCATCGCTCGCGGATCGGTGATGCTGTCGAGAAACAGCGCGCGGACGCGTTCCTGGCGGATCTGCCTGGTCAGCGCCGCAAGCTCCGCCGCCGACGGTTCGCTCTTGTTGGTCCAGCCATTGATCGAGATTATCGTGATCCCGTAGGCGTGCGCCAGATATTGCAGCGAGTCGTGCGAGGTGATCAGCCGGCGCTTGGCGGCGGGAACCGCAGCGAGCTCGGCCTTTGCCCAGGCATCGATGGCACGCAGCTCCTTGGTGTAGGAAGCCGCGCGCGCCCGATAGTCGGCGGCGTGATCGGGATCGGCCCGGGCGAGGGCGTCGGCGATGTTTCTCGCATAGATCACGCCGTTCCTGGGGTCGAGCCAGGCATGCTGGTCGAGCGCTGCCGGCGCCGGCTGTCCGCCGCTCGTGTGCTCCTCCGACGCGGTCAATGTCCGCGCACCGCGGCTGACCACCACCTTGGTGCCGCGGAATTGCACCTGCTTGATGAGCGGCTCCAGCCAGGGCTCGAACTCGTCGTTGAGTCCGTTCATCAGCAGCAGCCTCGCCTCCGCCACGGTCTTGCCGTCGGCGAGGCCGGGCTGAAACAGCTCGGTGTCGCCGTCCGGTCCGACCAGCGTGGCGAGCTCGACCAGGTCGCCGGCGATGTTCGCCACGATGTCGCCGATCACGCTGAACGTGGCGACGACCTTGATCCGGTCGGCGGCCCACGCCGGTCCTCCGGCGAGCCAGATCGCCAGAACGGCGAGAGCGGCGCGGACGCAAGCGCGCTTCGTGGCGGTCATTCACCTTGCTCCCTGGATCGTCGCCTTCCGCGCCTGCCGCACCCCGGCGACGATCAGGGAAAGGCCGTAAATGGTTCCGCCGGTCACCACGATCGCCGGCCCCGACGGCTGATTGCCGTAGTAGGATATCAGCAGGCCGGCTGCGTCGGCCACCACGCCGATGGCGGCCGCAAGCGCGATCGTCGGGCCGACCCGGTCGGTCCAGCAACGGGCGGCGGCGGCCGGCAGCAGCATCGGGCCGATCGCCAGCAAGGTCCCGAAGGCCTGAAAGCTCGCGACCAGGACGAGAACCACGAGCAGCAGAAAGATCGCCCGGAACCGGCCGCCGCCGCCGGCCGCCGTGCGCAGGAAGGCCGGATCGATCGTCTCCACCACCAAGGGGCGGTAGATCGCGGCGACCACCAGCATGGTGACGCTGCTCACCGCGGCGATCATCAGCAGGCTCCTGCTGTCCACCGCCAGCACCGTGCCGAACAGCACGTGCATCACGTCGAGATTGCTGCCGCGCGCCGCGATGATCATCACGCCCACGGCCAGCGAATAAAGATAGAAGGCGGCGAGGCAGCCGTCGCGGCGTTGCGGGAGGACGCGCGCCACGATGCCGGCGAGCACGGCGACGAGCAGGCCGGTCAGCAGGCCGCCGAAGCTGAGCGCGAGCAGCGAATACCCCGCATAGAGAAATCCGAGCGCGGCGCCGGGCATCACCGCATGCGACAGCACGTCGGCGTCGAGGCTCATGCGCCGCAGGAGCAGCAGCGTGCCGATCGGCGCGCTCGCCAGGGTGAGGGCGAAGCACGCGACCAGCGCCAGCCGCATGAAGGCGAAGGCTTCGAACGGCCCGACCAAGACGCTGAGCACGGAGGCGCTCACGCGGCGGACCGCGTGGCCGGATCGGCGGACCCCTCGATCGCCTGGCGGGCCCGCGCAAGGCTGTCCTCCGTCAGCACTGTGGCGGTGTCGCCCCATGCGATGCACGAGCGCGCCAGCACCAGGGTCGTGGGAAAATGCGCACGGACCTGATCGAGGTCGTGCAGCACTGCCACGATCGTCCGCCGCTCCGCATGCCAGCGGGCGATGAGGCGAAGCAGATCCGCGGTGGTGCGCTCGTCCACCGCGGCGAACGGCTCGTCGAGCAGGATGACGGCGGCGTCCTGGACCAGCAGGCGGGCGAACAATGCGCGCTGAAACTGGCCCGCCGACAGTTCCGCGATGGGACGGCGATCGAGGCCCTCGAGGCCGACGGCCGCGATCGCCTCGACGACACGACCGGAGAGATCCTCCGGCGGAGGGCGGAACGCCCCGAAGCGGCGCCAGCCGCCGAGCGCCACCAGCTCGGCCACGCTCGCCGGGAACGAGCGGTCGAGCTCCGAGGTCTGCGGCAGATAGGCGACACGGTGGGCGGACAGTGCCGGGCAGTCGACCCGTCCGCGGTGCGGCCGCACGACGCCGGCGAGTGCCTTCAGCAGGGAGCTCTTTCCTCCCCCATTGGGACCGACCACGGCCGTGAGGCTCGCAGGCGCGAACTGTCCGCCGAAGGTTTCGAGCGCAAGCCGCCTGCCGTAGGCGACCGCGAGATCGTCGACCACGATTCCGGTCTCGGCGCCATGGTCGTCGGATGTTTCTCCATGATAGCCCTGGTCGAGATACCGGCTCAGCCATGCGATCGCGCGGTTGCCGAGGGCACCCGCGCCGGACGAAAGCCCGCGCAGAACCGGCGCCACGGCGGTCCGCGCCCGCACGGCGATCTCGTCGACGGATCGCAGTCGGGGCGCACCGTCGGGGGAATCGGACATGTCGTCTGCTGACGCTGGCTCTGGGGAACGGAACCGGGCGCCAGTCTAGACAGGCGGTCTTCGCAGGGTCAACGCGGCTCCCTGATGGCCCGCAGGCCGCGCGAGGGCGGAGAACCCTTTCGCCGCCTTGGCGGTTCTGCTACCCGCTCGAACGGATCCTGACGGGGCATCGACCGATGGCGACGCGACGTCCGCTGGTGGCGGGAAACTGGAAAATGAACGGGCTCAGGCAGTCGTCCGCCGAGCTGGAAAAGATCATTCGCGGTTCGGCCGATCTGATCGGCGACGTGGATCTGACCGTATGCCCTCCGGCGACGCTCATTGCGACTTTCGCCGCGATCGCCAGGGGCTCGCGGTTGGCAATCGGCGGCCAGGACTGTCATACCGAGCCGGCCGGTGCCTTCACCGGCGACATTTCCGCCGAGATGCTTGCCGATGCCGGGGCGAGCCTCGTGATCGTCGGCCATTCCGAACGCCGGACCCTTCACAACGAGACCGACGGGCTGGTGCACCGGAAGGTCGAGGCGGCATGGCGCGCCGGCCTTGCGGCGGTGTGCTGCGTCGGCGAGACCCGCGCCGAGCGCGAGGCTGGTACGACCCTCGACGTCGTCGGCCGCCAGCTCGCCGCCTCGGTCCCCGACGGGATCGCTGCGGGAAACCTCGTTATGGCCTACGAGCCGGTGTGGGCGATCGGTAGCGGGCTGACCCCGACGCCAGCCGACGTGGCGGAGGTTCACGGCTTCATCCGCGAGCGCCTGGTCGGGCGCCACGGCGCGGCCAGCGAGGGAATCCGCATCCTCTATGGCGGCTCGGTCAAGCCGGGCAACGCCGCGGAGCTCATGAAGGTGGCCGATGTCGATGGCGCCCTGGTCGGCGGTGCCAGCCTCAAGGCGGAGGATTTTCTGGGAATTGCCGCTGCCTGCCGCTGAGCCGGTGTCCCCGCAGCCGCCGGGGCTATCCCGGCGAGGCGATCAGGCCGGCCGGCGGCCCATGCCGGCGAAGCCGCGTGGTCGCTCTTCGGCGGCGAGCTGGGGCATTTTCAGGCCGAACATGCCGTGCAGCAGCCGGTCGATGTCGGGCGCGTAGAACGGCTTCTGCAGGAACGCGAAGGCGCCGCGCTGAAGCGCCCAGCGCGTCCGCTCGGGGTTGTGCTCGCCGGATATCATGACCACCTTGACCCCCGGATCGCGCTCGATCAGGCGCTCCAGTGTCTGCAGGCCGTTGAGGCCGGGCATGTTGCAGTCGAGGAAGATCACGTCGTAGTCGCCGGCCTCGCACAGCGCCAGCGCCTTCTCGCCGTCGCCGGCCTCGTCGCATTCGACGTGAAAGATGCTGGCATTCATGACCTTCTGGATCAGGCGGCGGACCGTCGCGGAATCGTCCACGATCAAGACCTGCATCGGGACGGTGACGCGGCAGTAGGTCTTGAGGATCTCCTCGACGTCGACCTTGGTGAACGGCTTGGCCAGGAACTCGTAGACCTTGAGCTGGCGCGCAACCGCCATCCGGCGTTCGTCCGCATGCGTCGACATCAGCGTCACGAAGGTCTTGATGCCGCCCAGTCGCGCTTTGCCGACCGCCTCCATGCCGGTCATGTCCGGCATGTTGACGTCGATGAAGGCGAGATTGATTCCGCCCTGATTGAGCAGGTCCATGCACTGACGGCCGGTCTCCGCCCGAACGATGTCGAACGGGATCGCCGATTGCTCGGCGATCCGGACGAAAACCTCGTGGATCGCCGAGGAATTGTCCGCGACCAGGACGTTGAGCTTGAAGCCGGACATGCGACGCTCGCTTCATTGGTGGCCGAACCGCCGAACCGCAAGCATCGCGTGGACAATCTACCCAGGGATTAACGTTGACGGATATTTGTTTGAATTGCCGTCGCGTCGACCGTTTCGATTTGATGACGCAAGGTCAGAGGCGCGCTGTTGCGTCAACGCGTCTGTCGGCCTCCGTAGTTTTCCGGAGGCCGGGAGCCGAGCCATCCGAACTCGACGTCCTTGCCGGACGCGGCACGATCGGCGCAACCGCTCTTGCGCCGGGAAGGGCTGTTGCGACTCAAGGATTCCGCAGGGCGTCGATCGTCGGCACATTGGGACAATAGTCGCGCCACGCCGCATCGTCGGGATTGTGCGCAAGGTCGCGGGCGCAACGCCCGTGGACCCGGCATGTCGAGCAGAGCCTCTGCATGTCGCGCAGCACTTCGGGCTCGGAGCGGGCGAGCTGGCCTTCATCGATATGAAGCTGCGCCAGCCGTTGCCGCATCAGGTCGGCCGCGCCGGGACCGCGGCCTGCAAGCTTCACCAGTTCCGCCGACGACATGCCGAGATCGTGCGCCATCCGGGCGGTCTCGCCCGTACCGCTTTGCTCGAGCTCGGACAGCGTCGACCGTGCCCTGACCCAGTTCTGCAGCCAATGGCGAAACCTGGTGATGACGGGCAGTCGGTCGGTGGTGGGGGGTGGCATTGGCACGGCGCGCTCCTCTGGTCGATCGTCTCCCGAGTACCACCGGGAGCATCCCGAACATTGAGGCACGTCAAATTGCCGCAGGATTTTGCCCCGGGCTGCCCGGCGCCGAGGTTGCGGTCGGAGGGTGGAAATGCCGCAAGGGATCGTGTAGAGAGCCGGCAACTTTCCTATATGACCGTCGGGCGCGGCGCGGATCGGCGCATGCCTCGAATGGGACCCGCCACATGCAGACCGTCGTCATCGTCATTCATCTCATGATTGTTTCCGCCATGATCGCCGTCGTGCTGTTGCAGCGCTCGGAGGGCGGGGGCCTCGGCATGGGTGGCGGGGGCGGTGGCGGATTCCTCACCAGCCGCGGGACCGCCAACGTGCTGACCCGGACGACCGCGATCCTGGCGCTGATCTTCTTTGCCACCAGCCTGGTCCTGTCGATTCTCGCGGGAGTCGACCGCAAGCCCCGTTCGATCCTGCAGGGCCCGGCGCCGGCATCGCAACCAGCCGCCCCGGGCGCCCCGGCGCCGCTCGGCCAGGATGGTCGCGGCGTGCTCGATCAGCTCCGCCAGATGGGCCAGCCGCCGGCCCAGCCGGGCCCGGCGCCGGCGCCTCAGCCTCAGGTGCCGCAGTCGCAATAAACCAGGACGAGGGCCGCCGGTTCGGCCCGTCCACATGTTTCCGAAAACTCGACTCGTCGAATTGCTCGCGGTGGGTTAAAGGTCGAGCCCCATGGCGCGGTATGTCTTCATCACCGGCGGCGTGGTCTCCTCGCTCGGCAAGGGTCTTGCTTCGGCAGCGCTCGGTGCGCTGCTGCAGGCGCGCGGCTACAAGGTCCGCCTGCGCAAGCTCGACCCCTATCTCAATGTCGATCCGGGCACGATGTCGCCCTATCAGCACGGCGAGGTCTTCGTCACCGATGACGGTGCGGAGACCGATCTCGATCTCGGGCATTACGAGCGCTTCACCGGGCGCCCGTCGAGCCGGCAGGACAACATCACCACCGGCCGGATCTACCAGGAGATCCTCGCCAAGGAACGCAAAGGCGACTACCTCGGCGCCACCATCCAGGTCATTCCGCACGTCACCAACGCGATCAAGGATTTCGTGCGCGACGGCAATGACGGATACGACTTCGTGCTGGTGGAGATCGGCGGCACGGTCGGCGACATCGAGGGCCTGCCGTTCCTCGAGGCGATCCGCCAGCTCGGCAACGAGCTGCCGCGCCGGCACGCGATCTACATCCACCTCACCTTGCTGCCGTTCATTCCCAGCGCCGGGGAGCTGAAGACCAAGCCGACCCAGCATTCGGTCAAGGAGCTGCGCTCGATCGGCATCCAGCCCGACATCCTGCTGTGCCGCACCGACCGTCCGATCCCGCGCGAGGAGCGGCGAAAACTGTCGCTGTTCTGCAACGTGCGCGAATCGGCGGTGATCGAGGCGCGCGATGTCGACAACGTCTATGCGGTGCCCGAGGCCTATCACGCGCGAGGGGCTCGACACCGAGCTGCTCGAGGCCTTCGGCATCGCGCCCGGCTCACAGCCGGACCTCGATCGCTGGCGCCTCATCAACGAGCGCATTCGCAATCCGGAAGGCGCCGTCACGATCGCCGTCGTCGGCAAATACACCGGCATGAAGGACGCCTACAAGTCGCTGATCGAGGCGCTCTCCCATGGCGGCATCGCCAACAAGGTGCGGGTCAACCTCGACTGGATCGAGAGCGAGGTGTTCGAGCGCGAGGATCCGGCGCCGTTTCTCGAGCATGTCAACGGCATCCTGGTGCCCGGCGGGTTCGGCCAGCGCGGAGCCGAAGGGAAAATCCGCGCCGCACAGTTCGCCCGCGAACGGCAGGTACCCTATTTCGGCATCTGTTTCGGCATGCAGATGGCGGTGATCGAGGCGGCGCGCAACCTGTGCGGCATCGAGGACGCCAACTCGACCGAGTTCGGTCCGACCGCGCGAGCCGGTGGTCGGGCTGATGACCGAATGGATGAAGGGCAACGAGCTCGAGAAGCGCCGCGCCGGTGGCGACCTCGGCGGCACGATGCGGCTCGGCGCCTATCCGGCGCTGCTGCAGCCGGGCAGCCAGGTGGCGGAGATCTACGGAACGACGGAAATCTCCGAGCGCCATCGCCACCGCTACGAGGTCAACACCGCCTACAAGGGTCGGCTCGAGCAGCACGGCATCAGGTTCTGCGGCATGTCGCCCGACGGCATCCTGCCGGAGATCATCGAGTGCGACGACCACCCGTGGTTCATTGGCGTCCAGTTCCACCCCGAGCTCAAGTCGCGCCCGTTCGAGCCGCACCCGCTGTTCTCGTCGTTCGTCGAGGCGGCGGTGGTGCAGAGCCGCCTGGTCTGACCGGTCGATCGGCGGAGCGGAACGCGGGCCTCGCGCACCGCCAACTCCGAATGTCGGTGGCATGGAGCTTGCTGCAATCCTTCGCCATGCGCCGGGTCGATGTTCGCTCGCCCGCTCAGCCGCGCGTAAGGCGTGCAAATTGCCTCGGAAAGAGGCAGACTGCCGCAAAACTCGCGCGTTCAACCGATGAACCTTGGAGGGGACCTTGGACCGACGGCAATTTCTCAAGACGGCGACGGGTGCGGGTGTGCTCGCGGCATCGGGTGGGCTTGCGGCCCCTGCGCTGTCGCAGGGGGCCGCGGCGCGGACCCTGCGTTTCGTTCCGCAGGCCAATCTGGCGAACTTCGACCCGATCTGGGGCACCCAGTATGTGGTGCGCAACGCCGCGGTTCTGGTCTGGGATACCCTCTACGGGGTCGACATCGAGCTGCAGCCGCAGCGGCAGATGGTTGAATCCGAGGACGTCTCCAGCGACGGGCTCACCTGGACGTTCCGCCTGCGGCCGGGCTTGAAATTCCATGACGGCTCGCCCGTGCTGGCGAAGGACGCGGTGGCGAGCATCGCCCGCTGGGCGGTGCGCGACGCCATGGGCCAGATGGTGCTGGCGATCCAGAACGAGCTCACGGCGGTCGACGACCGTACCTTCAAGTGGGTGCTCAAGAAGCCCTATCCGAAGCTGCTGCTGGGGCTCGCCAAGAACGCCACGCCGTGCTGCTTCGTGATGCCGGAACGGCTCGCCAAGACCGATCCGTTCCAGCAGGTGTCCGAGTTCATCGGCAGCGGGCCGATGAAGTTCGTCCGCAACGAATGGGTGCCCGGCGCCAAGGCGGTGTTCGAGAAATTTGCCGACTACGTGCCGCGGCAGGAGCCGGCTTCGTGGCTCGCCGGCGGCAAGCGCATCATGGTCGACCGCATCGAATGGGTGGTGATGCCCGACCCCGCCACCGCCTCGGCGGCGCTGCAGAACGGCGAGATTGACTGGTGGGAGAACCCGATCTCCGACCTGGTGCCGGTACTCAAGAAGAACCGCAACGTCATGGTCGACATCGCCGATCCGCTCGGCAATATCGGCGCGTTCCGCATGAACCACATGTTCCCGCCGTTCAACGACGTCAAGGCGCGCCGCGCCGTGCTCATGGCGATGAGCCAGGAAGAGTACATGCGGGCGCTGGTGGGCGACGACGACAAGCTGTGGAAGCCGTTGCCGAGCTATTTCACGCCGGGGACCCCGCTCTACACCGAGGAGGGCGGCGAGATCCTCAAAGGCCCCCGCAACCTCGACGCCGCCAAGAAGCTCTTGGCGGAGAGCGGCTATTCGGGTCAGCCGGTGACCTGCCTGGTGGCCCAGGACCAGCCGATCACCAAGGCACAGGGCGACGTCACCGCCGAGGTCCTGAAAAGGCTCGGCATGAACGTCGATTTCGCCGCGATCGACTGGGGCACGGTAGGCACCCGGCGGGCGCAAAAATCGCCGCCGGGCCAGGGCGGCTGGCAGATGTTCCACACCTGGCATGCCGGGGCCGACTGCGTGAACCCGGCGAGCTACATCGCGATCCGCGCCACCGGCGACAAGGCGTGGTTCGGCTGGCCCAACAGCCCGCAGGTCGAGGCCGACGTCACCTCGTGGTTCGACGCCAAGACCCTCGACGAGGAGAAGGCCGCGATCCGCAAGCTCAACAAGGATGCGCTCGATTTCGTCGTCTACGCGCCGACCGGGTTCTTCCTGAGCTACCAAGCCTGGCGCAAGAACGTCAGCGGGGTCGTGCAGGGGCCGCTGCCGTTCTTCTGGGGCGTCAGCAAGACTGCCTGAATTCGGGGTAGGGCGAAAATGTTCGCCTATGTGCTGCGACGGGTGCTGTCCACCATTCCGGTCATGGCGGTGGTGGCGCTGTTCGTGTTCAGCCTGCTCTACATCGCGCCCGGCGATCCGGCGGCGATCATCGCCGGCGACCAGGCGACGCCGGCCGATGTCGAGCGCATCCGCCAGGGCCTCGGGCTCGACCGGCCGTTCCTGGTCCAGTTCGGCGACTGGCTGTGGCGCCTCATCCACGGCGATATCGGCACCTCGATCTTCACCAACCTGCCGGTCGCCACCATGATCGCCCAGCGAATCGAGCCGACGCTGTCGCTGATGGTGATCACGCTCATCCTCGCAGTCACGATCGCGGTGCCGATGGGCGTCGTGGCGGCGTGGCAGGCCGGTACCTGGATCGACCGCTGCGTCATGGCGTTCGCGGTGCTCGGCTTTTCGGTGCCGGTCTTCGTGGTCGGCTATCTGCTCGCCTTCGTCTTCGCGCTCCAGCTCGACTGGCTGCCGGTGCAGGGCTACACGCCGATTTCCAACGGGATCGGGCCGTGGCTGGAGAACCTCATCCTTCCGGCCATCGCGCTCGGCCTGCGTCTACATCGCGCTGATCGCCCGCATTACCCGCGCGACGATGCTCGAAGTGCTGCAGCAGGACTATATCCGCACCGCCCGTGCCAAGGGCCTCGGCCAGGGAGGCATTCTGTTCCTCCACGCGCTGAAGAACGCCTCGGTTCCGATCGTCACCGTGATCGGCATCGGCATCGCGCTGCTGATCGGCGGCGCCGTGGTGACCGAGAGCGTGTTCGCCATTCCCGGCCTCGGCCGCCTCACCGTCGACGCCATCCTGCGCCGCGATTATCCGGTCATCCAGGGCGTCGTGCTGCTGTTCAGCTTCGTCTACGTGCTGGTCAATCTGATGATCGACCTCCTCTACACGGTGCTCGACCCGAGGATCCGCTATTGAGCGTGTCGACGATCGAGGCCGTTGGGTTGCAGGAAGGCGTCGCGGTCGCAGCCGCGCTGCCCGACATATTGCCGCCGGTGAGGCAGCGACGGGGCTTCGTCGGGTTCCTGCTGCGCCATCCCGCCATCGCCATCGGCGGCGCGCTGGTTCTCCTGGTCCTGCTGATCGCGCTGCTTGCGCCGTTCCTGTGGACCGTCGATCCGACCGCGATCGCCACCTCGCGGCGCACCCGCGAGCCCTCGGCGCTCTACTGGTTCGGCACCGACATGCTCGGACGCGACATCTATTCCCGCGTCATGTTCGGCGCGCGGGTGTCGCTGACCGTGGGATTTTCGGTGGCGTTGCTCTCCTCGCTCGCCGGCCTCGCCATCGGCCTTGTCTCCGGCTTCGTGCGCTGGCCGGACGGCATCATCATGCGGGTGATGGACGGCCTGATGTCGATCCCGCCGATCCTGCTGGCGATCGCCCTGATGGCGCTGACCCGCGGCAGCGTGCAGAACGTGATCATCGCCATCACCATCGCGGAGATCCCGCGGGTGTCGCGACTGGTGCGCAGCGTCGTGCTGTCGCTGCGCGAGCAGCCCTATGTCGATGCGGCGGTCGCCGCCGGCACCCGCGCGCCGATGATCATCCTGCGCCACATCCTGCCCAACACGCTGGCGCCACTGACCGTGCAGGCGACCTATATCTGCGCCAGCGCCATGATCATCGAGGCGATCCTGTCCTTCATCGGCGCCGGCACGCCGCCCACCATCCCGTCCTGGGGCAACATCATGGCCGAGGGCAGCGCGCTCTGGCAGGTCAAGCCCTACATCGTGTTCTTTCCCGCCATCTTCCTGTCGGTCACCGTGCTGGCGGTGAACCTGCTGGGCGACGGACTGCGCGATGCGCTCGATCCGCGCATGGCCAAGCAGCCGTAAGACCGATGGCGCTCCTCGAGGTCGACAGCCTGCAGACCCACTTTCGCACGCCGGGCGGCGTCAACCGCGCGGTCGACGGCGTCTCGTTCGCCATCGAGCCCGGCCAGACCCTGGCGATCGTCGGCGAAAGCGGCTGCGGGAAATCCGTCACCGCCATGTCGATCCTGCGGCTGATCCCGGAGCCGCCGGGCAAGATCGCCGGCGCGATCCGTTTCCAGGGCCGGAACCTGCTCGAGGCGTCCGATCGCGAGATGCGCAGCATCCGCGGCAACGACATCAGCATGATCTTCCAGGAGCCGATGACCAGCCTCAACCCGGTGCTGACGGTCGGCCGGCAGATCGCCGAGACGCTGCGGCTGCACCAGGGGCTCGATCGCAGGGCGGCGGAGGATCGCGCCGTGGACATGCTGACCCTGGTCGGCATCCCGGAGCCGCGCCGGCGGGCGGCCGATTATCCGCACGCCCTGTCGGGCGGCATGCGGCAGCGGGTGATGATCGCCATCGCGCTCGCCTGCAGCCCGAAGCTCCTGATCGCCGACGAGCCGACCACCGCCCTCGACGTCACCATCCAGGCGCAGATCCTCGATCTGATGCGCGATCTCAAGCGCCGCGTCGGCGCCGCCATCATGCTGATCACCCACGACCTCGGCGTCGTGGCGGAGGTCGCCGAGCGGGTCGTCGTGATGTATGCGGGCCGCAAGGTCGAGGAGGCGGCGGTGGCCGAGCTTTTTCGCAACCCGCGCCATCCCTATACGCGCGGCCTGCTCGGTGCGGTGCCGAAGCTCGGCTCGTCGCTCGCCGGATCGCAGACGCGGCTGGCGGAAATTCCCGGCCTGGTGCCGAGCCTCAACGAGCGAGTGACGGGCTGCGTGTTCGCCGGCCGCTGCAGCGAGGCGACCGATCTGTGCCGGCGTCTGGCGCCGGCGCTCGAGATCAAGGCACCGGATCACGTCGCGGCGTGCCACTACGCCGGCAAGGCGCAGGTGGCGGCATGAACGCGCTGCTCGAGGTCAACGATCTCAAGAAGCATTTCCAGGTTCGCGGCGGCTTTCTCGGAGCCAGCCGCGGCTTCGTCTACGCGGTCGACGGCGTGTCGTTCGCGATCGACAAGGGCGAGACGCTGGCGCTGGTCGGCGAGTCCGGCTGCGGCAAGTCCACGGTCGGCAAGGCGATCCTGCGCCTGTTCGAGATCACCGCCGGGCAGGTGGTGCTCGACGGGCAGCGCATCGACGACCTGTCGGCGGCGGAGCTCAGGCCGCTGCGCCGGCGCATGCAGGTCGTGTTCCAGGACCCGTTCTCCAGCCTCAATCCGCGGATGCGGGTGCGCGACATCCTGGCCGAGCCGATCCGGAATTTCGGCCTCGCCAGGTCGGCGGCCGATCTCGAGGCGCGCGTCGCCTCGCTGATGGACAAGGTGCGGCTGCCGCGCGAGGCGGTCGACCGCTGGCCGCACGAATTCTCCGGCGGGCAGCGCCAGCGCATCGGCATTGCCCGGGCGCTGGCCGCCGAGCCGGACCTCATCGTCTGCGACGAGGCGGTCTCGGCGCTCGACGTCTCGGTGAAGGCGCAGATCATCAACCTGCTGCAGGACCTGCAGCAGGATCTCGGCCTCGCGCTCCTGTTCATCAGCCACGATCTCGCCATCGTCGAGCACATGACCCACCGGGTGGCGGTGATGTATCTGGGCAAAATCGTCGAGCTGGCGCCGAAGCAAGAGCTCTTCGCGGCGCCGAAGCATCCCTATACGGAGGCGCTGCTGTCGGCGGTGCCGGTTCCCGATCCGAGCGTTTCGCGCAACCGCATCATCCTGAACGGCGACGTGCCGAGCCCGATCAATCCGCCGAAGGGCTGTCGCTTCCACACCCGCTGCCCCTACGCGTTCGATCGCTGCCGCAGCGACGAGCCGGAGCTCAAGGCGCTGGCGGCCGGACACCTTGCCGCATGCCACCTGCACGACCTGCCGGCGGAGGCCAATCCGTTGGCAAAGGGGTCTCTGTTGCCTGCGTGAGGCAACGCACCCCGCCGCACCCCGCTGGCGAAGCACGATGCGGGGCCGTGCAAACCTTGCCGACCTATCCGACGACCGGTGCGTGCTCGGCACGCTCTCCCACCGGGATCATGGGGCGCCGGGGCGACCCGACATAGAGCTGGCGAGGCCGTACCAGCTTGGTCTCGGCATCGGACATCATCTCGATCCAGTGGGCGATCCAGCCGACCGTGCGGGCGACGGCGAACAGCGGCGTGAACATCGCAACGGGCAGTCCGATCGTTCGCATGATGATGCCGGAGTAGAAATCGACGTTGGGATAGAGCTTGCGCTCGACGAAATAGTCGTCCTCCAGCGCGATCCGCTCGAGCTCCATGGCAATCGCCAGCTGCGGATCGTCGCGCCGCCCATAGGCGTCGAGCACCTCGTGGCAGTAGCGTTGCAGCACCTTGGCGCGCGGGTCATAGCTTTTGTAGACGCGGTGGCCGAAGCCCATCAGCCGGTAGGGGTCGCGCTTGTCCTTGGCGCGGCGCAAGATCTCCGGGATGCGGTCGACGGTGCCGATGTCGGCCAGCGTCTCCAGCACGCCCTGGTTGGCCCCGCCATGCAGCGGGCCCCACAGCGAGGCGATGCCGGCGGCGATGCAGGCATACGGATTGGCGCGGCTGGAGCCGACCGCCCGCACCGTGTTGGTCGAGGCGTTCTGCTCGTGGTCGGCCTGGACCATCAGGATCGCGTCGATCGCGCGCACCGCGGCGGGCGGCGGCGAATAGGTTTCGCACGGCACCGCGAACAGCATGTGCAGCAGGTTCGCCGCATAACCGAGATCGTTGCGCGGGTAGATGAACGGCTCTCCCCGCGCGTATTTGTGCGCCATCGCCGCGATGGTTGGCATCTTGGCGATCAGGCGGTGGGCGGCGATCTTGCGATGCTGCGGATCGAAAATGTCGAGGCTGTCGTGATAGAATGCCGACAGCGCGCCGGTGACGCCGCACATCACCGCCATCGGATGGGCGTCGCGGCGGAAGCCGCGGTAGATCGCGTGGATCTGCTCGTGCACCATCGAGTGGTGCGTGATGTCGAAGACGAAGCGCTGCTTCTGCTCGAGGGTCGGCAGCTCGCCGTTGAGCAGCAGCCAGGCGACCTCCAGGTGGTCGCATTGCTCCACCACCTCCTCGATCGGATAGCCGCGGTAGAGCAGGATGCCCTGGTCGCCGTCGACGTAGGTGATCGCCGAGCGGCAGGTGCCGGTGGCGGTCAGGCCGGGATCAAAGGTGTAGCGGCCGGTCGCGGCGTGGAGGCCGCGCACGTCGATCATCTCCGACCCGATCGTCGGCGCGAGCACCGGGCCAGAGATCGCAGCCGCCTTGCCGAATGCCTCGTTCATCATGCCCTCCTGTCGCCGGTGGCCGGACTAGACGGCTCCCACGATTCCATGTCAATATTGATTTTATTGATCAATATATGGCCGCAATCATGCTGATCAGCGCCCTCGAAGCCTCCCGGCGGCTCGGTGTCAAGCCGGCGACCCTCTATGCCTATGTGAGCCGTGGGCTGCTGCGCTCGGTGCCGGTGAGCGACAGCCGGGAACGGCACTATCAGGCCGACGATGTCGAGCGGCTGCGCCGGCTGCACCGTAGCGGGCAGCCGCGAGCAGCGCCGCCCAAGGCCTTCGACCTGCACAGCCCGGTGCTCGACTCGGCGATTTGCCTGGTGGAGGACGGCAGGCTCTACTACCGCGGCGTCGATGCGGTTGATCTCGCCGAGCGGGCAAGCCTGGAAGAGGTCGCGCGGCTGCTCTGGGAGGTTGGCGACGACGCGCTTGCGCCGGCGGGTCGGGTCGGCCCGCGCGGCGCCCGGTTTGGTGCCCTGCCGGCGGGCGCCTCCCCGATCGAGCGGGCCCATGCGGCTCTGGCACGCCTCGCCGCCGAGGATGTCGGCGCCGTCGACCTGTCGGCGGAAGCGGTGGCGCGCACCGGCGCACGACTGGTGCGCACCGTTGCCGCCGCGGTGACCGGCGGGCAGGCCGATGGGTCGCCGGTCCACCACCAACTGGCGACCGCCTGGGGGCTCAGGCGCGCCGGGGCGGATCTCATTCGCCGCTGTCTGGTGCTGGCCGCCGACCACGAGCTCAATCCTTCGACCTACGTGGCGCGCTGCATCGCGTCGACCGGTGCGACGCCTTACGCAGCCGTCATCGGGGCGCTCGGCGCGCTGTCGGGCCCGCGTCACGGCGGCGAGACGAGCCGCGCCGAAGCCCTCCTCGGTGAGCTGTCCCGGGCGACCGACGTCGCCTCCGAGCTTGCCGAGCAGCTGCGCCGCGGCGAGCGGCTGCCGGCATTCGGCCATCCGCTCTACCCTGACGGCGATCCGCGCGCCGCCGCCATCCTCGATGCGCTCCAGGCCTCCGCGATCTCTGCGCGCGCCGCTTTTGTCGCCGAGACCACCGCGGCAGCCGAGCGCCTGCTTGCCCGCAAGCCGAACGTCGATTTCGCGCTGGGCGCGGTGTCTGTCACGCTGCAGCTGCCGCGCGGCGCCGCGCTCGGGATGCTGCTGATCGGACGCACGGTCGGGTGGATCGCCCATGTGATGGAACAGTACGCGGCGGGCGCGCTGATCCGGCCGCGCGCACGCTATGTCGGCGTCCTGCCCGGGTCCGACCGCACGGCGATATGAGCATCGACTCAGGCGTCCCGCCGAAAGGTCGTGTCGCAATCCTGGTCCGCGCCAAGGCGGGTAGCGGCGGGAAGCGTCGTGAACTAAGGTCGCGGCGCTGGAATCGTTGATCGGCGAAACGGCGCCCACTTCGCCGGAACATGTTTTCATGCGCGCTCGATCGCGCTGCTCCCAGGGAGGATCGGATGATCTACGAGCTCAGGGTCTATCACTGCGTGCCCGGCCGGCTTCCGGCGCTGCTCAAACGGTTCGACACGATCACGCTCGATCTGTGGAAGCGGCACGGAATCCGCCAGGCCGGCTTCTGGACCGTGCTGGTCGGCGAATCCAACCAGGACCTCTACTATCTGCTGGCCTGGGAGTCGCTCGCCGAGCGCGAGAAGAAGTGGGCGGCGTTCATGGCCGATCCGGAGTGGATCGCCAAGCGCGCCGAGACCGAGCGTGATGGTGCGATCGTCGCCTCCGTCGCCAATCAACTGCTGCAACCCACCGGGTTCTCATCGGTCACCTGAGCGCCGTTCCATCGATCCGACGGCTTGGCCGTTGACCGGATCGGCCGGCCGACGCATGGTCGCGGCCGTGAACGCCTCGAAGGCCATCGATGGCGCCGGTCCGCAATCGAGTGTTGCGGTCGGCGGCGTGCGCTTCGGCAATGCGCTGCCGCTGGCGCTGATTGCCGGGCCGTGCGCGCTGGAGAGCCGCGGCCACGCGCTGGAGATGGCGGCGGCGCTCAAGGAGATCGCGGCCGCGGCGGGGCTCGGGCTCGTCTACAAGACCTCGTTCGACAAGGCGAACCGGACCAGCGCCACGGGGGCGCGCGGGGTAGGGCTCGCGCGTGCGCTGCCGATCTTTGCCGAGATCCGGGAGACGCTCGGCATTCCGGTGCTCACCGACGTCCATGAGCCGGCGCAATGCGCTCCTCTCGCCGAGGTCGTCGACGTCCTGCAGATCCCCGCCTTTCTGTGCCGGCAGACCGACCTCCTGGTCGCGGCGGCGGCCACGGGCCGCGTGGTGAACGTCAAGAAGGGGCAATTCCTCGCGCCCTGGGACATGGTCAACGTGGTCGCCAAGATCACCGGGGCGGGAAACCGCAACGTGCTGGTCACCGAGCGCGGCGCGTCGTTCGGCTACAACACGCTCGTTTCCGACATGCGTGCGCTGCCGGTTCTTGCCGAGACCGGCGCGCCGGTGATCTTCGACGCCACCCACTCGGTCCAGCAGCCGGGCGGGCAGGGAACATCGTCGGGCGGCGAACGGCGGTTCGTGCCCGTCCTTGCCCGGGCCGCGGTCGCGGTGGGAGTTGCGGGTGTCTTCATCGAGACCCACCGGGATCCGGACCGGGCGCCATCGGACGGGCCCAATATGCTGCCGCTCGATGAAATGGCCGGACTCTTCGTGTTCTTGTCGAGATCGACAGGCTGGCCAAGGCGGCGAGCTAACCGGCGCGGTACCGATGTCGTCAAGTCAGAGGGCTGGAGGGCTATTCCGTGGTCTTGACGTCGCTGGCGGGGCTGCCCGCGTTCCTGGCGTATTTTGCGGTCTCGGTCGTGGTCGTGATCGGCTACCTCGTCGTCTATACGTGGATCACGCCGCACGACGAGTTCGCCTTGATCCGCGCGAACGTCCCGGGTGCGGCCATCGCGCTCGGCTCGAGCCTCATCGGATTTGCCCTGCCGGTGGCCAGCGCCATCGCGCATTCCGCCAACATCGTCGACTGCTTGATCTGGAGCATCGTCGGGCTCGCCGTCCAGGTGCTGGTCTATTTCCTGGCGCGGATTCCCGACCCCCGCCTGTCGCAGCGCATCGCCGCCGGAGAAACGGCGTCGGCGATCTGGCTCGGCGCGGCATCGATCGCCGGAGGGATGTTGAGCGCGGCGACGATGACGTATTGAGGTCACACAGATGAAGCGGTCCGCGCAGATCGGGCTCGTCGTCATGGGGGCGCTCGGCGCCACCACGGCGGGCGGCTACTACATGGTCGAGCGCAACCAGGCTTGCCAGAGCCCGTCCGGTCGGACGAACGATCAGGACTGCCAGCGGACCGGCTCGAGCCATTCTGGATCCGGCCACGGCTCCGGGCGGGCGTTTTTCGGCTCAACGTCAAGCTCGCCGTCCTCGACCGGCTCGCCCTCGCCTGGCACCTCGTCCCATCCCGCCGGGGCCCAGCACGGCGGCTTCGGCTCGACCGGCCACGCGATCGGCTCGCACGGCACTGGGAGCTGACGAGGTCGGCGATGCAGCGCATTCCCTGCGACGAGCGGGCCGACTGGCGGGAGCTCGCCGAGAAGGTGGGCTTCACGTTCCACACCATCGACGGCGCGCCCTATTGGGACGAGACGGCCTACTACGCCTTCACGCTGCGCGAGATCGAGGAGGACATCGAAGCGGTCACGAAAGAGCTCGACGACATGTGCCGCCAGCTCGTCGCTCGTGCCGTCGGCGACGAGAAGGTCATGCGGCGCCTCGCGATCCCGGTCGCCTATTGGAACTGGATCGCGGCCAGCTGGAAGCGCGGCGATCCCAGCATCTACGGTCGCTTCGATCTGTGCTATGGCGGCAACGGTCCGGCCAAGCTGCTGGAATACAATGCCGACACGCCGACCGCATTGTTCGAGACCGCGGTGTTCCAGTGGCTGTGGCTGGAGCAGGCGATCGAGCGGCTGATCGTGCCGAAGGACGCCGACCAGTTCAATTCCCTGCATGAACGCCTGATCGAGGGCTGGAGGGCGATCGGCCAGGGCCGGCGCCTGCATCTGGCCGGGATGGTCGACAATTCCGAGGACGCCGGCACGATCAGCTACATGGAGGAATGTGCGCAGCAGGCCGGGGTGGTGACGACCGTGCTGGCGATGGCCGATATCGGACGCATGCCGGACGGCCGCTTCGTCGATCGCGACGATGCCCCGATCGACCTCATGTTCAAGCTCTACCCCTGGGAATGGATGTTCCGCGAGACGTTCGGCGCAACGTTGCCCGGCGCATCGACCCGCTTCGTCGAGCCGCCTTGGAAGGCGATCCTGTCGAACAAGGGAATTCTGCCACTCCTGTGGGAGATGTTTCCCCGTCATCCAAATCTGCTGCCGGCCTATTTCGAGGACGATCCGGCGGCGGCAGCGCTCGCGACATCGTACGTGCGCAAGCCGGTCTACTCGCGCGAAGGAGCCAATATCGAGATCGTGGTCGGCGGCGGCGCCGTCGATGCCGACGGCGGACCCTATGGGAGCGAGGGCTTCGTCCGCCAGGGTGTGGCGACCTTGCCGCGCTTTGCGGGCAACTATGTCGTCCTCGGATCGTGGATTGCCGCCGGCAAGCCCTGTGGCCTCTCGGTTCGCGAGGATTTGAGCCCCATCACCAAGAATACGTCACGATTCCTGCCCCACGCGATCGTCGGGTGACGGTCAGGCGCGGCCCGCGGGTTGCGGGCGCCGATCGCCGGCGCCCGCACACGCTCACTGGCAGTAGCCGGGCGGGACGCCGGCGTATTCGCCTGAGGGATAGCGGTAATAGCAGGCGCCGTGCCACCAGTAGTAGCCGCGCCGCCGCTCGCCCTCGGAGGCGATCATTGCGCCCGTCGACCCGCCGATCAGCGCGCCCGCGACCGCGCCGCCCGGGCGGCCGCTGACGATGCCGCCGAGGATGCCGCCGAGGATCGCACCACCGACCGCGCCGCCGACCGTGTCCTGTCCGGGCGGCGGGGGAGGCGGCGGATAGCCGACCACGGGTGCCGGCGGCGCGTCGTCTTCCACCATCGCCGGGGGCCCATCGGGATCGCCGTAGACGGCGTCGGCGTACTCCACCTCGGACACGTAGGCTGGCGGACCGTCGACCCGCTCCGGATAGAAATACCTGATGCCGCCCACGTCCCACCACCAGCCGAGCCGTCCGTTGTAGCGTTCGTGCCGCCAGCGCCCGCGCTCCCAGGCGAGGCGACCGCGAAAAGCCTGGCCGCGGAAATCGTGCCGCGGCAGCGCCCCCTGCGTGAGGCGCGCCGGCTGACCACCCGGTCCGCGGCCCACCGATTGGATCCTCGCGCCCTGCTGCGGCCCCGTGGCGCCCTGCGCGGCCGGCGTGCCGACACGCCCCTGCGGCTTCGGGGCGTTGACCTGCCCGGTGCCTTGCGGCGTCACCTTGCGCACCTGCGGCTTCTGCCGGGACGAATCATCGTGCTGGGCCTGGGCCATGGCGCCGAGCGGCAGCGCGGTCAGCGCGAACGCCAGGGTAACCGCCAGCAACGGCAGGCTTGTCTTCTTCATGTCGGCTTCTCTCCTCGGGTTGCGGCCGGGCGGAAACGAGGGCCGCACTCGGCGCATTGGGAATACAACATTGCGCGGTTATTTTGGCGGGCCCAGGCCGTCCGGGCGTGGCGGGATGCGACCATTTGTGACGCCGCGGCTCGACGCCCTTGCCGCGCGGCGCGAAAACCCGCACAATAATGCCGACGGCCTGGGGTGCCGCGCGCATGCGCGGCTGAGATCAAACCCATTGAACCTGTCTGGGTCATGCCAGCGTAGGGAACCGCCGATGGCACGCAGCAACCAGCGCCCTTCATCGTCCAATGCATCGGTCGTCATCATCGGCGCCGGCGTGATGGGACTGGGTATCGCGTGGCGGCTCGGCCGGCTCGGCGCCCGCGTCACCCTGTTCGATCAGGCCGCCGCCGGCAGCGGAGCGAGCCATGCGGCGGCCGGCATGCTGGCCATCTGCGCCGAAGCCGAGCCGGGCGAGGAGCAGCTGGTGAAGCTCGGCCGGATCAGCCAGGGCCTTTGGCCGGAATTTGCCGCAGAGCTCGAGCAGACCACCGGCCAGGCCGTCGATCTGCGGTCCGACGGAACCCTGGTCGTCGCGCTGACGGCGGACGATCAGGCGCGGATCTGCCATCACCTGGAATTCCAAAAGGGCCTCGATCTGCCGGTCGAATGGATCTCGGCCGCGGAGACCCGGCGGCGCGAGCCGCACCTCGCCGCAAGGCTCGCGGGTGCAGTGTTCAGCCCAGAGGACCACCAGGTCGACAACCGGAAGCTGGTTGCGGCGTTGCGCGCGGCGGCGCTCGCGGCCGGTGCCACCATCCATGAGCATCGCGGCGTCGAGCGCATTCTCGCGCCGGATGGTCGGGTCACCGGCATCCGGTTGCGCGATGGGACCGATATTCCGGCCGACAGCGTGGTGCTCGCCGCCGGCGCCTGGTCGCGTGCCGTCGAAGGCCTGCCATCGGCGTTGCGGCCGCCGGTGCGGCCAGTGAAGGGACAGCTGGTTGCCTTGCGCATGGACGCGCAGGCGCCGCTGGTCCGCCATGTGGTTCGTTCCCCCAATGTCTACCTGGTGCCGCGCCATGATGGACGCCTGATCCTCGGGGCCACCTCCGAGGAAAAAGGGTTCGATCGGACGCTGACCGCCGGCGGCGTGCTGGCGCTGCTCGAGGCGGCCTGGCGGCTCGTCCCGGCGATCGAGGAGCTTCCCATCGACGAGATGTGGGTCGGGCATCGCCCGGGCAGCCGCGACGATGCGCCGATCCTCGGCACGACGCCGATCGACGGCCTGGTCTATGCGACCGGTCATTCCCGCAACGGCATCCTGCTGGCACCGGTGACCGCCGACGCCATTGCTCGGCTCGTGCTCGACGGCGCGGTGGATCCGGCGATCGCCGCGTTCGGCATCGACCGGTTCATCCCGGCCCAAGCCGCCGAGTGACGAGGGGGGCGGACATGTCGGACGCCGCGGCAGCCATTCGCGTCAACGGCCGCGACGAGCCGCTGTCGGCCGCGACGATTGCGACATTGCTGGAAAAAAAGGATATTTCGCCGCAGATGCGCGGGGTGGCGGTGGCGCGCAACGGCTCGGTCGTGCCGCGCTCCGACTGGCCGACGACGCCGATTCGGCCGGGTGACGTGATCGAGATCGTGCTGGCCCGCCAAGGCGGATGAGGAGTTCGGATGACAGGTTCGAGTCGATGAGCGAGACGAGTGATACTTTCCAGATCGCAGACCGCGTCTTCCGGTCCCGCCTTTTCCTCGGAACCGCCGGGTATCCGAACCAGAAGATGATGCTGGACGCGCTCGCCGCGAGCGGCACCGAAATGGCCACGGCCTCGATCCGCCGCATCAGCCTGGCCGGCGAGGAGGAGAGCCTGTTCGACCTCCTGCACGGGCGCGTGCATTTTCTCCCAAATACCGCCGGCTGCCAGACCGCGAAGGATGCGGTGCTCACCGCGGAGCTCGCCCGCGAGGCGCTCGGCACCAACTGGGTCAAGGTGGAGGTGATCGGCGATCGCGAGCTGCTCTATCCCGACGTCGAGGAGCTCTTGCGGGCGACCGAGACGCTGGTCGCCAGCGGTTTTGTCGTGCTGCCCTATTGCAACGACGATCCGGTGAGTTGTCGGAAGCTGGCCGATGTCGGCGCCGCCGCCGTGATGCCGTTGGGTTCTCCGATCGGCTCCGGGCTCGGTATCTGCAACCCGCACCTGATCGAGCTGATCTGCGCGCGCTCGTCCGTTCCCGTCGTGCTCGATGCCGGCATCGGCACGGCGTCCGACGCCGCGCTCGCCATGGAGCTCGGCTGCACCGCGGTGCTGCTGAACACCGCGGTCTCGAAGGCCCGCGATCCGGTGCGCATGGCGGCGGCGATGCGGGCCGCCGTCGAGGCGGGTCACCTGGCGCGGCATGCCGGACGAATCCCGAAAGTCGCAAACGCCCAGGCATCGAGCCCGCAATTCGGCCTCGTCGGCACGTGAGGCTGCCCGATCCTCCGCTGCTTCTGGTCACCGATCGCAAGCAGACCAGGATCCCGCTCGCCGCGGTGGTGGAACGCTCGCTGGCGGCGGGCTGCCGGTGGGTCAGCCTGCGCGAGAAGGACCTGCCGGATATCGAGCAGATCGTCCTCGCAACCGTGCTGAAATCCCTCATGCATCTCGTCGAGGGGCGGCTGACCGTCCATGGCAGTCCGGCGCTCGCCAAGGCGTCCGGCGTCGACGGCGTTCATCTGCCGTCCGGTGCGGAACCGGCCGGGGCGCGCGGCGCCCTGGGCAGAGGAGCGCTGATCGGCATCTCGGTCCACAGCGTCGCGGAGGCGGAAGATCTCGACCCAACCCTCGTCGACTATGCGATTGCCGGTCCCGCCTTCGCGACGGCGAGCAAGCCCGGCTACGGTCCGGCGCTGGGGGCGCGCGGGCTTGCCGCGATCGCGGCCGCCACGCCCGTGCCGATCATTGCGATCGGCGGCATCGAGGCAGCCAATGTTCGACAAGTGCTCGATGCCGGTGCGACGGGGATCGCCGTCATGGGTGGCCTGATGCGCGCCACCGCGCCCGAAAGGGAGATGAAACGGCTGCTCGATGCGATGGGAGAGCGGGCTCAACCACGCCCGCGATAGGGCGGCACCGCCTGGTCGGGCGCCCACACGCCACGGGGGAGCCGGCCCATCTGCCAAAACACGTCGATCGGCATGCCGCCGCGGGGAAACCAATAACCCCCGATCCGCAGCCAGCGCGGCGCCAGCAGGCCGGCCAGTCGCTTGCCGATACCGACCGTGCAGTCCTCGTGAAAGGCACCGTGGTTGCGAAAGCTCGCGAGATAGAGCTTCAGCGACTTCGATTCGACCAGCCAGCGTTTCGGCGCGTAGTCGATCACCAGGATCGCGAAGTCCGGTTGGCCGGTGACCGGGCAGAGCACGGTGAACTCCGGCGCGGTAAAGCGCGCCACGTAGGTCGTGTCGGGATGTGGATTGGCGACGCGGTCGAGCACCGCCTGGGCCGGGGAGGCGGGGATGGTGCTCGCCCGCCCGAGGTGCAGAGGCGTCTTCTTGCTGGCCATGGGAGGAGCCCGGTCCGTCGTCGGACCGGTCCTAGGCAATCGGCTTCATCGGGGCAAGCTGGGCGGCGATCAGGATCTCGGCAGCCTCGATCAACGCCTGTTGGCCCTCCGCCTCGTCCAGAACCTGAGCGCCCGCATAGGCGCCGTTGACGAGCAGGATCAGATGGTTGGCAAGGGCCGCCGGGTCGCGCGCCCCAAGACCAGTGGCGAGGCCGGTGAGCCTGCGCCGCAACTCCTGACGGTTTGCGCGGGCGACGAGACGGCCCGGATGATGGGCGTCGGCGAATTCCGCCGTCGTATTCATGAACGGGCAACCGCGAAATTGCGGGCTGCCGATGCGCTTGACCATCCCGGCCATTAGCGCGCGCAGCTGGTCGTGCGGGGCGCCCGGGTGGCGCGCCACCACCTTGTCCCACCACTGCCAGAACCGGCGGTCCTGGTCCTCGAGAAAGGCGGCGATCAGGGCATCCTTGGAGGGGAACCAGCGATAGAGGCTGGTCTTCGCGACCCCGGATTTTTCCACGATCGTATCAACCCCCACGGCGCGGATTCCCTCGCGATAGAACAGCTCGCTGGCGGTCAGGAGGATTTTGTCTCGCGCCGACATTTCCGGCCCGCGCGACGGCTCCGCGCGTTGCTCGCCTGCTTTCATGACCTTGGGCCTCCCGGGTCCCGCAGAGGGACTTGACAACAATACAGACCTGTATGTATCGTGTCAATCGATACAGACCTGTCCGTATCTTACGATAGGGCAGGTGCCAGTCGCCAGAGCGATTCAACGAACAGGAGCAATGTCATGGGGCAGTCCGTTCCCTTTGCGCGCGAGGCTCTGCCGCTGCCCGAGCACTCAATGCTTTCCGAGGTTGGCCCGATCGAGGTGCGGTCGCTGTCGCTGGCCGACTGGGACGCCTATTGCGCCTTCGGCCGGCGGCTCGAGCGCAATGACCTGCGGCTGCGATTTGCCGGCCCGGTCAAGCTCGACGACAAGCGATTCCGGCGCTTTCTCGACATCGATCACGACCACGAGGAGGCCTTTGCGGCGTTCGATGCCGACGGCGCCATGCTGGGCGTCGGGCGCCTCGCCCAGGTCGCTCCCGACGAGGCGGAGATCGCGCTGATCGTCCGGTCCGATCTCAAAGGCCGGGGTATCGGCCGCCTGCTGCTCGACCGGTTGATCCGTTACGCCGATGGGGCGCACCTCGCGGCGCTCCGCGCCGACGTGCTGTACGAGAACCTGACCATGGTCGAGCTGGCGCGACGCTTCGGGTTCGAGTTCGTCGGCAGTGGCGGGCCGATGATCGCAATGCGCCTGGATCTCGCCGGCCGCCAAACCGCGGCCGTCAGCCCGCGCCAGGGGGTGCCGCCCCAACTCGCGCCGCGGCTGGCGTAGCGCTCAGCCCGCGGTCACGTGGCTGCGGAACTCGAGCGGATGATCGATCTCGCGGATGTACGTCTGGCCTTCGCCGGTGCCGTTGATGGTGATATTGCCGAAGTTCAGCAGGCGACCGAGGATGCTCTGGTCGACATCGACGCTCTCGATCTTGTCCATGTGCATCTCGACGGTATGTCGATTGATGAACCCGGTCTTGTAGATGACGCGCCGGTTGGTCACCGCGACCTCGGTCGTCATGCGGCGCCACCACGCGAGGACGACGAAATAGAGTCCGATGAGGAAGAGCGCGGCGGCCACCATCAGGCCGATGAAGTGAAGCCAGGGCGATGACGCCGCCCCGGGCGTGGCGCCGAGCACGACCAGGGCTGCGACCCACACGGCGAGCCCCCGAAGATAGCTGACCCATGAGATCGTCGTGATCTGACGGACGCTCTCGCCCGGCTGCAATACCTGATCCACGTACCGCATCGGACATTCCCTGCGAAATTTCCAAGCCGGCCGCGACGTGAGCCGCGCGGGAGGCGCGCGCAAGGCTTGGCCTTGTCACCGTCATTGGCTACAAGCGGCGCGCGGTGAATGCAACCCGGAACCGATAGGCGGATCGACCATGACGGCCATCGTCGACATCAGCGGTCGTGAGATTCTCGACAGCCGCGGCAATCCCACGGTCGAGGTCGATGTCGTGCTCGAGGACGGATCGCGAGGCCGGGCCGCGGTGCCGTCCGGCGCCTCGACCGGAGCGCACGAGGCGGTCGAGCTGCGCGACGGCGACAACGGCCGTTATCAAGGCAAGGGGGTGCGCAAGGCGGTCGAGCACGTCAACGGCGAGATCTTCGACGCGGTCGGCGGCATGGACGCCGAAGACCAGGTCAAGATCGACGAGATCATGATCGCCCTGGACGGGACGGCGAACAAGAGCCGCCTCGGCGCCAATGCGATCCTCGGCGTCTCGCTTGCGGTGGCGAAAGCGGCCGCGGCGGCGAACGGGCTGCCGCTCTATCGCTATGTCGGCGGCACCTCCGCGCGACTGCTGCCGGCGCCGATGATGAACATCGTCAACGGCGGCGTGCACGCCGACAACCCGATCGACTTCCAGGAATTCATGATCATGCCGGTGGGCGCGCCGACGCTCGCCGAGGCGGTGCGCGCCGGTTCGGAGATCTTTCACACCCTGCGCAAGGCGCTGAAGGACGCCGGCCTCAATACCAATGTGGGCGACGAGGGCGGGTTCGCGCCGAACCTGCCTTCGGCCGACGCTGCGCTCAGCTTCGTCATGAAGGCCGTGGAGGCCGCCGGATATCGGCCGGGCGACGACGTCGTGCTGGCGCTCGATCCTGCCGCATCGGAGTTCTTCAAGAACGGCAGCTACGTCTACGAAGGGGAGGGAAAGACGCGCTCGCCGGAGGAGCAGGCGACATATCTTGCAGAGCTGGCGTCGCGCTATCCGATCGCCTCGATCGAGGACGGCATGGCGGAGGACGATCTCAAAGGGTGGAAGATCCTGACCGATCTGATCGGAAAGAAATGCCAGCTCGTCGGCGACGACGTCTTCGTGACCAATGTCGACCGGCTCGCCGACGGGATCAAGCGCGGGATCGCCAACTCCATCCTGATCAAGGTCAACCAGATCGGCACGCTGAGCGAAACGCTGGCGACCGTCGAGATGGCGCACAAGGCGGCCTACACCGCAGTCATGTCGCATCGCTCCGGCGAGACCGAGGACGCGACCATCGGCGACCTCGCGGTCGCCACCAATTGCGGGCAGATCAAGACCGGCTCGATCTCGCGCTCGGACCGCACCGCCAAGTACAACCAGCTCATCCGCATCGAGGAAGAGCTCGGCTCCCAGGCGAAGTATGCCGGCCGAGGGGCGCTGAAGGCGGTTTCCTGACACCGCGCCGCGCGGTTAAACCGGGATTAACGGGCTCGGTCCATTCTGCCCCGATGGTTACGCGTACACGCTTGCGGACGGTGCTCACGGCGATCGGGCTCTATCTCGGGGCCGCGCTGCTCATCGGCTATTTCGGCGTCAACGCCTATACCGGTGCGCATGGGCTCAAGGCCAAGCAGGACCTGGTGCAGCAGATCAGCGAGCTGACCGTCGAGCTCGACCGGCTGAAGCTCGAGCGCGCCGACTGGCAGCACCGGGTCTCGCTGCTCCGTTCCGACGGCGTCGATGCCGATCTGCTCGACGAACGGGCCCGGACGATGCTCGACTACATGCATCCGCGCGAGGTGACCATGATGCTCCGATCGCGCGAACCCTCGCACGCGCTCTCGGCCAGCCGCTGAGCCGCGGCCTGACGACAATTCCTCTTGTTCTTCAGCCCATTGCGCCCCGGCGGCAGCGCGGCAGCCGGCCGCTTTCGCCGCCCGGCGATTTCCGCTATTGGAGTCCCGGCAAGCAGTTCGCTTCTTTGCCGAGGAACGACATGGCCGTTGCCAAGAGCAAGCCCGCTGCGCAGAAAGTTGCCCGTCGCACCACCGACAAATCCGCCGACGGAATGCCCGGCGAGGTTGCCGAATTCACCCAGGACGAGGAGCTTTCCGCCTACCGGAGCATGCTGCTGATCCGGCGGTTCGAGGAAAAGGCCGGCCAGATGTACGGCATGGGCCTGATCGGCGGGTTCTGTCACCTCTATATCGGCCAGGAGGCGGTCGTCGTCGGCATGCAGATGACGCTCAAGCCGGGCGACGAGGTCATTACCGGATACCGCGATCACGGCCATATGCTGGCCTGCGGCATGGACCCCAAGGGCGTGATGGCCGAGCTCACCGGACGCCGTGGCGGCTATTCCAAGGGCAAGGGCGGCTCGATGCACATGTTCTCGGTCGAGAAGGGGTTCTACGGCGGGCACGGCATCGTCGGCGCCCAGGTGCCGCTCGGCACCGGCCTGGCCTTCACCAACCGCTATCGCGGCAACGACAACGTGGCGCTGACCTATTTCGGCGATGGTGCGGCGAACCAGGGCCAGGTCTACGAGAGCTTCAACATGGCCGAGCTGTGGAAGCTTCCCGTCGTCTACGTGATCGAGAACAACCGCTACGCCATGGGCACGTCGGTGAGCCGGTCGTCGGCGCAGACCGATTTTTCCAAGCGTGGCGTCTCGTTCAATATTCCGGGCGAGCAGGTCGACGGAATGGACGTGCGTGCGGTCAAGGCCGCAGGCGAAAAAGCCGTCGGCTGGGCGCGCGAGGGCAACGGGCCATATATTCTCGAGATGATGACCTATCGCTATCGCGGCCATTCCATGTCCGATCCGGCGAAATACCGCTCGAAGGAGGAAGTGCAGAAGATGCGGACCGAGCACGATCCGATCGAGCAGGTGCGTGCGCGTCTGTTGCAGAAACGCTACGTCAGCGAGGACGAGATCAAGAAGATCGACGCGTCGGTGCGCGACGTCATCAACGAGGCGGCCGAATTCGCCACCAACGATCCGGAACCCGACCCGTCGGAGCTGTGGACCGACGTGGTGCGCTGATTTTCTTGGGAGCGGCCGCGAGATGGACGATCACGCCAGGTTCATGGCGGTTGCCTACGAGGAGGCCCTGGCGAGCTACCTGTCGGGCGGTCTTCCCATCGGCAGCGTGCTGGTGCGCAACGGCAGCATCGTCGGCAAGGGTCACAATCAGCGCGTTCAGAACTCCGATCCGATTGCGCACGGCGAGATGGATTGCCTGCGCAATGCCGGGCGTCAGCGCACCTACCGCGACACCGTCATCTACACGACGCTCTCGCCCTGCATGATGTGCACCGGCACCATCGTCCAGTTCAAGATCCCGTCCGTGGTGATCGGCGAGTCGGTGAATTTCCCCGGCAACAAGGACTTTTTGCAAAGCGCCGGAGTGAAGGTCGTCGACCTCAACGATGCGCGCTGCATCGAGCTGATGGCGCGTTTCATCCGCGAGAAGCCCGAACTGTGGAACGAAGACATCGCCGAATGAGGAGGCGGCCATGTGCAGGCTGCGCGATCCCGACAATTGGTCTATGAACAGGGCCTCTCGCCCGCGCCGACCGGCGCCGGCCAGCCGCCTCGCTGCGCTGTCTCGGGCTTGACGTGACCTCCTACCCGGGTGGAACCCCCATGCCGATCCAAGTCCTGATGCCGGCTCTGTCGCCCACCATGGAGAAGGGCAACCTCGCCAAATGGGTGAAGAGCGAGGGCGACAAGATCAAGGCGGGCGACGTCATCGCGGAGATCGAGACCGACAAGGCCACCATGGAGGTGGAGGCGGTCGACGAAGGCACGCTGGGGAAAATCCTCATCCCCGAGGGAACCGCCGACGTGGCGGTCAACACGCCCATCGCCGTGATCCTCGGGGAGGGCGAGGATGCGGCCGCGCTCAGGGACGGCCCGGGAGCGGCGCAGAAGGCGGCCGAATCCGCAGCTCCCGCCAAGGCCGCGGCGCCGCCATCCGCGGCCCGCGAGGCGCCGGCCGCTCCCCCGGCGGTCGCACAACCGCGTGCGGATCTCGCGCCCGAACCGGACGTGCCGGAAGGCACCGAGATGGTCACCATGACGGTGCGCGAAGCCTTGCGCGACGCCATGGCGGAGGAGATGCGCCGCGACGACAGCGTGTTCGTCATGGGCGAGGAGGTCGCCGAATATCAGGGCGCCTACAAGGTCACGCAAGGACTGCTGCAGGAATTCGGCGACCGCCGCGTGATCGACACGCCGATCACCGAGCACGGCTTCGCCGGCCTCGGCGTCGGCGCCGCGCTTGGCGGGCTGCGGCCGATCGTCGAGTTCATGACATACAATTTCGCCATGCAGGCGATGGATCAGGTCATCAACTCGGCGGCCAAGACGCTCTACATGTCGGGCGGTCAGATGCGCTGCTCGATCGTGTTTCGCGGGCCGAACGGACCGGCCGCACGGGTGGGTGCCCAGCACAGCCAGGATTACTCCGCCTGGTTCTCCCACATTCCGGGCCTGAAGGTGATTGCGCCCTATTCGGCGGCCGATGCCAAGGGCCTGTTGAAGGCCGCGATCCGCGACCCCAGCCCGGTGATTTTTCTCGAGAACGAGATCCTTTACGGCCAGTCGTTCCCGGTGCCCAGGCTCGAGGACTTCGTGCTGCCCATCGGCAAGGCCAAGGTGGTGCGACCCGGCAACAACGTCACCATCGTGGCGTGGTCGATCGGCATGAGCTATGCGCTCAAGGCCGCCGATGAGCTCGCCAAGAAGCATATCCTGGCGGAAGTCATCGATTTGCGCACCCTCAAGCCCCTCGACATCGAGACCGTGATCGAGTCGGTGAAGAAGACCGGTCGGCTCGTCACCGTCGAGGAAGGCTGGCGCCAATCCGGTGTCGGGGCCGAGATCGCCGCGCAAGTGATGGAGCTTGCCTTCGACTATCTCGATGCGCCGGTGACCCGGGTCACCGGCAAGGACGTGCCCATGCCGTATGCGGCAAATCTCGAAAAACTCGCCTTGCCTTCCGTCGCCGAGGTCGTCGATGCGGCCAAGGCCGTGTGCTACCGGGGGACGCCATGAGCCAGAAATACGATGCGTTGTCGATTCCTCCCGCCGGGCAGCAGGAGGGCGGCGTCGAGGTCCTGCGTGCCGGCATCAGCGGCGACAAGCTGTCGGTGTCTCTTCGCAGCGCTTTCGAGAATCCCCAGCTCTGGGGCTCGCTGCTCGCCAGCGTGGCCCGGCAGGTCTCCGACGTCTACGGGCAGACGACCGGCATTACCGCGGCGGACGCCCGTGAACGCATCCGGGCCAAATTCGCCGAGGAGATGGCCTTGCCCGACGAGCCTGGGAAGACCGTCGACGTCCGCTAGCGCATGTTCCGGCGAAGTGGACCCGGTTCGCCGATAGAGAACATACCCGATCGACTCCATCGGGATGCGGTCACGACAAGCGAGATATTCGATCATGCCGATCAATATTCTGATGCCCGCGCTCTCGCCCACGATGGAGAAGGGCAACCTCGCCAAGTGGCTGAAGAAGGAGGGCGAGACCGTCAAGCCCGGCGACGTCATCGCCGAGATCGAGACCGACAAGGCGACGATGGAGGTCGAGGCCGCGGACGAGGGGGTGTTGGCGAAGATCCTCGTTCCGGAGGGTACCGCCGATGTCCCGGTCAACCAGGCGATCGCCGTGCTCGCCGGCGAGGGCGAGGATGTGAAGCAGGTCGCCGCTTCCGGGGCCACGCCGTCGACATCTGCGCCCAAGCCGATTGCGGCCGCCCCCGCGTCGGCCGCGCCGCCTTCGCCCGCCCGTCGGGACGAGGCGAGCGGGCCCCGCGCACCAGAAGTGCCGGTGCCGACGGCGCCCGCCAGATCGCCCGCGCGCGCGCCGAACGGCCACGGCGCCAACCGGGTATTCGCCTCGCCGCTCGCGCGACGTCTGGCCACGGAGGCCGGCATCGACCTGGCGCGGGTTCAGGGCAGCGGTCCGCACGGCCGCGTGATCGCCCGCGACATCGAGGCGGCGCGGTCCGGGGCCGCGATGAAGCCCGGCGCCCCGGCGCCGGCCGCGGCGCGCCCCATGGTCCAGGCGCCGTCCGACGAGGCGCTCCGCGCGCTGTTCGAGCCCGGCAGCTATGAGGTCGTGCCGCACGACAACATGCGGAAGATCATCGCCAGACGGCTGACCGAGTCGAAGCAGACGATCCCGCATTTTTATCTGTCGGTCGATTGCACGATCGACCGCCTTCTGGCGGCGCGCGAGGAGATCAATGCGTCGGCGCCGAAAGACAAGGAGGGCAAGCCCTCCTACAAGCTCTCGGTCAACGACTTCGTCATCAAGGCGCTGGCCCTGGCGCTGCAAAAGGTCCCCGACGCCAACGTTACCTGGACCGAGGGCGCCCTGCTCAGGCACAAGCATTCGGACGTCGGCGTCGCCGTCGCCATTCCGGGCGGGCTGCTCACGCCGGTGGTGCGCCGGGCGGAATCCAAGCCGCTGTCGGTCATCGCCAACGAGATGAAGGATCTCGCGGCGCGCGCCAGGCAGCGCAAGCTGAAGCCCGAGGAATACCAGGGCGGCACCACGGCCGTGTCGAACCTCGGAATGTACGGCATCAGGAATTTCGCCGCGGTGATCAATCCGCCGCATGCCACGATCCTGGCGGTCGGCGTCGGCGAGCAGCGCGCGATCGTGCAGAACGGGGCGGTGACGGTGGCGACGCAGATGTCGGTCACGCTGTCGACCGACCACCGCGCGGTCGACGGCGCGCTCGGTGCGGAGCTGATGAGCGCATTCAGGAAGATGATCGAGAATCCCGTGATGATGATCGTGTGAAGGCCGCGATGCGTCGTCATCAACGCGAGACATGAGATGGCCGATACGAGCTTCGACATCGTCATCATCGGCTCCGGTCCCGGCGGCTATGTCACGGCCATCCGGGCGGCGCAGCTCGGCTTCAAGACGGCGATCATCGAGCGCGACTATCTGGGCGGCATCTGCCTCAACTGGGGTTGCATCCCCACCAAGGCGTTGCTGCGCTCCGCGGAAATCTTCCATTACATGCAGCACGCCAAGGATTATGGGCTTACGGCCGAGAAGGTCGGCTACGACGCCGGGGCGGTGGTGCGGCGGTCGCGCGGCGTCGCCAAGAGGCTCAACGACGGCGTCGGCTTCCTGATGAAGAAGAACAAGGTGCAGGTGATCTGGGGCGAGGCGACGATCGATTCGCCCGGCCGCATCACGGTGGGCCCGCGAGACGGTGCTCCCAAGGGCGCGCTCGGAGCCGGCACCTATCAGGCGAAGCATGTGATTCTCGCAACCGGGGCACGACCGCGGGTGCTGCCCGGTCTCGAACCGGACAAGACGCTGATCTGGACCTACTTCGAGGCCATGGTTCCCGACAGGATACCGAAATCGTTGCTCGTCATCGGCTCGGGCGCGATCGGGATCGAGTTCGCGTCGTTCTATCGGACGATGGGCGCCGACGTCACCGTCGTCGAGGTGCTGCCGCAGATCCTGCCGGTCGAGGACGCGGAAATCGCCGCTCTGGCGCGAAAGTCCTTCGAGCGGCAGGGCATCAAGATCATGACCGGCGCCAAGGTGACCGGTGTGAAGAAGGCAGCCGACGCCGTCACCGCAAGTATCGAGGACGGCAAGGGCACCGCAGCGTCGCTCACCGTCGAGCGGGTGATCTCCGCGGTCGGCGTCACCGGCAACATCGAGGGCCTCGGGCTGGAAAAGCTCGGGGTGAAAACCGACCGCGGAACGATCGCCGTCGACGGCTACGGGCGGACCAACGTTCCGGGCATCCATGCGATCGGCGACGTCGCCGGTCCGCCGATGCTCGCCCACAAGGCCGAGCACGAGGGTGTCATCTGCGTCGAGGCGATCAAGGGCCTCGATCCGCATCCGCTCGACAAGCGGCTCATACCGGGGTGCACCTATTGCCAGCCGCAGATCGCCTCGGTCGGATTGACCGAAGCCGCTGCCCGCGAGAAGGGTCACGACATCCGCATCGGGCGATTCCCCTTCATCGGCAACGGCAAGGCGATCGCGCTGGGCGAGCCGGACGGGCTGGTCAAGGTGATCTTCGACAAGAAGACCGGGGCGCTGCTCGGCGCCCATATGGTGGGGGCCGAGGTCACCGAGCTGATCCAGGGCTACGTTGTCGCGATGAACCTGGAGACGACCGAGGAGGAGCTCATCCACACGGTCTTCCCGCATCCGACGCTGTCGGAAATGATGAAAGAGGCGGTTCTCGACGCCTATGGGCGCGTCCTGAACATCTGACCGCCGAGGCCGCGGAGGCCGAGCATGGGTGTGCTGTCCTGGATCATCGTCGGGCTGATCGCCGGCTGGCTCGCGGCGAAAATCGTCAATGCGCCCCACGGCCTGATCCGCAATTTGATCGTGGGCCTGATCGGCTCGCTGGTCGGCGGCTTCCTGTTCGAGAAGCTCAGCGTCAACGTGGTAACGGATTTTTGGGGAGAGTTGATCACCGCGACCATCGGAGCCGTGGTATTCTTGTTCCTCTGGCAGGTGATCCGGCGCGCGTAAGCCTTCCGCGAGCCGGGCCGACGCGACCCTGTTAACCCTGGCGTGGCTTTCCGTGGGCGCGGGCGCACGACTCGAGGATGAATGCCGCGAGGCGAGGTCCCGTCGGCGGTTGCCGGTCGGCAAAACGGCGGAAGTGTGAACTGCTTCACAGTTCTGTCCTGCCAGGGGATCTAAATGTTCTGCGCGGCTGCCATCCCGCCATCAGAAGCGGAACCGGCAAGTAACCCGCGACGTTGCGCCGTTGACGCAGCCGAGATGACGATGGGAGTGAAGCAATGGACGAGGCCGGCAGGCTGGGAGCAGCCCTGCAGCACATCGCGGCATCCGGCGACTTGCACGGGATGGCCGGGGACCGCAGCGAGAAAATCGCGCTGATCCGGTTCGCCGAAATGCAGCATCTGGCCGTTTGGAGCCGATGGCGCGGGCGATACCGGCTGACCGCTCAAGGGCGCCGCCGGGCCGCGGCCTTCGCCCGGCGAAATGGCCCGGCGCGAAGACGATCGAGGCAGTGGGCCCTTGCGGCTGCCGGAGTTGGCGCCATAGTGGCGGGTTTCATCGCGGTGGGCTCGGCCGATGTGGTTTCCGACCGCGCCGTCCGTGCGGCCACGGTCACGCCACGACAGACTCTTGCGCCCGAATTCGCCACCAGAAATGAGGCCCGGGCGATGGTCTTTGAACCCGAGGTGCTGCCGCCGGACCCGCCACTGGCCACTGCCACTGGCGCGGTGGGCCAAAGGGTCGACCAGACCGAGACCCGCCCGGCGGCCGGTGCGGCGCCTCAAGTGCACAAGCCGCGCAAGGTGGCCCGCACGCACGCCCGGGAACGTCGCCCGGCCAGTCGCGCGCCTAGTCACGATATGGGACAGGCCCTCGCGTTCGGTGGCGCGCCCCCGGTGCACCGCGGCTATCCACCCTTCCCGTCGACAGGTGGTTATGGTTTTAGCGCCGCTCGCCCCAACCGGTGGGGTTGGTAGCGAGCACCGGCAGGGCGCCGAGCGTCGGGCGGCTTCAAGCGGTCGGCGGAATCGGGTTCGGGGCCGGCTCCGGTGCCGGAGGTGTGGGCGGGGTCGGTTGCGGCACCGGCACTTCGGGAGGCGGGGTCGGGTTCGGATTGCTCGGCATGAGGATCTCGGCTCGTCTGCGGTTCTGATGAAAGGTCCGGAACTCGCGGGTCCGACCGGCCTCCGGCCAACACGTCAATCCTTATCCTCGCCGGACGGGGCAGGCTGCACGATCGACACCGGATCGGACGCCGGATAGGTTTCTTCCAGAGCTTCGTCGAGCTTTTCTTCGCGCTTGTCGCGATCCCGGTTGCGCTCGCCGTCCTGAGATTTTCGCCGTCGTTCCTGGTCAGTTTCTGTCATTTGAGCGCCCACGTGGGTTGCCGGGAGGATCGGACGGTCCAGCGCGACACTCCGGGGGGAGCTTCGTGCCGCCGAGGGCGCCCGTGGTCATGGGAAAACGCCAACCGATGACGAATTGTTCCCCTGGGCGCCACTCGGCGCCAGGCGCGGCTTTTCGTCCGTTCGCCTGACCCACACGGGGACTTGATCGAGACAGTGCATTCGAGCAAGTTGCCGACCTGCGACATTGCAAGGCTTGGATATGCGGCTCAGTAGAGCGGGCTATTTCGCCGACTTCGTCGTCTATCCTCCGATCGTTGTTGCCTTGGTGGCCTGCGCGGCGAGCCAGGCCACGATTCTGTCCTGGTTGTACTGGAGCGGCATGTGCGTTCTCGGCATCGCCATCTGGACGCTGCTCGAGTATCTCATTCACCGGGCCGTCCTGCACCGGGTCCGCTTCTTTGCGGAGATGCACGACATGCACCACGAAAGCCCGACCGACCTCGTCGGCAGCCCGACCTGGCTGTCGCTCGGCATCATCGGCTTCGGCGTGCTGCTTCCGTTGTGGTGGCATACGAGCTTCGAGACGGCCGGCGGGCTGACCACCGGTTTGATGCTCGGTTATCTCTGGTACGTGACCACGCACTACGCGATTCATCACTGGCAGGCATCGCCGGAATCCTATCTCTACCGCGCCAAGCGCCGACATCTCGTTCATCACTACAGCCGGCAGCCGTGCAATTTCGGCGTCAGCACGGCCTTCTGGGATGTGGTTTTCAGCACCGCGCGCCGGGCCCGGTGAGCCGACCGGCCTTCCTTGCGCCGGATGCCTCCTTGCGGCCCCGCGGCGCGCTCCGTAAGTAGGGATCGGGATTCGCCCGGAGCCGCCATGACCGTCGTCCTCGATACCGTCACCGGACCGCCGGAGCGACCGCGCCATCCGGAAAAGCTCCGGCGGCCGGTGACGCCCGCCGTCCGCAAGCCCGACTGGATTCGGGTCAAGGCGCCGGGTTCCCCCGGCTTCGCGGCGACCAGCCGGATCGTGCGCGAGAACGGTCTGCATACGGTTTGCGAGGAAGCCGGCTGCCCGAATATCGGCGAGTGCTGGGAGGCCAGGCACGCGACCTTCATGATCATGGGGGATACCTGCACCCGCGCCTGTGCGTTCTGCAATGTCAGGACCGGCCTGCCCGGGCCACTCGATCCGTCCGAGCCCGATCACCTCGCCGAGGCGGTCGCCAAGCTCGGCTTGCGCCATGTCGTCGTCACCTCGGTCGATCGCGACGACCTGGCGGACGGCGGGGGGCGGCATTTCGCCGGCGTGATCCGCGCGGTTCGCGCGCGCAATCCTTCGACCACGATCGAGGTGCTCACCCCCGACTTCCTGCGCAAGGACGGCGCGCTCGAGGCCGTGGTCGAGGCGAAGCCCGACGTGTTCAATCACAATCTGGAGACGGTGCCGTCGCGCTATCTCGCGGTGCGGCCAGGTGCACGCTATTTCCACTCGATGCGGCTGCTGCAGCGCGCAAAGGAGCTCGACGCCGGCCTGTTCACCAAATCCGGGATCATGGTCGGGCTCGGGGAAGAGCGAAACGAGGTGCTGCAGCTGATGGACGATCTGCGCTGCGCCGATGTCGACTTCCTGACCATCGGCCAGTACCTGCAGCCGACGCGGCGGCATCATCCGGTGATGCGGTTCGTCACGCCCGACGAGTTCAAATCGTATGAAGCGGTCGCCTACGCAAAAGGCTTTCTGATGGTGGCGGCTTCGCCGTTGACGCGCTCGTCGCACCATGCGGGAGATGCTTTTCTGCGCCTCAAGGCTGCCCGCGAGGCGCGACCAGGAAGCTGATTCGTCAGGCCATGCCGCAATTCTCGACCAGGCGCCGGGTCCGCCATGCGGCGGCCGACATGTTCGCGCTGGTAGCCGATGTGGAGCGCTATCCGGAATTCGTGCCGTTGTGCCGCGCGCTGCAGGTCCGTCACCGTGTCGCCGGCGGGGAGGGGGTCGAGATCCTGACCGCGGACATGACCGTGGCCTACAAGATGATCCGCGAGACCTTCACCAGCCGGGTGACGCTCGATCGGCCGCAGTTGCTGATCCGTGTCGAATATCTCGACGGCCCTTTCAGTCATCTCGACAACCACTGGACCTTTCGCGCGCTCGGCGAGCGCGACAGCGAGGTTGAGTTCTTCATCGCCTACCAGTTTCGCAGCCGCACCCTCGGCCTGCTGATGGGAGCGATGTTCGAGGCGGCGTTTCGCCGTTTTGCCGAGGCGTTCGAGCGGCGCGCCGATACGGTGTTCGCGTAAACCGCCGGGCCGCCGCACCGCACGCAGTGCGCTATCCGGTTGCCAACTCCTCGAGCATGGCCAGCGCCTCGATCACCGATCGCCGCCGGATGTCGGCGCGGCCGATATCGCCGAAGCGCCGCTCGCGGTGGACGACCCGGCCGTCGCGGGCAGCGGCGAAATGCACGAGCCCGACCGGCTTCTCGGCGGTTCCACCGCCGGGACCGGCGACGCCGGTCACCGCCACCGCGAGATCGGTTCCGGAACGCGCCAATGTGCCCTTCGCCATCGCCTCGGCGGTTTGCCGGCTCACCGCGCCGTGGGCGGTGAGCGTGGCCGCAGGCACGCCGAGGAGCGCCTCCTTGGCGGCGTTCGAATAGGTGACGAGGCCGCCATCGACCACCTCGGACGACCCGGGAATTTCGGTCAGCGCTGCCGCCACCAGGCCGCCGGTGCAGGATTCGCCGGTCGCGACCTTCAGCCCGTGGCGCCGACAGGCGTCGAGCACGCGCGCGGCGGCGTCGCGCATCTCCTCGTCGATCATGCTGCCGTCCAGGGAAGCCTGATCGTCGCGGTTGCGAGCGCCGCGATGCCCTCGCGACGCCCGGTGAAGCCCAGTCTCTCGCTGGTTGTCGCCTTGATGCCGATCCGGTCGATAGCAATCCCGGCGATTTCCGCGATGCGGGCCGCCATCGCGTCGCGATGGGCGCCGATGCGCGGCGCCTCGCAGATGACGGTGAGGTCGAGATGGGCGATCACGCCGCCGCGCCGGCGCACGCGATCGGCGGCGAATGCCAGGAATCGATCGGACGAAGCGCCGCGCCATTGAGGGTCGCTGGGCGGAAAATGCGTGCCGATATCGCCGTCGGCTAGTGCCCCCAGGATCGCATCCGTCAGGGCGTGGAGGGCGACGTCAGCGTCCGAATGGCCGACCAGCCCGCGCTCATGCGCAATGCGGACGCCTGCGAGAACAATGTGATCGCCGGGGCCGAATGCGTGGACGTCGAAGCCGGTGGCAGTGCGGATATCGGTCAGGGCAGCGGCACGATCCGCTCCGGCGCGGGCAAAATCGTCGCCCGTGGTCAGTTTCACGTTCCCAGGCTCCCCGGTAAAGGTCGTCACCCGCAGGCCGGCCCATTCGGCGAGCGCGGCGTCGTCGGTGAATTCATCGTGACCCTCCGCGGCCGCACGGCGATGCGCCTCGATCAGGGCGGGAAAACGGAATGCCTGCGGGGTCTGTACGCTGCGCAGGCGGGAGCGATCCAGCGTTTCAAGCACGATGCCGGAGGGGTCCACCACCTTGACGGTGTCGGTCATCGCCAGTGCCGGAACTGCGGCTCCGCTCGCCGCGGCTGCGGCGATGGCCCGGCTGACCAGGCCGGACGACGCAAATGGCCGGGCGGCATCGTGAACCAGCACGATTTCGGGGTTGCGGGAGGCCAGCGCCTCGAGGCCGGCGCGGACAGATGCCTGCCGGCTCGCGCCGCCGAAGACCGGCGCCAGCACCGCAAGGCCGTCGGCGGCGCGCTCGAAAAGGGCACGATCGTCGGGATGGATCACCGGCTGCACGGCGCCGACCTCCGAATGCCCAGTATATAGGCGCAGACTGGGCCGGATGATTGGTTCGTCACCAATCGTCCGGTATTGCTTCGGTAAGTCTCCGCCGGCTCGCAAACCTCGTCCGGCTGCCACCACGACGGCGGCCACGGAGCATGCCATTCGATCCCGAGTCCCTGTACGACGATGCCGATTCTGGCTTTACCGCGTCGATCGGCTGCGGCAAATCGAATTCATCCCTGCGGCGATTGTTGCAACGCAACACTTGCACATTCCAAAGAAATGGCTAAACTCTATGCAGATTGGAAATCGCCTAAATGATGTGCAACTAGCGATGACCGCTCAGATCATCCCACTGTTCGGCCGTCCACCTCCGGTCATCGGCAGCATTCGGCTGGCCAACAAGGTCATCCTGGCACCCATGTCGGGGATCACGGATGCGCCCTTTCGCCGGCTCGTGGCCGAGCTCGGGGCCGGGCTCGTGGTGTCGGAAATGACCGCGAGCGATGCGCTGGTGTCCGGGCAACCAGAGGCTCGGCTGCGCGCCGAGGGACGCGGCGTCGGCATCCAGGTGGTTCAGCTTGCAGGATGCGAGGCGAAGTGGATGGCGGAGGGCGCGCGGATCGCCGAAGCAGGTGGCGCCGAGATCATCGACATCAACATGGGATGCCCGTCGAAGCGGGTGATCAACGGGGCGGCAGGATCCGCGTTGATGCGCGATCTCGACCATGCCGCAAGGCTCATCGACGCAACCGTCGGTTCGGTATCGGTGCCGGTGACGCTGAAGATGCGGCTCGGCTGGGACGACCGATCGATCAGCGCACCAGACCTTGCGCGCCGGGCCGAGGCCGCCGGCGTCAAGCTCGTGTCGGTCCACGGCCGGACCCGTTGCCAGTTCTACGACGGCCGGGCCGACTGGGCGGCGGTCCGCGCGGTGAAGCAGGCGGTCTCGATCCCGGTCGTCGTCAACGGTGACGTCCGCGGCTTTTCCGATGCGGCCGCCGCCCTGGCGCAATCGGGCGCCGATGCGGTCATGATCGGGCGGGGGGCGCAGGGCCGTCCGTGGTTCCCCGGTCAGCTCGCCCGCTATCTGGAGACCGGCAAGGTGGAGCCGCCGCCGTCGCTGGTGCGGCAGAGCGCCCTGACCGCAAGGCTCTATCTGGACCTCGTCGAGCATCACGGCGCCGAGGTCGGGGTGCGTCACGCGCGCAAGCATCTCGGATGGGCACTCGACGTCGCCGCGGCGGCTTCCGGCGCCGGAGCTGATCTGCTCCGCATCCTTCGCGGCGCCGTTCTCACCGCCGAGCGCCCGGACGAGGTGCTGGCCCGGCTGGCGCAAGCCTACGACACGTTGGCCCTGAGGTCCGCCGCATGAACGTCGCGGAGCCGCGCTCAGCCTCCTTCCTGCCGGGGTCGGCGGACGCCGCCCTGAACGCGTTGCCGCATCCTGTGCTCATGGTGTCGCCCGACGGCAAGATCGTCGACGCCAATGTTGCGGCGGAGGCGTTCTTCGAGGTCTCGGTCCCCCTGCTGCGCCGCCATCTCCTGCGCGATCTCGTGCCGTTCGGCAGCCCGCTGCTGGCGCTGATCGACCAGGTGCGCGGCCGCGGCGCCGCCGTCAACGAGTACAAGGTCGATCTCAGCACGCCGCGCAATCCTGGAGAACGCCTCGTCGACCTTCACGTCGCTCCGGTATCGGAGCGTCCCGACCACGTGGTCGTCATGCTCCAGGAGCGCACCATCGCCGACAAGATGGATCGCCAGCTCACCCATCGCGGGGCGGCGCGCTCCGTGGTGGCGCTCGCCGCCATGCTGGCGCACGAGATCAAGAATCCGCTCTCGGGCATCCGCGGAGCCGCGCAGCTCCTCGAGCAGTCGGTCGGCGATGACGACCGGACGCTGACCCGGTTGATCTGCGATGAGGCCGATCGGATCGTGAAGCTGGTCGACCGCATGGACGTGTTCGCCGACGAGCGACCGGTCGAACGCGAGCCGGTGAACATTCACGTGGTGCTCGAGCACGTCAAGAAATTGGCGCAGACCGGGATTGGCCGCCACATCAAGTTCGTCGAGGACTATGACCCGTCGCTGCCTTTCGTGCTCGCCAACCGCGATCAGCTCATCCAGGTCTTCCTCAATCTGGTGAAGAACGCCGCCGAGGCGATCGGCGAATCCGCCGGCGACGGCGAGATCTCCATGACGACGGCATTCCGACCGGGCGTCCGGCTGTCGATGCCGGGGCGCAAGACCCGGGTGTCGCTGCCGCTGGAGTTCTGCATCAGGGACAATGGTCCGGGCGTTCCCGACGACCTGATGCCGCACCTGTTCGACCCGTTCGTGACCACCAAGCCTACCGGAAGTGGCCTCGGACTTGCATTGGTTGCGAAGATCATCGGCGACCATGGCGGCATCATCGAGTGCGAGTCGCAACCCAGGCACACGGTGTTTCGCGTGCTGATGCCCATGTTCACCGATTCCGGGCAGGCCACGGGCGCCTAGAGAGGGTCTTATGCGCGTGGAAAGCATTCTGGTCGCGGACGACGACGCCGCAATCCGCACCGTGCTCAATCAGGCGCTGTCGCGAGCCGGCTACGAGGTGAGATCGACCGGCAATGCCGCCACCCTGTGGCGCTGGGTGAGCCAGGGCGACGGCGATCTGGTCATCACCGACGTGGTGATGCCCGACGAGAATGCCTTCGACCTGCTGCCGCGCATCAAGAAGATCAGGCCCGATCTGCCGGTGGTCGTGATGAGCGCCCAGAACACCTTCATGACGGCGATCCGCGCGTCCGAGCGCGGCGCCTACGAGTACCTGCCGAAGCCATTCGATCTCAAGGAGCTGATTGCGATCGTGGGCCGCGCCCTGTCGGAGCCCAAGGAGCGGCCGCGGGCGGCGGCCAAGGTCGAGGACTTCGATTCGATCCCGTTGGTCGGCCGCTCGCCTGCCATGCAGGAGATCTACCGCGTTCTGGCGCGGCTGATGCAGACCGACCTGACGGTGATGATCAGCGGAGAATCGGGCACCGGGAAGGAGCTGGTGGCGCGCGCGCTGCACGATTATGGCAAGCGCCGCAGCGGGCCCTTCGTCGCCATCAACATGGCGGCGATACCGCGCGACCTCATCGAATCGGAGCTCTTCGGCCACGAGAAAGGGGCCTTCACCGGCGCCAATTCGCGCAGTCCCGGCCGCTTTGAGCAGGCCGAGGGCGGCACGCTGTTTCTCGACGAGATCGGCGACATGCCGATGGAAGCGCAGACCCGGCTTCTGCGCGTGCTGCAGCAGGGCGAGTACACGACGGTCGGCGGCCGCACGCCGATCAAGACCGATGTGCGCATCATCGCGGCGACCAACAAGGACCTGCGTATCCTGATCCAGCAAGGGCTGTTCCGCGAGGATCTGTTCTTCCGCCTCAACGTGGTACCGCTCCGCCTTCCGCCGCTGCGGGAGCGGATGGAGGATGTGCCGGATCTGATCCGGCATTTCTTCGACCAGGTCGAGCGTGAAGGCCTGCCGCCGAAGCAGCTCGACCAGGGAGCGCTCGACCGCCTCAAGCGCTATCGCTGGCCGGGCAATGTGCGCGAGCTGGAGAATTTGGCGCGGCGGCTCGCAGCGCTCTACCCGCAGGAGACGATCACGGCCGCGGTGATCGACGCCGAGCTCAGCCAGCCGGCGGTTCCCGCCGGCAGCGAGGAGCCGGAGGCGGAAGAAAACCTCGCGGCCGGGATCGAGCGCTATCTGACCCGATATTTTGCCGGCTTCGACAGCTCCCTGCCGCCGCCGGGCCTCTACCACCGCATCCTGCGCGAGGTGGAGTATCCGCTGCTCTCCGCGGCGCTGGCGGCCACCAGGGGCAACCAGATCCGGGCCGCTGATCTCCTGGGCGTAAACCGCAACACGCTGCGCAAGAAGATCCGCGATCTCGACATCCAGGTCATTCGCTCCAGCAGCTGAGGGGAAAATTCCCCCGCTGATTCGGCCGGAAGCGCCGGTGCGCTGGCATCGTGCCGCGGAATAGTCGCAATTCGGCAACAATGTTGTATAAAGGCATCACTCGGCGGCCATGACGGCCGATCGATTGCGAGCGCCTTTCAGGGGTTGCTCCACTGATCCGCAGGCGTCAATGACGAGTGTCGACGAAGCAGCGATCGCCGATCTGGGAGCCCCGGGTACCGCGGCGCCGAAGCTCGGCATGGGCTTGCTCGGACCGTTGGCGGTCGGCCTCGCGCTGCTGTCGGCCGTGCTCACATTCGTCATTCTGTCCGATCTCACACCGATCCTGCCGACCCACGACGTCGTCGTCACCTTGCTGCTCGCCAATGCCGCGACGGTGTTCATCGTGCTCGCGGTCATCGCGCGCGAGGTTCTGCAGATCGTCAAGGCGCGGCGGCGGGGACGGGCGGGCGCGCGACTGCATGTGCAGATTGTCGCATTGTTTTCGGTGATCGCCGCGGTCCCGGCCGTCCTGGTCGCGGTGGTCGCCTCGGTCACCCTCGACCGCGGTCTCGATCGCTGGTTCTCCGAGCGACCCGAGGACGTCATCGAGAATTCCGCGAAGGTGGCCGAAGCCTACGTCCGCGAGCACGAGGCATTGATCGGAACCGACATCCAGGCAATGGCATTCGACGTCGCCCGGGCAAAGCCGTGGTTCGACCAGGACCGCGACAAGTTTCGCCAGTTCCTTCTCGGGCAGGCCACGGTGCGCGGCCTGCCCAATGCGCTCATCGTCAAGGCCGACTGGTCGGTCATCGAGCATGTCGACCTGAAGATCGGCGTCGTTTTCACGACGCCGACCAACGGCAAGCTCGAGAACGTCACCGAGACCGAGCCGACCGTCGGCCTGCTCGCCGAGAACGCCACGGTATCCGCCGTGATCAAGCTGCGCGGCTATGACGGTGCGTACCTCTATGTGGCCCGCCCGGTGGAGCCCAGCGTCATCACGTTGCTGCGAAACACCGAAAGGACCGTCATCGAATATGCGAGCCTCCGGGCCAGCCGGCTCGGCATCCAGATCGCCTTTGCGCTGATGTACACGGTCATCGCCCTCATCGTCCTGCTCTCGGCGGTATGGCTCGGGCTCAATTTCGCCAATCGGCTGGTCGCGCCGATCCGCCGGCTGATCGGCGCCGCCAATCTGGTGTCGACGGGAAATCTCCACGTCCAGGTGCCGGTCCGCCGCGGGGAGGGCGATCTCGGGCAACTGGGCGAGACCTTCAACAAGATGACGCACGAGCTGCGCACGCAGCGCGACGATCTGATGCGAGCCCACGATCTCATCGACAGTCGCCGTCGATTCACCGAAGCCGTGCTGTCCGGCGCCAGCGCCGGCGTCATCGGCGTCGATCCCAAGGGCCGCGTGAGCATTCTCAATCGTTCGGCGGAGAAGCTGATCGGCCGCAGCGAGGCGGAGACGCTCGGGCAGCCGCTCACCGAGGTCGTGCCTGAGCTCGCCGCCCTGTTCGACGAGGCGAGGACCGGCGTGCAGCGGCTTTCCCAGGGGCAGGTCACGATCAGCCGGGACGGCCGCGAGCGCAACCTGTCGGTCCGGGTGACGACCGAGCGCTCCTCGGAATCCGAGGGTGGCTACGTCATCACCCTCGACGACATCACCGATCTGGTGGTGGCGCAACGCACCGCCGCCTGGGCCGACATCGCCCGGCGCATCGCCCACGAGATCAAGAATCCCCTGACCCCGATCCAGCTCTCGGCCGAACGGCTCCGGCGCAAGTACGGCAAGGTCATCACCGAGGATCGCGCCGTGTTCGAGCAATGTACCGACACCATCGTGCGTCAGGTCGAGGACATCAAGCGGATGGTGGACGAGTTCTCGCGGTTCGCCCGCATGCCGAAGCCGGTGATCACCTCGGAGGACGTCGCCGAGGCGGTGCGCCAGGTGGTTTTCCTGATGCGCGTCGGGCATCCCGACGTCGACATCGAGCTCGAGACCCCCGACAGCAAGATGCCCGCGCAGTTTGACCGGCGGCTGATCTCGCAGGCAGTGACCAATATCATCAAGAACGCGACCGAGGCCATCGCGGCGGTGCCGCCGGAGGAGCTCGGCCGCGGGCGGATCAAGGTTTCGCTCGAGCGCGACGGCGCGGACATCCTCATCGACGTGATCGACAACGGCACGGGATTGCCCAAGGAGAACCGCAACCGTTTGCTCGAGCCCTATTTCACGACCAGGGAAAAGGGCACCGGTCTTGGCCTCGCCATAGTCGGTCGCATTCTGGAAGAGCACGGCGGGCGAATCGAGTTCAACGATGCACCGGCGGATTGGCCGGGCGGTCGCGGCGCCTGGGCGCGCTTGCGCTTCGCCGCCGATCATGTCTCGACGCCCAACGAGCCGGCTGTGGTGGAACGCAAGGCCGCGAGCGACAGATAGGTTCAGGACATGGCAGCCGACATCCTGATCGTCGATGATGAAGCGGACATTCGCGACCTCGTCGCTGGCATTCTGCAGGACGAAGGGTTCGACGCCCGCACGGCGCGCAACAGCGACGAGGCGCTCACCGCGGTCGTGGCACGACGTCCCAGCCTGCTGTTTCTCGATATCTGGCTGCAGGGCAGCAAGCTGGATGGCCTGCAACTGCTCGAGGTCGTCAAGAGCGAGCATCCCGATCTGCCTGTCGTGATGATCTCCGGGCACGGCAATATCGAGACCGCGGTCTCGGCGATCAAGCTCGGCGCCTACGACTTCATCGAGAAGCCGTTCAAGGCCGACCGCCTGGTGCTGGTGGCGACCCGGGCGCTGGAGAACCTGCGGCTTCGGCGCGAGGTCAAGGAGCTCAAGCAGCTCGCCACGCTGCCGACCAGCCTGGTCGGCGATTCGACGGCGATGCAGCAGCTGCGCCAGACCATCGACAAGGTCGCGCCGACCAACAGCCGCATCCTGATCGTCGGTCCGTCCGGCGCCGGCAAGGAGCTCGCGGCGCGCACCATCCATACCTTGTCGGGTCGCGCCAGCGGTCCGTTCGTGGTGATCAACGCGGCGGCGATGATGCCCGAGCGCATGGAGATGGAGCTGTTCGGCGTGGAGGCCTCGAACGGCTCCGAAGCCCGCAAGGTCGGCGCGCTCGAGGAGGCGCACGGCGGCACGCTGTTCATCGACGAGATCGCCGACATGCCGCGCGAGACCCAGAACAAGATTCTGCGGGTGCTGGTCGATCAGACGTTCCAGCGGGTGAACGGGACCGTTCGCGTCAATGTCGACGTGCGGATCGTCTCGTCGACCGGCCGCGACCTCGAGACCGAGGTGGCGGCGGGAAAATTCCGCGAGGACCTGTACCACCGCCTTTCCGTCGTGCCGATCCGCGTGCCGCCGCTCAGCGAGCGGCGGGAGGACGTGCCGATGCTCATCGAGCACTTCATCGACCAGATCTCCGCGGCCACCGGCCTGCCCAAGCGCACCGTCGGGGTGGACGCGATCGCGGTGCTGCAGTCGCACGACTGGCCGGGCAACGTGCGGCAGCTGCGCAACAATGTGGAACGGCTGATGATTCTTGCCGGCGGCGATCCGGATGCCGTGATCAGCGCCAGCATGCTGCCGCAGGACGTCGGCTCGATGGTGCCCAACATGCCGAACGGCTCGGGCGGCGAGCAGCTCATGGGATTGGCGTTGCGCGAGGCCCGCGAAGTGTTCGAGCGCGAGTATCTGCTCGCCCAGATCCGCCGTTTCGGCGGCAACATTTCGCGCACCGCCGAATTCGTCGGGATGGAGCGCTCGGCGCTGCACCGCAAGCTCAAGGTCCTCGGAATCGGTTGAGCCGGGACGCAGGAGGGCATCCCGGTCGGCTGCCGCCCGCGGTGGATCAGGCCGCCGCCATCCAACCCATGACCGCCTTGATCTCCAAAAACTCCTCGAAGCCGAACTCGCCCCATTCGCGCCCGTTGCCGGATTGCTTGTAGCCGCCGAACGGCGCGGCAAAGTCGGGCCCGGCGCCGTTGAGGTGCACCGTGCCGGTGCGCAGTCTTGCCGCCACCCGCCGCGCCCGCTCGATGTCGCCGGACTGGACGTAGCCTGCCAGGCCGTAGACCGTGTCGTTTGCCATTTCGATCGCGTGCTCCTCCGTCTGGTAGGGCAGGATCGAGAGCACCGGCCCGAAAATCTCCTCGCGGGCAATGGTCATGTCGGGCCGCACGTTGGCGAAGACCGTGGGCCGGACGTAATAGCCGCGATTGAGTCCGTCGGGGCGGCCGGGACCGCCGGTCACCAGCGTTGCCCCCTCGGCGATCCCGCTCTCGATCAGTTTTTGGATCTTGTTGAACTGCGCTTCGCTGACCACCGGGCCGATGGTGGTGTCCTTGGCTGCCGGATCTCCCACCTTGACGCGCTCGGCGGCGGCCTTGGCGATCTCGGCCGCGGCATCATGCTGGCCTTGCTGCACGAACATGCGGGTCGGGGCGTTGCACGACTGGCCGCTGTTCATGAAGCAGGCCTGCACCCCGCCGGCGACGGCCTTCTGCAGGTCGGCATCGGAAAGGATGATGTTGGCGGATTTGCCGCCGAGCTCCTGGTGAACCCGCTTCACGGTGTCGGCAGCCGCCTTGGCGACCAGAATGCCGGCTCGCGTCGAGCCGGTGAACGATACCATGTCGATCTCGGGGTGCGAGGCGATGGCCTGACCGACCGTCGCGCCGTCACCGTTGACCAGGTTGAACACGCCCTTGGGCAGGCCGGCGGCGTCGAGCACCTCGGCGAGCAGCAGGGCGCTGAGCGGGGCGTGCTCGCTGGGCTTGATGACGATGGTGCAACCCGCAGCCAGCGCCGGCGCCACCTTGCACATCATCTGGTTGATCGGCCAGTTCCACGGCGTGATGAATCCGCAGACGCCGACCGCTTCCCGGGCGAGCAGGGTGGTGCCGCGGGTCGTGGCGAACTCATAGGCCTTCAGCACCTTGATGATCTGCCCGAGATGCGCCACGCCGGTCGCCACCTGCGCCCTCGTGGCCAGCCAGGCCGGCGCACCCATCTCGGTCGTGATCGCCTTGGCGATGTCGGCGATCCGTGCCTTGTAGGTGGCGAGGATTTTTTCCAGCAGTGTGACGCGCTCTTCCTTGCTGGTCTGCGACCAGGCCGGGAACGCCGCCCGGGCGGCCTTGACGGCATGGTCGACATCGGCAGCCGAGCCCAGCGCGATGGTTGCCACCGGCTCCTCGGTGGCGGGGTTGATCACGTCGAACGGCTTCGCCGAGACCGGATCGATCCATTGGCCGTCGATGTAGAACTGGCCCTCATGCGTCATGTCAGCGTCTCCCTCGCAAATCCTATGCGCGCCGTTGCAGGATCATCTTCATGCCGTGGCGCGCGCGCAGCGTGATCAGGCCCTGCGGCTCGACCGGATGACCGGGTTTGAGCTGCAGCCGGTAGCGGCGCGCGATCGTCGCCAGGATCAGCATGGCCTCCGCCATCGCAAAGGCGGCGCCGATGCAGATGCGGGGTCCGGCGCCGAACGGAATATAGGCGAAGCGCGGCCGCCCGGCGGAGCGCTCGGGCGAAAAGCGGTCGGGCTCGAAATGGTGCGGCCGCTGCCAGATCGCGGCCTTGCGGTGGAGCAGCCACGGAACGACCAGCACGGTCGCGCCGGCCGGAACGCGGATGCCGAGCACCTCGTCCTCCGCCAATGCCTGGCGGGCCAGCGTGTGCGCCGGCGGATACAGGCGCATCAATTCCTCGATGACCATGCGGGTATAGGGCAGGTCGGCCAGATCTTCGTGGCGCGGCGTGCGGCCGCCGAGCACGGAATCGAGCTCGGCCTGCAGCCTGGCCTCGACATTCGGGTGCTGGGAGATCAGATACCAGGTCCAGGTCAGCGCCACCGCAGTGGTCTCGTGACCGGCCATGAAGATGGTCACGACCTGATCGCGCACCTCCTCGGCGGTCATGCCGCCGCCCGTCTCCTCGTCACGCGCCGCGATCAGGCGGGCCAGCAGGTCCCTGGGTTGGCCGGCGGCCCGGGTTCGCGCGGTGAGCAGGCGATCGACCGCACGGTCGAACGCGCCGAGATAGAAGCGGGCCCGGCGGCGCCGGCCGAGCCGCGAGAACCAGTTGGGAAACCCCAGCAGATCGGGCAGGGTGGGGCGCATGTTGGCCTGATAGCGCTCGACCCCGTTGGCGACGATATCGACGATCTCGTCGGAATCGGAGGAGAACATCGCCCGCGAGATGATGTGCAGCGTCGCGTGCATCATCGCGGCGGCGACGTCGACCGTGGCGTCCTCGGCCAGCGCATCCCAGCTTGCGAGCAGATCCTCGGCGACGTCCGTCATCAGCGGCGAATAGCCGACGATGCTGCGGTGATCGAATGACGGCGCCATGATCCGGCGGTGCCGCCGCCAGGTCTCGCCCTCGCTGGTCAAGAGCCCGCGGCCGAGCCCCGGCTCCAGCAGGCGGCGGCTGATCTCCGACTTCCGGTAGTTCGCCGCGTTGTCCAGCAGCACGTGCCGGACCGCCGTCGGCTCGTTGACGATGACGGTGGTGCGCCACAACAGCCGGCGGACGTCGATGTCGCGCTGGTAGGTCTCGGAACGATAGGTCGCAATCGAGCTGTCGCGCAACGTGCGCAGGAACTGGCGCAGCGAGATCTGCTCGTCGAGCGGTCTGGGGCGCGCCGGGACCGGGAGGGAACTCTCGGCATTGTCGGCAACGCTCATGACGCCATCCCTCGAAGCGCCGTCGCGGGTCACAGCGATGGTCGCCGCCGCCTAAATGGCGATTGACCGGAAGGATGTCCAGTGAATGGGGATCGGTGGCAATCGAAACCTCCCCGCGGGTTGGGGGGCCGCGGCGGGGAGGGGATGGCTACATCCCGATCAGATCGGCCTTGTTGAGCACCGTGTTGCGCAGGATCCGGATCGACGCAACGTCGATCATCACGCCGTCGACGTTCACGGCTCCAAGCCCTTCGGCCTCCGCCTTGGCGTAGGCGGCCGCCAGCTTTCGCGCGCGATCGACGTCCTCCTGCTTCGGGCTGAACATCTCGAGCGCAATGTCGATCTGGGCCGGGTGGATCGCCCACTTGCCGACGCAGCCCAAAATGTTCGCCCGACGGCACTCCTCGCGGTAGACGTCGGGATTCTTGAAGTTGGCGTATGGCCCGTCCACCGGATCGATACCGGCCGCCCGCGCCGCCATGGTCATGCGGAATCGCGGATAGTGCCAGATGTCGCCCGGATAGGGGTTGTCTCCGCCGACCGATCGGATGTCGATGCCCTGGCTCGCCGAATAGTCCCCCATCCCGAAGACGACGCATTCCATGCGCGGGCTGGCGCGACAGATTTCCTCGACGTTCTGCAGCGCCTGCACCTCCTCGATCAGCACCTCGATGCCGATCCGTCGGTCGAGCCCCAGGTTCTGCTCAATCTGCGACAGCAGGGTGGCGGCAAAATGCACGTCAGCGCCGTTGAGCACCTTGGGCACCATGATGGTGTCGAGATTTTTTCCGGCCCCTTCGACGACCGTGATGATGTCCTGATAGGCGTATTTGGTGGTGAGATCGTTGATCCGCACGCAGCGTGTCTTCCTGCCCCAATCGAGCGTGTTCAGCGCGGTGACGATCTTTCCCCGCGCCTCGACCTTGGCGGAGGGCGCTACCGCGTCCTCCAGATCGAGAAACACGTGATCGGCGGCGCTCGCCGCCGCCTTCGCCATCATCTTTTCGCTCGATCCCGGCACCGAGAGCTGGACGCGCCGAAGCCGCCGCGGTTTCTCCTGCATGATGTCCTCCAAAACTATTTGACGACGCCGTCGGCGCGCAGCCGCGCGATCTCTCCGGGCGAATGGTCGACCATCGCCAGCACCCGATCGGTGTCCTCGCCGAGCAGGGGGGCGCGATGGCGGACCCCGCCCGGCGTGTCCGACATCCTGACCGGCACGCCGGCGACCGCCACCTTGGTGGGCGAGCCCGGCTGGTCGAGCTCGACGATCATGCCGTGCGCCTTGAAGTGGGGATCGGCGATGATGTCGGCCACGTTGAACACCGGTCCGAACGGAACCTGCCCCCCGAGGATACCCATCAGCTCGCGGCGCGTATGGCGGGAGGTGAACGCGCTCACCGCCTCGTAGACGATATCCTGGTGGTCCTTGCGGCCCTCGCGGGTGGCGATGCGGTTATCGGATATGAGGTCCGGCCGCCCCATCAGGCCGCACAGCTTCGCCCAGAACTCGTCGGCATGGCAGGCCAGAGCGACAAACCCGTCCTTGGCCGGCACGATCCCGAACGGGCAGAGGAACGGATGACGGTTCCCCTCCGGCCCGGCGACCTTTCCCAGGTAGCTGTGCTGGTGGACGATGCGCTCGCACAGGGAGAGCACGCTGTCCACCATCGGCACGTCGACGTATTGACCCTCGCCGGTGCGCTCGGCGCGCCAGACCGCCGCCATGACGCCATACGCGGTCATGATCGCCGGCACGATGTCGCCGACGCCCGGTCCGACCTTGGTGGGCGTCGCGGGATCAGGCCCGGTAATGTTCATGATGCCGCCCATCGCCTGGGCCACGACATCGAACGCCGGCCAGTCGACATAGGGGCTCTCACCAGTGTGCGGATCGCCGAACCCGCGGATGGAGGCGTAGACCAGCCGGCGGTTCACCGCGCGCAGCGTCTCGTAGCCGAGCCCGAGCCGCTCCATGACGCCTGCGCGGTAGTTCTCGACCAGCACATGCGCGCGCTCGACCAGCTTGAGGACGATGGCGCGGGCGTCCGGCTGCTTGAGGTCGAGGGCGATCGACAGCTTGTTGCGGTTGACGCTCTGAAAATAGCCCCCGAAGGCGCGCAGCGTATCGTCGGCGATGAACGGGCCCATCTGCCTGGTGCCGTCGCCGTCGAGCGGCTCGACCTTGATCACCTCGGCGCCCTGGTCGGCCAGCATCATGGTGCAGAACGGGCCGGCCAGCATCTGGGTCAGATCGATGACCCTGAGCCCATCGAGCGCGCCGGCGACCGCGACGCCGCTCATCTATCGGCCCAGTGCTGCCGGCGCTTGACCAGCACGCGGCGCTCGCCCTCGAACACCACCTTGTCGTCCTGGTTCACCCCCCAGTGCCGGAAGTGGACGATGCCGGCATCCGGGCGGTCGCTCGCCGCCACGCCGAGCACCTCGGTGAACGCATAGAGCGTGTCGCCGTGGAACACCGGAACGCTGAAGCGGATCTTGTCGAGGGAGAGTTCGGCGAGCGCGTTCTCCGCCGTGTCCTGCGAGGCGAGCCCGATGATCAGCGCTGCGGTGACGCCGCCGAACGTGATCCGTTGCCCGAAGCGGTTGTCCTTCATCGCGTGCTCGTTGAAGTGGCCCTGGGCGGTGTTCATCACCAGGTTGGTGATCAGCACGTTCTCGGTCACCTCCACGGTCTTGCCCCTGGCGTGGCGCAACACCGTGCCGGGGACGAAATCCTCGAAATAGTTGTCGTTGCCGGTGAGCGCTGCGATCTTCATGCGGCGGGCTTGCCCAGGAGGTGATCGGAGATGATGCGAAGCTGGATCTCGGAGGTGCCTTCGAAGATTTTCGTCAGGCGCGCGTCGCGCCAGTAGCGCTCGACCGCGTAGAGCTTGGTATAGCCGGCGCCGCCGTGGATCTGCAGCGCCTCCGAGGTCACCCGCTCGGCCATCTCGCTGGCGAACAGCTTCACCATCGAGGCCTCCTTGTCGCAGCGCCGCTGCTGATCGATCTGGTCGCAGACGAAATACAGGAGCTGGCGCGCCGCCTCGATCTCGGTCGCCATCTGGGCGATCTTGAAGCGGATCGCCTGGAACTCGCCGATCGGCTGGCCGAACTGCACGCGCTGCTTGCGCGTAGGCGATGGCGTCCTCGAGCCCGCCGCGCGCCAGCCCGATGGCGCGTGCGGCGGTATGGGCGCGGGCTTTCTCCAGTCCCTGGCGCGACCGTGTAGAATGCCTTGCCCTCCTCGCCGATCAGGCATTCGGCCGCGACCCGGCAATTGTCGAAGGCGAGCTCCCAGGTCTTCCAGCCGAAATAGCCGATCTTCGGGATCGGATTGCCGCTGCAGCCGGGGGAAGCTCGCCGCGCTTCTTCTCGATCAGGAAGGTACTGAGCCCGTGATGCCGGCGCTTGGGATGATTGGGCTCCGAGGTGCGCGCGATCAGCATGATGTAGTCGGCGCCGTCGGCGAACGTGCACCAGTACTTGTTGCCGTTGATCACCCACGAGTCGCCGTCGCGGCGCGCCCGGCAGGTGATGTTGGAGACGTCGGATCCGGCCGCGGGCTCCGACATCGAGAAGGCGCCGAGGAACTCTCCCTTCGCCATGCGCGACAGGTAGCGGCCTTTCTGCTCCGCGCTCATCGCGGACGAGCCGATCAGGCCGTTGCCGCGGGCGATGATCGAGGCGACGCTCATCCAGGCGCGCGCCAGCTCCTCGGTGATCAGGCAGTACTCGAAGACGCCGAGGCCGAGCCCGCCGAATTCCTCCGGAATGACGATGCCGAAATAGCCCATCTCCGCGAGCTTGTCGCGCAGGCTCATCGGGATGTCGCCCTGCACCGGATCGAGCTCGTTGGCGATCGGCAGGACTTCGTTCATGGCGAATTCGCGGGCGCTCTCCTGGATCAGGCGCCGCTCCTCGGTCATGTAGCTCATCCGCCGGAACTCCGCTTGCTGACCAGGTTGGTCCGCCTGAAGTCGATCACCCGGAGGTCACGCTGGTTGAAGCCCTCGGTATGCCAGGTGACGATTCCCATCCCCTTGTTGCTCGAGGATTCGCGACGGTCGACCACCGTCGATCGTGCGGTCAGCGTGTCGCCCGGATAGACCGGCGCATGAAAGGTGAGCTCCTCGACGCCGAGAAAGGCGCCGCCGCCCTCGCTCAAGTCCTCGACCGAGAGCCCGAATACCGTGGTGAAGACCAGCATCGGGTTCACCACCACGTCGGGATGGCCGTGCGCCCGGGCGAATTCGGCATTGGTGTAGAGCGGGTTGAAATGCAGGGTCAGGGTGGTGAAGAGCGAGTTGTCGCCCTGGTTGATGGTGCGGCCCCAGTGATGCGGAAAAGTGCGACCGACGTCGAAGTCCTCGTAGCGGTTGCCCTTGGGCTTGAGTACCGCACGGGCCGAAAAATCCTGCTTCATCGTGGTTGCGTTGCCTTCAGCTCATGGCGCAGCGGCGCGTGAGCTCGGCAATCGAGCCGAGCGTGTCGAGGGATGCCACCGCCGCCGCGAGCTCCGCGGCCCGGCTCGCACCGAGGAGCGGCCCGGCGAGGCTGTGGAATTTCTGGGCGAGGCGTTCGCCCTGCGCGGCAACGTCGCTCGCCGGAACCCCGGCGTCATGGCGCGCCTCGACCACCCTTCCGTCGGTCGTCGTGACCCTCATCTCGGCGGCCGCATGCGGCCAGCCGGACTGGAAGTCGACGCTGACCTTGTCGCGCAGCGCCGCATGCGCCGGATTTTTGGCGACCGCTTCGCTGTAGGTTTCCAGGGCGGCGGTATCGACCCCTGACAGGGCGAGCGCCGACATCAGCCGCAGCGAGAATTTCGCCTCGAGCCCGGTGTGCGGCGCCAGGATGTGGCACACCTTGCTGGCCCCGGCATCGACACGCAGCACCGCCTCGCGGATGGCGGACGGCTCGAGCGCATGCTCGGCGCGGATTTTTCGGCCGCATTCGATCGGAGCATGGGTGAGGTAGCAGGCGGCGTGATATTTGAAGAGATTGTCGCGCAGGTGATATCCGTGCGGCGGCTCGGCGAGCGCCCGGTCGGGATGGAAATCCGGGCTCTGCGTGGCGGCGAACCCCTGGGGGCATTCCAGCACGTCGGAGCGGCTGGTGAATCCGCGCGCCGCGAGCGTCGCGCCGATCAGCCCGTTCTGCGCCGCCTTGCCGGCATGAAGCGGCTTGCACATGGTGCCGAACATGGATTTCAGCCCGGCCGCCTGGGTGCCGGCGATGCCGAGCGCAATCGCGGTTTTTTCCGCGTCGAGGCCGATGAGGCGGGCGCAGGCGGCCGCGGCGCCGAACGACCCAACGGTCGCGGTGGCATGGAAGCCGCGGCTGTAATGGCCCGGCGCCACCAGCGCACCCACCCGGCAGATCGTCTCGTAGCCGGCGACGAACGCGGCGATGAAATCCTTGCCCGAAGCCCCTCGCGCCTCGGCGAGCGCCAGCAGGCTCGCCACGATCGGAACCGTGGGATGACCGCTGAGCGTCAGGTTGACGTCGTCGTAGTCGAGCGCGTGGGAAGCCGTGCCGTTCACCAGCGCGGCTTGCTGGGTCGAGACTTTTGCCGGATGGCCGATCAGGCTGGCGACCGCCTTGCCTCCCTGGTCGACCGCCTCCTCGACCAGGATGCGGGACAGATCCTCGCGCGAGCCCGGAAGCGTGACGGCGAGCCAGTCGAGCACGCATTGGCGCGCCAGGGTTCGGACGTCCTCCGGCAGGTCGTCGTACTGCGTCTCGACGGCCATCCGCGACAGCTCGGCAGTGAGCGGGGCATCCTCGGACACCGAACGGACAGGCGACGTCGCTCGCATGGCTTCCTCCGCTGAATTTTCCGCATGATATTTTCCGCATACGTCGCATGGCCGCCCTTGTCGGTCCAGCCCCTCCGCGGCAGGTCAGGATTGCAAGCCCCGCGCAAAAGGCCGAACATTGCGCCACGCGGGCTGCCGCGCGAATCGCAAGAGCCGAGGGGGGTGCCATTGTCGCGCGTCGCCTATGTGAATGGTCGCTACGTTCCCCATCGTGAGGCCGTCGTTCACGTCGAGGATCGCGGCTACCAGTTCGCCGACGGCGTCTACGAGGTCTGCGAGGTGAGGGGGGGTCGGCCGATCGACGAGCGCCGGCACTTCGATCGCCTGACGCGCTCGCTGGGCGAGCTGCGCATCGGCTGGCCGATCTCGCGTCAGGCGCTGGGCGTGGTGATGCGCGAAACGATCCGGCGCAACCGGGTGCACAACGGTTTGGTCTATCTGCAGATCTCCCGCGGTGTTGCGCCGCGCGATCATGCGTTTCCGCCGGCCGGCACGGCGCCGAGCCTGGTCATCACGGCGAAGAACATCGATTCGGCCAAGAGCGAGGCGGTGGCCGCCGCCGGAATCGCCGTCATCACGGTACCGGAAAATCGCTGGCCGCGGGTCGACATCAAGTCGGTGGCGTTGCTGCCCAACGTGCTGGCGAAACAGGCCGCCCGCGAGGCGGGCGCCAAGGAGGCCTGGTTCGTCGACCACAATGGCCAGGTGACCGAAGGCTCCTCGACCAACGCATGGATCGTGACCCGGGACGGCAAGCTGGTCACCCGGCCGGCCGATAACGGGATCCTTCGCGGCATCACCCGCACCGTTCTGCTCGACGTGATCGCCGCCCAGGGGGTCGCTTTGGACGAGCGTCCCTTCACGGTGGAGGAGGCGCATGCCGCGCGCGAGGCCTTCGTCACCTCGGCGACCCAGATCGTCATGCCGGTGGTGAGCATCGACGGGCGTCCGGTCGGCAACGGCGCTCCCGGCCTGATTGCAACGGCGCTGCGCCGCGATTTCCACCACCACGCCGAAATCGGCTGAGTACTGTCGATCTCGCGGGCATGCCCCCAACTTGGGCTTGCGCCGCACCCTCACGTACCATCTAATGGCAGGGCCTCGTCCACACGGCAGGTGCACTTTCGCCGATGGGCGAAGCGTCGTGAAAAAAAGTCTATCGCGGGTCAGGGGCTCGCGAGCAAAAATGGACAAATGGCAATGGCGGCCGATCGCTCTCAAAACCTGCAAGACACCTTCCTCAATCACGTCCGCAAGAACAAGACCCCGCTCACCATCTTCCTGGTCAACGGCGTCAAGCTGCAGGGCGTGGTGACCTGGTTCGATAATTTTTGCGTGCTGTTGCGGCGGGACGGGCACTCGCAACTCGTCTACAAGCACGCCATATCTACGATCATGCCGGGTCATCCGATCCAGCTGTTCGAAGGCGCCGAAGACGCGCAAGCTGTCGAGGACAAGGGCTGATTGGAGCCGCATCGTCGTGATCTGAGCTCGCACCGACTGGAACCCGCCAGGGTTTCGGGCAGCGGGCGTGCGATGGTGATCGGGCCCTATCTGCGCCGCCGGCCCGCTGCAAGCACGGCGCTGCGGCCCACGGAAAACGTGCGTTCCCCCGAGGCCCGGCTCGATGAGGCGGTCGGCTTGGCGCGTGCCATCGATCTCGATGTGGTCGACAGCGGCATCGTCCAGCTCGCGAGCATCCGGCCGTCAACCTATCTGGGCAAGGGCAAGGTCGAGGAGATCGCCGGGATTGCCAAGAGCCTGGCGATCGATCTGGTTGTCATGGATGGCGCGGTGTCCCCGGTGCAGCAGCGAAATCTGGAAAAAGCGTGGAATGCCAAGGTGTTGGACCGCACGGGTCTGATCCTGGAGATATTCGGCCGGCGCGCCCGCACGCGGGAGGGCGCGCTGCAGGTCGAGCATGCCCATCTCACCTACCAGAAGAGCCGGCTGGTGCGCTCCTGGACCCACCTGGAGCGCCAGCGCGGCGGATTCGGCTTTCTCGGCGGTCCCGGGGAAACGCAGCTCGAAGCCGATCGCCGCGTCATCGAGGAGCGGATCAGCCGGATCGAGACCGAGCTGGAAAAGGTCAAGCGCACCCGGCGGCTGCACCGGCTGAGCCGGAAACGCGTGCCATATCCGATCGTTGCGCTGGTCGGCTACACCAATGCCGGGAAATCCACCCTGTTCAACCGGCTGACCAGCGCGACGCGTGATGGAAGCCGACATGCTGTTCGCCACCCTCGATCCCACCCTGCGGGCGATCACGCTGCCGCACGGGGCGAAGATCATCCTGTCCGACACCGTGGGCTTCATCTCCGACCTGCCAACCATGCTGGTCGCGGCGTTTCGTGCCACGCTCGAGGAGGTGATCGAGGCCGACGTGATCCTCCACGTCCGCGACGTCTCTCACGGGGATGCCCAGGCGCAGGCCAACGACGTCGAGGAGGTGCTGCGCGAGCTCGAGATCGATCCGAACGACCACCAGCGCCTGATCGAGGTGTGGAACAAGATCGACCTGGTGGCGGCAACGACGCGTGCCGAATTGACCAACCTGGCGCAGCGCCGCGACCCGGACACCCGTCCGGTCCTGGTCTCGGCATTGACGGGCGAGGGGTTCGAGCGGCTTGCCGTGGCGATCGAGGATCGGTTGGCCGAGCGCCGCGTCACCCTCGATCTGGTGCTCGATCCCGCCGACGGGGCAGGGGTGAGCTGGCTGCACCGCAATACCGAGGTGCTCGCCAAGTCGATGCGGGAGGACGGGCAGTTTGCCGTCAAGGTGCGGGTCGATCCCACGCGGGTGGGCGTGGTCGAGGCGAAATTCGGATAGGCCCCTAATCCGGCTGCTGCGAGGCTTTTTCCTTCGCCTTGGCGGCATCCCACAGCGCATCCATCTCGGTGAGCGTCGCGCCTTTTGGCGTCTTGCCTTGGGCCTCCAGGGCTCGTTCGATCGCGGCAAAGCGCCGCTCGAATTTCGCATTGGTCCCCGCCAGCGCGCCTTCTGGATCGGCGCCGAGGTGGCGGGCGAGATTGACCACCGCAAACATCAGGTCGCCGATTTCCCCGGCAATCAGGTCGCGCTCGCCGGTCGCAACGGCAGCCTCGATCTCGTCGGCTTCCTCGCGGATCTTCGCCAGCACGGCGAGGGGGTCGTTCCAGTCGAAGCCGACGTCCGAGGCCTTGTCCTGCAGCTTGCGCGCCCGGATCAGGGCCGGCAATCCGGCCGCAACCCCGTCAAGAGCTTTTGCGCGCGCGGGCGGCGGGTTCTGCCGCCTGGCGGCGCGCTCAGCTTTTCCTCCGCCTTGATGCGTTCCCACAGAACGTTGACGGCTTCGACCGGAAGCGCACCGGCATCGCCGAACACGTGCGGGTGCCGGCGCAACAGCTTCGTCGTGATCGCATCGACCACGTCGCCGAAATCGAAGGTTCCGCGCTCCTGCGCCATCCGAGCATGGAACACCACCTGCAGCAGGAGGTCGCCGAGCTCCTCGCGCAGGTCCTCGAAATCGTTGCGGGCAATCGCATCCGCGACCTCGTAGGCTTCCTCGATCGTGTAGGGCGCGATCGTCGAAAAGGTCTGCGCGAGATCCCACGGGCAGCCGCTCTCCGGGGTGCGCAGCGCCGCCATGATCTCGATCAGCGTCGTGATGTCGCGAGAGGGTTTCATGTGGCACGTCTGATTTCGTTGCGGCGTGCGGCAACAATGGGAGGAACTTCAGAATTCGCCGCACTAGGGCACGTCCGCCGTAGCCCGTGGAACTGGGGAGCCGCGGCGCAGGCCGAGCGGCACACGTCCTGCCACACCTGCAGCTGGATGTCCCGGCAGATCTTTTTGCTGCGCGGGCGAGGCCCGGCGCCCCATGGCCCGGCGCCCCATAACTGCTCCAGCCTGGGCGTGGCGGTCCACGATCGTGCCGTGGAACCGGTGCCTCGGCACGACTTCGTACGACAGGCTCCGATAGGCAATTCGCATAAGACATATTATGGAATATATTCACTGGACCTAAAAGCCCTGACTTTTCGCATTTTAGCCTCGGTTCGTCATTTTGGGCCCGGGTCGGGCGGCACGCCGAGCTGCTCGAGGCACCACTCATCCAGGGCGGCATTTCGCGCCCCGTAGCGGCGCGCTGCGACATAGGCCCGACCGATCTCGTCATTGGCAATGCCGTGCAGAATTCCGATCCTGATCAGGGTCTCGAACGAGGTGTCGCCGAACAGCGCGCGCAGATGCGCCGGCTCGCCGTGGCCGGTGCGCAATGCCTCGAGGATCTCGTCCGGCGTCGCCGGTCTTGCGCTGGCGTTCGCGAGCGGACAGCGCCGTGGACATCGGATGAACGAGCTCACGGCTGGCGTCCCGGAATTGGCGCGCCGCTCGATCATGCCGGGCAACAGGCCGCGTCCGCCTTCGAGAGCAGAATGCCGCGACCCAGCTCTTCGCCGGACAGCCGGCCGAGCTCCTGCAAGCGGCGGTCGACGATCGGGCCCTTCGATGCCGCCGTTTGCACCGCCTTGGCGGCGGCACGCCGGCTCCATGGCGTCGCGCATGTCGGGTCCGCGGCTGGAAGCTCGCGGCGCGATAGAGCAGCTTCTTCCCGAGGATTTCGGCGGTGTGGTCGAGCATGATGGTCTCGCCCTCGAAAGGCAACCGTTCGCCCTCCAGATCTGGAATTGTCGGTGCGGCCGCGATGATATCGATATCACCCTCGGAGGTGACCAGCTTCAAGCTGTTTGCCTGCTCGACATAGTCCTGGACGAATGACGCCGAGAAGTCGTTGAGCCGAGGACTGATCAGGGTGAGCCATTGGACATCGGTTATGAACAGGTCGATGTCGTGGCTCATCCGATGGGCGAAGCGGAACATCAGCACGGTCCCACCGCCCATCTTGAAATCGAGTCGTCCGAAGCCCTTCCTGTCAAGATCGCCGAGGATCTCGATGGCCGTGCGCAGCGTCGACCTCCAGCTGTCGGGCGTGATCTTGTCCATGACCGCAATGATATCATGGTGGGCCAAGAGATCGCCCTCAGGCGTCGGACACCGGCATCGTCACCGTCATCCCGTCGTAGGCGGGCTCGACATGGGCCGGCAGCTTGGCTCGCAGGGCCTCGTAATCGAGATCGGAATGCAGGTTGGTGAGGATCGCGCGCTTCGGCTGGATCCGCTCGATCGACGCCAGCGCATCCGACACGGAAAAGTGGCTCGGATGCGGCGCGTAGCGCAAGGCATCGAGGATCCACACGTCGAGCCCCTGGAGCGCCGGGACGCTATCCGGCATGAGCCCGTTGAGGTCGCACGAATAGGCGAGGTTGCCGAACCTGAAACCGAGCGAGCGGACATTGTCGCCGTGGGTCTGGGCGAACGGCAGCGCCACGATCGGCCCACCCTCCCCGTCGATCGTCGCCGGATGAAACGCCTCCAGGCGGTGCTCGATGAGGATCGGAGGGTATTCGCTCCCGGGCGGCGTCTCGAAACAATAGCCGAAGCGCGCGCGTACCGCCTGCGCGGTCGTCTCGTCGAGGTGGACGTCGATGCGGCGGCGCCGCGCCAGCGCGACCGGACGCAGATCGTCGATGCCGTGGGTGTGGTCGGCATGGTCGTGGGTGTAGAGCACCCCGTCGAGCCAGCGCACGTCGGCGGACAGCAGTTGCTCCCGCAGATCGGGCGAGGTGTCGACCAGCACGGTCGTGGTCTTGCCCGCATGGCTCTTGCGCTCGACCAGCAGCGAGCAGCGGCGGCGCCGGTTCTTCGGGTTGAGCGGGTCGCAGGCGCCCCAGCCGAGGACCACGCGCGGCACGCCGGTCGAGGAGCCGCATCCAAGGATCGTGAAGGTGATGGTCATCAGGCGGCCGTCGGCGCTCGAGGGACTTTGCGAAACAGCCGGAAAAAGTTTTCCGACGTCTGGCGGGCAATCTCCTCGATGCTCACGCCGCGGCATTGCGCGAGGATGCGGGCGGTCTCCACCACATAGGCCGGCTCGTTGCGTTTGCCGCGCCATGGCGCCGGCGCGAGGTACGGCGCGTCGGTCTCGACCAGGATGCGGTCGGCCGGCAGCTCGGCGGCGATCGCGCGCAGCTCGTCCGACTTCTTGAACGTGAGGATCCCGGAGAACGAGACGTGAAGTCCGAGCGCGATGCCGGTCAGCGCCAGGCCACGGCTGCCGGTGAAGCAGTGGAGGACGGCAGAGAACGGACCCTTGGCGATCTCTTCCTCGAGGATGCGCGCCATGTCGGCGTCGGCCTCGCGGCTGTGGATGACGAGCGGCAGGCCGGTCTCCCGGGCCGCCGCGATGTGGACGCGCAGCCCTCGTTCCTGCGCGGCACGCGGGCTGAACTCGTAATGATCGTCGAGACCCGCCTCCCCGATGGCGACCACTTTCGCATGGTTGGTGACGCGCACGAGGTCGCCGGTCGTGACCTCGGGCTCCTCGTGGGCATAGTGCGGATGCGTGCCGATCGAGCAGTAGACATTGGGGAAGCGCTCGGCGATCGCCAGCACTTCGTGATGACGCCGGACGCGGGTCGAGATCGTGACCATGCGGTCGAGCCCGGCCGCCTCGGCCCGTGCCACGATGGCATCGACGCCGTCCTTGGCGAAATCCGGAAAGTCGAGATGGCAGTGGCTGTCGACCAGCATGGCGGGTCAGCTCGCCTCCGGCTCGACATGGCGCGGAAAGACCGGGCTCGGCGCCGGCAGTTTCACGCCCGCGGCGATCCGGTGCGCCCCGCCGAGCCGGGAAAAATCCCGCTCGCCGGCCGGCACGCCGACCAGGTCGAGAAGCTTGCCGCCCGCCGTCGGCATGAACGGCTGCGCCAGGATGGCAACCTGGCGGATCACCTCGGCGGTCACGTACAACACTGTCGCCATCCGCGGCGGGTCGGTCTTGCCGAGCGCCCACGGGGCCTCGCCGGCAAAATAGCGGTTGGCCTCGGCAACCACCGCCCACACCGCGTTGAGCACCAGGTGAAGCTGCTGGCTCGCCATGGCGGTCCGCGCCTGCCCGATCATGGCGTCGGCCGCCGCCAGGATCGCCCGGTCATTGTCGGTGAATGCCTGCGGCGCGGCGAGCACGCCGGCGAGATTCCTGGCGACCATCGAGAGCGAGCGCTGCGCCAGGTTGCCGAGGTCGTTGGCGAGATCCGCGTTCATCCGCCCGGCGATCGCCTCGCGGCTGTAGTTGCCGTCCTGGCCGAACGGCACCTCGCGCAGCAGGAAATAGCGCAGCGGATCGACGCCGAAATCATCAGCCAGCGTGAACGGGTCGATCACGTTGCCGACCGACTTCGACATCTTCTCGCCGCGATTGAACAGGAATCCGTGGCTGAACACGCGCCGCGGCGGCTCGAGGCCGGCCGACATCAGAAAGGCCGGCCAGTAGACCGCGTGGAAGCGCACGATGTCCTTGCCGATGACGTGCAGATCGGCCGGCCAGTAGCGGCAAAACTTTTCGCTCTCGGTGTCGGGGAAATCGACGGCGGTGATGTAATTGGTGAGCGCGTCGACCCACACATACATGATGTGTTTGGGATCGCCGGGGACCGGAATGCCCCAGTCGAACGTGGTCCTGGAGATCGACAGGTCCTGCAGGCCGCCGCGCACGAAGCTCGCGACCTCGTTCATGCGGGTTTCCGGCAGCACGAAGTCGGGATGGCGGCGATAGAGATCGAGCAGTCTGTCCTGGTAGGCGGACAGGCGGAAGAAATAGCTTTCTTCCTCGACCCATTCGACCGGGCTGCCGGTCGGGCCGTGGCGCCGCCCTTCCCCGTCGACAGTCGTCTCGGCGGGGCCGTAGTAGGCCTCGTCGCGAACCGAGTACCAGCCGGCATATTTCGACAGGTAGATGTCGCCTGCCTGGGCCATGCGCTCCCAGATCGCCGCCGACGAGCGATAGTGCCGCTCCTCGGTGGTGCGGATGAAATCGTCGTTCGACACGTTGAAACGTTCGACCATCGCCTGGAAGCGCGGCACCGTGCGGCCGATGAGCTCGCGCGGGGTCACGCCCTCGCGTGCGGCGGTCTGCTGCATCTTCTGGCCATGCTCGTCGGTGCCGGTCAGGAAGAACACGTCGTAGCCGTCGAGCCGCATGAAGCGCGCGATCGCGTCGGTCGCAATGGCCTCGTAGGCGTGGCCGATATGCGGCACCGCATTCGGGTAGGCGATGGCGGTGGTCACGAAGTAGCGGGGCTTGGTCGCCATCGCGGGATGAACTCTTCGTCGGCCTGATGGTCCTTATCGGCGCGCCGCTTCGGCGAGGAGGCCGAAGACGGCGAAAACCATCGGCTTTCGTTCGAGATGAAAGACCTCGACATCCCACGCGGCGCGGTTGAGCTTGTCCCATACCTCCGCCACCTGCGCAAGACGACCGGTGTCCTGCGGCATGCCGGACAGTTGCGCGGTGAGCCAGTCCCGGATGGTGCCGACGAAGGTCTCGAAAGCCCCCTCATCGGCGCGTCCAAGCGTGTCGCCGAGTGCATGCAGCGCCCTGGGGTCGACGGCCGGAAGCTTTCCGAGCAGCTCGACCACGCGTTCCCGCAGGATCAGCGACGAGCCGCCCAGCAGCGTGAGCGCACGTGCCACGCTGCCGTCGGCCGCGGCCGCCGCCTGCGCGACCTCGGCGTCCCCGGCCTCGCGTCCGATAGCCTGGCCGGCGGCGCGCGCCACCTCGGAGCCGGCAAGGGCGCGCAGCGACAGCCGCCGGCAGCGCGAGCGGATGGTGGCCAGCAGGCGTCCCGGCCGGTTGCTCACCAGGAGGAACAGCGAGCGTGGGGGCGGTTCCTCGAGCACTTTGAGCAGGGCATTGGAGGCCGAGGGGTATTGCAGCTCATCCGCCGTGTCGACCAGGCAGACCCGCCACCCCCCCTCGCCCGCGGTGGAGCCGAAAAAACCAATAGTGCGGCGCACCTGGTCGACCGTGATGACCGTGCGCAGATTGCCGGTTTCGTTGACGGTGCGTTCGAGCACCAGGAGGTCGCCCTGGGCCTGGGCGGCGATCCGCCGTGCAACCGGGTGGTCGGGCTCGACTGCGAGCGATCGCGCCGCCCGGACGGCAGGCGCTGCCGGATCGGGATGCGCCAGCACGAAGCGGGCCATCCGATAGGCGAGCGTCGCCTTGCCGATGCCGGCCGGTCCGCCGATGAGCCAGGCGTGATGAACGCGCCCTCCCCGATAGGCGTCGAGCAAGGTGGCCTCGGCCTCGGAGTGACCGAACAAAACGTTGGTCTCGCGCGGCAGCGGTGGCTCGATCGGCTCCGGCTCACGGGAACGGCTCACGACGGCGCATCCTCGATCGCCAGCGGTGCCTCGGCCGGGCTGAGACGATCGTTGACCACCGACCAGATCGCCTCGGCAACGACCGGCGCCTCGCCCGCTCCGTCGATGACCACGCAGCGGCCGGGCTCGCGCTCGGCGAGCTCCAGATAGGCATGGCGGAGCCTTTCGTGGAAATCCAGCGTCTCGGTCTCGAACCGGTCGGCGGCCTCGTGACCTCGCCAATTCGCGGCGCGTTCGAGCCCGAGCCCCGCCGGGACGTCGAGGATGAACGTCAGATCCGGCCGCGTATCGCCGACCGTGATCTGCTCGAGTCGCGCGATCAGACGTTGATCGACGTTGCCGAGCGCGCCTTGATAGATCCGCGTCGAATCGGTGAACCGGTCGCAGACGACCCACCTGCCCTGCTCCAGCGCCGGCCGGATGGTCTGGCGCACATGATCGTCACGGGCGGCGGCGAACAGGATTGCCTCTGCGTAAGCCCCGAGCGGTTTGGCCGCACCCGAGAGCAGCACGTGACGAATGGCCTCGGCCCCCGGCGAGCCGCCGGGCTCCCGCGTCACCACGACGCCGAGCCCGAACGATTTCAACCGCTGGGCAAGCGTCGTCACCTGGGTGGTTTTCCCGGTGCCCTCCCCGCCTTCGAAGGTGATGAAACGTCCGCGCATTCACAACGGCCGATGATCTGGCGCATGATCCCCGAAAGGCAGACCTCTCGGACAATGCGGCAAAACAGATAGATAGAGAGGGCTGACGATGCAATCCGGAATGATCGCGTGCTGCCGGCGTGAGGCATGGCAACACGACCATCGGCAAGAGTCGGCAAGGATCGTGGTCAAGTTGCGGCGGTTGGCCGCGACCGCCATGATTCAAAGCCGCTCGACGCCGGCGCGGAACAGATTGATCACCAGCTCGGAAGCGGCATCGAAGGCCCGCTGCGGCAGGCTGCCCTTGGGGATGCTCTCGCCCGCCTGCAGCGGGACCTCCAGGACTACGTTCTCACCCCGCCAGACCTTGAGCTTTCCGATCTTCTGTTTTTGCTCGACCGGCGCCGGGACGGGTCCGGTATAGACGATCCGCGCGATGATCTTTTCGCTCCCCTGGCGCGGGACCAGCAGCTTCACGTCGTGATCGGCGACCAGCGCGACACGGCCGCTCGCCCCGCCATAGAGCTTCGCCTCGCCGATGGTCTGCCCCTCGGCGAACAGCGGCCGCGATTCGAACGCCCGGAACCCCCAGTCGAGCAGCTTGCGGGCTTCGTTCTTGCGCTCGTCCGCCGTCTTCAGGCCGTTGACCACGACGAGCAGCCGAAGGCCGTTCTGCACCGCCGAGCCGACCAGGCCGTAGCCGCCCTCCTTGGTGAAGCCGGTCTTCAGCCCGTCCGCGCCGATGCCCATGGCGAGCAGCGGGTTGCGGTTGAACTGGCGGATCTTGTTCCAGGTGAACTCGCGCTCGCCGTAGAAGTGATAGAATTCCGGATAGGTGCGGATGATGTGCTGCGCCAGCCTCGCGAGCTCGCGTGCCGTGACCTTCAGCCCCGGATCCGGCAGGCCGGTCGAGTTGGTGAACACCGACTTGGTCAGGCCGAGCTCGCGCGCGCGACTGGTCAATTGCGCGGCGAAGTTCGCCTCGTTGCCGGCCATGCCTTCGGCGATCGCGATGCAGGCATCGTTGCCCGAATGGATGATCACTCCCTGGATCAGGTCGATGAGCTTGATGCGGCTGTTGATCGCCGCATACATGGTCGAGCCGTGCGACGGCGCGCCGCCCCGGCGCCAGGCGTTCTCGCTGATGAGGAACTCGTCCTCGAGCTTGACGTCGCCCTTCTTGATCGCGTTGAAGACGTATTCGGCCGTCATCAGCTTGGCGAGGCTCGACGGCGCCATCAGCTGATCGGCATTGCGCTCGAACAGCACGGTGCCGCTGTCGGCGTCGATCAGGATGGCGAACGGAGAAGAGGTCTGGAACGCCGAGTCGTCCTTCTTCGGCGCCTGCGCGGCGGCCGGAACCGACCAGCCGATCGCGAGCGCGCAGGCGAGCGCCACGCCGGCAAGCCGGTTGCGTGGCAAGATACCTGAAATGACGGCCATGTCCGATCTCCCAGAGCCCGCTCTGGATAGCGGGTCGGACCGACGCCTGCCAATCACATTCGGATCGGACCGCGCGACTCAGTAGAGACCGCGCCCGCTGGTGACCGCGGCCTGGCCGTCGAGGCGCGCCGGCGCATAGGCGGTGGCCGGCAGGGAGGTTCGCGGTACGCTCCAGGGCGTCCGCGGATCGGCGGCGGCGGTTCGCGGACCGGCGGCGAGCGCGGCCTCCTGCATGGTCGACCGCTCGCCGAGATCGAACGGGCGATCTGCCGGCACCGGGACCGCGCCGCGCAGGACCGGGCTGCGCTCCGGGATGCCGGGGAGGAAGGGTCTCGCCGAGGCCAGCATGACGTTCGACGGGGCCGGCGCCGGCTCGCCGTCGCGCAACGTCGCCATCAGCCGGCGGTCGTCGGAGCCCTCGAGCGGTGCCGCGCCGACATACTCGACCCGCACCCGGGCGAGGCCGCGATTGGAGAATCCCAAGAGCTCCGCGGCCTTGCCGGAGAGGTCGATCTCACGATTGCCGTGATAGGGACCGCGATCGTTCACCCGCACGATCAGCGAGCGCCGGTTCGCCAGATTGGTCACCCGCACGTAGCACGGCATCGGCAGCGTCGGATGCGCGGCCGAGATGGAATTCATGTCGTACACCTCGCCGTTGGCGGTGAGCCGTCCATGAAAATCCTCGCCGTACCACGACGCGGTGCCTTCGGAACGATAGCGGGTGTCTTCCTGCGGGACGTACATGCGGCCGGCCACGATATAGGGCCGTCCGACCCGGTATGTGCCGCCCCCCTTGGGGACTGGTTGCCCGGGCTCGACCACGCGCGGGCTCGAGGAGACGCCGTATTTCGGGTCGACCGTGCTGGCAAGGCGGGTGTTCGACGAGGAACAGGCGGCGAGCATCAGGCAGCCCGCCAGGAGCATGCCGATCCGTACCGCCAGAATCCCCTTGTCCTCATGCCGCATCGGCCGAGGGTCCCCGTTTCGCAGCGCTGCCGAACCGCCTCCCCGCTGGGCTATTTCGCACCCGGCGACCGAAGAATCGAGCCCTTGCAGCTATGTAGTTGCGCCGTTTTTCGTGGCGCTTCCGGCCCCTGTCCCACGATCGATCAAAATAGCGCCAAATCGGAGGCAAGCAAACCGCTATCAAATCAACGTGGTAAACAGAACGTGCCGTCGTCGCCACCGTCCGCGCCCTGCCGCCGAATCGCCCGATTGGGACGGTTCGCGTATCACGTTACCGGCTCGTGCAAGGCCGCGGAACCACCGAACATGATAAGGGTTTGCGTTCGGCGAGCCCGAAAATCCTTGCGATTCGCATGGCGGCCCGCCGATCGCTTGGCAGGGAGGTTGGCGTGGGGCATGAGGCCGTTGCGTCCCTCATTGGGGACATCGGCGCCACCAATGCGCGTTTCGCCCTGGTCGACCCCGACGGCGGGTTCCGGGGGATTAGCGTGCTCGCCTGCGATCATCATGCCTCGATCGAGGACGCGATTCGCGCCTATCTCGACGAGGGGTCCAGACTGGTCGGCGTGTCGCGGATCGAGGCGGCTGCGCTTGCCATTGCGGGTCCGGTCACCGGCGATGTGGTGACCATGACCAACCACCCGTGGTCGTTCTCGATTCTCCGGTTGCGCGCCGGACTGGGGCTCGCCCGGCTGGTCGTCGTCAACGATTTCACGGCGGTTGCGCTTGCGGCACCTTATATGCCGGCCGACGGGCTGAGCGGGGTCGGCGCCGGCGTCCCCCTGCCCGCCATGCCGATCGGCGTAATCGGCCCGGGCTCCGGGCTTGGTGCCGGTGGGCTCGTACCGGCGGGGAGCAGCTGGCTGGCTCTCTCCGGCGAAGGTGGCCATGCCACGATGGCGCCGGCGACCGCCCGTGAAAGTGCGGTGCTGGATCGCATGCGTGGACGAATAGATCACGTGTCGGCCGAACGGGTTCTCTCCGGCCCCGGCCTCGTCAATCTCTACAATACGCTCTGCGAGATCGACGGCGTACCTGCTGCTTCCTTCATGCCCGCCCAGATCACTGATCCGGCCATCATGGAGCGGGAACCTCATTGCCGCGAAGCACTGGATATGTTCTGTGAGATGCTCGGGACGGTCGCGGGTGATCTGGCGCTCACGCTTGGCGCAATGGGCGGTATCTACATAGCGGGCGGGATTGTGCCGAAGCTCGGCGCGGCGTTCGCGGCCAGCGGATTTCGTGCTCGCTTCGAGGACAAGGGCCGCATGCGGCCTTACCTGTCGCGTATTCCGACCTACGTGATCATTCATCCATTTCCGGCGTTCCTCGGTTTGGTGGCTCTGTTGGCCGACCGCGTCCACCCGGTGGGCCCGCCATCCGCGGAGAGCCGGAGCTGAGCGAAAGGACGCGCAATGACGATGACGATCGGCAAGGCCGCCGACAACAAGGCCGCTGACAAGATCGTGTCGGCTCCGACCAAGACCATCGGGCTGCTGACCAGCGGCGGCGACTGCGCCGGGCTCAATGCGGTGATCCGCGCAGTGGTCGCCCGTGCGGTGCGCGGCTACGGCTGGCGCGTCTACGGCATCCACCAGGGCACCGCCGGGCTGATGCGTCGGCCCGTGCTCGCCCAGGAGCTCGATCCGGGCACGTCTGATCCCAATCTCCTGCGACTCGGCGGCACGGTGCTAGGCACGACCAACAAGGGCGACCCCTTCGCCTTCCCGATGCCCGACGGACGCCAGATTGATCGCTCCGAGGAGGTCATCGATGGGGTGCGCGAGCTCGGCCTCGACGCGCTGATCGGCGTGGGCGGCGACGGGAGCTTCGCCATCCTGCGAAAACTGGCGCAGCAGGGCCGCATCAAACTGGTCGGCATTCCCAAGACCATCGACAACGACGTCGGGGCGACCGAGAGCTCGGTCGGCTACCACACCGCGGTGACGGTCGCGACCGAGGCGCTCGACCGGCTGCAGCCGACGGCCGCGAGCCACGACCGCGTCATGGTGCTCGAGGTGATGGGCCGCGACGCCGGGCATATCGCGCTCGCCGCCGGCATCGCCGGCGGCGCTGACATCATCCTGATCCCGGAAATCCCCTACACCATGGAGGCGGTGGCGGGACACATCGAGCGATTGCGCAAAGGCGGCCGCAATTTTGCGCTGGTCGTCGTCGCCGAGGCGGTTGTGGACCACACCGGTCAACTCCTGCGGCGGCATCAGGCTGGCGGGACTACGACCTATGGGGGGATTGGCCAGAGTCTTGCCGATGCGATCGGCGAGCTGACCGGCGCCGAAACCCGCGTCACCGTCCTCGGGCACGTCCAGCGCGGCGGGCAGCCGACCTGGAGCGACCGGCTGGTCGCCTCGGCGTTCGGCGTGCATGCGGTCGACGTCATCGCCCAGGGTCGCTCCGACCGTATGGTCGCCTGGCAGAACCGCAGCGTCGTCGATGTGCCGCTCGCCACCGCGATCGCCGTGGCGCAACGGGTCGATCCCGACAGCACGTTGGTGCGCACCGCGCGCGGGCTCGGCATCAGCCTTGGCGACGCGTGAGGCCAGCGGACCTGACGTCGCGGCGCTCTACGCGGATTGCTTAGCCCCGGTCTGCACCTTGGCCCAGGTGTCGCGCAGCCCCACCGTGCGATTGAACACGAGCTTGTCGGCCTTCGAATCGGCGTCCAGGCAGAAATAGCCCTGGCGCTCGAACTGCACCACGGCGCCCGGCGCGGTCGCCGCCAGCGCCGGCTCGACCAGCGACCCGGTCAGCACCTCGAGCGAGGCCGGATTGAGATCGGCGGCGAAATTCCCGGCGTCCGGATCGGGCCGGGCGAACAGCTGGTTGTAGATGCGGATCTCCGCCGGCACCGCATCAGCGGCCGACACCCAGTGCAGCGTGGCCTGCACCTTTCTCCCGTCCGGGGCATTGCCGCCGCGCGTCGCCGGGTCGTAGGTGCAGCGCAGCTCGACGACCTCGCCGGCTGCGTCCTTCACCGCTTCGCGGCAGGTGATGAAGTAGCCGTAGCGCAGCCGCACCTCGCGCCCGGGCGCGAGACGGAAGAATTTCTTCGGCGGATTCTCCATGAAATCGTCGCGCTCGACGAAAATCTCGCGGGAGAAGCGGATGCGTCGCGCGCCGGCCGCCGGGTCGTCGGGATGGTTGACGGCCTCGAGCTCCTCTAGGTTCCCTTCGGGATAGTTTTCGATTGTGACCTTCAGCGGCCGCAGCACCGCCATGCGCCGCGGCGCCGACTTGTTGAGGAACTCGCGGATCGAGTATTCGAGCAGCCCGAGCTCGACCATGCTGTTGGCCTTGGCGACCCCGACCCGCCGGACGAAGTCGCGGATCGCCTCGGGCGGAACGCCGCGGCGGCGCAGGCCGGCAAGCGTCGGCATCCGCGGGTCATCCCAGCCCGAGACATGGCCCCCTCGCACCAGCTCGGTGAGCACGCGCTTGGACAGCACCGTATAGGCGATGTTGAGACGGGCGAATTCGTATTGGCGCGGCCGCGCAGGCACCGGGAGGTTTTCCAAGAACCAGTCGTAGAGCGGCCGATGGTCCTCGAACTCGAGCGTGCACAGCGAATGCGTAATCTTCTCGATCGCGTCCGACTGGCCGTGCGCGTAGTCGTAGCTCGGATAGATGCACCACGCCGTGCCGGTGCGCGGGTGGACCGCATGCAGGATGCGGTAGAGCACCGGATCGCGCAGGTTGATGTTGGCGGCCGCCATGTCGATGCGGGCGCGCAGCACCCGCGCCCCGTTGGGAAATTCTCCGGCGCGCATGCGGCGGAAAAGGTCGAGATTCTCCGCCACCGGGCGCTCGCGCCACGGGCTGTTGCGCCCCGGATCGGTGAGCGTTCCGCGCATGGCGCGGATCTCGTCCTGCGACTGGTCGTCGACATAGGCTTTCTGGTCGCGGATCAAGACCTCGGCCCACGCGTAGAGCTGCTCGAAGTAGTCGGACGCATGATAGAGGTGCGTCCCCCAGTCGAAGCCGAGCCAGCGCACGTCGAGCTCGATGGCATCGATATATTCCTGCTCCTCCTTGGTAGGGTTGGTGTCGTCGAAACGCAGGTGGCACTGGCCGGAAAATTCCTCCGCCACGCCGAAATTGAGGCAGATCGACTTGGCGTGGCCGATATGCAGGTAGCCGTTGGGCTCCGGGGAAACCGGGTGATCACCCTTGTGTGCCGTCCCGAGTCGAGGTCGGCCTGGATGATGTCGCGGATGAAATCGCGCCCCGCTTCCGAAGTCGGCGTTCCGTCCGCACTCATTCCCGCGATCTCCTCATGCGATCCGGCGTCGCCGGCGACGCCGCCGAGGTATAGCGACCCGGGGCGGTGGCCGGAAGGCAAAAAGGCGGATGATGTGGCGTTCGGCGTTGCCCGCTGGCGCTCGCCGAATTGTCGGTTACGATCTGCCGCCCACCCGTCCGAGGGACCCGTCATGCGATCTCGCCTGCTGAGCATGCTGGCGCTCATCGTCGTCGCAATCCCTTCCGGCGCCGTCGCCCAGACCGGCAGGACGGACGACGGCGCGATCTATTTTCCCGGCACCACCTGGCGGCACAGGACGCCGGCGGAATCCGGCATCGATGCGGCGCGCCTCAAGGCGGCGATCGACTTCGCGGTCGCCAGCGAGACCAAGGCGCCGCGCGACCTGGTGATGAACCACTACCAGACGTTCGGCCGCGAGCCGTTCGGCCAGGCGATCGGCCCGTTCAAGGAGCGCGGCGACCCGACCGGGCGGTGATCTGCATCAGCGGCTACATCGTGGCCGAATGGGGCGAGCCGCTGCGCGTCGACATGACCCACAGCGTGACCAAGAGTTTTCTGTCGAGCGTCGTCGGCCTCGCGTTCGACCGCGGCATGATCAGGAGCCTGAACGACACGGTGCGGGACTACGTGTCGCCGGTCAGCGTCTACACACCGCTTCCTGCCGGCAACAAGGCCGATCGGCTGGGCACGCCCCGACCTCATCTATCCCGTTCGAGACGCCGCACAACCGCACGATCACCTGGGATCACATGCTGCGCCAGACCAGCGATTGGGAGGGCACGCTGTGGGGCAAGCCCGACTGGGCAGATCGGCCGAGCGCCAATGCCGCCGAATGGCGCACGCGTGCCGCGCATCAAGCCCGGGCACCGTCTACAAGTACAACGACATCGCGCGTGAACGCCCTCGCGCTCGCCGCGCTCGAATGTGTGGCGCCGTCCGCTGCCGCAGGTGCTGAACGAGTACATCATGGATCCGATCGGCGCGTCGAGCACCTGGCGATGGTTCGGCTATGAGAATTCGTGGGTCCTGATCGACGGCCAGCCGGTGCAGTCGGTGACCGGCGGCGGGCCACTGGGGCGGCGGCATGTTCATCAACGCGTGCGACATGGCGCGGTTCGGCTATCTCACGCTGCGCCGCGGCAAATGGGAGGATCGCCAGCTGCTCTCCGAGGAATGGGTGCGACCATGGCGCTCACGCCCGACGCCGGCCGAGCCGAGGTACGGATTCATGAACTGGTTCCTGAACACCGACCGGAAAGCTGCTGGCCGAGCGCGCCGGCGACCACGTTCATTCATGTCGGGAACGGGACCAACATCATCTATCGTCGATCCCGACCACGATCTCGTCGCGGTGGTGCGCTGGATCGACAACAAGGCGGTCGACGGCTTCGTCGAAGCGGCTGCTGGCGGCGATCGACGGACGGTAGTTTGTTCGCCGCCGGGTGGCGTGGTTCAAGTGCGGGATGCGGCTGGCCGCCTTCCCGGCCAACAATGCAAGGTCGGACTTTTGTCCCCGCCGACCCTCTGCTAACCGTCGATGGCACGGAAGGGTGGCCGAGTGGTTTAAGGCAGCGGTCTTGAAAACCGCCGGGGGTGCAAGCTCCCTCGTGGGTTCGAATCCCACCCCTTCCGCCAGTAAATCATAGCTGGCATTTTTCGCCCCGGCCGCTTTTTCCGAGCCGGGAAGTGGCCCGTCTCTAGCAACGCCGGGCTTTAGGCCTTTTTGCGAAACGGGTTTGGTGAGGCGTGAGTCTCCGGCCGGCAACCGCTTTGGGTCAACGGCGGCCCCATCGACCCTCGGCCCGCCTGGCGCTGCCCGACGGCAGGAATGGTCAGAAAGCAGACCCGGCACGGCGGAAGGATGGCGGGGCTGCTGTGTGCCAGAGGGGAAATGGAGCGGCTGATACCAAACCGCTCGGATGTTATGCCATTTTTGCATAGTCGGAGGGGGCAACCTTCCTTAAACTCCCCGCCTGAATTTGGCTCATCTGCTCAGGAGGATATCAATGAAGCTATCTCTCCGCGGCTCGATGCTCAAGCTCGTCAAAGCCCAAATTACAGCCACGCTATTGGCTGCGGGGTTAATTGGTTGCGCGTGCCGAACCGCCGCTGGCGATACCCTCAAGGGACAGGTCCCGCCATAGACCGAGCACCAACCCTCAACCGCACCCGAATCGAAAATCCCTTGGCTAACCGGACTGTAGCCACCGTGCTGCCAGCCTGAACAGCGCGAGCGAAAGACAAACACCATCAAGCATCCAGCCTCGAGCGTCGCAACTTTATCGCCCTAACGAAGTCCCGGCAGGGAGAACACGATGATGAGTACACCAGAGAGAGAAGACGAGCTGTTCGGGGCGTTGCCCGAGACGACAGCTGTTCCGCCGGGCGTTGACCGGCGAACCTTCCTCGTCCGCAATGCCGCGATTGGTGCGGCGGCGGTGATGACCGGCACCACCTGGACGCCGGAAGCGCGCGCCCAGCAGGCCGCGAGCGAAGCGGCGGCGGCCAGGTTGAACACCACCCATGCCGCGAACCTGAATGTGGAGACGAAGAGCAAAGGCCCGGTCATGACCTTGGCCGACGAGTTCTTCAAGGTCGGTCCCGGCCCCTCCAGCTCGCACACGATCGGGCCGATGCGCATCACCTACGATTTCTATCAGCGTTGCACGAAGCTGCCGGCCGCGCAGCTGGCGCAGGCTACCGGGCTCAAGGTGCATCTGTTCGGCAGTCTGAGCGCCACGGGCAAGGGACACGGCACCGAGCGCGCCGCGCTGGCGGGCTTGTTGGGCAAGGAACCAGCTACGGTCGACCCGCTGTTCCTCGACGAGATGGCGGCCAAGCCCAACCAATCCTACCCGGTGAAGCTGGGCGACAAGGCGTTCAATCTCACGCTTGCGGATGTCATTTACGATGCGCCGAAGGGCGACTTTCCGCACGCCAACACCATGACTTGCAAACTCATGGCCGGCGACAAGCCGATCTACGAGCAGGAATACTATTCCGTCGGTGGCGGGTTCATCGAGTGGAAGGGTTACGGGCCGCCCAGGAAAGGGCAGCCGAAGTATCCCTACGCGACGATGAAGGAGCTGCGCCAGCATGCGGAGAAGAACAACCTGTCGATCGCGCAGGTGATGATGGCGAACGAGGTGGCGGTGTCCGGCAAGAGCGAGCAGGAGATCAATGCCTTTCTCGACAAGATCGCCGGCGCCATGCTTGCGACGGTGAAGTCGGGTCTTTCCATCAGAGAGGGCGTTCTGCCCGGTCCGATCAAGCTCCACTCGAAGGCGGCCACCGTCTGGGAGCGAGCGCAAGACGAAAAGTACGAGAGCGACCGCGCCATTGCCCAAGTGGCTGCCTGTGCGCTTGCCGCCTCGGAAGAGAACGCCCGCGGTCACCTGGTCATCACCGCGCCGACCGGCGGCTCGGCCGGCGTGATGCCCGCGGTCGTCTATGCGCTGGTTGAGAGCAAGCGCAAGCTGCCGCTGGAGAAGGTGCGCGAAGGGCTGCTTGCCGCTCTCGCAGTCGGCTATCTCTGCAAGCACAATGCAACGCTTGCAGCCGCAGAGGGTGGCTGCCAATCCGAGATTGGTGTTGCCTCGGCGATGGGCGCCGCGTTCATTGCCCAGGCGATGGGCAGTTCGCCGCTGGTGATCGAGAATGCCGCCGAGTTGGCGCTCGAACATCACCTCGGCATGACATGCGACCCGGTCGCCGGCTACGTACAGGTTCCCTGCATCGAGCGCTGCGCCTTCGGCGCGGTGAAAGCCTGGACCGCGTTCATGATCGCGACCAACGAGATCGCGTCGCGGCATCGCGTCGATCTCGACACCACGATCAAGACGCTCGCCGACACCGGCCGTGACATGAACTCGAAGTACAAGGAGACAAGCGAGGCCGGACTGGCTGCGAACCTGGTCCTTTGCTGAATATAATCAATCGTCCGCGCGATCGGACGCTGGGCGGCCAGCATTCGAGGGGTCTCCTCGACGTAGAGCGAGCGGCGCGTGCGTCCGGCGCGCGCCTCCGACCTCTTGCCCGCCTCACGATGGTCGATCATGATCCCTTGCGGATTCACGGTCTGAGCAAAGCGGTGGTCAATACAGGCACAGCCCCCTGGCAACTCCGCGACTCTGAGCGCGTGATTGCGGGTAATGCAGAGCTCTTGGCTCAGAAGCATTTCTTGATCGGAATCACCCGCGTTCGCAACGAGGCGCCGATATTGGGCGATACGCTGGATTTCGTCGGTCGTCAGGTCGACGCGATCATCGCCTACGACGACGCCAGCACGGACCGGACGCTGGAACTGCTCCGGGGGCACCCCAAGGTCGCATTGATCCTGGCCAATGGGGCATGGGAGGCAGATGTCAAGGCGCGTCGAACAGCCGAACATCGCCATCGCCAGCTCTTGCTGCAATACGCCCGGGAGCAACTGCGATTCGACTGGATGTTCTGCTTTGACGCCGATGAACGTATCACCGGCGACCTGCGCCATTTCGCGAGCGGGCCACGCGCCAGCGGGTGCGATGGCGTCAGCATTCAGCTGTTCGATGCCTACATGACGCCTGATGATCATGCGCCATATCAACCCGGTCAGGAACTGTTGAACTTTCGCCGGTTCTACGGCCCGGAGCGGCGCGACATCCTGATGCTTTGGCGCAACCGGCCGGAGGTCTTTTTCGCTGAAGGCCACGAGCGCGAGCCGGGCGGGATTAGCCGCTTGCGCAGTGATCTCTACTGCCAGCACTACGGCAAGTCCCTTTCAGTCGAACATTGGGAGGAGACCTGCGACTACTACATCCAGCATTTTCCGTTCGAAACCTACGGCCGGAAATGGCTTGCCCGTAAAGGGCGGGCGATCCATACCCAATCCGATTTCATGCGCCCGCTCTATGAATGGGGTGATGTGCTGTTCGCAAACGCTGTCAAGATTTAACCTCCGGCGTCGGAGGTATAGCCGATCGACTCGGCATCTCGAGCCTGCGCTGCGGCGCACAGGCTATTTTTGAAGGTGATGTTCTGTCGGATGAGAAAGCGCGACAAAGCGCCTCGTCCAACGTCAAATTCGGATGCTCGGCTATCAGCGGCCGGCCGACGCGCGGCCAAGGCTTCGAATGGAATGTAGAGGTCCTCGGGCAAAATGCCCAAGCTGGCGCGCGGTCGGGACATCCCGACAGGATCGCGCCGCGCCGTTCCAAGGCGAACGCCCCATCTCTATCCTCAAGCCCTCTTCTCCTTCCCGGCAATCCCGCTGGAGTTGCGGATGGCGCTTTAAGCATCATCGTCGGTCGTGGCCCGCCACCGGAACGTCGTTCGCGGCCCTTCGCTGCACCGCTCGAGGGGAAATGCGCGGTCTCGCGTCGATGTCGGCGCGAGACCGCACCAGCGAGCGGCCGATGCCGCCCTACCCCAGCTTGACGAAGAACCAGCTCTCGAAAACGCCGCCGGGCAAGCGCAACGACGTCGTCCCGAGAATCCCGTCGAGGGAAGCTGAAAAAATCCTCTTGTTCCCGTCGAATATCGTTCCGCAATGAATCCTGACGAGCACACGTCCGCCCGCCGCGAGTGTCTTTGTCAGTCCATTTGGATCGAGACTGGTACTCCAGGTGAGCGTTTGCGGAGTGAATTGGAGCAGACCCTCGAGGGTGAGAATCGCGGCCGCTGTCTTCACCGCGGACCCCGCCGCGGCCGTCGCCGTCGGCTCCAGCCACACCTGGACAATCTGTGGCTGGGCCGTCACCAGGTCGGGATGGATCGACCGCGTCAGATTGCATTTCAGCGTGCGGAGACGGTCGAGCGCCTGGGGGACGGCAACGGTGTCGTTATGCGTCCATGAGATACTCTTGATTGCGGCCCAGTCCTGATCGAGCCCGGGGCCCGGCGGACCTGCGTCTCCCTTCGGCCCGGCATCGCCCTTAGGGCCTGCATCGCCCTTGAGGCCCGCATCGCCTTTCGGACCGGGAACGCCTTGCGCGCCCGCCGGCCCTGCATCCCCCTTCGGCCCGGCATCGCCCTTAGGGCCTGCATCGCCTTTGAGGCCCGCATCGCCTTTCGGACCGGGAACGCCTTGCGCGCCCGCCGACCCTGCATCTCCCTTCGGCCCGGCATCGCCCTTGGGGCCTGCATCGCCTTTGAGGCCCGCATCGCCCTTCGGGCCGGGAACGCCCTGCGCGCCCGCCGGGCCGGTATCGCCCTTGGGGCCGGTATCGCCCTTGGGGCCGGCATCGCCTTTGAGGCCGGCGTCGCCCTTCGGACCGGAAATACCCTGCGCGCCCGCCGGGCCTGCATCTCCCTTCGGCCCGGCATCGCCTTTGGGGCCGGCATCGCCTTTGAGGCCCGCGTCGCCCTTCGGACCGGGAACGCCCTGCGCGCCCGCCAGGCCGGTATCGCCTTTTGGTCCCGGATCGCCTTTGGGGCCGGCATCGCCTTTGAGGCCCGCGTCGCCCTTCGGACCGGGAACGCCCTGCGCGCCCGCCGGGCCGGTATCGCCCTTTGGTCCAGGATCGCCCTTCGGACCGACATCGCCCTTCGGTCCGGGGTCTCCTGGCGGGCCGCTATCGCCCTTCGCTCCGCTGTCGCCCTTCGGCCCGGCATCGCCCTTCGGTCCGGGATCGCCCTTCACGCTGGACGGGACATGGATCGACGGGCCGTCGAAATGCCAGGTTCCGTCGGCGTCCTGGAAATGCTGTCCCGAGTGGCTGTGGGTTCCGAGTGCGAGGAACAGAGTATCGTCCTGGGTGATCTGGATATCGCTGCCGCTGCGGCCGACCGTGGCAATGATCAGCCCATCGGCGCCGACGGCTGTGCCGCCGTCGGGCTCGATGACCAGCGCCGTCGTCAGCGCGACCATGCCATTCGCCGCGGAATTCGACGCGCGCATCACCACACGGAACGGTCCGCCGGTGGCGGGCACCGGCAGCGTGGCCGGCGTATCGAGCGCCAAGCGGACCGAGCTCGGCGCGTAGGCGACCCCGGAAGCGATATTGATCTGGCCGTCGGCGGTTGCGACGGCGCGCAACCCCCATCCGATCCGGCCGAGCCCGATCGTGCGCCGCACGTCGAGAACCGCCTCATGCAATCGAGCCTGCAGATTGTTCAGATGAGTTGCAGTGACCTTCATCCCGTCGGCGAATTGGGTATGGGCATCGTCCACCATCTCGGCATCCCTCGCGAAAGCGCCGCTGCGTTCAATCGGCTGCGGCGACGGTCACGACGCCGTCGCTCAGGGTGACCGAACCGGCAACGCGGCTGATGATCTGCAAATCGGCCAGATGCTCCGGGCCGGGAACGACCGGCAATCCTGCATCCGGCCCGGTGAGGTCGGCGGTCACTCCCTTGGCCGTCGGAGTGGCCTCCTGTCCGTTGCCGCTCGTGCCATCGATGCGCAGCACGAGCGGCGCTACGGGAGATCCCCGTCTCGCATGCGCCACGATGCGCACGCGACCGCGCAGCGCCGCGAGCTCCCCGAGCGGCGGCAGCGGCTGCCACGGCCCCTTGGGCGGGCCGGTGAAGACCTGGCCGCCGGATCCCGCGGTACCGGTCAGGGCCCATCGGACCCTTCCGCGCTTGACCGCCGCCAGCCCGAAGATCGGTGTCGTATCGAGCGCGAGCGGGCGCGGCAGCGCAAACGTGGTCCAGATTTCGTCGGCGCTCGCCGGCAGGATCACGGGTTTCGTCACGCCGCCGTCGATCGGCGTGCCCGGGGTGCCGTCGGGCGCGGCCTGGAGCAGCACCACCTGCATCTCGGCGCCGCCTTCCTCGACGCGAAGCGGAAACCGCAGCGCCACCAGCTCGCCAAATCCGGCCGTCTGGGTGAGCGCCGCGCAGGCGCCGTGGGTCGGGTCGAGCAGCATCTCGGCGAGCGGCGTGGTGCCGTCCGCGGTGATTGCCGCGTCGGGTCCCACCGGCGGCATCACTCGCTCCGGCGGCAGGTTCGCGGTCATGCCGAAGCTGATGCGGTCGACCCGCGTGGCATAATCGGGAATTTTCAGCGGCAGCAGCAGCGCGCCCTCGCTGGCAAAAGCCAGCGGCTCGGAGGCCAGCGTGACCTTGGCGACGTACCGGATCTTTCGGGCGGACGCCTCGGGCAGGTCGAGGGTGAGCGCTCCCGGACTGCGCGCGGTCAGGACGATGTGCAGATCGATCGTGGCGCTCTTGTCCGCCGCAGGATCGCCCACAAGCGCGCTCAACGCGGCAGCGATGTCGACCTGCTGCTGCTGCAGGACCGGATCGTCGGCGACCGCGCTCCAGCCGGGAGAGCCCGCCGCAACCACGCCCGGGGAGCGCCACACCGGCGGGCCGTCATTGATCCGCAGATCGAGGTCGGCCGGCGGATCAGGAAGCTGAACCAGCAGGCTCGCGCCGATCGCGGCATCTCCGCCCCGGCCGATCAGGTCGATCTGCAGCCGGTCGGTGCGCACCTCCGAGGGAAAGATCACCTCGCCGCCGAGGCTGCTGTCGAATTTCGGGGTCGAGTCGTCAATCACGGAGAAGAATGTGTGAACCGATGGCTGAGCGGCTGCGATGGGAGTCGGTGAAAACCCCGTCCCCAGCCATTGGGTGACCCGGAGCAGCTGAAAATCGGCGGTCGTGGTCAGCCCGACGCCGCCGACCGTGCGCATCACCCCGAAATCGACGACCACCGAGGTTCTGCTCTGGCCGCTGCCGGATATGTCGCGCTGGCGCAGATGGGCGACACTCCCGGCCGTGGTCCAATCCGCGGGCCCGGCGGTGATCGTCAACAGAAACGGAGGATCGACCACGGCGTTGCGCGAGAGAGTCTGCGTACGATCGACCGACAGCGTGCCGTTGACGGTCAGCGCACGCTCCAGCACCAGGATGCTGGTGCTGAACGTTTTTGGCGTCGATTGCAGCTCAGCGACCAGGGATATCTGCGCCATCGCATCGCGCCTCGGTTTCCTCGGACCTTACTGAAAAGCCTGGGCGCTCTTCAACGAGCCAAAGGCCAGATCGAACGTCTTTGCCGGGTTGGTATCGTCGACCGTCACGTTCAGCGTCCTGAGCTTGTCGATCACCAGCTTCTTCTCGTCCGCACTGAGATCGGACGCGCTGGCCTTCTGCAGGATCGGCGCAACCTGCGGATCGCTGATCACCGGCAGCGCGTTGACGATGGCCACCGCCTTCAGGTCGTCATGGACCAGATCGAGCAGACCGAATTGGATGCTCGACATCGGCACGAAGACGACGTCCACCGGCGTCCCCTTGGGCACCATGGTGCCCGGCGGAATGCTTTGCGACATCCCGACCGGAATCAACAGGCGCGGCAGGGTCGTGGCGTGAGACAGAAAGTCGTCGATCCGCACGGGGTTGAAGGCCGGTGGCGCGATCTCCTTGCCCGCGCGCAGGATGGTCGGCACGATCGTCTCGCTGCTGACATCGACGGTTACTTTCTTGAGGACGAGACCGCTGGATACCCCAGCCCCGGCGCTCCGTGCGCCCAGCGTGACGTCGCTGAAGAACTTCGCCATTGCCGTGTTCTCCCTCGTTTGCCTTCAGGATTTTTGCACCACCGTAACCTTGCCCAGCACCAACCCGACCAACTCGAGTGCCTTGCGCGCTTCCGGCTCGGTGAGCGAGACGAGCGACGGCACCGCGATGGCGGGCTCGACCTGCACCGGGACCGCGATCACCAGGCGAGCGCCGCCGCCGGGCGGCAGCGCCGCGCCGGGCGGCGGCCACTGCACCAGCACGGGTGCCACGTCGTTGTGCGCATCGGGCTGCGTCGGGGGAAGATCCCGTCCATTGAAATCGAGCACCCTGACCAGCGGGATCCCGGCGCCTCCAAGCGCCGTGCGCGCGTCGGCGAGCGCCGCCCCGAACAGGTCCGGCATGAAATTGCCGACCTTGTTGAGCGCCATCTCGATCGACGTCTCTCCGGCATCGGCGGCGACGGTGACCGACTTGGTGCCGGTGTCGTAGCCGGCCAGCTCGGCGCTCACCGTCCAGGCGCCCGCCTCGAGCCCCGAAAGAGTGTGCTGTTTGCTGGGCGGAACCGGACGGACCGCCTCGACCGGCGCTCCATCGGCACGCGCCGCGGCGACGCGGACCTGCTCGGGGTCGATCTCCGGATTGGTGATGGTGACCCGCAGCGTATGTCGCGAGGCGGCGATGAACTGATACAGCTGGTCGACCCCGTCGAGCACGTCGTTCCAGGCCTGCGCGGTGAGCGGCTCACCCGGGCTGACGGTCTTCTTGATAAAGGGCTTCACGTCCATCTCTCATCGTCCTCCAGCAGCACTGGCTCAGTTGGTCCCAGTGGGCCAAAGCCTGGTTCCATCCATCAGCAACAGGTTCGGATTCAGGGAATCCCCCGCCGGCATCACGCCCTCCCCGAGCACCCAGCTGTCGTCGGGATATTCGACCCGGACCGTGACGCCGGCCGGCCGAAAGCGCTCGAGCGCCGCCGCGACGAGATCGGCCGCCGCAACGTCGTCGTGATCGAGCCGCTTGAAACGCGCCGGGATGATCACGCGCAGGGCGTAGGCCTCGTGCTCGAGCCACGACAGCGTCACATCGGCCTGCACCGGATAGGTGCTTCGGTCCGGAGGCGGAGGGGCGAAAACCGACTGGTCGGCAAAGCCGATGGCATAATGCGGCGTCACCGCCTGAATCGCCGGTGGTGCCGCCGTGTCCTGGCGCGCCGACAGATGTGCCTCCTGGATGAAGAACGCAATCCGGGTCGCGCCGACGCCGATCCCGGGGGGCTCGATCGGATTGCCCGCGTGGGGAAACACGAACTCGCGGTCGAGGGCGCCTACGGGGGTCGCGGTCGCGAATACCGTGCGCGCGGCGTCGAACGTGAAATCGTTCTCGCCCGGCTTGTCGGCGTCGGCAAAACAGGCGCCGTGCCACGAGAACGCCAGGTTCGTGACATCGACACTGTCCAGCACGTTGTCGCCATCCTTGGTGACCAGCGCCGCCTTGCCGTCCTCGCTGAGCAGCAGCGTCTTGCCCGCCGGCACGTTGCCGAAGATTCCGACGCCCCTCCCCTCGTCGCGGTTGACGATCATCGGCCCCCAGGTGCGGTTCTCGACGGCTGCGATCTCGGCGCGCAGCAGCACGCGGCCGAACCCGCGGCGCAGCACGTCGAAACAGTGGCCGTTGAAGCATTCCTGCTCGCTGAACCTGTCGCGGTGCAGCGGATTTTCCTCGATCCCGAGCACCTCGAATTCGGGTCCCAGCCGCTGATCGAGGCGAAAGCCGTACTTGCGCGCGACCGCGACGGCAGCTTCCGGCGCCAGCGCGGTGTCGCGCGTGGCACCTGCAATTCCCGAAGCCGCGAGCCGCGCCACGATGTCGCCGGTCGAGACACCGATCTGACGCGCCAGATCGGCGACCGTGATCGTGCCATCCATCGCGGCGACGCCGCGGGGAAAGCGCTCGACCGCGAAGCCGAACAGCGCCGCGACCTTCTCCGCCGTGGCGAGGTCGAGGTCGGCGTCGGCTCGCGCCGGTGCGATCCCGGCTGTGGTCATTGCGGCCACGACATCCTGCGGCCGCATCAGCATCTGGTCGGCGAGCTCGGAGACTGCGATGGCGGCGTTCATGCGCACGAGCTTGGCCGGCGCCGACAACGGCACCGTCCGCACCAGCGGCGAGCGATTGCGCACGAAGGTCGAATGCCAGAAGAGGTCGGCGCTATGGAACAGGCCGTCGCTGATCGAAAAGTTCAGATCGATCGCGCCCTGCGCGATCAGCGCATCGCGCACTGAGACGTTGCGCGCGACGTCCAGGTCCAGATCGAGGGCATTCGCGGCGGCGGCAATGATGGCCCCGACGGTACCGTTGCCCTCGGAGTGGATCTGGCAGATGCGCAGCACGCTGGTCCGCGCCGCCTCTACCGAGCGCCGGTAGCCGAGCATCGCCCGGGCCGCCGCCGCCAGGGCACGCGCGGCGGCGCCGAGGTCGGGCGCCGCCGGCGGCGGTGCGGCAGGCGCGAACAAGGCGAGGCGGTCGACGCCTTGTATCTGCCACAGATCGAGCAGGGCGTCGGCAGCCGCGCCGCGGGCGGTGGCGTCATCGAGCACCTGCTCGAGCGCAGCGACGAGGGTCTGCATGGTGCTGGCGCGAGCCGTCAGGATGCCGAGATCGGCCCCCGAAATGCCGTGCAGCCCGGCGAGCAGCATCAGGTCGCGCAGCTCATCCGCGTCGCCGAGGCGGTGCGCGCGGCGAATGGCGGCAAGCCGGTCGGCGACCAGGTCGAGTCCCTCGGCCACCGCGTCGGTGACGCCGACGAGCTGCTTGCCCGGCCGCGTGGCCTCCAGATGCGCCGGGAACCGGCTCAGGATCTCCCGGGTGCGCGCGCTCATGGACCCTGGTCCAATTGAACCGTGCGAATCCAAAGCTTCTGCAGCGGCGAAATCGTGATCGCCGGATCGGCCGGGCCGAATGACTTGTTGATGCGAACGCCGGCCTGGACGTATTCGATCTTGAAGCTCATCGAATCGACCGTGAAGCTCTGGCTGCTGACCGCCGCAATGAGCGCCGTCGCCGAGATCGCGGTCATCGATCGCACCGCGAGCCGCAACTGTCCGGCCGCCTGGACGCGCGCGTCCTCGAGATCGGCGATCTGGTCGCCGAGCACTCCCGCGCCCTTGAGCGTGATCTTGATCGTGATGTCGATGGCGACCAGCTGGCCGCCTATCTCGACGTCGAGCGAGCCGCCGTACTTCGCATCCGCCGTCGGCCGGCGGGTCGCCGGCGCAATCAGGTTGCGGTGGCTGGGCGGGGGCTGGCCGGCGGGATGGAGATCGAGCGTCACGTCCTGCACGCCGTCGATGCCCATCAGCGCTGCGACCATCCGGTTGTAGACCAGGGTCTCGCCGATGCCGGCGTCGGCGACGACGGCCTGCAGCACGCTCTCGCCCTTGCGCTTGAGCGCGTCGCGGTCCTGGGCGCTCAGCGACGAGGACGACGGGATGAGGACGGCGTAGATCGCCACCGGGAAGAATATCGTCGCCTCCACGGTGACCGCGTCGTCCGCCACCGCCGTGTCGTCGTCGGCATTGGAGCCCGGATCGATCGGCCCCGGCGGCGAAGCGTCCAGGCTCGTCAGAACGCGTACGCCCGCCGGCCGGGCCTGCTCGACGGCATCGATGACGCGGGCGACGTCGTCGGTACCGAGCTGCGCGGCGACGCTGAGCATGATCATGCCGGGACGCGTCAGCGGGTCCTCGGAAATGAGAACGTCCTTCTCGCGGATGACGGGAAGCGTGGTGAGTGCCGACAGGATCGCGCCGGTGGTCGCCTTGCCGGCGCCTTCGAGCGCGCGGCGGGCGCGCGCACGCAGCGCCTCATCGGTCTCGTTGTCGCCGATCAGCTGGGTCGCGGCGCCGTTCGACACGCCGTCGATCCCGAGGATCGGACGATTGATCGCCGCGATCGCCTGCGCCGGCACGACGCCGGCGGCGCCGCTCACCGCGGCGCGGACCGGGACCTCGACGCTGAGCGACCCGCGCGGGAGCGTGCGGTCCTCGCTGGTCTCGAACTGCACCAGCGGGCTGTCGGTGGTCGAGAGCCTGGTCCCCAAGGCGATGAAGACGTCCGCCGTGGCGGGGGTCGCGCGGGAGAACACGACGGTGCCGACCGCGAAGGTGCGATCGCGTCGCTGCAGCCCGACGAGCGCGACGATCTGATCGAGGTCGCGGCCGGTAGCGGTGTCCAGGAAGCCGCCGCGATAGACCGCCTCGAGCTGGCGCGAGATCACCGCCAGCTCGCGCCCGAAGCTTTCCGCCAGCAGGCGCGTCACGCTGCCCGGATTGCGGTCGGTCAGAAGCGGCGCCGTCCCCTGCGGTCCGCGGTGCTCGTAGTTGACGAAGAACGCCGTGCCCGGGTCGGGCCAGGTCGCGGTTGCCGCCGGGGTGCCGTCTGCCCGCTTCTTCCAGTCGATCACATTGCCGCCGGAGAGCGCGAAGTCGAGGTCGGGCCGGAAGCGCGCATAGGCGCCGCCGGCTTGGCCGAAGACGCGAACGGTGCCTTTGACGAGCGGCCCCGGCGAGAGAATCTGATAGGGCTCGTTCTCGGGAACGAACACGAAACGTTCGCGCGCGACCCCGCCGGTCAATGCCGTCAACAGATCGTCGACGAACTGCGCATATGGTTCGGCTGCGTAACTCACAGCGCAACTCCCAGCGAAAACGGAACGACGAGGTTGAGCGGCACCGCAGCGCCGATGATCTGCAGCACCAGGGTGATCCGCACCGTATCGCGTGGCGGATTCTGCTCCGGGGTCACCGTGACCGTGAGAACCTTCTCGATGCGCGGCTCGGCATTCAGCGCCTGCAGGACATACAGCTTGATCAGGTCGCGCGTACGCTGGACGTTGGGCTGGCCCATGAGCTCATGGTGGCGCGACCCGTAGTCGGGATGCCCGAGCGCCGCGAGCTCGCCCTTGCGCGTTTTCAGCCGGTTGGCGATCGCCTGCGTCAGAGTGTCGAGACCGGACGTAATCTCCAGGTCGCGCGCGTTGGCGTGATCCGCCCGTCGGGCGCTGGCAAGATCGGCATCCTCGAAAAAACCTCCGGCAAGCGCATAGTCGAGGCGCAAGTCCTGCCCGAGCAGCGGAGCAATGGCGGCGATGTCGCGTGGTCCGGTCATGGCGGCCCCGTGTCCGTGATGAACGGCGCGGCGGGAGGTCCCAGGATGGACAGCACGCCAGGACCCGACGGAATCTGATCGCCCATCCGCACCAGCCCCTGCCCGCTGATGGTGAGCGACGACGAGCCGCCGGGGCCGATCGGCAGCGGGTACGGCGCACCGGAGACGGAGTTGACCATCTGGCAAATGCTTCCCGCGGTCGCGAGCGGCAGGCCGTTGGCGGTCGCGGCGGTCTGCAGGATCACGGTGATCACGCCGCTGTCCGGCGGCCCCGCCGCACCCGGCGTCAGCACCACGGTGCATCCGATCGATACCGGGGGTCCCGGCATGGCTGCCTCGCCTCGTTACGAAGGACTGAACTGCGTCATTCCTGCGATCGATACCGTCGCGCCCTTGAAAGAGGCCTGGCTCTGGCCTTCGACGCTGACGGTCATCCCTTTCACCGTGATCTGGCTCTGCGCGCTCATCTTGATGCTGCCTTTGGCATCGAGCTCGATGTCGCCGTCGGCAGCGAGACTGACCTTGCCCTTGGCCTGGATCACCACATCGCCGTCGCGGTTCACCACGACCGACGTATCGCCGAGCGCGATCTTGAGCTTGTCGTCGTCGAGGGTCAGCGTGCTGCCGCTCTGCAGCTCCACGTGGATGCGACGGACGGCGGAATCCAGCGGGTCCGGCGGTTGGTAGACGACCTCGTGCAATTGCGCGACGGGCGGATGCGACTGGTCGTCATACAGACAGCCGAGGGCGATCGCCGCGTTGGGGTCACCCTGGGCGAAGGCGACGACCATGAGGTCGCCCTCGTTGGGCAGTGCCGAAAGACCGATGCGGCTGGTCGCCACCGGTACCCGCTGCAGCTCCACGCCGCTCTCGAGCAGGCGCAGGTTCACCTGATGATTGTTCTTGCTGCTGTCGCTGTCGCGCGGATAGACCGTGGTGACGGCAGCGATCTCGAGGCATCGCACGCGCCTGAGCTCGTCGCGCACGATCGCGCGCAGCGTGCCGATCAGGTCGCTCATGGATTTGCTCCTTCGACCGTGACTGTGCTCAGGAATCCCTCCCGCGTATCCAGCAGATGGTCGACGGCGACGACCCGCATTGTGCCGGAATCGCCTGCCGGCAGGTCGGAAACCTCGACGAGATCGCCCGGGCGCAACGCGGCGCGGCCGACCAGCACCAGCCGGCCGTGCGATTGCGCCCGCGCGGCGCGTGCCGCCAGCGCCTGCGCGGCGGCCTCGGCACCGTCGCGCGTGCGAATGGCGGGCGCGATGCGCATGAACGGGCCGCTGCCCTGCGGTGCCGGCGAGCGCAGGATCCAATGCCACTGCTCGGCCCCCGCCTCGCTGGCGGCACCGTAGCTCGCGACCGACGGCGCGTCGAAATTCGATCTCGCGCTCAAGCTCCACGCGAGAACGTCGGCGCCGTGGCGCAGGGTCACGCTGGCGGTGCCGGTGCGTACCGGCACGAACCGCAGCGCGCCCGCCGCGCTGACGCCGACCTCGGCGCCGGCCAGCGCCGCGAGGTCGACGACATGCCCCCAGACCGCACGACGGTCGTCCACGGTGTAGAGCGGGAGGCTGAGATCGGACTCGACCTCGTCCACGTCGATGCCTGAAGCAAGATCGAGCACGATATCGGCGACCGAGTGATCGGCATAATTCTGCGCCATCCGCGTGCGCGACAGCGCGACCGTCGATGCGAGGCCGGTGATCGTCAGCGCTTCGGGCGTGACCTCGACGGCGACAACCTCGCCGGACCATACATCCGTCTCGGCGCCAGCATCGCCGAGCGCGATCGACAGCGCCGAGCCCACCTTGCCCTTGGCAAGCTTCGAGGCGGGCCACGCCCGCAGCGAGACCTGATCATGCGAGCCGCGTACCGACAATGATGCGCGCAGACGAACAAGCGCAGCCTCGGCGGCGGAAAACCGCTGGCCGTCGAGAGTGACCACGGCGTTGGGCCGCACCAGGCTCACCGCTCGATCTCCTCCAGGTCGATCCCCAGACGGCGCGCCTCGTCCTTCAGCAGCGCATCGAGACGTCCGGCGAGATCCTCGTCGCTCGGCCGGGCGGCCGGGCGCAGCGCGTCGAAATCCTCCGGCCGTGATCGAGAAACCCTTGCGGCGAGCCCGCGCAGGCCGCCGGCCGCCGGCTCGAAAGCCGCTCCGTTGGCTTCCGGGCCGTGGTCGGAAGCGGTCGGCAAAGTGCGCCGTGCGCGTCGCGAACGGCCGCCGCCGAAACTCCCGAACGCCGAGGGCTGCGAGGCGGCAAGACTTCGCGAGCGTCCGCTCGAGCCGAACCATCCCGTTCCTTCGATTTTTCGATGCCGGCGCAGCAGGCGATGTCGGCGGTTCCGTCCGAGTCGCAAGATGCTCGAGCAGTTCGGCAAGCCCCGCATCGGGCGGCGCGTGCGACACATTCAAGTCGGCGATTGCGGCATCGCCTGCGCGTTCGGCGCGTCTGTGCAGGGCTTCGCTCGCATCGGATCGCGACACCGGGCGACGCGGTGCGGCCGTGCCTGCCGCCGGGTCCAGCCCGGCACCACCGCCGGCCCGGGATTCCATGACCGTGGCGATGTGCTCGAGCACCTCCGCAAATTCGGCAGCGGGCACCGAGACGCGGGTATCGCCGATCCCGGCATCGCCTGCGCGGGCGGCCCGTCGGCGCAAGGATGCGATCGCATCGGCCCGCGAGACCGGCCGGCGCGGCTCAGCCGGGTCTCGATTTGGCGGGGCGTCGCCGCCGGACCGCGAGCGCGCCGTGGCGTGGGCGTCGATGGTCGCGGTCGTTTGGGTGCGCGGCAATTTCGCCGTCGCGCGATGTCGCTCCGGAGGGCTCCGCCGAGGCGCTGGATCGGACCCGCCCGCGGAGAGCTCCGCGGGCATGCCGACCGAAAGCTCGGGCGATACGGGCCGATCTCTCCGGGCAGCGTCAGCATCCGGCTCGACACCGAACCGCCTTGCATGGCGCGCCTCGGGACGAGGCCTGGCCGCCGCGCGCTCGTTCCGGCGCGCCATTGCGGCGCTTGCCTTGCGATCCATCTCGGAAAGATCGATGTCGCGCAGAAGCGGCTCCAGCGCGTCCATCAGGGGAAACCACCGTTCGTCCTCGGGAGCGCGCTGCAGCGGCGCCAGCAGATCGCCGGCCGCGGTCAGGCGTCCGAACGCGCGCGCCGGCACCGTGCCGACGGCGAACAGCCGACGCAGCGAGGGATGCGGCGCTTTCACTCCTCGCCTCCTTCCCGCTCCTCGCGTCCGAGCATTTCCAGATAGAGCAGCACCTGGCCGAGCGTGAGCTCGGAGCACTGCGCCGGTGTCCATCCGAACTCGCGCGCGAGGATGAAGCAGGCGCGCGCCAGCGGCGCCTTGACGGCGCGTTCGAGGTCGTCGTCGTCGACGGTGAGGCCGCTCAGGCGGCTGACCCGCTCCGACAGGAACTGGACCAGACCGGCGGGAAGGCTTCCCACCTGCTCGACGGTCAGCCGCGGGGCGACCAGTGCCTGCTGGACCATCAGGACGCTGGCCAGCACGCGCTGCTCGCGCGCGGCGCGCGACAGCCGCTCGACATCGCGCACCACCAGCGGACGCAGCAGGACCTCGCCGGCGAACGTGCCGGCGGGCTCGGCTTCGCCGTTCGCCTTGAGCAGCGCGGCCGGCACCTTCACCGCGTAGGTGGCCGACCCGCTAGCGACGAGATCTTCGGCCGAGAGCTGATGGCTCATTCAGAATCCCCCGAGCGGACGTCTACTTTTCTTCGGTCTTGATCCACAAGGCGCGGAAGCCGACCTTCTCCATGACGAAGTCGTCTTCCGGCAGCGAGTAGGCCCACTCGTTCAGCTGCACGCCCATCACCGTGAGCGTGGCGCTGTTGTCCGGCAAGGCCGGGTTCGCCAGCTGCAGACTGAGATTGAACGTCGGCCCGACGAAGCTGCCGGCGGGCCGGCTGCCGGCGGCGTCGCCGAGCATCAGTCCCAGCAGCGCGCCGTTGATGTACGCCCGCTCGATCGAGCCGGAGACATTGATGTTGCCGGGACGCAGGTCGGTGGCGAAACGCTGGCCGAGCTCGTGGAACGCCTTGACGTCGTTGGTCACCCGGATCGTGACGCCGGTCACCCGGCCGACCGGTGTGAGCGAATACTTGTCGATCACCGCCTTGGCCTTTTCGCCGGCGGGTCCCGAATCGACCGCGACCGAGATGGTGCCGTCCGCGCCGTTGTATACTGTCGCTGGCATTTGCATGACTCCTTCGAGCGTTACTGCAGGTTCATGATGACTTTGATGTAATCGATCGAGAAGGTCGGCTGCAGCGTCATGGTGACGATGGCCTGTCCGGAGATTTCCTGGGCGCGCGTCGCCGAGACGTCCAGCGTATAGGCGGTCAGCATCTCGTCGAGCACCATGCCGGCGAGGAACCCGTCGAGCGTCGCCTTGAGCGCGGCGCGCACCCGCGAATTGTTGAGCCGGCCGATGTAGGGATTGGCCCCGATGCGCACGCCGGCCTTGGCGTAGTCGACGATGCGGCGGACCGAGATCTGGCGGAATGCGCCGGTATCCGTGGTGATGCCCTTCAGCGCGCGGATGCCGAGATTCTTGACCAGCACCAGCACTTGCGTCGCCCAGCAGCTGCTTCTGCTGGGCGCGGTTGTAGTCGCGCCTCAGGCCGTTCGCCGGCACCGTCCTTGTTGGTCAGGCTTACGTGCGGCGCGAGCGTCGAGAGCTTGCCGGCGACCAGCGCCGCCGCGTAGGCCGCCGGCAGCTCGACGCCGGGGTTTGTTTCGCCGGCACGTGCCGCGTCGTTGGCCACGATGCCGGGCGCAACCAGGATCAGGCGCGGGCTCGACGCCTTGGTGGCGTCGGCGCTGATGATGGTCGCCGGGTCGTCGCTCGACGCGCCCATCACCGCCATCCGCTCGCGGCCCTCGTTCTCCGTGGCCTCGAGATGCGCGAGAACCGGCGCCGCGCCCGTATTGGCGCCCATCCCGGCGACGACGACGATATTGACGGGTTGGTTGGCGAGCGCGGCGAGCCCGGCCGTCACCTCGCTCGTCGTGATCTGCGCGCCGTCAGGCCCGCCGGCGGTGGTCGACGCGACGAGCTTCTTCGGCACGGTCCCGCGATCGGCTGCGGCGGGCCCCGTCACCGTGACGAAGCGACTGACGCCGCTGATGTTGGCCGCGAGCTCTCCGGCATTGGCGCCGGTAAAGGTCTCCTTGGTGCGCCCGAGCGCCAAGGTCAGCGTGACCGGCTGGCCATCGGGGGCGGTGAGCGTCGCCGCTATCGCGTTGGCCCAGGTCCCCGGCGAGGTCGCCTGCAGCGTCAGCAGCGTCGCGTCGGTCGCCGAGGTCAGGGTCCAGCTCATGGGCGCCATGTTGCCCGCGCTGGAGATGCGGACCGCATAGACGCTGGATGCGCCGCCGGCGAACAGTTGCTCCAGCGTGCGCGTCAGGCTCAGCGCCTTGGGCTGATCGGTGGCGGCATCCGGAAAGCGGTCGTAGGCACCGAACGCATCGAGCGCGTCGGAGTAGCTGCCGAGCACGACGACCTGGTTGACGGCGCCGCGGCTGGCGGTTCCGACGACGCCGATATTGCCGGTGGAAATTCCGCCGACGCCGATCAGGCCCTCGGACCTGACCTCGATATAGGTACCGGGGATGATCATCTCGGAGATGGTTTCGCTCATCACGTCCTCCTGTCCCTGCCGCGGTGGCTAGCCGGCCACCACCACGGTCGCGGTGTCGACGGTGCCGGCGTCGTTTGGATCGACGCCGCCCAGCCTGGTGTTGATCGGAATCCTGGCGATCGTGCCGCCCGACGAATCCGGACGGTTGTCCTCGCTCTCGAAGTCGAAGGAAAAGCGCGCCGTGCGGCGGCGCAGGCCGGTCGGCTGCTCGCTCGCCCCGACGCTGCCGAGGCTCGACAGCTCGATGCGGCACAGGCCCGGCGCTGCGTTGGTGGCAACCGCCGAGGTGAGTGCCGCAACCGTCGCGTCGGCCAGCGCAACGGCGGTCGCGGCGTCGGCCGCGCACACATCGGCCCTGAGCACACCCTTGACGCGGACAACGCGCTGCTCCCATTGCCCGAGGAAGCAGCCGACCGCGACCGTGCCGGCGGGCGGCAGCGGCGCGCCGAACGTGAGCTTGCCGGTCGCCGGATCGGCGCTCACCTCTCCGGCCTCCGGCGTCGCGGAGACGACCGTCATGCCGGCTCCCGCGACCGCGACCGTCAGGTCGCCCGGACCGAGCGCGCCTGCCGTGCCGTCCCGCCTGACGAGACCGCCGTGCGGCAGGATCAGGTTGCGGCGGGTATCGTCGAGAAGGGTGAACGACGGATCGTCCGGCAGGACGGGATTGGCGAGATCGACCGACATGGTCGTAGCCAGCGCGCCGGTCATCAGCGCCGAGCGTCCGCCGAGGCCGTTCCCGGTCCGCCCGCTCGATTCGAGCACGAGAACAACCGCCGGCAGTTCTTCGGCCGATTGCGGCTCGACGACCCCGACCGTCTTCGCGGCCGGGCTCTGCAGCCGGGCGGCCAAGAAACTCTGAATTGCCGCAAGCAGCGCCGTCTCGGCCATCTAGCCTCCTCCCCCGGACAGCAGCGTCTTCAACGGATCGAGCAGCGAGCCGGCCTTCGCGACCTGCTCCTTGAGGGCGCTCGCCGCCGGCTTGAGCGGAGCAAGCAGATCAGGAATTTGCGGCAGGCTTGCGGCCAGCGCCGGCACGTCGAGCGCGCCAAGGCCGAGCTTCGCCGCGAGATCCAGGTCGGCATTGAGCTCGACGCCGAAATCGGCGGCCGGCTGCGGCGGCTCGGGCGGCTCGGTGTATTCGCGCAGCACGATCCGATAGCGGAACGAGTTGGGATCGACGGCCACCTCCTCGACATCCAGCGCCTCGATCAGGACCTGCTCGAGCTTGGATTCCTTGACGATGTCGGCGACGAAGGCGACCGGATCGCCGGCGAGAAATTTTTCGCGGATCTGCTTGAGGAAGTCGTCGCGCGCCTCGTCGGTATTGAGCGAGCCCATGATCTCCAGGCCCATCGCGGCGCGCCCGAGATCCTGATGCAGATCGCCGCTCAGGCCCGGCACCGGCAGCACCGCCAGCCGGCGGGCCTCGACCGCGCGAATGCGCTCGATCGCCGGCGGGCTCCATTCTCCGATCATCGGGCGAACGATCATGGCAGGTCTCGCCTCGGTTCGAACCGCACCGCCCGCACCGCGGCATTGTTGGCGAGCGGAGCGTTGCTGAGGAATTGCCAGAAGCTGTCGAGATCGGTGATCCCGCTGAAGTCCGGATAGGGATCGAGGACGGCGCCGCCGACGCCGGTCACGCTGGCCATGGCCACCAGCACGAACCCCTTGTAGGCGCTGGCGTCCGCCGGATCGGGATCGGTCACCCCGGTCCAATCGATGGTCGCGCATCGCCAGTCGTTGCCCGGAATCCCGATCACTGCGGCTTCGACCGGGGCCGCCTGCGGAAGCTGGTGCCATCCCGGCGTATGCGCCGGATCGAATGTCGGGATGGCGAAGACCTTCACCCTGGCATCGGCAGGAAGGCGCGTGCGGTTGAATATGCGGACATAGATGAAGTTGGTACCCGCCCTGACCACGTCGGAAGAGCGTTGCGTATCCAGGTCCTTGAAGCTTCCCGCGTGATCGTCGGGATTGGCGACGGCCGTCTGAAGCACGATGATATCGGGGCTGCGAGCGCCCCAGGCGACGCCGCCGCGGCGGCCGTCATCGTCGACCCCGTCGCGAATGTAGATGGTGTCCCGATTGACCGCGGTGATGCGCAGCGCCGCCCTTCGCTGGCTGGTCACGAACGCAATCGGATCCCCGGTCGGAATTGCTGCCAGCTGGTCCTTGTCGTTGCTCGCCACCGCCAGCAGCGCGACGCCGTCAGTGATCTCGAGCGGCGGTATCCAGTCGAACTTCGCCACCACCGGCTCGCCCGGCCCGAGCGCGCCGACGGTTTGCGGCGGCGCGGCGAGCTGCCATGCCGAGCCCGCCGCCGGGTCGCCGGGATAACCGATGTCGTTACCGATGGCGGGTGCCGTGAGCGCTCCGGCGTTGGCAAAATAGAGCGATACCTTGACGTTGGCAGCGACGCCCCAGCCGCGATTCTGCACCTGCACGTAGACGTGGTTGATGTCGCCGACGAGCGGCCGGTCGGTCACCAGGGTCTCGTCGAACTCGACGGCGTCGATCGCCTCGCCGAACGCGAACGCCTCGGAGCGGACGAATCCCGGCGCATCGATCCGGATGTCGAACGCGTGGATGCGGTCGAGCGCGCGACCCGCGGGTACGCGCGGATCGTCGGCCAGGACATTGGGATAGACGGAGCCGCCCGGGCCGAGGCGGCCGTCGTCCACCGGCTGGCCGCGGATCGAGAGCATGACCTCGGGGATCTGAAAGACTGCTCCGGTCGCCGGGAGATCCGATTCGTAGGCGCCGCGCCCGAAGGTCGCGCAGCGCAACGTGCTCTTGGTCGGCGTGAGCTCGAGGTCGTTGACCTGGACTGCCGGCAGCCCGGAACTGTACGTCTTCCACTGCGCATCGAACGTTGCGCCGAGCGCGGCGCCGCCCGGCGCCGGCAGGTTGCGCGCCACCCACACGCCCACCATCGTGGCGGCGAAAAGGATGCCCGGGTCGGCAGGGTCGAATACCAGGCTCAGGACCGGGCCTGGCGGCAGCGACGAGCGATCGGTGCCGTTGATCAGCGTCCAATTGGCCCCGCGATCGTGCGACAGATAGGCACGACTGCTCGCCCCGACCGCAACCGCCACCACGGCGGCGTTGTGCGGATGCACGACGATCGCGTTGATCCTGCCGGCGACGGGAAGCGGCCGCGCCGTCCAGGCCGGCCCGACGGCGGGCGGCGGCGGCGGGCTGGCGGCGGCGGTGAACAGCTGGCCGACATCCGTGCCCAGCCAAAGGTCCGGCGCGCCCGGGGCGAGCGCAAGCGCGCTAACCTCCTCCGTCGCGACCAGGCCCGGAGCGGGCATGGTCAGCGCCGCCAGGGTCGTCCCGCGGTCCTCGGTATAGAATCCGGCTGCGGTTCGTCCGATCAGAAGCCGGCCCGGAATCACCGGGTCGGCTTCGACGATGCCGGTGAACAGCGGCCGGTTTGCGACAGGGAAAGTCAATCTGGCGCCGCGCTGCGGCACCAAGACGTTGCCCGGCGGGTCGAGGTCGGGCAGTGTCGCATTGTTCAACGCAAAGGCGCCGGGCGCGGCGATCTGAATCGGGCGGATCCATTCCTGCGTCGTCGTGAAGAACTGCCGCGGATCCGTGGGATCGAACGCCATTTGCCCGCCGTCGGCGATATCCAGCCGATACCAGGTAGGGCCCCCGTAGCTGAGGAATGTCCCGTTGTCCTGCATTCCGCCGCCGTAGATGAACGGAAAGCGCGGATGCGTCGCAATGGCGAAAAACTGCGCCGCGCCAATCCCGAAGCTGCGCTTGCGCCATCGCACGAGTGTCGGCGGAACGGCCGGGGGAACGGCCGGTCGCGTATAATCTTCCGTGAACGAGATGCCGCCGTCATTGCACACCCAGATGCTGCGGGAGTTGCGGAGATCGAAGACGATTGCGTGCTGGTCGCCATGTTGCGCGCGATCGCCCCTGTTGTATTGGCTGTCGGCGAGGATTGGGACAAAGGTCCTGCCGCGGTCGGTGCTGAGATGGAGGTCGACGTATCCCACCAGGACATGCGTGGGGTCGTCCGGATCGACCGCGATCGAGAGGCTGTAGAAGGCTTGCCCGTCGTCGTCCTTGGTCGGCGCCTCGACGGCGACGCTCCCACCATCGGCCTGCCAGGTCACGCCGAAGTCCTGCGAGCGATAGACAAAGGTCGGGTAGCTCAGGCGGTTTCTCCCCGGCCCCGGCGTTGTGGCGACGCGGCCCAGGACGCCCAGATCCTCCATGACCGCATAGGCAAACGGCTGTGCCGCAACGCCGGCCCTGACGCCGGAGAAGACAAGGCGGATCCGACCGATTGTTCCGGCGCCCGGCAGCGGGATTCTCCCAGGGACCACTGCTGGCACGGCCGGCGTACTGGCTGCGGCAGTCCATGCGCTCGTCGAGCCCGATGAGCGCGAGAACACAGCGTGAAAGATCCCCACCCCATTGAGCCCGGCGAGCAGGACGTATTTGTCCGCGTCGGCCGGATCGCGGGCCAGTGCCACGTCCGACACGTTGTTGCCGGCACCAGCGGGCAGCGCTTCCTTGGAGAACCCCCCGGGATCATGTCGCCAGAGCCCGGTATTCGTGGCGGTCCAGAACCGCCTCGGATCCAGCGGGTCGATCACGATGCGGGCATAGTGGGCGGCAGCGCCGTTATCGCCGCTGATCGCATCGACCATCCGCGAAAACGATGTGCCGCCGTCTTCCGATTTGTAGAGGCCCCTCCCCCCGGGGTCGCCGATCCTGGGCTCACCGGTTCCGACATACATGATCTGGGAATTGGCTGGAGCGATCGCGATCGCGCCGACCGGCACCGTCAGCTCGGGAGCACCAATCGGGCGCCAGGAGTAGCCGTTGTCCTGCGACTGCCACAGGCCGCCCTGGGCGGAGCCCGCGAAGAACACGTTCTGCAGGGAGGGAACCTGGGCCAGGCAGCGGATCGCGCCGCCCACATTGCGCGGGCCGGTCGGGACCCATCCGCGGGCGGCGGAGTCGGCTTCCGCATCGTGAAAGTGCTGGAGCGCGCGCTCGAGCGTGAGCGAGTATGACGACGCCGGCACCCCGAGAGTTTGAAAGAAATCCTCGGCGCGCTCGTCCGGACGGTCGAGCGGCTCGCCTGCCACCTCGTCGTCATCCTCAAGTTCGTCCGTCATCGCCTCGGCCCGTTTCCGTCAATGCACCGTGACTGGGTCCGCCATGTCGAACATGAATGCCATGGCGCGCGACAGATCGAGGTTCACGGGCGTCCCCGCGCCTGCCCCTGTCGCGGACGGATCGATTCCATCCTGGGCCACGTTGCCCGACATGACGGTCCATTCCCGCAGCACGCGCGCCCAGCCGCGCGCCAGCGCCGTCGCCTCGCCCTGCGGCACGTGCAAGGCCCAGTTGGGATCGCGCGGCTGCGTCATCGCCGAGTTGTAGGTGTCGACCGCCTCGCCCTTCTCGCTCAGCGCTCCACCCGCGACCAGCATGCGCCATTCGTTGATCCGGCGACGGTCGAGGCTCCAGTTGCGGAACACCTGATAGACCTTGCCGACGTTCTGATTCACCGGGTTGCCGGCGGGATCGGTCTTGCCGGCGAGCGTCGGCACCCGGAGCTCACCGGAATCGAGAAGGTGCGGCGTTGCGCCGAGGCAGAGCACCGCGGCCACGTCCGCCGCGTAGTCCATGATGGTTTCGCCGCCCGGCGCGGTGGCGGGTGGCGATGCCACATAGGTGTAGCCTTCTGCTGGCTCGCGCTCCGGCCCGACGCGGGTGTACTCGGTGCCGTTCGGCAGATCGGGATTGAACGCCGACGACACGGTCAGCGCGTTGTCCGACGTCACGAGCGTCACCGTCCGCACCTGGCCCTTGGCGCCGATCTGATCGCCCGGAACGAAGAAGCTGCGGAACACGGTGTGCTCGTCGCCGGTCACGTGGATGCCGCTGCTGCTCACTTGGCCGAGGCCCGATGCGCCGCTTTCGCGGGTATCGAACGGCACCGGCCCGTTGCGGCCGAACCGCACGGCCTGCATGGGCTTGGGGGCGTGGTACAAAATGTAGTCGGTCGAATCCTGCGCCGTCCCGAGCTTGTGATATTTTTCGGCGAGCTCATCGTGCTGATCGGCGCTGGAGTCGCCCTCGTCGGCGAAGGTGGCGCCGGGAGGCAGCTCGTAATCGAGGTCGGTGGCATAGACCATGGCGGCCTTGAGCTTGCCGGCCGCCCCGGCGCTGTCCTTCACGACGGCCGTCAGATGGTGGGCGTATTCCACCGCCTTCATCGGGGCGAGCGGTGCCGGCACCGTCTGCACGGGGTCGCCGGTGCCAGTGAAACTGAATTCGAGCTTGAAGCGTCGCGAGCGAACATACAGATCGCCGGCGCCTTCCCACCACAGCTTGAGCAACGGCCGGCGCGCCGCGGGATAGAAGCGCTGCCTCAACGTGGCCTCGGCGGCGGTCGCCGGATCGTGGTACAGCGTCGTGTCGTCGAACAGCCGCACGAAGTGCGGGCGCTCGGCGGGAAATGCTTCCGGCTGCTCGGGAATGCGCGCGTCGCGCATTTTCTTCGGCAGCACGAACCAGGCGATTCCCACCACCAGAATGAACAGGCCGGTGATCACGCCGAAGCTGATCTGGGTTCCGGTCGGCGAATGCGCCAGCGCGCCGATTCCGACGGCGATGAAATAGAGCAGCGCGAAGACAAACCCGACGATGAAGGGAAAAGCGTAGATCAGGGAGAGCGCCTTGCGGCCGCCCTCGCCCGGACCGCGGTTGGCGAGCGCCTTGATCGAGAAGAAGATCCCTGTTGCGACCGGAATGCCGAAGAACACCAGCCATCGCAGCCACCATGGCAGGTCCTCGACGCCCAGCGTAGCGAAATAGACGATGGCCGAGATCGCCGATATCACCGCCGTGGTGATGCCGCCCGCCGTGATCCCCTCCGCCCCGCGCGAGGTGATCGATGCCACAAAGATTCCGTAGAACAGGGGCACGATCGTCGTCAGCGCAAGCGGCAGCGTCAGCACTTCCGAGAAGGGCCGATCGCCGTCCACGTTGGCCACCGGGCGCTGCGTGAGCTCGCTGCCCTTCGGCAGCGCGAGCGCGAGCGGAAACAATGCCATCAACGGCAGCACCAGGGGCATCAGGAACGCCCACCAGCTCCAATAGCCCCACCCGTAGCCGATCGGCAGGATCGCGTTGCGATAGACCGAATACCCGTCGCGCACGAATTGAACGTTTAGCGGCGGAGGCGAGCGCTTGGTGAATTCCTCCTCGAAGGCGCCGAAACCGGCGGGACGGTGGGTGCGCGCGTTGTAGACCTGCTCCAGCGCCCCGTCGTAGGCGGTGAAGAATTCCGGCGGCACCGTGTCCGGCGTCGGCCACCACACCGCCCAGGCCTGGCCCTCGCGGGTGCTGCTGCGCAGCAGCAATTGCCGCGCGATCTTGGCGTCGAGCGAGGCCTCGCCTCCGGAATGGCTGAACTTGTCGTGCGAACTGGTGCCGCTGTGCCATTCGATGTCGTTGATGAACGGATGCGAGATGATGTCGCCGACGAGATGGCAGAGATGGCCCAGCACATAGGCGCGCATCTGCGCCCGCGCCCGCTGCCTGTCGGCGACGGTCGCGCCGGCGCGGGTATCGATCGCCGCCGAGACCTGGCGCCAGAACTCGAGGGCGAAGTCGGTCGTGCGCGCGACCACCGGCTCGCGGTTCTCGTCCGGGTTTCCCTTGTGAACGATGTCGAACACCCAGGTATTTCCGGGCGCCAGGAGGGCCGAGAACCCGGTGAAGTCGGGGCCCATCGAGCCCATCACGGCAAAGCGCGACACGCCCTGGCCGAGCGGCGTCGCGTAGACGGCACCGCTCGGAAATTCGATGGCTGGAAGCGCGGCGTCCGGAGCAGCGAGCGCGTTGTCGCTCAGCATCTCGAAGGCTTTGGCCGCCAGATAGAGCATGCGGTGCTCGAGGTCGGTGACGTGGGCTCCGGTCGTGGTCTTGCGCGTGAGCACGTCCTTGATGTGCTCGAGACGCTGGCGCGCCAGCAGCATGATCGTCTTGTGCGTCAGAACAGCCGGCATTGCCGCTCTCCCTCGCTACAACGAAATCCCCACCGAGACCGCGGCGCCGATCGCCGCCGTGGCCCCGCCGCCCGGCGCCGGCAGCGCCGCCTGCAGCCGCTCGATCGCCTTGGCAAGCTCGTCGAGGCCGTCGGAGACCTGCGCCGCCACGGAATCGAGCAGGTCGAGGACGGGTTCGAGCAGCGCCTGCGGATCGATCGCGCTCAGTGCCGCCTTGATCGCGTCGAAGATGGCGATCGGATCGACAAGGATCGCCCCGGCCTCGAGCTTGTCGAGCACGCGACCGGCAGTCGTCGTCAGCGCCCCGACGATGGCGCGCAGATCCTTGAGCGGATCGAACGCCGCCAGCTCGGCCTTGAGCGCATCGAAGGACGCGAGAACCGGCGCGAGGATCACCAGCGGATCGAGAGCGGCGATCTCGCCGCGCACCTGCTGGAACACCGCTTGGACCGAGACGCGCAGCGGCGCGAGGTCGATCGCGTTCACCGCCGCGACAAAGCGGGCGATGGCGTCGCGCACCGGTACGATCACGCTGTTGAGCAGCACTGTCGCGCGCTCGCGCACGGCGGCGATGATCGGATTGAGCAGCCCGGCAAGGCGCGCCGGCGTGACGGTTGCCAGCACCGCGCGCAGCACTCCGGCGACGCCGCCCTGGGTGCCGGAGAGGCCCATCTGGCCCAGCAGCTTGTCCCTGAGCTCGCCGAGGATCGCGGCCGGCGCGAACGCCGAGGCGAGCGCGGTGACGCTGGCATCGGCCTGCGACAGGCCCGTATCGGTCAGCGTCGCGGCGAGGGTCGAGGCATCCGCTAGTTCCGACAGATACCGGGACTGGTTCGCCGCCAGCGCGGCGATCGGGCCGACGTCGAGGCGGTCGACCGCGACGGTCAGTTCGGCGCGCACCGTGACAGTCCCCGGCAGCGCCACGGCCGCGGTCTGCATCGTCGCCGCGTCGCGCGCGAGGTCGGCGGCAAGCCCCTGCAGGTCGAGCCCCTGGACCGCGTTCCGGGTGCTGCTGATCGCCGCCGCGATCGCGGCCGCGTGCTGCGACAGTTCGCCGGCGCCGGAGCCTCCGCGCAGCCATGTGGTCACGGCGTCGAATGAAGCGGGCTCGATCCTTGCGCCGCCGCCGGCCAGCAGCGCGGCGACGAAGTCCCCGAACGGCGCCGCCAGGTTGATCCGGTCGAGCTGGTCGATCAGCAGGTTCACCTCGCCCAGGGCTTCGGCGATGAGGCCCTCCAGCTGCAGCGTCTGAGGATCGGCGAGATCGATGAGCGACTGTGCCTGCGCCGCGAGCTTGTCGAATTCGGGCCCCCACTGTGCGAGGCCGATCGCGCCGGTCAGGCGATCGCGTGCGGCCTTGACCCGATCTTCCACCGGCCGGATCAGCGTGTCCGGCGAGAACTGGTCGGTCGCGGCGAGCACCTGGGCGAACATCCGCGACACCGGCGCCAGCTCGGCGCGCAGGTCGAAGGAGGCGAGCGCCTGCTTGATCGCGGCGACCGCATCGTCGAGCGGCTTCAGGGCGAGTTGCGGCACGAGGCCGTTGATCTTCGACTTCAGGTCGCTCAGCGCGCCGTCGATCGGGGTAACGAGCTTGCGCGGATCGCCTTCGTCGAGCCCGGCGATCAGCGCGTCGAAGTCCGCCTTGACGTCGGCGATGGCCTGCTCGAGGGCGCCGCGCAATTCGAACTTGCCGCCCTGGATCGCGAGCAGACCGTCGATTTCATCCTTCACCTGCTCGACCTCGATGGCGCGGATCGGCGCCACCGCCGCATCGAGGTCCGCCTTCATCGAGGCGGGCAGTAGGCCGAGCGGCAATGCGCCGATCGCGTCCGCCGTGGTCTCGACCGCGCCCGAAGCCGTATCGAAGTACGGCTTCATCTGCGCCTTGTTCAGCGCATCGGTGAAGACCTTGATGTCGCCTGCCATGGTGCCGGCTGCCTGATCGAGATGCAGCTGGGCGACGAAATCACGGGCGGCATGAAACAGCTGCGCCAGGGCGGCCTTGAGCGCGTCGACCGCGTTCTCGATGTCGGTGAGCGCCCCGGTGACGGTCTGCGCGGCGGTCTTGAGGGCATCTTCCACGGATCCGATCAATTGCCCGATCGCGTCCATTGCGCCAGTGACCGGGGCGAGGCCGGCCTGAACCGCGCGCCCGATCTGGTCGAACGGGAGCGCGGCCAGTGCCTGGCGCACCTGCTCGAGCGCCGCCTGGATCGCGGTTGTGACCTGGGTGACGACGCGCGCCAGCGCGTCGCTAACCGCGGTCAGCTGTGCCAGTCCGGCCTGCAACGGCGCACTCAACGCGGTGACGTCGACCGCGGAAATCGCCGACGCGATGTTCGCCGATTCGGTCTCGAGCGTGTGAAACAGGGCGTCAAAGGTGCTCGCCGCGGCCGGCTGCAGATCGAGCCTGAACGCCGGCGTGACCTTGTCGACCAGCGACCTCACCGCGCGTCCGATGGCGTCGGGATCGACGGCACGCAGCCGTGTGGTCGCCGCCTGCAGGTCGGCGTTGAGTCCCGCCAGATCGAGGTGGATCAGCGTTGCCTCGCCGAACCCCATGGCGCGCGCGAGCAATGCGCTGGTCTCGCCGAGACTGAGGCTGCATTCGAGCGCCACATTGAGAGCCACGCGCGCCTGGACGGCGTCGCCATCGCCCGAGCTTGCCAATGCGGACAATGTCGCCGCGCCTTCCGCAAAGCGGCTGCGCAGCGCCGTGACCTGCAGGGCGACCTGCCCAGGATCCATTTGCAGCGCCATGATCCGGGTCAGCCGCTCACCCTCGGCGAGCAGCGATTTGAGGCTCATGAGGGCGCCGAGCGCCTGAATCGAGCCGGCGAACGCGGCCGGCACTTCGCGCAGCGCCACAAACGGATCGAAAGCGAGCCCCCCGGCTTTGAGCACGGTGGAAAGAAGCTCGATCAGCGGTTTGAGCTCGGGTGCCGAGGAGGCGGTTGCGGCAAGCTCGGCCATGAGGTCGAGCGCGCTCGAGCTGCGCGGTCCCGAGAGTTGCGCCGAGAGCCGATCGAGGAGCGCCGGGATCTGGGTGGCGGGATCGCTGTCGGTCGCCTTCTCGACCAGTTCCACGGTCGCAAGCAACGGACCGAGCGCCGCAGCCGGACCGGGAAGGCCGGCCAGGAGCCCGCCGCCCTGGCTGGTCACGCCGCCGATCGAGGCCGAGATGCCCGACGTGCCGACGCTCGCCGAGAGATTCGCGTGCGCGGAGATTTGTGCCGAGCCGAGCGGCGGCGTCACCGAGCCTAAAGTTGCGGCCGATGCCGATATCTTGTCGACGAACGTGTCGACGAGAGAGCTGGAATCCAGCTTCGTCTTGAGGTCGGCGGCCAGCACGCAACGCCTCTCCTGGGTCGACGACACCCAACCAGAGCAGACAGGTAGAGCGGAGGAGCAGGCATAGCCAAAGGAATCGTTGTCTGCCCCTTAACGACGCGAACGCCAGGGCCCTCGGCGAAGGAAAAGCACCTCCGTCCGATCCCGGCGCCTGCCGGGGCAGCCGCCCTTTTTTGCCGCGCAACACCCGGCAGACACAGGCTTAACTAGTAATTGTACGGATTTTCATCGGCCAGTCAACATTGGGGTTGTCTCGATCCGCGCATCTGGCAATTTCGCCTGATCGTACCCATCTATCAGGACTACGCTGCAGATCCCGGGGGGTCGTGGCAGGGGACGAGGTTTGCCATGGCGCCCAGCTTCACCGACGGCTTCGTCGACCTGATCAAGGGCGTGCTGTCGGAGGCGTCGAAGGGGATTGCCAGCTCGCATCACTTCCACAATGTGCGAGCCGGGATCGCCAATATCCTGTCGTTGCTCGAATACGACGCCAAGATCGGCGAGGCCGCCGATCGGCTGACCCAGACGGCGGCCAACTACCTCAACAGCCATGACGCTGCGTCAGTGACGCCGAACGATCAGGAAAGGCGCGCAGACGCCGACCGCCTCGGTATCGCGCAGGCCGCTCTTGCCGCGTTCGGCGCGGCGCTGGAGCATGCTCGGCCGAGTCCCCGGGTGCGAACGCTCGGGCTCGGCTGATTGCCGATGGCGGCCCGTCCAGCACCGACCGTTCATCGAGTCCCCTCGGACGCTCGCCGATTGTGCTGCCGAGGATGTCACACCGCAAGCTCGAGTGGCGGCCCGCGCTGACCCAGTCGGCGTCAGGAGGATTCGGCGATAGTCCGCTCGGTGCAGCGGCCGGCCGCACGGCAGAAAGGTCCAGTTGACAACGCTCATTCGTCGCGTCCTCGGGCGCGCGCCTTCGACCTCGCCGTGGGACAGCCGCGAGCCTCTGCGCGAGGAGCTTTTCGGTGTCGAGCGCCTCGAGCAGCATGCGCGCAGCCTTGCGGTCGCGCAATCGGTTACCCCGAAACCCGCGAAGGGCCGTCCGCTGGCCCGTCGCCTGGCCGACAACGGTGCGGTGCTGCTCGACGCCTATCGCAGCATCTCCCAGGGCATCGACGAGGAGCGCGCGATCACCCCGGCAGGTGAATGGCTGGTCGACAACTATCATGTTGTCGAGCGACAGCTCCGCGAAATCCGCCTGGATCTGCCGCCCGGCTATTACCGGCAGCTGCCCAAGCTCGCGGACGGACCCTTCGCCGGATATCCGCGGGTGTTCGGTGTCGCCTGGGCTTTCGTCGCACACACCGATAGCCGCTTCGATTCCGACATGCTGACCCGCTACGTGCGCGCCTACCAGGAAGTGCAGCCGCTGACCATCGGCGAGCTCTGGGCGGTCGCCATCACACTGCGGGTCGTCCTGGTCGAGAATCTCAGGCGGCTGGCGGAGCGTATCGTTCACAGCGCCGCCGCACGGCACGAGGCGGATAATTTCGCCGACCGCCTGCTGGGCAGCGGCGGACGCGCTGCCGAACCGGTCGGAGCGGTTCTTGCCGGTCTCGAACGTGTGCAGCTGTCGGACGCCTTTGCGGTCGAGCTCGTGCATCGGCTGAGAGATCAGGATCCGCGCATCACACCGGCGCTGACGTGGCTCGACGAACGTCTCGCGATCCAGGGAACGACGGCCAATGCCATGGTGCGCGATGAGCACCACCGGCAGGGCACCGGGACCGTCACGGTCAGCAACATCATCACCAGCATGCGTCTGATCTCCGACGTCGACTGGACGGAGCTGTTCGAGCGCATCAGCCTCGTCGACGACGTGTTGGTCGGCGGCGGTGGATTCCGCGAGATGGATTTCCCGACGCGCAACCTCTACCGCAGCGCCATCGAGGAGCTGGCGCGCGGTTCGAACCGCGCCGAGCTCGACGTCGCCCATTGTGCGGTTCTGGCAGCCGAGCAGGCCGCGAGCGCAGGCGCGCTGGATGGTCGGAGCTGCGATCCAGGTTACCATCTCCTCGCCGGGGGACGCCGCGCGTTCGAAGCGTCGATCGGGTTCCGGCCGCCGCCTCGCGTTTGGCTCGGACGCGCCAGCCGGGCGCTCGGCATCGGCGGCTATGTGGGCGCCATTTCGGTGGTCGCCGCCGCCCTGCTCGCGCCGGCGCTTTACGCGGTCGCGGCCGCGGCGGCACCCGGCTGGACATGGTTGACCCTGCTCGGCGTCTTGGGTGCAGTTCCTGCGATCGACGCGGCCGTCGCGCTGGTGAACCGCGTGGTGACGCGCGGCTTCGGGGCAACACTCCTGCCCGCATTGGAGCTCCGCGATGGTGTTCCGTCGCACCTGCGCACGCTGATCGCGGTGCCCACGCTGCTGACGACACTTGATGCAATCGAGGAACAGATCGAGCGGCTGGAGATCCATCATCTCGCCAGCCCTGAAGGCGACCTTCATTTCGCCCTGCTGTCAGATTGGCTCGACGCCGCGACCGAGCATGTGGAGGGCGATGCCGCGCTTCTGCGGGCCGCCGCCGCGGGCATCGCCGAGCTCAACGACCGCTACGGCGCAGCGCCCGGCGGCGCCCGCTTCCTGCTGCTCCATCGCCGGCGCGTGTGGAACGAAGGCGAACGGCGTTGGATCGGCTGGGAGCGCAAGCGTGGCAAGCTGCACGAGCTGAACCGGTTTCTCCGCGGCGCCAACGACACGACCTTCCTGCCGACGACCGAGCAGCTTTGCGCGGTGCCCGCCGAGGTTCGCTACGTCATCACGCTCGATGCCGACACCAGGCTGCCGCGCGACACGGTCCGCCGCCTGATCGGCAAGATGGCGCACCCGCTCAACCGGCCGCGTTTCGACGCCGACGCCGGCAGGGTTGTCGATGGCTACGGGGTGCTGCAGCCGCGGGTCACGCCGTCGCTGCCGATCGGGCGCGAGGGTTCGCTCTACCAGCGCGTCTTCTCTGGCATGAGCGGCATCGATCCTTATGCCTCGGCGGTGTCCGATGTGTACCAGGACTTGTTCGGCGAAGGGTCGTATGCCGGCAAGGGCATCTATGAGATCGACTCCTTCGAGGCGGCGCTCGCCGACCGCGTGCCGGATTCCACGCTGCTCAGTCACGATCTGTTCGAGGGGGTCTTCGCGCGCGCCGGTCTCGCCTCCGACGTCGAGGTCGTCGAGGAGTTCCCCGCCCGCTACGACGTCGCCGCGCTGCGTCATCACCGCTGGGCAAGAGGCGACTGGCAATTGCTGCCATGGATATTCGGCCGCGGTCCGCTCGCCGATACCGGTCGTCAGCATGCCGGCGTCCCCATAATCGGCCGCTGGAAGATGCTCGACAATCTGCGGCGCACGCTGTCGGCACCGGCCGCCATCCTCGCGCTGCTGGCGGGGTGGGTCCTGCCGTTCCAGGCCGCGTCGATCTGGACCCTGTTCGTGGTCGCGACGATCGTGTTGCCGACGCTGATTCCCGCGGTAGCCGCAGTCGTGCCGCGACGGACCGGGCTCACCTTGCGCAGCTACCTCGGTGCGCTCGGCAGAGATTTTCGCCTCGCCTTCGCCCAGTCGGCGCTGATGATCGCGGCGCTCGCCCACCAGGCGTGGCTGATGGGCGACGCCATCGCCAGAACCCTGGTCCGCTTGTTCGTGACGCGCCGTCATCTCCTCGAATGGGTTCCGGCGGCGCAGGCGAAGATCGGTCCCCGGCTCGATTTCCTCGGGTTCTATCTGCGGATGGGAGGCGCGGTCGTGATCGCCGTCGCGGCGGTGATCGTCGCTGGCGTCTGGGGGCACGGAGCGGGGCCGCTGGCGGTGCCGTTCGCCGCGCTGTGGATCGCCTCGCCGGCGATCGCCAGGTGGACGAGCCGGTCGCCGCTCGTGGCGGGTCGATTGACGGTGTCCGCGTCCGACGCCCGCATCCTGCGGCTGACGGCGCGGCGCACCTGGCGATTCTTCGAGACGTTTGTCACGGCGGCGGATCACATGCTTCCCCCGGACAATTTCCAGGAAGACCCGGCGGCGGTGCTGGCGCATCGGACCTCGCCGACCAATCTCGGCCTCTATCTCCTGTCGACGGTGAGCGCCCGCGACTTCGGATGGACCGGAACGATCGAAGCAGTCGGGCGGCTGGAGGCGACGTTGTCGGCGATGGGCGAGCTCGCCCGCTTCCGCGGCCATTTCTTCAACTGGTACGACACGCGCGATCTGCGTCCGCTCGATCCCCGATACATATCTTCCGTCGACAGCGGCAACCTGGCAGGACACCTCATCGCTCTGGCGAACGCGTGCAAGGAATGGACTGATCGTCCGCTCTCCGACCAGCAGCGTCTCGCCGGCGTGGCGGACGCGATCGAGCTGACGCGCGACGAGGCGAGCCGCCTGCGCGACGGGCCGCGAACGCAGACGGTGACCTGGAGGCAATTCGACGATGCGCTCGCCGCGCTCGCGGCGGACGTGGGACGGGCCCCCAGGGATGGCGAAGACATCGTCGAACGCCTCGCGGCTCTCGCGCTCGGTGCCGAGACTTTGGTCGACATCGCCCGCGCGTTCGCCATCGAACGGGGCGACGATATCGGCGCCGACATGCAGTTCTGGGCAGAGGCCGCCCGCGCCTCAATCGAGAGTCACCGCAGCGATCTCGTCGGGTCGGCCGATGCGGCAGGCGCGCTCGCGGCCCGGCTCGCGGCCCTGGAGGAAACCGCCCGCGCGACGGCGCTGGCGATGGAGTTCGGCTTTCTGCTCGACAACGACCGCAAGCTGCTGTCGATCGGCTATCGGGTGTCGGCGGACCAGCTCGATCCGAGCTGCTACGATCTGCTCGCCTCGGAAGCACGCCTCGCGAGCTTCATGGCGATTGCCAAGGGCGACATTGCGGCCCGGCATTGGTTCCGTCTCGGCCGCACCGTCACGCCGGTCGCGCACGGCGCCGCCCTGGTCTCGTGGTCGGGATCGATGTTCGAATACCTGATGCCGTCGCTCATCATCCGCGCGCCGGCGGGAAGCCTCCTCGAGCAGACGAACCAGCTGACGGTGCGGCGCCAGATCGGCTATGCGGCGACACTCGGCGTGCCGTGGGGCGTCTCCGAATCCGCCTACAACGCCCGCGACCTGGAGTTTACCTATCAGTACATGAATTTCGGCGTGCCCGGCCTGGGCCTGAAGCGCGGGCTTGGCGAGAACGTCGTGGTCGCCCCCTATGCGACCGCGCTGGCCGCGATGGTCGATCCGGAGAAAGCGGCACGCAACTTCGAGCGGCTGGCAGCCGCCGGCGCGAGGGGCCGCTACGGCTTTTACGAGGCCCTCGACTACACGCCGATCCGGCTGCCGGAAGGCAAGACCGTTTCGATCGTGCGTGCCTTCATGGCGCATCATCAGGGCATGACGATCGTGTCCATCGCCGACGCGCTGCTCGACGGGGCGATGCGAGACCGATTCCACGCCGAGCCCATCGTGCAGGCGACCGAGCTGTTGCTGCAGGAGCGTACGCCGCGGGACGTCATGGTGGCGCGTCCCTGGGCGGCAGAGGCGAAATCGGCCAGAATTCGCGACACTATGCCTCCCGGCGGCCGACGCATTGCCACGGCACACGGCGCCACGCCGACCACGCATCTCCTCTCCAACGGCCGCTACTCGGTCATGCTTACGGCCGCGGGCTCGGGTTTCAGCCGTTGGCGCGACCTGGCGGTGACCCGCTGGCGCGAGGACGCCACCTGCGACGACTGGGGCTCCTACATTTTCCTGCGTGACGTCCGCAGCGGCAGCGTCTGGTCAGCGGGATTTCAGCCGAGCGGCGTCGAGCCCGACAACTACGAGGTTGCCTTCAACGAGGACCGCGCGGAGTTCAAACGCCGCGATGGATCGCTGACGACGGTGCTCGAGGTCCTGGTCTCGGCCGAGGACGATGCCGAGGTCCGTCGCGTTTCCATATCCAATTCCGGCAGCCGGCCGTGCGAGATCGAGGTCACGTCCTATGCCGAGCTCGTTCTGGCATCCCATGCCGCCGACATGGCGCATCCGGCCTTCTCCAAGCTGTTTGTCGAGACCGAGTATCTGCCGCATGTCGGCGCCATTCTGGCGACGAGACGCCGGCGTTCGCCGAGCGAGCCCGAGATCTGGGCGGCGCACGTCGCCGTCGTCGACAGCGACGCGGTGGGCAAGCCTGAGGTGGAGACCGACCGGGCACGTTTCCTCGGCCGCGGCGCAAGCCCGCGGCGGGCCGTCGCGGTGATCGACGGCAGATCGCTCTCGAACACGGTCGGCACGGTGCTCGATCCGATCTTCGCTCTGCGTCGGCGCGTGCGGATCGCACCCGGCGCGACCGCGCGCATCGCCTTCTGGACCATGGTGGCGTCGACCCGCGAATCCCTGCTCGATCTGCTTGAGGCCCACCGCGACGCCACGGCTTTCGAACGGGCGGCGACGCTCGCCTGGACCCAGGCGCAGGTCCAGCTCCGCCACATCGGCATCAACCCTGGGGAGGCCGGGCTGTTCCAGCGCCTCGCCGGCCACCTCGTCTACTCTTCCCCGGCATTGAGGCCCTCCTCCGACACCATCCTTCGCGGTGCCGGCGCGCAATCGGCGCTGTGGCATCTGGGCATTTCCGGCGATGTGCCGATCCTGTTGTTGCGCATCGCCGACACGGAGGATCTCGATATCGCCCGCCAGCTCCTTCAGGCGCACGAATACTGGCGAATGAAGCAGCTCGCCGTCGATCTTGTGATCCTGAACGAGCGCGCCTCCTCCTACGTCCAGGATCTTCAGATCGCGCTCGAGACCCTGGTGCGGGCGAGCCAGTCGCGGCCGCACGCCGGCGTGGAGGAACCGCCAGGACGCGTCTTCGTGCTCAGGGCCGATCTGACCTCGACCGAGACACGCGGACTACTTGCGTCCGTTGCGCGCGTGGTCCTGGTCGGCCAGCGCGGGCGCCTGTCCGACCAGATCGATCGTGTCCTGGAGACCAACGTTTCTGCTCGGATTGTTGCGAGGCGCGCTGTCGCCGCTTCGCAGGCTCGGGACGTCCCGGCTTTGCCCGAGCTCGAGTTCTTCAACGGGCTCGGCGGCTTCGCGGCGGATGGGCGTGAATATGTGACGATCCTCGGTCCGGGTCAGTGGACGCCGGCTCCCTGGATCAATGTCATCGCCAATCCGGCCTTCGGATTTCACGTGGCGACCGAGGGTGGAGGCACCACCTGGTCGGTCAGCAGCCGCGAGAACCAGCTCACTCCCTGGTCGAACGACCCCATTACCGATCGTCCGGGCGAGGCCTTCTATCTGCACGACGACGACACCGGCGATCTGTGGAGCCCGACGGCACTGCCGATCCGCGACGAATCGGCAACTTATGTGGCGCGCCACGGCTGGGGATATTCAAGGTTCCAGCACGCAGCTCACGGAATTGCCGCCGACCTCATCCAGTTCGTGCCGCTGCATGACCCGGTCAAGATTTCCCGGCTGACGCTCCGCAACACGTCGTATCGCAAGCGGCGTATGTCGGTGACCGCCTACGTGGAATGGATTCTGGGACCCTCGCGGATGGGCTCTGCGTTCGTCATGACGAGCATCGATTCGGCGAGCGGGGCGATGTTCGCACGCAACGCCTGGAACTCCGACTTCGGATCGCGGGTCGCTTTCGCCGACCTCAACGGGGCGCAAATCGACTGGACGGGCGACCGGCGAGAATTCATCGGTCGCAACGGCTCGCTGGCGCGGCCGGCCGGGCTGGCCGGCGCAGCGCCGCTGCGCAAGAAGCTGGGAGCAGGCCTCGATCCCTGCGGCACACTGCGCACCGCCGTCGAGATTCCGCCGCACGGTACCGTCGAGGTCGTGTTCTTCCTCGGCGAGGCCGCCGGGGCCGACGAGGCGCGGACCTTGATCGCGCAATACCGCGCTGCCGACCTCGATACGGTCCTGTCGGATGTCGCGCGGTACTGGGCCGATGTGCTCGGCGCCGTCCAGGTGACGACGCCCGATCGGCCGATGGACATCATGCTGAACGGCTGGCTGCTCTACCAGACGATCGCCTGCCGCATCTGGGCGCGGTCGGCGTTCTATCAGACGAGCGGCGCCTACGGATTTCGCGACCAGTTGCAGGATGGAATGGCGATCGTCGCTGCGTGCCCGGAGATGACGCGCGGGCATTTGCTGCGGGCCGCCGCCCGGCAATTCGTCGAAGGCGACGTGCAGCATTGGTGGCTGCCGCATTCCGGGCAAGGCGTGCGCACGCGAATGTCCGACGACCGGGCATGGCTGGCATTCGCCGCAACTCACTACGTGGAGGCGACGGACGATGCGGCCGTCCTGGACGAGGTGGTTCCATTCCTGGAAGGCCCGAGGCTTCAGCCCGACGAGCACGAGCACGCCTTCCAGCCGACCATCTCCGACGAGACCGCCACCCTCTACGAGCACTGCGCGCGAGGCCTCGACCAGAGCCTTGCGCTCGGCGGCCACGGCCTGCCGCTGATCGGCACCGGCGACTGGAACGACGGGATGAACCGCGTCGGCGTCCGCGGACAGGGCGAGAGCGTCTGGCTCGGCTGGCTCCTGTATGCCACCCTGACGGCCTTCGCCAGGATTGCCGTAACCCGCTCCGACACTGCGCACGCGGAAAAATGGCGGGCGCACGCCGCGGCGCTGCAAACCTCGCTCGATCGCGAGGCATGGGACGGCGACTGGTACCGGCGCGGCTGGTTCGACGACGGCACGCCGCTCGGGTCGGCATCGAGCAGCGAATGCCGGATCGACTCGATCGCGCAGGCCTGGTCGGTGCTTTCCGGCGCGGCCGACAGCGGCCGCTCGGCACGCGCCATGGCGGCGGTGTCACGCGAGCTCATCCGGCCCCAGGACGGACTGGCGCTCCTGTTCACGCCGCCGTTCGACCGGACGGACCTCGATCCGGGCTACATCAAGGGGTATCCGCCGGGCATCCGCGAGAACGGAGGGCAGTATACGCACGCCGCGTTGTGGACGGTGATGGCCTTTGCGGCGCTCGGCCAGGGAGACGAGGCGGCGGGACTGTTCTCCCTCCTCAACCCGATCAACCACGCCAGGAGCCGCGCAGGGGTGCAGCGCTACAAGGTGGAGCCCTACGTGGTGGCGGCGGACGTCTACTCGAACCCGCGTCACGTCGGCCGTGGCGGTTGGACGTGGTACACCGGCTCCGCCGGGTGGATGCAGCGCGCCGGCATCGAGAGCATTCTGGGCCTCCGCCTGCAGGGAAAGGTTCTCCATCTGGACCCCTGCATTCCAAAGACCTGGCCGGGCTTCGCGATGACGCTCCGGTACCGCTCTGCCCGATACGAGATCCAGGTGGAGAATCCCGACGGCGCCGGCCGGGGCATTGCGTCTGCCCGGCTCGACGAGGAAACAATTGCGACGCGCCCGCTATCGCTGGAGCTGGCGGATGATGGCATCACGCATCGTCTGCAGGTTCGGCTTGGGTAATATGACGGGCCGGCGCTCGGCGGCCCCAGGGCCGCGAGTTGCGGCCGGTGTTGAATCGGTCGAGAGAGCCGTCATTCTGCCGACGCGTCATCCCGGAGAAGAAACCCATGAGCATTGATGCCGCCGATGCGCGAAATGCGGCGGAGATTGCCTTCTGGAATGGTTCCGGCGGCCGCAAATGGGTGGAGCTGCAGGAGGACTGGGACCTCGTGCTGGCGCCGATCTCGGCGGCATTGATTGCGCGTGCCGGGATACGGCCGGGGGAGCGCGTCGTCGATATCGGGTGCGGCTGCGGTGCAACCACCATCGAGCTTGCAACGCTGGTGGCGCCCGCGGGCCGGATTCTTGGGCTCGACGTTTCCCGTCGCATGCTGGCGCGTGCGGCAGAGCGGCTGCCGCCGGGGCTGCCGATCGATCTGGTGGAAGCCGACGCGACGACCTATCCGTTCCCGAACAGCTTCGACCTGCTGTTCTCCCGTTTCGGCGTCATGTTCTTTGCCGATCCGGTGCGCGCCTTCGCCAACCTGCGGACGGCGCTGCGACCGGGCGGCCGGCTGGTCTTTTCGTGCTTTCGCCCGCCCCGCGAAAATCCCTGGATGATGGTGCCGCTTGAGGCCGCCTATCGGCACGTCCCGCCGCTGCCGAAGCTCGGTCCGGAGGATCCGGGTCCATTCTCCTTCGCCAGCCCGGATCGCGTGCGCCGGATCCTCGGCGATGCCGGCTTCGGTACGATTGCCTTGGAGCCGCTCGACCTCGCGCTCGACCTGGGCAGCGGGCGCGGGCTTGACACCGCGGTTGCCTCTGCGCTCGGCATCGGCGCAACCAGCCGCGCCATCGAAGGTCAATCGTCAAAGGTCCGGGCTGCGGTTGCCGAGTCCATGCGCAACACCCTGGCGCCCTACGTGAGCGGCACGACGGTGCGGCTCGGAGCCGCCGTCTGGCTGGTCACCGCCGAGAGCCGCTGATTCCGTCGCCGACGGATCGCGCTTCGCCATGCGACGCGACGAGATTCTCCAACAGACCGATCCACTCGAGCGCACGCTCCTCGCTGCCGGCGCTCGTGGCCATCAGGTTGACAATCTGCTCGCATGGCACGTGGGCTCGCATCTTCACGTAAAGCTCCGCCAAGAGAGGGTGTTTGCCGGATTCCAGGCAACAGGCAAGCAATCTGCAATATTCCGGCGTGCCGCACACATAGGGATCGAGCTGGCCGATGATCGCGGAGAGCTCGGCGTCCTCTACATAGCGCCACATGTTGCCGAGCCCGTGAAAACCGAAAGTCGGGCCGCTTGGCGCGGCGAGCTCGTGGGAGAACTGATCGGCGATCTTCCCCGGCGCGTAGCGGATGCCGTATTCGGCCTCGAGGACCGGCCGGTAGATTCGACAAGTCAGCCAATCCGCATTGTGCGACGGGTCCGCTGGAAAGCGCGAATCCATCAATGCCGTCAGGAATCTTCGCGAGCGCAGCGAAAAACCCCCATTGCCGACCGTCATATGGTCGCTGACGAATGGCCATCTCGCCCCGATATAGTCGTAGTCGCGAAAGGCCGGGTTCCAGGCATCGGCGCACAGCACGTAGCCGTCCCATTGCACGATCAACACGAACGGCGTGCGGATCAGCATAGGCAGGATCTTGAGACAGAACAACGAGTAGTCGCCCAGCGAGCTGATCCGGTCGATGAGCTCGTTGCGGAACCCGCCTGCGACCGGCTGGTGCGAGAACAGGATCGCGTCGGCGAAGTTGCATTGCGCGAGGGACAGATCGAGCGCGCGGCCGGCCAGCCCCATATTGACCGAGTCCACGGCGCAGATCGTCACATCCGGCAGATCAAGCTTCATCAATGTAACGGTTGAAGATGCGCTTCCGAAGCACGTTGATCACCAGCCGCGCGCCGCTCCGAACGAATGGGGGATCAGCGGCGTTCCCAGGGGCAGGCGATACTTGTCCGGATTGGCGTGATCGTACGGCTCGGTCGGCAGATCGATCACCACCACGTCCCTGCTCCCGACATTGTGCTCGGCGTGCCAGACGAGCTTCGGGATATTGACCAGCCGGCGGTTGAGCTCGGTCATCGAGATCTTGCAGATTTGTCCGCAGGTCGAAGAGTTCCGGCCGCGGATCATAAAGCACGAGCTCCATCTCCCCCTGCAGGATGAAATAGCGGTCCTCGTGGGTCTTGTGGAGTCCCCAGCCCTTGACGAAACCGGGCCGGATCGTGAAGCAGTGCGCGAAGACCATCGGGGCCGGGTGCCAGCCCCAGCGGGTGTCGTAGATCTCGACCAGGCTTCCGCGTTCGTCGACGTGGGTCGGTGCGTCACGGATCGATACCCCCTCGATCAGCGCTGTGACCTCCCGGCCCTCGGGCGACACGCTCTGCCTGTCGCGGGACGCGGCCGCGAGGGTGAGGTCGAGAAGCGAGACGTCACGATCGCCAACTGCAGGTTTCTCGGGCGAATTCACCGGAATTCCTGTGCGTGAAGCATGTTCCGGCAGAATGCCATCTTTCGCTCCACATGAAAATCGCTCCGACCGGAACCTGCAGCCCGCATCGGGCGACCCATCCGCTTCAGCCCCGGCTTGGGGCTCTCCCCGCCTCGCTCGCCAGCAGGTCCCGGATCTCCTGAAGCAGGACTTCCTGGCGTGGCGCCGGCTTTTCCGCGGGTTTTGCGTCCTCGGTGAGGTGGAAGCGGTTGATCGCCTTGACCACCAGAAACAGCACCCAGGCGACGATCAGGAAGTTGATGACGATGGTGACGAAACTGCCCCAGGCGAGCACTGCGCCCTGCTTTTTGGCATCGGCCAGCGCCGTGGCGGTGACCGATTTCGACAGCGCGAGGAAATAGTTGGAAAAGTCGAGCCCGCCGATCGAGCCGATGATCGGCATGAAGATATCGCCCACCAGCGACTCGACGATCTTTCCGAACGCCGCCCCGATGATGACGCCGATGGCGAGATCGACGACGTTGCCGCGCATTGCAAAATCGCGGAATTCTTTCAGCATGATCGCGCCTCCCTTGTGAAGCCCGGCGCAATACTACCAGCCGGAAAAGATGTCATCATCGCCCGCGGCCGCCGCGCGACCGCGACCAATCGACGACCCCAGGGGCTCCGGCATGTCCCGGCAATGTGGCCGCCGCTCTCGATACTGTGAGGCGACGACGCCGTCGTTTTCGACCACGATTGCGTCGGGCTTTACCCTGTCTTAAGCTCGTCCTGCACTCTACCGTAAAGAGAATTGACACCCGGCTCGCCGACAAATCGCGTTGGGGGGCCTGACCCATAGAGGGAGTTCCCGTGTCCCTGTCCGCTACCGCCCGACGCGGGCCGACCTACCCGCTTCGACGCACCGACAGCAGCGCCCTTGCGCATATCCCCGGCGAAGAGGGCTGGCCGATCGTCGGCAACACCTTGAAGGTGCTGGCCGATCCCAAAGGCTTCGTCGAAGGCATGGCGGAGCGCCACGGCCTCGTCCATCGAACGCGCATTTTCGGCGAGACGAGCGTCGCTCTGCTCGGGGCCGAAGCCAATGAGCTCGTCCTGTTCGACGCGCAGAAGAATTTTTCCTCCTCGCACGGCTGGGGCACGATCCTCGATCTCCTGTTCCCGCGCGGGCTGATGCTGCTCGATTTCGACGAGCACCGGCTGCACCGGCGCGCGCTGTCCGTCGCCTTCAAGGCGGGGCCGATGAAATCCTACCTGGCGCAGCTCGATGCCGGGATCGCGGCGCGCGTCGCCCGCTGGCCGCGCCGGCGCGAAATGCTGTTCTATCCCGCCATCAAGCAGCTGACGCTCGATCTCGCGGCGACCTCCTTCCTCGGCGCCGAGATCGGTCCCGAGGTGGAGGCCATCAAGCGCGCCTTCATCGACATGGTGGCGGCTTCGATCGCGGTGATCCGCACGCCCCTTCCGGGCACCAAGATGGGTCGCGGGGTCAAGGGTCGCGCATTGATCGTGGATTATTTTTCACGGCAGATCCCGCTTCGTCGCGAGGGAAAGGGCGAGGACCTCTTCTCCCATCTCTGCCGGGTGACATGGGACGACGGCTCGCTGCTCTCGGCAGAAGACATTGCCGACCACATGAGCTTCCTCATGATGGCGGCCCACGACACGCTGACCTCCTCGCTGACCTCGCTGGTCTACCGCCTGGCGGCCCATCCGGAGTGGCAGGAGAAGGTGCGCGGCGAGCTCGCCGGGCTGCGGCTCGCCGAGGGCGAGCCGCTTCCGTTCGACCGGCTGGACGATCTCGTGCTGACCGAGATGGCCTTCAAGGAAGCCATGCGGATGACCCCGCCGGTTCCCTCCATCCCGCGGCGCGCGGTGCGCGACTTCGAGTTCCAGGGCTTTCACATCCCGGGAGGCACCGGGGTCAACGTCAATCCGCTCTTCACCCATCATATGGCGGACCTGTGGCCGGAGCCCGACCGCTACGATCCGATGCGGTTCACCGACGAAGCCTCGCGCGGCCGGCACAAGTTCGCCTTCGTGCCGTTCGGCGGCGGCGCGCATATGTGCCTCGGCCTGCATTTCGCCTACATGCAGGCAAAATGCTTTGCCCGGCACTTTTTCGACAATGTCCGCGTCTCCATCGCGTCGGGTTACCGGCCGGTTTGGCGGATGTGGCCGATCCCGCAGCCGCGGGACGGGCTCAAGGTGACGCTCGAGCCGCTGTCGTAGCGGGCGGGCGGTCAGCCCGCCGGCATCTCGGGAACCCGCACGTGAACGTCACTGAGCTTCCCGGTGATGGTCATGAGCGTGGTGCCGTCCGTCCGATGATGGCGCCGATCAGATGCCGAGATAGGCTTTTCGCACCGCCGGATCGTCGAGCAATGCCGCGGCCTCGCCGGTCATCGCTGATCCGGCCGAGATCGAGGATCACCGCGCGGTTGGCGAGCGACAGCGCCCAGGCGGCGTTCTGCTCGGCGAGCAGCACCGCCAGGCCCTCGCTTGCCTGGATCTCCTGCAGGATCTCGCCGATGCGCTCGACGATCACCGGCGCCAGCCCGAGCGAGGGCTCGTCGAGCATCAGCAGCGACGGCTTCGACATCAGCGCGCGGCCGATCGCCAGCATCTGCTGCTCGCCGCCCGACAGGCTGCCGGCGCGCTGGCTGGCGCGCTCCTTGCAGGCGCGGGAAATAGCCGTAGATGCGCTCGATGCCGTGCCGGGCAGCTCGGCGGCGGGCTGCGTGATGCCGCCGACCTTCAGATTGTCGAGCACCGACAGCTGCGGGAAACACGCGCCGGCCCTCGGGCGAATAGCCGACGCCGCGGCGCACCACGTCGGAGGGCTTCAGGCCCTTGAGGTCCGCGCCGTCGAGCATGATGCGCCCCGGCATAGGTCGCCATGCCGAGCACCGCCTTGAGCGTGCTCGACTTGCCCGCGCCGTTGGCGCCGATCAGCGCCACCGTCTCGCCGGCTTCCAGCGTCAGCGCCGACGCCGTCGGTGCCGACGATCGGCCCGTAGCGTCACCTTGAGGTTGTCAATGGCTGAGCTTGGGCATAGCGCTTGCCGAGATAGGCCTCGATCACCGCTGCGTCGCGCAGCACCTCCTGCGGCTTGCCCGGGCCAGCTCCCGGCCCTGCGCCATCACCAGCACACGGTCGCACAGGTCGGCGATGAAGCGCATGTTGTGGTCGATGACCACGACCGAGATGCCGCGCTCGCGCACCAGGCGGATGGTGTCGCGCACGTGGTCGGTCTCCTCCGCCGACAGCCCGGCCGCCGGCTCGTCGAGCATGATCAGGCGCGGCCGGGCGGCGAGACCGATCGCCATGCCCAGCACCTTCTGGAAGCCGTAGGGCAGGCTGCTCGCCACCTGGTCGGCGACGCGGGCGAGATCGAGCCACTGCATCACCTCCTCGACGTGCCGGTTCGGCTCGCACGCGCGTCGGCGCGCGCCGCGGCGGTGCCGAGCAGCGTGGCGAGCAGCCCCGGATAGATCTCGCGGAAGGCGCCGCGCAGCAGGTTCTCGCGCACCGTCTCGGCGGCGTAGACGGTGGTGGCCTGGAACGTGCGCACCAGCCCGCTCGCGACCAGGATGTGCGGCGGCATGGCCGGTGACGTCCTTGCCGCCGAGCGCGACGCGTCCCGCTGGTCGGCTTGATCACGCCGGAGACGAGGTTGACGGCGGTGGTCTTGCCGGCGCCGTTCGGCCCGATGATGCCGAGGATCTCGCCCTCGTCGACGCCGAAGCTCAGATCCGCAACCGCCTGCAGGCCGCCGAAACTCTTGCTCGACGAGCAGGCCGTCTCGACCGCGAGACAGCGGCCGTCATGCGCCGCACGCTGCCTTGCGCTTATCGCCGCCGCGCAGCCGGTCACCGCAGCAGCTGCGCAGGCGGCGGCCGAGCTCGATCAGGCCGCCCGGCAGGAACGCCATGGTGGCGAACAGGATGACGCCGAACATGATCTGCTGCAGGTTGACGTAGCCGCGCAGCAGCTCCGGCAGCGTGCACCATGAAGACGGTGCCGAGCAGCGCGCCGGCGAGGCTCGACATGCCGCCGATCACGTTCATGACCACGAGATTGAGCGACTGGCAGCCCGGAGTAAGCGCTCGGGCCCGACGTAGCGGATGTAATGCGCCGTGCAGCGCACCCGGCCATGCCGGCCAGCGCGCAGGCGATGACGAACACCGTGACCTTGAAGCGGATCACCGGCACGCCCGAGCATTCCGCGAGCCGCTCCCCCTCGCGGATGGCATTCGATGGCGCGGCCGAACTCCGACGTCAGCAGGCGCGCGCAGAAGCCGACACCGAACACGGCGAAGGCGAGCGCGAAATAGTAGTAGGCGCGGTTCGACAGCAAGAACGGCATACGGCGGCGGCACGTCGAAGATGCCGTTGGAGCCGCCCGGTGAGCCACGAGTTCTCGACGATCGCCATGCGCACCATCTCGCCCATCAGGAAGGTGATGAGCACGAAATACTTGCCCGTCAGGCGCAGCACGATCGGCCCGATCACGGCGGCGAGGCAGCGGCGAGCCGCGGTGCCGACCAGCAGGCCGACCGGCCAGGGCAGGCCGAACTTCATCACCGCGATCGCCGACCCATAGGCGCCGAAGCGCCATGAAGGCCGTGTGGCAGAGGCTGACATGACCGGTGCGGATGATCAGATGCAGCGAGGCGGCGGCGATCGACATCGAGGCAGATCAGGACGCCGACGTGGTGGAGAAGCTTGTCTTCCGTCAGCCACGGCCAGCCCAGCAGGACGATTGCGGCAAGCGATCCAGATCAGCCCGCTTGCGCATCGCATCATCAGGACTTCCGGCGTGCCGAGGATGCCCCACGGCCGCACGACCAGCAGCAGGATCACGACGCCGAACGACAGGAAGGCGGAGGCCGCCGCGCCGTAGAAGCGTGCCGACGAAGCTCTCGGTGAAGCCGAGGATGCACGCCGCCGAGCGCGGCGCCGGGAATCGAGCCCATGCCGCCGAGGATGACGACGATGAAGGCCATCAGCAGCGGCCGCTCGCCCAGGAACGGCGACACGGCGTAGATCTGGCCCCACAGGGCGCCGGCGAGCGCCGCCAGCAGGATCGCCACGAAGAAGGCGATCTTGTAGGTGCGCCGCGTGTCGACGCCCTGCGTCTCGGCGATCTCGACGTCCTGGGCGGCGGCGCGCATGCGCAAGGCCGGCGCGGGTGTGGCGGATGAACAGATAGAAGCCGGCGAGGGCGGCAAGCGCGATGACGACCACGACAGCCGGTCGACGGGCACGATGACGTCGCCGATCATCAGAACCTCGCTCGAAGGCCGAGGGGATGTTGCGCTCGTAGCACGTCCCACACCAGCACGCGCGCCGAACATCATCATCATGTTGAGCCCGAGCAGGCCGATCATGCTCTCGAACATGCGCTGGTAGAACCAGCGGAACACCAGCCACTCGAGCACCAGCGAGGCCGGCGCCGACCCCGATCACGCCGACCGGAAGAGCGATGCAGCCAGGGCCAGTTGCAGATCCTTGATCAGATGGTAGAGCGCGAAGGCGCCCGAGCATGGCGAACTCGCCGTGCGCGAAGTTGACCACGCGCATGATGCCGAACAGCAGCGTGAATCCCGAGCGCGACCAGGATGTAGATCGCGCTCAGGCTGACGCCGTTGACGAAGACCTGGCCCAGGATCGTCGCATTGAACACCGGACTTCGCAGATCTCCCGCTGGCGAAAAGCGCCGACCGGGAGGCCAGTTGCCCCGGTCAGGTTCCTCTCTCCATCGGAGAGGAACCAACGAGCATTCGATGTCGAGGGCTGACCCTATGGCGTGAACTTCGCCTGGTGACGATCTTGCCGCCCTTCACCTCGGACGCAGTAGTAGGGCATCATCAAGCTGGCGGTTGACGCCGTAGCTCTCCTTGCCGATCCATTTGACGGCCCGTAGATGCCCGCATCGAAGCCGTTCATCGTCGTCCAGCGCCGTCGCGCACCTTGGTGGTGTCGAGCGAAGTCCGCGCGCTTGATCGCCTCGACCAGCAGCAACACCGGTGTGATAGAACGCCGGCATGAACTGGTTGATGATGCCCTTGCCGTATTTCTTCTCGTAGGTCGGCCGCAGCTTCTGGCCGGCCGGCGTATCCCAGTCGAAGATGTCGTAGGACAGGAACCCTCCGCCGCCGGCCCGGCGATCTCCATGATCTCGTCGGATCGCCGGCCCGCCGATCTGCATGACCTTGCCGCTTGAAGCCGGCCTGGCGGATCTGCTTGAGCATCAGGCCGGCGTCGCCCGGCGAGTTGCCGTCGAACTCGAAGGCGTCGACCTTCTGCGCCATCATGCGCAGGATCAGCGGCGTGAACTCCTTGGTGCCGCGCTCGAACAGGTCGACCACCGCCTCGATGCCCTGCTTGCGGTAGTCCTCCGCGAGCGCGCTCGGCCACCGACTGGCCGACCGCATCGTTGGGCGCCAGCATGGCGACCTTCTTGATCTCCGGGCATGTTCTCCCTAAGCCACTTGATCAGCGGCGGCCCGAACTCGATGTTGGTGTTGTAGATGCGGAAATTGTACGGGTCCGGCGTGTCGTTCTTCAGGATCTGTGGCGCGTAGCCGTCGGTCAGCGCCAGCACCTTGGCCGGGTTGGTCACGCTGATCGAGGCCGAGCGCCGGCGGCGAGCCGACCGGGCCGATGATGAATTTCACCTTGTCCTGGTTGACCAGCCGTTCCGCCGCGGCCTTGCCGCCCTGGCCGGTGTACTGGTCGTCGTACATGATCAGCTGGAGCTTGTAGACGGTCCCGGCGACCTTGATGCCGCCGGCGGCGTTGAGGTCCTCGATCGCCAGCTCCATGCCGCGCTGGGCGGCCAGTCCCCATGCCGTCCCGCCGCCGGAGAGCGGACCCACGCCGCCGATCTTGAGCACCTCCTGCGCCGTTGCCCCGCCGGCGGCACCGAGCATCATGGCCACGCACAGCGCGGCGCACCGCAACTTCCGCTGCATTCCGTATCCTCCAATTCGGGGATCGGCAGTCGCTCCCGGCGAATTGCATGATCGCCGCCGGACTTGCTGCCCCGCAAGCATTGTCCTCACCGAGCCGCGGTTCGTCCGCGCGCCTTTTTTTCGGCCGGCAGCTTGGGGGTGTCGGGCGGCTGCGTCAAGCAACCCAAGTCATGGCGCAAGAAGCAGCGGCTGCCCTGGGGCAGCCCACGGGCGTGAGCGCCGCGTGGCTCAATCGGACGCGACGCTCTCGCGCAGTCTGACAACCTGGGGACGCAAGCGCTCGCAGGCCAGCTCGCGCTCGAAGCGCATCACCTCGTCGCGTGCCCGACTGGCGCGCAGCCGCACCAGTCTTTCCTCGTCGCGCTTGCAGGCGTCGGCGGGGGATATCGGAGCGGCGCGCGCCTCGCCGTCCGGCTTGGCTGCGGCCTCGCGCTCCAGGCGCTGCCGCTCCGCATGCGCCTTGAGCGCCGCCTCGCGGTCGAGCTTCGCGCGCTGCTCGGCCTCGGCCCTGGCGTGTGCCTCGCGCTGGCGCTCGGCTTCGGCCCTGGCGTGTGCCTCGCGCTGGCGATCGGTTTCGGCCCTGGCGTTTGCCTCGCGTTGACGATCGGCTTCGGCCTTGACGTGTGCCTCGCGTTGGCGATCGGCTTCGGCCTTGGCGCGCCGCTCCTCGTCCTGGCGCCGCTGCAGCGCTTCCCGCTCTTCGCGCTCGCGGTTCTGGATGTTCGGCTTGGCCGGCTCGGCTCGCACCACCGCTTCGACCTGCGGAGCCCCGAGCTTGGACAACTGGGCACGGGCGAGATTGGCATAGAACCCGTCCGGATGCGCGCCGAGGAAGGCTTCCCACGCGATCCTGGTGCCGACCCGCTCGGCGAACTCGTAGTCGCGACGGATATCGGTGGTGGGATTGGCGGCGACCGGCGGGGGCTCGATCCTCTTCGCCACCGCCGGAACCAGCGAGACGGTCGTCCCGCCGAGCGAGCCGTAGACGAAAGGCTCCTGCTTGTTGCCGGTCACCCGCAGGACCTCGTCGCGGACGCGGCCGAGGGCGAGGCGGATGTCGAGTCCGGGCTCGGCAAGATACTTGACCAGCGCGGTGGTGAACGGGCTGTTCGGTCCGTTGCCGTCGAACGATACCGACCCGGCCTTGGCGGCGTAGGCGATCAGGGTGTCGCTCGTCGTCGGCTCGATCTTGCCGAGGCCGCTCGGCACCGCGCGAACCGCCACCTGGCGCTTCATCACCTTGGTGAACGGGTTGTCGCGGCAGGCATCGAGAATGACCAGGCGCAACCGGCGCGCCGGCTCGAGGGAACGCACGACGCGGTCGAGCGACACGGCTTCGTCCTCGGCGTCGAAATCGGTGGCGAGCTTGGCGTCCACCGGGACCAGGTAATTGGTGCCGTCGATCTCGATCCCGTGCCCGGCATAATAGACCACGGCGATGTCGGCGTTCTTGGTCTGGCTGGTGAACTCGCGCACTGCGCGCTTGAAATCCAGGCTGCCGAGATCGCGCTTGGCCTCGACGACATCGAAGCCGGCGTTCTTGAACATCTGGGCGATTGCAGCGGCGTCGTTGGCCGTGTTGGCAAGCGCCGGCCCGTTGCGGTACGCCGAATTGCCGATGACCAGCGCGACGCGCCGCTCGGCGAGAGCCGCGTCCGCCGTCAAGGTCGTCACCGCGGCGGCGCAGAGCGCCGCCAACGCCAAGAGAAGAGGCCTGGACATAGCCACCTCCGGAAGATTCGCCTCCCGCTCGCTATCCTATCAGTATCAGTTTCTCGCCAGTCGGTTCAACGGTAGCGGTAGCTCCGGCGCGGTTTGGGTTTGCGACCAGTTGCCGTCACCGTCACCCGGATCGCCTTCGAATGCACCGCCGGGTCGTGCGGGACGTGGTTCTCGTCAGCAAGCAGCAGTTGCAGCGTATGGGTTCCCAGCGGCAGCGTGATTTTCGCCTCGGTCTGCCCCGAGCCGAAATGCAAATGGTTGAAATCGTTGGGAATGGGCTGGTCGAGCGGCGGCAGCGGAGCGTCCACGATAAGGTGGTGGTGCCCGGTATTGGCCTTTTCGAAGCCGGCCGGGGCGACGCCCATGTTGATCAGCCCGAAGCGGATCACCGGGGTGCGGGAAATATAGCCGCCGTCGGTCGGGTAGACGAAATAGACCTTCGCATCCGGCGGCGATTTGTGGCGCTTTGGTGCGGCCGAAGCCGACGGAGAGCCGGGTTCCACCACGCGCACCTTGATCCGGGCGGACATCACCGGCGGTGAATGCGGGATGTGATCCTTGTCACCCAGCAGCAATTGGAGCGTGTGCTCGCCGGGCGTCAGATTGACGTCCGCCTCGGTCTGACCGGCGCCGAAGTGCAGATGGTTGAAATCGTTGGGGATCGGCTGATCCAGTGGCGGCACCTCGGTGTCGATCAGCAGGTGATGGTGCCCGGAATTCGCCCGGTCGGATCCGGCAGGCGCTACTCCCATACCGCGCAACCCGAAATGGATCGTCGCCTTCGGCGCCAGCGTTGCGCCGTCCTTGAGGTCGACGAAATAAACCGCGGAGCCGGCCGGTGACGGCGTCGGTCCACCCGTTGGTTTAGGTTGGCTCGAGGCGACATCGGCGGTCGCCAGCGACGCCGCGAGCAAAAACGCTGCTGTGACGAGTGTTTTCGACATCACGTCAGGGTCCCTCCGAAGAATGCTGCGCAAGATCGGCGGAGCTTAGCCGAGGATTTCGCCGCGCACTAGAACAGCCGTCCGTCCTCAAGCCTTCGGAGCCAAGCGTCGGCAGTTTAGTGTTGATTTTCCCAATTTCTGTGCGAACCGCTTCACACTTCTCGGAAAAATCCTTCTATATTCAAGGGGACCGGGCGGCGACCGTGACATGGGGCTGCAACACTTCCGCACGAGATGAGATGAACTGGCGCCTGTCCTTTTTACTTTGCCTGGTCGTCACCACGGTTGCGGCGGTCGTTCCAGCTGTCGCCCAGCAGCGCGCCGATGCGAAGCCCCGCCTGGCCTTGCTCATCGGCAACGCGTCCTATCCGGACATCGTCACCCCCCTCGCCCATCCGCTTAGGGACGTGCGCGGTCTTGCCGACGAGCTCAAGCGCAGCGGGTTCGCCGTCGACGCCAGGGAGAATCTCGGCAAGGAGGAGATGCGGCGGGCGATCGACGAGTTCCACGCGAGGATCAAGCCCGGCGCCGCCGCGCTGTTCTTCTTCAGCGGATTCGGCATCCAGGTCGGGCGACAGAATTATCTCGTGCCTGTCGATGCACGGATCTGGTCGGAACGCGAGGTCCGCCCGGAAGGTATCAGCGTCGATCACATTCTCATGGAGATGCAGCGCCGCGGTGCCAGCATCAAGCTCCTGATTCTGGACGCCTCGCGCCGCAATCCGTTCGAGCGCCGTTTCCGGCCGGCGCCCGCCGGGCTTTCGGCCATCGACATGCCGGACGGCACGCTGGCGATCTTCAGCACGGCCCCCGGCAAGGTGCACGAGGATGGCGCCGGCTCCAACAGCCCGCTGATCACCGAGCTGATCAAGGAGCTCGCCGCGCCGACGCAACAGTCTGCCGAGACGGTGTTCAACTCGACCCGCGTCGGCGTGTCCCGCGCCACCAAGGCCGAGCAGGTGCCGTGGGTCTCCTCCACCCTGGTGGAGGATTTTCAGTTCGGCCGGGATACGATCATCCCGGCGCCCCCGCCGGCTCAATCCCAGGTGCGGCCTCCGCCTCAGCCCCAGGCGGCGTCACCCCAGCCCCAGGCGCCGACAGCACCGCCCCAGCCCCAGCCCCAGCAGCAGGCGACAGCGCCGCAGCCCCAACTACAGTCGGCGCCGCCGCAGCCCGCACCGCAGAAGCCCGCTGCGGGTCTGGCATCAAATGCCGAGCCGGAGGCCGGCGAGCTTGTCCGCGACTGTCCGGACTGCCCCGAGCTCGTGGTGGTGCCGGCGGGGGACTTCGAGATGGGGGGCAACGACACGCCGTTCGAGAAACCCGAGCATCGGGTCAGCATTCACCAGCCGTTCGGCATCGGGCGCCGCGAGGTCACGTTCGACGAATGGGACGCCTGCGTCGCCACCGGGGCATGCAAGCACCGGCCCGACGACCATGGCTGGGGACGCGGCAATCGTCCGGTCATCGATGTGAGCTGGGACGACGTCAAGATATTCGTGGCCTGGCTGTCGCAGCGGAGCGGCCGGAAGTACCGGCTGCCCAGCGAGGCCGAATGGGAATATGCCGCACGCGGCGGCACCAAGTCGGCCTTCTGGTGGGGACGCGACACCGGCAACGGCAACGCCAATTGCGAGGATTGCGGCGGTCCGCCGCGCCGCCAGACGCTGCCGGTCGGCTCGTTCCGCCCCAACGGTTTCGGCCTCTACGACACCGCCGGCAATGCGGCCGAGTGGGTCGAGGACTGCTGGAACGACAGCTATCGCAACGCCCCGCGCGACGGCTCGGCCTGGGCCACCGGACAATGCCGGCAGCGTGTCCTGCGCGGCGGCTCGTTCGGCAGCAGGGCAAACATCATCCGTTCCGCGGCCCGATTCCGCTACGACCAGGATGTCCGCTACTACGGCAACGGATTTCGCGTGGCGCGCGATCTGAAATAGCCGCCGGCCTCATGGTTCGTTGAACGTGCGCTGCAGCTGGTCGGCGATCGGCTTGAGCAGGTAGCTCATCATGGTTCGGTTTCCGGTCTGCAGAAACACCTCCGTCGGCATGCCGGAGACGAGCTGCAGGCTGCCGAGCCGCCGGCGCTCGTTCGCCGGCAGCGTCACCCGGACGGTGTAGTAGGCGGCGCTGGTCTGCTTGTCGTGGCTCGCATCGGCGGAGACGAACGACACCACGCCGTCGAGCTGCGGCGTGGTGCGCTGATTGAAGGCGGAGAAACGGACGAGGCCCTTCTGTCCGCGCCTGACGTGGTCGATGTCGTTGGGCGGCAGCCGCGCCTCGATCTGCAGATCGTCGCTGTCCGGCACGATCTCCATCAGGACTTCGGCAGGCCCGATCACCCCGCCCACGGTGTGCACCGAGAGCTGATGCACCAGGCCGGACGTCGGCGCGCGGATGTCGATGCGGTTGAGCTGATCCCGGGCCGCGATGCTGCGCTCGGCGAGCTCGGCCTCCTTGTCCTGGGATTCGCGCAGATCCTTCATCACCTCGGTGCGGAAATCCTGGTCGATGCGGACGATCTGCAGCTCGGCTTCGCTGATCTTGCCATGCGCCTCGGCGATCGACGACACGAGCTGCCCGCGCTCGCCGTCCAGCCGGGCGGCCTCGCGCTGCAGCGTGGTCAGCCGCGTCAGCGGCACCAGTTGCTTGTCGTAGAGGCTCTGCACGCCGGTGAGCTCGCCGGCGATCAGGTCGAGCTGGGCAGCCTTCGACTTGATCTGCGCCTCGAGGCCGGCAATCTCCTCGCCGAGCTGGCCGATATGGCTGCGCAGCAGCTCCCGCTGGCTGCGGCGCGAGCTGGCGCGCGCCTTGAACAGGCTGCGTTCCGAGGCGAGCAGCTGCCCGATCCCGGCGTCGCCGCCGCGCGCGGCGAGGTCGCCGGGAAAATGCGGCTCCTCGGTGCCGTCGCGCTCGGCCACGAGACGGGCGATGCGGACCCGGACCTGGTCGAGCTGCTTGGTCAGGACCTGCAGGTTGGTGCGGGCCTGCGTGGCATCGAGACGCACGAGCGGATCGCCCTCCTCCACGCGCATCCCGTCGCGTACCAGGATCTGCGCCACGATCCCGCCGGTCGGGTGCTGAACCTTCTTGACGTTCGTCTCGGCGATCAACGCGCCCGCGACGACGACGGCACCCGACAGCGGCACGAGCGTCGCCCAGCCGCCCGCGAGCGCACCGCCGATCAGCAGAACCCGCAAGCCCGTCCGCAGCTCCCGCTCGAACGATCGCCGGACGCGCATCGCCAGCCCGGCGCCCCGTTGATCCTCCACCGGCGCACCGGCCGCGCGATCGAGGAGGAACGCGCAGCCGGATTTCAGCCGTTCCAGGCAGGCGCCGATCGCCCGGCCGACCTCCTGCCGGGAGAGCTCGGCGCGCCTGTCGTCGGCTGCCCGTTGCTCGGCCTCGCGCCGAGGACCAAGGTTGATTCCCAGTTCCCTCTCGATCGCGTCCTTGAGCCGACGAAGCTCGCGCACATGGCTCGGCGGGAATGGCGGCGGCGAAACGCCCGGATGGGTCGCCGCTTGTGCCGGCGGACCGCCGGCGATCGCCGGCGCGCCATGTCTCCGTCGCGGCGCAGCCGCTCCGGCAGGGCTCCCCAATCCGATCCCACCCAGCCAGGCATCCATCGCCCGGCCCATCTTGCCCCTGTGCGGATTCGGCCCGGCCGTGCGCCTGTGGGGCTTGCCCGGGCGGGCGGCATTGCGCGGAGGACGGGTCGCCGCCTGCGGCGGTTTCTGGCGAAATTCGCGATCAAACGCCTCCTGGATTCGACGCAGCTCGAGCACCAGGGCGGCGCCCTGGAAGGCCGGGGCTTCACCCGCAAGCGCCGCGGGCGGGTGAAGTGCCGCCCCGTCATCCCGCCGCGGCCCGTCGTTTTTCATTGTCCGGCGCCCACGGCAAACCGCGCTGGCTTCGCGTGTCCCTCGCCCGCCGTCAGCGGCCTGGCGGCGGCCGCGTTCGCCACGCGCGCAAAAACCTCCTCGCGTGGCCCGAACGCGATGGTCCTGCCGTCGAACAGCACCATGGCCATGTTCAGCGCGGCAAGCGCGCTCGGCCGGTGCGACACCACGACGACGATCGCCATTCTGGCGCGCAACGCCTCGATCGCCTTGGTCAGCGCGTTCTCGCCGTCGGCGTCGAGATTGGCATTGGGCTCGTCGAGCACGACGAGAAACGGATCGCCGAACACCGCCCGCGCAAGGCCGACGCGTTGACGCTGCCCGGCGGAGAGCGACATGCCGCCCTCCCCGATCCGCGTCGCATAGCCGTCGGGCAGCCGCAGGATCATGTCGTGCGCGCCGGCGATGCGCGCCGCCCCGAGCACGCCCTCGGAGGTCGCCGCCGGGTCGAAGCGCGCGATATTCTCCGCGACGCTGCCGTCGAGCAGCGCCACGTCCTGCGGCAGATAGCCGATATGCCGCCCGAGCTCGTCGCTCTGCCATTGGTCGAGCGCCGCGCCGTCGAGCCGGACGACGCCCGTGCGGCGGGCCAGACGCCGACCAGCGCCTTGCGTCAGCGAGGATTTTCCCGACGCGCTCGCCCCGAGCAGCGCCAGGCCCATTCCGGCAGCGAGCGAGAACGACACGTCGGAGACGATCAACCGATCCGTGCCCGGCGCCGCCACCGCGAGCTGACTGACCGCGAGCTCGTGGCTCGGGGTCGCGGCAGGACGACGGGCGGCCCGCCGGCGGCGCCGTGCCTTGCAGGATATCGCGCAGCCGATTAATGCCCTGCCGCGCACGCGACGAGCTGCTTCCAGGTGCTCAGCGCCACCTCGATCGGCGCCAGCGCCCGACCCATCATGATCGAGGAGGCGATCATGATTCCGCCCGAGGCCTGCTCGATCACCACCAGGTAGGCCCCGGTGCCGAGAATGGCCGATTGCAGGACGTAGCGCAGGACTTTCGCGCCCGACGCCGAGATTGGCGTAGACGTCCATCGCGCGCATGTTTTCCTGCAGGAAACGTTTCGTTGGCCGCGGCCCAGCGCGCGGTGAAGCGCGCGGTCATTCCCAGCGCCCGGATCACCTCGGCGTTCTGCCGCGTCGCATCGGCCAGCACCTGGCGCTGGGCGCTCGACTCCGATCGCGCTCTTCGCCGCGCCGCGCGACTGGCGCTCGGTGAGCAGCGTCACGCCGACGATCGCCACCGCACCGGCGACCGCGGTCACGCCGATGACCGGGTGGAACAGGAAGAGCGCGATCAGGAACAGCGGAATCCACGGCATGTCGAGGAAGGCCGTCGGGCCGATACCCGACAGGAACGCGCGGACCTGGTCGAGATCGCGCAGCGGCTGCTGCGCCAGCATCGGCTTGGCGCCTCGCAGAGGCAGCGTGGCGAGCGCGACATGGATCGGCTCCTGCAGGCCGGCATCGAACAAGGTTCCGATGCGGCACAGCATGCGGGTGCGCAGCGCGTCGAAATAGCCCTGCAGCAGATAGGCCAGAAGGACGATCAGGGAGAGCCCGAGCAATGTCGCGACACTGCGGCTCGGAATCACGCGATCGTAGACCTGCAGCATATAGAGCGATCCCGACAGCATCAGCAGATTGATGACGCCGCTGAACACCGCGACGCCGGCGAGCCGCCGGGCGCTGGCGCGCAGCCCGCGCGTGACCGGGTCATCGGAATCCAGCCTCAACGCGCTGATCGCTGCATTCATCCGTGCGCTACCCTCCCGGTTGCCGCGACCGCACGCCTCCGGCCGTCCGTCGGAGCTTCCCTCACGGGATTTGCGCCGGATTCCCGACAAGCGCCGGCGACCCGCGCCGGCATTTCGCCGACACGAAACCGCTGCCCCCATATGTTGGCCGCGCTCAGAATATTGGTTGGATCAGATCCACCGCGGCTGCCGTCTGCCGACAGCCCCGTCCCATCGCGGAGGTTATGAATGCATTTCGGCGAGAATGCGACGCCGACGCAGATATTCCCTGCCGCCTCCCGTCGATCGTCATGGTTGGTATGCGGATTTGTTTGGACGATTTTGCTGGCGATGCACGAGATCCGCATTTTTCCTGGATGCTCGTCCTGTGCAGATATCACGGGCCTTCAAACGGCCCAGCTAACGTCACGCTTATGGTCGGGCAAATTCTTCTTCTCGTCAGATTCCCGGCCACCATGGAGGCTCGCTCACCAAGATTTCATCGCTTGCATTCGGAATTGAACAGGGAGATTTGCCATGGCGACCACGGCAGCCACGCAGGATTTTGCTCAGCTCGGCACGATATTCAACGACGCCACCAGGGCCCTGGTCGGAGGACTGTGGCAGAACACGGTCGAGGAAGGCGGCCAGGGCTTCGGCAGCGTGTTTCGCTACGTCAACGACCTGACGTCGGTGCAGACCGGGCTGCAGGCCGGCATCGCCGCCGGCCAGTTTACCGGCGACACGCTGGCCCATGTCCAGACCATGCTGGGCGACGTCGCCACCGCGCTTTCGGCGGCCACGGCGTCGGTGAACGGCGGCGGCTCGTTCGGCAGCGTCGCCGCCGCCGAGACGGCGCTGCACGACAGCCATATCGATATCCTCAATATCGTCCAGAACGACCCGAACCTGGCGGCGCTGGCGACGGCGAACGGCGCGACCGGCTTCATGGCGGTGCCGCCGACCCTCGACGGCGTGTCGGCGGCGAACGCGCCGCACGCGACGCTTGCCGAGATCGGCGCAATCTTCAACGATGCCGCCAATCGCATTCTCGGCGGCGTGAACGCCGACAACAAGGCGATCATCACCAGCGATGTCAACGCGGTAATCACCGATCTGCAGCATTTGATGCACGAGCAGCCGCTGTTGTTCGGCGGCCTGACCGGGATTCACGCCCAGGCGATCGTCAACCAGCTGCAGCTCGAGAGAACCTACATCAACCAGGCGGGGATTGCGCCGGACGCCGGTCGCGCCAGCAACGACAACATCCTCGACATCATCGATATCGTCCAAGGCGATACCAATCTCGCCAACATGGCCAATCTGAACGGGGTATCGGGCTTCTCGCCTTTCCCCGATGCGCTCAATCCGACGCCGAAATACCTGGACAATGCCGACCAGACCAGCTTTTGGGCGAACTTCATCGCCCAGTCGAACTCGCTGGGCCAGCAGGCCGAGCATCTCGTCGGGACCACAACGCCCATGCGATCAACGCGCTGATCTCGCAGCTCAATGCGTTCGAGAAGACCGTGACCAACTTCGATGTGGCGCAAGGCGGCATCTTCGAGGCCCGTTTCGACAATGAGCTGCTCGGTGCCACCAGCACGCTGGGGGCGGAGGTTCGAGGCAATGATCAAGGGTCTGAAGACCGGCAACGCCGCCCTGGTCACGGCCGCGGCCGAGCAGATGCACGCCAATGCGGCAGACGTCGGCGGCAACAATACGCCGGTGACGGGCGGCGCCTACAATCCGGACGGCGCGACGGTCGCCGACGTGCTGTCGACGGCCGGTGCCCCGCCGGCGCCGGTCCTCGCCGCCACGACGGCGACGACTGCCGCGACGACGGGCACCAGCACGGCGGTGCCGCCGCCGCCAGCGACCTCCATGAGCGCCAGGACGGACGGTCACGCGGGCGCGAATGCCGGCTTCGACCACCATGTCGTTCACGACGACGTCGCGCACGCCCACATCGCGCACTTCGCGCATATGTGGGGCTGAGACAACGGAGCCTCGACAACGCTGCTCGAGCAGTGCAAGCCATTTCCTGATTGTTTGTTGTAGCGCATCAGGAAATGGCCGCATTTGATCGCTATCAACCATAATGGGGACCGCGGAGGCATCATCGTCGCGGTCGGAAGGTCGATCAGTCACAACGTCAAACGATGAGGTTCATGACACGCGCGGCGATTGCCGCGCGCGCTGGGAAAGTTCGAGCGGGGGCATCGCGTAGACAGTCGGGGATCTACCGATGAGGTGCAGTATGCGTGCGTATCCGGCGGCGATGATCGCGTCGCCGATGGCGGGGACATGCGAGGCGCGACCGGCAAAATCGCGCTGCCGTCGCTGCCGGCATCGGCAGGACGTCGCCCTCCCCGCACACATTGCCGGGCGCGGCACCGCGGCGCCGGGAATCGACCGATGACGCGGCGGGTCGGCCGGATCCGCAAGACCGACTACGGGACCGTCGTGCTGCACTGGTCGCTGGTCGGGGCACTCGCTGTTGCCTTCCTGACCGGTTTGCGGATCGCCGCGGAAGCGCCGGATCGAACCTGGATCAATGCGTTCGATGTCTTGCTGCCGCGGTCCGCCGTGTGGACGTGGCACATTCCGGCCGCCGTCGTGCTGGTCGGCGTCAGCGTCGCCTATGCGATCTACATGCGGCTGGCCGGCCTGTCGCATCGGGTCCGGCTGGATCGGACCAGGCTCGTCGGTCTCACCGGCCGCAGCCAGGTGCGCTGGGGCAGCCTCAACGTGCTGCTCTACTGGGTGTTCTACCTGACGCTGGTCGTGCAGCTCGCCACCGGGGCTGCGCTCTATTTCGGCTGGGCCAACCGGAGCATGCTCGGCGTCCATTGGGTGGGCACCTGGGTCATCCTGGTTTATGCGGGGCTCCACGTGCTGGCACACTGGAAGCTCGGCGGCAATGTGCAGCTGATGCGGATGTTCCGGCCGGCCCGCCTGATGCCGGTTCCGCCGCCGTTCGACCCGGCCGATCTCTTCGCGCTGCTCGATCGTCCGGCGACGGCGACGGCAACCATATCGGGCGGCATGCCGCCCGGGGAGCGCGCCGGGACCGGCGGGCCGCGGCGGTGGCGGCCGGCGCTGCGCTCGGTCCCGTTCGTCGGCGCCGTCGTGCTCGCCGTCGCCGGCGTGAGCCTCCTGCTGACGGTCGAGCCCCACACCATGGAGCGGCTTCATATCCGCCGGATCTCCGCCGCCCGGGCCCCGGTGCTGGACGGCGACAGCTCGGATCCGCTGTGGCGGACCGCGCGACCGATCCGCATCCTCACCGAGCATGGCGGCAATTTCGACGGCAAAGGAGAAACCACGGTCGAGATCCGCGCTGTTCACGACGGCACCTTCGCGTACTTTCTGTTCATCTGGGACGATCCGACCCGCTCGCTGAAGCAGCTGCCGCTGCAAAAGGCCGCCGACGGCTGGCATCTCCTGCATGACGGATACGAGTCCGGGGACGAGCACGACTATAACGAGGACAAGTTCTCGGTGCTGCTGACCAGGTCCGAGGCGGTGCTCGCCGGAGACCAGACATTTCATGCCGGCCGCACGCCGATTTCCGGGGGGCCGCCGACGCTGTCCGGGCGGGGCCTGCACTATACGGCCGACGACGGCGGCATCGTCGATGTCTGGCAGTGGAAGGCGACCGCCAGCGGCGCCCTGGGCTTCATGGATGACGGCTATTTCGGCCCGCCGGCGAAGCCGACGCCTGCCGAGCTCGCCGGCATGAGTCCCTATCGCGGCGGATACGCGGCCGATCCCGGCGCCGCCGGCTATCAGGACAACTTCGATCCGCGTCCGCCCGGCGGCTACGGCGGACCGATGACGCCGCGCCGCCTGCCGCGGGACCTGGCGGCGACGCAAAGGGCGCTCGGCCAGATCGACCTCGATCCCGATCATGGCGACGGCGCGGGAACGCGCTGGTCGATGAGCGAGGCCGAGTCGGTGCCCTACTCGGCCGAGCTCGATGCAAGAATCCCGAGCGGCGCCGTCATTCCGGGCGTGATTCTGTCCGGCACATTTTCCGGCGATCGCGCCGACGTGCGCTGCGCGGCGCGCTGGGCAGCCGGCCGCTGGGTACTGGAGGTCACGCGGCGCCTCGACACCGCAAGCCCATACGACGTTCCGATCGTCACCGGCACCTCGATGCGGGTCGCCGCCTTCGATCATTCGCAGATACGACATACCCGGCACGTGCGGCCGGTTCGCCTGGAGGTGGAGTAGTGGGGAAGGTCTGCAAGGTCCTGGTGAACGGGGATATTTTTTCCGCCAATTACGGCGATCTGCTGCTCGACGCGGCGCTCGCCAACGGCATCGATCTGCCGTTCGATTGCCGCTCCGGCTATTGCGGCACGTGCTGCGTCCGCGTGGTGCAGGGTCGCGTGTTCGGCGGCGAGAGCAGCGATCCCGATACGGTCCATGCCTGCCAGTGCCGCATCATCTCGGATCTCGAGGTCGCGGTCGAGGAGACGCCGGACGTCGTCGCGCAGTCCGGACAGGTGGCGAAGCTGGCGACGCTGGCGCCCGACGTCGTCGAGGTCGTGATCGAACTGCCGCAGCCGGCGGATTATCTTCCCGGCCAGTACTACCGGCTGCAGTTCCGCGGGTTTCCGTCGCGCTGCTTCAGCGCCACGCCGCCGCTCGTCGGCGCCCGCAACAGCTCGCTGGTCCGCTTTCACGTGCGCCGGGTGCCGCACGGTCGCGTGTCGTCGGCGCTCGGTGGAAAAATCCGTCCGGGGCATCGGGTCAAGCTGGTCGGGCCGCTGGGCTCGGCCTTTCTCCGGCCCGACCTCACCAACCGTCTGGTACTGGTCGCGAGCGGAACCGGATTTGCGCCGATCTGGGCGATCGCCGACGCCGCCATGCGCGAATGGTCGGAGCGCGACCTCGTCATGGTGGTCGCGGCGCGCAAGCTCGTCTCGCTCTACATGATCCCGGCGCTGTGCCGCCTGGCGCGCTGTCCGAACGTCGTCATCATTCCGGTCGTCTCCGAGCCGCAGAACCTGTCGAAAGCGTTGCGTGGCGGGCGGCCGACCGACTACCTGCCGGCGCTCTCGGCCCAGGACATCGTCTACACCGCCGGCGCGCCCGCCATGGTCGAGGCGGTCGCCCGGTTGGCGAAAGCCGCCGGGGCAAAGTGCTTCACCGATCCCTTCGAGGCCGCTGCCAATCGCAACGACGATGAGGGACTGCTGTCGCGCGCGGTGAGCTGGTTCACCGGCGGGCCCGTCGTTTCCTCGGCGTCGATTGCACCGGCGGCGACGCGTCCGGCGCGAACTCTTGGACCGGACACCGCCCCGCGCACCCGCCGCCCGCCGCCCGGCTCCAGGCACCGGCCAGCCTGGCTCGGCGAGAGAGAGCCGTAGGCCGACGAACTGGCAGCTCCCGGTCACCGGAGCGGCTCGATGCGAGCGACCCAGATCAATCGCGCGAGCCGCCGCAGGTCGTCCGGGCTCACCATGCGCAACCGAACCCGGTTCACCGCTCCGTCGCGGCCGGCGAACACGCCGTATTGCGCCAGCCGCTCGGAGTGGAAACGCTCGGGCGTGAAGCCCAGCACCACCACGACATTGCGCGGCGCGGAGACGTCGCGCAGCGTCGGGTCGAGGCGGCCCGCCGACGTCGCCCAGCCCGCGAGATCCTGGCCGAGCAGCACGATGCCGATGAGGACGAGCCCGATGATGATTTTTGCCACGTCCGGGCTCCAGGCGGCGCCGCGCAGCAGGCGGGCCGGCGCAACCGCGGGGGTCGGCTGCGTGCTCAACGAACGTCCTCGGTGGCGACGTCGGCGACCAAGCCCCAGCGCAACACGGTCCGCCGCTCGATCGGCAGCAGCAGCCAACGGTCCATGGCGACCGCGATGGTGCCGATGATCAGGCAGCCGGCGATGATGATGTCGGAGCGGTGATACTCGGCGGCACTGAAGATCATCTGGCCGAGGCCGGTGGTGGCGCCGACCAGCTCCGCGGCGATCAGGGCGCGCCAGCCGAAGCCGAGCCCGGAGCGGATGCCGGTCAGGATGTAGGGCAGCGCCCCCGGCAGCGTCACGTCGACGATCGTCCGCAGCCGGCCGGCGCCGAGCGCGCGAACGCTGTGCTCAAAAACTTCCGGCACCAGCTGGACGCCGAGCACGGTGTTCTGGAAGACGATGAAGAACACCGTATTCCAGATGAGAAACACCGCGAGCGCCGTGCCGATGCCGAGCCAGCCGATCATCAGCGGCAGCCAGACGATTCCCGATATCGCATTGAAGAACACGACCAGCGGATTGACGAATTCGGCGATGCCGCGGTTGAGGCCGGCGAGGAAGCCGCCGAGCACGCCGGTGAGGATCCCGAGAGCTGCGCCGAGCAGGAGCCGCCACAGGCTTGCCGCCACGTGCACGGCGAGCTGTCCGTCGGCCGCGAGCCTGATGATCGCCGCGATCACCTCGAAGGGCGCCGGCAAGGTCTCGGCCGAGGGCCGGACCAGGGCCCAGTAGGCCGACCAGGCGAGAACCACGACCACGAACGGCACGGAAGGCAGCAGCCGCCAGGCGACCCGACGCAGCCCCGGGGATCGCGCGACCGACGACATCGCGATCTCGCGGCTCATGTTCGCAACACTCCCCATCGCGCCACGGTCAGATTCTCGATCGGCTGGACCAGCAGGCGGTCGACGATGATGTAGAGCGTGCCGATGACGATCATGCCGACGATGATCCGGTCGATCTGGCCAAAAGTCCGGGCGCCGAAGATCAGGTCTCCGAGGCCGCCCTGGCGCACCAGCATTTCGGCGGCGATCAGCGCGCGCCAGCCGTAGCCCATGCCGAGACGAAGCCCGACCACGATGCTGGGCAGCGCGCCCGGAACATAGACGTCGGTCACCAGGCGGAGCCGCCCGGCACCGAGCGAGCGCAGCGCCAGGGAATAATTTTCCGGAATCGCCCGCACCCCCACCATGGTGTTGAAGATGATCGGCACGATCAGGGTGTAGACCACGATGACCAGCGTCGTTTGCCGGGTGAAGCCGAACCAGATGATGGCGAGCGGCAGCCAGGCAATGCCCGACACGCCCTGCAGGAAGCGCAGGAAACCCTCGAAGGCGCGGGCGGCGTAGCGGTTGACGCCGACGATGAAACCGATCGGCACGCCGACAACGACGGAGACCAGCGCGGCGATTCCGATCATCTTCAGGCTGGCGCTGGCATACTCGGCGATCACCCCGAGCGAGACGAGGCCGATGAATGCGCGCGCGACCTGCAGCGGCGAGACGAGGACGCGATCGGGGAAATCGCCGGATGCCTTGATCGCCCACCAGACGACGACAAGGCAGATGAAGGGAAGCAGTACTGTCGCGCCACGCAGGCCGCCGGCGATGGCGCGAACCGGCGCAACCCATCCGACCCTCGCTGCGGGCGCGGGCATTGCCGTCATGTCGCCATCACGGGTGCAGGCGTGAGCCCGCCCGGAACCGCGCCGCGCTCCTCGCGGACCAGGCGGAGCACCTGCTCGGCGATCGCCTGCATGGCGGGATCGGCGGTGAACGTCTCCCAGTCGCGTCCGCCCGTAGTGCTTCGCGGGACCTGGAGCTCCGCCTTGATGCGGCCCGGCCGTCGCGTCATGACCAGCACGCGGTCGCCGAGAAACACCGCCTCGTCGACGCTGTGGGTGATGAAGAACACGGTCTTGGCGGTGGCCGCGCAGAGCCGCGCCAGCTCCTCCTGAAGCGTGAGCCGGGTCATGGCGTCGACGGCGGCAAACGGTTCGTCCATCAGGATGACATCCGGGTCGGCCGCCCAGGTCCGCGCCACGGCGACGCGCTGGCGCATGCCGCCGGAAAGCTCGTGCGGATAGCGATCCTCAAAACCCGTGAGCCCGGTCAGGGCGATCAGGTCCTGCACGATCTTTTCCCGCTCGGCGCGCGCGACCCCGGCGATCTCCAGGCCATGCCCGATGTTCCGCCGCACCGTTCGCCACGGCAGGATTGCCAACTCCTGGAACACCACGCCGCGCTCGCGCCCGGGTCCGCGGACCGGTCGGCCGTCGCAGCTGATCGTCCCTTCGGTGGGACGGAGGAACCCGGCAATGGCCTTGAGAAGGGTCGTCTTGCCGCAACCGCTCGGGCCCACCAGCGTGACGAACTCGCCGGCGCGGATCGTCAGATCGACGGTGTCGGTCGCCTCGACCGGTCCGTCGGCGGTGGCGAAGACGTGGCGGAAGCCGGAGACGACGATTTTCGTTCCGGCGGTCTGCGAAGGTGTGCTTGTTGCCATGGAGCCCGGTCAGCCGTGCAGCTGACCCTTGCACTCGGACAGCGTGCCGGGCAGCGGCGGCAGGTCGGAAAACAGCTGGGCGTGGCTCGCCATCACCCGGTCGAGCACGGTCTTGTCGTAGAAATCGCCCGGCGCGAACGGCTTGTCGCGCTTGATCAGGCCTTCCTTGATCATGTCGTTGCCGGCACGCACGACCCCGTGCTCGGTGCAGATGGAGATGCGCGGGTCCCAGCGCAGATATTTCAGGCCCTCGGTGGCGTCGCCGACGTCGAGGCCGTCGAGATAGCGCGTGTCGATGTCCGCCGCGGCCTTCGGATTGCGGCGGATGAACTGCGCCGCCTGCGCGATGCCGATGGAGAATTTTTCCAGGAGGTCGTAGTTCTTCTTGATCCAGTCCTCGTTGGCGACGACGCCGATGACGTCGGTGACGAGGCCCGGCTCGCCCCGGCTGACCACCGCGGCATTGCCGCCGAGCTCGCGGATCGCCTGCGAGATGTAGGGCTCCCACGGGACCACGGCGTCCACCAGGCCCTGGCCGATGGTGATCGGCATGTCCTCGACCGGCACGCTCACCAGCTGGCTCTTGGAAATGTCCAGGCGGTTCTTGCTGAACCATTCGCGCATGTAGACTTCGTTGGTGCTCCCGGTCAGGTGGGCGATCTTCTTGCCCAGCATGGTTTTCGGATCGCCGGGATCGATCCCGCGGTCCTTGCGGCCGATGATGGCGCGCCCGCCGAGGGCGACGTACTCGGCCGCGTTGAAGTACGGCATCACGCCCTTGATGAGGTTCCCGGAGGCGCGCGCGCTCGCTGTGGTCGTGCTCAGCGAGGCATGGCCGAACTGCGCCTCGCCGGCCTGCAGCGCCTGGGTGACCTGGCGACCGCTCGCGGTCAGCTTGAGCTTGACGTTGAGGCCCTGGTCCAGCCAGTAGCCGTTCTCGACCGCGACGAAGGCCGGCGTGCTGAACAGGTTGTTGACCACGATGAAGGTGACGTCGCGCATCGCCTGGGAGCCGGCCGGCACGCCGAGCATCGCCAGCCCGAGCGTCGCTGCGGTCGCCGTGACGATGCGTCGCCACGGCAGTCTTGCCTTCCCTCGCATGCGATATCCTCCCGGTGATCCTGATCCTGCCTCGTGCCCGCCGGACTGCGAGGCCATCATGTTGTTGTGCGGCCATGAAAGGCCGTCGGATCGAGCCGGTCAAGCCGATACGGCAGGCATCATGGTGCGCCTTGATCGAGGCTTGCGGCGAATTTCGCGCGCTCCCCCAGCGCGCCGAGAAACAGCGCCAGATCCGTTGCCCACCAGCATCAGCCGGCATCCGAGCCGGGCAGGATTTCGCCATCCTGGCGATCGCCGGCATGCGCGAATGCACAACCACGAGGCCGGCCGCGATCTTTCCGGTGGCAAGGCCCGCCGGCAAAGCATCCGCTCTTACGACATTTTTTCTCTCGGTCCGGCTGGCGCGACCGTGCGCCGGCGGATCTCCTCGATGACCACGCTGTTGTCGCGCTCGCCGTCGCCGTGGCGCAGGCAGGCCTCGAGCACGTCGGCATGGACGGCGAGCAGCGGAAGCTCCTGCCCCACCCGGGACGCCTGGTCGAGCATCAGATGGGCGTCCTTCAGGGTCTGCCGGGCGCGGCCCTCGGGCGAGAAATCGCGACGCACCATCTTTTCACCCTTGGTGTCCATCACCTGCGACCACACGGCCGATGCTCGCGCAACGGGAAGAAATGCCTCCGGCGCCAGGCCGAGCCTTTCGGCGAAGACGAGGCCTTCGGCCAACGCCAGGCGGTTGAGCCCGAGAATGAGGTTGACGGCGAGCTTGGCCCGCCCGCCGTCGCCGACCCGACCGATGTGAAACCGCCGCGCGAACAGCGCATCGAGGATCGGCGCCGTGTCCGCCGCCACCGCGGGATCGCCGCCGATCAGGCCCACCCCTTCGCCGCGCCGCACCTGCTCGCTGGTGCCCGACACCGGCGTCTCCAGGAACCGCAGCTTCCCGGCCACCCGCGCCGCCAGTGCCGCAACCCGGTCGGGATCGCAGGTGCTGGAGCACATCACGATCTGCCCGGTTCGCTCGCCCAGCGCCGGGATCAGCTCCTTCTCGATCACCTCCTCGACCTGAGCTGTGTCGAACACCGCGAGGATCATCGGCACGCGCGCTTGCGTCACTTGCGCGATCGAGCCCATCGCACGACCGCCTTTTTCGGCGAGCCAGGTGCGCTTTTCCGGATCGACGTCGAAGCCGACCACCTCGAAGCCCGCGGCGATCAGCCTGGACGCGAAGGCCTGCCCGAGCAGGCCGATGCCGATGAGCCCGACCTGTCCGGTCATCGCGCCGCCGCGCTCGACCGCGCCATGAAGGGGTGCACGGAACGTGCTTTTCCTGGAGCATCCATTGGCATGTCAATCGTCGTTTCGGGGTGTTGTCTCAGCTGCCGCCGCCGGCTGCAAGCCACGATGATGACCTTGCGTCAGTGCCCGGTCGTGCCGTCGCGGCGGGACAGCCCTTTTGCTAGAGCGTCCGGGCGAAATGCCATATCGTGCGGCGCCACGCGCCACATCTCCCATTGCGCCACGAAGGGCACATGACGACAATCTCTCTCGACACTCTGAACACGGCGAGCCCCGCCACCTTCGTCCAATTGCTCGGCGACATTTTCGGGCACTCGCCATGGATCGCCGAGAGTGCCGCGAAGCGCCGTCCGTTCGCGACCGTCGAGGCGCTGCATTCGGCGATGTTTTCCGAGATCGCCGGCGCGCCGGTCGAGGCCCGGCGGGAGTTCGTGGCGCGTCACCCCGAGCTTGCCGGCAGGCAAGCGCTCCAGGGCGAGATGACGTCGGACTCGGTGGCCGAGCAGGGCAGCGCCGGTCTCCACCGGCTGTCGCAGGCCGAGCTCGATCGTTTCGACCGGTTGAACCGGGCCTACCAAGACAAGTTCGGATTTCCCTTCGTGATCTGCGTGCGGCGCCATACGCGGGCCTCGATCCTCGCCGAGTTCGAGCGGCGGGTGGCGGCGGAGCCTGACGGCGAGCTGGCGACCGCGCTGCAGGAGATTTTCTACATCACGCGACTGCGCATCGATGCCCGGGTTGACGGGCCGGGCAAGCCTCAGGTCCACGGGCATCTTTCGACCCACGTTCTCGACACCGTTTCCGGCCGCCCGGCGGCGGGCGTGCGCCTGGAGCTGCGCGACATTTCCGACGGCTGGCCCGGCACATTGATCAAGGTGGAGACCACCAATGCGGACGGGCGCAGCGAAGCGCCGCTGATCGGCGGCCAGCCGTTGCGCATCGGACGCTACGAGCTGACCTTCCATCTCGCCGACTATTATCGCGGCCTCGGCATGACGCTGCCGAGCCCGGCCTTTCTCGACGACGTGCCGGTGCGCTTCGCCATCGCCGAGCCCGAGGGCGACTACCATGTGCCGCTGCTGGCCGCGCCATGGAGCTATTCGACCTATCGGGGCAGCTGATCCGGCCCGCCGCAACGCCGGGCGTCCGCGCATGCTCACTTGCCGGGCAGCTTGTCGTCGATGCCCTTGACGTAATAGTTCATGCCGAGGATCTGCCCGTCGTCGAGATGGGTGCCGCCCTTGCACTCGACCGGCTTGCCGTCCTGGCCGAGCACCGGGCAGCGGAACGGATGAAGCCTGCCGCCGGCGATCGCCGCCTCGGTGTCGGTCGCGAGCTTCTTCACCTCGTCGGGCATGTTGGTATAGGGCGCCATGAGAAACATCCTGCTGGTCAGCCCGCCCCAGACGTCGCCGGAAATCCATTTGCCGTCGAGCAGCAGCCTCACGCGCTCGATGTAGTAGGGCGCCCAGTTGTCGATGATCGAGGTGAGCTGCGTGGTCGGCGCGAACCTGATCATGTCGGAATCCTGGCCGAACGCATAGGCGTTGCGCTTGGCGGCGATCTCCACGGCGGCCGGGCTGTCGGTGTGCTGCATGATCACGTCGGAGCCCTGGTCGAGCAGCGTCTTGGCAGCATCGGCCTCCTTGCCGGGATCGAACCAGGTATTCACCCAGACGATCTTCACCTTGATGTCGGGGTTGATCGATTGCGCCCCGAGGATCGTCGCATTGATGCCGGACACCACCTCGGGAATCGGGAACGAGCCGATATAGCCGAGCACGCCGGTCTTCGACATTTTCGCCGCGATGACGCCCTGGATGTAGCGGCCCTCGTACCAGCGCCCCGAATAGGTGGCCAGATTCTTTTCGCGCTTGTAGCCGGTGGCATGCTCGAAATTCACGCCCGGATATTTCTTCGCGACCTTCAGGGTGGATTCCATGTAGCCGAACGAGGTGGTGAAGATCAGCTTGTGGCCGGTACGCGCCAGCTGCTCGATCGAGCGTTCGGCATCGGGACCCTCGCCGACGTTCTCCAGATAGGTGGTGTCGACCTTGTCGCCCAGCGCCTTCACCAGCTCCTGCCGGCCGACCTCGTGCTGATAGGTCCAGCCGAAATCGCCGACCGGTCCGAGATAGATGAAGCCGATCTTGAGCTTGTCCGCCGCGGGCGCGGGGGATGGGGCGGCACCGAGGGCGAGCAGCAATGCCGCCGCGCCACCAAGCAGGATCTTTCGCATCGTTCGAACTCCGGCTCCCGGCGGGCTTCAACGTCCTGGCGAGCGCGGCGCCGCCCGCGCGCTCGGCAACCGCTCAACGCTCGGGCACGAAGACCGTCCCCAGCGAGGCCGGCGGCGTCGAGCGCGCCGTTCCCCGCTTCCGTGATACCAGAACCAGCACCAGAATGGTGGCGAGATACGGCGCTGCGGTCATCAGCTGCGACGGGATGCCGAGCCCGGCGCCCTGGGCGTGCAACTGCAGGATCGTGGCGGCGCCGAACAGATAGGCGCCCGCCACCAGCCGGCCCGGGCGCCACGAGGCGAACACCACGAGGGCGAGCGCGATCCAGCCGCGTCCCGCCGTCATGCCGACGACGAAGAACGGCGTGTAGGCGAGCGGCAGGTAGGCTCCGCCGAGGCCCGCGCAGCCGCCGCCGAACAGCACCGCGAGAGTGCGGATCTTCAGCACCGGATAACCGAGCGCGTGGGCGGATGCCGGGTTGTCGCCGACCGCGCGCAGCACCAGGCCGGCGCGGCTGCGATAGAGAAAGAGCGCGATCGCGACCACCAGCGCGACCGACAGGTAGACGAAGGGATCCTCGCCGAACAGCATGCGGCCGACCAGCGGCAGGTCGCCGAGGCCCGGAATGTCGAGATGCGGTGCCGCCGTGATCCGCTCCCCGACGAAGCGGGCGCCGATCAGCCCGGACAGGCCGGTGCCGAGAATGGTCAGCGCCAGGCCGGTCGCCACCTGGTTGACCGCAAGCCCGAGGGTGAGCAGCGCAAAAATCGCCGCCATCGTGGCGCCGGCTAAGATTCCGCAGGCCGCTCCCACCACCACCGAGCCGGTGAGATGGGCGCCGGCGAAGCCGCAGGCCGCTCCCATGATCATCATGCCTTCGACCCCGAGATTGAGCACCCCGGCGCGCTCGACCACGAGCTCGCCGGCAGCCGCCAGCAGCAGCGGCGTCGAGGCGGCGAGCACGGCGAGGACGATCGCTTCAACCAGCCCCATGGGCGACCTTGCGGTGGGATCGCACGAGACGGATGCGGTAGACGCCGAGCGAGTCGCAGGCGAGCACGAAGAACAACAGGATGCCCTGGAACACCTTTGTCAGGTCGAGCGGCACCTTCAGGGTAATCTGAGCGCCCTCCCCGCCGATGAAGGTCAGCGCCAGGAAAAGTCCGGCGACCAGGATGCCGACCGGGTGCAGGCGCCCGAGGAAGGCCACGATGATGGCGGTGAATCCGTAGCCCGGAGAAATGTTGGGCTGCAGGTGGCCGATCGGACCGGCCACCTCGATGATCCCGGCGAGCCCGGCCAGCGCGCCCGACACCGCGAAGGTGACGAGGACGAGCCGATCGGAATGGAACCCGGCAAAGCGCGCCGCCTTCGGCGCGGCGCCCGCCAGCCGGATGGCAAGGCCCTGGACGGTCTGCCGCAGCACGATCCAGGCGACGAGAACGACCAGGACGGCAAGCGCGGCGCCGAGATGGACCCTGGTTCCCTCGATCAGCAGCGGCATCGTGGCTACCGGATCGAACTCGGCGGTGGTGGGAAAATTGAACCCTTGCGGATCGCGCCAGGGTCCGCGCGCCAGATAGTCGAGGACGAGATCGGCGACATAGACCAGCATCAGGCTGGTCAAGATCTCGCTGGCGCCGAACCGCACCTTGAGAATGGCCGGGATCAGCCCATAGAGCGCACCGGCGAGAGCTGCGAGGACCAGCATGGCGGGGAGTACCCAGGCGTTCGCCTCGGCTCCGTGCGTCGCCACCGCCAGCCAGCTGCCGGCGACGGCACCGATGAGGAACTGGCCCTCGGCGCCGATGTTCCACGCATTGGCGAGATAGCAGAACGACAGGCCGGTCGCGATCAGCACCAGCGGCGTCGCCTTCACGACGATCTCCTGGAGCGCGTAGGCGTCGGTCAGCGGATCGACGAAGTAGACCGTCAGCGCCGTTACCGGATCCTTGCCGATGAGGGCGAACAGGCAGGCGCCGGTCATGAGCGTGAGGAGAATCGCCAGCAGCGGTGCGATGAGCCCGAGCGCCGCGGTGCGCCCGGTGCGGCGTTCAAGCACGAGCCGCATGCCCGGCCTCCGGTTTACCCACATCGACGCCGCCCATCAGCAGGCCGAGCGTCGCCCGGTCGGCGGCGCCGACAGCGCGCGGCGCCGACAGCCTGCCGCGAAACAATACGGCGATGCGGTCGGCGATCTCCTCGATCTCGTCGAGATCCTGGCTGATCACCACCACCGCCGAGCCGGCCGCGGCGAGATCGATCAGGGCCTGGCGGATCGTTCTGGCCGCCCCGGCATCGACCCCCCAGGTCGGCTGGCTCGCCACCAGAAGCGCCGGCTTGCGCAGGATTTCCCGGCCGACCACGAACTTTTGCAGGTTGCCGCCCGACAGGCTCGTCGCCGGCGGGTCGCGCCACGGCGTGCGCACATCGAACGTCCTGGTGACAGCGTCCACCCAGGCGCGCGCCGCCCGGCGATCGATCAAGCCGTGGCGGGTCAGGCCGCCCGCCGCACGGCCGGAGATCAGCGCATTGTCGCTGAGCCGGAAGCCCGGCGCCGTCGCATGGCCGAGCCGCTCGCCGGGAACGAAGGCTGCGCCCATCCGCCGGCGCGCGGTGATCGAGAGATGACCTGCCGCCTTCCCGTCAATGGTGATCCGGACCTCCTCCGGCGCCGGACGCTCGCCCGAGAGCACGGCAAAGAGCTCCTCCTGGCCGTTGCCGGCAACGCCGGCAATACCGAGAATCTCGCCCGCGCCGACCTCCAGCGAGACGTCGTCGAGAGCGACACCGTGGAGGTCGTCGGGCGTGAGCGAGAGATGATCGACGGCGAGGCGCGGCAGGCCGCGGATCGGCGACCTCCGGTGACGGACCTCCTCCACGGCGGCGCCGACCATCATGGCAGCAAGGGAAGCCGCGGTTTCCTGCCGCGGATCGCAGGTTGCGATCTTGCGCCCGCCGCGCAGCACGGTCGCGACGTCGCACAGCCGCTTCACCTCCTCGAGCCTGTGGCTGATATAGAGGATCGCGCGCCCCTCCCGGGAGAGCCGCTCCAGCGTGACGAACAGCCGGTCCGCTTCCTGCGGGGTGAGCACTGCCGTCGGCTCGTCGAGGATCAGCAGTTTGGGATCCTGCAGGAGCGCGCGCACGACCTCGATGCGCTGACGCTCGCCGGTCGACAGCCGCCACACCTCGCGCGCTGGCTCCAGCGGCAGGCCGTAGTCGCGCGACACCTCCGCGAGGCGCGCGGTCAGTTTTGCGATGGGCTCGGCGCTGTCGAGGCCGAGCGCGACGTTTTCCGCGACGCTGAGGTTCTCGAAGAGCGAGAACTGCTGGAAAACCATGCCGATCCCGAGCGCGCGCGCCTCGGCCGGGCTGGCGGGCTCGACCGCGCGTCCGGCCAGGCGCAACTCGCCGTCGCTCGGCGCCAGGAGCCCGTACATCATCTTCACCAGGGTCGACTTGCCGGCCCCGTTCTCGCCGAGCAGCGCATGGATCCGCGACCCTTCGATATCGATATCGACCTGGTCGACGGCAGTGAAGCTGCCAAAACGTTTGCTCAGCGCCACCGTCTGCAGGAGCGGCGCCGGCCGCGCAGGCGCCGCAGGCGCGGCCTCAGCCACGACCGGTTCCCGACCAGCTACTGGCGTGCCCGGAACTCGCGATAACCGTTGGCGCGAAGCCGACAGGCGGGGCATTCACCACAGCCGTGTCCCCATTCATGCAGTTGCCGACGCTCGCCCATATAGCAGGTGTGGGTCTGCGTCACGATCGCCTCGACCAGGGCCTCGCCGCCGAGGCGCCTCGCCAGGCTCCAGGTCGCCGCCTTGTCGATCCACATGAGCGGCGTATGGATGACGAAGCGTTTTTCCATGCCGAGATTGAGGGCGACCTGGAGCGCCTTGATCGTGTCGTCGCGGCAGTCCGGATAGCCCGAATAGTCGGTCTCGCACATTCCCCCGATGATGTGCCGAATGCCGCGGCGATAGGCGAGCGCGGCGGCGAAGGTCAGAAAGACGATGTTGCGTCCGGGCACGAAGGTGTTGGGAAGGCCGCTGGCGTCGATCTCGACCGCCACGTCGCGGGTGAGCGCGGTATTCCACACCTCGCCCAGGGCGCTGAGACCGATCGTGTGGTCGTCGCCGAGTTGCGCCGCCCATGCGGCATCGATCGCCGACAGGCTGTGGCGCACCGGCGCCCGGCAGTCGAGCTCGATGCGGTGGCGCTGGCCATAGTCGAAGCCTACGGTCTCGACGCGGTCGAAGCGGTCGAGGGCCCAGGCGAGACACGTGGTGGAGTCCTGTCCTCCCGAGAACAGGACCATGGCGCCCCCCGTCATCGCATCGTCCTGAGGCATTTCTCAATCGCTCTGGTAGGTCATCGGACCTCTCTACAAGAACCAGCGGGGTTCGAGGCGGGCGCCAGGGCAATCCTCGCGACCGCGGTAGGTTGCCCCGACGGTCCAGTCAAGCTCAGCGCCGGTCCGTCGCCAGCAGGTCGGACACCACGCGCTCGAGCTGTTGCACGGTGCCGCACTGGCGCACGATGCGGCAATACGGCGTGTAGCGCGGCATCTCGGAGTTGCCGACGCCCCAGGAGAACCGCGATTCCGGGTTGAGCCACACGACGCGCCTGGCGCGTTCGGCGATGCGCCGGAAAATGTCGGTTCGCGGGTCGAGATAGTTGGTGCGGCCATCGCCTAGGATGATCACGGTCGTCCGGTTGGTCACCGTCGACATCCAGCCCTTTTCGAAATCCTCCAGCGAGCGGCCGTAGTTGGAGGAGCCGAGGCCGACGTCGTTCATGATCAGCCGGATCGCCTCCTCGATCCCATGCGCCTCGAGGATATCGCTCACCTCGATGAGCTCCCCGGAGAACGCGAAGGTGCGGATGTCGGAGATCGCCTCGTTGAGGCTGTAGAGAAACAGCAGCAGGAATTCCGCCGTGCGGGCGACCGAGCCGCTGACGTCGCACAGGGCGATGATTTTCGGCTTTTCGATCCGGCGCCGCCGCCACACGGTGAGGAACGGCACCCCGCCCCATCCGGCATTGCGGCGGATGGTCCGGCGCGCATCGAGGCGGCCGCGATCGCGGCGTTTGCGCGGCTTGCTGTAGCGGTCGCGCAGCCGGCGCGCCATGGCACCGACGATCCTCCGCATCCGCTCGACGTCGCGGCGGTCGAGCCGGCTGAGCGGCGTGCTGCGCAGGATTTCGTCGCGCAGGGCCTCGGACTGCTCGCGCGCGTAGAGCAGGACCGCCTGGGCGACCAGGCCGCGCACGCTTTCGCGCAGCGCGTCGCGTCCCTCCGCGAGCCGACGGCCGGCAGAAGTCCCGGCGCGCGCCGCGATGTCGGCCTCGAGCGCCCGCAATCCCATCTGCTCGAGGATGCGCTGGGCATAAAGGCCGCGCTGGGTGAAATAGCGGATTTCGGACAGCCCGGCGCCGTCCGCCGCCGCCGTCATGGCGGCCGACAGTGCCGGCTGATCGCCGTCGAGCAGCATCCGGGCGAGCTCGCCGACATCGTCGGCAGCAGGCGCCGTTTCGCCGCCGGGCTCCGCCGGAGCGTTCGGTCCGGCAAGATCGGCGCGGCTGAAGAAGAGATCGAAACAGGCGCCGAGCGCGCGCTTGTCGTCCTCGGTCTTGGCGAGCGTCAGCAGCAGGGCGTCGCGCAACAGGCCGCGGTCGGCATAGCCGACGGATGCGACCGCCGCCACGGCATCGAGGCTCTCGGCCGGCGAGATGCGGACGCCGGCGCCGCGGGCGGCGCGGAAGAACCGCAGGAGGAGGTCGTCCACGGCGCGTCAGCCGGGCACGACGTCGCGCACCGCCTTGCCGACGAGATCGGCGATCTGCGGCGCCGCCGCCTCCATGTCGATCTCGTACTTGAGCAGGACGTTGAGCGTCTCGCGCACCAATTGAGGGTCGAGCGCCGAGGCATGCAGGACCAGCAGCACCCGGGCCCAGTCGATCGTCTCGCTGACCGAGGGGAGCTTTTTCAGGTCGAGGCTGCGCAGCCGGTTGACGAAGGCGACGATCTGGCCGCGCAGCAGCGAGGCGACCCCGGGAACCCGGGTCGCGACGATGCGGGCCTCGAGCTTCGGCTCCGGGAAGCCGATATGCAGGTGCAGGCAGCGCCGCTTGAGCGCGTCGCCGAGATCGCGCGCCGCGTTGGAGGTGAGGATCACGACCGGCGGCACGATGGCGTCGACCCGGCCGATCTCCGGAATGGTGACCTGATAGTCCGACAGGATCTCCAGCAGAAACGCCTCGAACTCGGCGTCGGACTTGTCGACCTCGTCGATCAGCAGCACGCAGCCGGCGGGCTGCTCGAGCGCGCGGAGCAGCGGCCTCGGCTCGATGAACTCCTTGGAGAAAAAGACGTCGCCGAACTCGTGCAGCTTGGCGAGGGCCGCCGGCAGCGTGTCGGCATGGCCGAGCACCTCGCCGAGCTTGTCCTTGAGGATCTGGGTGTAGAGCAGCTGCTTGGCGTATTTCCATTCGTAGAGGGCCTTTGACTCGTCGAGGCCCTCGTAGCATTGCATGCGGATCAGGGTCAGGCCGCGCCAGGACGCGATCGCCTTGGCGAGCTCGGTCTTGCCGACGCCCGCCGGCCCCTCGACCAGGATCGGCTTGTCGATGCGTTGCGCCAGGAAAACCGCGGTCGCGATCTGCCGGCTGGCGATGTAGCCGGCCGCCGCGAGGCCGCGCTCGACCGCGTCGATCGATGCGGCGGGATCAGGCAGGCTGTCCATCTCAGTCTCGCCCTGGCGGTGCCGGCGGCACGTTCGGCCGCCTCGATACCGCATCGCCGTTCCCCGGCCAATGGTCCGACCGGCGGGCCGGACTTACGTTCACGACCGGCCGAGGACCAGGGTCGGCAGGCGGGCGGAGCGGTCCTTGACGGTGAACACGCGGGTGCCGGGCCGGCGGCCGACCCGGATGTCGGAGATGCCGATCCCGGCGACGCCGAGGCGCCGATGGGTCGCCTCGATATCCGGGGTCCGCCAGGACAAGCCCCAGAGCTCGTCCGGATCGTTGCTCACCCCGGTCGCCAGATTGTGTGCGACCTCGACCACGAGATCGCCGCAGCGGAAGAACATGAGGCGCGCGCCCCAATCGGGATTGCTGCGGTCGAGGCGGAGCTCGAGGTCGAGCCGCCCGGCGATGAGGGCGATCGAGCGCTCGGGGCACGGGCTGCGGATCACCACGTGGTCGAGGCCCGATATGGCGGAGGCGGCGTCCCCGATGGCCGGCGCGACTGGCTCGCGCGCTTCGTCTCCGCGGCTTTGTCTGGCGATGCTCATCGGCACTCCATGGGTCGCGTCCGCCGACAGGTCCGCGACCAGCAGCACCGAGCTCGCGCCGGTCCCGCAATGCGTCGCCCGCAGCGCTCGCTCTGCCGACACGGCGACCGCGCGGCGCTCCAGCAGCCGGCGCGCTTGCTCCATGTCGGCCACCGCAAAGGCGATGCCTCCGAGCCCCTCGCCCGATGCTTCGAGCCGCCGCGCCAGCCGCTCGCCTTCAGGGCCCTTCCCGGTCGGCGCCTGGATCGCCAGCGCAAGGTTGGAAAGCCGGAACCAGGCGTGGCCTGCGCCATCGTCGGTGCCGCGCCATTCGCACCTGCGCCCGAGAAGCACCTCGTACGCTGCCACGGCAGCGTCGAGATCGCGGACGATCAGCGCCACATGGTCGAGCCCTTGGATCATGGCGTGCCTTCGCGACCCCCGTCATGGTGGAAGGGTGGCGCATGGCAGTGACGCGGACGCCGATCGCCGGGACATGCGCTATCCATGGCTTGCTCTACAGGGTAACCGGACCGAACGAGAGCTCCCGCCCGACATTACGTCTTAGTCTCCGCCAGATCGCCGCCGAAATAGAAGCCTTCCATGGGCAGGTCGTCCGGGCCTTCATGTCGCCGCTTGCCGCCCGTCGGACCAGTGGTTCGTAATCCATTGCCCTACGTTGGTCCCAAGGTGCCAGCGAACATCGAAGGCCTTTAGGGTTTCCCCCTGATTTTCCACCAGGGCGCGGATTGAGCGGGCCGATGGCGGGTGCCATCATCATGGCCAACGTCGGCTGGCGCCGGCGGCGCGGTTCTGAGAAAAGCGAGGACGGACGTGCAAAACCTGCAGATCGATCCGCAGCGCCTGTGGGACATGTTGATGGAGACCGCCCGCATCGGCGCCACCCCCAAGGGTGGAATTTGCCGGCTGACGCTGACCGATCTCGACCGCCAGGTGCGCGACTGGTTCAGGGACCAGTGCGAGGCGCTCGGCTGCGCCGTCTCGGTGGACGAGGTCGGCAACATGTTCGCGCTGCGGCCCGGCCGCCGCGCCGACGTCAAGCCGATCGCCATCGGCAGCCATCTCGACACCCAGCCGACCGGCGGAAAATTCGACGGCGTGCTCGGCGTGCTCGGCGGCCTCGAGGTCCTGAAAACCCTGCACGATCTCGGCTACGAGACCAATGCACCGGTGCTTCTGGTCAACTGGACCAACGAGGAAGGCTCGCGCTTTCCCCCCTCGATGCTCGGCTCCGGCGTGTTCGTCAAGGCGTTCGACCGGGCCTATGCGGACGCGAGCGCCGACCGCCAGGGCGTATGCTTCGGCGACGCCCTGGAGGCGATCGGCTACCGCGGACCGGTGACGGCGGGCGACGTCCCGATCGGCGCCATGTTCGAGCTCCATATCGAGCAGGGACCGATTCTCGAGGCCGAGGGAAAGATGATCGGCGTGGTGCAGGGCGTCCAGGGTATTCGCTGGTACGACGCGACGGTGACCGGGCGCGAGGCCCATACCGGCTCGACCCCGATGACGGTGCGCCGGAACGCCCTGATCGGCGCCGCCCGCCTGGTCGAGGCCGTCGATCGCATCGCCAAGGCGCGGCCGCCGGCGGTGGGTACGGTCGGGCTTCTCGAGGTCCGGCCCAACTCGCGAAACGTCATTCCGGGCGAGGTGTTTTTCACCATCGACTTCCGCCATCCGCAAGACGCCCGGCTCGACGAGATGGAGCTGGAGCTCTCCCGGGCGGTTGCCGACGTGGCGGCGGAGACCGGCCTCGCCATCGACTGGCGACGCATCTGGGGATCGCCGCCGGTCGTCTTCGATGCCGACTGCATCGCGTGCGTGCGCGAAGGCGCCGAGCGCGCCGGGCTGTCGGCGCGCGACATCATCTCGGGACCTGGACACGACGCTGCCAATGTGGCGCGGATCGCGCCTACCAGCATGATCTTCGTGCCGTGCAAGGACGGCATCAGCCACAACGAGGCGGAGTCGACCACCTTCGACGAGTGCGCGGCCGGCGCGCAGGTGCTGCTCAATGCGGTGCTGGCCTATGACCGGCGCTTTGCCGGACCGGATTGAAGCATGCCCGCCCAGCGAAGAACCGCGATCCGTCTGCTCTATGTCGCGATGGCGGCCTCTCTGGTCGCCCCGGCGGCGCTTTTTGCCTACGCGGCCGCGGTCAACCATCGTACCACCTATGCGGCGGCCGAGGAGCGGATCAACCGCTCGCTCGACGTCATGCACGAGCAGGCGTTGCGGGTTTTTCGCTCGGTCGAGCTCGCCCTTGGTCACGTCGACGATCTGGTGCGTGATTTGTCGGACGAGCAGATCGGCGCGCGCGAGAAGCCGCTGCACGACCGGCTTGCGGCAATCGACCGGGACCTGTCGAACGTCAATTCGATCGCCATACTCGATCGCGCCGCGCGTCCGATCGTGTCGAGCCGCGACTTTCCGGTCGCGACGGCGGTCGAGGAATCCGGCGGCGATTCGTTTCGCGCGCAGGTCGCGCGGGATGCGGGCACGTTTTTCGGCGAGGTGATCGTTCCGCCTCCCCCGCGTCCGGCTTTCTTCAATCTCAGCCGGCGCCGCTCGTCTTCCGACGGGGCGTTTTCCGGCGTCATCGAGGCATCGGTCATTCCCAAGGAGTTCGAGGATTTTTACGCCCGGATCGGCCAGTCCGCGGGCAGCTATCATGCGCTGCTGCGCGCCGACGGCCTGTTCCTCGCCCGCCACCCCTCCCCTCCGGCGCTGCCGGCGCGGCTCGCCGATCCGGCGCCGGCCATGAAGGTGATCGCGCAGAATTCCACACGCGGCATCTACACCGCCGGCTCCCAGCTCGACGGCGTCGAGCGCCGCATCGGATACCGCAAGCTCGAGGACTTTCCGGTCTACCTGCTCACCGGCGTCGAGACCGCGGCGTTGTCGGCCGAGTGGAAGCGCACGATGGCGAGCCACCTGATCTTCGGCGTTCCGGCATCGCTCCTGCTGTTCGCCGCGATCGGCGGGGTGCTCCGCCGCACCCGGGGGCTTTATGCCGAGGTGGACCGCCGGGCCGCCGCCGAGGACGCGCTGCGCCAGTCGCAGAAGATGGAGGCGGTCGGCCAGCTCACCGGCGGGGTGGCGCACGACTTCAACAACCTGCTTACCATCATCATCGGCAATCTGGAGATCGCCCAGCGCAATCTCGATTCCTGGAACGAAGGCGCCGAGGACCGGCTCAGGCGGGTGGTCAACAACGCCATGCGCGGGGCCTATCGGGCGGCCGACCTGACCAAGCGGCTGCTCGCCTTCTCGCGTCGCCAGCCGCTCGATCCCAAGCCGATCGACGTCAACAGGCTGATCTCCGGGGTGTCCGAGTTCCTGCGCCGCTCGGTCGGCGAGCGCACCGAGATCGAGACGGTGGGCGCCGGCGGCCTGTGGAAGATCGAGGCCGACCCCGGCGAGCTCGAGACCGCCATCGTCAACCTCGCGGTGAACGCGCGCGACGCCATGAGCGACGGCGGCAAGCTGACGATCGAGACCAGCAATGCCTTCCTCGACGAGAACTACTGCCGAAAACATTCCGACGTCCGGCCCGGCCAGTACGTCCAGATCGCCGTGACCGACACCGGCGCCGGCATGAGCCCCGACGTGGTGGAGCGGGTGTTCGAGCCGTTCTTCACCACCAAGACCGCCGGCCAGGGCACCGGCCTCGGACTGAGCCAGGTCTACGGCTTCGTCAAGCAATCCGGCGGTCACGTGAAGATCTACAGCGAGCCGGGCGAAGGAACCACGGTGAAGATCTATCTGCCGCGGCTTCTCCGCGACGTCCACGTCGAGGACGAGGCCGAGGTCGACTTCGCGCCGGGCCGCTCGGATGCGACGATCCTGGTCATCGAGGACGACGACGACGTGCGCGCCTACGTGGTCGATATCCTGCGCGAGCTGAACTATTCCGTGCTTGACGCCCGCGACGCCGAAACCGCGCTGGCTCTCGTCGAGCAGACCAGGCCGGAGATCGACCTGCTGCTGACCGACGTCGTGCTGCCCGGCCTCAACGGCCGCCAGGCGGCGGACCGGATCCTCGCGCTGCAGCCCCGCACCAAGGTGCTGTTCATGACCGGCTATTCGCGCAACGCCATCGTCCACCAGGGCCGCCTCGATCCCGGCGTCGAGCTGATCCAGAAGCCGCTGACGCAGAACGCGCTGGCCACCCGCATCGGCGAGATTCTTGAGGCGCGGGGGACGCATCGCGCGGGTTAGTTTGACGTCTGTTCGGTGAAGGAATTTCGACCACATGATCGGCATTCTCGATTCCGTGCTCGGCGAGTTGGCCCACTGATCGGAGCGTAACGCGATGGCGCGCATCACCTCGCTCGACTGCGGACTCTACCGCGTGCCCCTCCCGGTCGCGCTGACCGACAGCACTCACGGAGTGATCCGCCATTTCGAGCTGATCACCGCGCGGGTGCGCGACCACGACGGTGCCGAGGGGGTCGGCTATACCTACACCGTCGGCCGCCTCGGCGGCGCGGTCCACGACGTGCTGGTTCGCGAGATTGCTGGGATCGTCGTCGGGCTCGATGCCGACCGCATCGAGCACCTGTGGAACCGGCTGTGGTGGGACCTGCACTACGGCGGCCGCGGCGGGCCGACCGTGCTGGCGATGTCGGCCTTCGACATCGCGCTGTGGGATATCAAGGCACGGCGCGCGCAGCTCCCGCTGTGGAAGCTGCTCGGCGGCCATGACCCGCTGGTGCCGTGCTACGCCGGCGGCATCGATCTGGAGCTTGGCCTCGACGCCCTGCTGGCGCAGACTGACGCCAACGTCGCGAAGGGATTTCGTGCCATCAAGATGAAGGTCGGCCGCGGGCAGCTGTCCGAGGACGTCGAGCGGGTTGCCGCCATGCGCCGGCATCTCGGCGAGAGCTTTCCCTTGATGGTCGACGCCAATATGAAGTGGACGGCGGACGAGGCGATCCGTGCCGCCCGGGCGTTCGGCCCCCATTGCCCGACCTGGCTGGAGGAGCCGATCTCGCCCGACGACGTCGCCGGTCACGCCCGCGTGCTGCGCGAGGGGGGATTGCCGATTGCGGCGGGCGAGAACCTGCGCACCATCTGGGATTTCCGCCATCTGATCGCGTCGGGCGGCGTCGCCTATCCGGAGCCCGACGTCACCAATTGTGGTGGCGTCACCGCCTTCGTGAAGATCGCGCACCTCGCCGAATGCTTCAATCTGCCGGTCACGTCGCACGGCGCCCACGATCTCGCCGTGCATCTTCTCGCCGCCGTGCCGAACCGGTCCTACCTCGAGGTCCACGGTTTCGGTCTCGACCGCTATATCGCGGCGCCGCTGGTGCTGCATGACGGACACGCGGTGGCGCCTGACCGGGTCGGCCACGGCGTCGACCTCGATTGGCACGGCCTCGACGCGATCCGCGCCTAGATAGAGCATGTTCCGCGTATTCGTTTATTCGTGAACTGGCGGCGCGCCAGGGGGGCACCTAAATGCCGTTGGTGACCCATCCCGCACGATCACAGACGAGGTGCGAATGAAAGTCCCCGGCCCCGACCACCCGATCACCATCGCGCCCAATCCGAACCGCGTGCGCGTCACGTTCGCCGGACGCGTGGTCGCCGATACCACGCGGGCGCTGACGCTGCGCGAATCCACCTATCCGCCGGTGCAGTACATTCCCCGCGACGACGCCGTCATGGACCTCCTGCGGCGGACCGATCACGCCACGCATTGTCCCTACAAGGGCGATGCCGCCTACTACAGCGTTGCCGCCGACGGCAGGACCGCGGCCAACGCGGTGTGGACCTACGAGCATCCGTTTCCCGCCGTTGCGGAGATTGCCGATCACCTGGCGTTCTATCCGAACCGCGTCAACTCCATCGAGGAGACGCCGCGCTGAGGAGCGAGGCGGCGATCCCTATCGCCGCCGTGATAGCCGCGCGCTGTCGAACCGGCGCAATTTCGCGCCGGCTCCCTCACTGCCCCTTCGGCGGATCGATCTCCTTGCAGGCGCGCTTGCTGCAGGTCGTCTTCGCCACGTCGATCAGCTCGGTCCAATCGCCGGCGATGCGCCTTTGCGCTTCTGCCAAATCCATCTTGCCTTCCTTGACCAGCTGGCCGAGATGGTCCTCGACGAGGTCCTTCTGCTTGAAATAGCGCTCGTGGAGCACGACGCCGGACGGTCCGCACTGGGGCCAGATATTGTCCAGCGTATCCGCCCCGCCGAGCTCCAGCGAGATGAGATGATCGAGCTCGCAGGTCTGCGTCGCCCCGACATTATGGGCCGGCGGCTTGAGGTGATAGAACCCGTAGGTCTTGTGCTTCTCCTCTTCGCTCGTCGCCTCGTTGCGGATGCATTTGGTGGTGAAGTCCGGATCCCGCAGCACCTCCGCCGTCACCGTCGGATTGATGGCGCCGGGCGTGCAGATCGGGTCGGGAATCAGAAATCCCTTGCTGCCCACGCGCGGAGCGCAGTGGGTCGGCGGCATCGGCACCTGCTCCAGCGGCTGGGACGCCTTGTGATCGATGTGAAACTTGTTGCATTTTTCCGGCACGAGCTGCTCGAGCGGCGTTTGCGCCCGCGCGAGATCGGCGGCGGCGAAAAGCCCGAAACACAGCAGAGCCGCGGATGCGATCCGGTCGATAGGCTTCATAACAACCTCCCGCCTCGCTGAAGGTTGGACATTACCACGAACATATGACGATTGCAATTTTCGGTTGGATGCAGCGGAAACGACCGCTTCCGGGCAATCCTGGGCCTGCAATGCCGGCCGGTCATTCGGCGGCAATTCTGGTCCTGCCCGGCGCGCGCGGCAGCGCCTCGGTCCCGATCACGTTCGCCGCGGCGAGCCGGTCCAGCTCCTCGGCCGAAAGGCCGAGCACGCCGGTCAGGATCCTCTCGTTGTACTCGCCGAGCGTCGGCGCCGGGTGGTTTACCGGATAGGGCTTGTTCCCTTCGCGGAACGGCGCCGAGGGCTGATCGTGGCGGCCAACGAAGGCGCGCTCCACCGGCTGCCAGAAATCCCCGTGCCGCAAGATGCGGCTCGCGATCGAGCTCGAACGGAGAACGCACCGCGCCCGCCGCGACGCCGGCGCGCTGCAGCGCCAGCATCGCCTCGTCGGGGCTGCGGGTCGCGGTCCAGGCTTCGATCGCGCGCTCGAGCTCGGCTTCCCGCGCCCGTCGTCCGGTGGCCGCCGCGAGTGCCGGATCGGCGGCCAGATCCGCGCGGTCGATCGCCGCGCACACGGCCTGCCACATGGCATCGTCGGCGACCGCGACGAGCACCCACTGGTCGTCACCGCGGCAGCGGAAGCAGCCGTGCGGGACGTGGGTCGGGTGGCGGTTGCCGGTCCGCGGCGCCAGTTTTCCGGTGACCGACTGCTCGATGATCCACGGCGCCACCAGCGGCAGCATGCATTCGACCTGGGAGAGGTCGACATGCTGCCCCTCCCCGGTCCGGCGGCGATGCAGCAGCGCCACCATCAGGGCGGAGGCCGCATTGAGGCCGCCGATCACGTCGCCATAGGCGATGTGGTTCATCACCGGCAGCCCGTCGGCCGGTCCGCTAACCGAAGGCAGGCCCGAGGCCTGCTCCAGGGTCGATCCGTAGGCGCGGCAGTCGGCCCACTCGCCGCTGGCGCCGAAGGCCGGCATCGACACCATCACCAGGTCCGGCTTCACCCGGCCGAGCGCCGCGTAATCGAGGCCAAGCTTGGGCAGCACTTCTCGCGAGTAGTTTTCCACCACCGCGTCGGCGCCCTCGACCAGGCGCTTCACCAGGTCGACGCCCGCGGCCGAGGTGAGATCGAGGGTGATGCCGAGCTTGTTGCGGTTCATCACCAGGTAGGACGGCCGCTTTTCGTAAAGCCGCTCCTGAAAGAACACCGGGCGGACGTCGAAGCCGCGCCACCAGTCCGGATACTGGCAGGCTTCCACCTTGATCACCTCGGCGCCGAGATCCGCCATGTGGCGCGTCGCCAGCGGTCCGGCCCAGCCCATCGACAGGTCGACGATCCGCAAGCCTGCGAGTGGCAGATCGCCAGGCTCCCTTGCTCCTGCCGCCGCGACGCTCTCCTTGAGCGCGGCGTATTCGTCATCGTTGGCGCCGGCGCGCGGCGCGACGCCGCCCGGCCGGGGCGGCGTCCGGGCGAGGCGCAGCGGCACGATCGGGCCCGCGAAACCGGCCGTGCCGATGCGCACCGGCACGAAGGCGCCGCGGTCGCGGTGCACCTTCTGCCCGAGCAGCTCTGCGATGCCGGGCACGATGGCGAACGGCAGGCGGAGCTCCAGCGCCCCGGAAAACCATTCGGCCGCGGTCTTTTCCAGAAAACGCGGCGCGAACACCGCCTCGATCCGATCCGCCGCGGCCGACCGGTTGAAGTTGACCAACAGATCCGGATCGGCCTTGAGCTCGGCGAGATCGAGCAGATCGCAGAAGGCCAGCCACTGCGGCGGCGTGATCACGGTGACGCCGATGAACCCTTCCCGGCACGGATAGACGCCGAGCGGAAAGCTCGGCGCGAAGCGGTTGATGCCCTGCCGCGCGGGCGGAACATTGCCGCCGAGACCGAGCGCCGCCTGGTACTCGGCGAGCGCCACGTTGGCCTCATGCACGCTGATGGAGAACCGGCGGCCGCCGCCCCCGTGATAGAGGCCGGCGGTGGCGGCGATGAACGAGGTCAGGCCGCCGACCACGTCCGCCTGGTGGTCGTTGAGGGCGAGCGGCGGCCCCTCCCGCGGGCCGACCAGTTTCACCAGCCCGGCGAGCGCGCGGCAGGTGGCGTCGGTCGCGGCAAAATCGCGATAGGGCCCGGTTTCGCCGAACCAGCTGATCGCCGCGACAACGAGCCGGGGATTCTTCGCGCGCAGGACGTCGTGCGCCAGTGGTCCGCGGAGCACCGCATCGGGCGGCCGCGAATCCAGGAGCACATCGACGCCGGCGATCAGCGCGGCGACACGCTCGACATTGGCGGGGCTCGCAAGGTCCGCCGTGATGCTGCGCTTGTTGGTGTTGGCCCAGGCGAAATACGCGCTTTCGCGCCCGTAACCCGCATCGACCAGCGGCGGCGCGGCGCGGCCCGGGTCGCCGCCCGGCGGCTCGACCTTGACGATCTCGGCGCCGAAATCGGCAAAAAGCTTTCCCGCATAGGCGAGCGTCGATCCGGTTCCGAGCTCGACGACCCGGAGGCGGGATAGCGGCATGGCGGCGCCTCGCGGCTGTCGGGGTGTGGCGGGCCCCGCGTCAAGTGTTGTACTGCCAAGACGAAGATCGGGAATCAAGCGCCGGGCGCGGCGCCTGGGCGAGGTGGAAACGGGACATGGCACGTCAGGACGTGAAGTCGGAGATCACCGCAAGGGTCTGGAAAATCGAGGTGAAACCCGGCGATCGCGTCGCCGTCGACGATCCCATCATGATCCTGGAATTGATGAAGATGGAGATACCGGTGGCGGCGCCGGCGGCCGGTATCGTTGCCGAGATCCGTGTCGCCGAAAAGGACATGGTGGAGGAAGGCCAGGTCGTCGCCGTCGTCGACATATAACCGGGAGCGAAAAACTGCGCCCCGCTTCGCGGTTGCGAGACGGGGCGCCAGTATTCGCTTCAATAGCCATAGCAATGGACCGCATCTCCGACATGAACCCGCCCGAGCCGACCTCGTTCCCGGCGACATGGCCTTGTGGTGAACGGATGGTTATCGTCCCGGCATGACGGACCGCACCGCACGCCGTCTCGCGCCGGGCGACGACCCGATCAAAGCCATCGACGTCTACCTGCGCGACGGCATGCTGCCGCTCTGGGCGTCGCGCGGCTGGGATGACGTCCGCGGCGGTTGGCACGAGCGGCTGCGCGCCGATCATGCGCCGGTCGAGCTCGATTACCGCCGGCTGACGGTGTGCGCGCGCCAGCTCTTCGTCTACAGCAAGGCGGCCGAGTTCGGCCTCATGGACGGCGCACGCCGGATTGCCGATCGCACGTTCCGCTATCTGGTCGACCATTTCCTGGACAGCCAGGGCGGCTGGATCTTCAAGGTCACCGCCGCCGGCGCACCGCTCGACCGCACCAGGGATCTTTATGGCCACGCCTTCGTGCTGCTCGGCCTGGCGGACTACTGGGCGATATCGCGCGACGAGCAGGCGCTGGATCTGGCCCGGCACGCCGACGCGGTAATCTCCGGGCGATTTCTTCTCCCCGCAGGCTGGTACGCGGCAACGGCCAGCCCGGACTGGTCGGAGCGCACCAGGCCGCTCCTGCAGAATCCCCATATGCACCTGCTCGAAGCCTATCTGGCGGCCCATGCGCTCACCGCCGACGCGGCCTGCAGGGAGACGGCAACCCGGCTCGTCGCGCTTTTTCGCACCCGGCTCATCGACCGGGAGAGCGGGACGATCAGCGAGTTTCGCGACGAGAGCGGCCAGCCGGACGCGGTCCGCGGCCACATCGTCGAGCCGGGCCACCATTTCGAATGGTTTTGGCTGTTGCACCGGGCGGCCGACGTCCTCGGCTTGCCCGAGTGCCGCGGCGATGCGGCGCGGCTGTTCGAATGGGCGGCGGCGCACGGCATCGACCGCCGCCATGGCGGCGTATTCGACCAGGTCGGAACCCACGGCCGCGTCATTGCCGACACCAAGCGGCTGTGGCCGCTGACCGAATACATCAAGGCGCGCGCCGTCCGTCTCGTCGAGACGGGCAGCGCCTCGGAGCGCGCCGCGCTCGTCGCCGCCCTGGAGCTTCTGTTCTCCGCCTACCTGCTCCCCGACGGCGGCTGGCGCGAGCGTCTGCGCAGGGATCTGTCGTGCTACGACGACGAGCTGCCCGCGACCAGCTGCTATCACATCCTGGTCGCTCTGCTCGAGGCTCGCGCGGTGCTCGGCGCACCGGTGTCGTCCGCGCCAAAAGCGTGATGCGGACCATTGCCGATATCGCGGCCCTCATTGCCGAAGGGCCGAAAATGATGCGGCTGCTGGCGGCGGTCGAGCAGCAAAACCTGCCGGACGCATGGATCGGTGCCGGCTTCATCCGCAATGCCGTGTGGGATGCGCTGAGCGGCATTACGGACGCCGCGATGCATGGCGATGTCGACGTGATCTATTTCGACCGAGCGGACGCCGGCGCCGAATGCGATGCGGACATCGAGGCCCGGCTCCGCCGCGATTGTTTTGACGCCCCCTGGTCGGTGAAGAACCAGGCGCGCATGCATGTGCGCAACGGCGACCTTCCCTACCGCGACGGCTTTGACGCCGTCGCCCACTGGCCGGAAACCGCCACCGCGATCGCCGCCCGCACGATCGGCGGCCGCGTCGAGGTGCTGGCGCCGTACGGCGTCGACGACCTCATCGGCCTCATCGTTCGGCCGACCCCGGCATTCACCGGCAAGCTCGACGTCTACCGGGCACGGATGCGGCAAAAGAGCTGGCAGGCCCGCTGGCCCGAGCTGCGGGTGCTCGCGCTCGACTGACCCTGCCCCTACCCATCGAGGACGCGGCCGAGCACCGCGGTGGCGTCGTCGCGCGCTTTGACCCGCGGATAGGCGGCGCAGCGCTCGTCCGCCGCCTCGATCGCGCGCAGCTCCGTGCACAGCGCGCCGAGCCCGCCCGCCAGCGCTGCGTCGAGCAGCTGCTCGTCCGAATAGACGCCGTAGGTGTCGACCAGCCGATAGAATCCGTCGGTCACCAGGAGGAAGTCGCGGATGGCGCCGGCCGGCAGCATCGCCTCTTCGACATGGGTCACGCCGTGCCCGGCCACATCGAGCACCCAGTAGCCGCCCTCGGTATTGCGCAGCCTGCGGCCCTGCTGCATGACCGGAACCAGGCGCGACCACAGGTCCGCCGGATCGGTCACGCCCTGCGACTGCAGCTCGACCATCAGCGCCACCAGCTGCCGGTCGAGCGCGGTGACCGCCGACGATCCGAACGTGGCGAAGAGTTCCGACGCGGCACGGAACAGAAGCTTGCAGTCGCCGAGATTGCTGAGCTCGATCGCGCCCTCGGCAACCCGCAGGATCGCGATGGCCGCCGCCGGCCATGTCGACTCGTCGGCGGGAATTTTCTTGGCCTCGCGCCGGAAGCGGGCTTCGACCGCGGCTGCCGCATCGCGCAGCACGGCGCGTGCCGGCTTGCTCCAGTCGGCCCGCCGCAACTCCTCGTCGACCGCGGCGGCGAGCCAGGCCGCATCGCTCGCCCCGGCAGCAATCAACCGTTCCGCCGAGAGGCCGGTGGCGCCGTCGAGAATCCAGACCGCAGTGTCGGTGCGGCCCCACAGGTCGTCGCCGTAGCGGCCGGCAGAATCACAGACGTGGTCGAGGATGTCGAGCCGAAGGCGGGTCATCGGACCGAAGCCGTAACACACCCGGCGACCCGCTGTGGGTCACGGATTCTGAACGAAGGTTACAGTTCGGAGGTTGCCAACGAGGGCGCAATCGAACGCGCAACAGATCGGCCGGCGACCCCGTCGCCGGTCCCCTGAGGCTCCGCTCAGCGCCACCGCGACGTGATGTTCTCCTTGCGGGGAGCGGGCGCCTGGATCGGAATCGCGCGCGCCCCGTTGCTGCCGACCACGACCACCTCGAAGACGTCCTGGTCTTTTCTGATCACGTAGCTGTAGCCGTCCAGCAGGCGACCGATGACCTCGCCGAGCGACCCGGAATATTTGAGGCCGGCCGCAGCATCCAGGCGGACCGCCGACCGGTAGCGGACATTGAACGTCGCCGCGAGCGCCGACATGACGTCGGAGACCGCGTCCCTGGTCGTGGTGACGAGAAGTGCCGCAGGCGTGCCTTCGACATTGACCTCCGCGCGGGCGGATGTCGCCGGCATGCCGAGCAGCAGCGTCGACAGGAAACCGGCCGCGCACCCGCCGCGGCGCAGACGCAAGAGCGTGCCCATCATCCCTCCCGCGGCGACCCGCGCTCCGCCGCCGAATGCCCCGACGCATCGCGGCCGGCTGTTCCCGCATGACGTCCTGCAAGGAACAGCCGGCCGTCTCATCCATCACATGCTAACGGCGGTCGTTGTCGCCGCGGTCGTTATCGTGGTCGCCGTCCTGCAGTTTAATGAAGACGCGCGAACGATGACAGATTTCCGGATCGACGTCACCGTTTGAATAGGTATGCGTTTCGACCACCGGGGTGGTGTGCGCGGCAATCAATGTCTTGCCGTCCTCGGAAATCATGCCCGTGACGGGCGGTATTGCATCGACCGTGGCGGTCTGTCCGGTGCGCGGGCCGGTCACAAAAGTCTCGGTGTAGCTACCCGGCACCATCGTGGAGGTCCAGCCGCCATTGCCGTCGACCGTGTAGGTGAAGTTGAAGCTGAAGTCCGCGGAACCCGCGGACGGTGGGAAATGGGGAAATCCATTCGGTCCGGGGGTCGGACGAACGGAGATTCCTACGGCGGTTCCTTTGACGGTTCCGGTGCCATTCCCGTTGAACGTCCGAATTCCTTCGACGGAAAACGAACGGGAATAATTCTGCGAGGGCGACGCGGGAGCCGGGAGGGAGTCGTTCGGGCGCAGCTGGGCGTTAAATCCCGAATTCGGAAGAGCAATTCCGGGGGTTGGATTGGTGAGTGGGGGGGGAACATTTGCATCCCCCACGTGGCCCGGTGCGACAAGGCAGGCGGCAGTGCCGGTGAATCCGTAGGCTCCCTTGAGCTTCGGACTGTCGGCGGCAGCCGTCACGGCCGATGCGAGCAGGATAGCGGTCGAACAAACAAATGCACGTCTCATGTGTTCTGCCCCGTGGAGTTGTTGTCAACATTTGGAGCAAAGCATATCGAGCTGTTGGTCCGCAAGAACTCTAATCAAGAACAGTTAACGGCTGATACAACCCAAGGATGATTTACTGCCCGCTGACGCGAATCGCCGTGCCGATCATGTCGGATTAGGTTGACGTCTGATTACCCCAGGAATCGCAAATTCGCCATAGCGCGCTCTGACTTTATGCTGCAGTGCACGTTCTGAAAGGCGGCGGGATCCGCTCGCATGCGGCCTGGGTCCACGGCGGACGAGGCCATGCATTGAAAAATGCCGCGCCGTTCGCTACCACCCCGCGAGGCAGCCGATACGGCACGCCGTCTTCCGCAAAGATCGATCGATGGCTTCCGCCACCGCCGCAAAGATCTCGTTCGTCTCGCTCGGCTGCCCCAAGGCGCTGGTGGATTCCGAGCGCATCGTCACCCGGTTGCGCGCCGAGGGCTACGAGCTTGCCCGCGAGCACCAGGGCGCCGATCTGGTCATCGTCAATACCTGCGGGTTCCTCGACAGCGCGCAAGCCGAATCCCTCGGCGCCATCGGCAAGGCGCTCGCCGAGAACGGCCGCGTGATCGTCACCGGCTGCATGGGCGCCGAGCCGGAGAAGATCACAAAAGAATATCCCGGCGTGCTGGCGATCACCGGCCCGCAGCAATACGAGAGCGTGATGGCGGCCGTGCATCGGGCTGCACCCCCGCAGCACGATCCCTTTCTCGACCTGGTGCCGCCGGAGGGCATCAAGCTCACGCCGCGGCACTACGCGTATCTCAAGATTTCCGAGGGCTGCAACAACCGCTGCAGCTTCTGCATCATCCCGAAACTGCGGGGCGATCTCGTCTCGCGGCCGGCGGCCGACGTGCTGCGCGAGGCCGAGCGGCTGGTGAAGGCCGGGGTCAAGGAGCTTCTGGTCATCTCCCAGGATACCTCCGCGTACGGGGTCGACATCAAGTATGCGACCAGCACGTTCCACGATCGCGAGGTGCGGGCAAAATTCCTCGATCTCGCGCGCGAGCTCGGCGAGCTCGGGGTCTGGGTCCGCCTGCACTACGTCTACCCCTACCCGCATGTCGACGACGTCATCCCGCTGATGGCGGAACGGAAAATCCTGCCCTATCTGGACGTCCCGTTCCAGCATGCGAGCCCGGATGTCCTTCGGCGCATGCGTCGCCCGGCCGCGCAGGAAAAGACCCTCGAGCGCATTCGCCGTTGGCGGGAGATCTGTCCCGACCTCACGCTGCGCTCGACATTCATCGTCGGCTTTCCGGGCGAGACCGAGGAGGATTTCGCCATCCTGCTCGACTGGCTCGATGCCGCCGGGCTCGATCGCGTCGGCTGCTTTCGCTACGAGCCGGTGCGCGGCGCGGCCGCCAACGATCTTGGCGCTCCGGTTCCCGACGAGACCAAGGAGGAGCGCTGGCACCGCTTCATGCAGCGCCAGCAGGCGATCTCCGCCGCCCGACTCGCCCGCCGGGTGGGCCGCCGCGAGCAGGTCATCATCGACGAGGCCGGCCCGACCGTCGCCCGCGGCCGCAGCCGCGGCGATGCGCCGGAAATCGACGGCGCCGTCCATGTGGCGAGCCGGCGCCCGCTGCGCGTCGGCGAGATCGCGACGGTAAAGATCGAGCGCGCCGACGCCTATGATCTTCACGGCACCGCGGTTGGATTCTCAGGCCCCGGATGGGTTGATCCCTTCGCGAAACCCATCAATCACCCATGGATGCCGCGATGGGTTTCGCTGACGCTCAACCCATCCTACCGTCCCGCGAGAATCCGCGCGGTTCTCAGGATCGCCACGCAGCTCGGCGCATGGGTGATGGTGCCGTCCTCGACCATGTCGAGCGCGCGCTCGAACGGAACCCGGAACGGCTCCACGAGGTCGTCGGTCGAGGCCTCGCCCGGTCGGTGAACAAGATCCTCCGCCAAAACCATGTGGATGCGGCCGGACACGATGGTGGTGAACGGCTCGACCGCGCCGATGCTGGTCGCCCTGCCGGCAAGATAGCCGGTCTCCTCGTGCAGCTCGCGGATGGCGGCGGCAATCGGCTCCTCGCCGGGATCGATCCCGCCGCTGATCAGCTCGATGGTCTCGCGGTCGACCGCGTACTTGTATTCCTTCACCAGGAAGACGTTTAGTTGTCCGTCGAGCGCCACCACGGTCGCTCCGGGAACCACGTGAGCGAGCCCGAACAGCCCATCCTGCCCGTCGGGCCTCACGACCTTTGCTTCCTCGACACGGAGCCACGGGGTCGCGTAAATCGTCGTACGGGACGTCTCGAGGAACGGACCCTTCTTCATCGGCACCTCGCGATTTTCGTCATTGCCTGAACGGGGAGCAACCCATGGACGCCAGCGCATTGCCTCAGATGGCCCGGCCCGAGGACGTCGGCCTGTCCGCCGACCGCCTTGTGCACCTCACCGAGGCCCTGCGCGGTTGCGTCGGCCGCGGGCTCATTCCGGGTGCGGTCGCCTTGATCGCCCGGCGCGGCAGGCTGGCCTATTGCGAGGCAGTGGGCCTGCGCGATCCGGAGAGCGGCGCGCCGATGCGGCAGGACACGATCTTCCGCATCTACTCCATGACCAAGCCGCTGGTCTCCGTCGCCGCCATGATGCTGGTCGAGGACGGCCGGCTGCTGCTGTCCGACCCGCTGGCGAAATTCCTGCCCGACTTCGCCGGCCCGAAGGTCCTGGTCGAGCGCAACGGGGATTCCGAGCTCGTCCCGGCGCACCGCGACATCACCATCCAGGACCTGCTGCGGCACACGTCGGGCCTCACCTACGAGTTCCGCGGCACCGCAGCGGTGCAGAAGCTGTACATGGACGCCAAAGTATTTCGCCGCAACCAGACCAATGCCGAGCAGGCCGCCACATTGGCCACACTGCCGCTGATGCACCAGCCGGGCGCGCGCTGGGAGTACAGCCGCTCGACCGACGTGCTCGGCCGCGTGATCGAGGTGATCTGCGGAAAAACGCTCGGAGAGGTCTTGCACGAGCGCATCCTGGCGCCACTCGGCATGGTCGACACGGCGTTCCACGTGCCGCCGGCGAGGCATGACCGGCTCGCCGAGGCATTCTTGAAAGATCCCGAGACCGGGGCGGCCGTGCAGCTGATCCATGTCCGCGACAAGCCGACCTTCGAATCCGGCGGCGGCGGCATGGTGTCGACGGTTGCGGACTATGCGCGCTTCTGCGCGATGATGCTGGGCCGCGGCACGGTGGACGGGATCCGGCTCATCGGGCGCAAGACCGTCGAGCTGATGACCGCCGATCATCTTGGGCCGGTGACCGGCGCGCCCGATCTGCTGCTGCCCGGCTACGGCTTCGGTCTCGGCTTCGCGGTCCGCCGCGAGGCCGGCATGGCGCAGATCCCCGGCTCGGTCGGCGAGCATTATTGGGGCGGGCTCGCCGGCACCACGTTCTGGATCGACCCCAGGGAGCAGCTGTTCGCCATCGCGATGATCCAGGGCCCCGGCCAGCGCGAATTCTTTCGCCAGCTCTTCCGCTCCCAGGTCTACGCGGCGATCGCCGATTGAGCGGAGGCCGCGACCGATCGGGTCGCGGCCTCATCGACCCAGGCAGACTGCGTCACGGGATCAGGATCGACGACCCCGTGGTTCCCCGGCTCTCCAGGTCGCGATGGGCTTTCGCCGCATCCTTCAACGGATATTTCTGGTTGACCGGGATCTTCACCGCGCCGCTCGACACCACCTGAAAGAGGTCGTTGGCGGTCGCCAGCAGGTCCTCGCGGGTCGCCGTGTAGGTGTTGAGCGTCGGCCGGGTGGCGAACAGCGAGCCCTTGCCGGCCAGGATGTTGATATTGAAGGCGTCGATCGGGCCCGAGGCGCTGCCGAAGCTCGCGAACAGGCCGAGCGGGCGCAGGCAGTCGAGCGAGGCCGGAAAGGTCGCCTTGCCGACGCCGTCATAGACGACGTGGCACAGCTTGCCGCCGGTGATCTCCTTGACCTTGGCGACGAAATCCTCGGTGCCGTAGAGGATCGTGTGGTGGCAGCCATTGGCCTTGGCAAGCTCCGCCTTCTCCTTCGATCCGACAGTCCCGATCACATTGGCGCCGAGATGGTTGGCCCACTGGCAGGCGATCAGGCCGACGCCGCCCGCCGCCGCATGGATCAGCACGGTCTCGCCCTTGGCGACCTTGTGGGTACGGCGGACCAGGTATTGCACGGTCATGCCCTTGAGCATCATGCCGGCGGCCTGCTCGTAGGAAATGCCGTCGGGCAGTTTTACCGTCCGCTCGGCCGGCAGGTTGCGCTCGACCGCATAGCCGCCAGTCGCATGCACGTAAGCCGCGCGGTCGCCGGTCTTGAAGTCCTTGACCTCGCTGCCGACCGCGATGACCTCGCCGGCGCCCTCGTTGCCGGCGACGAACGGCAGCGGGACCGGATACATGCCGGTGCGCAGATAGGTGTCGATATAGTTGATCCCGCAGGCGTGGTGCTTCAGGCGGATCTCCTTCGGCCCGGGCGGCGGGATGTCGATGTCCTCGTAGGTCAAGACCTCCGGCCCGCCGACCTTGTGCACCCGAACCGCTGCCACCATGACGCTCTCCCTGAAAAATTCGGCAGCCGGCCATCCCGGAGCTGCCATTGACGAAACCGGGCGCGGCGAGCCCGCGCGCGGCCGGGATCATAGGTTTGGATTTTGAAGAAGCAAGGGAAGCGGATCGCCGAATGCCGCGGCTGCCGTCGGTGACGAGCAGGATCGGCCGGATCAATCCCCGTTTCAGTCGTGGAGACGGGGCGGACGGCGCAGCAACCCGACGGCGAGGAAATAGAGCCCGATCGCGATGAGCCCTCCGGTGACCCACGGTCCGGGAGCGAGATCGCGCCACAGCGCCACGACCGCCAGAACCGACCAGGCGGCCAGCAGCACCGTGCTCAGGGTCCGCAGCCGCCTCACCCGCACCGGGTGGACGAACGGGAACGGCGCAAAACTCAGCGCCGCCAGCAGCACGACGGCGGCGGCGCCGATCCAGGGATCGGGCCGCAGCAGCAGCAGATAGAACGCCGCGAGATTCCACAGGGCAGGAAAGCCGCGAAAATAATTGTCCGCGGTCTTCATCCGCCGATCGGCGAAATAGAGGCCGCCGGTCACCACGATGAGCATGCCGGCGGCAAGCTCGAGGTGCCGCGGCATCAACCCGCCCGCCGCCACCACGTAGGCCGGCACGAACACGTAGGTGACGAAATCGACCACCAGATCGAGGGTCTCGCCCGACCACCGCGGCAACCGCTCGGCCACGTCGAGCTTGCGTGCCAGCGTGCCGTCGACCCCGTCGACGACCAGCGCCAGCCCGAGCCAGACGAACATCAGCGGAAAATCCGCGCCGACCGCCGCCACCATCGCCAGCAGCCCGAGCGCCCCGCCCGAGGCGGTGAAGACGTGGACCAGGAAGGCACCGGCTTGCCTGAGCGGCGCCGCGGCCCTGCCGCGCTCGTGTCCCGCGTCATCTGCCGGCAGCCGCATGGCGCTTCGCCGACCTCACCCATTGCCCCAGTCGAGCCGGCACAGCTCGGCGGAGCGCCCGGCGAAATTCCAGTTGCGCCCGAACGCGCGCACCCTGGATGTCACGGCGCGCGCCACCGTGACGTCGGGCGCCACCCAGTAGCCGGTGTTGCGGATCACCACGTTCTCGCCCTGCTCCTTGCCGGGGATCGGCTTGACGACCCCCTCGACGATCTTCGGGATCTCGAAGATGCGGGCATCGCCTTCGATCCGATACTCGATCCTTTCCTGCTGTACGCCGAGGAAGCTGCCGACCAGGATTTTCAACAGGCCGGTCGAGCCGCCGGCGCGACCGGTGAAGATTTTCGTCAGCGCCTTCACGGCGTAGACCGAGGCGTTTTCCCCGATGAACAGCCCCGCGGTCCAGTTGCCGCGCGCCAGCGGTCCGGGGATGTCGATGATGAGGCCGACATTGATACCCGCGATATCGGTGTCGCCGAAGAATCCCTCCTCGATGCGGATGCCGGCCCAGGTCTGGCAGTAGCCCTCGGTCGGCGCATGCTGGCCGAGCGAGATCACGCACGGACAGAACACCGTGCAATTGCATGACATGACGAAGTCGCCCTTGAGCTTCCATTGTTCCGGCACGATCAACTCCTTCGACTGGATACCTGCACGCCTCTCATCGCGGATGCACCGGCCAGTGGGCGGCCGCCGACGAGACGATGAAAACGAGGCCGATCGCGATGAAGCCCAGGCCGAGCGCGCGGCTCACCCGGGTGGTGGTCGCGATCTTCTCGGTCGCCATGATGGCGCCGAGCGCCGCCATCCACACCACGTTCATCACGCCGACCGCGAACATCACCAGCATCATCGCCCAGCAGCAGCCCAGGCAATAGAGTCCCTGGCGGGTCCCCAGGCGGAACACTCTTGCCGGCTCCGTGGTCCAGTTGGCGAAGAAGAACGGAAACGGCCGCTGGCACAGCGTGACGCAGGCATGCTTGAGGGCGGAGAACTGGTAGGCGCCGGCGAGCAGGAAGACCGCGCCGGAAAACAGGCCGCTGACCGGCACGAGCGCCGAGTCGAGCAGGGTCAGGCGCACCAGCGCCCATTGCAGCAGACTCGCGACCAACGCAAAGCCGATCCACACCGACAGATAGCCGGCGGCGAGCAGGTAGGGCGAGACCACCCGCTCGCCCTTGCGCCGGGCGGTGTCGGCGATCTCCCCATAGGTCATGATCATCGGGCCTGCCGTCGGCAGCATCATGGCGAGCGCCATGGCGCACCACATGACGAGCACCAGCGCCGCGTCGAGCGGCTGCCAGGAACCGGAACCCATCGCGTGCCCGCCGGCGAGCATCGGCCGGCAGATCGCGTCGAGGAATGCGCGGCCGAGCCCGCCCGACGGCAGCAGCCGGTCGAGCACGCCCATGCCGGGGCCGAGCGCCGCGGCATCGCCGTGGCGCAGCGCGTCCGCCACCATCAGGCCGAGATAGACCCATCCGAGCCCGGCCAGCACCGCGACGCACAGGATCGCGGCGAGCCGCGGCCGCGCAAACAGGCGGCCCGGCCCCGGGGGGATCGTCAGGTCAGGCACGTGCTGATCGGTGCTCATCGGCCTTTCATGAAGCTTCCTCCTCCGTGCATAGCGCACCCGGACCCACGGCGGAATCGGGAGTACTCGGAACCGTTAAGAGCGCACCGCGCTGTCGCTTTGCCCTTGACCGGGCGGGGCCGGCGGGTCACCACCCGCCCATGCGGTCGGATGCTGCAACGGGTCGGTTGGACGTCGAGGTCGCGGTGGTCGGCGGCGGGCCTGCGGGCCTCACCGTCGCGGTGGCACTCGCGGCCGCCGGGGTTGAGACCGCGCTGGTCGCCAAGCCCGCGCCGCCGGACAACCGCACCACTGCCCTGCTGGCCGGCTCGGTGCTCGCGCTCGAGGCGCTCGGGGTGTGGCCGCACTGCCGCGCTGACGCCGCCGCGCTGACCCACATCCGGCTGATCGACGACACCCGGCGCCTGCTGCGGGCGCCACCGGTGACGTTCTCCGCCGCCGAGATCGGCCTCGACGCCTTCGGCCACAATATCGAGAACCGCTACCTCGTTGCCGCCCTCGACGCCCGCGCCGCCGCGCTCGCCCCCCTGCGGCGGATCGACCATGCTGCGGAGTCCGTGGTCGCCGGCAGCAATGCGGTGACCCTGCGGCTCGCCGACGGCCGCGAGATCCGCGCCCGGCTCGCCATCGGCGCCGATGGGCGCCGCTCCCTGTGCCGCACCGCCGCCGGCATTGCCACCGACACCCATGTCTACGCGCAGTCGGCGCTGACGCTGAACACCCGTCATGCCCGGCCGCACGACGGCGTCTCGACCGAGTTCCATGCCGAGACCGGGCCGTTCACCCTGGTGCCGCTGCCGGGCGCGCGATCGAGCCTGGTCTGCGTTGTCGACCCGGTCCAGGCCGAACGCCTTGCTACCCTCGACGAAGACGCCCTTGCCGGATTCATCGAGCGCCGCGCCCACTCGATCTTCGGAAAAATGACCGTCGAGCCCGGCCGCGGCATTTTCCGCCTCGGCATCGAGCAGGCGCAACGGCTTGCCGCCAACCGCATCGCGCTGATCGGCGAGGCGGCCCACGTGATTCCGCCGATCGGTGCCCAGGGCCTCAATCTTGGCCTGCGCGATGCCGCCACCATCGCCGAGCTCGTGGTGGCGGCGCGGCGGATCGGCGGCGACGTCGGCTCCGCCGATCTGCTTGCCCGCTACCAGCGGCAGCGCCGCGCGGATGTGCAGAGCCGCACCATGGCGATCGATCTGCTCAACCGCTCGCTGCTGTCGGATTTTCTCCCCGTGCAGGGCTTTCGCGGGCTCGGGCTCTATCTGATCGATCGGATCGCGCCGCTGCGGCGTGCCTTGATGCGCGAGGGCGTGGCGCCGTTCGCCGCCGCGCCCCGGCTGATGCGCGGCGAGCTGCCGTAGGATGGGGCGAGCTCCTTTGCGAGACCCATCGCGGAATCAACGTGCCATCAGGTCGACCGTGGCATCTGCATGGTCGCTTGCGGCTGCGTGTCCCCGGCGTCGGACGTCGAGGGTGCGCCGCCGGGCGCGGCCTGCCCGGGTGCCGCGGCACACAGGCGGGGGTTCGGCGCGTCCCAGAGCTTCACCGCCAGCCAGGCGACAAGGGTGCCGAGGAATCCTCCCGCGATCGTGTCGCTGAGGAAATGATAGTCGGCACCGATCAGTCCGATCACCAGGGCGGCGATCGCGAGCGCATAGACCGGGCGAAATCGCGGATAGCACAGCCACAGCACCACCATGACCGCGCACACATAGGTGGTGTGCCCGGACGGAAAGGAGCTGTAGGCCTGACCGCCGTGGAAAGGATTGAACCCGAAGACATTGTCGCTGATCAGCGACGGGTTGGGCGGCTTGATCCAGGTTTCGGGCCAAGTGCGGCCGAAGGCGTATTTGAGCTGTTCCTTCACCCAGGAGGCGACGATCAGGCTGACGCTGCAGGCAAGCCACACCGCGAGCGGCCGCGGCAGCGACCGGTGCAGCAGGATGCAGACGCCTCCCGCCACGAGGCCGATCCCCGCCAGCGACCACAGGACATCCGGGATGTGGGTCGCGATATCGAACCATTTGCGATACGCCCCGAGATGATCGTGCGAAAAGAACGCGATCGGCCGGTCGAGAAACGCGTAGGCGGCGGCGACCGCCACGACCATCACGGTGAAGCCGATCCCCCATCGCCGCAGATGCTTGTCCATATCGATCCCCCCGGCGTGCAGTGAGCCGCGCCGCGCCGACGGCGCGCCAGCCGGAAAACGGGCGTCCTACACCGGAACGCGGCCGGACTGTGAGAGCCTAGCTCCCGCCGAGCGGCGGCGGTGCTTTGACCAGGACCGCGTGGTCGCGGAACGGCATCGCGACCGGCACCGGCAACGCCGGAATCGTGGCTCCCGACGGTCCTGCTATCGCGTGGGCGAACAATCCTCGCGAGGTGAACTGCGGATCAGCCAGCGCTTCCTCCAGCGACGCCATGATAGTGGCGCAGCAATCGGCGGCGGCGAATTTCGGCCGCCAGTGCTCGGCGGTCTCGCCCACGATGATGCGCGCGATGGCGACCTTGGTGGCGGCCGGGTCCTTGCGGTCATCGGCGAGATCCTTGTCGAGCCCGATGGTGGCGCAGAACGCCTGCCAGAACTTTTGCTCGAGCGCCCCGCAGGCGACGAGCCTGCCGTCGCGCGTCGGATAGAGCTGGTAGCGCGGCGACGCACCGGTGAGCCGAAGCTCGCCGGGGCCCGGATAGCGGCCGGTGGCGCTGCCGGTCACCAGCCCGAGCCAGGCGAAGGTGAACATCGCGTCGGTCATCGCGACGTCGATGTAGCAGGCCTCGCCGGTGAGATCGCGCTGGCGCAGGCCGAGCAGGATGTTGATCACCGCCGGCATGGTGCCGCCGCCGATATCGGCGATCAGTGCCGGCGGCAGCACCGGGCGATCGGCCGGGCCGGGCTGCAGCGCCAGCAGGCCGGTCGCCCCGATATAGTTGATGTCGTGGCCGGCCTCCTGCGAGCGCGGCCCCGCCTGGCCGTAGCCGGAGATCGAGCAGTACACGATTTTTGGATTGATCTTGCGCACCGCCTCGAAGCCGAGTCCGAGCCGGTCCATGACGCCCGGACGGAACTGCTCGACCACCACGTCGGCGCGGCGGATGAGAGCGTCGAGGCTTTCTCGGTCCGCCGGATCCTTCAGGTCGCGCACCAGGCACTGCTTGCCGCGATTGAGCGCCGCGTAGGTCGCCGACATGCCGTCGAAGCGCGGCGGGCCCTGACGCAGCTCCTCGCCGCCCGGGCGCTCGATCTTGATGACCTCGGCACCGGCCTCGGCGAGTATGAGGGTGGCAAGCGGCCCCGGCAGCAGTGTGGTGAAGTCGAGCACCAGAATGCCCGAAAGCGGCTGTGGCATGGTTGATCCTGACCGGATGGGACGGATTTTTCGGATGAGCGATGCCGGTCACGAAAAACCCGACCGGCCGCGGACCTGCCGCCGGGCGATTGAACCGGTCGCACGGCGACGCGTCAACAGGCGCGCGCTGCCTGGCAAATAGGCTTGGCGGGCGAAGCGGCATCCTCTAAACGCCCGGACCACCTGGAGGACGTTTCGATGAGGTTTCCGCGAAACTTTTTCAAATCCCTGGCCATCGGGGCTCCTGAGCCGTTCCGCGAGCTGCCGGTGCGGCTCGAGCGCATGATCCATTTCGTGCCGCCCCATGTGGACAAATTGCGGGCAAAAGTCCCCGAGCTGGTGCGCCAGGTCGACGTCGTGCTGGGCAATCTAGAGGACGCCATCCCGGCCGACGCCAAGGAAGCGGCGCGCGCCGGCTTCATCGAGATGGCGAAGGCGGTCGAGTTCGGCACGACGGGGCTGTGGACGCGGGTCAATGCCCTCAATTCCCCCTGGGCGCTCGACGATATCGTCGAGATCGTCGCGGCGGTCGGCGGCAAGCTCGACGTGGTGATGCTGCCCAAGGTCGAGGGGCCGTGGGATATCCACTATCTCGACCAGCTGCTGGCCCAGCTCGAGGCCCGCCACCGGGTCGGCAAGCCGATCCTGATCCATGCCATCCTGGAGACCGCCGAAGGCGTCAACCGGGTGGAGGCGATCGCCGCCGCCTCTCCGCGCATGCACGGCATCAGCCTCGGGCCGGCCGATCTTGCCGCTTCCCGCGCCATGAAGACCACCCGGGTCGGGGGCGGCCACCCCGACTACAAGGTTTTGGCCGACGCGGCCGGCGGCGCAGCGCGGACCGGCTTCCAGCAGGATCTGTGGCACTACACCATCGCAAAAATGGTCGACGCCTGTGCGGCGACCGGCATCAAGGCGTTCTACGGGCCGTTCGGCGATTTTTCCGACCCGGAGGCCTGCGAGGCCCAGTTCCGCAACGCGTTTCTCATGGGCTGCGCCGGGGCGTGGTCGCTGCATCCGAGCCAGATCACCATCGCCAAGCGGGTGTTTTCGCCCGACCCCGGCGAGGTGGCGTTCGCCCGCAAGATCCTCGCCGCGATGCCGGACGGCACCGGGGCGGTGATGATCGACGGCAAGATGCAGGACGATGCCACCTGGAAGCAGGCCAAGGTGGTCGTCGACCTCGCCCGCATCGTCGCCGCCAAGGACCCCGAAATGGGCACGAAATATGCTTTTTGAGTGGATAGGTTGATCGAGGGGTCGATCGCCAGGCTGACCCGGTCGGGCGCCCGGGTTTTCGGCGGTGACGCCCGAATCGCTACCCGGGGTTGAGACGATGCGCCACTGGCGCATCACGGTCGGGCATTGTATTGCGGGTCGGGATGAACAAGATGCGCGAAGCCAAGTACACGATCGGCCAGGTGGTTCGCCACCGGCTTTTTCCGTTTCGCGGGGTGGTGTTCGACGTCGATCCGACCTTCAACAATACCGAGGAATGGTGGCAGTCGATCCCCGCCGAGATCCGGCCGAGCAAGGACCAGCCGTTCTACCACCTGTTCGCCGAAAACGCCGAGACCGAGTACGTCGCCTATGTGTCGGAGCAGAACCTGCTTCCCGACACGTCGGGCGAGCCGATCCGCCACCCGCAGGTCGCCGAGGTGTTCGAGCGTGACGGCAAGGGCGCCTACCGGCCGCGCAATACGCAATTGAATTGAGACCGGCGGCGGCACAAAAAAGGCGCGCCGAAGCGCGCCTTCTTCATCCAGCCAATGTCCCTCAGCGCGTGGCAGGCGCCGGTGCGGGCGGCGCGCCGGCCTGCGGCTGCGACTCGAGAAGCTTCTTGCGGGCCTCCTCGGCCTTCTTCTGCAGCTCGTCCTGCAGCTTCTTCTGCTGCGCCTCGAGCTCCTTCGGGTCGGTCGGCGGTCCGTCATAGGCTTTGGCAAAGTCGGCCAGCGGCAGCACCAGGTTGATCGGCTGCCCGGTCGAGTTGATCGCCTGCACGACCAGCCCCTGCCCCTTCTTCATCTTGCCGACCATGTCGGCGTCGGCCTCGTAATCCGACATGCACCCGTTGGGGAAGCAGATCAGGTAGGGGCGCTGCTGCGGCGTGCCCTGGTCGAGGATCAGGCGGGTGCCCTGGATCAGCTGCATGCCGAGCGGGAGCGTCACGCGGAGGATCTTCTTCGGCTCGCCTTCGGGCTCGATCAGCACGGCGCCGGCGATGAACTGGCCGGTTTCCAGGCGCGCCTCCTTGACGATCAGGCAGACTTCCTTGGCATTGGCCTGGTTCTGGTCCTTGCCGCAGACCTTGGTCCACGGCGAGTAGATCACCGGCAGGGATTGCTGGTCGCCCTGCGCCTGCGGGGCCGTCGGGGCTGCAGGGGCCGCCGCGGCGGGAGGAGCTTGCGCGGGTTTGTGCGGTACGACCGGTTTCGGCGCTGGCTTTTGCGCCGGCTTGGGAGGCGTCGGGGCAGGCTGCTGCGCCCGCGCACCCAAGGCGCCGGCAAGGCCGAATGTCGCCGCCAGCGCGACCACAGTGGCAGCCCGGCGCACCATGCGGGCCTGGGCGCACACGATCCGAAGATCCATGATGGAGTTTCCTCTTTATCGCCGCTCGCGTTATCGCCGCTCGCGCGAGATTGGCAACGCGAGACTGGCAATGAATGACATGTGTAGCGCAATTGTTCGGCCGGCGCGACAGCCCGCCCCTTCCCGGGGCTCTCTCGGCGCCAAATACGGCGACAACGTGACCATCTAGTGTGGCGAATTTGAAGTTCCTCCGTTCGTTGCCGCACGCTCGGGGGAGGAACTTCAAATTCAAAAGCCACACTGGCATCATAAAATTGCCAGTGCTCCTTGGATTCCGAAGTTCGCACGAGGCCGGGCGGCAAAGTGGATGCGAACTTCGGAATCCGAGCACTGGTGCGGCCTCATGGCATCAGGACGGCCGGGGCAATCCAGCGCCCGCAAGCCTTTCCCCGAAATAGGATGAACACGTATGGGCAGCCGTTTCGTGCTAGAAAAGCTCTCGAATTGGGCATTCTGATTTCCGCGCCGAACTCCCTCCCGTGCTCTGGTGGCGCGTAACGAGGCGACCCGTGATCCTCGGTGACCGCAATCCCGACGCCGCCAGGCCCGATCAGCAATTTGCGCGTGTCACGCTCGATGATCTCTTCCGCCGCGCGCTGGCGCGGCGGCCCGAACTCGGTGGCGCTGGCCGATCCGCCGGACCGCGAATATTTCACCGATCACCCGCCCCGCCGGTTGACCTACGCGGAGGCCGACCGGGCGATCTCGGCGATCGCCGGCACGTTGCGCGGCTTCGGCCTTCCGGCGGACTCGATCGTCGCCGTGCAGTTGCCGAACATCGTGGAGAACGTGCTGGTGCTGCTCGGCGTGCTGCGGGCCGGGCTGATCGCCGCGCCGATTCCTCTTCTGTGGCGCACCGCCGAGATGACCGCGACGCTCGGCCGGATCGGCGCCCGCATCCTGGTGTCGTGCCGGCAGGTCGGTTCGATCGATCACTGCGAGCTCGCCATGCAGGTCGCCGCCGAAACCTTCGCCATCCGCTTCGTCTGCGGCTTCGGCAGCGATCTGGCGGACGGCGTGGTGGCGCTCGACCCTGTTCTGCTCGATGCCTCGGCGACCGCGCCGCCGATCGAGCGCAGCGGCCATCCGGCCGACCATGCGGCCGTGGTGACCTTCGACGTCACCTCCGCCGGCATCGTGCCGCTCGCCCGCAACCACACCCAGCTGGTCGCGGCCGGCAATGCCGTCCTGGCCGAATGCGGCGAGGTTCCCGATCCGGTGATCCTGGCAGCGTTCGCCACCACGTCATTTGCCGGGCTGGCCTGCGTCATCCTCCCCTGGCTGATCTCCGGCGGGACACTGCTGCTGCACCAGCCGTTCGCCCCGGCGACTCTTGCGGCCCAGCAGGCCGCCGACCCCTGCAGCATCGTGGTGGCGCCGGGCCCGCTGGTGCCGCGGCTGCTCGAGGCCGGCCTGATCGGCGAGCAGCGCGGCACCCGGACGGTGGTCGCGATCTGGCGCGCGCCCGAGCGGCTGTCGGCGAGCGCCGTGTGGACCGGCGGGGCCATGCTGGTCGACGTGCCGGTTTTTGGCGAGATCGGGCTGGTGCCCTGCCGCCGCGCCTCGGGGGGAAAGATAGCGGCGCTGCCGCTCGGGCGCATCACGGCGCCGGCGGGCGAAGCCACCGCGCCGACCGCGATCGAGATCGCCCGCACGGCGAACGGAACCGTGGCACTGCGCGGCCCCATGGTGCCGCGGCATCCTTTTCCGCTCGGCGTCTCGCGCGGCGATCGCCTGCGGCTCAACGTGGATGACGACGGCTTCGTCGACACCGAATTTGCCTGCCGGCTCGAGCGCGACACCAAATCGCTGGTGGTGAACGGCGCCCCTGCCGGCGTGGTCAGCGTCGGCGGCTATCGCTTTGCACTGCGCGAGCTGCAGAACCTGGTGGCGCGCATCGACGAATCCGGCTCGCTCGCGGCGCTGCCCGATCTTCTGGCCGGGCATCGCCTGGCCGGCGTCGCCAACGACCGCGATGCGGTCCGCCATGCGCTGACCGCCCAGGGGGTCAATCCGCTGGTCATCGCGGCCTTCCGCGCCAAGCGTGCCGGCCGCGCCTCGGCGGCTTAACCGGGCGTTATCCTCCCAACGCGCGAGGGGCGGTTTCGCCCGACCGTTGACGCGGCATTTACGAGCGCTCGGCTAACCTCGCGCTGCCCCGACTACCTGCCGGTCGCCATGTCGCTGCAAGGCCCGATCATCGTGGTTTCCGAAGCGCCGGCTCCTGCGGTGCTGGAGCCGCTTGTTGCCGCCGGCGCCTTCCCGATCGTCGAGGCGCAAGGCCGGCAGATCGCCGCGGCCCTGCGATCGGTCAAGCCGGCGGCGATCGTGCTCGCCGATCCATTTTCGCTGGTCGATCCCGAGGTCGCCGCGGCGGTCACGGCGGCGCTCGCCGCCCGCGGCCAGCCCACCGTTCCGGTGATCGCCTGCGTGAGCGGCGACGCCCCGCCCCTTTTCGCCCAAGCCCTTCCGGCGCGGCTCGATGCGCCCGCCGTGCTCATCGCCCGGCTGCGCGCCGCGCTCAGGGTGCGCACGCTGCACGGTTCGGTGCTGCGCCGCGCCGCGGCGCTGGAGGAGAATGGCGGCTACGCCCCGGCGATGCCGGACGGCGATCCGCTCGACGACGCCACCGTGATCGTCGCCGGACGCGGGCGCGCCTATCCGGGCCTGACGGTCGCGATCGGCGAGCGGGTGGCGCTGATCGGCGCGCTCAGCCTGGAATCGGCGGGCGGTTTTCTCAGGAGCCGCGACGTCGACGGCATCGTGATCGGCGACGGCTTCAACAAGCGCGTGGTCGAGACGTTCCTCATGGAGCTCGGCGCCGACGCCCGGTTTCGCGACCTGCCGATCGGCGTCCTCGACGACGTCGGCGGCGACATCGATCCCGAGCGCCTGCCCAATCTCGATCGCATCGCCGGCGATCCGGCGGGGATCGCCGACCGCATGCTGCCGCTGGTCCGCCTCCATGCCTTCACCTGCCGCCTGCGGCGCATGGCGATCTCGCTCGACGCCAAAGGGGTCGTCGATCCCAATACTGGCCTGCGCACCCGGGAAGCCTTCATGCGCGACCTCGCCAAGGCGGTCGGCAACGCCAATGACCGCGGCGACGGACTGGCGCTGGCGCGGTTCTCGCTCGCCAGCCTGTCCGACCACCGCGCCAGCCTCGACGCCGCCCGCATCGTCTCGCGCCTGGTGCGCACCTCCGACTTCGCCTGCCGCGACGCCGACGGCACGATCCTGGTGGCTTTTCTCGATACCGGTCTCGACTCCGCCCATGTGGTGGCAAGGCGGATCGCCAGCGTGCTGAAACACACCGCGCTCTCGCCCGGGCGCGACCGCGGCACGCTCGATCCCACGGTCGCCATCGCGGCGCTCAAGCGCCGGGACACGGTCGACAGCCTGATCGGCCGGATCGCGGGGGACGGCATGGTTGCGGCGAGCTGAGCCGGTCATTACCTTGCCTGCATTCGCGATCGGCGCATCGTCGGGAAATTCATCTCCTCGAGCGAAGCGCCCTGCCCCGAGGATCCGTCATGGCCGCCCTGCCGCTTGCCGCCGCAACCCCGTCCGCAGCCGTGCTGCCGATCGACGTCGTGTCGGATATCGTGTGCCCCTGGTGCTTCATCGGAAAACGCCGGCTGGAAAAAGCGCTGGCGTTGCGCCCCGATATTGCGGTCGAGGTGAGCTGGCGACCGTTCTTCCTCAATCCCTGGGTGCCGCGCGAGGGCATCGACCGGAAAACCTATCTGGAGACAAAATTCGGCTCGGTGGAACGCTATGCGGCGATGGCCCAGCGCGTCGCCGCCGCTGCGGCCGCCGAGGGCCTGACCTACCGGCTCGAAAAAATCGCCCGGCAGCCCAACACGCTCGACTCCCACCGGCTGATCCAGTGGGCGCGCAACACCGGCGCCGCGGGACGCATGAAGCAGCGCCTGATGGAGCTCTACTTCGCCGAAGGCGCCGACCTGACCGATCCGAACGTTCTGGTCGGTGCCGCGGTCGATTGCGGCATGGACGGCGACCTGGTCCGACAACTGCTGGCGAGCGATGCCGACGTCGAGCGCATCGAGCAGGAGGCCAACGCCGCCAAGGAGGCCGGCATCGACGGCGTCCCCTGCTTCATCTTCGGAAACCTGCTCGCGGTGTCCGGCGCCCAGGATCCTGCCTATCTGGCCGACGCCATGGCGCGGGCAGCGAGCGAATTCGCCCGCCGGCGGGACGAGCGCGAGCCGCTCGCGGCGCAGGGCGGCTGACGGCGTTCGATACGTCAAGACAACGAAAATCCCGGGGAGGCTCCAGGTGAGACGACGATCCGCATGGTCGGCCGCGTGCGCGGTCGCCTGCTTCCTGCTCGGCTCGGCGCTGGTGCCGGCCGCACATGCCGCCACGGTGAAGATCGGGGTGCTGTGGCCGCTCACCGGCAATGCGGCGGCGGCCGGCCAGGCCGCCAAGGCCGCCGCCGAGGTGGCGGCCGACATCATCAACAAGGCCCATCCGGAGCTGGGAGCCCTGCCGCTTGCGGCGACCGCCGGCTTGCCCAATCTCGGGGGCGCCACGATCGAGCTGGTATTCGCCGATCACCAGGGCAACCCGTCGGTTGCCCAGAGTGAGGCGCTGCGCCTGATCACCCAGGAGAAGGTCCACGCGCTCTACGGCGCCTACCAGTCCGCCGCCACCTTCACGGCGACGGCGGTGGCCGAGCGCTACGGCATCCCGTTCGCGGTCGGCGATTCCTCCGCCCTCAACATCACTGGCCGCGGTTTCAAATGGACGTTCCGCTCGACGCCGATCGCCTCGGACTATGCCGACACCTACATGCGGTTCTTCGCCGACCAGAAAAAGGCCGGCCGGCAGATCCGTCACATCGCCATCGTCAACGAGAACACCGACTACGGCACCTCGGTCGGCAACACCATCGCAGCCGCCGCCAAGGTCAACAACATCCCGGTGCTCGCCCACATTCCCTACAGCGCCAACTCCCCCGACGTCTCCGCCCAGGTGCTGCTGCTGAAAGACAAGCAGCCCGACGTGGTGATCTTCATCAGCTATACGTCGGACGCCATTCTCTACATGAAGGCGATGAAGGGCCTCGACTACCTGCCGCCCATGCTGATCGGCGACGATACCGGGTTCTCCGATCCTTCCTTCATCCCGGCGGTGGGCGAGCTCGCGCAGGGGGCGCTCAACCGCAGCGCCTGGGGTGTCGGCCCTCCGGGCAGCGCCACATTCCTGATCAACGAGATGTACAAGGTGAAGACCGGCCGCGACCTCGACGACACCAGCGGCCGCAACATGCAGGGCTTCTTCGCGCTGGCCGAGGCCATCAACCGCGCCGGCTCGACCGAGCCGGAGAAAATCCGCCAGGCGCTCGCCGCGACCGATCTCAAGCCGGACCAGTTGATGATGGGCTATCGCGGCGTCAAGTACGACGAGACCGGCCAGAACGTGCTCGCATCCACCTACATGATCCAGCTCAAGGGCAAGAGCTACGTGCTGATATGGCCGGACCATGCGGCCGCCGCCAAGCTCGAATGGCCGATGAAGGGCTGGAAGAACTGAATTCGTGTCGACTTGCCTGCAAGTCGATCCCGCGAACAGGCGTGCCCAGCCGCAGCGCGATCAATACGATCCGATCCGCGCGGTCCTTCAATCCGCCCATGGTCTTCGCAACGAGGAGAGAGTTGATAGGCGAGCTATCCGCGCTGTTTGATAGAATTGTCCAGAAATTTCAGCAGATTCCGCCAGGCATCCGCACCGGCCTCGGCGTCGGTCCCTGGCGTTCCGCCCTGGCTGTACAGGTATCCGGAAAATCCTTCGACCCGCAGGCCGACCGCGCGCGTCGTCCGCGGTCCGTAGGGGATCAGGATGAGGTGCCCGGCGCCTTGGTATTTCAGATGCCGGTAGGGAAAAGCGAAGCGATGTTTTTTCAGGCGGCGCATCGCGATGTCTGCCAGCACCGATGATGGCCACATCTGATCGTCCGTCCCCGACGCCAGAAGCACGGGGCCGCGGATATTTTCGACCGGAATCGTCGCGCGCTCCACGGCCTGCGCATCGCGCAGGTGACTGAGATAGACCGGCGCATAGGCGATGGGCTGGCCGGGTTGCGGGACCGGGGGATCCCCGACCGCCGTGTTCGCCTCCTGCAGATAGGGCAGCGGCTTGCCGCGGAACGTCCAGGCCGCCCGCGGCCTCGTATCGCCCGGCTCGGCCAGGCCGAGCGCCCAGAACACGACGCCGCTCGGCACCCAGGCGCTGACCGCATTGATGTCGGGAAAGGTCGCGCCGAGCAGCAAGGCGAGCTCGCCGCCGCGCGAGGCTCCCCACACCGCGAGAAATCCATTCCCCGACCACGGCTGTGCCCGCATCCAGCGGATCGCATTCTCGAAATATTCGAGCGGGATGTTGACGAGGCCGCGCGGCAGTCCGGGCATGTTGAAATGGGCGAGATTGAGCGCCGCATAGCCGCGCGAGGCCAGCATGGCGCCCCAATACTCGTCGAGCCCGCCGCCGCCTCCGCTGACGATGAGCACCGCCGGATGCGGACCTTCGCCGGCCGGCAGGAACAGCGTGCCGACGATGCCATCCGAGCGGATGGCCTGCCGGGTGACGCCCGCGCCAACAGCCCGGCGCAGGATCGTCAGCTCGGCCCGCATGCCGTCGAGGCTGGTCGCCTCGAGATGAACGGGCCACGGCTGCATGATCCAGTCGTCGGGAGGCGTTTTGATTGCGCCCGGCAGCAGCTCGGCCGACCAGAAAAGCCCCACTGCGGCAGCGCCGTCATAGGTCCCCGACACCGGGGCCTGCCGTGCGACCGAGACGCTGCCGCCATCGTCGCTCATGAAAATTGCGTGGGCCTGCCAGCGCGAGGCGCTGGGAAACGTCTGCGTCGCCGTGACGGTGACGGGTTGGCGCGGGGAAAAGCCATGCAACTCGATGGCGACTTCCGCGTCCATCAAGGCGGCCGGCTGATCCACGACGATCATCGGCACGCCTGCCGCCGCGGGGCCGCGCGAGCCGATCATGGCCAGCGCCAAGGCGGCGGCGCCACCCGCGAGAGATCGCCGTTTGAGCGGAACGGCCCATGCGGCATCGATCATCACCGGTTTTCCGTTAGCCGAATCTTCGAACCATACCGAGCGGGGCCGCGGAACTCCACGGCTCGCCGCCGCGTTGAGCCGGATCGCCGAAAAATTCCTCGGCGCATACGGGCCCCGCATGATCAACGACCTCTGGTACAAGAACGCCGTCATCTACTGCCTGTCGGTCGGCACCTACATGGATGCCGACGGCGACGGGATCGGCGATTTTTCCGGCCTGGTGCGCCGGCTCGACTATCTGCACGGGCTCGGCGTCACCGCGATCTGGCTGATGCCGTTCCAGCCCTCGCCCTGCCGCGACGACGGCTACGACATATCGGACTATTACGGCGTCGACCCGCGTCACGGCACCTTGGGCGATTTCGTGGAATTCGCCCACGGCGCCAAGCAGCGCGGCATCCGTGTCATCATCGACCTGGTGGTCAACCACACCTCCAACGAGCACCCGTGGTTCCAGGAGGCGCGAAAAGATCCGAATTCCAAATACCGGGACTGGTACGTGTGGGCGAAGAAGAAGCCCGCCGGAGCCGACAAGGGCGTGGTGTTTCCCGGCGTGCAGAAATCGACCTGGACCCACGATCCGGTAGCGAAGGCCTGGTATTTCCACCGGTTCTACGATTTCCAACCGGACCTCAACACGTCCAACCCGCACGTCCAGGCGGAAATTCTGAAGATCATGGGGTTCTGGATCCAGCAAGGCGTGTCCGGGTTCCGCATGGACGCGGTCCCCTTCGTGATCGCCACCAAGGGGCCGGACGTGAAAACTCCGGTCGAGCAGTACGACATGCTGCGCACTTTTCGCGAGTTTTTGCAGTGGCGTCAGGGCGACGCCATCGTGCTGGGCGAGGCCAACGTGCTGCCCGACACCGACATGGAGTATTTCGGGGCCGCCGGCGAGCGCCTGCAGATGATGTTCAACTTCCAGGTCAATCAGAACCTGTTCTACGCCTTGGCCAGCGCCGACGACCGCCCGCTGGTGGCGGCGCTCAAGGCTACGCGGCGGAGGCCGGCGACCGCCCAGTGGGGCACATTCCTGCGCAACCACGACGAGCTCGACCTCGGACGACTGACCGAGGAGCAGCGGCAGGCGGTGTTCGCCGCCTTCGCGCCGGAAAAGGACATGCAGCTCTACGACCGCGGCATCCGTCGTCGGCTCGCGCCCATGCTCGAGGGCGATCGCCGGCGGCTCGAGCTCGCCTACTCGCTGATGTTCACCCTGCCTGGCACTCCCGTGATCCGCTACGGCGACGAGATCGGCATGGGCGATGACCTAAAACTCCCGGAGCGCAACGGGGCCCGCACCCCGATGCAGTGGTCGACCGAGCCGCAGGCCGGCTTCACCAAGAGCGACAAGCCGGTGCTGCCGGTGATCAGCGGCGGCCCCTACGGCTACGAGCACGTCAATGCCGCCGAGCAGCGTCGCGACCCGAACTCGCTGCTCAACTGGACCGAGCGCATCATCCGCATGCGCAAGGAGGTGCCGGAGATCGGCTGGGGCGATTTTTCCGTGCTGCCGTCACGCCAGCCGGCGGTGCTCATCCTGCGCTACGACTGGCGCAACAATTCCGTGCTGTTCGTGCACAATCTCGATTCCAAGCCGCGCGAGGTCGCCTTCGCCACCGGGCTTGCGGGAGATCAGGGCAAGCTGCTGGTCAACCTGCTCACCGCCGATCACAGCCGCGCCGGCGAGGACGGCCGGCATCGTATCCTGCTCGAGGCGTACGGCTATCGCTGGTACCGGATCGGCGGCCTGGATTATCTTCTGCGCCGCAGCGACATCGACGAGCCGTAGCATGGGTTGAGCGCGCTTATCGCGAAACCCGTCAACCGCGGCTGCGGTCGGCAACGCCGTTTGATGGGTCCCGCCAAGGGCTCGACACATCCAACGACACTGACCGACCACAGCCGCGCCGGCGATGAGGGTGACGCTCGCGGCGTCCGGCTACTGCTTGGCGGCCTGAACGTTGAAACCGGTGCCCACGGCGCCGACGATCTCGTTGCCGCCGAACGTCGCCAGGCCGCCACCGTTGATGGATTGAACCGCGCCGCCGAAATTGTGCGCGAACATCGAGTTGCCGACGGCCACGACAAACGCCTTGTCCGACTGCACCCCGAACTGCTGGTTGCCGACGAAACTGTTGCGCATCAGGGTGACGGCCGCGGTGCCGACGGCGCCGCCTCTGCCGACCACCCCGTGGATTCCATTGAGGCTGGCCGAGCTGTCCGACATGGCGAGACCGGTGGTGCCGCCGAAGGCGCCGTTGGCCAGCACCCCGATGCCGCTGTTGTTGTCGATGTGCGAGCGCTCGATCGCCGCGTTGACGATCCCGGCGCCGGGCTGGAAGCTCACGCCGTTGGTGTTGTTGATGATGGTCGAGTCCTGGATCTTGACATTGATGTTGACATTGGTCGCGACGTTGACGCCGGTGCCGAACTGCTGGATGACGCAGTTCTGGATGTTCAGCTTTCCGGCGGCCAGGACGTGGACACCGAGGCTGCCGCCCTGGCCGTTCAGGGTGAGGCCGCGCAGGTTGATCACGTCGGTGGCCCCAGCATTGATGACGATCGCGTTGACGCCCGTCACCACGATGCCGGCCTCGCCGACGCCGTCGTTGTAGATGCTGATCGACTTGTTGATGGTCACGTTGCCGAAGCCGCCGGGGTCGAGCACGTTGATCTCGCCGCCCGCGTTGGTGACGCCGAGCGCGAAGGCGAACGTGAGGCACGGCGCCGTTCGGGAGCAGGCACCGCTGTCTGTTCCGAGCCCCGAGACCCAGGTCCGGTTGGCCTGGGCATGGGCCGGCGCCAGCGGAACCGTGGTGACCAGGCCGAACAGGCACAAGGCTAGCGCAGAGTATCTCATGGAACGTCGCTCCCCTCGTTGTCCCGCGACAGCGCCGCGGTAACGGGAGACTACAATGCACCTCGCGGCCGATATACCGATTGCTGGTTGTATCGGTTGCGGTGACGATTCTTGTCTTGCGTCGGCGGTGCGGGCGGCAGCGCCGGTCGATGGGTTTCGCCAACGGCTCGACCCATCCTGTACGACACGGTACGACACGGCCGCCAGAATGGACCGTCAACGGCAAAAGTGCGAAAATACTGGCCGCATCCGTGCGCCTGTGCCGCAATCGGAGCAGCACCCATGAGCAATCCCTCTACCCGGCTCCGCACCAAGGTCCGCGTGAAGACGGAGCGACCGCGCCTGCACAAGGTCATTCTGGTGAACGACGACTACACGCCCCGGGAGTTCGTGGTCACCGTCCTCAAGGCGGAGTTCCGCATGAACGAGGATCAGGCCTATCGGGTGATGATGACCGCGCACCAGCGCGGCGTCTGTGTCGTCGCGGTCTATGCGCAGGACATTGCCGAGACCAAGGCGACGCGGGCGACCGACCTGGGCCGCAGCAAGGGCTATCCGCTCCTGTTCACCACCGAGCCAGAGGAATGACCGGCCGGCGGCGGGCGCGCGCAGCTGCTCGCGATCTGCGCAGCCGCCGCGCCGCGCCCCTCCTGGTCAGGTATGGATCTTCCTGGCCTCCTCGTGCGCCTACTTCACCGCTTTTCAGCTTTTTTCCAGCCTCGCGATAGTCCTGCCAGGTCTGCGGGAATTTTCCCGCCGGATATCCGATCTCCTCGAACCAGGCTTCTTCCTCCCTATCGCCTTGCACAGCTCTTTTCGTTTGAAGCCGGCGGGCTACGACCGGGGAAAGTCCGTGTCCATGGTGCGATGACCGGTGCATGTCGGCGCCGAAGATGCGACAAACCCTTTGCGAAGCGCCATTCGGCATCACGCTTCAAAAGTGTCCGGCAACGATCCGGCAAGGAGGAAATTTCCATGGAGCTGTCAGGTCAGGTCGCCATCGTGACCGGTGCCGGCCAAGGCATCGGCAAGGCCGCCGCCTTGGCGCTGGCCGCCGCCGGCGCCGACGTCGTCGCCGCCGACATCAACGAGCCGAGCGCGCAGGAGACCGCGGCCGCTATCGCGGCGACCGGGCGGAGGTCCATGCCGATCCGTGCCGACGTCGGCAGCGTTGAGGAGATCGACCGCATGGTGGGCGAGGCGGTCGCCGCCTTCGGCCGCATCGACATCCTGGTGAACAACGCTGGCGTGACCCGCCGCGCCGACATCATGGACCTCACCGAGGAGGACTGGGACCGCATCTTTCGCGTCAACGCCAAGGGCGTGTTCTTCTGCCTGCAGCGCGTGGCCCGCGAAATGATCCCGCGGCGGAGCGGACGCATCATCAATCTCGCCTCGATCGCCGGAAAAGGTTTTGCCGGCACCTCCAATGCGATCTATGCGGCGAGCAAGGGCGCGGTGATCAGCCTGACCAAGACCGCCGCACAGCAGCTGGGACGCCACGACATCAACGTGAACGCGGTCTGCCCCGGCATCGTGCGCACCGCCATCTATGCGGACATCGTCCGGGTGATGGCCGAGAAGGAAGGGTTGAGCATCGCGGAGGTCGAGCGGCGCGGCGTCGCGAGCGTCCCCCTGCGGCGGGCCAACGAGCCGGAGGACATTGCGGCGATGATCGTCTTCCTCGCCTCGCCGGGTGCCCGCAACATCACCGGGCAGGCCTTCAACGTCGACGGCGGCCTCGTTCCGCACTGAGAGCGGCGCAATCCGAACGCATTTGCGCGGTCGGGCAAAGCCCGCGATCGCCGTCCGGCGGCCGGGTGGACGATCAGGCAGGCTCGCTCCGGGGAGCACGTGTTATTCTGCGCACTCGGTGGTGATTCGGCATGCCGTTCTCAACCTCGGATCTGACCATCCTGCGCATCCGGTGCTCCGGCTGCAAGCAGTATACCGAAAAACTCGTCACGCTCCTGGTGCGCAAGGTCAGCGTGCCGTGCAGCTTCTGTAGCCATCCGATCGATCTCACAACTCCGCACAACGAGGTCCTGATCAGAGAGACCGCGGAAAGCTGCAAACGCATCGGCGCCGCATTGACGGCGCTGATAGAGCTATAGATCATCATCGCCGGCGGCCAGAACGGTCTCGGCTTTTCCGTTGCGTTTGTGCCATGTCCTCTTTCCACGATGAGCTCTGCCGGCTGACCGCGACCGAGGCGGTGCTGCGCCTCAAGCGCGGCGAGATCACGCCGCTCGACCTGATCGAGGCGGCCGAGCGGCGGATTCTTGCGGTCGAGCCTGCCCTCAATGCGCTGCCGACGCTGTGCCTCGACCGCGCCCGCGCCCACGCCCGGCGGCTGATGCGCGGCGAGGGCCGCGAGGCCGAAGGCGAGCCCGGCTGGCTCGGCGGCCTGCCGGTCGCCATCAAGGACCTCGCCGACGTCGCGGGCGTACGCACCACCTACGGCTCGCCGATTTTTCGCGATTCCGTGCCGCAGACGTCCCACCCGGTGGTGGAGCGGATCGAGCGCAAGGGCGGCATCGTCATCGCCAAGTCGAACACGCCGGAGTTCGGCGCCGGAGGCTCCACCTTCAACGAAGTCTTCGGGCGCACCCGCAACCCGTGGAACACGGCGCTGACGCCGGGCGGCTCGACGGGCGGCGGCGCGGCGGCGCTGGCGGCCGGAGAGGTGTGGCTGGCGCACGGCACGGACCATGCCGGGAGTCTCAGGCGCCCCGCCACCTACTGCTCGGTCGTGGGCTTGCGGCCCTCGGCCGGCCGCATCACGCGCGGCACGTCGAACAACCTGTTCGCGCCGCTCTCGGTCCAGGGCCCGATGGCGCGCAACGTGGCCGACGTGGCGCTGTTTCTCGACACCATGGCGGGCCTCTGCCCACGCGACCCGCTCACCTTCGAGGCGCCGCACTTCTCGTTCGCCGCCGCCGTCGCCAACCCGGTGCCGCCGCGCCGCGTCGCCTTCACGGAAGATTTTTCCGCAAACGTGCCGGTCGACCGCGAGACACGAACAATCTGCGCCGCCGCAGCGCGCCGGTTTTCCGAGCTCGGCGCGGTCGTCGAGGAGGCCGCCCCCGATCTCGGCAATATCGGCGAGGCGTTTCTCGCGCTGCGATCGCAGCATTATGTGGTCGATCGCGAGCTCATGCTGCGCAGCCACCGCGACCTGATCAAGCCGGATATCGTGTGGAACACCGAGCGCGGCCTGAAACAGACCGCGAGCGAGCTCGCCGCCGCCGAGCGGGAACGTGCGGCGCTGTTTCGGCGCGCCGCGGACTTCTTCGCAACCTATGACCTGCTGGTCACGCCCGGAGCCTCGACGCCGGCCTTCGACGTCAACCTGCGGATGCCGGAAGCGATCGACGGCCAAAAACTCGAAAACTACCTCGGGGCTTCGCTGATCACCGCCGCCACCACCATGATGGGCCTGCCGTCGATCGCGGTGCCATGCGGCTTCGATCGGCATGGCCGCCCCGTCGGCCTGCAGATCGTCGGCCGCCATCGCGGCGAGGCGAGCCTCCTGCAGGCCGCCCGGCTGTTCGAGCAGGTCATGGGCATTTCCGGCCGGGTGCCGATCGATCCGCGGCCCGGCACCGTGCCCCACCCGGACTGAAGCCCCGCGACGGCGGCCGAACTTTTCCGCAGTATCGCCACTTTCTGTCGCCGGCAGCGCCGTCAATTCGCCGGATGCGCCTGCTGGATTTCGGAACGTTTCTTCCGTTCCGACGAGGATCCTGCATGGCCGCCGAGGTGCCCTACCTCTCGCGCTTCCTGGTGAAGTTCGTGGAGATCCTCGGCGCCGGCTTCGCCAGCGCGATTTGCGCCTATCTGCTGGCGCATTTCGGAGGTGTCCTGTTGCCCTCCTCGGCGCCGGCGCCGAGCGCCGTTCAGGCGACACCTGGCGCGGCCGCCGACGTGATCCGCGCTGTAGCGGCCCCGCCCGTCGCTGCTGCGGCCGCGAACGCACCGCAGCCGGCACCGGGTGAGACCGCCCGCCCCGCCCCGCCCGCCGCCAAGGCAGAGCCCGCCAGGACGTTGCCGCCACAGCCCGAGGGCAGGACCGACAGGGGCGCGGCGGAGAAGAAGACCGACAAATCCGCCGAAGCCCTGGCCCGGGCTGCGCTTGCCAAAATGGATGCCGAGCGACGATCGCCGGCCGCCCCGCCGATACCGCGCCCCGTGCAAGCCCGCCAGGCCGCCGCCGACGTCGAGCTTCGGCGAACCGACCCGCGGCCCGCTTCGGCAGAAAGCCCGCCGCAACGGGCCGTCGCCCCTCCCCGCGCCGCAGCCGCAATCGAGACGGCACCGAGGCCGACGGAGGTCCGGCCGCAACCGGCGCAGCCGCAACCGGTCGGCGCCGCCCACCCGCTGCGCTCGCCCGAGGTGCCGCCTGCTCCAGCCGTCCCCGCCGGCGTCGAATCACGACCGCCCGCCGCCGCCGAGGTTTTGCCGGCGGGCACCGGAGCGTCCGAAACTTCTGCGCCAACGCAGGCGCCGTCGGCCGACCACCACGGGGGCGTGCTGTCGGCGCTCGGGCGAATCCCCGGTCTGCTGCGTCCCGACCCGCCCCCGCTGCCCGGCGAGGCACCGCGCCCGCCGGCCCCGGTCGGCACCGCGCCGCGCGAATAGGTCGGCGGCAGAGCGTAATCGCCTGGGTCAAACCACAGGTGCGCTAAGCAGAGACCAGGAAATTTATCGGTTTGAAGTGAAAGGCGGCCAAGTAAACCGGACCGGCGGCACGACGAGCAAGACCTATAGCGTGCTCCTCAACGACGACTACGGGATAATAGGGGCCTCAGGGGAAACCAATACCTCAGCACCGTCGGCGGCCGGCGTTGGTGCTGAAGTGGTTTTGATCCACAAGAAGCAACGGACGTTTCTGATGTTCGGAGCCTTCTTTGGGCCGGGATTTGGAACGGGGACGGATATAGGACGGACAACCGGAAACTGCGTCCTCAACAATCCCAATTAGCGCCGGCCGACACTGAAGGCTTCTCCAGGACAGGACGTTGGACCGCGGGCTCTCGCCGCCCCGAGAGGCCGAGGAGATCCGGCGCGACCCACGCATGCAGGTGGTCGGGTCGAAAGCACGCTTCCATCTTCTGGATCGCGTTCACCGAGCAATGGAACGCCTAGTCAAGACCGCTCGGTCGTCCCGCTTCAAGGCGGCGTCTTGCCGCTTTCAAGCGCTGTGTCTCCTGGTCAAGCGTGTTGATTTTCTCGTCGAGCCGCGTGATCTTCGCTCTTGGCTCATCGGCGTTGCGCAGCTTATCGAGCACCTGGCCGACGGAAAGCTTGGTTGTTTCAGCCATGAGCGGACTCCTCGATTTTCGCGAACAGCCGAGCCAGTAGATTACGCATGCCGCGGGACGCATTGATATGCGTCAATCCGGTATCCGTCGACTGGTTCATCGGCATGGCGCGCGCCCTCGGCAACCTGATCGGCAAACTGCGCCGACACCGGTGGTGATCGCGATCCGAGCGCGCAGGACTTGACGCCAAGTCGTCAGCCTGACCTCATGGAACCGTCGACGGGAGACGCTGTCCGGCTTCCCCGGAACACGCCTGCCTGAGGGAGGACAACCTTTCAGGTGCGGCAGGCCGCTGCGTCATCATTCAGCCGTCGCCCACGGAGGCCGCCCTGCTCACCATCACGCGCGACATGGTTCTGCCGACCACCATCACGGGCTCCTACCCGCGACCGCTTTGGTTCGACCGCAGCCTGGCCGGCCGAAGCTTCAAATCCGCGCTGGGCGATTCCCTTTTTCGCGAGCAATATCTCGACGCGGTCGCCAGCATCATCGCCGAGCAGGAAGCCGCCGGGCTCGATATCGTGACCGACGGCGACAGCCGCTTCGATCTCACCGTCGGCGGCAAGTCCTGGTTCTTTTATCCGATCGAGCGTCTCGGCGGCGTCTGCGGCCACCGCGACACCTCGCGGGGCTGGATGTCGCGCCACGGGCTGCGCCCGGGAAAAATACTGTGGGAGGTGCAGGAGGCCTATCAGCCCGGCGTCGTGCGTGAAAAGCTCACGCGCGGCCCGCTGGAATACGCCGCGCTCTGGCAGGTCGCCCAGCGCCTGACCGACCGGCCGGTCAAATTCGGCGCCATCTGCGCCCCTGCGCTCGCCTCGATGCTGTGGAACGAGTTCTACGCCGACGACAAGGCGATGATCCTCGATCTCTGCGACATCATGAACGAGGAGCTCCGCGACATGGCGGCCGCCGGCTGCCCGTTGATCCAGGTGGAGGAGCCGCCGCACCATATGCGCGCCCAGCAGCCGGACTGCACCGACGTCGATCTCGAATTTCTCACCGAGGCGTTCAATCGCCAGCTCACCGGGGTCAGCGCCGAGATCTGGGTGCATACCTGCTGGGGCAATCCCAATCAGCAGCGCGTGCATTGGCAAGTGCCGAGCTACCAGCGCGCCCTGCCGCACCTGCTGCAGCTTAATTGCGACGTCTTGACCATCGAATGCGCGAGCTCGGACGGGCAGGATCTGCATCTCTTCAAGCACATCAAGACCGACAAGAAGATCGGCATCGGCGTGGTCAACCATTGCAACACGGTGGTGGAACCGGCGGAGCACGTCGCGGCGCTGATCCGCAAGGCGCTCGAATATATCCCCAAGGAGCAGCTGGTGATCAGCACCGATTGCGGCTTCGGCCGCGAGGGCCTGTCGCGGCGCATCGCGTTCTACAAATGCGTGGCGCTGGTCGAGGGCACCAATATCGTCCGCCGCGAGCTCGGCCTGCCGGAGGCGCGCGTGCGGGCGGCCGATCCGAAGCTGTGGTTCGCGGGCCGGGGATCCCGGTGAACTCATAGGGTGGGCAACGCGGCCCGGGCATCTCGCTTTATGGGCAACGCCGGCGCCCGCGTTGCCCACGCGGTCGGGCTTTCCATCGGACCGTTTGACCGCGTGGGCAAGGCGGAAGGCAGGCCGTGCCTGTTTGGTGATGGTCGGGCCGCCTTGCCCACCCTGCGAAACGAATTCCGTCCGCGAACGAGATGGCACGTTAGCCTGAGCCCGCTCGAGTTGACGCAAGTCTCTCGATCGTCGTGCCCGGCGTTGTGCAGGACGAGCCCGGCCACGATGTGCTGTAGCCGTCCGCGTGAGCGAATCTCCGCGAATCTCCTGTTGCCCATTGCGCAATCCCGGCAATGCGCTACTCTGCACTCAACGCAACCAAGAGATGAGGAGGCGACAATGAGCACCCAAAAGCAGCCGAAACCGACCAAGAAACCGGAGACCACCGAAATCGCCATCGAGCTGACGCAAGAGGAGCTGGGCAAGGCCTCGGGAGGTTTCGCCAGTGTCGAGGGCGAAGCAAGCCGCAAGGATCACACGGGCCGACAACTATTCTCCAGGTTATCCTGGTCGTCCTGATATCAATTTCTCGGGCGATTGACGACAGCTCGGCGACCCGCGGGAAGTCACGCAAAAATCCCGTGCAGTCTGCCATTGAAACGGGTGTGGCCTCACCTGCACGAACTCCCTAGAGCGCTTTCCGATCAGGTTGACCATGGAACCGGATGCGCCGTGGTCGGAAAGCGCTCTAGAATCGACACTTGTCGCATTTCCTTTCGGAAAACCGGCGTCCACTTTTCCGGGAAATGCTCTACTATGCCCACGCGGCGGTTCTTGGGGTGTGCCGCAGCGACGATCGGCCATGTGGGCTATGGGGTATGAACACGCCAACGGGGAAGATTCACCACCGCGTCTGGCACACGGTCCGCGGGCACGGCACGACGTGGCTCGTGGATACCGTCCGCGAGAACCTCACGACGTGGCTCGTGGTTGGTCTGGTCGTCTCCGCGACGGGCGCTGCGCCGGAGGACTGGTTCCGCCGCGTGCTGAAATCCGTGCACGTTTCCGGCGACGCCCTGCACCTCTGGGCGGTACACCTGGACCTGCGGGTCGCCATCGTGTTCGTCGGGATGGCGATCATCGTCGGCGACGTCCTGTGGCGCCACAATCGACGGCGCCCGTTGGTGCCGGAAAGCAGATCGCCTGCGGCAGCTGCCGGTCCGGTTTCGGCGCAACCTGCCGGTGATGCAGGCCCCGGTGATCGGCGCACCTCACCTGAGGCACTTCCCCTCCCGGACAGACCCTCGATAGCCGTCTTGCCGTTCCAGAACATCAGCGGGGATTCGGCGCAGGACTATTTCGCCGACGGCATTGTGGAAGAGATCATCACCGCGCTGTCCAGGTTCCGGCAGCTCTTCGTCATCGCGCGCAACTCGAGCTTCACCTACAAGGGCCGCGCGGTCGATGTGAAGCAGGTCGGGCGCGAGCTTGGCGTGCGCTACGTGCTTGAAGGCAGCGTCCGCAAGGCGGGGAACCGGGTGCGCATCGCGGGGCAGCTTATCGATGCTTCGACCGCCGCGCATTTGTGGGCGGATCGCTTCGAGGGAGCCCTGGACGACATCTTCGATCTGGAGGACCGGGTGACCACGAGCGTCGTGGGCGCCATCGCGCCGAAGCTGGAATCGGCCGAGATCGAGCGCGCGAAGCGCAAGCCGACCGAAAACCTCGATGCCTACGACCACTATCTGCGCGGACTGGCGAGCTTTCATCGGGCGACCAGGGAGGCCAATAGGGAAGCCAATGAGGAGGCGCTGCGACTGCTCTACCAGGCGATCGAGCTGGATTCCGAGTTTTCCTCGGCCTATGGCGTGGCCGCAATGTGTTACCTGCGGCGCAGCCAGCATGGCTGGACGGCAGATCGCGTGCAGGAAATCGCCGAAACCCAGCGCCTCGCTCAACGCGCGGCGGAGCTCGGCCCCGACGACGCGCTCGCCCTCTGTGCGGCGGGGTTTGCGCTTGCCTATCTGGTCCACGACCTCAGCGCCGGCGCCGCGCTCATCGATCGGGCGCTCGCGCTCAATCCGAACCTGGCGGTGGCGTGGAACACCAGCGGCTGGATGAAGATCATTCTCGGCGAGCCGGATCTGGCCATCGAGCACTATGCGCGTTCCGTGCGCCTGAACCCACGCGATCCGTTGATGTGCCTGACATACCACGGGATATCGCTCGCTCATTTCTGCGCCGGCCGCTATGACGATGCCTCGTCATGGGCGGAAAAGGCGCTCGGAGAGGCGCCGAATTACGCGCCCGCATTACGCGCGCTTGCCGCGGCCGATGTGTTTGCCGGGCGACTGGAGCGAGCCAAGGGGGCGATCGCACGCATGCGCGAGCTTGATTTATACGGGATTTCCGACGTCAAGGATCGGTTCCCATCACGCCGACCGGACGATGTCGCCAGATACGAGGAGGCGTTGCGACAAGCGGGGCTGCCGGAGTGAGTTTTGCGCACGGCTGGGGGATTAACCGGATCAGCCGCCACGCGTGCACCGGTCCCACTGTTTGCCAGCGAGACACCCGGCCGCTCTCATCAATACACCCCCGGAATCATCCTCCACGTGCGCGCGCGATAGCCCTCGTACTCCTCGCCGAACTGCTCGCGCAGCAGCCTCTCCTCCGCCCGCATGCGCGCCACCAGCGGCAGGAGCATCAGCGCCGCGAGCACCACGCCGGCCAGCGAGCGGAACGCCAGCGCCCAGCCGAGCGAGCTCACCAGCAGCCCCAGATAGCTCGGGTTGCGGATGACGCGGTAGATGCCGTCGGTCACCAGCGTATGGCCCGGCTGGATCGCCACCAGGCCGCTGAACCTTCGACCGAGCACGAAGACCGGCCATAGCCGCAGCGCCCCGCCGGCGGCGAAGAGAACAACGCCGAGCCAGCGCACGGTATCGCCGTCGATGGTCCAGATCTCGCGGCGATCGGTGTACGCCGGCAGCCAGGCCGCCAGCAGCCCGAGCACCGCGAAGGCCACGAGGACCCAGCGGTTGCCGCGGTCCTCGCGCTCGCCGGGGCTGAGGTTTCCAGCGGTGAACATCGCCGCGACCGAGAGCGCCAGCAGGATGACCGTAACGGCGATCCGGGCCGGGTGGGCGAAGAAGGCGAAAATCCCGCCCCAGCCGAGGACGGCGAGCCCGAGATAGGCCAGCGTGCCCGCCACGTTGATGATCGCCAGCTTCGGCGTGGGCGTCACGATCATGTCGCGCCCTCTCGCGTCATTGGACAACGCATACAGGCGAGGCGGGTTCACGGAAGCCTCCTTGCGGCGCATCGTGGGCGCGTCGGCGGGCGGGGCACTCTCCTCCCCTTGCGCCGGCGCGTGCATCTCAGCGCCCGCATCGGCGCCATCGCTCTCATCCGCCCAGCGCAGCCCGATGACTCGAAAGTTGAGCACGCGCGGGTCGCCGCGAACGAGGCGACCGCCGTCCTCGGTATCGAGGCGGAAGATCGCGCCGGATCCCGGCGCAACGGCAAGCGCGAGGCTGACGGGGCCGACTTCCGTGACCTCGCTCTCGGCGATCAGCGCGCCTGCGGAATCGCGCAGTTGCAGGTGTCCGAGAGCGCCGCCAAGGCCCGGTCCGGGAGAAAGATCGACGATGAGCGCCCGCTTGCTGCCGCTCGGGTGCGTCACCACGATCTCGGCATTGCGATCCATCCAGCGCCAGCGCAGGTCGCCCTCCGATTCCAGGCTGTGCCAGTTGGTGCCGAGAAAGAGCCCATCGACCGGCAAGTCGCCGGCCGCGTGCAGCACCTTGTGATCGTCGGCCGGAGCGATGTCGGGCACCGCGTTGAGGTGCCTCAAGGTTGCGCGGTCCGCGTAGAGCGGCACCGCGCCTTCGCCGACGCGTCGCGGCGCATGGGGGAGCCCGCGGCGGGTGCGGTACGCATCGGTGAGCGTTCCGCGGCCGATACGGCTCGGCAAGCTCATGCGCAACGCCATGTCGGGATGCCGGCGTGCGGCGCCCATGAAGGCGGCGAGCAGCTCCCGGTAGCGCAGCTCCGGGTCAGCTTGCATGCGGCGCCACCACGCCGCCTGCTCGCTGCCCTTGTCATTGACATAGGAATTGGTTCGCGTCACCGACGTGAACTTGAAGACGGTCAGCGCCGGAACCGGCGCGATGCGGATGCCGTGCTCGAAGGCGCGGTTGAGAAACTCGGCATCCGTCGGCATCAGGATCGCCTGATAATCCCGCCACGGCCCGATGCGATCGATCAAATCGCGTCGATGCAGCCATGACGACGGCGGTGCCCACAGCGACCATTCATACGTGCCATCGGGACAGAGGCCGACGACGGAGCGCGTCGGCATGTCGGGCGGTCCGACATCGAGGGTGAGGCTGAAGACGAGATCCGCCTCGGATTCCTCGATGGCCGCGAGAAGGGTCTTGAGATGGTCGGCATGCCACAGATCGTCCTGGCCCAGATAGGCGACGTGGCGCCCGCGTGCGAGCGCGAGCCCGCAATTGTTGGGAGCAAACTGGTTGCCGGAATTCTGCGGAAGGTTTTGCCAGATCACGCGCGGATCACCGAAGGAGCGCACGACCGATCCGGAGTCGTCCGTGCAGCAGTCGCCGACGACCAGCAGCTCGAAATCGCGAAAACTTTGCGCGAGCACCGATGCGACCGCGTAATGCAGCGAGGCGCTGCGATTGTACGCCGCGATGATGACGCTGACGACGGGCAGGCGCGTGTGGGCGCTCACGTGCCGGGCATCCCGGCCGGCGGATCGGCGCTACCAGCGATAGGGAACAATGCGCGCGGCTGCCTCGCTGTCCCACGGCAGGTCCAGAGCATCCGGAGCCTCATAGTTGTACATCCGGTCCGGCATGTTGATGATGATCGCCTCGGTGATCCCGATGTTCTTCCAGCCATGATAGAGGTTGGGCGGAATGATCAGCAGGCCCGGATTCTTCTCGCTGACGGTGAACACGTTGAGCCGACCGCAGGTCGGCGAAGCGTTGCGACCATCGAACACCACCACGCGAACGAGCCCGGATACCACGAACAGACGATCGGTGCTGTGCTGATGCAGGCCCCAGGCCCGGATGCGTCCCGGCAGGGTCGTGGTGATATGGACCTGGACCACCGGGGCGCCAAGCACGTCCCAGCTCGCACGCGCCACCTCGGTGACGTGACCGTCGTCGTGCGGCACCGGACGGGTGGGCCGAAAGATCACGCCGTCGATCGGGACGTGACGCAATGCCCCTTGCGAGTTCACGTCCGATTGCTTGGCAAGAAGCTCGCATAAACCGACAACGTCCGTCACCTGATCGTTTTCGGGCTTGTTCACCGGCGTGCTCACTGCCTCACCCCTCCCCCTGGCCGCTGCGGAAATACGGCTCCACCGTGCCGGTGAGTTTTATGGTCAGCGGCTGACCGCGGCGGTCGAGGGTTTTTCCGACCGCAACCCGGATCCAGCCTTCGCTGATGCAGTACTCCTCCACGTTGGTCTTCTCCGCGCCGTTGAAGCGGATGCCGATGCCCCTGGCGAGGAGCGCCCCGTCGTAGTGCGGGCTGCGCGGATCGTTGGACAGGCGGTCGGGCGGAGTGTCGGTCATCGGGTAGGGCCTTCGGTCAGCGGCGATACCCGCCTCATAGCCCCCGATCGCGCCGGCTCCAATATGCCTCCGCGCCGTCGCGGGCCGACCCTTCGCCGGACGCAATGCCGGTATGTGCGGGAAACGGGCTCGCACAACGCGAATGTGACCCGGTCGCCCGGGCGATGCCGCTATAACCGCCGCCGGCATGACATTGTGGGCCCCGCGGGCCCGCCGCGACAAGGAGAGGCGACATGGCACGACTGACCATCAACGGAACCGCGCGCGACGTGGAGGTGGATCCGCAAACGCCCCTGTTGTGGGCACTGCGCGAGCAGGTCGGGCTCACCGGCACCAAGTACGGCTGCGGCATCGCCCAATGCGGCGCCTGCACGGTGCATGTCGACGGCGAGGCGGTGCGTTCCTGCAGCATCACGGTCGGCGACGTGGCCGGCAAGAAGATCACCACCATCGAGGGCCTGGCGCCGAACGGCAGCCTGCATCCGGTGCAAAAAGCCTGGCTCGCGCTCGACGTGCCGCAATGCGGCTACTGCCAGTCCGGCATGATGATGGCGGTCGCCGCACTCTTGAAGGAGAAGCCGAAGCCGACCGACGCCGAGATCGACGCCGCCATCACCAACATCTGCCGTTGCGGGACGTTCCAGCGCGTGCGCGCCGCGATCCACAATGTCGCCAACGCCTGACCTGGAGGGTTTTTTCCATGAACCACATGCCGCGAATGAACCGCCGCTCCTTCCTGGTCGGGTCCGCTGCCGCCGCCGGCGGCTTTTCGCTCGGCTTCCATGTCCCGCTCGGCTCAGCGCAAGGCGCGGAGGTAAGTCCGGAGATCAACGCCTGGGTGGCGATCAAGCCCGACGATACCGTGGTGATCCGCATCGCCCGCTCGGAGATGGGCCAGGGCACCTTGACCGGCCTCGCCCAGCTGGTGGCGGAAGAGCTCGAATGCGACTGGTCGAAAGTCACCACCGAGTTCCCCTCGCCCGGACAGAACATCGCGCGCAAGCGGGTGTGGGGCGACTTTTCGACCGGCGGCAGCCGGGGCATCCGCATGTCGCACGAATACGTCCGCCAGGGTGGCGCGGTGGCGCGGGAAATGCTGATCCAGGCCGCCGCCGGCGAGTGGAAGGTGCCGGCAGCGGAATGCCGGGCGGCCGACAGCGTCGTCACCCACGCGCCCTCGGGGCGCCGGGCGACGTTCGGCGCGCTCGCCGAGGCCGCCTCGCGGATCGAGCCCCCCAAGGAGGTCAAGCTCAAGGACCCGAAGGACTGGAAGATCGCCGGAAAACCGCTCAAGCGCCTCGACACCGCGGACAAGCTCATCGGCAAGACGACCTACGGCATCGACATCAAGCTGCCGGGCATGCTCAACGCCGCCGTCAGGGACTGCCCGGTGTTCGGCGGCAAGGTGAAGAGTTTTGATGCCGCCAAGGTCGAGAAAATGCCGGGGGTGCGGAAAGTCGTGCCGGTCGGCGCGACCGGGGTGGCGGTCATCGCCGACACCTGGTGGCAGGCGAAGACCGCGCTCGACGCGCTGCCGATCGTCTGGGACGAGGGCCCGAATGCCGGCCTGTCGAGTGCCTCCATCGCCGAGATGCTCAAAGAGGGCCTCGACGCCAAAACCCCCTTCATCGGCAACCAGAAGGGCGACGTCGCCGCCGCCATCGCTGGCGCCGCCAAGACCGTGGAAGCGGTCTACGCCTATCCGTACCAGAACCATGCCTGCATGGAGCCGATGAACGCCACAGTGCGGTGGACCCCGGACAAATGCGAGATGTGGGGGCCGACGCAGAACGGCGAGGCGGCGCTGGCGGTGCTCGCCGAGGCCGCCGAGCTGCCGATCAGCAAATGCGACGTCTACAAGGTGATGCTGGGCGGCGGCTTCGGCCGGCGCGGGCGCAGCGACTACGTGCGCCAGGCGGCGCTGATCGCCAAACAGATGCCGGGCGTGCCGGTCAAGATGCTGTGGTCGCGCGAGGAGGACATGCTGCACGGCTCCTACCATCCGGTCACGCAGTGCAAGCTGACCGGGGCGTTCGACAAGGACAATAATCTGACCGCCATGCACCTGCGCATCTCCGGCCAGTCGATCCTCATCGCGCTGGCGCCGGAGCGCATGTCGAACGGCCGCGACACGTCCACCTTCGCGGGCTTCAACCCGAGCGGCGAGGCGGCGTTCAACTACGACATCCCGAACCTGCTGATCGACCACGCGATGCGCAATCCGCCGGTGCCTCCGGGCTTCTGGCGCGGCGTCAACGTCAATCACAACGCGATCTATCTGGAGTGCTTCATCGACGAGCTGGCGCATGCGAGTGGCCAGGACCCGCTCGCGTTGCGCCGAAAGCTGTTGGCGAAGCATCCGAAAAGCCTGGCGGTGCTCGATGCGGTCGCAAAAAAGGTCGGCTGGGAGACACCGCCGCCGGCCGGCGTCCATCGCGGGCTTGCGCAGTTCATGGCCTACGGCACCTACAACGCGGCCTGCGCGGAAGTCTCGGTGAGCGACAAGGGCATCCTGAAAATCCACCGGATCGTCGCCGCCATCGATCCGATCCATGCGGTCAACCCGCAGCAGATCGAGGCGCAGACCGAAGGCTCGTTCGTCTATGGCCTGTCGGCGCTGCTCTACCAGGAGATGACCGTCAAGGGCGGCCGCATGGAGCAGGAGAATTTCGATACCTACAACTCGATGCGGATCAGCGAGATGCCCAAGGTGGAGACCATCATCATGCCGTCGGGGGGGTCGGATCCCTGGGGCGGCGTCGGCGAGCCGACCATCGCGATCGCCGCGCCCTCGGTGCTCAACGCCATCTTCGCCGCCACCGGCAAACGCATCCGCTCGTTCCCGCTGACGCACCACAACATCAGGACCGCGTGAACACTCCGTAGGGTGGGCAAGATCGCCTGACCAAGGCCCGCAACAGACGCGAAGGACTCGCGCGATCTTGCCCACGCGGCCCGGCCGTCCCGCGTGGGTCACCGCGCCCGCGGCCCTCGCCTCACGCCCGGCTGGTGGCGCCGTGACCCACCCTACTTGGCTCTCCAAACAAACGCCCGCATGATGGCAATGGCCGGCCGACTGTCGTAAGAGTCCGCATGGCCGACCCGGAAATCACCGACCAGATCGCCCGCCTCGAGGCGCGTATCGAGCACCGTGCGGAAACCGCCGAGCGCTGCCGGAAATTCATCCTGGCGTCGCGGGTCGCCATCGCGATCGGCGGCGTGCTGCTGGTGGCGACTACGCTCGGCCTGATCCGCTTCGACAAGACCACCGTGGTCGGCTCGATCGCCGCCGTGCTCGGCGGCATCGTGGCGCTGGGGTCGAACACCACCACCTTGCGGCAGACGACGGACGCCATCGCGGCCGACGAGGCGTTGCGGTCGGAGCTGATCGGGCAGATCGAGCTCACCGTGGTCGGGGACCGGGCAAGGCCGGTTTGACGCTCGCGCCGAGCTGACGACGTGGGCCGGCCGGCGGACGCGCGGCAGGCGTGTGACCGGCGTCACGAACCGCCCGGCGCGCCGGCACGACCAATGAGCGACCATCTTCCCTCCCAAAAACTTTTGGAGACCACAATGTCCTGCAGGATCATCCTCGCGCTGGCGGCCGTTGCCGCACTCGGCGCAGCCGCCCTCGCCCCGACCACCGCGTCGGCCCATCGGCACGGCGCTCATTCGGCATCGCGCGGCCCTTCCAGCCACAGCTCGTTTGCCCGCACCCCGCGCTTCAACCGCCCGGTCAACCGCGCCCCGGCAATGGTCTACCGCGCCCCGGCGAACCGCGCCCCGGTGATGGTGAACCGCGGCCCGCACATGGGGACGGGTTACCATCATCATCGCGATCATAACTGGTGGCGACATCACCACCGCCCCTACTGGGTCAGCCCGACCGGCAGCGGATCGGAATCCGAGACCGCATCGACCACGCGGCCGGCCTACTCGGCGGTCTCGCAACCGGCCGCCGCGGCGCCCGCGGCCAATGTCTGCCCCTGCCTGAAGAAGACCTATCTGGCCGACGAGCGGGCAAGATTCCAGGACGTCTGCACTGGCGAGGAAGCCGAGGAGGACGAGAACGCCAGCACGACCGCCGACGCCAACGCCAGCGACGACTGCGCCTGCGTGACGAAGACCTACCTCGCTGACGGGCGGGCCAAATTTTCCGACACCTGCACCGGCGAGGTCGCGGAAGTGCCCGCGGCGGAGACCGGCACCACGGAGACCTCCGAGCAGCAGTGAGCCTTTCGCGTTCGACGCGCGGCGTCCTCACCCTTCCCCGGAGAGAGCCCTGGAAGGGGGAGGGTCGCGCGTCCTCCCGGCCGGGCAAGGCTCACTGCCTCGCAACGAGCCGCAGCGCCCATGGCATTCGTCCCACGCCGCGCCTCGCGGGCGGCATCCGGCCGGCAATTGATCTGCAGTGCACCCTCGTACAGACTTGAGTTGCCCGCATGAAATGAGCGCGGCGGGCGACCGCATCCGACCCTGGCCTCCTACGCGAGGAGCACGACGACATGGAAGCCTCGAGGTTGGTGGGTCTTTGGGAGCATCAAGGCATTTGGAATCCTGAGCGCGGCGAGGTCATCACCTGGCCGGAAGGCAGCTTGCAGTCGGAAGTTCGTGAATTTCTGTATTTTGACGCCCTCGGAACGTTCTTCTTTGTCAAATTTATCAAGAGCTCGGATATCTATTTTGACGCTCCGCGACGAAGGATGACGTCGAGCGATAACCTCAAGCCGGTCGCCGAGGGGACGTGGCGGCTCGAGGGAAGCCGCCTGATCGAGGACATCAGCTCTCCGGAATCGCAGACGACGTCAACCAACATTTTGCGGCTCGGAGAGCTCTCCGCCCACCGCCTCATTGTCATCGAGCCGACTGCCAAGCCCGAGACCGAGCTTCACGTGGCCTATGCTAGGCGTGACGTCGAATTGTTTCCGTCACCTCTCAGCGACGTCGAGACCGCGCCATACGAGCCGGCGTCGCTCGAGCTGCGCGTGCCTCGGGTACAGGTGCCTGGTGCCGAGATGATCGAGCGTATTCAGAAACAGCAGCAAGAGATCGGATCGCTCGTGTGGGCGGGAAAGCTCAATTCGGCGCACCGAAAAGCGCAGGAAAGCGTGCAACTAGCCCAAGCCGCCTTCGGACCGACCGATCCGAATAACGCCGCATGCCTGAGCACCCTCGGTGCGTGCCTGCACAAATTGGAGGAGGTTGAAGCCTCCTTGCGCGTGCTTGAGCGTGCGAAAGACATATATTTTGCCACCCTTGGCGAGCACCACGAACGCACCGCCGGCGCTCTCAACAATCTGGCGCCGGTCTACCGGGCCAACGACCGTTTTCGCTCGTCATTGGCGGCAGCCCTCGCCGCCGTGGAGATCCGCATCAGCGCCCTGGGACTTGGGGCAGCTCAGACGGCGGTTTCCATCACGAACCTCGGTCTCGCGCTTTCCGCGATTGGTCACTTGAGCGATGCCGCCTGCTGCTACTTGGCCGCAGAGAGGCTATTGCGCAGCTCAGTTGCGATGGATCACCCCAACTTGAGGACCGCGATGCGAAACTACGATACGCTCGCCGCGGCAGTTCAAGATGACGCCAGATTTGCCGTGCAAGCGTTGCCGGCCCGCGGCGCCGTATTCGACGTGACCGACAGAGTATCCGCCATTGTCGCCACCTGCCGGCGTTTGCTGAGAACGGAACCAGGCGACAGGATATTCCTTCTGGCTGTGGGCGCGGCAAGTCACCCGGAAAGTTATCGAAATGTGGTATTTGCCATCAAGACTGAATTGGGCGCACTCGCCGCGATTGATCCGGACGCCCGACCGCCTGTCATTGCGTGTCTCAAACATGCCCAGGATAACGTGTTGCGCTCGGTGGCGGCACCGCTCTCGACGTTCGGCGGCGCATTGAAGCGCGTGGATCGAAACCGCCTCGGGCCACTTTCCACGATCACCCTTCAGTGTGCATTCCCGTTCTTTGATGGGGACGCGGAGAAGGCGGAGGAACGTCTTGCGGCACTGCGCCACCTCGGCGTCGATCTCAGCCAATCGCGGTCCCTTGCGGATACGCGACGGGAGGCGATCAAGAATGACGTACGACTCAAGGAAACCATCGTCGATCAACAGTTCAGGCGATACGCCGGGGACAACAATCTTCCCAGGTCCTCCTACGCGTCGGTTTGCGTCGATGAGAGCGGGGATGACGCCCAGACGCTTTGCCGGGAACTTTTCGAATATACGGACCCTCGCGTGCCGGGTTGGATTTTTGTCAGCGATACGTGGGACGAGCAGATTGTCGCCGCCCTTGCGCGTGTCGGCATCCGGCAAATCGGCCCCCTCACGCACGGCTTATTTGTTTTTCTTCTGGCCCCGGAAGGCGATCGGGAGCGAGCCGCATACCGCCACTTCTATGGTCCGATCCTGGAGAAATGTCACGGGCCATTCGATGCAGGCCGACCGACCTGGCATGGCCTCTCCACTGTATTCATTCCGGTGGCGGCAACTCCCGTGAGCGTCGATCGCGTGATCGACATCAGGCGACGCCCGACCCAGGATTGGTTGTCGGAATTCTTCAAACGGGGCGATGACGCAATATTCAGCAAACGTGCAGAGGTCCGCGACTTTGCCGGAATGCTGCCGGCGCTGGTCTATCCTGAATTCGGCGGCTCCGGTGTCACGAAGAGCATCGGGACCTGGATGCGGACCATGGGGGTGAACGGCTTGGTGTTTCCCTCTGCACGATCCGATGTGTCCGTCTCATTTGCAGATAACGGCCAGATTGCAAACCACCGGGGCTGGAATTTCGTGGACTACAGGGGCGCGGAGTTCGTGCCGGACCTTCTGGTGCATCTCGACCTTAATCCCTGGTATGGATTTATCGGAGCCAGGCAGTCAGCCCCGACCCTCATCGCAGACGCGTCATCCTGGCAGATAAAAGGTGTTGAGGAACGCTACCGCGCGGCCCGCGACCTTGTGCTTCTGGCGCTGGAGCATGCGAGCCGACAGCCATAGCGGCCGGGTAGGTATTCTCCTGACGGCGCCCAGTCGTACCGCGCCCGGCACACCGCATATTCCCCGAGCAGGCCGCCAACCCGCCATGGCATTGGCCTGCCGCCCCACACCCGCCCCTGGCCTTCATCTGGCCTCGAGCTTCGCCGTTGCACCGATCTTCGCGACGGTTGTCGTCGTCACGTTGCCGGGCTTCGGACCGGTCACCCGGGATCCGACGGCATCGGGCCCTTCGCGCATCTGCGGGTTCAGCTGACCGGCGGTCGCCGGCGCCGGAAGGGGCGTGGCCGGCGAGGCTGCCGTGTCGGCGATCGGTCCGGGCTCCACCAGGAACGGGCCGATCACCGCGATGCGACAGGCGCGATCCTGCCGGCCGCACTCCGCCATGGCATCGTCGACCGCGGCCTGCTCCGTCCGGGCGCCGAGCCCGGCTCCGAACCGTCCGCTGGCTCCGATCGCGACCGCGTTCCACCCGCTTGTCGCGTTGCCGAGCCGGCGTGCCAGGGGCTCGCGCAGCTCGGGCGCAACGGCATTCATCGTGGCGGGTCGGGCGAATCCCAGGATCTTGGCGGATTGCGGGATCGGAACGACGAATACGTCGCCGACCGCGACGATCATGCAGGCGGCGCCGGCATTGCTGCCGCAGCGCTCGAGCGCCCGGCGGGCGGCCTCCTCGACGGTCTCGGCGTTGTAGAACTGCCAGATGCCGCGCTCGGACAGCGCCATCGCCTTCGGCTCGGTGCTTCTTGCATATCGCTCCATCCGCGCGTGAGATTTCTCGCTGGCCAGCGGCACGTCCGCGGCGACGAACGGCCGCTCGATCGCGGGATTGCGGATGACCCAGGGCTGCTTGGGCATCGGCGGACGGCCGCGCAGCGAGACCACGACGTTGTCGACCGCGTAGAGCTCGCACCTGCTGCGGCCACCCGCCCGGTCGGCTGCCCGCCGGCAGGCTTCGAGCGCCGCGGCCTCGGCGGCTTCGCGATTGCGCTGAGCGGTCGCGAAGCCGATGTGGGCGGCGTTCAAGGCGAGCGCCTTGTGCCCGGGCGCCGGCAGATACACCGAACGGATCGCGGCCTGGTTGCGGGTCGAGATGAAGGGCACCGTCTCCGGCACCAGCGCCACCGTCTCCTGGCGCGGCGGCTGCGGCGGGTTCCGCTGCGGGCCCGCGGTCGGCATCGTCGGCTCCGCCATTTGCTGGCGTGGCGGCGGCGGGTTCGGCTGCGGCGCCGCCGTTTGCTGATGCGGCGGCTGCGCCGGGTTCGGCTGCGGCTCCGCCGCCGGCATCGACGGCGCCGCCGTTTCCTGACGCGGCGGCCGCGCCGGGTTCGGCTGCGGGTCGGCAGTCGGCATCGACGCCGCCGCGGCTTCCTGGCGCGGCGGCTGCCTCAAGTCTTCCGGATCGGCCGCCGGCGCCGGCGCCCGGACCAGGAGACAGGCGGCGGCAACGGCGGTGCCCAGAAGACGGACCGCAGTCGCGCCCCGGAATCGCCATTGGCGAGCGGGCCTCGTAGGGGAATCCTGTGTCGGAGCCACTGCGTCCGCGGGGGTTCCGCGCGGGCCTTCGGGCAGCCGCAGGTCCAACCGTTCGCACAACGCCCGCGGGTCGGAAAGCTCGAGCAGCTCGATCCCGTCGACGCTGAGGCCGCCGGCAAGATCGGCCGACACGTCGGCGGCATTCTGCGCCGGGATCGCCATCAGCACGCGGCGTCCCGCCAAGACCTCCTGCTTCAGACGGTCGAGCGAGTGCGTGATTTTCTGGGCGAGATGATTGATGGCCCCGATGGTGAGATCGACCGGCCGGACGCTCCCGGTCAGCCAGATCACTCCGGCCGCCTCGTCCTTCTCCTGGGCGAGCCGACCGGCAGCATGGAGCGCATGGGCGACAAGGACGCCGAGCTGCCAGCTCGAGCCGGCATCGATGCGACCCGACAGGTCGAGGCGATAGCAGGAATGGCCGAACAGTCGTTCGATCACGCCCGTAGGCCGCGCCACGAACGCGTGGTAGGCCGCCGCGATGTCCGCGGTCTCCGTGGTGCCGCCGATGCAGGCGACCGAGCGGCCGATCGCCGGATCCTCCTCGCTCAACAGCATGATCTCGACGAGGCCGTTCGTCGTCGGGATCAGCACGCGAAATTTTTCGACGGGCATGCCAGTCACCCCTGCGGTGCAAGCCTGATCGGTTTCCGTGCATCTCAGGTTTGACCGTGATCCGACTGTGACGTTGCGCACACTTGGATCGTTCCGCACTCGCGATGGCAGATCGGCCGTGCCGCTGAAGCGCTTTACCTCCCCCTGGAGCATTGGCAAAAAGCAGAAACCCCGGCAGGAGCCGAGGTCCCCGTGGCGGGCCCCTAGTGGGGACGCGATTACGGCGTCTTTGGCAGCCAGGCCCCGCTCATGGGGTCCTTTTTCCAAACATACCCGTAGTATTTGAACATCTGCATTCCGCCCTTGATGTCGAGCTTCTGGCTGGCGCGGAGAACAAACCACTGAGCGTTCTTGGCTTCCGCGTCGGCGATCGCGTTCGGCAGCAGCGTCAAGGCTAGGTTCCTGTTCTCCTCCACCGCATCTGCATCCTTCACATCGAACTGAAAGCCGATGCCGATCCTTCCGTCGGTCTCGACGAAGACCATCCATGCGGTCATCTTGGGCTTCGAGACGCTTGCGGCCTCCTCGGCTCCGACATAAGCGGCGGAGGCAAGGCCAGCGGCAAGCGCCAGAGTGGCGGCGGCGAGCAGCGCGCGTCTGGAGAACATGCAGCGAGACATGGCGTGTTCCTCTTCGATGCGGTTTCGAGGTTATGCATCACCCGATCACTACATCGGCTTTGGCCCTCTTTCCGACGCCGACGGGTTGAAGCTCGCACCATGAACGCCAAGCGCCCGCTGTCGCCGCCGGCGCCCCCACCGGCGTTGGACGTTAACCAGCAAGCCCGTCAACTCATCCTCGCGCCTCGTTGACCCCGCCTTTTCCCCCACCCGCGGGCGGGGAGCGATGGGCAAAAAGCAGAAACCCCGGCCGGAGCCGGGGTTTCCGTCGTCGTCGATGGTGGCGGGCCTACTGGGCCTGAGGCGCCGGGGCCTGGGCCTGCTGGGCCGGGGGCGGGTTCTGCGCCCACTCGCTGGTGCAGCGATCCTGGAACAGCACCGCGCCGTCCTGGAGATGCAACTTCACCAGGCAGGCGCTGTCGGCGGGCGCCATGGTGGCGACCGTCGTGGTGCTCATGGCCCATTCCTGCGTGCAGGTGTCCTTGAACAACACGATGCCCTGCTGCAGGTACTCCTTGCTCAGGCAGGTCGGAGCCGCCGCCTGAGCCGGCGCGGACGCGGCCGGAGGTTGCGGAGCTGCGGCCTGGTCGGGGGCCGGAGCCGGAGCCGGTGCAGGAGCCTGGGCGTTCTGGTCCGGCGCGGCCGGAGCCGGAGCCGGTGCAGGAGCCTGGGCGCTCTGGTCCGGTGCGGCCGGAGCCGGAGCTGCAGCCGGAGCCGGAGCCGAAGGCGACCCGGGGCCGGCACTGCCGGAACCAGAGCCGGGCCCGCGGCCAGACCCGCTCCCGGGCCCGGCACCAGAGGTGCCACCGGGATCGGCGCTGCCAGTTCCACGGGGGTTACGAGGACCCTTGGGACTGCGCGGGTCAGTGGACGGGTCCGGGTTGGTCGGATCCGCCTTCGTTTGGTCGGGGGTCGTGGGAATTTCCGCACACGTATTGATCCGGCATTTGGGGGAGTTCGGATCGGTCTTCGGATCGGCCTTCGGATCGGCCTTCGTGGGGTCGGTCGTCGTCTTGGTCTCCGTCTTGGTAACTACCTTAGTGCCGTCCGGATTGGTCGTCGTCTTGGTAGTTGTCTTGTCCTTATCAACTACCTTGGTGCCGTCCGGATTTGTGGTCGTCTTTTTGTCGGTCTCGTTCTTAGTAGTTACCTTAGTGCCGTCCGGATTGGTCGTCGTCTTGGTAGTTGTCTTGTCCTTATCAACTACCTTGGTGCCGTCCGGATTTGTGGTCGTCTTTTTGTCGGTCTCGTTCTTAGTAGTTACCTTGGTGCCGTCCGGATTGGTCGTCGTCTTGGTAGTTGTCTTGTCCTTGTCGGTCACCTTGGTGCCGTCCGGATTTGTGGTCGTCTTTTTGTCGGTCTCGTTCTTAGTAGTTACCTTGGTGCCGTCCTGATTGGTCGTCGTCTTGGTAGTTGTCTTGTCCTTGTCGGTCACCTTGGTGCCGTCCGGCCTTGTGGTCGTCTTGATGTCGGTCTCCTTCTTGGTAGTTACCTTTTTGCCGTCCGGATTGGTCGTCGTCTTGCTAGTTGTCGTGTCCTTATCGGTTACCTTGGTGCCGTTCGGCTTTGTGGTTGTCGTCTCCTTGGTAGTTACCTTGGTGCCGTCCGGCTTTGTGGTTGTGGTTGTCGTCGTCTTGGTAGTTCCCTTGTCAGTCTTGGGCGGGGTATCTCCGGCGATAATCGCCTTCTTGAGCTCGGCATGCGTTGCGTGAGCGCCGGGCGCGTGAGCGGTGTCGACCCTGCCGGGCGACAGCGCGAGCTTGGTGGGATGCGCCGGCAGCGCACCCGACCGCGGCGGATGCGCCGTCGGCGGGTTGGGCCGGCTGAGGTTGGCCGGCGGTTGCCCGTGGGCCGGCGAAACCGGCGCATGGGTTGCTGCGTTGAGCCTCGCCGCGTGGTGCGCGATCAGCGCCTGCGGGTTGGCGTGCTGGACGCTCGCAGGTCCGTGGCCATTGCCGGGATGGGCGGCGGGCACAGCAGGTCTGCCGGTGTTGAGGTGCCCGGCCAGCGGCGGCCGGACCGGCGTGGTCGCCGAGGGCGCATGGGCCACCACGTGCGGGTGGACTGCCGGCGCATGCTGGTGGACCGCCGGCGCGTGCTGGTGGACTGCCGGCGCCTGCGCGTGGACCGCGGGCCGAGCACCCTGGAACGCGGGCCGAACGGCGGCGTGGGCGACCGGCCGGGCCATGGGTCGGGCGACAGGCCGGGCCACGGGACGGGCCGCGGGCCGGAAGGCCGGCCGCGGGGCAGCGTGGCGGACGCTCGCCGCGGGCCGGGCCGCATGCCTGACCGCAGCTTGACCGCGTCTTGCCTCCGCCTGATCGGTCGCCACGAGGGCGGGAAGGATCAGGGCTATGGCGGCGACGGTCGTCATCAGTTTCGTACGCATGGTTCTCTCCTGTGTGTTTGCCTGTTGGCTGGAATGAAGAGCGATCAGCCGCTCTTCGCACACCTGGGAACCACATCCGGTTTGACGTCTTTTCCCCCGACCCGCCTGCCTCGGCCTCGGACCGCCTCCTCTTGGCGCCTGTCACGAATGTCGAAGCCGCGTCGCTTTCGCAGCTTGTGTCATCGAGATCACGTTGGGACAAATCAGGTGAGATCTTCGGGCGCCTCTCTGAGTTTGAGTGCCCCTTCAATGCGGACGGAACTTGGCGGCTGGCTTCGTGGCATCAGCGCGTGGCCAACCGATCTTTATTGGATGCTGCTCTCAGTTCTCATGGTCGGCGCGGCGACGGCCGCGCTCCTGGTGCTCAATCCGCTTGTTGGACTCTTGTACGTCTCGATGGTCCACCGCCGTTCCGGTGATGATCTCGGCGACAAGTTGGGGAATCGTGCTCCCCGTGAGCGCAGCGGTTCGCAGGAGCGGCCTGCTTCGATCCTGGAATTGGACCACGTAGTTGCGTTCATTAAGACGTGCAGTCGTCGCAGGGCCAAGGTGGAGCAACCCATGTGCGATCGCCCTGCGCCGGCGGGCGGGGAGCGATGGGCAAAAAGCAGAAACCCCGGCCGGAGCCGGGGTTTCCGTCGTCGTCGATGGTGGCGGGCCTACTGGGCCTGAGGCGCCGGGGCCTGGGCCTGCTGGGCCGGGGGCGGGTTCTGCGCCCACTCGCTGGTGCACCGATCCTGGAACAGCACCGCGCCGTCCTGGAGATTCAACTTCACCAGGCAGGCGCTGTCGGCGGGCGCCATGGTGGCGACCGTGGTGGTGCTCATCGCCCATTCCTGCGTGCAGGCGTCCTTGAACAACACGACGCCCTGCTGCAGGTACTCCTTGCTCAGGCAGGTCGGAGCCGCCGCCTGAGCCGGCGCCGGAGGTTGCGGAGCCGCAGCCTGGTCGGGGGCCGGAGCCGGAACAGGCGCCACCGGAGCCTGGGCGCTCTGGTCCGGTGCGACCGGAGCCGGAGCAGGCGCAGGCGCCACCGGAGCCTGAGCGCTCTGGTCTGGTGCGGCCGGAGCCGGAGCCGGCGCTGCGGCCGGAGCCGGAGCCGAAGGCGACCCGGGGCTGGCACTGCCGGAACCAGAGCCGGACCCGCTGCCGGAACCAGAGCCGGACCCGCCCGCGGGCCCTGCACCAGTGGTGCCACCGGGGTCGGAGCCGCCAGGTCCGCCGGGGTTACCAGGACCCTTGGGAGCGCCCGGGTCAGCAGACTTGGGGTCCGCCTTGGGATCCGGCGTCTTCGGATCGGCCTTCTTGGGGTCGGGGGTCTTCGGATCGGCCTTCTTGGGGCCAGTCGTCGTCTTGGTGTCGGTCTCCGTCTTGGTAGTTACCTTGCTGCCGTCCGGATTGGTCGTCGTCTTGGTAACTATCTTGTCCTTGTCGGTTACCTTGGTGCCGTCCGGCTTCGTGGTCGTCTTGGTGTCGGTCTCCGTCTTGGTAGTCACCTTGGTGCCGTCCGGATTGGTCGTCGTCTTGGTCGTTGTCTTGTCCTTGTCGGTCACCTTGGTGCCGTCCGGCCGTGTGGTCGTCTTGGTGTCGGTCTCCCTCTGAGTAGTTGCCTTGGTGCCGTCCGGATTGGTCGTCGTCTTGGTCGTTGTCTTGTCCTTGTCGGTCACCTTGGTGCCGTCCGGCCGTGTGGTCGTCTTGGTGTCGGTCTCCCTCGTAGTTGCCTTGGTGCCGTCCGGATTGGTCGTCGTCTTGGTCGTCGTCTTGTCCTTGTCGGTTACCTTGGTGCCGTCCGGCCTTGTGGTCGTCTTGGTGTCGGTCTCCTTCTTGGTAGTTACCTTGGTGCCGTCCGGATTGGTCGTCGTCTTGGTCGTTGTCCTGTCCTTGTCGGTTACCGTGGTGCCGTTCGGCCTTGTGGTCGTCTTGGTGTCGGTCTCCCTCTGAGTAGTCGACTTGGTGCCGTCCGGATTGGTCGTCGTCTTGGTAACTATCCTGTCCTTGTCGGTCACCTTGGTGCCGTTCGGCTTCGTGGTTGTCGTCTCCTTGGTGGTTACCTTGCTGCCGTTCGGCAATGTGACCGTCGACTCTTTGGTAGTTACCTTGCCGTCCGCCTTGGTCGTCGTCTTGGTGTCGGTCGCGTTCTTGTGCTCGGCAAGAGCTGCGTGAGCGCCTGGGGCGTGAGCGGCGGTGACCTTGCCGGGCGACAGCGTGAGCTTGGTGGGATGCGCCGGCAGCGCACCCGACTGCGGCGGATGCGCCGTAGCCATGTTTTGCCTGACGTGATTGAGGCTGGCATGCACTTGCTGATGGACCGGCGAACCTGCCGTCGGAGCATGCGTCGCCGGGTTGGGTCGGTTGAGGATGGTCGGCACGTGCTGGTGGCCCGGCGAAACCGGCGCATGGGTCGCCGCGTTGAGCCTCGCCGCGTGGTGCGCGATCAGCGCCTGCGGGTTGGCATGCTGGACGTTCGCGGGTCCGTGGCCATTGGCGGGATGCGCGGCGGGATGGGCGACATGGGTGGCGACATGGGTGGCGGGCGTGGCAGGTCTGCCGGTGTTGAGGTGCCCGGTCAGCGGCGGCCGGACCGGTGCGGCAGCCGACGGGTTATGGACCACCACCCTATCCGGGTGGACCGCCGGCGCGTGCTGGTGGACCGCCGGCGCCTGCGCGTGGACCGTCGGCCGGGCGCCCTGGAACGCGGGCCGAACGGCGGCGTGGGCGACGGGCCGGGCCATGGGTCGCGCGACAGGCTGGGCCACGGGCCGGGCGACAGGCCGGGCCGCGACAGGCCGGGCTGCAGGTCGGGCCGCGGGCCGGAACGCCGGCCGCGGGGCAGCGTGGCGGACGCTCGCCGCGGGTCGGGCTGCATGCCTGACCGCAGCTTGACCGCGTCTCGCCTCCGCCTGGTCGGTCGCCACGAGGGCGGGAAGGATCAGGGCGATGGCGGCGACGGTCGTCATCAGTTTCGTACGCATGGTTCTCTCCTGTGTGTTTGCCTGTTGGCTGGAAAGAAGAGCGATCAGCCGCTCTTCGCACACCCGGGAACCACGTCCGGTTTGACGTCTTTTCCTCCGACCTGCCTGCCTCGGGCTCTGATCTCCTTCTCCTGGCGGCTGTCACAAATGTCGAAGCCGCATGGCATTTCGCAGCCTGTGTGATCGAAATCACGCTGGGACAGATCAGGGTCTCAGTCCGCCGAGGCAGCGTTCCTGAACCGCTTCGTTCATCGTGCTCTTTGCTGGTTGACGGCCTTGGCGGGAAAACGCGTCAAAGCCGATGTGGTCTGAGTCCGAGGAAATTGAGCGGAAAAGACCGCTGTTACCGGGAGGCTTCCATGAGAGCTGCAAAAATTCGTTCACTTGTGCTGGTGGTGATCGCTTCCAGCATAGTGCTGAGCTCAGGAGCGCTCGCCAGCAGGCTCGTACCGACCCCTTATGCCCACTATGACCCAGCGCTGGAGCTCAAGCCGGGCGACGTGCCAACGCCGCATATGCGGGCGCGGCTGCATCAGGAGCTCGCCGACCTTGACGAGCTTATCCGCCTGGATCCCCGGTCGGGCCCCTACAGCAGCCGTGCCTATATTCATCTCGCGCTCGTGGAGCGGTCGTTCGAAGGGTCGCAGTTGTAGGTGGCGGTTACTATGGCGGCGGCTACTATGACCCGAACTTTCAAGATTGCGGCGGAGGTGGTTACTATGGTGGCGGAGGTTATTCTGGCGGCGCGGTGGTAAGAGGTGGAGCCGTTGTAAGAGGCGGCGCTGTTGTTCGCCGCGGAGCCGCAGTACGTGGCCGGGGTGCGCATGTCGCCCACTATCGTGGTGGTGCACGCCGCCGGTGATATGCAACTAGAGCACATCCCGATCAGGTGTGATGGGATGTGCTCGGAATCGTTGAGCGGCGCATGTTCTTGTCGGCGAACCGGTATTCACCTCGCCGGAAAATGCTCTACTCGAGGACCTTCACGCAGAGCAGCTGCGCCTCGCCGGTTGACGCATGGCCCAATTCCGGACTTCCAGAGAGCTATCCGGCTACCTTGGCCAGGAAAGCCCAAGCCTCGCTATTCGCCACGCTTTCATATATCCTCAAGCGCCAATCAACAGCCTCTGATCAGGTAGGGAGCAGGCAAAAATGCGGGCATATTTTCAATGTTCTAATTCTGACGACCGCTGCCTTTGCGCAGAGCGGCACTCCGGCGGAGCAGCGCACGTGTAGGCACGACGTCTCGAAGCATTGCCGCGCCGTCATGCACGAGAGCGAGGCGCGTGTGACCGCGTGCCTTGTTCTGAATGCCGCTACCATCAGCAAGGCGTGTCAGCAGGTGCTGCGCGCGCATGGCCGACTTTAGCACCACTGAGTCAGAAAGTCGCAGGGTGGGGGATTTGAGAATCACGTAGTGGAGAGGATTCCCATTGAGATCCAGGGGGTTGGGATGGTTCTCCGGAGAGCGAAGGGTATTGAATCGCGGTTTCGGCAGTACGTCGAGGGTCTTGTGAGCGTGATTGGGCACGCGGATCGTGCTGGCCCGTTGCGCGACTATTGCACGGGCTTGGTGATGCCGGTCGCACGCAAGAGTGTTGAACCGATGGCGGCGATCACGGCGCCGGGGCGAACAGCGGCGCAGCATCAGTCGTTGCTGCATTTTGTCGGGCAAGGCGGTTGGTCCGACGGGGAGGTCTTGGCCAAAGTTCGCGAGATGGTATTGCCGCGGATTGAGCGTCATGGATCGATCAGGGCCTGGATCATCGACGATACGAGCTTCCCCAAGAAGGGACGGCATTCGGTTGGGGTGGCGCACCAGTACTGCGGGCAGCTTGGCAAACAGGCGAACTGCCAAGTCGCCGTCTCGCTGTCGATCGCCAATGACGCGGCAAGCTTGCCGGTGGCCTATCGGCTGTATTTGACGAAAGACTGGGCGGAGGACGCGGCACGCCGATCCAAGGTGGGCGTGCCTGAGCACATCGACTTCAAGACCAAGCCGGAGATCGCGCTTGAGCACATCCGCTGGGCGTGTGAAGTGGGCCTTCCTGGCGAGATGGTGCTGGTGGATGCCGGCTATGGCCATGACTCCAAGCTGCGTGCCGGCATCACAGAGTTGGGGAAGGTCTATGCTGCCGGCATTCAGCCGCAGACCTTGGTGTGTCCGCCGGGCAAGCGACCCGGCGGCGCGCCGAAGAAGGGGCACCGTCGCGCACCCGCGGCGATCTCGGCGAAGGAAGTCGCGCTCAGGCTGCCGGCAAAAGCGTGGCGCACGATCGAGTGGCGTGAAGGCACGAATGAACGGCTGTCCTCACGGTTTGCCCGTGTGCATGTTCACGTTGCGTCGATCCGCGAGCGTTCCGAGGTGCCGGCGAGGGAGTGGCTGCTGATCGAGTGGCCCGAGGGCGAGAAAGAGCCCACCAAATATTGGCTTTCGACCTTACCGAGCAGTATCTCGCTCCGCGATCTGGTCGACGCCGCCAAGCTGCGCTGGCGCGTCGAGCGCGACTATCTGGAGCTCAAGCAGGAGGTCGGCCTCGGGCATTTCGAAGGACGGGGATGGCTCGGCTTTCACCATCACGCCACTATGTGCATCGCCGCATACGGTTTCCTGATCTCCGAAAGGGAGACGATTCCCCCCTCGAGACCACGTTCCGCCAGGTTGTTCCCGGACGCGGCGGATCGGTGCGCTGATGTCGTATGCTGCGGGCGACGCGGAAGGAAGGGCCTACGCCGCCGCATTCCGCGAGGGGCTTCAGACGCTCGGATGGACCGAGGGCGGTAACATCCGGATTGACTATCGATGGCCGGCGACCAACTTGGAGACGATGCAACGATCGGCGGCGGAACTCGTCGCGCTGCAGCCCGATTGCATTCTTTCGGCCAACACACCAACCACAGGAGCGCTGCTGCAACAGACGCGTACCATTCCGATCATTTTCGCGACCGTTGCCGATCCCGTTGGCAGCGGTTTTGTTGCGAGCTATGCGCGGCCAGGCGGCAATGTCACCGGGTTCGCCACTCTCGAGGGCTCGCTCGGTGGCAAGTGGCTGGAACTGCTCAAGGAGATTGCGCCGCACATCACCCGGGTCGCGTTCCTGTTCAATCCGGCAACGGCACCGTACGAATATTTCCTGAACCACTTCAAGGCCGCCGCTGTGTCCTTGTCAGTGGAAGCGATCGCAGCCCCTGTCCGCGACAGTTCCAAGCTTAAATCGGTCGTTGCCGTGCACGCCCGCGAGCCGAATGGCGGTCTTGTCATCATGCCAGGCCCCTTTCCGCTCGCCTATCGCGCGGAGATCACCTCGCTGGCCATTGGCTACCGTTTGCCTGCCGTCTATCCTTACCGTTTTTTCAGCGACCTCGGGGGCCTGCTCTCCTATGGCAATGACATCGCTGATAACTATCGGCGTGCGGCGACCTACGTCGATCGCATCCTCAAGGGCGAGAAGCCGACTGACCTGCCGGTGCAGGCGCCGACGAAGTACGAGTTGGTGATCAACCTCAAGACTGCAAAGGCGCTCGGTCTCGACGTGCCGCAGACTCTGCTCTCGCGCGCCGACGAGGTGATCGAATAAGCTGATGGCGGCTCTTGGCAAAAGGCCGACCCCACCCGGTTGGCCCGACACGGGTCCGGTCACTGGGGTACACCGGCCCCGTGCGAGGCAGGCGGTCGACGCGGCCGGCGCTCGCGCTAGTGACCCGATCCGGACTTTCCACCCTCCGGGCCAAGTGCCGAGATGCGCAGCGGTGGGTGCCGCTTTAGCGCCTGTTCGCGGTCGCGTCAGACCTCTTTGAATCGGTAGCCCACGCCGTAGAGCGTATCGATCATATTGAAATCGTCGTCCACCGCCTTGAACTTCTTGCGAACGCGCTTGACATGGCTATCGATAGTCCGGTCGTCCACGAAGACGTTGTCCGCATATGCCGCGTCCATGAGCGCGCTACGGCTTTTTACAACACCCGGTCGGCTCGCCAGTGCTTGGATAAGCGAGAACTCAGTGACGGTGAGCGTGACCGGCATCCCCTTCCAAATGCAGGCATGACGATCAGGCTCGATCTGCAGGTCTCCCGTGTTGATTGACTTTTGTGCCGCGCCGACGCTTTTGCCGGTGCTTGACGATGCGCGGCGCAACAGCATTTTCACACGCTCGACCAGCACGCGCTGCGAAAACGGCTTTCGGATAAAGTCATCGGCGCCCAGCTTGAGCCCGAACAGCTCGTCGAACTCATCATCCTTGGACGTCAAGAAAATCACCGGCACATTCGATTTCTGCCGTAGCCGCCGCAGCATTTCCATGCCGTCCATGCGCGGCATCTTAATATCAACAATGGCAAGGGCTGCCGGGCTGGTCTTGAACCCCTCCAGGGCTGAAGCCCCATCGGAATAGGTCATGACTCGATAGCCTTCGACCTCGAGGGCAATCGACACCGAAGTCAGGATATTGCGGTCGTCGTCAACCAGGGCAATGGTGGTCATGAGCGTTCCCCCTGTTGGGCTCAGCACCCCGCCGAACTTACGCTTTCGCGTCCGTAAACAGCGACTGAAATGAGGCCGTAAATTGGCGAAATCACGCGAAAGGCGGTGGACTGCAACCTGCGTCAGGCAGCTTGGTGCAAATCAAATGCCACTGTGACGCTCAAGACCGAGCATCACGGCGACAGCCGCCCGTGCCCCGTTGCTGCCGTGCATGGCTGAAAATTTCTGCAGCGCAAAATGACCATTGACCCCCATATCGCTGGTCCCAGCGATGCTGCGATAGGCAGCTCCCGGTGCATTCACATGGCCTCCTGTTTCCTTTTTTGGAATTCAACTCCGATCCGACTCGCCTTGCGCCAAGCCACGCAGCACGAGTGAACGGACTTGTCGGTGTCGATCAGGAGCTCAAATGAATCGGGAATACCATTTTGGCTAACCACTTCCAGGCACGCGCCATTCGGAGACAGATTTCGAACCGTGCAGTCAATCACTGATGTTCGGCCACGGAAGGTGATTGTCGCTCCCTTGAGGGTTCGTGTGCGCGGTTCTTTTCGATGTTCCGCAATCAACGCCGCCTTCGATGTTGGGATGAAAATACTATTTTGACCTGCCGACCGGGTAGTTGCGGCGAGCATCCCATATTCGATGGCTGTTGCGCCGGATTGATCACTCGCGAAGCGCTTGATGAGGCTTTTCACGGATACCCTCTTACGGAACTAGGTTGACGAATGGGCGTGCGTGGAACGTCCGCTCTGTACCGAGTAGATGGCAGCAAACAGCGTGCCAAGAATTATCGCTGATCAGTCAAAGCGTTATGTTTTGTTAAGCATGACGGTGACCGACTTCTGCCGGGCGCTATCGGGTCGGTGCGGCAACAATTGCCCGGTGCGCGGCTCGAAAGACCAAACCAGGGGCGCGCCACAAGAATGCTTGCGTTGAAATTCCGAGGCCTTTTCTCGATCTTCCAGACAGGCCACCCCGCCCGCTATCGACGATCTCTATCCTGGTCACCGCGCCCGCAGATAAGCCCTCGCCTCAGCGGGCTATCGCGCAGCGATTTAGTGCTTTGGCACAAGGCCGACCCCGCCCCGTTGGCCCGACACGGGTCCGGTCACTGGGGTACACCGGCCTCGTCCGAGGCAGGCCGTCGACGCGGCCGGCGCTCCCGCTCTTGACCCACACCGGACCTCGGTCCGATTCAAAACAATTCAGGTCTGCCAAGGGACTTGTCGGCCGCTCTGCGATAAGATGGTCCTGCCATAATCCGACTAACGGCGCCAAACGCGGGAGAGGACCCGATGTTGGACAAGGGGCGGCGGAGATTCATTAAGTTTATCGGCGGTTCCGTGGCGACTTTGCCGTTCGCGGCGCGCGCGCAGCAGAAGCCGCCGATCATCGGCTTTCTCGGGCCAGCATCGGCGTCCGTTATGGGCGCCTGGACCGCCACCTTCGCGCAGCGGCTGCGTGAGCTTGGCTGGATCGAGGGACGCACCATCGCAATCGAGTACCGCTGGGCGGACGGACGCGCGGACCGTCTGTCGGAGCTTGCGGCCGAGTTGGTCCGCCTCAACGCCAGCGTCATCGTGACCACCGGCACCGGCGTCCCGCCGTTGAAGCAGGCGACGTCGACCATCCCGATCGTCTTCACGATCGCCAACGACCCTGTCGGTGGTGGGCTGGTGAAGAGCCTATCGCGGCCGGGCGGCAACGCCACCGGCTTTTCGCAGCTCGCGGCCGATCTCGGCGGCAAGCGCGTTGAAATCCTACGCGAGGTGGTGCCCGGCCTTCGACGCTTGGCCATTCTGCACAATGCCGGCAATGCGGTGACCGCATCGGAGATGGGGCAGGTTCGGGAGGCCGCCAAAATCCTTGGCCTCGTGCTGGTGAATTCCGAAATCTGGCGCTCCGAGGACATCACGCCCGCGATCGAGGAACTCAAAGACCGTGCCGACGCGATCTATATCCAGACTGATCCATTGATGAACACCAATCGGGTTCGCATCAGCACGCTCGCGCTGGGCGCGCGGTTACCGACCTTGGGCGGGATTCGCGAGTACGTCGAGGCCGGCGCTCTGATGTCCTATGGACCGAGCTTTCCCGACCTGTTCCGGCGCGCGGCCGATTACGTGGACAAGATTTTGCGCGGGACCAAGCCCACAGACCTGCCGGTCGAGCAGCCGACCAAGTTCGACCTCATCTTCAACCTCACCACTGCCAAGGTGCTCGGCCTCACCGTGCCACCCATATTGCTTGCTCGCGCTGACGACGTGATCGAATGACGTGCGTGGTTTGCTGCTGTGCATGAGTCCGAAAGTGGCACAAGGCCGACCCCACCCGGTGGGCCCGGCACGGGTCCGGTCACTGGGGTACACCGGCCCCGTGCGAGGCAGACCGTCGACGTGGCCGGCGGTCCCGCTCTTGACCCATCTCTGCCATCGGCGGCCAATCTTGCTGCGCGGCATAACGCGGCACTCCTGCCACGATGTGGTAGGGTGTGATCCTCGGACTGGAGGGGAGCGCATGAGACGACGCGAGTTCATCACGCTGCTCGGCGGCGCCGCGGCATCGTGGCCGCTCGCGGCACGCGCGCAGCAGGCGGCAAGAGTGCCGCGCATCGGATGGATTGCCATCGGCACGCCCCAAGGATCGGAGTTCTTTGAAGCCGTTAGGCAGGGACTGCGGCAGTTAGGCTATGTCGAGGGTCGATCCGTCATTATCGAGCCGCGTTGGCCGGCCGACATCGGTGATCGCGTGCCAGAACTCGTGCGCGAACTGCTGGCCCTCAATGTACAGGTTATTGTGGCCCAGGGAGCGATTGTGCCCCTAGTGCGCCGCGTAATCGAGTCGACTCCCGTGGTGTTCGGTTATAGCGGCGATCCGGTGGAGGCTGGGCTAGTGAATAGCTTCAGCCGGCCAGGCGGAAATTTCACCGGCGCAACATTCATGTCCTACGAGCTGAATGCGAAGCGGGTCGAACTATTGCGAGAGGCGTTTCCGCACGTCAAGCGCTTGGCGATATTGTCCAATCCATTGCATCCGGGGGAACCCAGCGAGCTGAAAGAATCCGAGAAGGGCGCCGAGAGGCTCGGTATCGAGCTTTCCTATGCTCAAATGCGGTCGGTCGCTGAAATCGAGCCGGCGTTAGAGCGCATACGTGAATCGCGCGCCGAAGCAATGATCGTCCTGCCGGATGGACTGGTCATGCTGCATCGCAGGAAAATCATAGAATTTGCAGCAGTGCAGCGTATCCCCGTCATTTCTGGATGGTCCGAATTCGCAAAATCGGGCGGCACGCTGACTTACGGACCAAACCTCAAAGCTGTATTCCAGCGGCTCGCAATATACGTCGACAAGATTCTTAAAGGAGCCAATCCGGGCGAATTGGCCGTCGAACAACCCACCAAATTCGATCTGGTGATTAATCTCAAGGCGGCCAAGATGCTCGGCCTCGAAATTCCATCAACAATGCTCGCGCGCGCCGACGAGGTCATCGAATAGGGCACGGTTTGCTGCAGTGCATGAGTCAGGTTCTGTGAGGATGGCCTTTCCCCTCTGAGGATGCGGTCGACGTACATTGCTGCTCGGGGATACTGGTCCGTCGAATTGATGCCGTAGGACAAGAGACCACCTGCCTCGATTTAGTCACTTCAAGCTTGCGGGGGTCGGCAGGGTGAAGACCGCGCATGGCGCGGGCCTGCTTGATGTTCTTGGCGACCTTGGCGTCCGGTTTCCCGTACGGATCGCCGCTGCCGGCGACCCGCCCGCGATGAACGCGATGGGAACGTGGGCCCGCGACGGGATCGGACAGCCGCGGAACGGCGCCGAGGCAGTCAAGTGGTTTCGCGCGACCGCCGATCTGCTCCATGACCATGCGCTCGACAATCTCGGCGCATGGTCTGGCAGGGCCGCGGCGGGCTCGCCGTCGACCGCGACGAGGCGGTGAAGCTCTATCGCGCCTCGGCCTATCGCGGCAATCCGCGGGGTCGCCTCCATCTGGCCGAGGCGATCGAGAAGGGTGAAGGCACGGAGCGCAACACGGCTCAGGCGTTCGACCTGTACCGTGCCGTCGCGGCGCAGGACCGCGACCCCGACGCCAGGCGCGCGAGGCGCTGGTCCGGCTTGGCGCGGCCGCGGCGGAGCCAGCCGCGCCGCCACCCCGGCTGCGCTGACGGAAAACGCGATGGGGAGGGAGCCTCCAATGCTCTCTCCTCCTCCGTGTTGATCGTGGGCATCCGTGCGCTGGGGGATCTATGCGCTAGCGAGCATCGCTTCTGGCGTGTCATTTACCGTGGTTCGGCGCAATTCCCGACGTTCGCTGAGGTCGAAGCGACGCCCGCGATGGATCGTGGCACGATTATCCCACATGACGAGATCTCCGACCTGCCACTTGTGCACGTATACGCGCTCGCGCTGAGTCGCATGCTCAAGCAGGTCGGACAGCAGCAACCGGGACTCAGCGGTGCTCATGTCAATGATCTGGCGTGCGTGCACACCGACGAACAGGACCTTGCGACCCGACCCGGGATGGGTATCGACGACGGGCCATACTGCCGGAGGCATCAGCTCTTTCTGCTCATCGGTGTACGCGTCATCGCCCAGCAGAATGCGCGTGTGCAGCGCATAATGCTCGGCGCGAAGATCCGCGAGGGTCGTCCGCATCCGGGAGTCCAGCGTATCATATGCGGCGCGCAAATCGGCGAACTCGGTGTCGCCGCCCCAACTCGGTATCGCCACTGCGTGCAGCATCGAATATGCCGCGCGCGGGCTCATGAACGAGCTGTCGCTGTGCCAAAGCTGATTGGCGAAATTGGACAAATTCTTCGGCGAGTCGCGGCGTTGAACGGTCCCGTCGAGCGCGACGTTGGAAATGTCGATCAGTCGCTCGTCCTCCAGCCGCTCGGGTCGCTTGAAGACGCGCTTCAAGCCGATGTCGAGGGGACCGAACGCGGTCGCGAACTGGATCTGCTGTTGCGCAGTCAGTGGCTGGCCGCGCCAAACCAGGACGCCGTACTGGTTCATCGCCGTATTGATCGCGCAGGCGTCTGCCCGCGAGATGGGTTTCGTCAGATCAAGCCCGGTCGCCTCGGCGACGAACACCGGATGCAAAGGCTGCAGTACCAAGGTCATGATTTCGAGCCTCCCTTAGCGACGGTGCGCCAACCTCGGAATTTATGGGCTATCGGAACGATAGTCCCGATAGCCCACGACGAGAACCCCTAGCTCTATCGCGCCGCGGCCTATCGCGACAATCCGCGGGGTCGCCTCCATCTGGCAGGGGCGCTCTTGACACTAAGTATATTTCAGTGTACTCGTATCAGGGTTGACATCCAGGAGGGTCACACATGACATTCGTCAAGGGAGAGAGCGGCAATCCGGCAGGCCGACCGATCGGCTCGCGCAACCGCAAAGCGCTGATCATCGAGGGGCTGCTCGAGGGCGACGCCGAGGGGATCACCCAGCGGGCGATCGAGCTGGCGCTGCGCGGCGACCCGACGGCCCTCAGGCTCTGCCTCGAGCGCATCTACCCGCGCGGCCGCGACCGACCGGTGCCCTTCCCGCTGCCGCCGATCGAGAAGGCCGCCGACCTGGTGGTCGCGGCGAACCGGATCTGCTCCGGGATCGGCACCGGCGAGATCAGCCCCAACGAGGCGCTCGCCCTGCTCCGCGTGGTGGACTGGACCGCGAAATTTCTCCGCCTCGCCCAGGCGGAGAACAAGCTTGAACAGATGGAAAGCCAGGTGCAGGACCTGACGGCGCGCCTCGCCGCCGCGGAAAGTACAAGCGGGAAACAAGCCGGACAGCCAGTGGAGGCTCGCCCTGCCGGGGTCGCCGCAGCCGCCACAAATACAAGCGCAGAACAACCCGGCCGCCCCGCGCACCAGGATGCTTTCGCCGACGGTCTCGCCGCCCGCCATCCACCCGAGGCGCCAAATACCAGCGAAAAACAACCGCCGCAGCCTCGCCGCGACGGCCCGCCGCCGACAAATACAAGACCGGAACAAGCCGGGCCGTGGCCTCCCCCTCCCGACGCGGGACGCCTGATCCCCAGCCCTGCGCCCCACCCTTGGCAGTTTCCGCCGCTCGCCACACCGGAAAATACAAGCCAAATACAAGCCCGGAGGCCACCCCCAGGGACGCCGCATCCGATCGGGATGCTCAGTCATCTCTTCGTGTCCGCCGGCCCTGCGGATCGGCGAAGTCTCTGGCCGTCATGGCCCGGCGATCTGCCACCGCTCCACAGGACATGACGCGGAACAACGATGAGCCCAGACAACAACGAAAAAACAACGGATCAATGCCCGCGCCGCCTCCCGGCTCACGCCGCCTTGGCCTGGTCGGCGATGCGCACCAGGTTGCGCAGGATCGCGGTGGTTCCCTTGAGCCGCTGGTCGGGCCGCTCCCAGTCGGCGAAGAACACGACCTTCTGGTCCGGGCGCACCCGGGCGCCGCTGCCCTGCTCGCGGATGAAGCGCACCAAAGCTTCCGGATTGGCAAAGGTGTTGTCGCGCAGCGCCAGCACCGCGCCCTTGGGGCCGGCCTCGATCTTCTCCACATTGGCGCGGCGGCACAGCGACTTGATGGCGACGATCTTCAGAAGATGCACCACCTCGGCCGGCAGCGGGCCGAAGCGGTCGACCAGCTCGGCGCCGAAAGCGTCGATCTCGCGCTCGTCCTCGATCTCGGCGAGCCGGCGGTAGAGCGAGAGCCTGAGCGTCAGGTCGCCGACATAGTCCTCGGGGATGAACACCGGGGTGCCGATGGTGATTTGCGGCGACCAGCGGTCGGCCACCGGGGCGGCGATGCCGGCCTTGAGGCTGATGATCGCCTCCTCGAGCATCTGCTGATAGAGCTCGAAGCCGACCTCCTTGATGTGGCCGGACTGCTCCTCGCCGAGCAGGTTGCCGGCGCCGCGGATGTCGAGATCGTGGGAGGCGAGCTGAAAACCGGCGCCGAGGGTGTCGAGGGACTGCAGCACCTTGAGCCGGCGCTCCGCCTGCGCGGTGATCTTGCGTTCCGCCGGCAGGGTGAACAGCGCATAGGCGCGGGTCTTCGAGCGGCCGACCCGGCCGCGCAGCTGGTAGAGCTGGGAGAGCCCGAACATGTCGGCGCGGTGCACGATGAGCGTGTTGGCGGTCGGGATGTCGAGGCCCGACTCGATGATCGTGGTCGACAGCAGCACGTCGTACTTGCCGTCGTAGAACGCCGACATGATGTCCTCGAGCACGCTCGACGGCATCTGGCCGTGGGCGACGGCCACGCGCGCCTCCGGCACGTTCTTGTCCAGAAAATCCTTGGCGCCGGCGAGGTCCTCGATGCGCGGACAGACGTAAAAGGCCTGGCCGCCGCGATAGCGCTCGCGCAACAGCGCCTCGCGCACGATCAGGGGATCGAACGGCGACACGAAGGTGCGCACGCTCAAGCGATCGACCGGCGGGGACGCGATGATGGAGAGCTCGCGCACGCCGGTGAGCGCCAGCTGCAGGGTGCGGGGGATCGGCGTCGCGGTCAGGGTCAGCACATGCACCTCGGCGCGCAGCTGCTTGAGCTTCTCCTTGTGGGCGACGCCGAAATGCTGCTCCTCGTCGACCACCACGAGGCCGAGATCCTTGAACTTGATGGCTTTTCCGAGCAGCGCGTGGGTGCCGATGGCGATGTCGATGCCTCCCGAGGCGAGCCCCTGCTTCACGCGCGCGAGCTCCGCCGACGAGACGAGGCGCGAGGCCTGGCCGATATGCACAGGGAAGCCGCGAAAGCGGTCCTGGAACGTCTTCGTGTGCTGGCGGGCCAGCAGCGTGGTCGGCACGATGACGGCGACCTGCTTGCCGTTCATCACCGAGACGAAAGCGGCGCGCAGCGCCACCTCGGTCTTGCCGAAGCCGACGTCGCCGCAGACCAGCCGGTCCATCGGGCGGCCGGCGCCGAGGTCGTCGAGCACCCGGTCGATCGCCGCCTGCTGGTCCTCGGTCTCCTCGTAGGGGAAACCGGCGGAAAACTCGTCGTAGAGGCCGTGGCCGACGGCGAGCCTTGGTGCCTCGTGGAGCTGGCGCGCCGCCGCCACCTTGATCAGCTCGCCGGCGATTTCGCGGATGCGCTGCTTGAGCCGGGCCTTTCTGGCCTGCCAGCCGCCGCCGCCGAGCCGGTCGAGCTCGACGCTCGCCTCCTCGGAGCCGTAGCGCGACAGGAGCTCGATGTTCTCGACGGGGAGGAAAAGCTTATCGCCGCCGGCATAGCGGATCTCCACGCAGTCGTGCGGCGCACCGGCCGCCTCGATGGTGGCAAGCCCGTGGAAGCGGCCGATGCCGTGGTCGACATGCACCACGAGGTCGCCGGCCGCAAGGCTCGTCACCTCGGCGATGAAGTCCTCGGGCCGGCGCACGGCACGCCGCGGGCGCACCAGGCGGTCGCCAAGGATGTCCTGCTCGCCGATGATCGCGAGGGATTCGGTCTCGAAACCCTGCTCGAGTCCGAGGACGACGAGCGCGATCTGGGGCTTCGGCAGCGCCGATGCCTGGGGCCAGGACGCCACGGTGGAAAGATTCGACAGCCCGTGGTCGGCCAGCACATGGCTCATGCGCTCGCGCGAGCCTTCGCTCCACAGCGCCACGACGACCCGCTTGCCGGCCGCCTGCAGCGCCTGGACATGGGCTGTCAGCGCATCGAACACGTTGCCCTGCGGCTCGGCGCGCTCGGCGGAAAAATTGCGGCCCTGCCGCGCCGCGATGTCGACAATGGGCCCGGCGGTCCCTTCGGGAAGCGCGAACGGGGTGAGGCGGGCGAGCGGCCGCTGCTCGAGGCAGGCCTGCCATTCGGTCTCGCCGAGATAGAGCCGGTCGGCCGCCAGCGGCTTGTAGGGGACGCCGGGCTCGCCGGCGTCGAGTGCCTCGCGGCGCGCGGAAAAATAGTCGGCGATCTGCGCCAGGCGTTCGCGGGCGGCGTCCTCGACCAGCGGCTCGACCGCGATGGGCGAGCCGGCCACGTAGTCGAAGATCGTGTCGAGCCGGTCGTGGAAAAGCGGCAGCCAGTGCTCCATGCCGGGATGCCGCCTGCCCTCGCTGACCGCGTGGTAGAGCACGTCGTCGCCGGTCGCGGCGCCGAACTCACGCACATAGCCGGTGCGGAACCGGCGGATGGTCTCCGTGGTCAGCTGGAACTCCGCCACCGGCACCAGGTCGAGCGCGCGCAGCTGCAGGGCGGTGCGCTGGGTTTCCGGATCGAAGCTGCGGATCAACTCGAGCTGGTCGCCGAAAAAGTCGAGGCGCACCGGAAGATCCACCCCCGGGGGATAGAGGTCGATGATGCCGCCGCGCACCGCATATTCGCCGGCATCGCGCACGGTGGAGGCCCGGATATAGCCGTTGAGCTCGAGCCAGCGCACCACGCCGTCCATGTCGAGGATGTTGCCGGGCGCCGCCGACAGCGACTGCCCGGCGACCAGGTCGCGCGCCGGGACGCGCTGGAGGACGGCATTGACGGTGGTCAGCAGGATCGAGGGCCGGTCGCGGCCCTTGACGCGCGCCAGCCGCGACAGCGCCGTCATGCGCTGCGCCACGATCGCCGCATGGGGCGAGACCCGGTCGTAGGGCTGGCAGTCCCAGGCGGGGAATTCCAGCACCGACACGTCGGGGGCGAAGAAGGCGAGCGCGCGGGCGAGCTGGGCGAGCCGCGGCCCGTCGCGGCAGACCACGACGAGGCTGGTCGCCGGAGGGTTGGCCCGCCCGGCGACCGCCCGGGCGAGATCGGCCGCGACCATTCCCTCGGCGCCGTCGGCGACGCCGGCGAGCGTCAGCGGGCGTCCGGGTTGCATGAGCTCGGCTGGAGATCGCGCCATGCCGGCCTCAGCCGCGGGTCGCGTCGAGATGGAAGGCGCGCAGCTGCCGCAGCAGGTCGCTGTCGAAACCGGCCGGGACTTTTCGCTCGCCGATGACCCAGGCAAACAGTTCTGGATCGGCGACGTCCATCAGACGCTCGAGCTCGTCGAGCTCGGCCTCGCTGAGCTCGGCGATGCGGACATCGGCGAAGCGGCCCATGATCAGGTCCATCTCCCGGGTTCCGCGGTGCCAGCAGCGGAATTTGAGCTTGCGCCGGCGCGGGTCGAGCCCGCTGCTCGATAAGGTCGTGCCGGTCATGCATTTCTCCCACGCCAAAAAGCCCGGACGCGGCCGGGCGGGGTTTATATAAAGCCGGGTGCCTCCCCTGTCAGCGGCGCCACGGATATTTGTTCGATGCGGCCACCCCTGCTCAACCCGCTGTTCGCCGCGATCACCACGCTCACGGGGATCGGACCGAAGCAGGAAAAGCTTTTTCGCCGCCTGCTCGGCCGCGACGACACGCCGCGGATCGTCGACCTCCTGTGCCACCTGCCGGCGGGAACGATCGATCGGCGCTCGCGGCCAAAGCTCCGCGACGTCGTCCCGGATACCGTGGTGACGGTGGCGGTCACCGCCGACCGGCACCGGGCGCCGCCGCCCGGACGGTCGCGGGCGCCGTACCTGATCTACGCCTCCGACGACACCGGCGATCTCACCATCGCGTATTTCAAGGCGCAGGCCGACTACCTCAAACGGCTCTTTCCGGTCGGCGAGCTGCGCTACGTCTCGGGAACCACCGCGCTCTATGACGGCATGCTGCAGATGGTCCATCCCGACCGGGTGGTCGACGAGGCAGGTCTCGCCGCACTGCCGCTGGTCGACCCGGTCTACCCGCTGACCGAAGGGTTGGGGGCAGGCGCGGTGCGCAAGGCCGTGCAGGCCGCCCTCGACAGGATCCCGGCCTTGCCCGAGTGGCAGGACGACGCCCTGCTGCGGCAGCGGCACTGGCCGCCCTTTGCCGAGGCGCTCCGCCGGCTGCACCGGCCGGCGGAACCGGCCGACGCGCTCCCGGAAAGCGATGCCTGGGCGCGTCTGGCCTTCGACGAGTTCCTCGCCGGCCAACTGGCGCTCGGCCTGGTGCGCGCCCACAGCCGCCGCCAGGCCGGCCGAAAAAACACCGGAGACAGCAAGCTACGCGAAAAGCTGATCGGCGCCCTGCCCTATTCGCTCACCGGCTCGCAGCAGCGCGCGGTCGCCGACATCGTCGCCGACCTCGGAAAATCCGAGCGCATGCTGCGGCTGCTGCAGGGCGATGTCGGCTCGGGAAAAACCGTGGTGGCGCTGATCGCCGCCGCCGCGGTGGTCGAGGCGGGGCGCCAGGCCGCGCTCATGGCGCCGACCGAAATCCTTGCCCGGCAGCATCTCAAGACATTCACGCCGATCGCCGAGGCCGCCGGAATGCGGGTCGCGATCCTCACCGGCCGCGAGCGCGGCCGCGAGCGCTCCGACGTCCTGGCGCGGCTCGAAGCCGGCGATCTCGACCTCTTGGTCGGCACCCATGCGCTGTTCCAGGACGAGGTGAATTTTCGCGATCTCGCGCTCGCCGTCGTCGACGAGCAGCACCGCTTCGGCGTGCACCAGCGCCTGGCGCTGGCGCGCAAGGGCGAGGCCATCGACGTCCTGGTGATGACCGCGACGCCGATCCCCCGCACCCTGGTGCTGACCTATTTCGGCGACATGGATATTTCCGAACTCCGCGAAAAGCCGGCTGGCCGCAAGCCGATCGACACGCGGACGATCCCGCTGGGCCGCCTCGCCGAGGTCACCGACGCGGTCGGCCGGGCGCTCGACGAGGGCGAGCGGGTCTACTGGGTATGCCCGCTGATCGAGGAATCGGAGGCCACCGACCTCGCCGCCGCGCAGGACCGCTTTGCCGCGCTGGCGGAGCGCTTCGGCGGCGCCGTCGACCTCGTGCATGGCCGTCTAAAAGGCAGCGAGAAGGACGCCGCCATGGCGCGGTTCGCCGCGGGCGAGAGCCGCCTGCTGGTCGCCACCACGGTGATCGAGGTGGGCGTCGACGTGCCGGAGGCGACCGTCATGGTGATCGAGCACGCCGAGCGTTTCGGGCTGGCGCAGCTGCACCAGCTGCGCGGGCGGATCGGACGCGGCAGCGAACGCTCGACCTGCCTCTTGCTCTACCGCGCGCCGCTCGGCGCCACCGCCAAGGCGCGGCTCGCGATCATGCGCGAGACCGAGGACGGCTTTCGCATCGCCGAGGAGGATTTGCGGCTGCGCGGCGAGGGCGACGTGCTCGGCACCCGCCAGAGCGGGCTGCCGGGCTTTCGCGTCGCCCGTCCCGAGGTGCACGGACCGCTGCTGGAGATCGCCCGAAAGGACGCGGCCCTCCTGCTGTCGCGCGATCCGGCGCTGACCACGCCGCGTGGCGAGGCGCTGCGCCACCTGCTCTATCTGTTCGAGCGCGACGAGGCGATCAGGCTGCTGCGGGCGGGATGACGCTTACTTGGCGGCGGCGGCCGTCGTCCGGCTCGCCTTGACGGCGCGCGCGGTGTCGGCGAGCGCCGCGAGGCGCTTCTGCCCTTCGCCGTTCGGCTGGATCATGCCGGCGCTCATGATGAGCTTCGCGGCGGCTTCGACCGGCATGTCGAGCTCGATGATCTGGCTCCGGGCGACATAGAAGAAGAATCCGGTGGTCGGGTTGGGGGTGCAGGGAAGAAAGACCGAGACGTGCTCCTCCCGGCTGGGCAGGCGGTCGGTGATGTCCGAGCCGGGCGCCGAGGAGAGAAAAACCAGCGACCACATGCCGGGGGTGGGAAACTCCACCAGGCCGACGGTGCGAAACGTGGTGCCGGACTTGGAGAACAGGGTTTCGAAGACCTGCTTGAGCCCCTTGTAGAGCGGCCGCACGATCGGCATGCGTCCCAAAATGTTCTCGCCGAACTCGACGAGCTTGCGGCCGACCAGGTTGGCGGTGAGGAACCCCAGCGTCGTCAGGCCGATGAACACGATGATCAGGCCGAACCCCGGGATCTTGATCGGCAGATAGGTCTCCGGGCGGAACGCCACCGGAAAGAGCGGACGCACTAGGTCGTCGACCCAGTTCACGAACGACCAGATGAGCCAGGTCGTGATGGCCACCGGGCCGGCGACGATCAGCCCGGTGAGAAAATAATTCCGCAGGCGGCCACCGACGCCGGGGTGATGGTGGCCGTCCGTGGACCCGCCCGCATCGGGCGTACTTGGAAGCTCGGAGATCGACATGCCGCCATCCCGGATCGCTGTTCCCGCCCATTATAGCGGAATCGACCGGCATCCGGGCAATGGGCGGCTCGACGGCCTCATTCCGCCCCGTTGCGGCATCGAGCCGCGTCGCGACACTTGTCGCATGTCCTCTTGGAAAACCCGAGAATGTCTATTCCACGGTCACCGACTTCGCCAGGTTGCGCGGCTGATCGACATCGGTGCCCATGATGACCGCTGTATGGTAGGCGATCAGCTGCACCGGGATGGCATAGACCAGCGGCGTGACCGAGGCCGGCATCTCCGGCAGGGTCAGCGTGACCAGCGAGTCCACGGTGGCGGCGCGGGCGCCCTTGGGATCGGTGACCAGGATGATGCGGCCGCCGCGTGCCGCAACCTCCTGCATGTTGGACACCGTCTTTTCGAACACCCGGTCGTAGGGCGCGATGACGATGACCGGCATGGTCTCGTCGATGAGCGCGATCGGGCCGTGCTTGAGCTCGCCGCCCGCATAGCCCTCGGCATGGATGTAGGAGATCTCCTTGAGCTTGAGCGCGCCTTCGAGCGCCAGCGGAAAGCTGGTGCCGCGGCCGAGATAGAGCACGTCCCGGCTCTTCGCGAGGTCGCGCGCCAGGCGCTCGATCTCGGGCTCGAGCGCCAGCGCCTCGATCATCAGGCGCGGCACCTCGATCAGCGCATGCACGAGCTTCTGCTCGTCCACCTCGGAGAGCTCGCCGCGGGCACGTCCGGCGGCGATCGCCAGGCATGCCAGGGTCGCCAGCTGGCAGGTGAACGCCTTGGTCGAGGCGACCCCGATCTCCGGCCCTGCCAGCGTCGGCATCACCAGATCGCTGTCGCGGGCGATCGTCGAGGACGCCACATTGACGATCGACAGGATGTGCTGGTGCTGCTCCCGGGCATAGTGCAGCGACGCCAGGGTGTCGGCGGTCTCGCCCGACTGCGACACGAAGATCGCCAGGTCTCCGGCGCGCAGCGGCGCCTCGCGGTAGCGGAATTCCGACGCGATATCGATCTCGACCGGCAGCCGGGCATAGCGCTCGAACCAGTATTTCGCGACCAGGCCGGCGTAATAGGCGGTGCCGCAGGCGGAGATCGACACCCGTTGAATGTCGCGAAAGTCGAACGGCAGCCTGCTCGGCAGTGCCACCCGCTCGGCGCTCATGTCCAGATAGTGCGCCAGCGTGTGGCCGACGACCTCGGGCTGCTCGTGGATCTCCTTCGCCATGAAGTGGCGATGGTTGCCCTTGTCGACCAGGAACGCGGAGGCGAGCGATTTGAGCACCGTCCGCTTCACCGCCCGGCCCGCAGCGTCGAAGATCTCTACCCCGTCGCGCCGGACCACCGCCCAGTCGCCGTCTTCGAGGTAGCTGATCGTATCGGTGAACGGCGCCAGCGCGATCGCGTCGGAGCCGAGATACATCTCGCCGTCGCCGAACCCCACCGCCAGCGGCGAGCCCTTGCGGGCGCCGATCAGCAGATCGGGCTCGCCGTCGAACAGGAAGGCGAGCGCGAAGGCGCCGCGCAGCCGCGGCAGCGCCGCCTTGACCGCTTCGCTCGGCGAGCGGCCGGCCCTCATCTCCTGGGTGACCAGGTGGGCAACCACCTCGGTGTCGGTCTCGGTCGTGAATATTGCGCCCTTGGCCTCGAGCTCCTCGCGCAGCTCGCGAAAATTCTCGATGATGCCGTTGTGCACGACGGCGACGGCGTCGGTCGCGTGCGGATGGGCATTGGTCTCGTTCGGCCGGCCGTGCGTCGCCCAGCGCGTATGGCCGATCCCGGCAGTGCCGGTGAGCGGCTCGAGGGCCAGCCGGTTCTCCAGATTCCGCAGCTTGCCCTCGGCGCGCCGCCGGGTGAGATGGCCGTCCTCGAGTGTCGCCACCCCGGCGGAATCGTAGCCGCGATATTCGAGGCGCTTCAACGACTCGACCATGTGGCCGGCGACCGGCTCACGCCCCAGAATCCCCACGATGCCGCACATCGGCTTCCCCTCCGGCAGGTCCAGGTCCGCAATCTGCCTGCGGCATTGTTTAAACGGCGCTAACGACGCCGAGGAAATCACAAAGCTTGTCGGCCTGTAACACCCCGCGGGGTCGCCGATCACTCGCGCGATGCCGCCTGCTTCGCCTTGGCGAAGGGTTTGAGCTTGCGCAGGCGCGCCGCCCAGCCTTCCTTGACGACCTGCTTGGCTCGGCCGAGCGCCAGCGCTCCCGCCGGCACGTCGCGGGTGATCACCGAGCCTGAGCCCACATAGGCGCCCTCCCCGACCGAGACCGGCGCCACCAGCGCCGAGTTCGAGCCGATGAAGGCCCCGTTGCCGATGTCGGTATGATGCTTGGCGGTGCCGTCGTAGTTGCAGGTGATGGTCCCGGCCCCGACATTCGCCCCCTCGCCCACCCGGGCGTCCCCGATATAGGCGAGGTGATTGGCCTTGGCGCCGGCTTCGATCGATGCGGCCTTGACCTCGACGAAATTGCCGACCCTGGCCTTCGCGCCGATCCGCGTGCCCGGCCGCAGCCGGGCAAACGGGCCGATCGACGCGCCCCTGCCGACATGGGCTCCTTCGAGGTGCGAGAAGGCGTGGATCACCGCGTCGTCCTCGACGGTCACGCCGGGGCCGAACACCACGTTCGGCTCGATCACCACGTCCCGGCCGAGCACGGTATCCTCGGCCAGGAACACCGTCTCGGGGGCGACCAGCGTCACGCCGGCGTCCATGGCGGCCGCGCGCAGGCGGCGCTGCAGCACCTCTTCGGCTTCCGCCAGCTGGGCCTTCGAATTGATGCCTCGCACCTCATCCTCCTCCACTTCGAGAGCGACCGCCGGAAATCCCATGCCGTGGCAAATCTCGACGGCGTCGGTCAGGTAGAATTCGCGTTTGGCGTTGCGGTCCTCGATCCGATCGAGGATCGCGAGCGCGCGCCGGCCGTCGAGCGCCATCAGTCCGCCGTTGCACAAGGCGATCGCGCGCTCGGCTGGGCTGGCATCCTTGTCCTCGCGGATGGCGATGAGCTTGTCGCCCGCGGTGATCAGGCGCCCGTAGCCGGCAGGATCGCGCGGCCGAAATCCCAGCACCGCGACCGCTGCGCCCCCGGCGATCTCCGACCTCAGACGTTCCAGCGTCTGCGGCCGGACGAACGGCGTATCGCCGAAAATGACCAGGACATCATCGGGGCTTCGCGCCAGGGCCGGCCGGGCGGCGAGCACCGCATGGGCGGTCCCGCGCCGATCCGCCTGGATGAAGATTTCCACGTCGGGAACGCGCTTCCTGGCCTCCGCGGCAACCGCCTCGTGATCGGGGCCGACCACGACGGCAAGCACGGTCGGGCCTGCCTGCCGAACCGCCGCGATGACGTGCCCGAGCAGGGACCGGCCGGCAATGCCGTGCAGGACCTTCGGTTTGAGCGATCGCATGCGCGTGCCCTCGCCGGCGGCGAGCACGACGGTCAGGCTCGTCCTCGGTATGGCCATTCGTTTCCCTTCGTCACGAGGCATTGTATCTGACCGCAAAGGCTTCGCGGATCCGGCGCGGGGACCGGAAGACCGAGCCGAACCGGCGAGCGTGCCCTCGGGCGCCCGGCCGGGGGCAAGGATCGTCGGGTTCTGCTACGGTTTTCGTTGACCTGATTCGCTGGACCCCTCGATATGGCCCGACCACCGCAGAGCACCGCCTTTGCGTACGACGAAGAATTCGGCTCGCGCAAGACATGGCGACTGGCCATCTGGGCGGCAATCGCCACAGCCGCCATCGTGGTCGCGGTGATCGCCGCCTTCATCGACAGCGGATCGCGCCGGGCCGCCCGCATGCCCGACCAGGGACGCCAGCCGGCCGCAGCGGTAAGCACGCAGCCATCGACCTTCGATGCCGAAATGGAGGCCCGGCGGCTCGCCGAAGCGGTGCGGCTGCTGGCGGCGGATCGCGATCGACTGATGGCCCGCATCAATGCGCTGGAGCGCAATCTGAGCGACGTGACCGGCTCGATTGGAACGGCAGCCAGGCGACCGGCGGGTTCGAATGTTCCGCCGATGCTGTCCCCGGCGCCCGCCGCGGGGGCGGCGGCGCCACAACCCGGAGCTCTGCCGCCGATAGCCGTCGCCCCGGCGACGCGACAGCCGCAGCCGGCGGGTTCGGTCCCGCATCCGGCTCAGGAGCCGTCGTCCGCCGCCGATCGGCTCGCCAGCCCTCCGGCGGTCGATACCGGCCCCACCGGCTCGATCGGGACGCGGACGGATTTCGGGGTCGATCTCGGGGGCGCCGCAAACGTCGAGGGTCTGCGGGCGCTGTGGGCGAGGGTCCGAGGCAGCAACGAGGCACTCTTCGAGGGGCTCCGCCCGATCGTCGCCATTCGCGAGGGTACCAAGCCCGGCGCGGTGGAGCTGCGCCTGGTTGCCGGCCCGCTCAGCAATGCCGGAGCGGCGGCGCGCCTCTGCGCCACCCTGGCGGCGGCGGCCGGGTCGACCTGCCAGCCGACCATATTCGATGGCCAGCGGCTTGCGCTGAAGTGACCGCCGGCGGATTTCGCCGCCCCGCAGTTTCGGCGTAGGGTGACCAATCTGGGCCCCGCCTGTCCCGACAGTGCCGCGAACGCGGAAGGGGCCACGGGAGCGACCGCCATGATCTTCCGCCAGCTGTTCGACAGCGTGTCCGGAACATACAGCTATCTCATCGCCAGCCGGCGGGGCGGCGAGGCTTTGATCATCGATCCGGTCCTGGAAAAAGTCGATCGCTACCTGCAACTGGTGGATCAGCTCAACCTGAAGCTCGTCAAGGCGGTCGACACTCATCTGCATGCCGATCACATCACCGGCCTCGGCGCGCTCCGCGACCGCACCCGCTGCATCACCGTGATGGGCGAGCAGAGCAAGGTCAACGTCGTGTCGATGCGGGTTGCCGACGGGGACGCGCTGCAGATCGAGGGCGTGAGCCTCGACGTGCTCTACACGCCCGGCCATACCGACGATTCCTACAGTTTCGTCATGGCCGACCGGGTGTTCACCGGCGACACGCTGCTGATCCGCGGCACCGGGCGCACTGATTTCCAGAACGGCGATCCGCGGGCGCAATACGAGTCGCTCTTCGGGCGCCTGCTGCGGCTGCCGGAAGAGACCTTGGTTTATCCCGCCCATGACTACAAGGGCGACACGGTGAGCACCATTGGCGAGGAAAAGGCCTTCAACCCGCGCCTGCAGGTCAAATCGGTCGACGAGTATGTCGACTTGATGAACAGCCTCGACCTTCCCAATCCCAAGATGATGGACGTGGCGGTGCCCGCCAACATGCAGGTCGGCCTGGCACAGGACGAGATCGCGCGCCGCGGCTGGGCGGTCACGGCCCGCGACGCCATGGCGCTGCTCGGCCGGACCGACCTGGTGTTCATCGACCTGAGAGAGGCAAGGGAACGGGAAAAGCACGGAGCCATTCCGGGCTCGCTCAACGCGCCCTATTCCGACCTCCAGGCCCATGTGCGGCCGGGCGGCATGCTCAATGAGCTCGTGGCGGTCACTGGCAAGCGCCCGCTGTTCTATTGCGCGTTCGGCGAGCGCTCCGCGATGGCGGTGCAGGCCGCGCAGGATGCAGGGCTCCGCTCGGCATGCCATATCCATGGCGGTCTCGACGCCTGGAAGAAGGCCGACGGGCCGGTCATCCGCTGAGAGCTCCGACCATGCGCCGGCTTTTTCTCCCCTCCGCCCGCCAGCTGAACGTGATCATCCCGCTCGGGCTCGGGGCGATCGGTTATGCGCTCTACATGCGCTACCTCGTGATCCAGCAGACCAGTATCGGCCTTGCCTGCGACGGCGGGCTTGCGACCTGGCTTTGCGCGACCCGGCGGCTGGTGATCGCCCTCTACCAGCACTCGGCGTTCGGCGCCCTGGCGATCGGCGCATCCCTGCTCAATCTCCTGCGTCCGTCGCTCGCCCTGTTCACGATCGCCCTGGTGGCGGCCGCCTTCGGCCTCGTGCTCTACAATGTCGAGCTTGCCGCGCTCGCCGCTGCCCTGCTGATCCTCAGCTTCGCGCGTCCCGTGAGCGAGACAGAGTGACCGCGAGGCCCGCCAGTGTGGCGCAAAGCCAAACCGCCTGCCAATTGTTGAAGCCTTCATTGAGCGCGATGTAGACGGCGCTGCCCGCCAGCGTCGTGGCCGCGACCAGCTCGGCCATGCCGCGCCGGGCGCCCAGCCGGGGGGTGGCGACGCTGAGCACCAGGAAGGGGATCGTCCCCGCCGTCAGGGGCGCAAAAGGAAAGTCGCGGTATCGCGGATCGAAGACGAGCCCCAGCGCGACCACGAGCGCCATCACGGTGATCGCGACGAAGGCGACCCCGAGACCGACGACGAGCCGATCCGCCGGTTGCGCGCCCTTGGCGGCCAGCACGGTGGAAAATCCGGGAATCGCGATCTGGCGGATCAACGCCGAAGCACAGAGGACGGGCGCCACCACGGCAAGCCCGGCCATCGCCATGGAGCGCGCCCAACCGCCGATGCCTAGGCTCTCCACCGGCACGTTGGCGATTGCCCAGCCGATCAAGATACCGGGGGCCAGGGCGATTGCCACGACGCCCGTCCAGCGGCCGCGGACCGGCTGTCCAGCGCCTCGCTTGCGCCGCTGCTCGACGAACGCGACGGCAAAGACGAGAGCAGCCAGCAGGATCCCCTCCAGCGCGCCCGCCAGCCAGTCGGGATGATCGGAGACGGCACGACCCCAGCGAAACTTGAACTCGCGGCTGTGGCCATCGAGAAAGCCCCAGTGGCCGCCGACGGTGCCCTCGAGGCGTTCCTTCCAGGGTTGATCGAAGGCCTCGATGACGTTGACATGAAATTTTTCCCGTTTGGCAATTGCCAGGATCTCGTGGATCACCCGCGCCTGGTTTGCCGGCGACGGCAGCGCGCCTTCGCGCATGCGGCCGGCGCTCGGCCAGCCGACCTCGCCGATCAGGATCTCCTTGCCGGGAAAGGCCGCGGCGACCTTTCGCCGGATCGCATCGACATGCGCCGCCGCCACGCTCGCCGGAAGCGGAAAATCCTCCCAGTACGGAAGGATATGGATCGTCACGAAGTCGACCGCGTCATAGACCTCGCGGGCGCGCAGCCAGAACTCCCACACATCCGCATAGGTGACCGGAACCTTGCCGACCTGGGCCTTGACCCTGCGGATGATGTCGGCGAGCGCATCGGGCCCGATCTCCCCGCGCAGCAATGCCTCGTTGCCCACGACGATCGATCGGATAACGTCGGGATATCGCTTGGCCAGTCCGACGACGGTTGCGATCTCCTGCTGGTTGCGTGCCGGTTCACGGCCGATCCACAGGCCCTGGATCACCTTGAGGCCGTGCCGTCCGGCGATCTCGGCGACCCGGTCGAGACCGAGATCGGTCGAGTAGGTGCGCACGCAGTCGGTGAGCCGGGACAGGCGCTCGAGGTCGTCGTCGATCTGGCTCGGGTCGATGCGGGTCGACGGGTCGAGCGGGTCTTGTCGACCGCGGAACGGGGCGTAGGAGACGCAGTAGAGCTTTTCGCCCGGATCGAGCGGCGACGGCGGCATGTCGATCGGCAGGCCAAGCCACCACCACGAGCCGCCGATCATGGCGGCAACGGCAACGAGCAGACCTAACACGAAGCGCATCGAAACGCCGCTGATCCGAGAAGAGGCGGTCCGCTTAGCCTGCCAGGGAACGGCTGCCAAGGTGTCGCTACGTGGCCGATACTGCACCACCTGGGCGAACATCCCTGGACAAACGTCGAAACTTGCGCCATCCCATTGTGGCAGAGGCGCCGCAATGCTGACCTAATCCAGTGTTCAAGTCCCTGAAATTACATCAGTTCCACGCCACGGCCCGATCCGGCTCATCATGTCCATCTCCCGCTCGCCTATCCTGCTCGCGCTCCTCGGCGCCGCTCTGGTGTCGATGTCCCCACGGCCGGCGAACTCCCAGGCCCAGGACCCGAAGCCGCAGGAGCAGCCGCAGAAGCCCCCCGGCGACAAGCCTCCCGATGCCACGAAGGAAGAGAAGAAGAAGGTCGACGAGTTTGCCGAGGCGGCCCAGGTGATCAACGGCGCGGCCGGCAATCCGGAATGCGTGTGGCTGGGGCGGCGCGTGGTCAACCTGTTGTGGCGCGACGATCTCGACACCGCATTTCGTCATCTCGATCTCTACGACCGGTTCGGCTGCCCCGGGCCGCACATTCAGGCGAGCTTCCGTTGCGTTGTCCGCCAGGGCAACATCGATCCCAAGTCGCCCGAGAGCCTCGGCACTCGGGTCCATGCCTGTTGGATCAATCCGAGCCTGCCGCCGACCACCGCGGCCGCTCCGGCCGCCGTCGCCCCCTCTGGAACTTCCAATCAATAGCAACGTTATTATTTGCTTCCGGTCGTTGCGACTGCCTTGAAAACGTCACGACCGGAAATTAGTTGGTATTGGCCCAATCCTGAGGTATGTTGCTGTGCACCATCGCCTCAGTCGAACCCAGGGGACGGGTTCGGGTCCTGGCTCTCAGCCCCATCCGGTTGCGTCCATGCGCCTCGCCGTTGCCGTCTGCGCGCTCGTCGCCTGCGTGCATGCCGGTTTATGGGCTCTGAACAGAGAGCAGTCGGCTGCTCCGAATATTCAAGGCCCCCTTGCCAGCATTTCCTACACGCCATTTGCGGATCTATCCCATCCGGATCGCGAGCGTGCAACCGCCGAGCAGATCCGCGCGGATCTGAAAATCATCGCGCCGCACACCCTGGCGATCCGAACCTATTCGTCGACCCGAGGCGTCGAGCTGGTGCCGGCAATCGCCGACGAGTTCGGCCTGAAAGTGACCGTCGGGGCGTGGATCGACAAGGACGAGAAGCGCAACGAGCGCGAGATTCGCGCGGCGGTCGATCTCGCCAGGAAGAACCGCAACGTCAATGGCGTGGTGGTCGGCAACGAGACGATCTACCGTGGCGACCGCTCCGCCGAAGAGATCATCAAGCTCATTCAACGCGTCAAACGCGAAGTGCAAGTACCTGTCACGACGGGTGAAATCTGGCACGCCTGGATCGACCATCCCGAGCTTGCGACGGCCGTCGATTTCATTGCGGCGCACATCCTGCCCTACTGGGAAGGGATTTCCGACAAGGCCGCCGTCGATCAGGCCATTATGGTTTATGACAAGCTCCGCCAGGCGTTTCCTGGCAAGCGCATCGTCATCGCCGAGTTCGGCTGGCCGAGCGCCGGCTACAACCGTCGCGACGCCAATCCGGGTCGCGCCGAGCAGGCCATCGTCCTGCGCGATTTCGTTTCGCATGCCGAGGCGCTGGGGATCGACTACAATATCATCGAGGCGATCGATCAGCCGTGGAAGACCAATGAAGGCAGCGTCGGCCCGTACTGGGGACTGTTCGACGCGGCACGCGAGGCGAAGTTCAGCTTCACCGGCCCAGTCGTCGACAGCGACCACTGGCGCATTGCCGCGGTCGCGGTCCTGATCGGCCTGCTGCTGTCGCTGCCCATCCTCGGGCTGGCTGAGGCGACGCCGGGGCAAGCGGCTTTGCTGGCGGTCACGGTTCACGTCATCGGAGCCTGGTGCGCCACGGTCTTCGCCTACTGGAATGGCCACTATTTCGTGCCCGGCGCCGCTTTCGCGCTTGCGCTCGGTCTGGCTTTGCTGGCCGTCCTGATCGTCATCGGCATCGCCCGACTGGAGGAGATCGCCGCCATCGTGTTCGGCCCCAAGCCCCGGCGCCTGCTCGGGCCCGGTGCCCCGCTTGGCGAGCATGCCCCGAAGGTCTCGATCCATATTCCGGCCTGCCGCGAGCCGCCCGAGATGCTCAAGCTCACCCTCGACGCTGTCGCGCGGCTGGATTATCCGAACTTCGAGTGCGTCGTGGTGATCAACAACACGCCGGACCGGGCCATGTGGGAGCCGGTCGAGGAGCATTGCCGCGCGCTCGGCGAGCGCTTCAAGTTCGTCAACGCCGATGGCCTCAAGGGCTTCAAGGCGGGCGCGCTGCGGCTGGCCATCGTCCACACTGCCGCCGACGCGGAAATCATCGGCGTGATCGACGCGGATTACGCCGTCCATGCCGACTGGCTGAAGGACCTCGTTCCGGCTTTCATCGACCCGACGCTCGGCCTCATCCAGGCGCCCCAGGACCACCGCGACGGCAATCGCAGCATCATGCACCATGCGATGAATGGCGAGTATGCCGGATTCTTCGATACCGGCATGGTCCAGCGTAATGAAAACAACGCAATCATCGTCCACGGCACGATGTGCCTGATCCGGCGCACCACCCTCGAGGCGGTCGGTGGATGGTCGAGCGACACGATTTGCGAGGACACCGATCTCGGTCTGACCATCATCGAGCAGGGCTGGCAGGTCCAGTACACCAATCGACGCTACGGTTGGGGCCTGTTGCCGAACAGCTATGAAGCCTTCAAGAAGCAGCGCTACCGCTGGGCGTCCGGCGGCACGCAGATCCTCAAGAAGCACTGGCGTCGCTTCCTGCCCGGAGCGAGCCGGCTGACCGGCGAGCAGAAGCGCGACTTCATCCTCGGTTGGCTCAACTGGCTGGGTGCGGAAAGCGTCGGCGTCCTGGTCGCGATCCTGAACCTGCTGTGGGTGCCGGTCATCTGCTTCATCGGCATCGCGATTCCCGACAGGATTCTCACCTTGCCGATCATCGCCGCCTTCGCGGTGTCGCTGTTACATTTCGTCACCGTCTATCGGATGCGTGTTGCGATCCCGCCCGGACAGATGCTCACCGCCATGTTCGCGGCCATGTCGGTGCAATGGACCGTGGCGCGGGCGGTCGGCGACGGCGTGATCAAGGAACGGTTGCCGTTCGTGCGCACCGCCAAGGGCGGCGGTGCCCGTCCGGGCGAGGAATTTCCGGCCTTCTGGGAGGCGATTCTGGGCGGCCTCCTGGTGACTGGAGCCGTGGTCCTCGTCGCCACGAACCACGAGCGCATTCGCGAGCTCAACATCTTCGCGGCGGTTCTGATCGTGCAAAGCCTGCCGTTCCTGTCGGCGGTGGCAATCGCGCTGATCGAAGGCTCGCGGCTCAACGATTTTGGTTACTGGCGGAACCTGGAGGCAAGGCTGGTTGAGCTGCTCCCCCGTCGCACTGTCATCGTCAAGGCGCCGGCGCCGGCCGACAAGACGATCGAGACTGCCCCCTAGAATTCCGGCCATACCCGCGTCAGCGTCCCCGCCGCGATCGCGACCACCAGGATCGAACCGTCCGGCAGGACGGCCGGGCCGTCGGGGAATCGCAGCCCGCTCGCGACTTCGGTGATCTCCGTCGTTCCCCTGCCCTCCGTCGGCGTCACCCGCGCCGAGCGAACTAGCGCCGAAGTCTCTCGGAGCGCAAGTTCCAGATGACGCCGATGCCGATCAACGTGGCGCCGAAAAATACGGCGACGCTCAGCGCCTCACCGTAGAAGAGCCATCCGACGATTGCGATCAACGGAACGCGCAGGAAATCGAGGCCCACCACGATTGTCGCGTCACCATGACGAAACGCATTGGTGAAGCAGAAGTGTGCCGACAGTCCGCTGACCGCGATGCCCAGGAGCGGCAGGAGCATCGACGAATCGACCTTTGCCAAAAACGTCGGATCGCTCAGGCCGAGATTGATCGGAAACTGCATCGCGTTCATCCAGAACAGGATCGCAAACGTCGTCTCGGTGGCGGTGAGCTTCTTGGTTATGACGACGACTATGGCAAAGCTCAGCGCTGCGCCGAGGGCCAGAAGCGAGGTCGGCTGAAAGCTGGCGAGGCCCGGCTGCACGATGACGAGCACGCCGACGAAGCACAGGGCGAGGCTTCCGACCCGGCTCGCCGTAAGCCGCTCACCGAGAAACACCACGGCGAGCAGTGCCGTCCAGGCCGGCATCGTGAATTCGAGCGCGAAGACGGTGGCAAACGGTAGCAGGGTGACCGCCCACATCCACGCAATCTGTCCGAGAAACTGGGTACTGTTGCGCAACAGGTAGAGGGCCATGTGCCGAGGCAGGAGCAGGAGCCTCAATTCCGGGCGTACGAGGATCAACAGGAGCAGAACCGCGAGCCCACTGCCGCTGCGGACCGACATGATCTCGAAGACGCTGAGAACCTTTGCCAGGGCACGAACCGAGAGCGCCGTCACGGAGAACGACAACAACGTGCCGGTCATCCAGAATGCGAGCTGGAGCCCGTCGGCGGTCGCTGCCGGGCCCGTACGCCAGTCCATCGAGCGATCGGCTTTCGGCGCACCCGCAGCGATCGGCGGCTGTCGGAACCCTTCTGGACGCTCGGGCAGCCGCTGAAACTGCAATGCTTCGGCTTTCGGTCAATCTGCAACTACGTATTGTAATACAGTCCTGAGCCAACCACAACCGGGTCCGATGGGTCGACGAGGATGTTGGGCAAGGTCAGTCGGTCGTCGACTTCTGTTTCCGTCGGCGACGGACGGATGTCGCGTAGTGACCGCGATGCCGGTCCGGATCGGCGCTCGGATTCACCACCGAACGGAATGCATCCCAGTCCTCCTGGTCCAGTTTCCCGATATCGCCGACAATCGCGAAATTGTCGATCGCCTCCCCATAGACGTCGCGATGAACGGGCTGGACCTGCAGATAGGGAAAATCCGGATCGAATTCGATCGGGACGTTGGTCCGCGTGAGCCTTACATTGGAGAAAAGCGGTCCGAACCAGCGGTCGGTTTCGATGATGCCCTCGTAATGGTCGTACCCCTGGCTGCGCGCAAGGTTGGCCGGCGGTCGGACGAGGAGGCCAAACCCGGGCGCGGTGCGGGCGACGAGACCGCTCCAGACCTGGACGATTCCCGGCTCCTTGCCGGCTGCCAGGAACGGCGGAGAATAACCCTGCAGGTCAGGCGGCACCGCCTCGTCGAAACGTTGAGCGAACCCGGGAAATTGCGCGGCTTTAAGGGGGTACCAACCGTCCGCGCCCTTGTACGTCCAGATGACATCGGTACTGCCGTCCCACATCAGGCTGAAGGCCATCGGAGGAAAGACATACCAGCCGAAGGCCGACGCCGATGTCATCGCCTCGCAGTAGCGAAACGCGCGTGTCGGCATCGTACCGGCAGCCGACCGATCTGCCCGCTGCGGCGCTCTGCATTCGGGGATCAGCCGAAAGAAGGTGACGAGAGGCGAATCGCCGCCGAGATCCTGCTCCATTCCGACCTCACGACCGGCGACGTCACTTACAGCCATATACACCCGCAGATAAGTGTTCGTGTCCATCCATTATTTCAGGCCTGCAAGGTGGCCAGGCCGGGACGATCCGGTCCTGGCTCACCTCGAGGCTGACTGCGGCGTCGGCGCGCCGAGCCTACAGGTTCGGGCTCATGTAGCCGATCCGAACCTTGCCGTTGTCGTCCGTGCCCACCGGCGCCGCCCGCACCGGCGGCAGGCTCGGGCTCATGTAGCCGATCCGGACCTTGCCGTTGTCGTCCGTGCCCGCCGGCGTCGCCCGCACCGGTGGCAGGCTCGGGCTCATGTAGCCGATCCGGACCTTGCCGTTGTCGTCCGTGCCAGCGGGCGTCGCCCGTACCGGCGGCAGGCTCGGGCTCATGTACCCTATGCGCACCTTCCCGCTGTCGGCGATCGACGGGGCGGGAACCTTCACACCTTCGAAGCGAGTCTCTTGCATGGATGCCTCCAGCGGTTCGTCGCGTCTGAAATCGGCCGCGATGCTGCACCGTAAGGGGAGTGAAGAGGCTCAACGTTAAATCGGCGTTTATCTGGTGTGAAATTTGCCCCGCCGGGCCACGTCCTGAAATTGAACAGAGCAATGGGATCGAACAGCGCGTGAGTAGGGCCTTTATCCGCCCCAAGATCTGGTCTAAAGTTGTCCATCTAGGCTTGCGCCAAGTGCCCGTCGCACGGCGGTTCTGGCGCAGTGCGGCATATGATCCGTGTCCATGCCGAATCGACTGTGACCGCGCTGGTCGGAGGGGGCAGACAAAAACGTCATGAACAAGCCGTTTGGTGTCGCAGACCGAAAGAAGGTGGTGCCGCTCGATCGCGGCCGAGCACTCAATATCGTTCAGCGGCAGCAACCCGACCGGCCGATCGTCCGGATTCACCTTCTCGGCTCGCTGCGCGCCACCACCTATCTCGGTGCCGACGCGCTTCCTCGCGGGAAGAAGGCGCGGGCGCTTCTCAGCTGTCTGTGCCTGGCGGCGGGCGACCGGGTGCCGCGGGCGCGTCTTGCGACGATGCTGTGGGATCGCGTTCCGGACGCGCAGGCGCGAACCAGCTTCCGCCAGGCGCTTCGCGAGCTGACTTTTGCCCTCGGCCCGTTGGCGACCGAGCTGATTTCGGCGGATCGCGACACCGTCCGCCTGGAGGCGGGCCTGTGCTGGATCGACGCGGTGGCGGTGCTCGCTCGCGACGCGCCGCCGTCCAATTCGTTGCGCAGCGACCTTGCGGCGCTCTGCAACGGCGACCTGCTCGAGGAGCTGCAAGGCGTCAGCGCATCATTCGATCAATGGCTGCTTGCCGAGCGCACCCAATTCACCGATCAATTGCGCGCCCTGCTGGAGGCCGAGTTGCATCAGGTCGCCCGTTCGGGCGACGACGGCAAGCAACTGGCGGCACTGGCGCGGCGACTGATCGTTTTCGATCCCACCCATGAGGGAGCCTCGAGAGTGTTGATGCGGACGCTCGCCGACATGGGCGAGCGTGCCTTGGCCTTGCGCGAATATGCGCGATGCCGGGAGGCGTTGAAAAAGAGTCTCGACGTCGAGCCGTCGTCGGAAACCAACGCGCTCTACGAGGCGATACGCGTATTCGCCGGTCGTGACGACCGCGACAAGGCGCCGTCGTCCGTCTCGCCGCCGCAGGAGAGCCTGGCGGCTCCGTGTCTGCTGCCCGGCCGCTCGCGCCTTCGCGTCGGCGTGCTGCCGTTCCTCGGGAGCCGTTCGTCGAACGAGAACAACCTCGCGTTCTCGCTGAGCCAGGAGATTGCCGCCGCCCTCGCGAGGTTCCGTTGGTTCGACGTCATCGCGCCGGTGTCGCTGATGCACAAGCAATCGGCGAGCGCGGTCAGCGAGGATCAGCTTCAGCGCAAGCAGCTGGATTATGTCGTCGACGGAGCGGTCTCCAGCAACGGCAATCAATTCCAGATCAGCGTGCGTCTGTTGGATCTCAGCCACTATGCCAGACCCGTATGGAGCGACCGCTTCGAGCTTGCCGTTGGCCAGCTGCATCAGCTCAACGAGATGGTCACCACGCGCATCGTCGGGCGCATCGATCCGGTCATTCTGTTCATCGAGGGAAAGCCGAAGCGGCGCGAGCAGTACGGTGCGACCGGCCTCATTCTGCTGGCAATTCCGCTGATCTACAGCATGGAGCGCAAGAAGTTCGAGGAAGCCGGGACACTGATCGACCGCGCCCTGGAAATCGAGCCGGACAATGCCATGGTGGTGGCGTGGGCGGCCCACTGGCAGCTCATCTACGCCGGTCAAGGCTGGACCAGCGATATCGCCAGGACGTTGACGACCGCAGAAGCCTTGTGCGTCAGGGCGATCAGGATCGACCCGGAAAATGCCGAGGCGCTGGGCATCTACGCCCATGGCTGCGCCCTGAGGAAGGAATTCGAGTCGGCCATCCATTATTTCGACCGGGCGTTGCGGCTCAATCCGAGCCTGGCATTCATCTGGGCCTTGAGCGCCGTGACCTATTGCTATGTCGGCGAACCCGACGTCGCACTCGAGCGGCTGGAGCGGTTCCGCGAGCTCGCGCCGTTCGATCCCTACTATTCGTTCTTCGAAAGTGCGTACACCATCGCCTACACGTTCAAGGGAGACTATGAAAAGGCGGCGACGGTCGGTCGGCGGCTGGTGAAGATGAACCCCGACTACAGCAACGGCTACAAGCCGCTGATCGCCGCGCTCGGCCATCTTGGCCGGCGCGAGGAGGCCGCGGCCTATACGGAAAAGCTTTTGGCTCTGGAACCGAATTTCACGGTCGCGCGGTTCAGCGAAGTCTACCCGTTCAAGCGCTCGAGCGATCGAAACCGATACATTGCCGGCCTGCGGCTGGCCGGCGTTCCGGAAGCCTGATCTCAGGCCGGCATCGCCAATTCGATCAGCCGCACGAAGTACGACACCCCCGTCGGGATCGCCTCGTCGTCGAAATTGTAGGCCGGATGGTGCAGGCCGGCCGTGTCGCCATTGCCCATGAAGATGAAGGCGCCGGGACGCGCCTCGAGCATGAATGAGAAATCCTCCGCGCCCATCATGGGACGTCCGTTGGTGTTCACCTTGTCGGAACCGACCACCTCGGTGGCGACCGAGGCGGCGAAAGCCGTCTGGCGTTCGTGATTGCGTACCACCGGATAGTCGCGCTTGTAGGTCAGCGTCGCCCGGGCGCCATAGAGCCGCGCAGTGCCCTCCACGACCTCGCCGAGCCGCTTTTCCACGAGATCCCGGACGGCAGGCGTCAAGGTTCGTGCGGTGCCGGTCAGGCGGGCGGTCTGCGGAATGATATTCGGAGCGGTGCCTGCCTGGAACATGCATATGGAGACGACCGCCGAATCCAGCGGATCGACGTTGCGCCCGACGATCGACTGGATCTGGTTGACCATCTGCGCGCCGACCAGAACCGTGTCGACGCACATGTTCGGCTTTGCCGCATGCCCGCCCAGCCCCTCGATGTCGATGTAGATGCGGTCCGCGCTGGCCAGCATCGGCCCGGAGCGGATCGTGAACTGGCCGACCGGAAGGCCCGGCATGTTGTGCATGGCATAGACCTCCTCGATGCCGAAGCGGTCCATCAGGCCCTCCTTGACCATTTCCCGGCCGCCTCCCCCGCCCTCCTCCGCCGGCTGGAAGATGACCACCGCGGTGCCAGCGAAATTGCGCGTGTCGGCGAGATATTTGGCGGCGCCGAGCAGCATCGCGGTATGACCGTCGTGGCCGCAGGCATGCATCTTTCCAGGAACCGTGGAGCGGTACGGCACGTCGGTCTGCTCCTCGAGCGGCAGGGCGTCCATGTCGGCACGCAGCCCGACCGTCTTGACCTGCCCGGCCGGCCCGCGGCTCCCTCGGATCACCCCGACCACGCCGGTCTTGCCGATCCCGGTCACAACCTCGTCGCAGCCGAAGCTCTTGAGCTTCTCGGCGACGCTCGCGGCGGTCCGATGGACGTCGAACAGCAGCTCGGGATGCGCGTGAAAATCCCGCCGCCATCCGGCGATCTCGGGCTGCAGATCGGCAATGCGATTGAGAATGGGCATTTGCGAGCTCCTTCTTCTGCCGCAGGGGTTTGGCGCGGCTGACCAGACGCTCAGCCCGGGCAAGCGGCTGCGACCCCGTCGAACGGCCGGCAAACCCGGAAACGAGGGTGACCGGCCACCTCATACTTTAGTTCTGCGCTCTTGCTCCCGATGCAGGACACAATCTAGCATACTAGGGGGAATGAGCCCGCGAACAAGGCGTCGGCGGAAGATCGGGGCACGAGCGGTGTTCTAACCTCAGGCGAAACAAAACCATATTCTGGAGGGAATGCCATGACCGAGAGTCGCGCGCCGGTTGCCGGTGCTACGCGCCGAAACCTGTTGAAATATGGGGTGATTGCCGGAGCCGCGGTCGCGGCTCCCCATGTCAGGAACGCCGAGGCCGCCGAGACCACGACCTGGAAGGTGCAGACCTCGTGGCCGGCCGGGATCGGGCTCAGCACGTTCAAGCAGTGGTGCGGCACGATCAAGGAGAGGAGCGGCGGCGAGCTCGAGTTCAAGCCGTTTGCCGCAAAGGAGATCGTGGGCGACTTCGAGCTCATCGACGGCGTGAAGAACGGCGTGCTCGAGGCGATGAACTCGTTCACGCTGTACTGGGCGGGGAAATTGCCGGCCACCGCCTTCCTGTCGTCCTACCTCATGGGCCTGCGCTATCCCCACGAATGGGACGTGTTCTTTTACAGCCATGGCGGCCTCCAGGCGGCGCGCGACGTGTTCGCCAAGCAGGGCCTCTATTACGTCGGGCGAATCCACCACGGCCCCAACATCATCCATTCGAAGAAGCCGATCCGGTCGATCGAGGACTTCAAGGACCTCAAGCTGCGCGTCCCGGGTGGCATGATCGCCGAGGGGTTTGCGGCGATTGGCGCCAAGACGACGCTGTTGCCGGGCGGCGAAGTGTTCTCGGCGCTCGAGAAAGGCACGATCGAGGCCGCGGACTATACCGGTCCGGCCGTCAACTGGGATCTGGGGTTCCAGCAGGTCTCCAAATATATCTGGATGGGACCGCGCGGGCTCGAGTTGGTCTACCAGCCGGTCGACCTGATGGATTTCTGCGTCGGAATGGCGCATTGGAACAAGCTCTCGCCCAAGATGAAGGACTGGGTGGAATCCGAGATCGAGGTCTACTCGCGCGTCCATCATGCCGCCATCCAGAAGGCCGACATGGAGGCGTGGGGCAAGTTCGAGAAGCACGGAACCGAGATCAATCGCCTCCCGGTCGAGGAGCTCGAAAGATTCCAGCGCGTTGCCGTCCCGATCTGGTTCAAATGGGCCAACAAGGACAAGGATGCTGCCCGAATCTTCAAGCTCCAGCTCGACGTCATGGAATTCCCTCCTTCGGCTATGTCACCCCCGATATGTACAAGGGCCTGAAGATCGATCTTTAAGGCCCGTTCGCGCCGCGAAGATCAGCGCCGAAGGGAATGCCTGACGGGCATTTCCTTCGGCGAGCCCGCAGATTCCCGCAGAGGAAACGATGCCCAGTCTGAACTTCGTCCTGCCCCATTGGCTCTATTGGGGCACGCTGATCGTCTTCCCGCTTGTGGCGATCTATCTCGTCGCGCTTCAGCGCCGGCAGGGAGTTCCTCGGGGTCCCTCGCTGTTCGTCGCATACCTGTTCTGGCTGTGCTCGGGCTTCATCGGTCTCCACCGCTTCTATTTGAAGAACGCATGGGGTTTTCTGTTCATTCCGGTGTTTTTGGCCATCCTCTACACGACGTCGGAAATCCGCGACCTCCGCGAGGACGTGTCGCGCACAAGGGCCGCCGTCGAATCATCGCACATCGAGATCCGCCGCGCGCAACTGCCGTCCGGCGAGGCCGCCACGCCCGAAACGACCGATCGCCTCGCCAAGGCGCGAAGCGCCGAGGCCGCCGCCAACGCGGATTTCGCCGCCGCCCAGGCGACGATCGAACGATGGCGAAGCTATTCGCTGTGGCTGGCGATCCTGATGGCGGCGATGCTGGTCGGCGATGCCGTGCTGCTGCCGGGACTGGTGCGCCGGACCGCTCTGCGCGAAGCGACGGAGCCTCATGAGGGCCCGGCCGAGCTGGTGGTCCCGGATGTTCCGCAGGCCGGAACCCACGAGGATCCGACGCTCAACCTCCACACGCGGATCACCGACATCATCGAGACGGTGAACGTCAGGGTCGGCGAGTTCGTCGCCTACTGGGCGGTCATCTCGGTCTTCGTCTACTACTACGAGGTGATAGCCCGCTTCACCTTCAATTCCCCGACCAACTGGGTGCACGAGAGCATGTTCCTGATGTACGGCATGCAGTACATGCTGGCCGGCGCCTACGCGTACCGCGAGGACCAGCACGTGCGGGTCGACGTCATCTATGCCAAATTCTCCCCGCGCGGCAAGGCGATCGCCGACATCGTCACCTCGGTGTTCTTCTTCATCTTTGTCGGCACCTTGTTCTGGACCAGCTGGAAATTCGCGTCCGACGCAGTCGGGCTCGGCGAAGTCTCGTTCACCGAGTGGGGAGTGCAGTACTGGCCGGTAAAACTGACGATGCCGATCGGTGCCGGCCTGCTGCTGCTGCAGGGCGTCGCGAAGCTTATCAAGGACGTCGTGCTCCTGACCGGCAAGAGGGCCTGAGCCATGGGTCTCAACATCGATATTGCCTGGCTCACCCTTCTGCTGTTCGGCTCGCTCGGCGTGCTGCTGGCGCTCGGCCTGCCGATGGCCTTCTGCACCGGCAGCCTGGCGGTGATCTTCCTGTTCGTGTTCGGCAATTCGGCCATACTCAACATGATGCCGGCGCGCATCTTCCCGTTCATGACGGACTACCAGCTGTCCGCGGTGCCGCTCTTCATCTTCATGGCGGCGATGCTGGAGAAGGCCGGCATCATCGAGGAGCTCTTCGACGCCGTCTACAAATGGCTGGGCTCGGTCAAAGGTGGCCTCGCCTCCGCCACCGTGGTCGCGTGCACCGCGCTCGCCGCCATGGTGGGCGTGGTCGGAGCGACCGAGGTGACGATGGGCATGATCGCCTTGCCGGCCATGCTCAAGCGCGGATACGACCAGAAGCTGGCCTGCGGGTCGCTGCTCGCCGGCGGTACGCTCGGCATTCTCATTCCGCCGTCCGTCATGGCAATCGTGTATGCGGTGGTGGCCCAGCAGTCGCTGGGCGAGCTGCTCGTCGGCTCCGTCTTCCCGGGCCTGCTGCTGTCCGGCCTCTACATCACTTACATCACGGTGCGATGCTACATCAATCCCAAGCTCGGGCCGGCACTGCCGCTGGAGGAACGTGTCGATTTTCGCGAGAAATTGCGGTTGCTGAAGAACACGATCGCCCCGATCCTGCTCATTTTCCTGGTGCTCGGAGTGATCTTCATCGGCATCGCGACTCCGGTCGAGGCGGCCGGCATCGGGACATTCGGCGCGCTTTTCGTCTCGGCGCTGCATCGCCGGCTCAATTGGCTGGCGATCCAGGAGGCGGCTATCGCCACGCTGAAGGCGACTGCCATGGTGATGTGGATCTTCTTCGGCGCCACCATGTTCGTCGGATTCTTCATCGTGAAGGGTGGCCAGTCCTTTGTCGCCGACACGATCCTCGGCACCGGCCTGCCGCCCTACGGCATCCTCATGCTGATGATGCTGATCTTGTTCGTGCTCGGCATGTTCCTCGACTGGGTCGGCATCCTGCTGCTCACGGTGCCGATCTTCCTGCCGATCATGAAGAATCTCAAGTGGGACGGCCTGCTCGGCCTGCCCGGCGTCCAGCCGGACGACGTCCCGCTGTGGTACGGCGTCATCTTCATGGTCAACATGCAGATGGCGTTTCTCAGCCCGCCCTTCGGCTATTCGTTGTTCTACCTCAAGAGCGTGGCGCCCCCCGAGATCAGCATGGCGACGATCTTCCGGGCGTCGGTCAACTTCATGGCCCTGCAATGGCTCGGCGTGGGGCTCTGCATCTTCTTTCCGCAAATCGTCGTGTGGCTGCCGAAGCTCGTCTATTCGCATTGAGGTCGCCCCGTCGGGGAGGCGGGTACCGTACGAGCACCCGTTCGGGCGGGCCGGGGTCCTGAAATTCCGACGGTGCGCTTACAACGCGCTGTTCGGACGATGTGGTGTTCTGGCGGGAGGCCGAGTGCGGCCCGAATCCGCGGACAACCTGCGGCAGGTCCGGGATCGCGGGCTGCCACCCCGCAGGCCCGGCAGGCTGCACCAATCCTGCTTGCCGCAATGCTGGTTCTGGACCGTTCCGGCCAATCGTGGCAAAAGCGGGGGTCTTCACCAACCGCCGATACTCCGGCCCGGTCGATCGGACCCCATAGCGAGGGCAAACGATGAAGGTTTCTACCGCATTCGCCGCGCTGGGGATCGCCTTTGCGTCATTGTCCGTGCCGGCGACGGCGGCGACGTTCCGCTTCGCCTTCCAGGGCGATTTGAAATCGCTCGACCCGTATTCGCTCAACGAGACCTTCACCCACGGGGTGCTGGCCAACGTCTACGAAGGCCTGACCAGGCGTGGCCCGAAGCTCGAGATCCTGCCCGCCCTCGCCGAGCGCTGGGAGGTTCTGGAGCCGACACGCTGGCGCTTCCACCTGCGCCAAGGCGTCAAGTTCCAGAACGGCGAGGATTTCACCGCCGACGATGTGGTGTTCTCGGCGCAACGCGTGCAGGCGACCGGTTCCGACGTGCGCACCCGCCTGCCCGCCGACGTCAAGGTGGTCAAGGTCGACGACCACACGGTCGATTTTCTGCTGTCGAGCCCCAACCCCATCCTGCACTACGAATGGGATACCTGGTTCATCCTGTCGAAGACCTGGGCGGAGGCGAACGGAACCACCATGCCGCAACCCGCCTCCGGCCAGCAGGTCAGCTACGCGGCGCTGCACGCCAATGGCACCGGGCCGTTCATCGTTTCAGAGCACCAGGCCGGCGTGCGCACCGTCTTCAAGCCCAATCCCGGCTGGTGGGGCAAGCCACAGCACAATTTCGACGAGGTGATCTTCACCACCGTCGGCAACGACGCCACGCGGGTTGCGGCGCTGCTGTCGGGAGACGTCGACTGGGCGGATCCGATCCCGCTCCAGGACATTGCGCGTGTCAATGCCAGCGGCAATGCCCAGGTCCTGCAGGGACCGGAGCTGCGCACCATCTTCCTCGGCTTCGACCAGCGCCGCGACGAGTTGAAATCGTCGAGCATCAAGGGGAAGAACCCGTTCAAGGACGTTCGCGTGCGCAAGGCCTTCTATCTCGCCATCGACGAGGACGCGATCGCCGCGAAGGTCATGCGCGGCGCCGCAACGCCCTCGGCGCTGATGATCTCGCCGCTGCTGTTCGAGCCCTCGAAGGACTTCACGCGCCCCGCCTATGATCCGGACCAGGCGAGAAGACTGCTGGCGGACGCGGGCTATCCGAACGGATTCGAGGTGATGCTGGACTGCCCGAATGATCGCTATGTCAACGACGAGGCGATCTGTCAGGCGGTCGTCGCGATGCTCGCGAGGGTTGGGGTCAAGATCAGCCTCAATGCCCAGCCCAAGGCAAAATATTTCGCCAAGGTGCTGGCGAGCGGCGGCTACGACACCTCGTTCTATCTGCTGGGCTGGACGCCCAACTCGCTCGACTCCTGGAACATCTTCGTCAACATGTATGGCTGCCGCGACGAAAAGGGCGTGGGCGGCCCGACCAATCTCGGGGGCTATTGCAACCCGGCGGTCGACGCTCTCGGCAAGCAGATCCTCGTCGAGCCTGACAGGGGCCGACGCGACGAATTGATCCGGCAAGGATTCGACATCGCGCAAAACCAGGATTTTGCCTATATCCCGCTCCACCAGCAGGCGCTGGCCTGGGGCGTATCGAAGAAGGTCACGGTCGTGCAGCGTGCCGACAATCAGATCCTGTTCCAATGGTTCAGGAAGGAGTAGCTCTTCGACCGCCAATACGGCACCAGACCGCCGGGCAGCGCCGCATCGACGATTTCGCCGCAGCCTTGCCGACTAGCCCACATATCCCACTGGAATCGCCGGAAATTCACTCATGAGCCATGCGCCATCTCGAGGGGCTGAGACATGAAACTCAAGACCACGATCCTTGCATTCGCGATCACCTTCGCCGCACTGGCGGTTCCCGTACAGGCCGCGACCTTCCGTTTTGCATTCCAGGGCGACCTCAAATCGCTCGACCCCTATTCGCTCAATGAGAGCTTCACCCTCGGCGTGCTCGGCAACGTCTACGAGGGCCTGACCAAGCGCGGCAAGGACCTGGAGATCATCCCGGGACTGGCGGAGCGCTGGGAGGTCGTCGAGCCGACACGCTGGCGCTTCCATCTGCGCAAGGGCGTGAAATTCCACAACGGCGAGGATTTCACCGCCGACGACGTGGTGTTCTCGGCCGATCGCGTGCGCATCCGCGGGCTCCGACCTCAAGACGCGCATTCAGCCCGCCGACACCAAGGTCGTCAAGGTCGACGACCACACGGTCGACTTCGTGCTGCCGCGCCCGAACCCGATCCTGCACGACGAGTGGGACACCTGGTACATCCTCTCGAAGAAATGGGCGGAGGCGAACGGCTCGGCGACGCCGCAGCCGCAGGCCGGGCAGCAGGCGAGCTACGCGGCGCTGCACGCCAACGGCACCGGCCCGTTCATCATCGCCGAGCACCAGGCCGGCGTGAAGACGGTGTTCAAGCCCAATCCCGAGCTGGTGGGGCAAGCCGGAGCACAATTTCGACGAGGTGATCTTCACCACCATCTCCAACGACGCCACCCGCGTCGCCGCGCTGCTGTCCGGCGACGTCGACTGGATCGACCCGGTCCCGCTGCAGGACGTCGCGCGGGTCAATGCCAGCGGCAACGCCAAGGTGCATGCAGGGCCCGGAGCTGCGCACCATCTTCCTCGGCTTCGACCAGTATCGCGACGAGCTGCAAATATTCCAACGTGAAGGGCAAGAACCCCTTCAAGGACGTGCGCGTGCGCAAGGCGTTCTATCTGGCGATCGACGAGGAGGCGATCGCCGCCAAGGTCATGCGCGGAGCCGCGACGCCCTCCGCGCTGATGATCTCGCCGCTGCTGTTCGACCTCGTCGAAGGATTTCAAGCGACCGGCCTACCGACCCCGACGCAGGCCAAGAAGCTGCTCGCCGAGGCCGGCTACCCCAACGGCTTCGAGGTGACGATGGATTGCCCGAACGACCGCTACGTCAACGACGAGGCGATCTGCCAGGCCGTCGTCGCGATGCTCGCCCGCGTCGGCATCAAGATCAACCTGCTCGCCCAGCCGAAGGCCAAATACTTCGCCAAGGTCCTGGTTTCCGGCGGCTACGACACCTCGTTCTATCTGCTCGGCTGGACGCCGGGCTCGTTCGACTCCTGGAACGTGCTCGCCAACATGTATCGCTGCCGCGACGAGAAGGGCAACGGCGGCAACAACAATGTCGGCAACTACTGCAATCCCAAGATGGAGGAGCTGATCAAGACAGATCCTGGTGGAGGCCGACAAGGCGAAGCGCGACCAGCTGATCAAGCAGGCTTACGAGATCGGGCAGAACCAGGACTGGGGCTACGTTCCGCTGCACCAGCAGGCGCTCGCCTGGGGCGTGTCGAAGCAAGGTCAAGGTCGTGCAGCGCGCCGACAACCAGATCCTGTTCTACTGGTTCCGCAAGGAGTGATCGGCATGCGGGTGACGCATGTCCTGCGCGGGCGCGAGCCGGATCGCCGGCGCCAACCGGATCGCCGGCGGGACGCTGCGGCCGGCGGCGGGGCGAGAGCCGAGGTCGCATGCTCGCCTTCATCATCCGCCGGCTGCTGCAGGCCATCCTGGTGATGCTGGTGGTGGCCCTGATCGCCTTCACGTTGTTCCGCTTCGTCGGCGATCCGATCAACCAGATGGTCGGGATCGAGACCAGCGTCGAGGAGCGCGCGCAGCTGCGCCAGGCGCTCGGGCTCAACGATCCGGTCTACCGTCCAGTTCGTCCGCTTCGTCAGCGAGGCGGCGCATTTCGATTTCGGCATCTCCTACCAGTTCAAGCAGCCGGTGCTCGACCTCATCGCCGAGCGCTTTCCGGCCACGATCGAGCTGTCGCTCGTCTCCGCGCTGTTCGTCGCTCGCGCTCGGCATCCCGATGGGCGTCTATACGGCGCTCCATCGCCAGTCCTGGCTGTCGAAGGTCTTCCTGACGGTGTCGCTGGTCGGCATCTCGCTGCCGACCTTCCTGATCGGCATCCTGCTGATCTTCGTCTTCGCCGTGACGCTCGGCGTGCTGCCCTCGTTCGGCCGCGGCGAGGTCGTGCGATCGGCTTCTGGACGACCGGGCTGCTGACGACGTCCGGGCTGCAAGGCGATCATCCTGCCGGCGATCACGCTCGGCCTGTTCCAGATGACGCTGATCATGCGGCTGGTGCGCTCCGAGATGCTCGAGGTGCTGCGCACCGACTACATCAAGTTCGCCCGCGCCCGCGGCCTGACCGACCGCGCGGTGTATTTCGGCCATGCGCTGAAGAACACGCTGGTGCCGGTGATTACCATCGCGGGCCTGCAGCTCGGCGCGATCATCGCGTTCGCCATCATCACCGAGACGGTGTTCCAGTGGCCCGGCATGGGGCTGCTGTTCCTCAAGGCGGTGCAGAACGCCGACATCCCCATCATGGCGGCCTATCTGCTGCTGGTCGCCGCTCATCTTCGTGGCGATCAATCTCATCGTCGACCTGCTCTACGCCGTGGTCGATCCGCGCATCCGGATCGACGGCCGGACGCGGGGCATGACGTGACGGAGGTCTCCGAACGGCCGATCGAGCTCGTGCGGTGCCGCGCCGGGTCGCGCTTGCCGCCGCTGCTCGACAGCGATATCCTGCATTCCTTCCTGCGCTCGAAGGTGACCGTCGTGGCGGCCGCTGGTCGCGCTCGCGATCGTGCTGGCGGCGGCTCTCGCGCCCCGGTGATCGCCCCGCACGACCCGTTCGACCTCAGGCAGCTCAGCCTGCTCGATTCCCACAATCCACCGGCCTGGGCGGCAGGCGGCGATCGGCGTTTCCTGCTCGGCACCGACGACCAGGGCCGCGACGTCCTCTCCACCATCCTCTACGGCTCGCGCATCTCGATCACGATCGGCGTCCTGTCGGTGCTGTTCGCTGCCGCGCTGGGCATCTCGCTCGGGCTGGTGGCGGGCTATGCCGGCGGCATCGCCGACACGCTCATCATGCGCATCGCCGACGTGCAGCTGACCTTCCCGGCCATCCTGATCGCGCTTGCTGATCGACGGCACGGTCCGCGCGCTGTTCGGCGAGCAGCGCAACCAGGAGCGTCGTGTTCTGGGTCCTGGTGCTGTCGATCGGGCTGTCGTTCTGGGTGCAGTATGCCCGCACCGTGCGCGGCTCGACGCTGGTCGAGAAGAACAAGGACTACGTGCTGGCGGCGCGGCTGATCGGCATTCATCCGGCGCTGATCCTGTTCCGCCACGTGCTGCCGAACGTGCATCGGGCCGGTGCTGGTGATCGCCACCATCAACCTGGCGCTCGCGATCATCCTCGAGGCGACGCTGTCGTTCCTCGGCGTCGGCCTGCCGCCGACCGAGCCGTCGCTCGGCACGCTGATCCGCATCGGCAACAATTTCCTGTTTTCCGGCGAATGGTGGATTGCGATCTTCCCCGGGATCGCGCTGGCGGCGCTGGTGCTGTCGGTCAACCTGCTCGGCGACTGGCTGCGCGACGCGCTCAACCCGAAGCTCGCGATGACCGACGCCGGTCCTGAGCGTGCGCAATCTGCGCGTCGAGTTCCCCACCCGGCGCGGCACGCTGACCGCGGTCGACGACGTGTCGTTCGACATCATGCCGGGCGAGGTGCTGGGCGTGGTCGGCGAATCGGGGGCCGGCAAGTCGCTGACCGGCACCGCGATCATCGGCCTGATCGAGCCGCCCGGGCGGATCGCCGGCGGCGAGATCCTGCTCGCCGGCGAGCGCATCGACAACCTGCCCGCCGAGGCGCTGCGGCGGATCCGCGGCAAGCGCATCGGCATGGTCTTTCAGGACCCGCTCACCAGCCTCGATCCGCTCTACCGCATCGGCGACCAGCTGATCGAGACCATCGCGACGCACACCGAGCTCGGCGTCGCGGCGGCGCGCCGGAAGGCGATCTCGCTGCTCAGCGAGGTCGGCATCCCGGCACCGGAGACGCGGATCGACAGCTACCCGCACCAGTTTTCCGGCGGCATGCGCCAGCGCGTGGTGCTGGCGCTGGCGCTCGCGGCAGAGCCCGAGCTCGTCATCGCGGATGAGCCGACCACCGCGCTCGACGTCTCGGTACAGGCGCAGATCATCGCGCTGATCAAGCGCCTGTGCCGCCAGCACGGCGCCGCCGTCATGCTGATCACCCACGACATGGGGGTGATCGCCGAGACCGCGGACCGGGTCGCCGTCATGTATGCGGGCCGGATCGCCGAGATCGGCCCGATGCGCGACGTGGTAAAGTCGCCGCTGCATCCGTATACGGAGGGGCTGATGGGCTCGATCCCGACGCATCGAGCGCGACCTCCACCGCCTGGTGCAGATCCCCGGCAGCATGCCGCGGCTGACCGCCATTCCGGCAGGCTGCGCCTTTCACCCGCGCTGCCCAAAAGCCTTCGCGCCCTGCCCGATCAACCGACCTGATCTTCGTCCCCATGGCGCCGCGCAGGTCGCGTGCTGGCTTTACGATCAGGCGCCGTCTGTCGCGGGGCCGGTCCGGTGAGCGGCGCCCCGCCTGCGGCCGCCGCGGCGCTGGTTCGGCTGGAAAATCTCGGCCGCATGTTCGACGTATCGAAGCCGTGGCTCGATCGCGTTACCGAAGGCCTGCCTCGCCAGCTTCTGGTGGCGGTCGCCGGCGTCTCGCTCGCGATCGCTCGCCGCGAGACGTTCGCGCTGGTCGGCGAGTCCGGATCGGGCAAGTCGACGGTCGCCAAGATGGTGGTCGGCCTGCTGCGGCCGACCACCGGCGAGGTCGTCATCGACGGGGTCTCGATGCACGATCCGGCGCAGGCAGCCGAGCGCCAGCGACTGCGCCGACGTATCCAGATGGTGTTCCAGAACCCCTACGCGAGCCTCAATCCGCGCTGGCGGGCGCTCGACATCATCGCCGAGCCGATCCGTGCCTTCGGGCTCGCCGCTGCGCGACGGGACATCGCCGCCGAGGTCGGCGAGCTGTTGCGTCTGGTCGGCCTCGACCCGGCGGACGGGCGAAAATATCCCGCACGAGTTTTCCGGCGGCCAGCGCCAGCGCATCGCCATTGCCCGGGCGCTGTCCTCGCATCCGGATTTCATCGTCTGCGACGAGCCGACATCGGCGCTCGACGTCTCGGTGCAGGCGCAGATCCTCAACCTGATGCGCGATCTGCAGGATCAGTTCGGGTTGACCTATCTGTTCATCAGCCACAACCTCGCGGTGGTCCGCCACATGGCGAGCCGCGTCGGCGTCATGTATCTCGGACGCCTGGTCGAGGTTGCGCCGGCCAGAGAGCTGTTCTCGCAACCGCGTCACCCCTATACGCGCATGCTGCTCGACGCGCTGCCCGACGTCGGCATGATCGGGCGCCCGCGCAAGCAGGTGGAGGGCGAGATCCCCAATCCCATCGACCCGCCCAGGGGCTGCGCGTTCCATCCGCGCTGCCCCCACGCGAACGCGCGTTGTCGCGACGAGCTGCCTCGGCTGCTGGCGGCCGGCAGCGCGCAGGTGGCGTGCCATGCGATCGAGGAGCGCCGGATCTAGCTCATCGGATTCCCGGTCAGCGATAAAAAAGTGCCCTACAGTTTCTTGCGCAGTGTCGGATCGAGACCGAACAGGCGCGCCGCGTTGAGCCCCAGAATGTTGCGTTTCGCCTGCTCGGAGAGGAACGGCAGGTCACAGATCATCTGCGGCAGGTCGAAATCGTAATGCGGCCAGTCGGACGAGAACAGCAGCTGGGTTTCCGCGTTGATCATTTCCAAGGTGCTCTGCAACGCCTTCGGATGCGTCGTCTCCATCGGTTGCGTCGTGTAGAAGCAGTTGGTGCGCATGTATTCGCTCGGAAGCCGCTTGAGCTGCGGGGCCTCCGACTGTCGCATCAGGTACTGATCATCGAGGCGCTGCATGAGGAAAGGCACCCAGGCGAGCCCGCTCTCGATCCAGATCGTATTGAGCCGCGGAAAACGCTCGGGCAACCCGTTGAGGATCCAGTTCGTCATGTGCACCAGGCTGCACCAGACGAAACCCAGCGCGTGCATGCCGAGGAAACGGTTGACGGTGGCGAGCGAGGGATCCTGCCAGTGATAGGCGGCATGAAAGGCGAGCGGCTTTCCGGTCTCCTGGATCTTCGCGTAGAGCTCCATGTACTCGTTGGCATGGACCGGCTTGTAGCGCGTGCTGGTCACGCAAAATCCGATCACCCCCTTGGCGTGCCCGAACTCCTCGACCGTGCGGACCGCCTCCTCCGGCGTGTTGAAGGGAAGGAACAGCAGCGTCTTGATGCGATCGTCGGCCGAGAGGATGCGATCGATCATCCAGCGGTTATAGGCACGGCCGAGCCAGACCTCCATCTGGGTCTGCGGATGCATGCCGAGAAACAGCATCGGCGTGGGAAACACCACCATGGTGTCGATACCGAGAGAATCCATGGCGCGGCGCGTCAAGGTCACGTCGCGATGCACGTCGGTCTCGGTCACCTTCTCGCGCCGGTCGTCCTGATGCGGGATGCGGCCCCCGACCGACTGGTAGCGCAACCCCTGGTCGCCGTTGAGACCGTAGGGCGGCGCCCCGATGCGCGCCTTCTGGTACATGATGGCGTCCTCGCGGACGACCGGATCCTCGATATACTCGACGATCTCCGCCCACGACACCGTCTCGACGTGATGGGCGTCGATATCGGCGATGAACCAGTCCTTCAGGCCGCGTTGCAGCGCCGTCTTCCTGGCGTGGGCGAGAATATCGCGCGTGTCGGTATGGACATCGATGCGCTGGGTCGCGAGCGGCTCGGCGTGACGGGTGGTGGGCGTATCCACGATGCGGTCTCCCAAAAAATCGCGTCAGGGCTCATCCGGCCGGCGCCGGTACCACAACGCGAGCTCCATCGGACCGAGCCGCAATGCGCGCAGTAGCTCGGATACTGCGGACAACAGCTCGGTCGCGGTGAGCTCGGCGTCCTTTTCTCCCGCGATCGGTCGAAACGTCCGTTCCTCGCCGTCCGATTTGGCGACATAGAGCCGGATCGCCGCCGTCATGATCTGCGCGACCGCCTCGTCGGACACCCGAGCCCCGTCCCCGGTCTCGACCAGCTCGCGGGATGCCTCCAGGAGCTTTGGCGCCATTCTGTCGATCCAGGCATGCCGATCATTCGCCCGGTCCGGCTCAGAGGCAAACATAGACGTCACCGTCGCGGAGCTTGATCTCGACCTTGCGCAGGCGGGCGGCCGAATTGCCGGGGTGGCGGCCGGTCTTGATGTCGAACTCGTAGCCGTGCCAGGGGCAGACGATATGCGTGTCACTCTCGTGAAAATCGAGATTGCGGACGCGTCCCTGCGCGTCCACCGGCTCGATCACCCGCTTGACGATGCGCCCCTGGCAGACCGGGCCACCGCGATGCGAGCATCTGTTGTGCCAGGCATAGAATTGACCCTCGATCCGGAAGACGCCCACCTCGGCATCGCCGCAGGCGAGAACCTTGCGGTCGCCCTCGGCAAATTCGGCCAGCCGTCCGGCCAGATATTCCGGCATTGCGTTCTCCCTCGAACCGGCGGTGCGCGCCCGAAGTTCTGACGGGTTCACACGGATTCCGCCCGGCGCCGGCATCATAACCGGGTGGGCGGTGGGACACCACTGCGCCGCGAAAGCACTGCGCCGCGGAAGCCGCCGCGGAAACAGTAGCGCGGCCCGGCTATTGACCCACATGGAGGCGGCCCGTACACACGCGCCGGAGAGCCGGTAGCTCAGCTGGTAGAGCACTTGACTTTTAATCAAGTGGTCCTGGGTTCGAGTCCCAGCCGGCTCACCATGTTGATTTCGCTCGATAAACGGGTCTACTCGCGGACGAATCCGTCCGATCGGCGACCGCCCCGCATCCGCCGCACGGCCGTGGCGCCCGCCGTATCGCGCGGCTTGCCGCGCTTCCGGCACAGCGATCGTCGGCTGGCCGGACCATGCGCCGATGCTATGATCCCCCGCTCGCTTCCTCGCCCGGAGGAGCGACGCGCGATCATTCAGGGGACACAATGAAGCTGATCGATCTGAGCCGCGATATCTACCACAAGATGCCGCGGCTGCTCAATCATCCCTCGATCATCATCACGTCGTTCAGCACCCACGACGAAATACGCGAGGCCGACGGCTACAGGTTCTCGTCCGCCACGATGGCACTTGCCATGGGCGACCATGCGGGCACCCACGTCGACGCCCCCGTTCACTTCGACGCGCGGCCCGGCGCCGCGACGATCGACCAGATGCCACTGGAGAATTTCTTTCTCGATGCGATCTGCCTCGACCTGTCAGACAAGCCCCTGAAGTCGGACATCTCGATCGAGGATCTGGAGAAAGCGGAGGAAGCTGCTGGCGTCGCAATCGAGCGCGGCGACATGGTGCTCCTTCACATGGACTTCTACCGGCGCTGTTATGGCACCGATGGCTATCTGATGGATTTTCCGGGTCTCACCAAGGAATCGGCAACCTGGCTCGGACGGAAGGGCATCGCCATGTTCGGCGTCGAAGCCGTCAGCCCCGGCCGGCCGGGTCGCAACAACTTCGAGGTGCACCACGTCTGCCGCGACCTGGGCTTCACCCATGTCGAGGGCCTCGTCAACATGGAAAAGCTCATCGGCAAAGGGCGATTCAAGTTCATTGGTTTTCCGCTCAAGATCAGGGGTGGGACAGCAAGCCCGATTCGCGCGGTCGCCATGCTCGAAGGATAGCCGCCCGGCCGGTTGCCGGCAGTCGAGCGAGAAGTCGGGCGCTCCGGCGAGGATCCCGCTTCGCCGCTGCGATCAGTGCGCCCCGCGAACTCGTGAGCCAGACACCCTCGATACCGGTCAACGCATAGGTGACGCGCTGGCAGTCCCAGCTCAGATGGCCGTCGAACAACGTGCGGAACTCGCGCTCGGACCGCGCATAGTGACCGCGGTCGAGCTTGCGGATCACCGATGAGATCGGTCGGCGCCAGGCAGAGTCCGAATTTATTCCAGCAAACACGACGACGATTCCTTCCCGACGTCCGACGCGCATCATCTCGCTGATGGCGCGGCGCGCCGTGTGATCAGGAAGATAGTTCAGGAAGCCGATGCCGAACACGGCGGGAAACGTCCTGTCGGGGAACGGCAGCGACGCCGGATCAGCGACCGCATCCGTCCCCGAGCGCCGTCCAAGCGGCGGAATTGAGATTCCCACCGGGCGAAGTCCCAACTCGACGAGCAACGAGTGGAACCTGCATCCTACATCAAGTACGGGTTCGGAATACCTCATCGGCCCGAGAATCCCGCGGATGAATGTCGACAGGAAAGTCGGCGCACCCGGCGTGAGCATTGCCTGGATGCGATCGTTGACGAGGCGATCGATCTCCATCATCGGCTATGCAGTTGCCCCCTTCGATCATCAGATCGAGCTCCATCCTGCCCGAGAAGGCCCTGCTGCTCCATGTGCAAGTTGATGGAACCCACCGGTTCGTGAACGTGGCCGGGATGTCGCGTTCAATCCAGCGGCGACGTTCTCGAAAACACCAATCTTCGGATGAAAGAGCTCAGCTGAGCAGCGCTTGCCGCGCGGTCTCCCGTCCGCAGCAGGCCACGAAGTGATGCCGCTGGCGAGCGGGCGCTGCGGTTACACCCGTCAATTTCTGAACAGGTTCTTGAGAAACTCCCGGGCGCGCTCCTGATCATCGGCCCGGGATTGCGGCCGTTCCTCCGGTCGCGCCGGTGGCCGCTCGTTGGGCCGGACCGATGGCGGATCGTCCGCGCGGGATTGCGGCGGCTTCTGCGGTCCGAACATTGAACCGAGGCCTTCGATCAGCGAATTGAGAGAATCCTGCGGTGGGGCATTGGGCGGCAAATTCGGCGCAGTGGGCGGCGAATTCGGCGCAGTGCCCGGCGCCGGAGTAAATCGGTCAAAAATGTTCTTCAGGCCCGCATAGGCGGCGTCGGGATTCTCCAGGATCCCCGCCAGTTCCGGGTAGATCTGCGGGCTCGCCCATGGGCCGCGGATCACGACCGGAACGCCAATCCCCGCCGGATTGCGCGACGCGCCGGCCTGCTCGAGCACCACTTTCGGATCGACCCTGAAATCCAGGGTCAGCGTGTTGAGGTCCACCACACCCTTCCCGGGCGAGCGCAGCAGGGGTCCGACGATGAGCATGTTGTCGGTAGAGGCCTTCCCGCCATCGATCCGGAATGTTGCGCTGAACGTGACGAAGTCGGTGCTACCGGCAGGGTTACCCTGCCACCCGCTGAGGATGTGACTTGCAACCGATTGAACCAATTGCGGAACGCTTACACCCTTGATCGCGCCGTTCTCGAAAGCGATGTCCGCGGTTCCGGCAAGGGATGCGAAGATCGCGCGTGAGCTCGCTCCGCTCGCCTTCAATTCGGCCTTCATCCGTCCGCGACCGTCCAGATTTCGGAAGTCGAACGCGTCGTCGAGGAAGGTCATCGCCGCGACATTCGTCAGATCGACCTGGGCCGCATATGCGGGGGTCTGGCCCGAGGCGTCGATCACCAGCTTGCCCTTTGCTTCGCCGCCATAGAGCTCGAGGCGGGTCGGCACGACGGCGAGCACGCCGTCATCCACCGACATCGTCAAGCGGGCGGGCTCTATCCGGACCTTGTCGATCCGCAGCTCCCGCGCCGACACCTTCACCCGCGCATTGATGAAATTGAGACCAGCCAGATCGATTGGCCGATCGCTCCATGCACTGTCGGCCGATCGCGGGACTTGCCCCGACGCCTGCTCCGTCAGAGCGGTCAGATCAAGCCGCTCGACCTCGAGCTCGGCGTTCAAGAGCGGAACGATCCCGGAGAAATCCACCGAGACCATGCCGAACAAACGGCTGCCGCCCGCGCTCCCCGTGATCTCGTCGAGCGCCAGCAAATCTCCGGACAGATTGACGCTGGCGGAAATCGTTGCCGGACGCTGGAGCAATCCCGGTGCCTCAACTGTGGCGTCGAACGGGATCGGCTTGCCCTCGACGAACTTGAACGACGGGTCCGTCTTCGCCTCGACGTGCAGCCGCTGCAATCCGAGCTGAGCGTCCGCCCGCACGTCGAGAGGGCCGTCGACATGCGTGGCAGCGAGCTGGAGGCCGGTGATCTTCACTTCGGCGCCCGTGCGGGCATCCCGCGAGATCAAGGTGCCGTCCTCGACGACCACCCGGTCAACCGCGACGCCATGGAACGGATTATCGCCTGCCCCCCGGCTGTTGGCGGGACGGCCGCGCTGTCCTTTGCCGAACTCGTTCTGAATGACGGGCCGCACGATCGCGATGCTGGTGACGTGAATCTTGCCGCCGAAGAGATCCTTGAACGAGAGGCCGATGCGGACGCTGCGGGCGGCGAGGAGGTCCTTCGCCGCTGGCCGGGCGATGCTGTTGACGGCCACGTCGTCGGCGACGATGTCGATCGCCGGCCACAGCGAGATCTTCGCCGCGCCGTCGATGCGAATCCGGTAGCCGTTTGGCTCCAATTGTCGATTGATCGCGGCCACCAGAGGTCCGGTCGGCATCCCGACCAGGGCGACGGCCGCAATGAGAAGAAGCGCGACAGCCAGAACGACCGCGATGACCCGCTTCACAGTTCGAGCCTCCACAACCTATGGAATATATTACAGCACGCATCAACCCGGAGCGCGAGCCGCGCAATCGCTAGCCTGCGAATTCCCGGTTCCAATCGCCGAGCTGGACTCTGTACCGCTGGGGCGGGTCCCGCAAGGCCCCGCGAACCGGCGCTCGCCTCGTGGCTGGGCACGCGGAGCACGGCCAACGGCCTCATCGCCGAGCTCGGAACACTCAGGTGACACCTCGTACGCACATTCGGGTTACATTGACCACACACCGCAAGCCCGGCGGATTTTGGGCAATCCTGCGCCCCGCCCCGTCTGGTGGCGCCGCAGAGCTCACCCCATATTGGCGCGAGCGCCAATATGCGCCATCATCGCGATGGGCCGGGAACCGCCGTGCCCGATCGTGCCTTTGCGAAACCAAGGGTCAGCCCGATGCCAGATGCGCACGACGATTCGAGGCGGCGCATCCTTTGCGTTTTTCCGCACTACACGCCGTCATTCGGCATATTCGAGTACGCCTACCCGCTGACCGATGGCGTGCGCGCCTGCATGCCGCCGCAGGGACTACTGCTGATCGCCGCTGCCCTCCCGCCGCACCTGGGAGGTTCGCTTCGTCGACGAGAACATTCAGGCGGCTACCGACGAGGACTATGTGTGGGCCGACGCCGTGCTCGTCAGCGGCATGCATATCCAGCGCCGGCAGATCGACGACATCTGTCGCCGTGCCCACTCATTCGATCGAACCGCCGTGCTCGGCGGATCCTCGGTCTCCGCCTGCCCGGAATACTATCCCGCCTTCGACTATCTGCATGTCGGCGAGATGGGGGACGCGACCGACGAGCTTATTGCCCGGCTGGCCCGCGATCCATCGCGCCCGGCCCGCCAGATCGTCCTGACGACACGCACGCGCCGGGAGCTCACCGACTTCCCGCTGCCGGCCTACGAGCTCGCGCAGCTTGACCGCTACCTCACCGGCAGTATCCAGTTTTCCAGCGGTTGCCCGTACGAATGCGAGTTCTGCGATATTCCTGCGCTCTACGGCCGCCAGCCCCGCCTGAAGGACCCTGCGCAAGTCACCGCCGAGCTCGACAAGATGCTGGCCTGCGGTGTGCGCGGCGCGGTCTACTTCGTCGACGACAATTTCATCGCCCATCGCCGGGCGGTGCGCGAGCTCCTGCCCCATCTCGTCGAGTGGCAGCGCCGCAACAATTTCCCGCTCGCGCTTTCCTGCGAGGCAACGCTCAACATCGCCAAACGCCCGGAAATCCTCGAGCTCATGCGCGAAGCCATGTTCGAATCGGTGTTTTGCGGGATCGAGACGCCGGACCCCGATGCGCTCAAGGCCATTTCCAAGGACCACAACATGATGGTTCCGATCCTCGAGGCGGTGCGCACCCTCAACAGCTACGGCCTCGAAGTGGTCTCGGGCATCATCCTCGGCCTCGACACCGATACGCCGCGAAGCGGCCGACGCATTCTCGACTTCGTCGAGCAGTCGCGCATCCCGATGCTGACCATCAACCTGCTGCAGGCGCTGCCGCGCACGCCGTTGTGGGATCGGCTGGAGCGCGAGGGGCGCCTGATCGACGAGGACGATCGCGAATCGAATGTCGATTTTCGCATGCCCTACGATCAGGTCGTCGCGATGTGGCGGGAATGCATGGCGCGTGCCTATCAGCCGCATGCGCTGTTCGCCCGCTACGAGCACCAGGTGCGCGAGACCTATCCCAACCGGCATCAAGCCGCCGGCGTCCGGGAGAGCCTCATGGCGGAACGTTCGGCGCGGCCTTTACATGTTGCGGCGCATTATCTGGGAGGTGGGAGTGCGCAGCGACTATCGTCGGGATTTCTGGAGGTTCGCTTGGCCGTTGCTCGTTCGCGGCAACGTCGAGCCCGTCATTCGCGTCGGTCTGATGGCGCATCACCTGATCGTATTTGCCCGCGAAGCCTCGGCCGGACAGCAAAACGCCTCCCACTACTCCAACAAGGTCCGCGCGCATCAGATCGCCGCGGAATAGTTCTTGCCTCTCTCCGTTGGCGCTTCTGAATGAACCTCAAGCATTTCGCCGGCGCGGCGTATCGCGTGCTCGCGGCCGGGCGGGCGGGCCCGACACTGTACGATCTGTGCGACCCGCTGCTGCGCGGAGCCGGCCCGGGCGATCCGCATTTGCGCAAGTTCTACAAGACGGCGTTGGCCAATCCGGCCCTGCGACCATTGCTGTCCCGCGCCGGTCTGGGTCAGCTCCACGACCCCGCCCGCTTTGGCGCGCTGCACGACGCGCTGCTTTCAGCGCGCGATCAGGCCTCGCCCGATTGGGAGGCCGTCGGCCGCCCGATCGCGGCCCTCATCGACCAGTTTCCGCAAGCGCATCCACGACCAACGAGCGCGCCAGGCATGCGCCACGCACCGCCGCTCGAGGCGATCGAGAAGATCATTTCGGCCTGCGCCAGGCACCTGATCGGCTGCTTTGCGCGAAACGGGTTCATCCCCGGACTATGCGGCCTTCAACCTCGTCGGCGATCCGGATCTCCGCGGCCGCGACCTGATCGTGGCGTTGCGCGAGCTCAATGCCCGCACCTACAAGAACGCGACGCTGCTGTTCAACCTCGCCCGCGTCTTCATCCTGGCCAATCCGCACGTCGCCGCCGCTCCTCAATCCGCCCTGGGGCGGGATTGCCGAGCCGATGTGGGAGCCGGTCCAGATCCGCCATCGCTCCGCCTATTACGACGCCTTCTTCGCCGAGGCGCTGATGGACTTTCTCGGCGTGCGGCCTTGCCACCGCGGCGGAGGCCAAAGCCGCGCGCGCGGCCGTCGCAGACATGATCGATTTCTGCCTGACCGCGAGCCGCGAGGAGGTGCGAGCGCCCCGGGACGGCGGGTCGGTCGCCGTCGTCACCGCGCTGGCGCCGCCGCCGCACGCGCGGATGAGCCGGTTCTTCTGGCAGATCAAGAGCGATCTCGGTTTCGGCCTGCTATGTTCCCGACTGCGACACCACCGCCTGCTCGCTGTCGGCGGCGACCCAGTTCGGCTCGGAAGATCCGATGCTGCGACCAGCCGATGCTTGATTTCTATGCGGGCTACCAGGTCGGCAGCGGCAACAACCGGCACGCGCCGACAGTGGCGATCAACGACAACATCGCGTTCGACGGCGGGCTGGTGACATGGATCGAGAATGCCGCGGGCGACCGCCCTTTCGGCAACGATCTCGACCCGACCCTGAACCTCGACGTGCTCGAGGTGAGCTTCCGCAACCACCGAGCGCTGGCACATCGCCGATGACGCCTCGGGGCTCGGCATGCTGCGGCGGATCGTATCGGTTCCAGGCAACGGCTGGCGGCAGAGCGGCGCAGTTTGCCGACCCGCGCTCGCACATCTACTATCTGCCTGAGCTCTATTGCGCCTATTTCGGCCGCTGCTACGCGGCGTTTGGCGCCATGCCCAAGGCGACGCAGGATATCGTCGACCCGGCGGGCGACTTCGAGCGCATCCGGCGGCATGTGCTCGCCTATGTCAACGACGAGCTGATGGCTCGCGAGATGAATCCGTTCGACGCCGCGCTCGCCGTGCTGGCGCTGGCGAAGCTCGGCGCGGATCCTCAGACCTTTGCGCCGGCGCTCGCCTGCATCGCGGATCATTTCGGCGAAGGCGGACGGCGAGCTCCGTACAAGGCCTACGAGTGGAACAAGATGAAGACGCCGACCCGAATCCTCGTCGGTGGACGCGAGGTGACGTCGGCGTTCGTGTTGTCCGCTCTCGTGCACGCCCGGGAGGCGTCGAGGTCTCCCGGTCGCAGGCAGGATGACAGCCATCGGCCGCGATGAGCAGGCGGCGGAGCAATTCGCGTCCGGGGTTGGCCAAATCCCGCACGACCATTGCCGTTAACGGGAATTTAGGGTTAACGGACTATTGCTCCGCCCTTGATCCGCGGGCAGCTTCCGAGGAAACCAGATTGATGCCGTTCCGCCGCTCTGCATCATCCGCCGGCATGGCGGCGCTTGCCGTGGCACTTGCTGCCGCGACCGCGGGATGCCAGACGGCCGGCACCGGCCCGCTCGCGGCAACCCGAATGGCGCCGCCGGTTGCCAAGCAGGTCGTCGACCATTCGTCGCGGAAGCAACAACCGGCAGCGCCCAGCCGCGCTGCCACCCTCTTTGTTGGATTGTGGTAGGTTTCCCTTCCCTGGCGCAGAGGCCGGACGACCGGCAATTGGCCGGTCACCCGGGCACTTACTTCTGAGCGGTCGAGGTCGACGCCATGTTGACGATCTGCACCCGCCGATTCTCGCCGGCGTAGGGGTGCTCCGGGTCCTTGAGCTGCTCCTTGCCGTATCCGATCGCCATCAGCGATTCGGCCGACAGACTGAACTTCTGGATGAGGAATCGCCTGACCGCCTCGGCCCGCTGCTCGGACAGGCTGAGATTGTACTGCTCGCCGCCCTTGGCGTCGGTATGGCCAGCGATCATGAACACCGATCCCTTCAAGTCCGGCGAGCTCAACGCCTTGCCCAAGGTGATCAAAGCCGGAACCGCCTTGGAGGAGATCGTGGCGGACTTGTAGTCGAAGTAGATCTCGAGATCGATCGTCGGCTTTTCCTTGGCCACGGCCGCCAGTTGCTCGCGCTGTGCCGACGACAGCGACCGCGTCCGGCTCTGCCGCTGGGCGTCCTCGATGATACGGCGCTCCTCGACGCTCTTGCCCGGGTCTGCCGGCACCCCGGTCAGGCTGCGTGTCACGCGCGGCTTCAGAGCCTGAAGGATCTGATCCTCGGTCGGCTGGTCCTCCGCCAAGACCGTTCCTGCCCCCGCGAGCACCGCCAGGGCACCAGCGAGAAACGCGGTCGCGAGCAATCCGGACTGTCCTGCTCCCCTCGACATTTCAGCTCTCCCCTTCGTCCGGCGTGGCACGGTCCTTCGACTTACCGCACGCCGTATTCCTCGAACTCGTCGCCAATATCCGGCTGGATGGACTTCGCCGAGTTCACATCGGCGTTGCCTCCGACGGTATCGCCGTTCCGGAGCTTCGCCTTGCCGCGTCCGTAGAGCGACGTGGCCTTGTTCTTGTCGCGCTTGAGCGCGGCGTCGTAATCCGCGATGGCCCGGCTCAGCAGACCGAGCTTCAGGTAGATGAACCCGCGACTGTCCAGGGCATCGGTGAATGTCGGCCTGATCGACAGTGCCTTGTCGCAGTCCGCCAGCGCTCCTTGAAGCTCGCCGATCACCGCCCGCGTCCAGCAGCGGTTATTCAAGGCCTCCGGGTCATTCGGCTCGATCCGCAGGGCCTGATCGAAGTCGGACAGGGCCTGGCTGAATTCCCGGTTGCTCGCATAGACCTGGCCGCGCTTGTAATAGGCGTCCGCATCATTGGGATTGGCGCGGAGCGATTCGTTGTACTTGCGGATCGCCGCCTCGTCCTCGCTCGACATCCGGTGCTGGGGTTTCGCCGGCGTCACCGGCGGCTCCGGCTGACCTTTGGACGACCTCGCCGGCGGCTTTATGGGGCGGCCTCAGGGCGACCTCCGGCGGCTTTTGCGGGCGGCTCCGGCGGCCTCTGGACGACTCTCCGGCGGCTTTGGCGGGCCCGGCTCCGGCGGCCTTTGGACGACCTCCGGCGGCTTGTTGCGGCGGTTCCGGCTTGTTGAGCGTCACGTCCGGCCTTTCGGCCGGCCGAAATAGAAATCGTCGGTGAGCGAGGACGACACCCAGGGAACCTGCTCGTCGCTCGACGCGCGCGAGACGCCCACCCGGGTGTTGCGGAAGACTTCCTCCGCCGTCAGGCCTGGCGACCTGATCTCCTTGAAGAGTTCGCCGGCGAACAGCGTGTGCTCGCCTTCGCCGTCATTGGCGACCTGCCCGGGTGCCGCCGCATATATGACCAGGGTGCCCTGAGGCGCGTTGAGCGATGCAAGGCCCGCGGACACCCGCCGGAAGCGGCGCTCGAACGGATTTCGCCGCGAAGCATCGATGATCACCAGCTTCACGCTGGCGCCTTTCTCATTCATGTCGGTCAGGACGGACTCGATGCTGATGCCGTCGCGCTTGACCTCGGCCTCCGTCCAGATCTGCGCGTTGACCGGGATCATATAGGATTGCCGGTTCGTCTGGATGCCGAACCCGCTGAAAAATATCAGGGCCGCCGATCGGGGCGTGATTTTCGCCTTGAAGGACTCGATCGCGTTCTGCATGCCCTGCTTGGACAGATTCTCCTGGACGTCCACGTCGAATCCGCTGCGCCGGAGCTCGTCGGCAAGCGTACGCGCATCCTTGACCGGATGGCGCAGCGGCGCCTCCGCGTCGGGGTAGCTCGAGTTGCCGATCACCAGCGCCAATCGCGCGCCCGAGCCGGCCGCCAGGGCCTCCAATGGTCCGGCAGGGTCGAAACCTGCCAGAGCCGCAGCCAGGCTGATGGACCAAAGACAGCGCCGCCACGTGCTCATGCTCACCCTTCTCGTACCCATGAAAGACCGCCAAGTCCTGTCGCCACCCCCGTTAACAACTCTTGGTTGTTAATCCATGAACGCCAAACCGTTCGACGGCCCGGCCTCACTCTAGCACGGACAGGTCACGACCAGACCCACGAATTGCGCTCATCTGTCGAGGACCCAGGTGCAAGGGGTTTCGTCGCGGAAACGCAGCCTACACGCTGAATTCGGACAAAAAAAGCCCCACCCGGGGGCCCCCGGCGGGTCAAATCCCCGCAATGTCCCGACCATGGTCCGGACATCCAAAAAAGCTCAGACAGGCGAAAGGCGGGGCTTGCCGGGCCCCGCCTCTCACCGATCGATATGCCTGGTCCCGATCAGAACCCTACTTTGCTTCCGCGGTCGACTTCGACTGCATGTTCACGACCTGCACCCGGCGATTCTCCGGAGCGAACGGATTGTCCTTGTCCTTGAGCTGCTCCTTGCCATAGCCGATGGACGTCAAGGAACTCCGGGGACAGATTGAATTTTTCCACCAGGTAGCGCTTCACCGCTTCGGCGCGACGCTCGGACAGTCCGAGATTGTAGTTTTCGCCACCCTTGGCATCCGTGTGGCCGGCAATCATGAAGATCGAGCCCTGGAGGTCGGGGTTGCTCAGGACATTGCCCAGCTTGTCCAGCGTCGGGATCGCTTCCGCCGAGATCGCTGCCGAATTGTAGTCGAAGTAGATTTCGAGATCGACCTTGGGCTTTTCCTTGGCTACCGCCGCCACCTGCTCGCGCTGGCTCGAGCTCAGCGAACGGGTGCGTTGACCAAGCCGGAAGAGTCTCGATGGCCTTCTGCTCCGCGGCGGCGCGCGCCGCGTCCACCGGAGCGTTGCTCATGCTGCGCGAGATCTTGGGCTTCAGCGCATCGAGGATCTGCGCTTCGCTCGGCTGCTCGCCCGCGAGCGCCGCATGGCCCACAAGAAGTGTCACCGCGCCGGCCAATGCCGCGCAGACAATGCCGTTCAGTCCATACCGAGCCGCCATGACGGTTCTCCTGCTGTGGCGAAAGCATCTGATCGGACGCCAGTTGGCAACCAGCGTCATAGATACCACGCAACCTGCCATGCGGTAACGTCAACTTATGTGAGGAATGTCACACAAGGTTGGCGCAACCCGCTGATCACGACGGCGCTCCTTGGAGACCATGGGTGGGCAGTCCCGGAGATCACCGGGACGCACTGTCGGTCAGGCCCCTTCCGGGCCGCACCATCGCACCAGATTGTAGGTGGGCACAGGGTTGTGAAATCCGCGCAGATCCAGATTTCCCACCGAGACCGCCTCGATCTGGCGTTCGAGCGAGCCGAAAACACGCTGGCTCACCAGAATCTGCCCGGACTTGGCCTCGTCGCAGAGCCGGCACGCGAGATTGGTGACGCTGCCGACCGCCGCATATTCGAGCCGGCGGTCGAAGCCGATGCGACCGAGGGTGGCGTAGCCCACCGCGATTCCGACGCCGAAGCCGAGGGTGTGGCCGCGCTTGCGCCACTGCTCGGTGAGATCACCGACCCGATCGCGCATATCGATCGCCATGCGAACGGCGCGTTCAGTGTGATCGGCGCAAGGCACCGGATCGTTGAACAGGATGAGAATGCCGTCGCCGGCGAAACGCTCAAGCGTCCCCTCGTACCGGTAGATCAGATCTCCCAGCGTCTGGTGATACTCGCCGAGCACCTTCATCACCTCCTCGGGCTCGGCGATCTCGATGAAGGCGGTGAAACCGCGCAGATCGCAGAACACGACCGTGACCTCTCGCCGATGGCTTTCCAGGAGGCTGTCGTGCCCGTCGGCCGAGGAGACCAGCTCGGCAATCTGCGGCGCCAGGAAACGCCGCAGCCGATTCATGCGCTCGATTTCCGAGACCTGGGCGGCGATCCGCTCCTCCAGCGAGCGGTTCCATTGCGCCAGCTCCTCGGTCTGCTGCTGCAGCTTCGCTGCCTGGGATTGAACGACGTCGTGCAGGGCCTTGATGCGGAGCATGGCCCGAACCCGGGCGATCAGCGCCGAACGCTCGAACGGCTTGGTGAGATAGTCATCGGCGCCCGCCTCCAATCCGACGACCACATCCTTGGTATCGGATTTCGCCGTCAGCAGGATCACCGGGACGAAACTCAACGCCGTATCCCCCTTGAACTCCTTGAGGACCGAGATCCCGTCTCGCTTCGGCATCATCACGTCGAGGAGAATGAGGTCCGGCTCGCTGTCGCGCGCCCGCGCCAGCGCCTCGTCGCCGTCGGTCGCGGTCACGACCTCATAGCCTTCCGCCTCGAGCCGGACCCGGACGATCTCCAGGTTCTCCGGGACGTCATCAACGGCGAGAATGCGCGGCGGATTTCGCAAGGTTTTCAGCTTTCCTTAGCACTACTGCAGGAATTCCCGCACCATGGCGAGAATTTTTCTCGGGCTGAACGGCTTGGCGACATACCCGTCGCACCCGGCGGCGCGTGCCTTGGCCTCATCGCCGGACAATGCAAAGGACGTCACCGCGATGATCGGGATGTGTCGGAGCGCATCATTGGCCTTGATGCGCCGCGCCGCCTCGTAGCCGTCGACGATCGGGAGCTGGATGTCCATCAGGATCAGATCGGGCCGGCATTGCGCTGCCAGCGCCACCCCGCTCTCCCCGTCATCGGCCTCGAACAGATCGAAGCCGGCGCTGGTGAGCAGGTCGCGGAGGATGCGACGATTGTCATCCGTGTCCTCGACCACGAGAATCCGCTTGTTCATGCGTGGTCCACATGCTCGCTCGTTCGGATCGGCAGAACGATGTGAAAAGTCGCGCCGGCCCCGAGGGCCGACTCCACGCTGATGCTTCCGCCATGCAACCCGATGATCCGCTTGGAGATTGCCAGCCCGAGCCCGGTCCCGCCCTTCTGCCGCGTGCTGCTGCTGTCGACCTGCTGGAACTCCTCGAAGATGCGCGCCTGGTCCTCCGGCGCAATGCCCGGCCCGCTGTCGCTGATCGCGAGCTTGAATTGACCGTCCGCCGCCAATGCACGGATCTCCACCCGCCCTGCGTCGGAGAACTTTATCGCGTTGCCGACGATGTTGAGCAGCACCTGCTTCAACCTGCGGTCGTCGCCGCGGCCCGGCGGAAGACCGTCGTCGACCGTGGCCCGCAACGCCAATCCCTTGGCGTGAGCGAGCGATTCGGTCGAGGCGATGACCGATTCAACCAGTGATTTCATCGAGTATTCCTCCAGGCCGAGCGAGAGTTGCCCGGCCTCGGCTTTGGAGAAGTCGAGCACGTCGTTGATCAGCCCCAGCAGGTGCTTGCCGTTGATCTGGATGCGCTCCAATACCTCCTTGGCCTTGTCGGGCAGGTTGCCGTACAACCCGTCGACGAGAAGCTCGGAATAGCCCAGCACGGCATTGAGCGGCGTCCTCAGCTCGTGGCTCATGTTCGCGAAGAACTGGCTCTTGTGGGCGTTCGCCGTGGCAAGTTGATGGCTCTTTTCCTCGATTTCTTGGAACAATCTTGCATTGTGCATGGCGAGGACCGATTGGTGTGCGAAGGTCTGCATCAGCCCGCCGGTATTCGCCGGAAAGTCTCCCGTCGTCTTGCGCAATACGACGAGCGCACCGAGAATCTCGTCGGGACCGACCAGCGGTACGACGAGCGCCGAGTTGAACCCCGCGGCAAGCGTGGCGTCGCGATGCGGATAGGCCTGCCTCGCCGACAGATCCGGGATCAGGACGGAATCGCGGGCCGCCGCCGCGGTTCCCATGACGCTCCTCGCTTCCTCGCCGCGGATCGAATGGACCGTTTCCACGAACCCCGGATCGAGGCCATAGGCCTCGGCCAGGACCAGCGCCTGCTCGGATTCGGCGTAACTGTAGATCGCGCCGGCGTCGGCGTTAACGAGTTCGACCGCGCGCGTGACGATCGTCGCCAGCACCGCCTTGAGATCGAGCGAGGAAGCGACCGCCCGGCCGATCTCCTCGAGCGCCTTGAGCTCGCGCACGGACTGGGCGAGATCGCGCGTGCGCTCGTCGACCTTCAGCTCCAATTTCGAGTACGACTTCGCGAAGCTGCGCCGCCATTTCGTTGAACTGGTCGGCAAGCTCCTCGATCTCGTCGCCGGTGCGCACCTCGATGCGCTGGTTGAAATCGCTCGCACCGAGTTGCGAGGCCCCGGCCTGCAGGGCGCGAATGGGGACAAGCATGCGGCGGGCTTGCAGCGTACCGGCCAGGATGGCCACCACCAGCCCCAGGGCGAGCAGCCAGATGATTCGATCGGCGAGATCGTAGAGCGGGCTGAACGCCTCGCTCAGCGGCTGCTCGACGAAAATGGACCAGTTCATGCGGGGAATCGAGGCCGAACCGACCACAACCGAATGGCCATCGAGGTCGAGGCCAATGGACACCGGATTCGCCCCAGGCTCTCGCGCCGCGGCGACCTGGGGAAGCCGGCTCATGTCGCTGGCAGCGGCGACGCCCTTGCCGGAATGGGCCAGCAGCCGGCCGCGGGCACCGACCACGTAGGCGTGGCCGCCGACATTGAGCGGAATTGCCCGCACGATATCGGACAGGAACTTCAGGTTGATCTCCGCGACGGTGACGCCGGTGTTGCGGCCGGAATGCGCCATCGCGATCTTCATGAAAGGCTCGAGGTTCGCGCGCAGCTCGACCGGACCGAAGGAAACCCGCTCGGCGACTGCGTTGCGATAGAGGGGATCGCGCGAGTAATCGATGTTCCCGGGAAATGTGCCGTCCCGGGCCAGCTTGAGCTGCTCACGCCCTGCTCCGTCGAGATAGACGAGCCGGTCAATGGCCGGAAGCTGCTGCAGCAGGAGCGTATAGTCGGTGCGGTGCTGGTCGAGGCTGCTGGCGCTCGCCCGGGTTGCCCAGCTGATCTGCCGTTCCAGCTCGGCGAAGAACTGATCGACCCGCTGTGCGGCAGCCTCCGCCTTGTCGGACTGGGCGCGAACCAGCGCGCTCTTGGTCGACTGATACGAATACCACATCTCCAGCGCGCCGTTGACCGCGAGCACGAACACCACCAGTCCGACAAAAGAGGCGACGTACTTGCCGAACAGTCCGCCGCGACGCGTGAGAAATTTCGGAACTCCCGCCTTCATTGGGGCCTCTCGCGTCCGAGCGGGGCGCAAAGCATCCACGCGGTACGCCGCCGGACAGCCTGATCGCATGATCCGCGTACGGCATCGATCCTGTAACCCGAGATTGCACTGCAGCCCGACATCGTGCCCCGGCGAAAACGACGGAATCCGGCCTTACGACGTACTGTCGCTCTTTCACACGCCAGGGAGCAATACGGCATCGCCCGGCCGGTCGTCGAGGCGGCCCGGCCGTCAGCCCGACCCCCTCGAAGCGATCGTGCCGATGTGATAGCGTCATTGGCTTCCTTCAACGGGCCTGACAAGGTCGTGGAGCAAGGCAGAATGACAATCCGGGTGAGCAAGGAAAACTCCGGCAAACGCCCGGAATTCGCGACGTTCCTCGAGATCAACCCGCTGTTCTCGGGCCTCGGCGCCGAGGCGATCGACAAGATCGCCACCCTCTGCGGCAAGCGCAAGCTCGACCCCGGCGAGGTCTTGTTCCTGAAGGGCGACACCGGCGATGCCCTCTACGGCATTCGCCGCGGAAGACTGCGCATCGAGACGACCACCGAAGGCGGCGAGCGGTTGACGCTCAACGTACACGGGCCGGGAGATCTCTTCGGCGAGATCGCGTTTCTCGACGGGCAGCCACGAACCGCCGGCGCCACCGCGATCGAACCGACGGAAATCTTCGTGCTGCACCGAACGGATTTCCTGGCCTACCTGGAAAGCGATCCGCGGGTGGCTGTCCGCCTCATCGAATTGCTGTGCCAGCGCATCCGATGGATCAGCGAGCGCATGGAGGAGACGGCCCTGATGCCGCTCCACGCGCGCCTGGCCCGACGGCTCAGCGCGCTCGCCTACGATTTTGGCGCCGACGTGCACATCTCGCAGGAAGAGCTCGCGATCTATGTCGGCGCGGCTCGCGAAAGCGTCAATCGTCAGCTGCAGCAGTGGCGGAAAGCGGGAATCATTGCGTTGCACCGCGGCCGCATTTCGTTGCTCGACGTCGATCGACTGACCGCCGAAGCAACCAAAGGCTGACCCCGTCCGCTTGACCGACGGGTGCCGTTCCCGATCCATGAAAAAGGCCCCGGGGAAAGCCCCCGGGGCCTTTATTCCTGGCACGCCTGCGGAAGATCAGTACTTGGTCACAATCGCGGGCGGAGCAAAGGTGAAGCGGTAGTTGAGCCCGATCTTGACGATATCGATCGTCTCCTTGACCTGAAGCGGGATCAGATCCGTCAGGGTGACCGACTTGGTGCCGAAGTCGTAATGGTCGTACTCGGCCTTGACCGACCAGTTGGGCAGCAACCCGTACTCGATGCCGCCGCCGACGGTCCAACCCGAGCGATGATCCGTCGCGGTGTCATGAGAACCGTCGCAGACGATGCCACCCGGGCCGAAATTGAACCCAGCGATTCCCGGCTGACTGTCGGTGTTGCAGGAAGCGTCGAAGTCGTTCTTCGTCCAGGCGGCGCCGCCCTTGACGTAGAACAGGGTCCGGTCCCAGGCATAGCCCACGCGGCCGGTCGCCGACGCCACGTACCTCACCGTGTCCTTGCAGGTGAAGAAGAACAGATTGGGACAGGACACGCCTCCGAAGAGGCTGCCGAGACCCACGTCGGCCTCGACGCCGAACACGAAGGAACCGACCTGATAGTTGAAGCCGAGATCGGCACCGCCGAGGAAACCCGCCACCTTGTTCGAGAAGGGGGTCCCGCCGGGCAGGAATGTCCACTCCTGGTGACCGAGGCCCGATGACACGAACCCGCCGACGTAGAAGCCGGTCCAATTATAGGCCACGATCGGGGGCAGCACTGGCGCCTTGGCCTTGAAGATCCCGACCGGGGTGACCGGGACGGGGTCGAACTGATAGCGCAGGCCGAGATTGACGCCGACGGCCTGGATGTTCTCGCCCTCGCGCACGTCCACGCGGGCGTATCCGAGCCATCCGGTGCCGATGAAGGAGCCTGCGATACCGGCCCCGAACTGGCCATATGTTCCCACGCGGCTGGTGGTGAATGCCGCATTCCCGTTCACGTTCAGGCCGAAAGCATTGATCGGGAAGCCCGTAAACGTGGAGGTGACGTCTGAGGCGAACTCATGCCACAGGGCCGCAGTCGCAAAGGGCTGGAGATAGAGGTTACCGAACGTCGCGCTGGTCCCTACGCGCACCCCGATCCGCCCGAGAATGCTGTTGATATCATTGACCTGAAAGGTTCCAGGCGGGCTCAAGCCCGGATTGTTCGCGAGCACAAGCGTTCCGCTGACGCTCAGCGGATCGACGCTCACCCGCGACCATGTCACGCCCGCGGACGGCTCGACGAACCAGTTGTTTCCGAGGTCGTGATGATAGCCGACATTGCCGGTTGCCGCGATGCCGTGGCCATTGAGGGCCTGGTCGAAGAGACCGTTGGACAGCGACCCCAGCTGCATCTGATAGAAATTGGCCAGGACCTGACCATCGACATAGAAGCCGCCGTGCACGATGGCGCCGTAGACGCCGACGAACGGAACCTGAAACGTGCTGCCGAAATCGTGAGTGTTGATGCCCGGCGCGGGGTTATCGATGCCGGTCGTCACGTCCTTGGCGTTGGCGCCCACATAACCCGTCGTCACCCCGAAATAGGCGTTCGTTCCGCCGCCGCCGATATTGATCCTGGCGAGATCCTGTCCGACCTGATAGCCGCCATAACCCACCTGGGTGGTCGTATTGCAGGTGACGTTGCCAACGCCATTGAGCACGATCCTGCCCAATGCGAGGCTCCCGGTGCCGGTCGCGGTTCCAGTCGCCTTCATGTCGACTTCGCCGGCGATCCCCCTGCTCCAGGCGCCACCGACCGTCTGGTCGGCAATGTTGGTTTGCGGGCTGCCGATGAACGCACTGGTCTGCGTCAAGAACGCGGTATTGACCGTGTTGGTCGCCGCAACCAGGGAGTTGACCGCAGACACTCCGCCATTGGCGAGCGAGTTGAAAAGCGGGTTCCCTGTGGACGTGCACTGCGCCTGTGCGCCCGTGGCTCCGGCCAGCGCCAGCGCCAGCGTCGCTCCTCCAAGGATTCGGATCTTCAGGCGGCTGGGCGTCCGCCGGCTGTGGAGGGAACCTCCTGCCATCATGAGACTGCGCATTCTTGACCCCCGTTATCCCCTGAGAATAGGCACTCACTAGCCGAATAGCTCAAAACCGGGCTGGCGAGAACTACCTATCGGGCTCGGAACGGGCTCGGTATTCATATTTGTCGGAACATGTCGCCATTTTACCACAGCTCCGACGACCAGAGCCAAGAAGGCCGTAAATTCAAGCAATTGCTCAACTCTGTTCCGCCGCGGCGCCCACAGAACGCCAGGCGGTTCTTGATCCGAGCTCGCCGCCGCCGGCCCCCGCCGCTGAGCCGGCTTCGTCTGGCGTCATTTGTGTGACCTGCGTCACAGTCCTTCTCGCCGCCCCATGCCAAGTTGCCGGGTGAAGTGGTGTTGTGACGAGGCAAGAATTCCAGGCCTCACGGGCACCGTCCGGCGAGGACGTCGGACGCGTATCGGTTGCTCGTAAAATGAGTACGGTTTATACCTATCTACAACGCGGGGGACCCACTCGGGTCCGCATGACCGGTCCAGCACGGGTACCGGGGAGGCGGGAAATGAGCAGGCTACTCCTCTCCTTCGTGTGGATGGCGCTGGTCCTGGCGGCCTTCTCCAGCGAACCTGCGCTCGCCGAGAAGCGCGTCGCGCTGGTGATCGGCAACTCGTCCTATCAGAACGTGGCCAAGCTGCCGAACCCGGTCAACGACGCCACCTCGATCGGCAATATGTTCCGGAACGTGGGCTTCGAGGTTGTCGAATCGCGGTTCGACCTCGGAAGCCTGGAGTTCAAGCGGGCAATTCGCGAGTTCACCTACCAGGCCAGGGACGCCGACATCGCGGTGGTCTATTTCGCCGGCCACGGCATCGAGGTCGGTGGGATCAATTACCTCATTCCGGTGGACGCGAAGCTCGCGACCGACCTGGACGCCGAGGATGAAGGGGTGTCGCTCGACCGCGTGATCCGGGCGATCGAGCCGGCGCGGCGGCTGCGACTGGTGATTCTCGACGCCTGCCGGGATAATCCGTTCGGCAAGAAGATGCAGCGCACGATGGCGATGACGCGGGCGGTCACCAATGGTCTGGCCAAGATCGAGCTGACTTTGAGCGACACCATGATCGCCTATGCGGCCAAGGCCGGATCGACGGCGGAAGACGGGAGCGGCGCCAACAGCCCGTTCACCGCCGCGCTGCTCAAGCACATTGTCGAACCGGGCGTCGACGTGCGGATCGCGTTCGGTCGGGTCCGCGACGAGGTCTGGTCGCGGACCGGCCACCGGCAGGAGCCGTTCGTTTACGCTTCCCTCGGTGGCTCCGAAGTCCCGCTTGTTCCGGTGGCGCGAAAGATCGAGCCGACAACGCCGATAAACGTCGAGAACGAGGTGCGGCGGGCCTATGAGCTGACCGCGCAGGTCGGCACCAAGGAGGCGTGGGAGGCCTTCCTCAAGGACTACAAGACCGGCCTCTATGCCGATCTCGCCCGCGTGCAACTGGCCAAGTTGACCACCGCGCCACCTCCCCCGCCTGACACATCGCGGCAGGCGGCCGAGGCTGATCGGGCCTGGGACAAGGTCAAGGACACGAATGACCGGGCGGCGATTCGGAAGTTCATCGAATTGTTCCCGGCTTCGGTGCACGCGCCCAATGCCCAGCATCGCCTGGGTATCCTGGAAAAAGCCGCGCAGGAACGGGAAGCCGCGGCCCAAGTCGAACGCGAGACGGCAAGGCTGCGCGAGGAAGACGCGCGGCGCGCCAAGGCTGCCGAGATCGAGCGCCAGCAGCGCGAGCGCGAGGCTGCCAAGCGTCGCGAGGAAGAGGAAAGGTTGGCGACGGCAAGGCTGCGCGAGGAAGACGCGCGGCGCGCCAAGGCTGCCGAGATCGAGCGCCAGCAGCGCGAGCGCGAGGCTGCCAAGCGTCGCGAGGAAGAGGAAAGGTTGGCCAAGGCCTCGGAAGCAGAACGCGCGCGCGTGGAACGTGAGATCGCCAAGAGGCGCGAGGACGAGGAAAGGCGTGCTCGGGAGGCCCAGGAGCAGCAACAGAGGCTGCAGCGCGAGGCCGCGCTGCGCCTGGAGCAGACCTGCAAACGCGACGAGCAGACGCTCGCCCGAACTCAAGGCCGCCGGGCTGAAGGCTCGCGACGACGTCAATCAACTCGAAAAGGATCTTGGCTGCGAGCGGATTCGCCCTGATGTTGTCGCATTGCGCGAGCATTTGAAGAACGAGGCCGCCAAGGAGCCGCCGGCGCCACCGGTCGCCAACCTGCAGCCGGCGAAGGAGCCTGCAGCGACCCAGGAGGACGATGACGACGAGCCGGCGGCACCCCGCAAGAACAAGAAGAAGCCGCGACCAGTGGAAACCCGCCGGCACGCCCCGGAGCACCGCCCGGCCCCGGAGCGCCCCAGGCGCGAGGCCTCGCGTCCGGTCCATCGCCCGGCAGCCGTCTCGCGGCCTTCGCCTGCACCGGCCGCGCAGAACGTCGCGCGTCCCCGGGGCCCGATCATGATTGGAAACTGAGGCCGAACCCAGTTTTGCTGTATTCGCCAGAGGAGCACAGAATTGTCATGAGTAAGCGCCTAAGTCTCGGCTTGTTGGTATCGGCGGCGCTCGTGACCGGAAGCCTGCTCTCGCCGGCCTTCGCCGAAGATTCCGCCACCAAGCCGACTGACGCTGCCGCCGCGAATGCAGTGAGCGACGCAAGCGAACCTGCCAAGTCGGCCGCGACGGACGAGGTGGCGATGAAGGCGGCGGATCGGCTGCTCGGTTATGCGAAGACGACCGCTCGGCGTAACGCCCGCCACCACCCCCGGCGCGTTGCCGCCTACCGCGCATCAACGCGGGTGGCATGGATAGAGCCCGTCGTCCGACCATTCTACCGAAATGTCATCTTCCTCGGAGTGGGTTTCTAGCCCGTCTGGCTGCAGGCGGTAACAGGCCGCCGTGCCGGGACTGTGGAGTCCGGAGCCTCAGCCTCCACATCTGAGAGTTGTAGGCTGACGCGGGCCAATGCGGCAACTCGGCTGTCGCCGCCGGTGAGGATCGAGCCGTCGCGGAGCACTGGACACCATTGTATGCCGGTGTTACCAGGGACGATGCCGTACGGCTCGACAGGCTGATTTCCTTCCCGCATTGCAGGACCACGCCGCCGAGAAGGCGAGGCCCAGAGACATGAGATCGTGCACCGCATCCACCATTGCGGCCGTGGGACTAGCCTTTGCGATTGGGTTCGGCCTCGCCGACCCGGCTCGTTCGGCGGAGCCCGCGAGGAGCCGCGGCGCCGGCGCGATCGTCATTGCGGCCCGTGCCGTTGACGCCTGCTTCGCGGCATCGGTTCGCGTGACCGGCTTTCTCGTTCCCCGCAACGACGCCGTCGTGATGCTCGAAATGCAGGGCTACCGGGTGGCTGAGATCCTCGCTCGCGAGGGCGACCGGGTGAGCCAGGATCAGAACCTGGTCAAGCTAGCTAAAGTGAGCACCGACCCTCCGGGGACGCAGCCGCAGTCTCCCGCCACCTTGTACTTGAAGGCGCCGGCGGCGGGCACGGTGATCAAGAGCACCGCGGTGGTCGGTGCCGTTGCGTCTCCGGTGCCCTTCCCGCGCCCCGAGCCGCTGTTCCGCATCGCCGTCAAGAACGAGATCGAGATCGAGGCCGAAGTGCCGGGCATCCAGGTGCCCCTGCTGGCGCCAAACCAGCCGGCGCGCGCCCAGACCGAGGACGGGCGTGAGCTCTCCGGCCGCGTCCGCCTCGTCGGCGCGGAGATCAACCAGATGAACCAGCTCGGCAAGGTGCGCCTCGCGATCGACGAGAGCCCCTCGTTGCGCGTCGGAACATTCGTCAGGGCGACGATCGACGCCAAGCGCAGCTGCAGCGTGTCGGTGCCCCGCTCCTCCGTGCTCTATCAGACCGACGGGACCAGCGTGCAAGTGGTCAAGAGCGGCGTCGTCGAGACCCGCCGCGTCCGCATCGGTCTGTTGTCCGAGCTCGACGCCGAAATTCGTGAGGGCCTCAGCGCGGGCGACGTCGTCGTTGCCACTTCGGGCAACTCGCTGCGCGACGGAGACCAGGTCAGGACCGTGTTTCCCGAGGACACCAACTAAGGGGCATATTCCGCTTTCATCGAGCGGGACCCATTGTGGAAGCTGTTGAATCGAGCATGTTCCCGGCGGCGAAACGGCGTCGGCTTCGCCGGAACATGCGTTAGGTCGGGGGCTTGCTGATGGCTGTCAATATCTCGGCCTGGTCGATCAGAAAACCGCTCGGTTCCGTGGTTCTGATGCTGGTCCTGATGATCCTCGGCGCCCTCAGCCTCGCCAAGCTGCCGATCACCCGGCTTCCCAACGTCGATCTTCCGGTGGTCCTGATCATCATCTCGCAGTTCGGCGCGGCCCCGTCCGAGCTCGAGACGCAAGTGACGAAGCCGGTCGAGGACGCAGTGTCCGGCGTCGAGGGCGTCCGACACATCAACTCATCGATCAACGACAGCGTGTCGGTTACGACCCTCACATTCGGGCTCGACGCCGACCCCGACCGAGCGCTGAACGACGTCAAGGATGCGGTCACCCGCGTCCGCAGCACTCTTCCCAACGGCATCACGGAGCCGCAGGTCCGGCGCGTCGACGTGATGGGGCTGGGCATCCTCACCTACGCGGCAATCTCTCCGGGCCGGACGCCGGAGCAGCTCTCCTGGTTCGTCGACGACGTCGTCAAGCGCTCGCTGCAGGGCGTCCGCGGCGTTGGCCGCGTTGAGCGCATCGGCGGCGTCGATCGCGAGATCGTGGTGCGGCTTGACCCCGACCGGCTCGACGCCGTCGGTCTGACGGCCGCCGATGTCAGCCGCCGGCTTCGCGGCAACAACGTGGACCTCGCCGGCGGGCGCGCCGAGATCGGCGGCCGCGATCAATCGATCCGCACCCTTGCCGGCGCCAAGACGCTGGGCGAGCTGGCGGCGACGATGATCGCGCTGCCGATGGGCGGCGAGGTCCGGCTCGACGACCTTGGCTCGGTGACCAACTCGGTCGCCGAGCGGCGGACCTTCGCCCGGCTCGACGGCGAGCCGGTGGTCGCTTTCAGCATCCTGCGCTCGAAGGGCGCCAGCGACGTGACCGTCGCGGCGGGCGTCGAGAAGCGCATCGACGAGATCAAGGCGCAACACCCCGACTTCGAGCTCAAGGTCATCGACTCGGCGGTCGAGTTCACGCTGGGAAACTATCACTCCGCGATGAGCACCCTGTTCGAGGGCGCGGCGCTCGCGGTGATCGTCGTGCTGGTGTTCCTGCGCGATATTCGCGCCACCATCATCGCCGCCATCACCCTGCCGTTGTCGATCCTGCCGACGTTCTGGGCGCTGGATCTGCTCGGCTTCTCGCTCAATCTCATCAGCCTCCTCGCCATCACGCTGAGCACCGGCATCCTGGTCGACGACGCCATCGTCGAGATCGAGAACATCGTTCGCCACATCCGCATGGGCAAGTCCGCCTACCAGGCCGCGCTCGAGGCGGCGGACGAGATCGGCCTGGCGGTCATCGCCATCAGCTTGACCATCGTGGCGGTCTTCGTGCCGGTCAGCTTCATGAACAGCATTGCCGGCCAGTTCTTCAAGCAGTTCGGCATCACCGTGTCGGTCGCGGTGCTGTTCTCGCTGCTCGTTGCCCGGCTGATCACGCCGATGCTGTCGGCCTATTTCTTCAAGTCGCATATGCATGAGGAGAAAGCCGGCGGATTCATGCTGCGGGCTTATGCGCCGATATTGCGATGGTCGGTGCGCAACCGCTTCATCACGGTCGCCGTCGGCTTGTTGTTGTTCGTCGCCTCGATCATGAGCACCAAGCTGCTTCCCTCCGGCTTTCTCCCGGCTCAGGATACGGCGCGCTCGCTTCTTGCAATCGAGCTGCCGTCGGGCTCGATCCTGTCGGAAACCGAGGAGGTGACCGAGGAGATCGCCAAGCGGTTGCGCAGTCGCTCGGAGGTGAAAAGCGTGTTCGTCGACGGCGGACGGATTCCTCCGGGCAACGACGAGGTGCGCAAGGCGGCGCTGATCATCAACTATGTTCCCAAATCCGATCGCAAGCTCTCGCAGCGTCAGCTGGAGCAGTCGATCATCCGCGATCTGCAGGATATTCCCGACATCCGTTGCTGGCTGGTCGACGAGAACGGGCTGCGCGCCATCTCGCTGGTGGTCAACGGCACCGACAGCGTGGTCGTCGAGAACGTGGCCGCCGAGCTGGCGACGCAGATGAAACGCGTCCCGATCGTCGCCAATGTCGTTTCGACGGCGGCGCTCGATCGCCCGGAGCTGCGCATCCGGCCGCGGGCGGATCTGGCGACCCGGCTCGGCGTATCGACCACCGGCCTGTCGGAGACGATCCGCGTCGCCACCATCGGCGACGTCGGACCGGCCTTGGCGAAGTTCGATGCCGGCGACCGCCAGGTGCCGATCCGGGTGCAGCTCGAGGACAGCGCACGCGCCGACCGGCAGACCCTGGAGCAGCTCAAGGTCCCGACGCCGCGCGGGGGCGGCGTGCCGCTGCTCACCATCACCGACATGCAGTTTAGTCAGGGACCGATCAGCGTCAACCGGTTCGACCGCAAGCGTCAGGCCAAGGTCGAGGCCGACCTGTTCGGCGATGCCGCGCTCAGCGACGCCATGGATCAGATCAAGGCGCTGCCGGTCTACAAGAGCCTTCCTCCCGGAGTGCGGGTCGACGAGTCGAACGACGCCGAGGCACTGCAGGAGCTGACGGACGGCTTCCTGTCGGCCATGCGCAACGGCCTGCTGGCGGTGTTCGCGGTGCTGGTGCTGCTGTTCGGCAGCTTTCTCCAGCCGATAACCATCCTCTTCTCCTTGCCGCTGTCGGTGGGCGGAGCCATCCTGGGACTGCTGATCACCGGCAAGTCGCTCAGCGTGCCAGTGATGATCGGCATCCTGATGCTCATGGGCATCGTCACGAAAAACGCCATCATGCTGGTCGACTTCGCGCTCGAATCGATGGCGCAGGGGGTCGACCGCACGGCGGCGATCATCGATGCCGGCGAGAAACGAGCTCGGCCGATCGTGATGACGACGGCCGCAATGGTCGCCGGCATGCTGCCGAGCGCCCTCGCGTTCGGCGCCGGCGGTGAGTTCCGCGCGCCCATGGCGATTGCCGTCATGGGAGGGCTGGTCGTGGCGACTTTCCTGTCTCTGCTATTCGTGCCAGCCTTCTTCACCTTGATGGACGACGTCGGGCGGGTCGTGTGGTGGATCTTCGGTCGGTTCGTTGGAAAGTCCGACGAGCCCGAAGCAGAGCCTCAACATCATGCCGCAGCAGCCCCTCAACACCATGCCGCAGCAGAGCCTCAACACCATGCCTCGTGATCAAAGCAGCTCGGTGGGCCTGTTCGTGATGCCTGGTCCGATCGATGCCGGAGCGGCTGGCATCCTGCCTGTCCGCGGGTCCGGGCCTGTTCCGGCGAAGCCGCCGCCGATTCGAATCCGCTCGGGATGTGTCGTCGGTGCGGTCGTTGCGTGCGGATGGGCCGTGCTTGTCCCGTTGTCGCCTGTCGCGGCTGCCGAGCCGACCGTCAGTACGGCGGCGGCGGGCATGTCGGTCACGGTCATCAAGGCCGCCAAAGCGTGCTTTTCAGATACGGTCCAGATTCCCGGAACCCTGGTTCCCCGGGAGGACCTCCTGATCAGGCCGGAAAACGAGGGTTTTCGCGTCACCCAGGTTCTCGTCGAGGAGGGGGACTACGTCAAATCCGGCCAGGTTCTGGCGCGGGTCGCGCCTCCGGAAGGACAACCGGGAGGCGCCCAGGACATTGCCGCTCCTGTCGCCGGGCTGATCAGCCGCCGATCCGCGCTCGTTGGAGCGACCGTATCGCCGCGGGGAGAGCCACTGTTCCGCCTCATCGTCGGCGGGGATATCGAACTCCAGGGCGACGTTCCGGCCCCGCGCATCGCCAAGATCGCGGTGGGGCAGACCGCACGGATCGTCGTTCCGGGCGTCGGCGACTACGATGGCAAAGTGCGGACGATCACCCCCGAGATCGACTCCTTCACCCAGTCGGGCCGGGCGCGTCTCACGGTTGGCAATGACGCGAAGCTCAGGGTCGGAACATTCGCGCGCGCCAAGGTCCAAGTCGGCAGCAGTTGCGGCACCACCGTGCCACTGGCCGCATTGCTGTTCGGACCCGAAGGGGCGGTGGTACAGGTCGTGCGTGACAATCTCGTCGAGACGCGGCGCGTGCGCCTCGGCCTGTTCTCCGGCGGAAATGCCGAAATCCGGGAAGGCATCAACGAGGGCGACATGATCGTCGCCCGCGCCGGGAGCTTCCTGCGCGAGGGAGACCGGGTCAGAACGTTTCTCTCAAAAGACCCGGCAGCCGGCCGCAAGTGATTCGCCGCGATCGGCGTATCCTCCTGGCCGGTCGGCACCTCGCAGTGCAGACCGAGCCAGGAGGCAGAACTCAGCCGATACGGCGGTCGGGGTATCCGTCGTCAGTAACCGCTGAGGCTTTCGAGCCCTCCCAGTCCTCCGAGTCCTCCCAGCCCTCCCAGATTTCCCATGTAGGGCGTGATCATGCCCATATAGGGCTCGATCATGCCCATATAGGGCTGAATCATGCCCATGTAGTGGCCCATGCTGGCCATGGAAAATCCGCCCCTGCTGTGCCGCCGGTGGCGAGATCGGGGCTCGGAGTCGGCGACTTCGTAGCGATGGCTTCGGCTGCTGCGTGACGTCGTTTCGGAGTCGGCCATGTCGCGCCGATGGCTGCGGGTGCTGCGCTCGGACCTGGCGCTGCGTCGATCGCTCGAGTCGGCCACATTCTGTCGGCTTGGCGATTCGTGTCGTGCCATCACGGCGCGGCATGCTTCGCTCAGGTTGGAGCGATTTGCCCTCATGCACGAAACGACCTTGCCGACACTCGGGAAGTGCTTGCTGCATAATCTCACGGCATCAGGAGTGCATGCTTCACGCTCTGCCTTGGTACCCAGCGCCAAGGTCTCGGTCGAGCCTAGAACCAGAAGGGAAAAGAGGAGCACAAGCGCCTTGGCAATCGTCGGCAAAGTGCGCAGGATTGCGGGTTTTGCCAGTTGGATCGTCGACATTCTCGTCTCGCTGTCGGTCACGACGGTCTCCTTTGCCTGCCAAGCGTCGGCCCCGTGGACCGCAACACCTGGTCGATAGCCCTCTCCCGTACCGTCGTTATCACACAACCGACCGTGATGTAAGTCACAGAGCCCTGAGCGTGATCGGGTATAGGCTGAGCGCAACCCGCGGCCCGCAAATCGCCGCGGCCGCCGGCTTTGCAAGCCCGAAGCGCGGCGTCCTTGCAGCCTATTGCCCCCACACCAGGAACAGCCCGACGTGGCCCGGCAAGCCGTCAGGAAAATCGATCACACGAGCCTGGAGCCCGAAGCCGCGCGACCGAAGGTCCTTCTTCCACCGCATGAAGACCTGTGCTGCAATTCCGCGCAGCGTCGTCGGCCAGCTCGGATCCGGTCCATTCACGGCGCGGCCGTGATCGGTACACAACTCGCACGGAAACTGAAGAATCAGGTGCTCCTGCTCACCTTTCTGGGCGGCTAGACGCGCTTCTGCCAACACGTGCTGCCAATGTTGCTCCGTCAGTTCCACTGCGAGCAGCTGGCGTGCCTCGTCGCGACGTTTCTGAACCGACAACTCATGCGCGTGAGCCCGCCGTGCCGATTCATCCTGCTCGAAGTGGGCAACCAAGCCGCGGAATGACCCCGCCGACACATCGCCGGCTTCCAGAGCCACCGGTGCGGCTGTGACGTGGTGAGCTCACGGTCCGTGAGCGCCGCCAAACGCTCGGACGGGAACAAAAGCTCGGTGTTGCGATCGAGCGACGGCTCCGGTTCCGACACCCCGCCCGGATAAGCGACAGCCTTCACGAGATCGGCCCGGCTGACGATCCCGACCATGCGGCCCTGGTGAACGACGGGGGCCCGCTTGATCCGATTCGCCGACAGCAACTCGGCGACATCGACAAGGTCCGCGCTCTCGTCGATGGTGATTACCGGCGACGTCATGATCTGCGCGGCAGTGCGGTCTTGCCGATCGACATGCGCCACGAAATCCGGACTGAGCTCCTCGCCTTCCGCCAGCAGGCGCAACCACCAGTCGCGGCGGGCCTCGCGTTCCGATTCGTCGCGGGGCAGGAGATCGCCTTCGCTGACCATGCCAATCGGTATGCCGATGTCGTCGACGACCGGTACGGCGCTGATGCCGTGCCGGAACAGCATGAGCGCAATCGAGCGCGCGGGCGTGTCGGGACGGACCGCCAATACCTTGGTGGTCATCACTTCGGCTGCCTTCATCACCGTCCTCGTCGCCTGATCCGGATCTGACCTCGATCGCCGCCAGCGCGACGGTATCCCTTGCATGAAGGCGACCGGGAATACCTTGATCTGGCTCAATTCATTCGAGAGGCAACCCGGCTAGAACGACAATTGCCAGGAGTCTCCGAGTGCAAGGAGTCTTCGAGGCGGAGAACATCGCTCTACATGAAAAGCCCCGGCACGCGAAATACCACGTGGGACGAGTTGCAGGTTGGCGCCACGGCTTCGCTCGAGCGCACCTGCGCGATCCAGGATCTCTATTTATTCGCCCACGTCTCGGGAAATCTGAACCCGCTCATGCTCCCCGACGAGGAGATAAGAAACGAGCCTGTAGCGCCGTCCTTGTGGGTCGGCTCGCTGGTGTCGGCAGTATTGGGAAACCTGCTGCCAGGACCCGGGACACTCTATCGCGCGCAAAATCTCCGGTTTCATCGGCGGGTTCGTCCCGGCGACCGGGTGACCGTCGAGGTTCGCTGCATCGAGAAACGGGAAAAGCCCGTCGCCCTGTTCGACACGCGCGTGCTCGCGGCCGATGGCGCGGTGGTCAGCGATGGCACCGCGGAGGTCGAGGTGCCGATCGAGTCGGTCGTCACTCAGCCTCATCAGTTGCCGCCCATCTTCCTCGAGCAGCACGATCATTTCGCTCGGCTGCTTGCGGCGGCCCGACACCTCCCTCCCCTCCCGACGGCGGTCGTCTGCCCCGACGATCGCAATGCGCTGGGCGGCGCGGTGCTCTCCGCGGAAAAGGGCCTGATCATTCCAATCCTTGTCGGTGATGCCATCCGGGTTCGCGCGGCCGCGCAGGAGCTCGGGGCGGACATCGCCCGGTTCGAGCTCGTCGACATCGCCGACCACCAGGAGGCCGCGACCCAGGCAGTCGCCTGGGTCAACGCCGGCAGAGCCAAGGCAATCATGAAGGGCAATATCCATTCCGATGAGCTGCTCGCCGCCGTCGTCAGGAAGGAAGGAGGATTGCGCGGGCACCGACGCGTCAGCCACGTGTTTGCGATCGATGTCCCGACGCTCGATCATCTGCTGTTCATCTCGGATGCCGCGATCAACATCGCGCCGGACCTGGCCACCAAGGTCGACATCGTGCAGAACGCCATCGATCTGGCGCGCGCCTGCGGCGTGCATCAGCCGCGCGTCGGCGTGCTCTCGGCAGTCGAAACGGTCAATCCGAACATCCCCTCGACCATTGATGCGGCGGCGCTCTCCAAGATGGCCGATCGCGGCCAGATCAAGGGGGGAATCGTCGACGGCCCCCTGGCCATGGACAATGCCGTGGATGTGGTCGCCGCGCAGACCAAGGGTATCGCGTCGCTGGTGGCCGGGCATGCGGACGTGCTGATAGTCCCCAACATCGAAGCCGGGAACATGCTGGCCAAGGAGCTCATCTTCGTCGCCCGGGCGGAGGCAGCCGGCCTCGTCGTGGGGGCAAGCGCTCCGGTGATGCTGACCAGCCGCGCCGACAATGATCGAGCGCGACTGGGCTCCTGCGCGCTCGCGCAACTGTATCAATACTGGCGCAGCAACGGTGTTTCGGCTTTTCCAGCCGGGCAGATGCCCCGTGCCGCGGAATGAGAAGTCGGCGGTCGCCGATCGGGCATCCAGGTAAATCGTTCGAGCGATTCCCTGGAGGTCACGAACGTGCAGGCGCGAGCGCGGCGGCTGCGGCAAGCGCCAGCCAGCTGACGATCAGGATGACTCCCCCGGAGGGCGCCGCCATCGGCAACAAACGGGTGCCTGCAAATGCGCGAAGTGTGAGATCCCCGGCGAACAGGACCGATCCGACGGCGAAACCAGCGATTGCTGACAGCCCGAGCGGCCGCCACAGGAGGCCGCTTTCCAGCGTTGCGAGACCGGCAATGACCGCCGCACCGTGGATGAGGAGCAGATAGCCGGCCGCGTCCAGCTTGACGGCGCTTGGCGCATGGGCGGAAGCCGCAGCGAGCCCGACGCCGGCGGCGCCCATCAAGCCTCCAATGATCATCAGGACGTTCATCAGCCTAGCCATGTCCAATTGCCTACGATCAGCTCAGGAGTCACGAACGATCTCCCTGGTCAAGTCAGCGCTCACATTGGTCATGATCCGAAATCTTGCGGCGGGCCTGTCGGGATTACCGCAGGCCATGCTTCCCGACAATCTGCACCGTGCTCGCCTGCGGACCCCTGTCGCCCATCTCTTCGGAAAAATACACACGGGTGGCGGTGACGAGCCGCCCGAAAGCCCCATCGAGAACGCTGTTGCGGTGGAAATAGATCTCGCGACCGTCACCACTCTCGAGAAAACCAAACCCGCCTTCCTCGTCGAGCCGGGTCACCTTGCCGATGGGCCGATCCTCGTGCGCCTTCGTCTGACCCTGCATACGCCGGACGTGATCCTGCAGACGTCGCCGCGTGCGCCTGAAGGCATCATTCACGGCAAATTGCACGTCGGCATGACGCTCGTCCGCGGTAGCGGTGCGGCCGACGTCGACCTCGCGACCGTCGGGCAAGGCAATGCGGATATTGACCTCGTAGAGGCCGCCCGACCGATGGTGCGCGCCGGGTTCCTTGACAACCACACGACAGGCCGTCATCCGGCCGAACCGCTTTTCGAGCCGGGCTATATGCTTGACGATTTCCTGGCGCACCGCTTCGCTGGGCCGCGTACCCTGGAACTCGATTTGTGCGGGGGTTTGCATTTTCTGCTGCCTCGTTTGCATCGGGACAGCAGAGGCTATTCGACCCCCGGCCCGATACCATGATCTAGGTCAAACCCGACAAGCCATGGCATGCACGATCAATGGCGCATTGGCCCCGGGACGGCTCAGCGCGTGAGGCTCGGTGGCCGGCACCGCACCGTGGAATACCGCGGCGCGGCCGTGCGCGATTATCTTCGCCGCCATGGACGAGTCACGGCAATGCCACAATGGCCGACTACCCTGCCCTAAGGAGGGGTGGGACCTGGAGGCTCGATCATGAAGCTTGATACGGCCGTCCCTATGCACTCCATCCGCCCGCGTTTGTTCGCGCCCTGCGCCCAGTGCGGCGACGCCTTGCTTGGCCCGGAATGGTCGGAGCACGTCAGCGAGCGATGCATCCGGCATTTCTGGTCGTGCGACGCGTGCGGCTATCAGTTCGAGACTACCGTCGTCCTTTCGCAGGCCTGATCAACGCGTCGCCCCACCGGGACGCCGATCAGGCCAGCGCTGCCTTGACGCGTGCGGACCGGAACGGCAAGTCGCGGAGACGGCGTCCGGTCGCATGGGCGAACGCGTTGGCGATGGCTGCTGCCATTGGCCCCTGCGACGCTTCGCCAGCGCCCAGCGGCCGTTCGTTCGGCCGGTCGATCAACTCCACGGCGACGGCCGGGACCTCAGGCATGATGAGAATCGGATAGCTCGCCCAGTCGCGCGACGTGACGCCTGTGCGATCGAAGCCGACCGCCTCATGAAGGGTCCAGCTGGCAGACTGGATCATCCCGCCCTCGATCTGATTGACCAGTCCGTCGGGATTGATGATCTGGCCGGCATCGACCGCCGCGAACGCCCGCGGAACGCGGATCCCGCCGCTTTTCCGATCGACCTCGATGTCCACCACCACCGCCACGTAGGTCGACAAGTTCTTGTACTTGGCAAACCCCATGCCGCGCCCTCGCGTTCCGTCGCCGCGCATCCCCGGCTTCCATTCGGCTCGCCTGGCGGCTGCCTCGATCACAGCCCGGGCGCGTGGGTCCGTCAGATGCGCCAGCCGGAAGGCGACCGGATCGCCGCCGGCCGCATCCGCAAGCTCGTCCATGAATGACTCGACGGCGAATACATTCGAATAGGCGCCAAGCGTTCGCAAGGCGGACACCCGGAGCGGCATGGCCGTGATCAGGTGATTGACGACGCGCTGATTGGGAAAATCATAGAGCGGCACCGCATTCCTGTCGCTTCCTCCCGCGGGCTGCGGAATGTTCGTCGGCGGTCCGGGTTGCTGGGCCTCGGCCACATACCAACTCGCCAGCAGATTGTTGCTGCCCGGCCCGCCCTGGCCCGGGCGCGTGCTGTGGGTGTTGCTCCACAGCTCGTAGTCCCAGTTGACGACGCGGCCCTCCGGCGACAGCGACGCCTTGGCCCGCATCAGCATGGCGGAGCCATACGGCTCCCAGGCGAATTCGTCGTCGCGCATCCATTGCACGCGCACCGGACGTCCTTCGACCGCGCGGGCCAGCAGCGCGGCGTCGAGTGCGACGTCGTCCGCACCGTTGTGCCCGTAGCAGCCTGAGCCCTCGACATGGATGCAGCGGATCGCGTCCGCGCCAAGCTTCAAGGCCTTTGCCAGATCGCGCCGCAGGGGAAAGACCCCCTGCGAATGCGTCCATACCGTGAGCTTGCCCCCGCTGAGCTCGGCGAGCGCACACGACGGGCCGATCGAGCCGTGAACCATGTAGGGTTTGGTGTACGTTGCCTCGACGACGCGGCCGGTCGCCAGAGCCCGTTCCTGCTTCTCGCTCACCACCGTGTCCTTGGTGGGCAGCGACATCAGGTGCTGGTGCAGCTTGTCCGGATCGGGCAGATCGGTGCCCCCGCGCCACTTGGCGGCATCGAGCAGGGCCTGGCGAGCCTTGATGGCCTGCTCCTCGCGCTCGGCCACGACGCCGACAAAGCTGCCATCGCGCACGACGGCGAGCACGCCGGGAATCGCCCGCGCCTTGGCATCGTCCAGGCTGTCCAGGGCGGCGCCATAGCGCGGCGGGCGCACCACACGACCATGCAGCATGCCAGGCAGCCGGACATCCTGGACGTAGGCCTGGCCGCCGGTCACCTTGCCGGGGATGTCCCGGCGGGGAACCGGCCTGCCGACGATGCGGTGGCTGGCGGGAGGCTTCGGCGGGACCTTTCCGGTTGCCTCGCGATGCAAATCGACGCGGCCAGCCAGTTCCCCATACCCGACCTTCCTGCCGTCCGGCGCGCTGATCACGCCGTCCACCACGCTCAGCTTGTCGGCCGCAACATCGAGGCGCGCTGCGGCCGCCTCGACGAGAATGGCCCGCGCCTCGGCACAGACGAGCCGGATCGCGGTGCCGCCGTACTCGATGGACTGGCTCCCCGAGGTATAGTCCTCATCGGGCGTGCGCGCCGTATCGCCGGAAATCATCGCCACCCGGGCGAGCGGCAGATCGAGCTCCTCGGCGGCCATTTGCGCCAGCGCCACGAGGATGCCCTGGCCGAGCTCGACCTTGCCGGCGAAAATGGTCGCCGAGCCGTCGACATCGATCCGCAGCCAGGCGTTCAGCATCCGGTTCTTGTCGAGACTGCCCGGCAGCTTTGAAGCCTGTGCAAGGGACACCTCCGGCGCCAGCGCGAAGGAGAGGACCAGACCACCGGCTGCCTTGCCGAATTGGCGGCGAGAGAGGGTTCCTGCCATGGTCATGTCTTTCCCATGTCCTGTGCGGCGCGCAGCACCGCGCGAATGATCCGGCCGTGGGTGCCGCATCGGCAGAGATTGTCCGCTAACGCTTGGCGCACGTCGTTTTCGCTCGGGCGCGGATTGCGTTCGAGGAGTTCCTTGGCCGACATGATCATGCCGTTGATGCAGTAGCCGCATTGCGCCGCCTGCTCTTCCATAAAGGCGCGCTGCAGGGGATGCGGCTTCTCGATCGTGCCGAGGCTCTCGATCGTGGTGACTTCTGCCTCCCCAATCGAGCCGATCGGAGTGACGCAGGATCGCACCGGGCGGCCGCCGACCATCACCGTGCAGGCGCCGCATTGGGCAAGCCCGCAGCCGAATTTCGCGCCGTTGAGGGCGAAATCGTTGCGCAACACGTAGAGCAGCGGCGTATCCGGCTCCGCATCGACCGACCGGCCGGCACCGTTGACCTTGAGGTGAACCGCCATGGCGCCTCCGCGGCCTGCCCGGCTCCCCGAGGAGCGGCAGGAACCCGCCCATTCTGCGTGCATCGATCCCTCCCGTCGAGACCCGAGGGGATCAAAATGGATCAAAATCAAGACAGCGACGAAAGGTCTCCCTGCTCCCAGCCCTGCTTGATCTGGCGGCGAAAACCCGCAAACCGCCGCTCCGCGATTGCCTCGCGGATGCCCTGCATCAGGTCCTGATAATAGGCGAGATTGACCGCCGACAGCAGCATCGCACCCAGCATCTCATTGGCCTTGACCAGGTGATGCAGATACCCACGGGCATAATCGCGCGCCGCCGGATAACCGCTCTCCGGGTCGAGCGGGCGAGCGTCATCGGCATGCCGCGCGTTCTTCAGATTGATCGGGCCAAAACGGGTGAAGGCGACACCATGACGGCCGTTCCGGGTCGGCATCACGCAGTCGAACATGTCGATCCCGCGCGCCACCGCCTCCAGAATATCGTCGGGCGTGCCGGCTCCCATCAGATAACGCGGGGCTTCCTGCGGCAGGACCGTCATCACCTGCTCGATCATGGCGAGCATCACGTCCTGCGGCTCGCCGACCGCAAGGCCCCCGACCGCATAGCCGTGGAAGCCGAGGGCGATCAGCGCCCGTGCGCTTGCCAGGCGCATGTCCCCGTCGTCTCCGCCCTGGACGATGCCGAACAGCGCCCTGCCCGGCGCCGCGCCGGCAAAAGCCTGCTTGGACCGCTCCGCCCATGCGAGCGACAGCTGCATGCCGCGCTCGATCTCGGCCAGCGTCGCCGGCAGCTTGACGCATTCGTCGAGCTGCATGGCAATATCCGCCCCCAGCAGGCACTGGATCTCGATGGCGCGTTCCGGCGTGAGCTCGATCATGGTTCCGTCGAGATGCGAGCGGAAAACCACGCCATGCGGCTCGACCTTTCGCAGGGCCGACAGTGACATGACCTGAAAGCCGCCGGAATCGGTCAGGATCGGATACGGCCAATTCATGAAGCGATGCAGACCGCCCAGTCCGGCGATACGTTCGGCGCCCGGTCGCAGCATCAGGTGGTAGGTGTTGGACAGGACGATGTCGGCACCGGTTGCGCGGACCTGCTCGGGAAGCATGCCCTTGACGGTCGCCTGGGTCCCGACCGGCATGAAGGCGGGGGTACGGACGAGACCATGCGCAGTCGAGATCTCGCCGCGGCGCGCGGCGCCATCGGTTGCGATCAGGCGAAACGCGAAGGCTCCCGACATCGGCTCAATTTTCCGCCCGGAACAGCAGGCAGCCATCGCCGTACGAATAGAATCGATAGCCCTCCAGGATTGCATGCGCATAGGCGGTGTGCATGACCTTAAGGCCGGCGAACGCCGATACCAGCATGAAGAGGGTAGAGCGCGGCAGGTGGAAATTGGTCATCAATACGTCGACCGCACGGAAGCGATAGCCCGGCGTGATGAACAGAGACGTTTCGCCGGAAAACGACCCAATGCGGCCATTGTCGCCGGTGGCACTTTCGAGGATCCGCAGCGAGGTCGAGCCAACCGCGACCACGCGACCGCCGGCGGCGCGCGCCGCGTTGAGCGCCTCGGCCGTTTCGGTCGTCACCTGCCCCCACTCGGCCTGCATCCGGTGGTCGGCCGTATCGCCGGCCTTGACCGGCAGAAAGGTGCCGGCGCCCACATGCAGGGTGACGCGGTGAACCGCGATGCCGCGCGACCGCAGCGCCGTCACCAGCGCGTCGGTGAAATGCAGTCCGGCCGTCGGTGCGGCGACGGCGCCTTCCGTTCGCGCGAATATCGTCTGGTAGTCGCCGCGGTCCCGCTCATCGGCGTCCCGTCGCGCGGCGATGTAGGGCGGCAATGGCATGTCGCCGCGCTCCTCGATCGCCTGATCGAGGACGGGGCCATGGAACGCGAATGCCAGCGTGACTTCGCCCGTCTCGCCCTTCGCCTCGACGGTGGCGTCGAGCTGACCGAGAAAGCACACGCGGCCCTCCTCGCCAAAGCGGATGATGTCGCCCAGAACGAGTTTTCTGGCGGGCCGGACGAAGGCGAGCCAGCGCGAGCCATCGAGCCGACGGTGCAATGTCGCCTCGATTTTTGGCTCGGTGCCGGCACGTCCGAGACGGCGCCCATGCAGCCGGGTCGGGATCACCTTCGTGTCGTTGACGACGATCTGGTCGGCGGGGCGCAGCAGGCTCGGCAACTCGCCGACCACGTGATCGGCAAGCCGCGGCGGCGGTCCCGGATGGACGACGAGCAGCCGGGCGGCGTCGCGCGGGGTCATCGGGCGCAACGCGATGCGGTCCGCCGGCAGCACGAAGTCGAACAGGTCCGTTCGCATGACCTCCGAGAATACCCCGATTGCCGCAGCGCGGCCGTTGGCCTAGAACCGGCTTTGTCGCAATCTTCGTCGTCGCGCAAGGTGACCTCGACCGTCGTCATTCAGAGCAAGCAGGGGATCGGCGACGTCATCTGGCATCTGCCGTTCATCCGTGCGATTGCGGCGGCGTCGCCGGGCGGCACGGTGACGTTCCTTGCCCTGCCGTCCACCCGCGCCCAGGAGCTTCTCGAGGCGGAGCCGTGCGTCGCGAGCACGCTCTATTTCGAGAATCGCGGATCGGAGCTCGCCCGCGGCCTGCATCTCGTTCGCCTGACCGCGCTGCTGCGCCGCCTGCGCTGCGGCACCGCCTGGGTGCTCGACCGCACCACGCGGCCGGCCTTCGCGGCCTTCGCCGCCGGCATCCCGACCCGGATCGGCCTCGGGCTCGGTCCGCAGCGCTGGTTCATCACCAATCCCGGCATCAGCGAGAAATTCTTTCACGACATGCCGATCGAATGGCTGAAGGCGCTCATGGAGGCGATGAACATCCCCTGCCCCAGCACCGAGCCCGGCCTGCGCCTCGCGCCGGCCCTCGTCGCCGCCGTCGGCGAGCGTTTTCGCTCCGCTCCGCGACCATGGATCGTGCTTGGATTGGGAGGCTCGCACCCGGTGAAGGATTGGCCTTCAGCGCATTGGGAGCATTTTCTCAACGAGCTGCGGCATCGCACCCACGGGACGGTATTCCTCGTCGGTGGCCTCGGGCAGCTCGACCGGGCGCGGCAGCTGACCGAACGAACCGCGGGAGCGCCGGCGACGAATGCCTGCGATCTCGCGGTCGTCGAGGCGGCGGCGCTGATCCGCCACGCAGACCTGTTCGTCGGCCCGGATTCCGGCCCGATGAATCTCGCAGCGGCGGTAGGTACCCCGGCATTCGGGATGTTCGGCTCAACCCCGGCGTTGAACTATTCGCGTTTCATCCACGCGATCCTGCCGGATGACGGCCGCGCTCCTGCTCCGGACGGAATGCAGCGGATTTCGCCTCGCCGCGTGCTCGAGCGCATCGAGCCGTACCTGTCCGCCTGAACTTTTTGCGCCTCGAGGACCCGTCACGCAGGGAAAGGTCGGCTGCGGTCGCGCGGCAAGCGGCTCGTTTCCGCTCGCCGCCGCGACGGCTCGTCCTGATTACGCGTCGGCTTTGATCCGCGCCGAGACGATGCGGTCGGGATCGCTCACCGGTTCGCCCCGCTTGATCTTGTCGACATTGTCCATGCCCTCGACCACAGAGCCCCAGACCGTGTACTGGCCGTTGAGCCACGGCGAGTCCGCAAAGCAGATGAAGAACTGGCTGTCTCCGGAATCCGGATTTTGCGATCTCGCCATCGACACCGTGCCGCGTTTGTGCGGTTCCCGGGTGAACTCGGCCTTGAGCTTCTGGCCTGAGCCGCCCGTCCCGGTCCCGGTCGGGTCCCCGGTCTGCGCCATGAAACCGTCGATCACCCGGTGGAACACGACGCCGTCGTAGAAGCCGTCGCGCACCAGCTCCTTGATGCGGCTGACGTGCTTGGGCGCGAGATCGGGTCGCATGGCGACCACGATGGTCCCTTGCGAGGTTTCCAGGATCAGCGTGTCGTCTGCGGTCATATCTGTCTCCCACTTGGTCGGATGGTTCTGTCGTCGATGAAACGGATGGCAAAGGGGCGACCCGCAAGCGCCCCGCCGAGCGCCGGCGTGAACCGCAGAGGGGTACAGCGATCCAGCGCTTCGAGGGCGGCCCGCCGGTAGATGTCCCGCTGTCCGGCGGTCGCGTCAGGGGTAAAATAGCTGAATCGCGGCTCGCCGATGATCCCGCCGAGGCGATTGAAGCTCACCACGAGGGTCAGCTGCATGCCCGGTCTCGCCTGATCCTTTGGTGGTGGCACCCAGCACGCCCTGAAGGCCAGCGAGACATCCGTGATGGTATCCAGGACCCGCGCAGGCGCCGACTGGTTGTCTCCACCGGACGGCCTGTCCTGCACCGCGTGCCGGAAGTCGCCGAAGGCTGGTCCGGGAATCAGGAGTGGCCCGGCCGCGATGGCAGCCGCACCGATCCACCGCAGCGGACCCTGACCGATCGCCTTCATCCGCGTTCCCGCCGTGCTCGGGCCACATGCACGAAAGGCCCGCTCCGCTTGCTGATCGACCATGGAGGAGCACCGCCCGAGCGGACGTCCTAAGGCTTGTCCAGCGTCGCCTTTTTGACGAAATCAAGCTTGGGAAACTCTTTCGTCAAGTACGCATTGCCTTCGCGCTGAACCCGCGACTGATCGGGGCCTGCGCCGCGCGGGGCGCCCTCGCCGTATCCGCCGAACAGCTGGTCGACGACCTCCATGCCGGCAACGACCTGGCCGAACGGGGCGAACCCCTGATTGTCCAACCCCGCATTATCCCCGAAGTTGATAAAGACCTGGGTGGTGCGCGAATTCGGTCCCGACGTGGCAAACGTGATGAAACCTCGCTGGTTGCTCTGCTTGGCCGGATCATCCGGGATGGTCGCAGCGCGCCAGCCGGACGAAAGCGCGGGATCGCCGTTGATGCCGAACTGCACCATGAAGCCCTTGATCACCCGGAAGAACCGCGCATTGTCATAGAACCCGTTCTTCACCAGGTTGTAGAAGCGATCGGCGCCGTTCGGAGCCCAGTCCCGATGGACCTCGATGACAACCGCCCCCTTGCTGGTCTCGAACCGGGCCTTGAAGACCGCCGGCGCTTTTTCGCTCAACGCCGCGGGATTGCTGAGCGCCGCGGTCTGGCCAAGCGCAGGCGTAGCGGATGGCGCTAACGACAAGGCCGTTCCGACCATCACCCATAAGGCGGGAATCCTGAATGGGGCAATTCTCGAGCGGGTACGATCCGATAGCGCCTCGAACATGATCTGGCATTCCTTCTTCGGCCGTGCCGCGCAGGCCTGTTCCATCAGGAACCGGTCTTGCCGGCGAACTTGGCTTTGAGCCGGGCCGCAACCGGCGCCGGAACGAAAGGGGAGACATCGCCGCCCATGGCAGCGATCTGGCGCACCAGTGTGGCGGTGATCGGGCGGACCATGGGCGAGGCCGGCAGGAATACCGTCTGGACGTCCGGCGCCATCGCGCTGTTCATTCCCGCCATCTGCATCTCGTAATCCAGGTCGGTTCCGTCACGCAGGCCTTTGATCAGCAGGGAGGCCCCCTCGCGGCCTGCCGCAACCACGACCAGGTCGGCGAACGTGACCGTTCTCAGCTCGCATCGGGCCGCCCTCGCCACGGGTCCACAGGCCTCGTCGAGCATCTCCCGTCGCTCTTCCACCGTGAACAACGGTGCCTTGCCGGGATGGACGCCTATCGCCAGCACCAGGCGGTTGGTGAACCGAACAGCTTGCCGGACCACGTCGAGGTGGCCGTTGGTCACCGGATCGAAGGAGCCGGGATAAAGCGCGACGGAGGACATGCCCGCGGTCTAGCCCGAGTACCCGACCACCGCAAGATTGGGGCTCGGGCTCGTGCCCCGATCCCGGCTCACGGCCTCGTGACCAGCGAACCGGATCCAAGCGCCTGCGTCGCTTCAGCGCCGCACCGCCAGCAGCACCGTTGCGCCGCCGAGCATGATGAGGCCGGATACCCTGTCCGCCATCCGCCGCACCCGCCCAGACAAGGCCGAACGGGCCCGGGCCGCGAACAGCGCGTAAAGCGTGTCGCTGGTCGCGGCGATCACCGCAATGGTCGCGGCCAGGGCCCACAACGTTGAGCCGTGCGTATCCGCGGTGACGAATTGGGGCAGGAAAGCCGCATAGAAGATCAGCGTCTTCGGATTGGCGAATGCCACCGCAAGACCGCGCGCAAAGGCGTGATCGCCGCGCAGCGTCCCCGGATCGCCCGAATGGCTCGGCTTTCGGAGCAACTGCTGCAGCCCCAGGATGATCAGATAGGCCGCCCCCGCATAGCGGATGAGGTCGAAATGGCGGGAGAAAAGCTCGACCAGCCATGCGAGGCCGGCTGCCACCGCAGAGACCTGCAGGACCAGCCCGACATTGACCCCGGCGACGGTCAGCATCCCGCCGCGCACGCCGTGGGCAAGGCTGGTGCCGACGATCAGCGCCACGTTGGGCCCCGGAGTGACGGCGAGCAGGACCGTGGCGACGACGAACACCAGGTAGAGTTCCAGGCTCACGTCGTCACCTCATGTTTCTCTGGGGAATCGCGATCGAGCCCTCATTCCTCGGAGTCGCCGTTCTCCTCGGTGACCCGTTCAACCGAGACGACGCGCTCGCCTTCCCCGGTACTGAACACGATGACCCCTTGCGTCCTGCGGCCGACAATGCGGATTCCGTCGACCGGGCAGCGGATCAGCTGGCCGCGGTCGGTGACCAGCATGATCTGATCGCTCTCCTCCACCGGAAACGAGGCGACGACCTGGCCGTTGCGCTCGTTCACCTCCATCGCGCCCACCCCTTTGCCACCGCGCCCGGCGGTGCGGTACTCGTAGGACGAGGTCCGCTTGCCGTAGCCTTTTTCGGTGAGCGTGAGCACGAACTGCTCGGCCGCCGACAGCTCGACATAGCGCTGCTCGCCGAGCTCGATGGCGTCGACCCCCTCCTCCTCCGCGGTCGCCTCCTCGATCCCCTCCCCGTTGGTGCCGCGGCGTACCGCGATCGCGCGCTTGAGATACGCCGCCCGCTCGTCGGCCGAGACCTCGACATGGCGAAGAATGGTCAGCGAGATCACCTGGTCGCCGGTTTCCAGCGCGATGCCGCGGACCCCCATGGAGGTGCGCCCCTGGAACACCCGCACGTCCGGCACGGCGAAGCGGATGCACTGGCCGCGGGCGCTGGTCAGCAGCACGTCGTCCTTCTCTCCGCAGATCTGCACGTCGACGATCGCCTCGCCCTCATCGAGCTTCATGGCGATCATGCCAGAACGGCGAACATCGACGAAGTCGGAGAGCTTGTTGCGGCGGACGGTGCCGCGCGTGGTGGCGAACATCACGTCGAGCGCACCCCAGGTGCTTTCGTCCTCGGGCAGCGGCATGATGGTGGTGATGCGTTCGCCCTGCTCCAGCGGGAGGATGTTGATCAGTGCCTTGCCGCGCGCCTGCGGGGCGGCCAGCGGCAGACGCCAGACCTTTTCCTTGTAGACCTGGCCGCGCGAGGAGAAGAACAGCAGCGGCGCATGGGTCGAGGCGACGAACAGCCGCGTGACGAAATCCTCCTCCCGGGTCTCCATTCCGGCCCGACCCTTGCCGCCGCGCTTCTGCGCCCGGTAGGTCGAGAGCGGCACGCGCTTGACGTAGCCATGATGGGAAACCGTCACCACCATGTCCTCGCGCTGGATCAGATCCTCGTCCTCGACCTCGCCCTCGCGGTCGATGATCACGGTGCGGCGCGGCGTGGCGAATTTCTCCCTCACATCGTGCAGCTCATCCTTGACGATAGACTGGATGCGGGCCCGCGAGCGCAGGATATCAAGGTAGTCGGCAATCTCGGTGGCGAGCGTATCGAGCTCGGCGGCGATCTCGTCGCGGCCGAGCGCGGTCAACCGCTGCAGTCGCAAGTCGAGAATTGCCCGCGCCTGCTCGTTCGACAGCCGGGCGGTACCTTCCGCCGACACGCGGTGGCGCGGATCGTCGATCAACGCCATCAGCGGCGCCACGGTGGCGGCCGGCCATTCGCGCTCCATCAGCGCTTCGCGGGCGGCCTCCGGATTGGGCGAGCTGCGGATGATCCGGATGATCTCGTCGATATTGGCGACCGCGATGGCGAGGCCCACCAGCACATGCCCGCGGTCGCGCGCCTTGTTGAGCAGGTATTTCGTTCGCCGCGAGACCACTTCCTCGCGGAATGCGACAAAGGCCCGCAACATGTCCTTGAGATTCATCACCAGCGGACGGCCGCCGTCGAGCGCCACCATGTTGGCGCCGAAGGTCGACTGCAACGAGGTGAACCGGTAGAGCTGGTTGAGCACCACGTCGGGCACGGCGTCGCGCTTGAGCTCGACCACGACCCGGTATCCGTGGCGGTTGGATTCGTCGCGCAGATCGGAAATGCCCTCGATCTTCTTCTCGCGCACCAGCTCGCCGATCTTCTCCACCATGGTGGCCTTGTTCACCTGATAGGGAATCTCGGTGATGATGATCGCTTCACGCTCCTTGCGGACGGTCTCGAACTCCACCTTGCCGCGCATGACGATCGAGCCGCGCCCGAGGTGATAGGCCGCGCGGATCCCGGCACGGCCGAGAATTTCTCCGCCGGTGGGAAAATCCGGACCCGGAATGATGGCGTTCAGGTCCTCGATGCTCAGCGCCGGATCATCGATCAGGGCGAGGCAGGCATCGACGACCTCGCCGAGATTATGCGGCGGGATGTTGGTCGCCATGCCGACGGCGATGCCGCCGGCGCCGTTGACCAGAAGGTTCGGAAACTTGGCTGGCAGTACGACCGGCTCGCGCTCGCGCCCATCGTAATTGGGCTGGAAGTCGACGGTGTCCTTGTCCAGGTCGTCGAGCATCACGATGGCGGGTCTGGCGAGCCGCACCTCGGTATAGCGTTCGGCCGCCGGCGGATCGCCGTCGACCGAACCGAAATTGCCCTGGCCGTCGATGAGCGGCAGGCGCATGGAAAAGTCCTGCGCCAGGCGCACCAGCGCATCGTAGATCGCCAGGTTTCCGTGTGGGTGGTATTTGCCCATGGTGTCGCCGGTGACGCGTGCCGACTTGTTGTAGGGCCGGTCCGGCGTGTAGTTGTTCTCGTACATCGAATAGAGAATGCGCCGATGCACGGGCTTGAGGCCGTCGCGCACGTCGGGCAGCGCACGCGCCACGATCACGCTCATGGCGTAATCGAGGTACGACCGCTTCATTTCCTCGACGATGGAAACGGGACGGGCATCCGAGGGACCATGGTCCCCCGGACCGGTTCTGTCATTATCCGACAAGGGCAATGTCCGGGTGTTGCTGTGGCTGAGATTCTATAGCCGATTTCAGCGTCGCGAAACCAGCCCTCGACACCCCTGGGAAATGCGATTTTTCCTTTGATATTCCAGAAGGTTGCCGCACAGCGGCAACGCGCGCCGCCGGGGTCGCCGGGGCGGGCCGCCGCCGGCCGGCAATCCACGCATGTCCGGCCCGTCGCGACGAAGCCCCGAGACGGGCACGGCCTCGCTGGCGACGGCACGAATTCTTCTCGACTACAATTTTTTGGTGTGAATCAGGCCCTGCCCGCAAGGCGCCGGCGGCGACCGATCGGGCAAACTCAATGACCGAAAGCGACCGCGTGCATGATCCGCCCCGGCAGGAAGGTGAACGCGCCGGCGATCACCAGGGCCCCGGCGAACATCGCGATCATCGCATTGCGATGCCGCGATACGCGGTGTCGGCGCGCGTGAAGGACCGCCAAGGGCAGAGTCACCAGGGTGAAGATCGACAGCAGGTGGATCGGGCTCCACGGGCCCCACAGCCTGATCTCGTGGATGAAGAACGAGGCGACGCTGACGATGAGCATGAGCGACACCCAGGTCCAACCGATCGTTCGATGCGGGATGGTCCCCTTCGGGGCCACGAATTGCACGAGGCCGAGGGTAAAGGCACCCAGCGCCGCGAAAGCATGGAACTGAATGACCCCCGGGGCATCGAGCAACGGCGCAAGCGTCATGGACCTTCTCCCGAATGGCCTCGCCAACGTCGCAAAGCCTAGCGCCACGGCGACCGGCCGGCCACCGGCGGCCCCCGTGTCGACCGTGCATCATTTCCCGCGGTGGCACCCCAGAGGTTTGATCGGCGGAGCGCCAGTCGGATCGGCAATACGTGCCTTTGCCGATGCGTTCTCGTGCTTGGACTTGGCCTCGAAGCTAGGCTGAGCGTTCGCGCACGGCCTTGAACCCGGCCACGAAGCGCTCGAGCGTGCGCGACACCGCTCCGCGCGCCAGCATGACCTCGATCAGCGAGAACACACCCCGCCGCTGGATCGCCTCCTCGAGCGCAGCGGCAAGCTCCCGCCGCGTCGTCACGCGCTGGCCATGACCGCCGAGCGACCGGGCCATATCGGCAAAATGCCAGTCGTCGAGATCGTTGAAGACGGATTCCGGCTGGAAGGCCCGAAGCATCTCCCAGCTGCAATTGTTGAACAGCACGACGATCGGATCGAGGCCGTAGCGCCGGCAATTGCCGAGCTCGAAACCGGTCATCTGGAACGCGCCGTCACCGACCAGGACCAGCGGCCGCCGGCCGGTCGCCGCCGCAACGCCGATGCCGGCCGGAACGCCGAAACCCATGCCGGCGTAATAGCCCGGAGCGGCGAGCGCCGTGTTGTCGATCTCCATCGCGGTGAACAGGCAATCGCCGATGTCGGCGGTCATCGGCATTGCGCCATGACGATCGAACAGGTCGTTGATCGCGGTGGCGATGTCGGACGGGGTGATCGTCCGGTCATCCGCCACAAGGCCGCGCTGGTAATTGGCCGGCACTCGCTCGCCCTTCGGATTGCCGCGCAACGGCCGTGCGCGGATCAACAGGGCCTCCACCAGGTCCTCGATCGGCAAAGCCGGGTAGATGTGATGACCGATGCGCACCTCCCGATCGATCGCCAGGATGGTACGCCGTGGGTCGAGCCGGCGTTCCGAGAGGGCAAAGTTGGTGTCCGACAGGATCACCCCGAGCAGCAGCAGCGTGTCGGCGTCCTCGACCAGCCTGGTGACGGCAGGATCTCCGGCGGCGCCCAGATAGGTGCCGTGCACGACGTCGGGCGCATCCCCCAAAAGGCCGCGGCCCATGAAGGTGGTGACGACCGGAGCTCCCAATTCGCGCGCCAGCGCCGCGACCCGGCCTTCGACGCCATAGCGGCGAACCTCGACGTCGACGATGATCGCCGGCGCCGACGCGGCTTCCAGTTTTTCCATGATCTCGTCGGCGCATTCCGCGAGCGCGCCGGCATCGACGGGTCGCCGCGGGAGGATCGGCACCGCCCGGGTGTCGACGCTCGTCATGTCGCGGGGAAACTCGACATAGACCGGCAGCGAACGCTCCCGGGCGCTGCGCAGCACTCGGGCGATCTCGTGCGGCGCGGTCGCCGGATCGGTCAGCACTGCCTGGTCGCAGGTGATTTCCCGAAATACCGCGAGCTGGGTGTCGATGGTGCGCGCCTGATGATGCAGAACGAAGCCGCTCGACCTCTCGCGGGCGCCGGGTGCGCCGGCAATCACCACCACGGGCGAGCGCTCCGCATAGGCCCCGGCGACGGCGTTCACCAGGTTGAAGGCGCCGGCACCATAGGTGACGACGGCGACGCCAAGCCCGCTGTGATAGCGCGCCGCCGCATCGGCGGCGAAGCCGACGGCGGGCTCATGACTCAGCGTGTAGTGGGGCAGAATGCGGCTCTCCTCGATCACCTTGAACAGCGGCAGCACGAAATCGCCGGGGATGCCGAAAATCTCCCTGACGCCATGAGTTTTCAGACCCTCGAGCAGTGCGGTGGCGAGTTGGGGCATGCTTCACCCTCCTGCGCGGCCGACAACGAGTTGGCCGGTCACCGGTCATCGAGAATTGCCAGCGTCGCCAGCGCCGCCAGGATTTTTGGGGATGCGGCCGCTCCGATGACAAGATACTGCAGCCACGGCTGCGACGCATGGGACGGCACGATCATCATGGTATCGAAGAGCGCGCCGCCGATCGCCACGAGGACCATGCCGATGAGCGACGCCCGCGCGCTCGACCGCACGAGAGCCGCGAGACCGAGCATGATATGGGCGATCGCCGCCACGGCCATGAGCGCAGTCGTCGCCGCGGCAGCGAGCCCGGCCTCGGCGAGCGCCGCAGCGGGCCAGCCGGCGGGGGCCGACAGGAGCGTAGCGATGCCAGTGCCCACCGACGCCAAGGCGAGACCGCCGATCGCCAGGGGTTTGACAAAATAGAGCCGGGCGAACCAGCGATCCTGCACGCCTGAGGGTCGCGCGGCCAGAATATCGGCAAGACTGGCCGGCCGGATTCCGGTCGCCGCCATCCAGCCGCCAGGATCGCCGATCACACCGGAAGCCAGTTGCGTCAGCGACGTCGACCGGACCGGGCTGCGCCAGCCGAGGTGGCCGAGCAGGTCCGCAACGGCGGCGACCACCGTTCCCACGGGGCGCGGCAGGCGAATTAGTCGGCCCGCTGCGAATCCGAGCCATCCGCGCACCGCGACAACGATCTCGGAGAGCGTCAGGACCTGCGGATGAGCAAGCTGCCAGATGACCCGCCCGGGCCCGTGCGGCCTTACGCACATCGCAACGGTTTCGGCGAGATCACCGATGCTCACCACCTGGAGACGGGCATCCGGCTCGATCAACGGCGTCACGCAAGGCAGGCCGGCGACACCGCGCAACAGAGCGGTCCCGCCGTAGACCGCCGGTGCGAGCACCAGGCCGGGCCGCAGGATCACCCAGGCGAGATCGATATTCTGCAGGTGGCGGTCCGCCTCGGCCTTGGTGCGGGCAAAATCGCTCGGGCCGGCCTCGTCGACCCCGATCGCCGACAGATGGATGATCCTTTGAATGCCGAGGCTCGCGGCGGCATCGAACAGCGCACAGGTTCCGGCGACATGCACGCGCCTCGTATCGTCGGCCGCGCCGTCCTGCAGAACGCCGACACAATTGACCACGACGTCAATGCCGACGAGCAGCGGCCGCCACGCCGCCGGGCTCGCCAGCTTGCGGAAATCCGCCGTGATCCAGCGCGCATAGGGAAAGCGCCGTGCCGCTTCCGCAACATTGCGGCCGGCGGCGACGAGCTCGTGCCCATCCCGGTTGAGCTGCGCCAGAACAGCGCCGCCGATCAGGCCGTAGGCTCCGGTCACCAGGATGCGCATCGTGCATTCATGGCGACCGATAGTGCCGGGCCGCGAAGATCCGTGAGCACATCGTCGTCATTCCGTCGGACGGGACGTCATTTTTCCGCCCGGAGCTTGCCGACAATGCCGAGCGGGAAGAAATAGATGCTGAGGATGAACAGGATGCCGAGCCACAGCAGCCAGCGGTCCGGATGCAGCAGGTCGGGGACGAGCGGCACGCCTTCGGCAGCCTTGCTGAGCGCCCCCAACAGGTTCTGCAGGTAGCTTTCCGCCAGGATGAGGATGACGGCGCCGAGCACGGCGCCGTAGAGCGTGCCCATGCCGCCGATGACGACCATGAGCAGGATGTCCAGCATGATGTCGAAGCTGAGCGTCACCGCCGGGCCGGTGTAGCGCAGCCAAAGCGCGGCGAGCACGCCCGCCAGGGTCGCCACGGCGGCCGCGAGGCAGTTCACGATCGAGCGGTACAGGATCGTCCGGTAGCCCAGCGCCTCGGCGCGGAACTCGTTTTCCCGGATCGCCTGGAGAACCCGGCCGAACGGCGAATTGACCACGCGGAGCATGCACAGAAACAGCACCAGCGAGCCCAGAAAAACCAGGTAGTAGCTGACGATGCGGCCGTTGACGGCGACACCCAGGACATTGCTCTGGACGAGGCTGTAACCCGGGCGCAGCAGTTCCGGCACACGAAACGTGCGGCCGTCCTCGCCGCCCGTCAGCCAGCTCAGCTGGGAGGCCAGGATGGCGAAGGCGCTGGCCACCGCAAGGGTTATCATGGCGAAGAAGATCGCGCGCACTCGCAGCGAAAACAATCCGATCACCAGTGCCAGCGCCACGGCAAGCGCCAGGCCCGCCGCCGTGCCGGCGAGCAGCGCGCCCCAGGTCGGACCGATGCCGTACAGCGCGAGAGCGGCGCCGTAGCCGCCGATGCCAAAGAACATGGTGTGGGCGAACGACACGATCCCGGTATAGCCAAGCAGCAGATCGTAGCTCGCCGCCAGCACGATGAAATAGCAGACCTTCGCCGCGACGTTGAGCGACTGCGTTCCGGGAAACAGGAACGGCGCAAAGGCGAGGCAGACGAAGACGGCGCCCAGCGCGGCAAACAGGACGCGGCTGCGCGGCTCGCGGCTTGGTTCGATTGCGGGCGTCATGGCTAGCGCTTGGCCACGGGATAGAGGCCCCGGGACCGCCACAGCAGGATGAGCACCATGAGCAGGATGTTGGAACCCAACGCGACTTTCGGAGCCAGGAAACCCGCATAGTTGCTGGTCAGGGCCACCAGCAGTGCGCCGATGAAGCAGCCCCCGACGGAGCCCAGGCCGCCGATGATGACGACGATGAAGATCAGCACCAGGACTTCCATGCCCATGCCGGGCGTGAGCGCCTCGCGATAGAACGCCCACATGACGCCGCCGAGCCCGGCCAGCGCCGAGCCGGCCATGAACACGCCGACGAACAGGCGGCGGATGTGGTAGCCCAGCGCCTCCACCATCTCGCCGTTCTCGACCCCGGCGCGGATCAGCAGCCCGACCTTGGTACGGTTGAGCACGACGAGCATCCCGGCGAACACCACAAGGCCGATGACCACGGCGATCAGGCGGTAGCGCTCGATCGCGATATCGCCGAACACCAGCGCCCCGCGAAAACTCGTCGGCAGCGCCAGGGATTTCTGTACCGGACCCCACAGCACGATGATCAGCTGCTGCATGACGATCATCCCGCCGATGGTGACCAGGATCTGCCGGAGATGCTGGCCATAGACCGGCATGATGATGACACGCTCGAACACATAGCCGACCGCGCCGGTGACCAGCATGGCGACGACGATCAGGACCAGCAGCGCGGCGACGTTGAGCACGAGCGAATCCGCCTGCAGCCAGCCGGCGAGCGGAAGCGCGCAGGCCGCCGCCACGTAGGCGCCGATCGAGATGAAGGCGCCGTGGCCGAAATTGATGACGTCCATCAGGCCGAACACGAGGGTCAGGCCCGACGCCATGATGAAGATGATCATCCCCATCGCCAGCCCCGCGGCAGTCAGCGTCGACCCAGGTCGAGGGCGAGCCGATGAACGGCAGCGCGGCGAGCGCCAGCAGCGGCACGAGCACGAGCGGAGCCCAATCCCGCCGTGCGGCAGGCAGGCCGACGCTGGTGCCGACGGACTGCTCATTGGTGCTGATCCAGGCTGAGCCCGAGCAGACGATGCTGCAGGTCGCGGTCCTCGGCAAGCTCGGCCATCAGGCCGATTGTGAACGACACGCCCGTTGTCCATCACCGCCACGGTGTCGCCGAGCGACTTGGCGAAGTGGAAGTTCTGCTCGACCAGCAGGATCGTGGTCTCGGTGCGCTTGAGCTCGCGGAACGCCGTTGATCATGTTGCCGATGATGGCCGGCGCCAGGCCCTTGGTCGGCTCATCGATCAGCAGCAGCTTGCGCGGCTCGACGATGGCTCGGGCGATCGACAGCATCTGCTTCTGCCCGCCCGACAGCACGCCGGCGGCGAGCGACCAGAACTTCTCGAGCGCCGGGAACAGGCCGAAGATCCAGTCGAGGCGCGGCCTGATCGAGGTCCCCGCTGCGCGCCGCCAGGACGAGGTTCTCGCGTACCGTGAGATCGGAGAATATACCCATGTTCTCCGGCACATAGGCGATACCGGCTCGGGCGATGTCGGGCGTGGCGCGAGCGCCGATCTCCTGGCCGTCGAACGCGCACCGTGCCGGCTGAGGCGTGCCACAGCCCCATGATGGTGCGCAGCGTCGTGGTCTTGCCGGCGCCGTTGCGACCGAGCAGCATCGTCAGGCCGCCGCGCGGCACCGCGAGATCGACGCCCTGGAGGATGTGGTACGGCCCGATATGCGTGTTCACGCTCGGACAGTTTCAGGAGCGGCTCGGCCTCAGACATTGGCCGCCCCCAGATAGGCTTCCTGCACGATCGGCGAGGCAATGACGGTCTGCGGGATCGCCGTCGGCCACGAGCTTTCCGTTGTGCAGCACGATGATGCGATCGGCGAGCGAACGCACCACATCCATCTTGTGCTCGACCAGCAGAATGGTCCGGTCGCCATGGGCCCTGATCGCGTGAATCAGATCGAGGATGACCGGCACGTCGTCGACGCTCATTCCCGCCGTCGGCTCGTCGAACATGAAGACCTCGCGGCCGCAGCGCCAGCAGCATGCCGACCTCGAGCTTGCGCTGATCGCCGTGCGGCAGGGTGCCGGCGGCGACGTGGCCACGCTCGGTCAGGGCCACCTGCCGCAGCAGGTCGTCGGCCTCGGCGATCAAGTCGCCGCGCGACCGCCAGTGGCGGACGAGATCGAGGCCGGCGCCGACGCGGCTCTGCACGGCGAGCCGGACGTTCTCGCGGACGCTGAGGCCGGGAAAGAGGTTGGTCAGCTGAAAGGCGCGGCCGAGGCCATGGCGGGCGCGCTGCGAGACCGGCCATGTGGTGATGTCGGCACCGCCATAGAGGACGTGCCCGTCGGTTGCCCGAAGCTGGCCGGAGATCAGGTTGAAATACGTGGTCTTGCCGGCGCCGTTGGGGCCGACGATCGCCGTCAGGGTGCCGGGACGGAAGGCGCAACTCACCGCGTCGACCGCGACGTGACCGCCGAACCGAATGGTCAGCCCGCGGGTCTCCAGCACGTCGGTCTCGGCCATGACGGATCTCCGGCCGGCCGCCCGGCTCTCGGCCGGAAACGGCCTTGGACCCTTGCTTTAAGCATGTTCTTGTCGGCGAACCGGTATCGACTTCGCCGGAACATGCCTAGCGCTTGTTCCGGACCGGAACCGGCAGCTCGGCCGCCGGTATCTCCCGCACGAGATCAAGGAGATCATACTGGTCCTTGCCGCTGCTCTTGATCTTGAAGTGATACATCGGCTGCATTGCCTGATGATCCTCCTTGCGGAACGTCATCGTGCCCTTGGGCGTATCGAACGCGAGGCCCTCCATCGCGGCGATCAGTTTTTCCGGTGTCGGTGCCCCCGGCCTTCTTGATCGCGGTCAGCGCGGCGCTCGCCGCCGCCATGCCGCCGGCGGTGAAGAAGTCCGGCGGCGTGCTGAAGCGCTTCTGATGCTCGGCCACGAGCCAGTCGTTCATCGGGTTCTTGGGGAAATCGTAGTAGTAGTAGATCGCGCCTTCGATGCCCGGCAAACTGCTTGAACTGCATCATCACCGGCAGGATGTTGCCGCCGGGCGCCAGCTCGATGCCGTAGCGCTCGGGCTTGAGGTCGGCGATCTTGGCGAGCGGATGCGGTCCCGCCCAGATGATGGCGATCACCTTTCGCCCCGGCCTGCTCCTTGAGCGCGTCGAACAGGCGCTGCGCCGACGCGGTGAAATCGGTCGTGCTCTGCGGCGCGTATTCCTCGAATACGATCTTCGCCTTGCTCCTGGTCGCGGCGAGCGCATCCTTGAGCGCCGCCACGCCGTCGCGACCGAACGCGTAGTCCTGCGCCAGCGTGGCGACCGAATCGTAGCGAGCCCAGCGTCACCGCGGTGGCCAGAGCGTCCTGCGTCGAGTTCCGCGCCGTGCGGAAGATGAACCTGTTCCACTTGTCGCCAGTGATGGAGTCGGCGACGGCCGGCTCCACGATCAGCACCCGGCCGGCATCCTCGGCAACCGGCAGCATCGCCAGCGCCGAGCCCGAGGCGGTCGTGCCGATGGCCAGATCGACCTTGTCGTCGGCATAGGCCTGCTCGAGCAGCGATTTGGCGATATCCGGCTTGCCCTGGTCGTCCTTGAGCAGCACGACGATCTTGCGACCGCCGACGGTCATGGTGCCGCCGGTCAGATATTCGAGACCCAGCATGAATCCGGTCTCGGTCTGCTTGGCATAGGCTTCCAGCGGCCCGGTCTTGCTGTAGATCAGCGCGATCTTGATGTCCTGCGCCTGCGCGGCGCCGGCCGCCAGGGCGGCAATCACCAACGCCAAGCCGGCAATGAGCGTCTTCACGTCAAACTCCTCCAGAAAGATCCTGTCGGGCCGCGCCGGTCATATTCACCACTTGCAGCCGAGAGGCAATCGCATTTGGCTCGGAGTGGCGGGTCACCCCGTCGCACCCGCGGCCGAAACCCAAGCCACCAAGGACGGTCGATGACGCGCCCACACGCCTGCGCCTTGCATCAGTGCCACGTCCCCCGGCGGGCTTCCCACTCGGGGCGCAGGATGGCCATCAGCAGCTGGGATACGCGCCGCCCGTCCGGCATCCGGTAGGATTCGCGCCAGATGCCGTCGTCGGTGAAGCCAACCTTGCGATAGACGTGGTGTGCGCGGTCATTGTGCTCAAGCAGATCGAGCCAGACGCGATGGGCGTCGGTCGTGGTGAAGGCCCATTCGACCAGAGCCGCCACGAAACGGTGGCCAAAACCCTCGCCCGCGCGCTCGACCGCGATGCGTTTGAGCACCACGTTGCCGTGCGGGTCCTGCAGGCCGCTGACGATGGCAAACCCGCGGGGCCCGGCCTCGTCGTGCCCCACCAGATAGGCGCTCGCCGGATCGGCGATCGCCGCCACATGCTGCGCCTCGCTCCATCGCCCGACCAGTCTCTCGTAGCCGGGCTGCCGCTCGATGCGCATGACGACGGGGATCGATTCCGCGCCGACGCGCTCGATGCGGGGAAAGGCGGCCACAAGTCCGGACGGCGCTAGAACGGGATCGCGTCGTCCATGTCGCCGCGGGCGCCGGCCATTGCCGGCTTCTTCTCTCGCGGCGTGCTCGGCCCGCTCGAGCCGAAGTCGCCGCCGCCGTTGTCGGAGGGCTCGAAGCTTCCGCCGCCCGCGCCGGCCTTGTCGAGCATCGTCAGCACGGAATTGAAGCCCTGCAGCACCACCTCGGTCGAATAGCGGTCCTGGCCCGACTGGTCCTGCCATTTGCGCGTCTGCAGGGCCCCCTCGAGGTAAACCTTGGATCCCTTCTTGAGGTACTGCTCGGCCACCCGGCAGAGCCCCTCGCTGAAAATCACCACCCGATGCCACTCGGTCCTTTCCCGGCGCTCTCCGGTCGCCTTGTCGCGCCAGGTGTCCGACGTGGCGATCCGCAAATTGGCAATGGGCTTTCCGTCCTGGGTACGGCGGATCTCCGGGTCCGCGCCCAGATTGCCGATCAGTATCACCTTGTTGACGCTGCCCGCCATGATCGTTCTCCACTCGTTCGACTGTGCCGATCCCCGACCCCGGCATGCTCGAGACACCGTAGACCGAGGCCCTGTCCCCGCAAGAATTATGACGGCTTACCCACAGTTCCCTGCCCGGCGGTGTCGGCCTTGCTCGACAGACGTTCCCTTTTTGTTCTTACACGATCCATGCAGGCTTGGCAAGCGCTTGGCAGCGCTCCGCCAAGGATTTCGCGGTCGGACAGACCCGCCGGACCGCCTGTCCCCTGCGACAATAAACGCACGGCATGACGCATGATCCTGTGCATCGTGACCTTCCGCCGGCTCCGGATCCTTGTGCCGTCAGCGCACCGGCTCGATACTGCCGCGCGCTTCCCGCCAATTCGGCTGGTGCCGGAAGCCGTGGCCGCCCTTGATCGCAGGCTCCTTGGGGCTGGCAAAGCTCTTCTGTTCCTACTATGTTCCGACCTCCGACCGACTTGCTGCACTGCGATGCAATGCCTTTTTCGAAAGCCCGGCGAACGCAATGGATGACCTCTTCGAAAAACGCCGCCCGTCCCGCCACTCCGACAGGCGGGTGATCGCGATCCGGGGCGCGCGCGAGCACAATCTGAAAGACGTCGACCTCGAAATTCCGCGCGACGAGCTCGTCGTGTTCACCGGCCTGTCGGGCTCGGGAAAATCCTCGCTCGCCTTCGACACGATCTACGCGGAAGGCCAGCGCCGTTACGTCGAGAGCCTGTCGGCCTATGCACGCCAGTTCCTGGAGATGATGCAGAAGCCCGACGTCGACCAGATCGACGGCCTGTCCCCTGCGATCTCCATCGAGCAGAAGACCACGTCACGCAACCCGCGTTCGACCGTCGGCACGGTCACCGAGATCTACGACTACATGCGTCTGCTCTGGGCCCGCATCGGCGTGCCCTATTCGCCGGCGACCGGTCTACCGATCGAGAGCCAGACCGTGTCGCAGATGGTCGACCGCGTGCTCGCCCTGCCGGAGGGAACCCGGCTGTACATCCTAGCTCCGGTGGTGCGCGGCCGCAAGGGCGAGTACCGAAAAGAGCTCGCCGATTTCCTCAAACGCGGCTTCCAGCGGGTGAAGATCGACGGACGCTTCCATGAGATCGCCGAGGCGCCGGCGCTGGACAAGAAGTTCAAGCACGACATCGACGTGGTGGTCGACCGCATCGTGGTGCGTGCGGACATCGCGACACGGCTCGCCGACTCCTTCGAGACCGCGCTGAAGCTCGCCGAAGGCATCGCCGTGGCGGAGCTCGCCGAGCCCGCGCGTCCCGCCGACGCTCCGGCGGCGGGAGAGAAGGACAGGCGCGGGCGCGCCGACACCCAGCCCGAGCGTCTGATCTTTTCGGAAAAATTCGCCTGTCCGGTGTCGGGCTTCACGATTTCGGAAATCGAGCCGCGGCTGTTCTCCTTCAACAATCCGTTCGGCGCCTGTCCGGCGTGCAGCGGGCTCGGCGTCGAGCAGCGCATCGACGCCGATCTGGTGATTCCCGACAAGGATCTGCCGCTGCGCAAGGGCGCGATCGCCCCGTGGGCGAAGTCCACCAGCCCGTACTACACCCAGACGCTGGAAGCGTTGAGCAAGCATTTTCGGTTCTCCCTCAACACGCCGTGGAAGGACCTTCCCGTCAAGGCGCGCGAGGCGATCCTCTACGGATCCGGCGAGGCCGCGATCAAATTCGTCTACGACGACGGCGCCCGCTCGTACGAGACGAAGAAGCCCTTCGAAGGCGTGATCTGCAATCTCGAGCGGCGCTGGCGCGAGACCGAGAGCGAATGGGCACGCGAGGAGATCTCAAAATATTTCACCGACATTCCGTGCGGAGTCTGCACCGGGTTCCGGCTCAAGCCGGAAGCGCTGGCGGTGAAGATCGCCGGCCGGCACATCGGTGAGATCGCCGAGATGTCGGTGAAGCGTGCCGGCGAATGGTTTTCCGAGCTGCCGGCGCATCTGAGCGCCAAGCACAACGAGATTGCCGTGCGGGTGCTCAAGGAGATCCGCGAACGCCTGAAATTTCTCGTCGATGTCGGGCTGGAATATCTCACCCTGGCGCGCGCCTCCGGCACCTTGTCGGGCGGCGAGAGCCAGCGCATCCGGCTGGCCTCGCAGATCGGCTCCGGGCTGACCGGCGTGCTCTACGTCCTCGACGAGCCGTCGATCGGCCTGCATCAGCGCGACAATGCCCGGCTTCTGGAAACCCTGCGACGGCTGCGCGATCTCGGCAATACGGTGATCGTGGTGGAGCACGACGAGGACGCCATCAGGGCCGCCGATTTCGTCGTCGATGTCGGCCCGGGCGCCGGCGTCCATGGCGGGCGTATCGTGGCGGAAGGCACGCCCGACGATATCATGGCCCATCCGGACTCGCTCACCGGCAAATATCTGACCGGCGAGATGATCATTCCGGTCCCGGAGCGACGGGACGTCAACCCGAGACGGACGCTGAGGGTCGTCGGCGCCCGCGGCAACAATCTGAAGAACGTCACCGCGGAGATCCCGCTCGGCCTGTTCACCTGCATCACCGGAGTATCCGGGGGCGGCAAGTCGACGCTGCTGGTCGACACGCTCTACCGGGCGGTCGCGCGCAAGCTCAACGGCGCCAGCGAGGCTCCCGCGCCCCACGACCGGATCGAGGGGCTGGAGCACCTCGACAAGGTGATCGACATCGATCAGTCGCCGATCGGCCGCACGCCGCGATCGAACCCGGCGACCTATACGGGGGCGTTCACGCCGATCCGCGAGTGGTTCGCGGGCCTGCCCGAGGCCAAGGCGCGTGGCTACGAGCCGGGGCGCTTCTCGTTCAACGTCAAGGGCGGTCGCTGCGAGGCCTGCGAAGGCGACGGCGTCATCAAGATCGAGATGCATTTTCTGCCCGACGTCTACGTCACCTGCGACGTGTGCAAGGGCAAGCGCTACAATCGCGAGACGCTCGAGGTCGAGTTCAAGGGCAAGTCGATCGCCGACGTGCTCGACATGACGGTCGACGAGGCGGCGGACTTCTTCAAGGCGGTGCCCCGGGTACGCGAGACGCTCGACCACCCTGCAGACGCGTCGGGCTCGGCTACATCCATGTCGGCCAGCAGGCGACCACGCTGTCGGGCGGCGAAGCGCAGCGGGTGAAGCTCGCCAAGGAGCTGTCGCAGACGCGCCACCGGCCGCACGCTCTACATTCTCGACGAGCCGACGACCGGACTGCATTTCGACGACGTCGCGAAACTGCTCGACGTGCTGCACGAGCTCGTCGAGCAGGGCAACACGGTGGTGGTCATCGAGCACAACCTCGAGGTCATCAAGACGGCGGACTGGATCATCGACCTCGGCCCCGAGGGCGGCGACGGCGGGGGCGAGATCGTCGGCGCCGGTCCGCCCGAGGCGATCGTCCGCGAGAAGCGGAGCTACACCGGCGAGTTCCTGAAGCCGGTGCTGGGACGGCGGAAGGCGAAGCCCAAGGGCCGAAGTGTCGCTGCGGAATGATCGGGTCGCGACGATGACTGCACCGCGAGCCTTGTCTAATCGATGTCAATGGCCATCTTCGGTTCGTCGGCCGTGACAATATCGCTATTGCTGCAACGCACCATTTCCGCCATACTTGGAATTGCGTCGATACTGAGGCGCAATAAAAGGCACTGGAATGGGCAAGGTCTGGAAGACGAAATACGGATTGCGTCGCGTCAGGGAGGATACCCCGACGCTCGAGGAGGCCATTTTTGCGGCAAAGGGACTGACCGATAACACCGACGAGCAGGCGGAGATTGCCGCTTCCCTGATCCAGCTTCCGCTCGACCAGGTCAAGGCGGCGGTCATCGAGAGCGCTTCGCAACGCAAGCCCGTCCATACGGTTGCGTTCACCGCGCGGGGGCGAACCCAGCGTTCGGTGGTGGTGGAGCGAAAGACGACGCGCCGTCCGCTCAACAACAAGCTGTCGGGGACCCGATCGTAGGACGCATCCCCGGGCGGCTCCGACGCCGGCCCAGCTAGGCGCGCTTGCTGCCGTCGGCGGATGGCGCCGCACCGTTGCCCTGCCCCTTGAGGCCGGTCGTGCGGCGCAGATCGGGTTGCGTCTGCGTCATTACCTGCTGCTTCTCCACCCGATGAACAACGGCCCCGGCGATCTTCGCCGCTTCGAACCACGGCGCCACCTCAATGGCATGCGCCATGTCGCGGTAGCCTGCCTGGCGCCTCAGCGCGATCGAGGAGCGGGAGAACTCGGCGTCGCTCGAGGGCAGCTCGATGGCGGTCGGGTGATACACGACATGGACGATGTCCAGCCGGTCGCCGATCCGCAACAGCGGATAGTCGGGCACGGCATCGCTCATTCCCGGAATGCCGGCTTCCTTAAGCTGCGCCATCGCCTGCTTGAGCTCGACCTTGGCGGCGACCGCATCGATGTGGCTGGTCAGGCGGCTCGCATACTGAATCTGCTTCTCGCGCCACAGCACCTCGTTCATCGTGGTCGGCACCTTGCCGGTCCCGCTCCACAGGTCGACCATGAACACCACCGTGTGACCGGGAGGCTGATGCTTGAGGATCGTTTCCAGCGGCGTGTTGGAGACGCAGCCGCCATCCCAGTAGAAGCGCTCGCCGACCTTGGTGGGCGGAAATCCCGGCGGCAGCGAGCCGCTCGCCATCACGTGCTCGGGCCCGATCGGCTCGATCGTGTTGTCGAAGAAAACGAGCTCGCCGCTCTCGATGTCGGTTGCGCCCAGGCTGAGCCGGATGCGCCTGCTGTTGATCGTGTCGAAATCCGCGAACCGGCTGAGGGTGAACTGCAGCGGGCTCGTATCGTAGAAGCTCAGCGCGTCTGGTCCGGGAGCCGCGAAATAGGGATTGATCGAGCGCGGCACGAAGAAATTGGGCTGGCCGAAGACGAATGCCTGGGCATTGCTGAACGCGTTGTAGAGCCACTCGAAGGCCTCGCCGCCGAACGGCGCGAAGGGCACCGGCAGCGAGATGAACTCCCACAGGTCATCGAGACGCTGCAGCCGCTGATCGGGCGAGTTTCCGGCAATCACGGCGGCATTGATGGCGCCGATCGAGATCCCGCACACCCAGTCCGGCTCGAACCCGCGCTCCGCCAGGGCCTGGTACGCCCCGATATGATAGGCGCCGAGCGCACCGCCACCCTGCAGCACGAGGACGCAAGTGGGCTTGTCGCCTTCGCCCGCGGTCTCGGCGGCTTCGGTCGGGCTCATCAAGCGGCTCCTGCACGACGCCGTGTCGAAATACTGGTCCCGGCGACGGGGCGGGAATGATGCCATGCCGTCCGCTCGCGAACCAGTTTTCGTCAGCCATGCAGGGACAAGCCGCCCCGGCACGCCGCATGCGATGCGGAGAGCCGAGGCGGAGCCGGCAGCTCCCCGATCAGTTTGCCGGAGGTCCGTTCTGGCCCATCAGCAGCGGGGTGATGCGACGAACCGCGACGCGGCGATTGCGGCGCTCCGGAGCCTCGGTCGGGATTTTCAGATATTGCTTGCCGTAGCCCTGCGTCGTCATGTTCTCGGGCGGCACCTGGAACTGCTGCGTCAGCATCATCGCGACCTCCTCGGCCCGACGATCGGACAGCGACAGATTGTCGACGTCCGATCCGACCGCGTCGGTGTGCCCCTCGATCAGAAAGACTTCCTGCGGATTGCTGCTGACCGTGCGGTTGATCGCATCGGCGATCACCGCCAGCCGGGGAGCCTGATCGGGCGTGACGGTCCACGAGCCGAGCTCGAACGTGATGGTGTCGATGTCGACGCGCGGCATGCGCTCCAGCAGCGCCTCGTTGAAGCGGATCTCGTCAAGCGTGTAGCGGCGCTCGATCCGCTCGATCGGAGGCGCCGTCAGGGCCTCGTAGATCATCGCCGGTCCCGCCACCTCGGCTTCGACGATGTAGCGCTCCTGCGGGATGCGCACCACCGGCCGCGGCAGGTCGAGCAGGAAGACCTCGCCGCGGCGCGGATCGCCGATGCCGTTGTCGATGATCACCACGTCGCGACCATCCGGGAATCGCCGAATCCGGCGCAGCAGCCGACCATTGGCGTCGACCACCGTCACGATACGCATGCCGCCGGGCCGCTCCACGATGGTGAAGGTCTCGCCACCGCGCTGCTGCACCTGGACGTCGCGGGCTCCGAACCCGAAGCGGTCGACCTCGTTGTGCCGGATGAACGGCCGGCCATTGTCGACGATGATGGTGCGGCCCGGCTCGCGGATCACGGTGCGGCCGTTCTCGATGGCCTCGTGACGCTGCCCGCGCAGATCCTGGACGCGCCGGTTTCGCCATTCGTCGGCACGCTGCTGGCGCTCGAGGATCTGCTGGCGGTCCCTGGCGACCTCCAGCTGAGGCATCGGTTGCACCGGCACGTGCGCGGTGGGCCCCGACGGTTGGACGAGCGGCTGCTGGACGACCGGACGAGACGGGTCGGGCCGGTGCGCGGCGGCAGGCGGAGCGCCCTGCTGTTGTTGCTGCTGCGCGGCCGGGGCCGGGGGCTGGCCGGGCGGGAGACGGTTGGCGGCGGGGGGGCTTGGCGGGGTCGCCGGCTGCTGAACGGTGGGGCTATGCGGCTGCACCGGAGCTTGCTGCACGGTCGGGCTGTGCGGCTGCACCGGCGGTTGCTGCACCGTCGGCTTGGGCGCGACCGGCTGCTGCACCGCAGGCTTCGGTGGCGTCTGTTGCTGCTGCTGCTGCTGGGCGCTCGGATGCGGGGGCGCGGGCGGCTGCTGCACGGTCGGCTTGGGCGCGACCGGCTGCTGCACCGTCGGCTTTGGTGGCGTCTGCTGCTCATGCTGCCGGGCGCTCGGATGCGGCGGCGGCGCCGGCGGCTGCTGCACGGTCGGTTTGGGGGCCGCAGGCGGCTGCTGGACGGTGGGCTTCGGCGCCGGCGGCGCCTGATTCTGCCGTTGCGCCGGCGGCTGATGCTTCGGATCTTTCGGGTGGACGGCGTTCGGATCCTGCTGTTGGGCAATAACGATCGTCCCGGCCTGCGCGGCCGCGCCGGATCGGATCGGCAGCCCGAACGCGACCGCGGGGAGAATCGTGCTTGCGAGGAGGAACTGCGTCGTCTTGGTCATTCGTTCCGGTCCCTGAGAGGAGTCGTGATTGAGGCCAGTCTGCTGCCCCGATGGTGATTTCAAAATGCATGGCTGGGCGGCGACGGGATGGTGTCACCGTGGCCAAAAGATGACACGCGTGCCTTTTCTGCAACGCGCCGACCTTCGAACCCAGGGGTAACGAATCGGCATCTGAGCCGCAGTGGTAACCGCGAATTTGGTCGCACTCAATTGTCGCGGGCGGCTTATCGCGTCCTGTAAATCACCTGTATTTTCAGGTCCGGGTTCCGGGCACCGGTTCCCAGGACGATCGCCCCGACCAGGCGGCACCGCGTGTCAGGTTGCCGCCGCCCATCGCAAATTTCGTGTCTCACCACAGGGGTGCAGTCCAACCTCGGTTTTCCATTGTTTCCACTGCTCTTATTGTTTTTTCCCTGCTCTTCTGGGTCCTTGCTTCCGCCTGCTTATTTCGGCTGCCGCCTCTTTCACGATGCATCATTGGCGCGCGACCAAGCCCGGCAGCACCAGGACTTTTCCGGCAAATTAACATGACAAGATGTCGACGTCAACCCGCAACGGGGTTACACAGGCCGCCTTGAGCCCACGGCTCGGCGCGAACCTGCGCTACAGCGATGTTCGGAGAATAACGCGATCCGTCCCGCCCAGCCTGGGTGCGTTCAATCGACGAGCGCGAGCTCCTGGACCGGCGCCGCCTCCCCCTCGTCGTCATCGAGATCGATTTGCGCCCGACGCGGGTCCGGCTGGAACCTCGCGAGGGTGACCTTCGATCGCGGCGCTCCCGTCGGGCGCCCGGGCACGGCCTTGCGCTCGCGCGACTGGTTGAAAAAGACGGTGCCGACGGCGGTGCCGAGAACCTGGATGAGGGTCAATTGATCGCAGGTCGCCGCAATGGTCAAACCGACCTGATGCAGGTGGGATTTGCGATAGCAGAACGCCGCCAGACCGGCACGCTGACGGGGCGTCAACGGCTCAATCAACTCCAGGACCAGCTTCTCGTCGGCGCGATACAGACGGGCAATCAACGAATTGGACGCAACGAACTCATCATTCCATTCGTCAAAGGACGGTGCGAGAGCTGGCGAATCGACCATGTCGTGCCTCCATCCGGTCAATAGTTAATCCGTATACTTCGACTGCGCGGGTTAACACTGTGTTAAGCGTTCGGCATCCTCGTAGTAATGACTACGAGATTCGTGCCTGCGCTCGGCCCGCGAGACGGGGCGGCGTCAAAGCAATCCAGAGCGGAAGCAACCGCCTCAGGCGCTAGGAATGGGGCGGCTCCATGCCTTTGGCCTTCAGGACCGCGGCGGCCTCGCTGCCGGTCAGGAACCTGATCAGCGCCATTGCGGCGTCGGCGTTCCGGGCGGAAGCGCCGATCCCCGCCGAATACACGGTGAAATTCTGGATCTTCGCGGGCAGCGGCCCGACCAGCGTCACGCCCTTCACGGGAAGAATCTCGCTGATCTGATGGATGCCGATCTCCGCCTCGCCGTTGGCGATGTGCTCGGCGACGGCCCCGCCGCGAATCAGTTTCGCCTTCGACTTGACCACATCGGCCACACCGAGCTCGTCCAGGAGCCTGCTCACATAGATGCCGCTGGAGCCGCCGGCTGCCGGGTCGATATAGGCGACCGACTTTGCCTCCACGAGCATGCGCTTGAAACCCTCGACGGTGGCGATGTCGGGCCGTGGCGCGCCATCCTTGACGACGACCCCGACGCCGACCTTGGCGAGCAGAGCGCGGCCGTGCATCGAGACTTTTCCCGACTTTGCCAATTCGTCGATCGCCGCCGGACTGGCGATCAGCACATCGAACGGATCGCCGCGCTCGACCCGCCTGACCAGCGCGCCGACCGTGTCGTTGTCGACGACGACGCTGTGCCCCGTCTGCTTTTGAAAGTCCGGCACCATGGCAAGAAGGACCTGCTTGAACGCCCCCGCGGTCAGCACCTTCAGCTCTTCGGCGGCCGCGACCCGCGCCACCCCGAGAGCCGCCGTGATCGTGCAGGCGAGCAGAAGCAATCGTCGCATGGCTGTTCCCTCCCTGATCGAGCCCGCCGGCGAGGCGATCCGGCGTCGAGGATTCTCAGAGCGCTTTGCCGGGCGGAATTGTCAAGACCTCACATCTCCAGCCGGAAAGCCTCGCCGTCGCGCACGATGCGGCCGCCGAAAAAATGCCCGCCCAGAACAAGGGTCCCTGTCCCGGCAAACCGCGCAAACAGCTCCCGTCGCGTCTCGGTGGACTGCGCGCCGTCGAAATCGGCCGTCGACGCCCAGTCGATATGCGCCATCTGGCAGGGATGATGCAGCACGTCGCCGATGAGCAGCGCCTCCTCGCCGGCCGAGCGGACATGAACGCAATGATGGCCCGGGCTGTGTCCGGGTGACGGGATCAGCGTCAGCTCCTCGCAGAGCCTGTGATCGCTGTCGACGAGGTCGACCAGCCCGGCATCGGCCACCGGCCGTACCGAGTCATCGAACACCGCCGCGCGCCCGATGTCGCCGCGGTCGCGCCGCCAGTGCTCGAACTCGATGCGGCCCATCACGTAGCGCGCCCGGGGAAAGGTCGGGACCCACCGCCCGTCGACGAAGTTCTCGTATTCCAACCCACGTGATCGACATGAAGGTGGGTGGACAGGACCGTGTCGATCGTATCGGGCGGATAGCCGGCCGCTGCGAGATCCTCCAGGAAAGGTCCGTTGAGGCCGTTCCAGGTCGGAACGCCACGGTTCTGCTTGTCGTTGCCGAGACCCGTGTCCACGATGATGCGCCGCGTCGGCGTCTCGACGACGAGCGCGTGAATGCTCATTTTCAAGCGGCCGTCCCGGTCCGCGAAATGCGGGTAGAGCCAATCGAGCCTCTGGATTTCCTCGGGGGACGCCTGCGGCAGGATGAAGCGGGTGCGGCCGACCGTCTCGAGCTCGACCACCTTGGTAATCTTCACCCTGCCGACCTGCCAGCTCATTGGTTCCCCCTTCCCTCTGCGCCAAACCGATAACCCGTTTTTACTGTCGCTGCACGAGCCTCTCCCAGCCGATTGCACGCGATACTTCGCGCATAATAAGAATCGATATTCATATTGTTACGTACCCGGCCATTGTATGAACATCCACCCATTTATTAATAAGTGATAAATTTAGCTATGCGATCGATGCGCTGCTGCGGCGCAACATACGATCTTTTCTAACACGCCTTTTGAGCCTATTTTCACGATTGGAAGGCCCCGCGGCCCAGGAACCAAGAAAAGGACTACGGCAATGCTCGTTTCCAAACTTATTCGCCTGCTTCGCACCTGGTGGAGGTATGACGAAAGCGTGCGGGAACTCTCCCGTCTCAGCGACCGTGAACTCGCCGACATTGGCATCAATCGGTCGGAAATAGCAGCGGTCGCGTGGCAGAACGCCCTCTGCTGAGCGCATAGCGGCTGGTTTGGGCCATGTCCGGGCAAGCTCGGGCATGGCATTCAGTATTTGACCGGACCCACTCATTTCGTGCCGACCAGGTCGATCAGCGCCGACATGCCGGCATGCCCGGTGCCCTCCGCGATAACGCTGTCGTATTCGGAAATATCGAGCGACGAAAAGTCTCCGAACGCCGATTCCAGCAATGTCCGGGTGTAGAGGTGCTCGATCTGAGACGGGCCTCCGGTCCGGTAGTCGAGCTGCTTTGGACGATAACCCTCGATCAGCAGCAGACCGCCGGGTTTCAGAGCCGCCTTCATCCCGGAAAAAACGCCTGGGCGAATGGCGGGACTGGCAAACTGGATGAAGATGCCGACGACCACGTCGAAGGCCGCGGCCGGCCATGCCCACGTTGCGAGATCCGCCTGCACGGTCCGCAGCGACACGTTGCGGGACGTCGCCAGGGCCTGCGCCTTTGCGATCGCCGTCGGCGAGAAATCGACCGACGTGACCTCGAGGCCCTGCTCCGCCAGCCACACCCCGTTGCGACCTTCCCCGTCCGCGACCGCAAGGGCGCTCTGACCGGGGCGGAGCTGGTGCGCCTGGCTGCGCAGGAATGCATTGGGCTCGGTCCCGAACAGATAGCCTGATGCAGCGAACCGCGTCTCCCAGCGGGGCAGATCGGACATGCGGGCGGCACCATCGGGCAGTTGACTCGATGAGCATTTTCCATGACCACCACGGTCATGCAACCCATCCACGTCATCGGCGGCGGCTTGGCCGGATCGGAGGCCGCCTGGCAGATCGCGCACCGCGGGATTCCCGTGGTCCTCCACGAGATGCGCCCGCTATGCACCACGGCGGCTCACAGGACGGCGGGCCTCGCCGAGCTGGTGTGCTCGAACTCGTTTCGCTCCGACGATCGCCAGACCAATGCGGTCGGCGTGCTGCACGAGGAGATGCGCCGGCTCGGTTCGCTCGTCATGCGCGCGGCGGATGCCAACCAGGTGCCGGCCGGCGGTGCGCTCGCGGTCGACCGCGACGGTTTCTCCAGCGCGGTCAGCGGGCAGATCGAGACGCATCCCCTGGTCAGGATCAGTCGCGGGGAGATTTCCGGCCTGCCGCCGGCGGAATGGGATCAGGTCATCATCGCCACAGGCCCCCTCACCTCGCCGGCGCTGGCCGAGGCGATCCGCGGGCTCACCGGCGAGACCGCGCTCGCCTTCTTCGATGCAATCGCGCCGATCGTGTTTCGCGACTCGATCGACATGTCGGTTGCGTGGTTCCAGTCGCGCTATGACAAGCCCGGGCCCGGCGGCACCGGCGCCGACTACATCAATTGCCCGCTCACCCGCGATCAGTACGGACGCTTTGTCGACGCGCTGATCGCCGGCGACAAGGTGGCTTTCCACGAATGGGAAGCCGCCACGCCCTATTTCGACGGCTGCCTGCCGATCGAGGTGATGGCCGAGCGTGGCCGCGAGACGCTGCGCCACGGACCGATGAAGCCGTTCGGCCTGACCAATCCGCACGCCCCGCAGGACAAGGCCTATGCGGTGGTGCAGCTGCGCCAGGACAACAAGCTCGGTACGCTGTTCAACATCGTGGGATTCCAGACCAAGCTGAAGCACGCCGAGCAGGTCCGCGTCTTTCGGCAGATTCCCGGCCTGGAGCAGGCCGAATTTGCCCGCCTCGGCGGCGTTCACCGCAACACGTTTCTCAACTCGCCAAGACTGCTCGATGCCACGCTGCGGCTGCACGCAATGCCGCGTCTGCGCTTCGCCGGGCAGATCACCGGCTGCGAGGGCTATGTGGAATCCGCCGCGATCGGCTTGCTGGCCGGCCGCTTCGCCGCAGCCGAACGGCTGGGCGAGCCCGTCACGGTGCCGCCGCCGACCACCGCCCACGGGGCCTTGGTCAACCACATCACCGGCGGCCACATCGACACGATCGACGCCGGGCCACGCTCGTTTCAGCCGATGAACATCAACTTCGGTCTTTTTCCGGCCATCGGAGGCGTTGCGGTCCGGGCGCCGGACGGCAGGCGAATGACCGGCACGGCAAAAAGCCTCGCGAGAAAGCGTTCGCTGGCCACCCGCGCGCTTGCCGATCTCGACAGCTGGATCGCAGGCGAGCGGGTCGCCGCGGCGGAATGACCGTTCCCGGCACGGCCCACCCATGAAGGAGCGCTGGCCCCGCGGTCGGCCGGAGATTGCCCTCGACCCGCCGGCCCTCGAGGCGCTTCTTCAGCCCGCCTTTCCCGGCGCCGCTGTGGATGCGGTCGAGCCTGTCCGCGGGGGACTGATCAACACCAACCTGAAGGTCACGATATCCGGTCGGGCGCAGCCGGTGCTGCTGCGGCTCTATCAGGGCAGTCCAGCCGGAGCCCGGACCGAGGTCGCGGTCGCCGCACGGATTGCCGGCTCGGTCCCGGTCCCGCGGTTTCTGTATTTTTCCCCCCACAATCCGGTCACCGGCCATCCCTACGGAGTCACCGAATGGATGGTGGGCGAGCGTCTGGACGAGGTCGCAGCGTCTCTCCAAGGCCGAGAGACCGAGCATCTCGGCCTCGCGCTCGGACGCACGGCGGCGGCCATCCATGGATTCACTTTCGAGAGGCCCGGTTTCTTCGAGGCCGGGTTGCAGGTCGGCGGAGCGATCGACATGGGTCGCAAGGGCCTCCTGGCCTACCTGCGGGCCTGCCTGGTGGATGGGCGGGGAGCCGCGCGGCTCGGGCTCGACCTCACCGCCGCGATCACGTCCTTTGCGGAGCGCAACGCCGAGATGCTCGAGACCTGGCGCCATCCTTCCTGCCTGGTCCATGGGGACTTCAACGGCCGCAACATCCTGGTACGGCCGAGCTCCGATCGCGGATGGGAGGTGGCGGCGATCCTCGACTGGGAGTTCGCCCTCAGCGCCTCGCCGGCGCTGGATTTCGGCAACTTTCTGCGCCCTCCCCTTGGTCACGACGAGGCACTTGTCGCCGCGTTCGTCCGGGGCTATCGCGGGGCCGGAGGATCACTGCCGTCTGACTGGCGGCGCATCGCCCAGGTTGCCGACCTTTTTGCCTGGGCAGACCTCGTCAGCCGTTCCGAGACCGGCGCAACCGTCATCGCTGACGCCAAACGCTACCTTCGCCACATGATCACCAACGAAACGTGGTAGCCCGCCATGGCGAGAAGCATGGTCGACACCCCCGGGCCCCTGGCGCTTTCTGCCGCTGCGAGGCAAATGGCGGGCGGGAAGCGGCCGAAGGACCAGTGATGGACGCACAGGTACCCGATCCGGGCGGCATGCCGCCGACCTGGCGCAGCACCGTGGTGCTCAAGCGCGACGTGTTCAGCACGATCGAACGCGGAATATTCCGCGGGCCGGACGGCGAGGTCGATGCGGTGCTGCGGCGGATCGACCGGGTGCCGTGGTGGAGCCGGCCGATCGCCAAGCATTTTCTCGATCGCGAGGCTCGGGCGTTGAGAATCGCCGGGCCGCTCGGGGTCGGACCGCCCCTCCTCCATGCCGGCCGCAATATGCTGATTCGCGGCTTCATCGACGGCGTCGCGCTGCATCTGGCGCGGCCGATCGGGGACCGCGCCTATTTTGCCTCGGCACACGCCGCGTTGCGCAGGCTGCACCGCGCCCTGATCTGCCACAACGATCTCGCCAAGGAGCAGAACTGGCTGCGCGGCAGCGATGGTGGCGCCTATCTGACCGACTTTCAGCTGGCGATGAGATTTCGCCGGAGAACCCGGCTGTTCCGGATTGCCGCCTACGAGGACCTGCGTCACCTGCTCAAGCACAAGCGCAGCTATGCGCCGGAGGCATTGACTGCCGCCGAGCGCAGGATTTTGGCTCGCAAGAGCCTTCCCACCCGCATCTGGATGGCGACCGGAAAGCGGGTCTATTTCTGGGTCACCCGCGGGCTGGTCGGATTTGCCGACCGCGAGGGCGGCGGGCCCAGGCTGGTCGACGATGCTCCGGCCCTGGTCGCGCGCCTCAAAGGCCATCCGCAGGTCCGCGATGCCGCCGTCGTGGCGTTTCCGGACCGGCGCAGCGGAACCGGCCTCTATGCGTTCGTGGCCGCCCAGCCCGGGGTCGATCTGGACAGCCTGCGCCACTTCGTTCTCGCGACGGTTGGCGGCCCGAAAGCGCCCGAGCATATCCAGCTGGTGGACGCGCTGCCGCGTGACCCGGTCGGCCGGGTGCGCACCGAGCTCTTGCAGCTGATTGCCATGAACCAGGTCGATCTCATCGGTCCGCTGCTCCGATCGGAAGAGGAACGGCTGATCGTGACCGGGATCGTGAACGGCCGGCAGAACCTGCGCGACCGGTTTACCTTCTAGATTCGATGCCTGGGCGCATTTTTCTGACGGAAAACCGGTGTCTGCTCTTCCTGAAAGGCTCTGGAACTTGCCGATTCAGACGCGGATGCCGCGCCGGGCGCAGCGCCACAGCAGCCACTGGCGGCGCCACTGCGCAACGTCCACTACGCTCGCGAAGGGATCGTAGTCGCGCCGCTCCATGCGATCGAGATAGGCGATGACGAGCCCTGCAGGAAGCAGCGCCGGCAGGATTTCCGGCGCCGCCGCCGCGAGCGGCTCGCGGATGCCGGCGAGAAGGTGCCGGACATGGTCGCGCATATCCTTGAGCGCCGCGCGCAAGTTGGGGGCCGAGTGTCCGGCCAGCACGTCGGCGGCACCGACGCCATGCCGTTCCAGGACCTCCAGAGGGACGAAAAGCTGACCCCGAGACGCATGCAGGGCGAACGAGCGCAGCAGTCCGGTGATCGCGCAAGCCGCGCCTGCGGCGTCCACGAGATCCGCCGGGCGGTGGTCCGCCGGCCCAAGAACCGCGGCGGCGAGACCGATCAGCACCGCGGTGGTGCGGCGCCCATAGGAGTTGAGCGCGGACAGTGTGGGCATCGGGTCCGCATAGAGGTCGAACGCGCGCGCCTCGATGACGTCCACGAGCGCCGCCACCGGCAGAGCATGCCGCGTCATCGCCGCCAGCAGGGCCGCGGCTACCGGGTGCGCGGTCGCCTCGCCGGGGCGGTCGCCTTCGACCACCTCGCGCCACCATTGCAGCCGCAGCTCGCCGGGCAACGGCTCGCGCGCGCGATCGCGAATGGTCGCGACCTCGATATCGAATGCATAGAGCGCATGAAGATCATCGCGGCGATCGGCGGGCGCGAACAGCGTGGCGAGAAAACGGTCCTTGTCGGCCTGCCGGACCAGATCCTCGCAATGGGTCGCGGCATCCTGCATGTCCGCAGGGTAGCGCGGCGGCGCCATCAGTCCACCATGATCAATCCGGCAGCGACCCGACGACCCTCCGGCAGAACGATATTGTAGGTCCGCAGCGCGGCGCCGGTCGGCATCGCCTCGACCGCGATGTGATGGTCGGCGAACCGCCAGCGCAATGCCTCCGGCATGATCCACGGTTCGCGCCCGGTGCCCAGCAGGAACAGGCCGATTTCCGCGGCCTCGGCAAAGACCGGCGCCAGGGCGGCCTCCCCGATCTGGTCGGCACGCAGCGGCGGCCACGCCCAGATGCCGCTCGGCAGGCACAGGATGGAGCCGCGATGCGACATTCCGCCGAAACGAAATCCGCCATTGCCGTAGGCGTCGATCGGCGCGGCATGCGGCAGATGCGGCGTATCCGGCATCCGCCGCCGTCAGCTTTCCGACGAACTCGATGCGCCCGGTCCCGACCCCGAGATAGATCAGGATCGGCGAGGCGATGAACACCGACGTATAGGTGCCGACCAGCACGACGCCGAACATCATCGTCGCGGTGAAGCTGTGAATCGCCTGTCCGCCGAACAGCAGCAGCGCCATCAGCGCCAGCGTGACCGTCACGTGGGTGATGATCGACCGCGACAGCGTGGAATTGACCGAAGCATTCAACAGATCCGTCATCGGCAGCTTCTTGTAGCGCCGCAACATCTCGCGGATACGGTCGTAGATGACGACGGTGTCGTTGAGCGAGTAGCCGAGGATGGTCAGCAGCGCGGCGATGCTGGTCAGGTCGAAGTCGATCTGGGTGAGCGACATGAACCCGATGGTCAGCACCAGGTCGTGCACGTTGGCGATCATCGCGCCCAGCGCGAACTGCCACTCGAAGCGAAACCACAGATACAGCAGGATGCCGCAGATCGCCATGATGATGCCGAGCGTGCCGTAGGACAGAAGCTCGCCCGACACGCGCGGCCCGACCACCTCGACCCGGCGATACTCCACACCGTCGCCGAGCGCCGTACGGACCTTGGCGACCGCCACCTGCTGCGCGGCGTCGCCGCCGGGCTGCTCGGAGATGCGGATCAGCACGTCGGAGGGCGCGCCGAACTGCTGCAGCTGGACATCACCCAGATTGAGCGCATTGAGCGTCGCGCGCATGTTGGCGAGATCGGCAACGCCCGATTTGGCCTGCACCTCCATCAGGGTTCCGCCGCGAAAATCGATGCCCAGGTTGAGGCCGGGATGGAAGAACAGCACGATTGCGACGATCGACAGCGCCGCCGATATCGGAAAGCTCACGCGCCGGAAGCGCATGAAATCGAACTTGGTGTTGTCCGGGACGATACGAAGGAGGCGCAAGGCGTTCTCGCTGGATGAGGCGGCTGGGGCAGCTCAGATCGGCACGGTCTGCGGGCGCTTCCAACGCACCCACCAGGCGACGATCAGCCGGGTGAACGTGAAGGCCGTGAACACGGTGGTGAGGATGCCGATGCCCAGCGTCACCGCGAAGCCGCGCACCGCGCCCGTCCCGATGAAGAACAGCACGGTCGCGGCGATGAACGTGGTGATGTTGGAATCGAGAATCGTGGCGAGCGCCCGGGTGAAGCCGGCGTCGATCGCCGTGATGGCGGTGCGGCCGTTGCGCACCTCCTCGCGGATGCGTTCGTAGATCAGCACGTTGCTGTCGACCGCGATCCCGACCGTGAGCACGATCCCGGCAATGCCCGGAAGCGTCAGCGTCGCGGTGAGCAGCGACAGCACGCCGAATATCATCGCCACGTTGACGGCGACCGCGATGTTGGCGAACAGCCCGAACAGCCCGTAGGTCGCCAGCATGAAGACGATGACCAGGACGGAGCCCACATAGGACGCGATCTTGCCTTTCTCGATGGAGTCCTGGCCGAGGCCCGGGCCGACGGTGCGCTCCTCGACGATGGTCAACGGGGCCGGCAGCGCGCCGGCGCGCAGCAGGATGGCGAGGTCGTTGGCCGCCTGCACCGTGAAGCTGCCGGAGATCTGACCGGAGCCCTGCAGGATCGGCTCGCGGATCACCGGCGCCGATATGACCTGGTTGTCGAGCACGATGGCGAACGGACGCCCGACGTTCTCCTGGGTCACCTGGGCGAAACGCCGCGCGCCGTTGCTGTTGAACCGGAACTGCACGATCGGCTCGCCGGAATTCTGGTTGAAGCCCGGCTGCGCATCGACCAGGTCCTCGCCCGACACTAGGACCTGCCGCTGGATCAGGTATGGAATTCGACGGATTCTTGGCATCGTAGAGGATCTCCGACTCCGCCGGTGGACGGCTCTGCAACGCCTGCTCGGGGGGCATCGACCCGTCGACCATGCGGAACGCCAGCTTGGCCGTCTTCCCGAGAATCTCCTTCAGATGGGTCGGATCCTGCAGGCCCGGGACCTGCACCAGGATGCGGTTCGAGCCTTGACGCTGGATCGTCGGCTCCACCGTTCCGAGCTCGTTGACGCGGCGCTCGACGATCTGGATCGACTGGTCGACCGCCTTGCTGATGCGCTCGTCGATGGCCGCCTGGGTCACGGCCAGGCGGAAGAGGCCGCCGCCGGCATCGCTGACCTCGAGGGTGCGCTGGCCGGTGCCGCTCAACAGGCCGCCGATCGGTTGCGAGAGCTCGCGCAGCTTGGTCAGCGCCAGCTGGGTATCGGCGCCCTCGGCGAGCCGAACCTCGACGCTGTTGCCGCGGATCACGATGCCGCCGGTATAGCCGAGACGGGCTTCGCGCAGCACGCGGCGCACGTCGCCGCGCAACGTCTCGAGCATCTCCTTGCGCACCGCATCGTCGTCGACCTGCAGAAGCAGATGCGAGCCGCCCTGCAGATCGAGCCCGAGCACCACGTGGCGCTGCGCCCATTTGGGCAGGCTCTGCAGCGTCTTCTCGGGGAAGAAATTGGGCACCGCGAACAGACACACGACAAAGGCCGTGATCAGGATCGCAGCAGCCTTCCATTTGGAAAAAAACAGCATGAACCTCGCCCGTATCTGACGCCTTGCGAGACCGGAGCTCCGGTCAGCTGCCGCTGTCGTCCTTCACCGGCTCGCCCTTGGCGCGAACCTCGGACACCATCTGCCGCATTTGCCGCACCCGGACGCCGTCGGCGATCTCGACCTCGACCTGGTCGTCGTCGACCAGCTTGGTGACCTTCCCGACCAGGCCCCCGGAGCTGATGACGGTGTCGCCGCGGCGCAAATTCTTCACCATCTCGGCGTGCTGCTTCACCCGCCGCTGCTGGGGCCGCAGGATGAGGAAATACATGATGACGAAGATCAGCACGAAAGGGAGAAACTGGGTCATGGGCGACGACAGCAGGTCGCCACCGGCGCCTTGCGCGAATGCCGGCGAGATCAGCATCGAAGCTCCCTTTCCACGGCTGGCTGGCGGAAAATCGTTGAAATTCGGTCCGCCACGACCGGTGGCCGAAATTTGCGCGGACTATAACGGCAGCCGGCCCAATTGCAACGCCACCGGTCGCCACGCCGCCGAGCGGGCGCTTGCGGGTCCGCTTCCGCCCCGCTAGAGCATGTGCGCTCCCGGGGTCCTGCGAACGTCGCATGTTCCATGGCCAACCCCGGCACGCGCCGCCGGAACAAGACTTCGGGCCCGCCGCCAAGACCGCAAAGCGTCCACCTTCCATGCCCAGTCCCGACATCGATCTCGCCGCGCTTGCCGCTACGCTCGAACGGGTTGCCGGCGCCCTGGAGCGCCTCGCCCCGCCGCCGCCGGCGGTTCCGGTCTTCGACACGGCCGATGCCTTCGTCTGGCACCCGGAAGGCCGGCGGCTTGCCCCGGTCGAGCGGGTCAATCGCGTCGACATGTCGCTGCTCATGGGGATCGACCGTGTCCGCGATGTGCTCATCGACAACACCGAGCGGTTCGCCCGCGGGCTGCCGGCGAACAATGCCCTGCTGTGGGGCGCGCGCGGCATGGGAAAATCGTCGCTGGTCAAGGCAGCCCATGCCAAGGTCAATCTCGCCCGCGCGGCGAAGGATTCCCCCGGCGCGCTGAAGCTGATCGAGATTCACCGCGAGGACATCGAGAGCCTGCCCGAGCTGATGACGCTGCTGCGTGCCTCGCCGCGGCGCTTCATCGTGTTCTGCGACGATCTGTCGTTCGACGCCGACGACACCTCCTACAAGTCGCTCAAGGCCGTCCTGGAGGGCGGCATCGAGGGACGGCCGGCCAACGTGATCTTTTACGCGACCTCGAACCGGCGCCACATGATGCCGCGCGAGATGATGGAGAACGAGCGCTCCACCGCGATCAATCCCGGCGAGGCCGTCGAGGAGAAGGTGTCGCTGTCGGACCGCTTCGGTCTGTGGCTCGGATTCCATCGATGCAGCCAGGACGAGTATCTCGCCATGGTCGAGGGTTACGTGGCCCACTACGGCATCCCGGTCGACGCCGAGATGCTGCGCTCCACGGCGCTCGAATGGGCGACAACGCGGGGCTCGCGCTCCGGCCGGGTCGCCTGGCAGTACGTCCAGGACCTCGCGGGGCGGCTCGAGGTTCCTCTCACCGAGGATTCGGCCGCCCCGCGTTGATCAGCCCTGGAGGTCGCCGGGGTGATCGGATTGATATCGCGCCGGATCAGGTACCCGACAGGTATTGGGTCGGGTCGACCGGGGAAGCCCCCTTGCGGATCTCGAAATGCAGCTGCGGCGAGGTCACGCTCCCGGTCTGGCCGGACCGCATGATGACCTGCCCGCGCTTGACCTGATCGCCGCGCTTGACCATGAGCTCGCTCGCATGGGCGTAGGCGGTGACGAAGCCGTTGCCATGACGCACCAGCACGAGATTGCCGTAGCCCTTGAGCTCGTTGCCCGCATAGGCGACGACACCGTCTTCCGCGGCCTTCACCGAGGTGCCCTCGGGCACCGACAGGTTGATGCCGTCGTTCTGCTGGCCGTTGGTCTTCGGCCCGTAGCCGGCGATGATCCGGCCGCGTACCGGCCAGCGGAAGGTCGGGTTGGAGCCGGTCGTTTCGGCCGGCGCGGCACCGCCCGAAGCATCGGCGACCGGCTCGGCGGCAGGCGCCGCCACATGGGCATTGCCGCCGGCGGTCCCGCCGACTGGTTTGCTGCCGGGGGCGGCGGAAGCCTGAGGTGGCGCCGACGGCTTGACGGCGGGGGTTGCGTCGGCCGTGCGCCGCAGCACCGGCGCCGCGGGCGGCGTCTTGGCGACCGGATTGGTGACGACGGCGGGCGATGCCGGCGCCTTCACCCCGGGTATCGTCAGGTGCTGACCGATCCTGATCTTGGCGTCGAGCGCAAGATTGTTGGCCTTGGCGATCGCCTTGCGCGGCTTGTGGTAGCGGCGCGCGATCGAGATCAGGCTGTCGCCCTTCGCGACGACGTGGACGGCGTTACCTGCGCTTGGCGGCGTCGGCGGGATGGCCGCACGGGACGTCGCGCCGGTCGGCACCATGGTGGCATTGGCGGCGACGCGGGTCGCCGGCGCGCGCGGGTTCTGGGCGCCGCTGTAGTAGTTGTAGCGCGGAATGACGAGGCGCTGGCCGGGCTGGATCGATGCCGGCGCGGTGATGTTGTTTGCCTGCATGATGGCGGAGGCCGGCACGCCGTATCGCTTCGACAGCGAGTCGATGCTGTCGCCGCGGCCGACCGTGATCGCGGTGCCGCCCTCCCAGTTCCAGTTCGAGCGTGCCGGCGCCGCCGCTGCGGTCGGTTGCACCGATCCGGTGATGTCGGCCCGACCCGCCGCCGCGTTCACCGAGCTGCCGCCCTGGGTGGATGCCTGGGGTGGCGGCGGCAGTTGCTGGGTCTCGACGCGGGAGGCGGAGAGCGCGGGACGCGAGGCCGTACCGGTCACATCCGGCGCCGGCGCCGCGCTGCGGGCGGCGTACGGGCTGGACAGCGCACTGTCGTTGAAGCGGGCCACGTCGGAGGTGCAACCGCCGATCCCGGCGGCGACCAGCACGGCAGAGCCGAGATACGAAACCGCGCGCCACCGGCGGGGCTCGGCGAGGGCAAGCATGATGCTACTCACTTGTACGCAACAGAACACGAACAGAACTGCAGTTAAACACCCCGGGAGTTAATTAGAGGTAACTGAGAAACGCCCTCTCAACCTTAACGGCGACGACCGGGAACGCTCACAATTCCCGCGCTTGTCCGGGCAGCAGCGGCACGAAGCGGACCCAGATCAGGTCCTGACGGGCAATTCCGTCCCGCGTCCTGGTCAGCTTGACGATGCGCTGGGCGCCTGCATGGGGCCCGAGCGGCAGCACCATGACACCGGTTTCGGCGAGCTCGGCAACGAGGGCCGGCGGAATGGTCTCCGCGGCGGCGGTGACCATGATGCGATCGTAGGGCGCGTGCGCCGGGACCCCGGCGAGCCCGTCACCCGCGATGACGGTCACGTTGCGGCAACCCAGGACCTCCAGCCTCGTGCGTGCGGCGTCGGCCAGCGTCCGGTAGCGCTCCACGGTGACGACCTCGCGCGCAAGCCGCGACAGCACCGCCGCCTGGTAGCCGGACCCGGTGCCGACCTCGAGCACCCGGTGGGTCGGCAGCGCGTCGAGCTGCTCGGTCATGTAGGCAACCAGATACGGCTGGCTGATGGTCTGGCCGCAGGCGATCGGCAGGGCCCGATCTGCGTAGGCGACGTCGTGATGATCCGTCGGGACAAAGTGCTCGCGCGGGATCTCGTCCATCGCCCGGAGCACCGCCTGGTCCCCGATGCCGCGCCGGCGCAGGCTGAGCAAGAACTCCATCCGGCCGATGCTCTCGGCCCTTTCGGGGCCCGACGGGTGACTGGGCGAGGGGCTCACCGGACATCTCCCGCGCTGGGATCTCGTGGCCGCAGGGCGCATCCGCTGGCCGGTCGTCGCATTGCCGCCGAGCCTATTCGAACACCCCGGCGAGCCGCGTCATGAACGGCTCGTCGGTCAAATCAAGGCACAACGGCGTCACCGAGATTCGGTTCTCGGCGACCGCCAGGAGGTCGGTTCCGGCGCCCGGCGCCTGGCGATCGCGCCGGGCGTAGGCCAGCCAGTAGTACGGATTACCGCGGCCGTCGTAACGCGCCTCGATCCGCAACAGGTCCTGGTCACGCTTGCCCTGCGTGGTCACGGCGATTCCCTTGACCTCGTCGGGTGCGCAATCGGGAAAATTGATATTGACCAGGACATCGCGCGGCATGCCCTCCCGGAGCACGCGACGGATCAGGTCGGGCCCGTAGCGGATTGCGGTCGGCCAATGGGGATTCTGCCGCGTGGTCAGCCCATAAGCCTGGGACAATGCCATGGACGGAATTCCCAGAATGGTGCCCTCGATGGCGCCGGCAATCGTTCCCGAATAGCTCACGTCCTCGGCGACGTTCTGGCCGCGGTTGACCCCCGACAGCAGCAGATCCGGAACGCCGTCGCCGAGGATATGCCGCGCCGCCATGATGACGCAATCGGTAGGCGTGCCCTTCACGGCGTAGTGGCGCGGCCCGATCTCGCGCAGGCGCAGCGGATCGTTGAGCGAGAGCGAGTGCGAGACGCCGGACTGATCGGTTTCGGGCGCCACCACCCAGATATCGTCGGAGAGCTCGCTCGCGATCTTTTCCAGCACGCCGAGGCCCGGCGCGTGAATGCCATCGTCGTTCGTGAGCAGGATGCGCATTGGTCAGCGCGTCCGCCCGATCTTCACCACACCGCGCGTGTAGGGTTGCAGGACATCGGGAATCGCAATCGAGCCGTCTTCCTCCTGATAGGTTTCCATGACGGCGATCATGGCGCGGCCGACGGCGACACCCGAGCCGTTCAGGGTGTGGACATGGCGGACCGCGCGTCCTTCCCGGGCGCGGAAGCGCGCCTCCATGCGCCGGGCCTGGAAATCGCCGCAGACGGAGCAGCTGGAGATCTCCCGATAGGCCCCCTGCCCCGGCAGCCAGACCTCGATATCGTAGGTCTTCTGCGAGGCAAATCCCATGTCGCCGGTGCACAGGGTGATCACCCGGTAGTGCAGGCCGAGGCGCCGCAACACTTCCTCGGCGCTCGCCAGCATGCGCTCATGCTCGTCGCGGCTCTGCTCCGGCGTCGTCACCGAGACGAGCTCGACCTTGGTGAACTGATGCTGGCGGATCATGCCGCGGGTGTCCTTGCCGGCGGAGCCGGCTTCGGAGCGGAAGCACGGCGTGCAGGCGGTGAAGCGCAGCGGCAGCTGATCCTCCTCGAGGATCTGCTCGCGCGCCAGATTGGTCAGCGGCACCTCGGCGGTCGGGATGAGCCAGAATCCTTCGCGCGTGCAGAACATGTCCTCGGCCGACTTGGGAAGATTGCCGGTGCCGTAGGGCACATGCTCCTTCACCAGGAGCGGCGGGTCGACCTCGAGGTAGCCGTGCTCGGTGGTGTGAAGGTCGAGCATGAACTGGGCGAGCGCGCGCTGGAGCCGCGCAAGGCCGCCCCTGAGCACCACGAAACGCGCGCCGGACAGTCTTGCCGCGGCATCGAAATCCATCAGCCCCAGCGCCTCGCCGAGCTCGAAATGCTGCTTCGGCGCGAATGCGAAATTGCGCTTGGCGCCGAAGCGATGGTGCTCCACGTTGTCGTGCTCGTCCTTGCCGTCCGGAACCTCGGCGAGCGGCAGGTTGGGAATTGGGGCGAGCGCGGTCTCGAGCTCGGCGACGACCTGCTTCTCCTCCTCCTCTCCCTCCTGGATCGAGGTCTTCAGCCCGGCCACTTCCGCCATCAGCGCCGCGGCACGCGACTCGTCCTTCTTCGCCTTCGCCTGGCCGATCTCCTTGGAGGCGGCGTTACGCCGTGCCTGGGCGGCCTCCAGCCTGCCAATGGCGGTGCGGCGACGCTCGTCGATGCCGATCACCTGGCGCGCCAGCGGGGCCAGGCCGCGCCGGGCGAGGCCACGGTCGAACTCGTCGGGATGATCGCGAATCCACTTGATGTCGTGCATGGCAACGGCGTCCGGACGTTCCATCGGGCGGGAGGTGGCCGGCAGGCGCGCCTTCCTGCCAGATACCTACTCGGCGGGCTTGGCCTGGGCCGACGCCGGACCGGCCTTGGCGGCCGTCCTCTTCTCGACGATCCGCACCGACCAGATCGACCCCTCGTAGAGAAGCAGGAGTGGCAGCGCAAGCGACATCTGGCTGATGACGTCGGGCGGCGTGAGAACGGCGGCGATGATGAAGGCGATGACGATGAAATAGCGCCGCTTCTCGCGCAGCTGCTTGGACGTGATGATGCCGATGCGTCCGAGCAGCGTGAGGATCACCGGGAGCTGGAACGCCGCCCCGAAAGCCAGGATCAGGGTCATCATCAGCGACAGATATTCCCCGACCTTGGGGAGCAGCGCGATCTCCGCCTGATGCTCGCCGGCGGCCTGCTGCATGCCGGTGGAGAAGCGCACCAGCGTCGGCATGACCAGGAAATACACCACTGCGGCCCCGAGCGCGAAAAAGAACGGGGTGGCGATCAGATACGGCAGGAACGCCTGTCGCTCGTTGCGATAGAGGCCGGGCGCTACGAACATGTAGATCTGCGTGGCGACCACCGGAAAGGACAGGAAGGCCGCGCCGAACATCGCGAGCTTGAGCTGGGTGACGAAATATTCGAGCAGCGCCGTGTAGATGAACTTCGAGTTCTCCGGTCCGGCCACCCAGACGAACGGCCAGACCAGGATGTTGTAGATCTGCTTGGCGAAAAAGAAGCAGACGATGAACGTGATGAAGAAGGCGACAAGCGCCTTGATCAGCCGCGAGCGAAGCTCGATGAGGTGCTCGATCAGCGGCGCCTTGGTCGCCTCGATCTCCTCTTCCTCGGGCGTCATGCGGGCCGTTCTCTGGCTTCCGGCGCGACCGCGGGATTGGCCTCGGCCGCGGCGAGAGCCGGTTCGGCAACGGGAGCAGCCGGGGCCGGCTGCAGGTCCGCCGGCTCGGCCGGCGGCGGCACCGATGCCGCCGGGGAATGCGCCTCGTTGCCGGTTGCGGGGTCGGGTTGGGGCGGCGGCGCGAGCGGCTTGTCCTCGGCGGCGCTTCTCGTCTCGCTATGCCCTGTCGCCATCGGGTCGAAGCTCGACGTCAATCCCTTGGCGGCGTCGTTGATCTCGTCCATGTGCTTCTTCATGTCGGCCATCTCGGCCTCGCGCATGGCTTCCTGGAACTGGCCCTGGAACTCGGCGGCCATTCGGCGCACCTTGGTCATCCACTGGCCGACAGTGCGCAGGACGGCGGGCAACTCCTTGGGCCCGATCGCGATGAGCGCGATAATGCCGATGACGACCAGCTTGCCAAGATCAAGTTCGAACATTCGGGGTCACACTCCGCCGCGCGCGACCGCCACAATGCCGCGACGCAGAGATCCTATTCTCCCACACCATTGCGCTGGCTCAGCAACGTTCCCGCAATATCAGAACGTCGACGCTCTGCCCTGGCCGGTACCTGCTGCCGATCCCCCGTTCGACCCTGCCGAGGCTCCGGCTCTCAGCTGGCCTTGCGGCTCTCGGTTTGCGGCGCCACCGGGTCGGCCGCATGATGGTCGATGGTTTTCACCGGATCGGCCTTGGCGGTCGGCTGCGAAGCCGGCGTCTCGTCCTCCGACATGCCCTTCTTGAAGGCCTTGATACCCTGGGCGACGTCTCCCATCAGCTCGGAGATTTTTCCCCGGCCGAACAGCAGCAGCACGACGCCGATGACGATGATCCAGTGCCAGATGCTCAGCGAACCCATCGAATAATCCCTCCGCAGCGTCGGATCGCGCGGCGTTCAACCCGCCTCGTTCAGCCGGAAACTAGGCTTCGCAGGCGGCAAAAACAAGGACTTAACGCTGCGAACGGGGGTGCGCGCCCCCGCGGCGCCGCCGCCCACCGATCGCGAAGCGGCGCCCCTACGCGGCGAGCCGGGAATTAACCACGACCCGAAGTCCCGCAGCCTTGCCTGCCTTCGCTGACGACCCGTATTGCGCGAGGTCTCCCGGAGCTCCGCGGGACGGCAAACTCTTGCGTCACAATTACGCAGTCCAGACCTTGGTCGAGCCGCCGTCAGGGCTCCTCCACCGCATGCAACGCGCCGAGCTCGAGATCGCCCGGATCGAGAGGCTCCTCGTCGTCCTGGAGCGCCGGCTCGTCGGACGGCATCGGCACCGAAAATCCGGCCGGCAGGCGACCATCGAGCAGACCGGTCCCCTTGAGCTCGTCGAGGCCCGGCAGATCGCCGATCGATTGCAGGCCAAAATGCCCGAGAAATGTATCCGTCGTGCCGAACGTGATCGGCCGGCCGGGAGTTCTGCGCCGCCCCCGGGGCCTGATCCACCCGGTCTCCAGCAGGACGTCGAGCGTGCCCTTCGAGGTCGAGACCCCGCGGATATCCTCTATCTCCGCGCGCGTCACCGGCTGATGATAGGCGATGATCGCCAGCGTCTCGACGGCCGCGCGCGACAGCTTCTTCGGCTCGACGGACTGCCGCGACATGAGCCAGGACAAGTCGGTCGCGGTACGGAACGTCCACTTTCCGGCGACCCGCACCAGATTGACCCCGCGGGGCGCATATTCGGCTTGAAGGCGCCGCATGACCGCGTCGAGATCGATCCCTTCGGGCAGGCGGGCCGCCAGGTCCTTGTCGTCCAGCGGCTCGGCAGAAGCGAACAGGAGGGCCTCGATCAGGCGGAACTCCTCGGGCCGCATGTCGATTTCCGTCTCCGGCTGGTGGTCGGCGAGGACTTCCCGCGGCTTGGCAAACCCCATCATGGCCGGGCTCCTTCTTGCATGCTCACGTTCCGCTCGATGGTGTCGCGACGCCCGGACCGGGGGCGTCGCTCGCCTCCCGCACCCGCCGGCGCAGGTAGATCGGGGCGAAGGCGGTCTGCTGGTGGACCTCGAGCAAACCCTCGCGGACCATTTCGAGCGTCGCCGCGAAGCTCGAGGCCAGCACCGTCTGACGCAGCGCCGGCTCTACCACATAGGCGACCAGAAATTCGTCGAGCCGCGCCCAATCGCCCGACAGGCCGACCAGGCGATCGAGCACCGTGCGAGCCTCGGCGAGCGACCAGACGGTGCGGTGCGGCACCCGCACATGGCCGAGCGCCTGCTTCTGCCGCTGTGCCGCGTAGGCCGACAGCAGATCATAGAGCGTCGCCGACCATTCGGGGTGCTTGATATGGGCGACCGGTTCGGGGCGACCGCGGACGAACACGTCGCGATCGAGTTGCGGGCGCGCGATCAGCCGCTCGGCAACGCCGCGAAACGCCTCCAGGCGCTTGAGCCGCAGCGCAAGGGCGGTCGCCATGTCCTCGGCCGTCGGGCCGGCGGCGCCGGCCGGCTCGGGGATGAGCAGCCGCGACTTGAGATAGGCAAGCCACGCCGCCATCACCAGATAGTCGGCGGCAAGCTCGAGCCGCAGCCGGCGCGCCGCCTCGATGAAGATCAGATACTGGTCCGCCAGCGCGAGTATCGAGATCTTCGCGAGGTCGACCTTCTGGCTGCGCGCCAGCGTCAGCAGCAGATCGAGCGGTCCCTCGAAACCCTCGACGTCGACGATCAGCGCCGGCTCGTCGGATGCGCGATCCGCCGCGAGGTCGGCCGCGAATTGGGCCTCGTCGCTGGTCATCACGCCGGGGTCCCGCCGGCCGTCGGCTCGCGACCGGACAGGAGCGCGGCAAAGTCCCGTCGGGCCGCCGCCATGTCGATTTCCCGCGGCGGCCGCCGTACGGCGAGCGCGGCACTCGCGCGCGCCTCCGCCCGCCCGGCGAGGACCGGAACCGTGGCGGCGACGGCCTGCATCTCGTCGAGGCGCCCGTTGCAGTGAAGCACCACGTCGCAGCCGGCGGCGATCGCCGCGCCGGCGCGGTCGCGGATCGTGCCCGACAGGGCGTCCATGGAGAGATCGTCGGTCATGAGCAGTCCGTCGAACCCGATCGAGCCGCGAATCACTTCCCGCACTATTGTCGCCGAAGTCGTCGCCGGCGCGGAATCCAGAGCGCTGAACACGACGTGTGCGGTCATCGCGAGCGGCAGCCGCGCCAGCGCCCGGAATGCTGCAAAATCGGTGGCCTCCAGGGTGGCACGATCCGCCGCGACCACGGGAAGCCGGTGATGGCTGTCGGCCGTCGCCCGGCCATGGCCCGGGATGTGCTTGAGGACCGGCAAGACGCCCCCGTCGCGCAAGCCCTCGGCGACGGCGGCGCCGATCGCCGCGACCTTGTCCGGGGCCTCACCATAGGCGCGCTCGCCGATCACCCGGTCGGCACCCGGGACCGGCAGGTCGGCGATCGGCAGACAGTCGACGGTGATTCCGATGGCAGCCAGATCGGCCGCGATCAGGCGGGCCCCGAGCCTGGCCGCCGCAAGTCCGCCAGTCCGGTCGCGGTCGTACAGCCGGCCGTACTCGGCGCCGGCCGGGAAGCTCTCCCAGTGCGGCGGCCGCAGACGCTGCACGCGACCACCCTCCTGGTCCACCAGAACGGGCGCATCGGCGCGGCCGACCGCCTCGCGAAAGCCCGCGGTCAGACGCGACACCTGGCCGGGATTCTCGACATTGCGGGCGAACAGGATGAAGCCCCATGGATCGGCATCCCGCATGAACGCCCGTTCGTCGGGCGTCAGCATAGGTCCAGCCGAACCCGTAATGAACGCGCGTGCTGCCATGGCGCCGATCAGGCATTTTCGCGCGAAACGGCTCAATTCGCCGGGCGAAAATGCAACATCATCGCGAGTCGCGAGCGACTCCGGGTTCATCGAAACCCGAAGCCGCTCTACCGCGCGGACTTAACGCCGGTCAAGCGCAGCCGTCGTCAATTCCTCTGGACAATGCACTGCCCGCCGGCATTCTTGAGATTGCCGCAGAACTGGTTGGCCAGGTCGATCGTGCCGAACGGCCCAACCTGGGCACGATAGAACACGCCCTTTTCGCCGAGATCCGCCCGCCGGATGATCGGCTGGCGCCCGCCCAGCACACCCTGATACTTGCCTTGCAGGACGCGGAATTGATCCTGGGCCTCCGACTCGCTCCGTCCGGAGAACAGCTGCACCACGTATCCTCCGGCCTCCGGCGCCCTCACCGGTGGGGGAGCAGTGTTCGCGATGCGCGCCGGCGCGGCAGCGGGCGGGCTGGTCGCATCGGTCGTCTCCGGCGCCGGGCGCTGGAGCGATCGCGTACCGGCGGGCTGGGTCGGCGCCGGCGTCGCGGCGACGCTGCGGACCGTCGGTGGTGGCGCCGGCCAGGGCGACGATGCCTCCCCGGTTTCAGCGCTGGCGGTCTGGTCGGGGCGGATGGTCAGCGTCTTCACTTTCTTCGGCTCGCTGGCTGCGGCGGGGCTAGTCGCGAAGGTCGAACCGCCCGCCCCGGCGATCTGCTGCGGCGGCGCCCCGTTCGAGCCCGCCACCGTCGTCGCACCGGGAAAGACGACCCGCGGTGCCGCACTGCGCACATCGACCGGTCGCTCCTCGCGCGACACCAGCTCGCCGGATTCCTGGGGCTTGTCGGCCACCCGCTCGTAGGTCAGCTTGTTGGCTTGGCTGTCGGCGTTTTGCGCGGCCGGCACCACCTTGCTGGGCGACCGGTCGGCGACAATCACGGGCGTCTGGTTGGGGTCGCGCGGCGTGGTGAGAGCCCGGTAACCGAACGCTCCGCCGATCAGCAGGACGATGACCCCGAGCACGGCCCCGATGGTGATCAGCCGGCCATGCCGAGGCTGCCGAGGCGCCTCGAAACCCTCGTCGCCTTCGGCAAGCGCCTGATCGTCTCCGTACTCTCCTTCGGCCTCGTAATCGCGAGCGACCGGAGGTGCCCCGTCGTACGGCGGGTCGTAAGCCGCATGTCCGTAGGCAGGAGCGGAATTGTAGCCCTGGTCGTAAGCGGGGGCCGCCTCATGCGGATCCTCGGCCGGGTATTGGGCCGGAGCCATATGCTCCGCTGCCGGAGGCTCTTCCCGTGCGACCGGATCGCGATAGCGACTGGCGCGCCATTGGGTATCCGCAGGTTGGCTCCGGGGCTCCCGCCCCGGTCCCGCGTCCTCGGGCGTGCCACGCTGGCGAGCAAGCCAGTTGGGCGCCGCAGGCTCGTCGCGCGGCGCACGCGCCGGTTCCGGTCTCGATGCGGACTGTCCGATGTCGCGTCTCAACTCCGCGAAAGGATCGTCACGGCCGATGAGTTCGCGCCAGTTCCGCCAGCGGATCATTGTCCGGCCGCGATCCCCGGGCATCCGCGCTCTCGCCGCCCCGAGGCTGGACACTGTCGGCGCGCCTGGGCACATATCGAGGATTTTCCACCATAACTCATTCCGCCACTGTTTCGGGCCTCGCGCTCGCTCCGCCGCACATTCTACCCGCAAGTCGCGGTTCCACCCAGCGGCCGCAAGCCAATCACCGCATCTCATCAGGCGCCCCGACCCCGAGCAGCGACAGCCCGGACGCCAGGACGCTCACAACGCCCTGAACCAGTGCAAGGCGAGCGATGGTCAGTTGTGGATCATTCTGGATAATGAAGCGTAAATGTGGCGTGTCCCGGCCCCGCGTCCATAATGCGTGAAATTCACTTGCCAATTCATATAGATAGAAGGCAACTCGATGCGGCTCGTGGGTGCCCGCGGCAGCCTCGATCAGCCGGGGATAGAACGCGATCCGCTTCATCAGGGCGATTTCGCCCTCGTCGTCGAGGCGTTCGATCGGCGCGCCGATCAGCATCCGTGCGCGGGCTTCCGCTTCCCCCGGCAGGTCCGGGACGACCGCAAGGGCGTTGCGAAACACCGAGCAGCCGCGGGCGTGGGCATACTGGACATAGAAGACCGGGTTGTCGCGCGACTGCTCGACCACCCGGGCGAGGTCGAACTCGAGCACGGCATCGTTCTTCCGGTAGAGCATCATGAACCGGACCGCGTCGCGGCCCACCTCCTCCACCACCTCCCGCAGAGTCACCAGGTCGCCGGCGCGTTTCGACATCCTCACCGGCTCGCCGGCCCGCAGCAGCGTCACCAGCTGGACGATCTTCACGTCGAGCTCGGCACCGCCTTCGGAGACCGCCTTGACGGCAGCCGCCATGCGCCTGACGTAACCCCCATGGTCGGCGCCCCACACGTCGATCATGGTGCGGAAGCCGCGGTCGAGCTTCGACTTGTGGTAGGCGATGTCGGAGGCAAAGTAGGTGTAGCTGCCGTCGGATTTCCGCAGCGGCCGGTCGACGTCGTCGCCGAATGCGGTGGCGCGAAAGAGCGTCTGCTCGCGCTCCTCCCAGTCGGCGTCGACCTGCCCTTTCGGCGGAGGCAGGCGTCCCTGGTAGACCTGTCCGCGCTCGCGCAACCACTCGATCGTTCCGGCGACGAGGTCGCGCTCGCCTTCTATCAGCGAGCGTTCGGAGAAATAGACATCCTGGTTGATCCCGAGGGCCGCGAGATCCTCCCGGATCAGCTTCATCATCTCGGATACCGCGAGCTCGCGCAGCGTCGCGATCCATTCCGCCTCGGGCCTGTCCTTCAGCGTCGCGCCGAACCGTTCGGCGACCAGTTTGCCGACAGGTTTGAGGTAGTCGCCCGGATAGAGACCCTGGGGAATTCCTCCGATGTCCTCGCCGAGCGCCTCGCGGTAGCGCAGGAAAACCGATCGCGCCAGATTGTCGACCTGCCCGCCGGCATCGTTGACATAGTACTCGCGGGTGACGCGGTGGCCCGCATACGACAGCAGATTGGCCAGCGCGTCACCCACCACGGCGACCCGGCAATGGCCGACATGCAGCGGTCCCGTGGGATTGGTCGACACGTATTCGACATTGATCGCGTCGCCGTCGTTGGTGACCGCCCGGCCGTAGCCGGCACCGCCGCGCAGCGCGACGCGCAGCTCGTCGGTCCAGGCCGACCGCCGCAGCGTGAGATTGATGAACCCCGGACCGGCGACGTCGGCCGCATCCACCAGGGCATCCGCCCGCAGCCGCTGCGCGATGGCCTCGGCGAGCTCGCGCGGCTTCATGCCGGCGGGCTTGGCGAGCACCATCGCGGCATTGGTCGCCATGTCGCCATGGGAGGCCTCTTTCGGCGTCTCGACCTGGACCCGCGACAGATCGATACCGGCCGGCAGCGCGCCGCTGGACGCCAGCGATGCCGTCGCAGCGCGGACGCTGTCGAGAACCGCGGCGAAGACGTGTGGCGAGCGCTGGGACATGATTTTCGGCGTCGGCTGATTGCGCGAGCGGCGCCTAGACCAATTCCGGGGTCAAGTCAAAGCGCCGGGCATGGTCGACGAGGGCATAGCGATCGGTCATGCCGGCGACGAAGTCGGCAACCCGGCGGGCGCGGCCGGCCACGTCGGCATCGCCGAAATTCTGCGCCCATTCGCTCGGCAGATCGTCGGGATGTGCGGTGTAGTGGGCGAACAGGTCGCCGACCACGCCCTGCGCACTGCCCATGATCCGCATCACGCGCTCATGGCGATACATCCGCGACAGCAGGAACGCCTTGATCGCGCCGTCCGTCTCGGTCATCGCGGGGGAAAATCCGACCAGCTGCGTCCCGGCGGCGCGAACCTCGTCGGCGCTGCGCGGAGCGAATTTCGCGAACCGTCGATCGGACTCTTCGATGACGTCCTCGATCAATCGTCCAATCAAGCGGCGTATGAGCTCGTGGACGAGGCGCGCCGTATCGAGTTGCGGATAGCGCTCCGCGATGTCGCGCTTGAGCTCGGCGACGATCGGCACCGCGCCGAGATCGTCGAGGTCGAACAGCTCGGCGCGGATCCCGTCGTCGATGTCGTGGGCGTTATAGGCGATGTCGTCGGCGATCCCGGCACATTGCGCCTCGGCGGACGGATAGCTCCACAGCATCAGATCCTGCAGCCGGCCGTAGGCCTCGATCGCCAGCGGAACGCCGCGATCGCGATAGCGGCCTGCCGGCCGTCCGCCACGATCGGTCAGCGGTCCATTGTGCTTGACGATGCCCTCGAGTGTCTCCCAGGTGAGATTGAGCCCGTCGAATTCCGGGTAGCGCCGCTCGATCAGGGTGACGACCCGCAGCGTCTGCGCATTGTGGTCGAACCCGCCGAGCTCCGCGAGACACTGGTCCAGGGCGCGCTCGCCGGCATGGCCGAACGGGGGATGTCCAAGATCGTGCGCCAGAGCCAGCGCCTCGGCGAGGTCCTCGTCGAGACCCAGCGCACGGGCGAGCGACCGGGCAACCTGCGTCACCTCGAGGGTATGGGTGAGCCGGGTGCGATAATGATCGCCTTCATCGAAGACGAAGACCTGGGTCTTGTGCTTGAGGCGGCGAAACGCCGCCGAATGAATAATGCGGTCGCTGTCGCGACGGAACGCATTGCGGGTGGAGCTCGCCGCCTCCGGGTGAAGCCGGCCACGACTGGCCTGCGGATCGGCCGCGTAGGGCGCCCGGGCGCGAGCCGCATCAACCGCCATGATCGCCTCGTTGGCGTGGGGAATTGACCTCAGACCGGCACGTACTTAACTATCGCATGAATGTCCTGGCAATATCCGGACGATCGCCGCGGCCCAGCGGCATTCGGGAGACGGGAATTCGGGAGACGGGAATAATGGCCGACAACGTCACCATCAGCGATCGGGCGGCGCGCCGGATCGGCGAGATCCTCAAGGGCGAGCCGGCCGGATCGATGTTGCGGGTCAGCGTTGAAGGCGGCGGCTGCTCCGGCTTTCAGTACAAATTCGACGTCGACCGCGCCAGGGCCGAGGACGACGTGATCATCGACCGCGATGGCGCCGTGGTCCTGATCGATCCGGTATCGCTGCAATACATGGCAGGTTCGCAGATCGATTTCGTCGATGACCTGATCGGTGCCTCGTTCAAGATCGCCAATCCCAATGCCACGGCGTCCTGCGGCTGCGGCACCAGCTTCACGATCTAGCCTCCATAAGGCATCGCAAGGCCGCCGCCCGCCTGCGGGCGGCGAGACTGCGCAGATCGGCTATTCGGCCGCGATCGCGGTCTCCGGCCGCGGCTGCGGCTCGCCGACCTCCTCGATCTGCGGATCGAGCGAGCGCTTGAGGCGGCGGTCGATGCGATCGAGATAGAGATAGATCACCGGCGTGATGTAGAGGGTGAGCAGCTGCGACAGGCAGAGCCCGCCGACCACGGCGACACCGAGGGGCTGGCGCAGCTCCGCACCGGCACCCGCTCCCAGGGCGATCGGCAGCGACCCGAAGATCGCCGCGAAGGTCGTCATCATGATCGGCCGGAAGCGCAGGAGACAGGCCTCGCGGATCGCCACCTCGGCGCTCAAGCCGACCCGTCGGCGCTCGATGGCGAAATCGATCATCATGATGGCGTTCTTCTTCACTATCCCGACCAGCATGACGATGCCGATCATGGCGATCACCGTCAGCTGCATGCCGAAGGCCATCAGCGTCACCAGCGCGCCGATGCCCGCGGACGGCAGACCGGAAATGATGGTGATCGGGTGGATGAAGCTCTCGTAGAGAATGCCGAGCACCACATAGGCGGCGAAAACCGCCGCCAGGATCAACAGACCCTGGCCCTTGAGCGAGTTCCTGGAACACCTGGGCGGTGCCCTGGAACCCGGTATAGATCGTCGGCGGCAGCCGCGCCTCACGCTCGATCTTCTGGATGGCATCGACCGCCTGCCCGAGCGAGAAGCCCGGCACCAGATTGAACGCGATCGTCACCGCCGGCTGGGCGCCCTGATGGTTGACCTGCAGAGGCCCGACGCTGGGTGAGACCCGGGCGACGGCGTCGAGCGGCACCGTCTGCCCGTTGGTCGCCTTGATGCGGATGAAGGACAGAACCGAAGGGTCGGTCTGGTATTCCTTCGAACCCTCGAGAATGACCTGATAGTCGTTGCTGGCGGTATAGATAGTCGCGACCTGGCGGTTGCCGAACGCGTTGAACAGCTCCTGGCGAACCTGATCGATGGTGATGCCGTAGACCGCCGCCTTTTCCCGATCGATGTCGATCGTCATCTGCGGATTGCTGATGTAGAGATCGGTGTTGACGTCGCGAATGCCATCGACTTTGGCGATCTTCTGACGCATCTCCGGCGCGATCCGGTAGAGCTCCTCGGTATCGCTCGATTGCAGCGTGTATTGATACTCGCTCTTGGAGATCCGGCCGGTCAGATTGATGTTCTGCACCGGCTGGAAGTAAGTGACCACGCCGGGCACACTGCTGACGCTGCCGCGCAGGCGCTGGATCACCGCGAGCACGGATTCGTTGCGTTCCGACTTGGGCTTCAAGGCGATGAAAATTCGTGCATAGTTGTTGGTCGGATTCGGCCCGCCCGCCCCCACCGTCGAGTTCAGATAGTCGACGGCCTTGTCCGCCTTGATGATCGCAGCGACCTCGCGCTGGCGCTCGACCATGCCGCGGAACGAAATATCCGTCGCTCCCTCGTCCCAAGCCAGGATGAACCCGGTGTCCTCGACCGGAAAGAACCCCTTGGGGATATTGACGTAGAGCCAAACCGTGCCGACGATCGTCGCAAGGGTAATGACGAGCGTGACCAGCTTGAAACGCAGCACCTTGTCGAGGCTCCATTCGTACGCCCTGAGCCACCCGCGGAACATCGATTCGAAGGCCCGCAGCACGAAGTTCTGCTTCTCGTCGCCGTGATGGCTGCGAAGCACGCGGGCGCACAGCATCGGCGTCAATGTCAGCGAAACGAAGCCGGACACGATGATCGCCACCGCGATGGAGACCGCAAACTCGCGAAACACCCGGCCGACGATGCCGCCCATCAGGAGCACGGGGATGAACACGGCGATCAGCGAGAAGGTGATCGAGATGATGGTGAAACCGATCTCGCGCGAACCCTTGAGCGCCGCCTCGAACGGGCGCATGCCTGCTTCGGTGTGACGAACGATGTTCTCCAGCATGACGATGGCGTCGTCGACGACGAACCCGACCGACAAGGTCAACGCCAGCAGCGTCATGTTGTTGATCGAATATCCGAATGCGTACATCGCGGCGCAGGTCGAGATCAACGACACCGGGACGGCAAGTGCCGGAATGATGGTTGCGGCGGCCGAGCGCAGGAACAGGAAGATCACCAGCACCACCAGCGCGATGGCGATAATCAAGGTGACCTGGACGTCTTCGACCGAGTGGCGGATCGAGATCGAGCGGTCGTTCAAGACCTCCATGCGGATCGACGCCGGCACCTGCGCGCGGAAAGACGGAAGCCGATTGCGGATGGCGTCGACCACGGCCACCGTATTGGCGTCGGGCTGTTTCTGGATGGCGAGCACGATTGCCCGCTCGTCGTTGAACCAGGTGGCGATCTTGTCGTTCTCGACGCTGTCGACGACTTGCGCGATGTCCTCGAGCTTGATCGGCACGCCGTTGACGTACTTGACGACGACGCTGCGGTAGTCGGCAGCGCGCTCGATCGCCCCGGACGCCCGCAGCGTGACGTCCTTGTTGGGCCCCGACAACGTGCCGGCCGGCGTGCTGGAATTCGTCCGCGACACGACCGAGCGTACCTCGTCGAACGAGATGCCGCGCGCCGCGGCGGCGACCGGATCGACCTGCACCCGCACGGCGAATTTCTGCGCGCCATAGACCAGAACCTGGGCGACGCCGGGCAATTGCGAGATCTGCTGGGCAAGCGTCGTCTCGCCGTATTCGTCCACCGTCGACAACGGCAGCGTCGGCGAGATCAAGCTCAGATAAAGAACCGGAAAGTCGGCCGGATTGACCTTGCGAAAGCTGGGCGGAATCGTCATCTCCACCGGGAGCTTGCGCGCGGCGACGGTCAAAGCGGTCTGCACGTCGAGTGCGGCGCCGTCGATATTGCGATTGAGGTCGAACTGAACGGTGATCGACGTCAGCCCCAGCGAGGACGTCGAGGTCATGGCGCTGATGCCGGCGATGGTCGCCAGCTGTCTTTCGATCGGCGACGCCACCGATGCCGCCATCGTGTCGGCACTGGCGCCCGGCAGTTGCGCCTGGATGTTGATGGTCGGAAAATCGACGCTCGGCAGCGCGGCGACCGGCAACAGACGGTAGGCAAATGCGCCGAAAACGATCATCGACGCCGTGATCAGCGTCGTCATCACCGGACGGCGAATGCAGGCTTCCGACAGGTTCATGGTCAGGACCCAGCCTTCGGGGCGCGCGGCGCGACCTTGATGCCGTTGGCAAGCAGCAACTGGCCCATCGTGACCACGGTCTCCCCGCCTTCCAGGCCCTTTTCGATCACCGCTTCGCTGTCGTTGACGCGCGAGACCGTGACCGGCCGCACGCTCGCGACATTGTCCTTGACGACGAAGACATAAGGGCCCGCCTGACCGGTCTGCACCGACGCCGCCGGGATGACCACGGCCTCGACGTCGCGCAGCGTCAATTTCGTCGTCACCAGCTGACCCGGCCAGAGCAGCTGGTCGGCATTGTCCATCGTGGCGCGCATGCTCACCATGCCGGTCGATGAATTCACCGAATTGTCGATCATCGTGAGCTGGCCTTTGGCGGGGATGGTCTCGCCGGGAACCATGGCCTCGACCAGGGCGCTCTCCGCCGCGAGCGCGTGGCGGACATCGGCCAGATTACGTTGCGGCAACGGGAAGGCGACGTAGATCGGGGCGATCTGGTTGATCGTGGCGAGCGCGGCGGCGTCGCCGGCGCGCACGAAATTCCCCGCTTTCACCGCGGCAGCGCTGATGCGGCCGGAGATCGGTGCCCGCATGGTGCAATAGCTCAGTTGCACTTTCAGGTTTTCCAGCGCCGCCTGGTCGGCCTTGATGTTCGCCCGAAAAGTGTCCGCCTGGGTCCTGGCATTGTCGAGATTGATCACCGGGGTGGCGTTCTTGGCTACCAGCTCGGTATAGCGCCGCACGTCCCGCTCGGCACCGTCGAGTTGGGCCTGGTCCCGCAGGACGTTTCCCTCGGCCTGCTTGATTTGCGCCTCGAGCGCCCGGCTGTCGAGCGTGAACAGGAGGTCTCCGGTCTTCACGATCGCCCCGTCGCGGAAATGGACGCCGATGATCTCGCTGTCGACCCGGGTGCGGACCGCCACCGCCTCGATCGGCATGACGATTCCCAGCGCCTCGAGCCGCACCGGGGTCATCTTCTTGACGGAGACCGCGATCTCGACCGGGACCACACGCGCTGCCGGCGCCGACGGCGCCTGGGCGACGGCTCCATGAGGCATCCAGACGTTACGTGTCGCGTAGCCAAGCCCCCCCAGGATGACGGCTCCCAGGGCCACCAGAACAACCGCGCGTTGCTTCATCATCGACTACCGGTTCGGATCAGGTCGCGAACCCTGCCCCTCGTCTGGATTGATGCCGCTGGCGTTACCCATCGGCCCTTGCCGCGCTACGCGCCCCGCCGTACTCCTACCATTACCACCTCTTATTAAAAATCAACATGTTGTGTGGGCAGACTGACCCGATTTTGTGAGTTTTCCGTCGCTCCGGGCGCGCCGGACGGCTCCGTGAAATGACTGACCTCCGGGCAGAGCCCGGACCTTTTTCCGTCGGCGCAAGTCGGGCATGCTCGCGCCGCTCGCCGCCACCCCGAAACCGACGAAGGTCGTCATGCGCATCGCCACCTGGAACGTGAATTCGATCAAGCAGAGGACCGAGAATGTGGTGGCATGGCTGTCCGAGCGCCGCCCCGATATCGTCTGCCTGCAGGAGACCAAATGCGTCGACGGCGCCTTTCCGCGCGAGCCCTTCGAGCAGCTCGGATACAATCTGGCGATCCACGGCCAGAAGGCATTCAACGGCGTCGCCATCCTGTCGAAGATCCCGTTCGACGAGGTGACCCTGCGGCTGCCGGGCGACGACGTCGACGATCATGCCCGCTTCATCGAAGCGGTGGTGTCGGTCAAGGGCGGCGTGCTGCGGGTCGCCTCGCTCTACCTGCCCAACGGGAACCCCACCGGCACGGACAAATATCAATACAAGCTCAATTGGATGGACAGGCTCATTCGCTACACCCGTGAACGCCTGGCGCTGGAGGAGATGCTGGTCTTGGCGGGGGACTACAATGTCATTCCCGGCGAGACCGACGTGCACGACCCCGCGCTATGGGTCAACGACGCCCTCTTCCTTCCGACCACCCGGGCCAGGTTTCGCACCTTGATGAATCTCGGACTGACCGACGCCATTCGTGCGACAAGCGATGATGACAGGCTCTACACGTTTTGGGATTATCAGGCGGGTGCCTGGCAAAAGAACAACGGGATCCGGATCGATCACCTGGCTCTGTCCCCGCAGGCGGCAGATCGCCTCGATGCCGCGGGGATCGACAAGCACGTCCGTGCCTGGGACAAGCCGTCCGACCATGTTCCGGTGTGGATCGACCTGGGTGCCGAGCCCGCCTGACCGCCTCGGTCTCGGGTTCAGTCCCGCCTCGTCTTCAGCCAGCGGTCGAGAAATACCAGCGCCAGCGCCCGCTCGTCGGCGGTCGCCTGCTTGAAGGCGGAATTGTAGAGCTCGGTGATCCACGGGACGTCGGATTCACGCGCCAGGGTCAGCCACATCAGGCCGAGTGCCGCCTGTCGCGGCACGCTCTCGCCCTTGAACAGCATGTGGCCGAGCACGGCCTGCGCCGGATATTGACGCTTGTTGGCGGCAAGTCCCAGCCAGCGCGCCGCGAGGCGCGGATCGCGCGGCAGGCCGACCCCGTCGAGATACATCCTGGCGAGATGGTATTGCGCGTCGGCGTCGCCGAAATACGAGGCGGCGTAGGAAAACAGCTCGCGCGCCCGCGCCGGATCCGCCCGCACCTGGGAGTTCGGGTATGCCGTCCAGATAGTATTGGCCGAGCGCCACGAACGCATTGGCGACCAGGCGACCCTGCGGCGTATTCGGGTTGTCATCCGCATGACCGTTGGCGATCCGGCTGAAATACTCGAAGGCGCGCAGATCGCTGCGCGGGACGCCGTCGCCTATCGCATACATCCGGCCGAGCTGCCATTGCGCCAGCGGATGACCCTGCTCGGCGGCATATTGCAGGGAGGTGACCGCCTTGGCCCTCTCGCCTTCGCGCAACGCCTGGGCGCCGGAACGATAGGCCTCCACCGGCGACGGCGGATCGCCGGGCGGCTTGGTGCCCTCGAAGCCGAAGGCCGGCCCGATCGCCAGACCCATGGCGATCAGCAGGCCCGCCGTTGCAGCGCGATCAAACATCCGCATAGCACGCCTTCTCGGCCCCGCCGCCCGGATGGGTCACCGCGCCGGTCAAAGCCGACCCGACCTGCTGGGCGTACTTCCACAAGTACCCTGAGGTGAACTCGATCTCGCGCGGCTTCCAGCCCTGGCGGCGCCGAGCCAGCTCGTCGTCGGCAAGCTTCACGTTCAGCGTGCCGCCGACGGCATCGATCTCGATGATATCGCCGTCCTGCAACAGCCCGATCGGCCCGCCGACCGCAGCTTCCGGCCCGATATGGCCGACGCAGAACCCGCGCGTGGCACCGGAGAAGCGTCCATCGGTGATCAGCGCGACCTTGCCGCCCATCCCCTGCCCGGTCAGTGCCGCCGTCGTGGACAGCATCTCACGCATGCCCGGCCCGCCGCGCGGCCCCTCGTGGCGGATGACCAGGACCTCGCCTTCCCGGTAGGTTTTCCGCCGCACCGCCTCGAAGCACGCCTCCTCGCCGTCGAACACCCGGGCGGGTCCGGAGAACTTGAGCACGGACATGCCGGCGACCTTCACGATCGCGCCCTCCGGCGCCAGGTTGCCCTTGAGGCCGACGACCCCGCCGGTCGGCGAGATCGGATCGTTGGCCGGACGCACCACGTCCTGGCCCGGATTCCATTTCACCGTCTTCAGGTTCTCGGCGATGGTGCGGCCGGTGACGGTCATGCAGCTGCCGTCCAGGTAGCCGTGATCGAGCAGGGTTTTCATCAGCAGCGGCACGCCGCCAGCCTCGAACATATCCTTGGCCACATAACGGCCGGCCGGCTTCAGATCCGCCACATAGGGAGTGCGCTTGAACACCTCGGCGACGTCGAACAGGTCGAACTTGATGCCGCACTCGTTGGCGATGGCCGGCAGGTGCAGCGCCGCGTTGGTCGATCCGCCCGAGGCCGCGACCACCGCGGCGGCATTCTCCAGCGCCTTGAGGGTGACGATGTCGCGCGGCCGCAGGCCGGCCTTGATCAGCTCGACGATCTGCTCGCCGGCGACCATGCAGAACCTGTCGCGCAGCTCGTAGGGCGCCGGCGCGCCCGCCGAGTAGGGAAGCGCCAGGCCGATCGCCTCGGAAACGGTCGCCATCGTGTTGGCGGTGAACTGGGCGCCGCAGGCGCCGGCCGACGGGCAAGCGACCTGCTCGAGCTCGTCGAGATCCTCGTCCGACATGTTGCCGACCGAGTGCCGTCCGACGGCCTCGAACACGTCCTGAACGGTGACCGGCTGACCTTTGAACGTGCCCGGCAGGATCGAGCCCCCATAGATGAAGATGGACGGCACGTTGAGCCGGCACATCGCCATCATCATCCCGGGCAGCGACTTGTCGCAGCCCGCGAGCCCGACCAGGGCATCGTAGGCGTGACCGCGCATCGTGAGCTCGACCGAGTTGGCGATCACCTCGCGCGACGGCAGCGAGGCCTTCATGCCCTGGTGGCCCATGGCGATGCCGTCGGTCACCGTGATGGTGCAGAATTCGCGCGGTGTACCGGCGGCGGCCGCAACGCCCTTCTTCACCGCCTGGGCCTGGCGCATCAGGGCGATGTTGCAGGGCGCCGCCTCGTTCCAGCAGGTCGCGACGCCGACGAACGGCTGATGAATCTGCTCCGAGGTCAGCCCCATCGCGTAGTAATAGGAACGATGGGGGGCGCGCTCCGGTCCTTCGGTCACATGCCGGCTGGGGAGCTTATCCTTCAGTTTCGTCTTCGCGTCCATCGACGTCCGCTCCAACCGTTCCAGACCTGCTTCGGTCCCGAAGCCCCTCAGCTCGCGGCTAGCCGGACGAGCAGAGGGAGCTTGCGTGCCTCGCAGGTGAAACGGAAAGCGTCGCAACGGCTTGGCATGCCCTTCGATGTCGTCGAACTCTATGGCTGAATCGCGGCATCCGGATGGTTGATCCCCAGCGCTGCGACAATGTTATTAATGTGTGGCATCAAAGACACAGATCTTGTGTCTTCTTGTGCATCGCACAATCGCCAGCAAAAGTCGTCTCATCAGCTCGGTCGGAGCAGGAAATCCTGGAGGCGAATTCAGGCGTATGTATGCTTGAGGTCGCGGATCGGTAAATCCGCCCCCACGTTATCGGTGATGGCGCCGTTCACATCAGGTTTCGAAGTCCCTCGGCGCCTGCGTGCACTCGTCCGCGCCCGGGAGACGAGCATCATCGTGCTCGCCGTCGTCGCCGGCGCGCTCGCGGGTCTCGTGGTCGCCGCCATGGGGGCCGGAGTTCGATCTGCTGCACTCGCTGTTGTTCGCACTCCCGCCCAATGAGCGTCTTTCCGCGCAGGTCGAGATCGACCCGGTCCGCGCCATGCTGGTTCCCGGTCTCGGCGGGGCGGCTCTCGGGGTGGCAACCCTGCTGATCGCCCGACGCCGGCCGGCCCGGGAGGTCGACCCGATCGAGGCCAACGCCCTTCGTGGCGGCCGCATGTCGCTGGTCGGCAGCCTGATCGTCGCGGCCCAGACCATATGGTCGAGCGGGGTCGGGGCGTCGGTCGGCCTCGAGGCCGGCTACACCCAGCTCGCCAGCGCGTTCGCCTCCCGACTGGGGAGAGCGTTTCGCCTGCGCCGCGGGGACCTGCGCGTCCTGGTGGGCTGCGGCGCCGCCGGGGCCATCGCCGGGGCCTTCGCGGCGCCCCTGGCCGGCGCGTTCTACGCCTTCGAGCTCGTGATCGGCAGCTATTCGGTGGCAAGCCTCGCACCCGTCGGGCTTGCAGCGCTCATCGGATACCTGGTCGCCCACGTATCGGCCCCGCTGCAGCTCGGCATCCTCCCGGGAACGGGCTCGCCGATCGGAGCCCAGGATCTCGTCATGTCGGGCGGGGTCGGCCTTCTTGCGGCGGGGCTCGGGATCGCGCTCATGCGCGGCGTAGGCTTGTGCGAAGCCCTCTTCGTGCGCATGCGCGTGCCGTCATGGCTGCGCCCGGCGATCGGCGGGATCCTCGTCGGGCTGCTGGCGCTCGGCTCACCCCAGGTCATGTCGTCGGGGCATGGGGCCTTGCTGCTCGCCAGCGTCGTCGACCGGCCGATCCGCGAGATCGCGCTGGTCTTCGTGCTGAAGGCGATCGCCTCGATCGTCTCGCTGGGCAGCGGCTTTCGCGGCGGGCTGTTCTTTGCCTCCCTGCTGCTTGGCTCGCTGGGCGGGCAGCTGTTTGCCGCGGCCGTCACTTGGCTGTGGCCGTCGCACCCCCTCGACGGCCACACCTATGCGATCATCGCGATGGGCGCGCTGTCGGTGTCGGTCATCGGCGGACCGCTCACCATGATCTTCATCGCGCTGGAGACCACCGGCGACCTCTGGCTGACGACCGCGGTGCTGGTGGCCGTGATCATCTCGGCCCAGGTGACGCGCGAGACATTCGGCTACTCGTTCGCCACCTGGCGTTTCCACTTGCGGGGCGAGACCATTCGCAGCGCCGCCGACGTCGGCTGGATCCGAGATCTCACGGTCGGCCGGATGATGCGGCATGCGGTGGCAACGATCCCCGTCGATACGACCGTCGCGGCGTTTCGCGCGGCGGTTCCCCTCGGCGCGACCAGTCAGGTCGTGGCGGTCGACGAGGATGGCCGCTATGCCGGCATCGTGATCGTCCCCGAGGCGCATTCGGCGGAGACATCCGCGAACCTCAGGGTCCGCGACATCCTGCATCATGCCGACAATTTCCTGGTCCCCCAAATGACGGTGCGCGAGGCGGTGATCGCGTTCGACCGGACCGAGGCGGAGGCGCTCGCGGTGGTCGACACCCCGATTCTCCGGCACGTGGTCGGCCTCTTGACCGAGGCGCATGCGCTGCGCCGCTATGCGGAGGAATCAGAACGCCGTCGGCGCGAGTTGCTGGGCGAGTAAGTCGCCTGCACCTCGACGGCCCCGGACGTGCTACGCCTGCGACAGTCGGCCCAGCGCCTCGTTGATCTTGGCGCGCCGGGCTTCGGCCTCGGTGCGCTTCTCGCGCTCGCCTTCGACCACGTCCTCGGGCGCGCGCTTGACGAAGTCCGCGTTGCCGAGCTTGGCGTCCACCCGGGCGATGTCGCTGGTCACCTTGGCGAGTTCCTTGCCGAGCCGGGAACGCTCGGTCGCCACGTCGATGACTTCCGGCGAGCGGCACGGCCGCGACGTCGCCGCGTACCAGGATCTGGATCGAGCCGGGTGGCGGCTTGTCGACGAACGATATGTCGGACAGGCGTGCAAGCCGTTGCAAGAATTCCTCCCAGCGACGCGCCCGGGTTACGGTCTCGGTGGAGGCGGCGACGAGCATCAGCGGCACCAGCGCTCCGGGCGGCACGTTCATCTCGGCCCGCGCCGAGCGGATCGCCGAGACGAGGTCGATGAACCATCCGATCTCGGCCTCGGCTTCGGCGTCCTCGAGCCCGAGATATCGCGGCCACGGTGCCAGGATGAGCAAGCCGCTGCGCGGCTTGCCGCCGTCCGCGGCGACCTGCCACAGCTCCTCGGTGATGAACGGCATGAACGGGTGCAGCAACTTCAGGATCTCGTCGAGCACCCATGCGGCCATGGCGCGGGTCTCCGCCTTGGCGGCGCCGTCGGGCCCGGCGAGCACCGGTTTTGCCAGCTCGAGATACCAGTCGCAGAACACGTTCCAGACGAAGCGGTAGACGCTGCCGGCCGCCTCGTTGAACTTGTATTCCTCGATCGCCCCGGTGACCTCCTGCCCGGTTCTTGCGGTCTCGTGACCGATCCAGCGATTGAGTGCTTCCCGCGCGCTCCGCGGATCGAAGCCGTCGACGCGCGCGCACTCGTTCATCTCGCCGAACCGCGCGGCGTTCCACAGCTTGGTCGCAAAATTCCGGTAGCCCTCGACCCGGCTGGTGGCGAGCTTGATGTCGCGGCCCTGCGCGGCCATCGCGGCAAGCGTGAAGCGTAGGGCGTCGGCGCCGTACCGATCGATCAGATCGAGCGGATCGATGACGTTGCCGATGGACTTCGACATCTTCTTCCCGCGCTCGTCGCGCACCAGCGCGTGGATGTAAACCGTGCGGAACGGGACCTCCTGCATGAAATGGATGCCCATCATCATCATCCGCGCCACCCAGAAGAAGATGATGTCGAACCCGGTCACCAGCACGTCGGTGGGGTAGTAGCGCTCGAGCTCCGGGGTATCGCCCGGCCAGCCGAGCGTCGAGAACGGCCACAAGGCCGAGGAGAACCAGGTGTCGAGCACGTCCTCGTCGCGGGTCAACGCGACGTCCTTGCCGTAGTGCCGGGCCGCCTCGGCGCGCGCCTCGACCTCGGAGGCCGCGACGAAGACCCGGCCGTCGGGACCATACCAGGCCGGGATCTGATGACCCCACCAGAGCTGCCGGGACACGCACCAGGGCTGGATATTCTCCATCCACTCGAAATAGGTCTTTTCCCAGTTCCGGGGGACGAACACGGTGCGGCCGGCGCGGACGGCGGCGAGCGCCGGCTCCGCCAGCCGCTTGGCGTCCACGTACCACTGGTCCGTGAGGAACGGCTCGATTACCGCGTTCGACCGGTCGCCGTGAGGCACCACGTGGAGTTGCGGCTCGATCTTCTCGACGAGCCCTTTCGCGGTCATGCGCTCGACGATGCGCTGGCGCGCGACGAAACGGTCGAGACCGTTCAGCCCCAGCGTCTCATCGAGGTCGGCCGATGGCGGCACCGCGTCGAGGAATGCGTCATTCCCCACGAGAGACAGCCTGGCCTCGACATCGAAGACATTGACCAGGGCGAGCTGGTGGCGGCGGCCGACCTCAAAGTCGTTGAAATCGTGGGCCGGCGTGATCTTGACCGCGCCCGAACCCTTGGCCGGATCGGAATAGTCGTCGGCGATGATCGGGATGCGCCGGCCGACCAGCGGCAGGACGGCGTTTCGGCCGACCAGTGCGAGGTAGCGCGGATCCTCCGGGTGAACCGCAACCGCGGTATCGCCCAGCATCGTTTCCGGCCGGGTGGTGGCCACGGTTATGAAAGTATCATCAAGGCCTTCGAGCGGATACCGGAAGTACCAAAGGTGGCCCTTGACCTCCACCGGATTGACCTCGAGGTCGGAGATCGCAGTGAGCAGCTCGGGATCCCAATTGACCAGCCGCTTGTCCTTGTAGATCAGGCCGGCGCGGTAGAGGTCGACGAACACCTTGATGACTGCCCGCGACAGTCCCTCGTCCATGGTGAAGCGCTCGCGCGACCAGTCGCAGGAGGCGCCGAGCCGCTTGAGCTGGTTGGTGATCGTACCGCCTGATTCCGCCTTCCAGTCCCACACGCGGCGGACGAAGGCTTCTCGCCCCATCGCGCGCCGGCCCTGCTCCTGACGCTCCATGAGCTGGCGCTCCACCACCATCTGGGTGGCGATGCCGGCGTGATCGGTGCCGGGCTGCCACAAGACATCCCGCCCGCGCATGCGCTCGAAGCGAACCAGGATGTCCTGCAGCGTATTGTTCAGCGCGTGCCCCATATGGAGCGACCCGGTGACGTTCGGCGGCGGGATCACGATGCTGTAGGGCCGAGCCTCGCGGCGTTCCGGGCGTCCGGCGCGAAAGGCTCCCTCCGCTTCCCAGGCGGCATAGATGCGGCCCTCCACGTCGGACGGCTGATAGGTCTTGTCGATCATTCGAAGTCATTCCAGGCGCGGCGGTAAGCCCGGCGGGCTTGTCGCGTCAAAGCGCGAGTTCCGGCGCAGGGCCTTTTGCCATATTCCGCTGGAAAATAAAGCCGCGCGGATCAATCGCCCCGACGGGCGTCCGGATGACGACTTTAGCCCAACTTCGCCGATTGGAGGGGTACGAAGAGGCTAAGTGATTGATTTATCACGGGTGGCCCCCCGAAGGTCGGCACTACGCGAGGGTTGGCGGATCGCCGGGGGCGGCGCTGATTTTGGGCGGCGGTTGAGCGGGCAGATCGAGCTTGAGCTTGTCGAGCAGCAAGGCGAGCTCGGGCTCCGGCTGGGTATAGCGGGTGAGCACCAGTTCGCGTCCGTCCGTAGTCGGGACATGGACGTCGATCATCTGCACGGCGGAGAATTTCTCGAGGACGCTGCGTGGGGTCAATCCTGGAGCCAGAGCCTGCAAGCGGCGCCTTAAGGTGGCGTGCAAGCAATAGGCGAGGAACGCGATGAAGATGTGCGCCTCGATCCGCTGCTCATCCTGGTGGAAGATCGGGCGGATCGCGAGATCGCCCTTGAGGTCCTTGAAGGCCTCCTCCACCGTCACGAGCTGGAGATAATAGGTCCACAGTTTGGCGGGATCGTGCTCGGTGAGGTTGGTGCGCAGCAGGTAGCGGCCTTCGCGCCGCCGCGCCCGGCGCAGCTTTGGGCGATCGATCCGATAGGTGAATGCCGCGCTGCCGGGCTCCACCGTGACCTCGACCAGGCGCCAGGCCGTCGGGGCTTTGGCGCGCGCGGCGCCGAGCTTCATGAGCAGTTCCTCGCGCGTGAGGCTCATTTGCGCCAGTTGCGCCAGGCGTGCCCACAGCCACTTGAGCTGCCGCCGGCGCATCGCGCGTTCCTTGGCGACCCGATCGGTGCTCTGGGCGAACACGTAGAGCTCGCCGTCCTGCGGCAGCAGCTTCACCTGGACCCCGGGCTGGGCCTCGTGCCACGGGCGGGCGATCAGCTGCTGCTCCAGTCGGTTCAACCGTCCCTTCGGGGTGCCCACCAGATACGAGACTGGCGGATCGGATTGCTGCATCACCTCGAGCACCGCCTCGGTCGGTATCCCGCGGTCCATCACCCAGATGCGGCGCGCCTTGCCGTACTGGCTCTCGATGCGGTCGAGAAAGCCGCGCAGCGTCGTGCTATCCGCCGTATTGCCGGCCATGACCTCATAGGCCAGCGGCAGCCCCTCCGGCGTCACCACCAGCGCAATGACCACCTGCACGCAGTCCGACCGGTGATCGCGCGAGTAGCCGTAACGACGCTTGTCGCCGTCGGGAAACGGCGGGCTGGCCTCGAAATACGTGCTCGTCAAGTCGTACAGCAGAACATCGAAGCGGGCATTGAACAGATCCCGCCAGCGCCCCACCAGATGGTCGAACACCGCCTGCTTGTGCGCCAGCAGCCGGTCGTGGCAGCGATAGAGCTTGTGACTGTCGGCAAGCGCCGCGTCGGCGCCCAGCAAGTCCGCCAAGGCGCTGCGGCCGTACCACTCGCGATGCAGATGCCACTCCGCTCCCGGCGCAATCAGCCGGTACGCCGCCAGCACCACAAGCACCTGATCCCACCGCGTGCCTTTGCGGCTGGGAGAAAGACGTTCGGCCCAGAAGCGATCGAGCCGCAGCTCTTCCCACAGCTTGAGCGCCAGCCAGCACGCTCCCCATTGCCGCGGGCGGTTGAGCCGCAATTGCGACAGCTTCAGCCGCACGACCGAGGCGTCCGGCAGCACCCCTTCGCAGCGATCCTCCGGAAACAGCGCCAGCGTCACCGGCCGATCGGCGCCGTCTTCCAGCACCTCGATCGACTTGCGCCATGCCAGTTCCTGCGACGAGTTGATCTCGCCGAGATACAGCACGTGGCGCTGGACCACCCGACCGCCGCTGACCCGCTTGTTCTCGACAAGGCTCCAGTAGCGGTGCTCCTTGCCGTCCTTCCGCCAAATCTTGGCGCGCAAGAACATGGCCGGTGATTATCCGCAGAAAAACAACCATGAAAATAGACTTGGTCGGCACTACAGCGCTTTTTGCCCAAAAAGGCGCGCTCCAATCTCACAAAATCAATGGCTTAGACACGCAAAAATCTCGCAACGCCCTCCGAAATCGGCGAAGTTGGGTTAGCCCGGGTTGCCGCGCGATACCCGCTCGATCTCGGCCCTGACCATGCGTTCCACCAGGCTCGGCAGGTTGTCGTCCAGCCATCCCTTGAGCATCGGACGCAGCATCTCCTTGACCAGGTCCTCGAGGGTCTTGGCGTTCTGCACCAGGACGGTATGGGCCAGCGTACCGAACGCCGAGTTGACCGCGGCCGTCGTTGCCGCCGACATCAAGGGCTGCTCGACCGCCTCGGCGACGCGCGGTGCCGATACGATCTGACGGGGCGGCGGAGGCGGTTCCGGCTCCTCGAAGACGACGTCCTGCTGGGGCTCGATCTTGCGGAAGCTCGGCGGTTTCGGCTCCGGCTCCGGCGCCGCCATCGCCTCGGTCAGCTCGAGCACCTCTTCGGGGGGCTCGGGCTCGGGTTCCGGCTCGGCGGGGCTTTCCGCCTCGGCCGCATCGAGGCCGGCCAGCATGGCATCGATGTCATCCTGCCCCATCGGGGCGGACGGAGGAGGAGGTGGTGGTGGTGCAGCCTTCACCGGTGGAGGCTCGGCCTTCGCCGCAGGCTTCGCGGCTGGCTTGACTGCATCGTCGTCGGCGATGATGCGGCGGATGGAGGCAAGGATCTCCTCCATCGAGGGCTCTTGGGCCTTCGCCGGCTGATTCATTACCGCATCCTCGTCATGATCACGCCCGATGAACGCGCAGCTTGCCACATCTTCGAGCAAATCGCTCCCGTGAGGACGTCCTGGTGCCAAGCTTTATGCAAGTATGGCACGACGAAGGTTGAACGCAAGCAAAGTCCTGTGGACAGGACTACTTACACCTACCAAGTGTTGATGACGCCTGCTGTCAGACGGCCGGTTCAGTCCATCAGGAGGGCAATGCAGCGACGGCTATTTGCCGTCCGGCGTCCGCACTCCGATCCAGCTGTCGCGCACCTGCTGATAGTGCGTCATCGGATCGTAGAGCGGCGTCCCCAGGCCGAGCACGCGCGGCGACAATCGGCCGACCGAGGCGAGCACGTTGTAGGAGGCCACCACGCGGTCGTGCTGCGCGGTGACCAGCGCCACGCGCGCATTCACCAGAGCCTGTTGGGCATTGAGCACATCGAGCGTGGTGCGCTGGCCGACGCGGGCCTCTTCGCGTACGCCGTTGAGGGCCACTTCCGATGACGTCACCTGGGACTGCGCGGCCTGCACCTGGGCCTTGGTCGCCTGCAGCTGACCCCAGGACTGCACCACGGCCTGTCGAACCTGGTTGCGGGTGAACTCGAGCGCGAGGCGCTGCTGGCTCAGCGATTCCTTCGACTGGCGGATGAGCGAATATTCCTGCCCGCCCTGATAGATCGGAACGGTAACCTGGCCGACCGCCGACGCGATACTTTGAGTCACCACACCGAGCTGCGGGAACGAGTTGTACTGGTAGCTAGCCTGCAGCGAGACGCTCGGATACAGCGCCCCCTCGTTGATCTTGACCTGGAGGTGGGCGACGTCGATGCCGTACATCGCGGCCGTGACGTTGGGATTCTCCACCAGCGCCTGCGCAATCGAGGCCGTGAGCGTCGAGGGCGAGAACCGGTCGACCGGCGATCCGGGGGCGAGATTGACCGGCTCGACGCCGACCACCTGGCGATAATTGGCCTTCGATGTCGTCAGTGTCGATTCCGCCGCCAGCGCCGCCGATTGCCCGGCGGCGAGCTGCGCCTCGGCCTGCGCCACGTCGGTCCGGGTGACCTCTCCGACATTGAAGCGATCGCGGGTCTGCCGCAGGGTTTCCTCGAGCACCCGGACGTTGCTGCGCTGGACCTCAAGATTGGCGGTGTCGCGCAGCACGTCCATGTAGAATGTGGCTGCATTGAGCAGCACGGTCTGCTCCAGCACGCGCAGGCCCTCGCGGGCGGATGAGACCTGGCTTTCCGCCGCGCGGGTCCGGTTCGCGGTCTGAAAGCCGTTGAACAGCGTCTGCTGCACGGTCGCGCCGGCCGAATACGGGGTCAGCGCGCCGGAGGTGCCGGAATAGACCGGAAATGTAACGCTGCCACCGCGACCGTTGGGCACGGTCACCGCGGCTTTGGTGCCGACGTCGGCATATGACTCGCCGAGCGAGCCGGTGACGCTGACCCGTGGACGATAACCGGAGAGAGCCTGCGGGACGCCCTCGTCGGTCACCCGAACGGCGGCCCGCTGCTGATTGAGCTGCGGATTGGTCTGGTAGGCCTTCACCATGGCCGAATTCAGCGTCTCGCCCGACGCCTGCGACGCCGCCGCGCCGATCGCCGCAACGGTCGCGATTGTCCAGATCGCCCGGTGCATACGACGTCTGGTCATTGTCCCTGCCACCCACTCGACGATCCGGGCCGCTTCGCCAACGGCGACGGGCCGCGGCCGGCATTCGTTGGCCGGTCCCCGATTGATTCAACGCCCCGTCAAGCTTAGGCGGCCCGGGGGCGTCTTGAAACCCCTGCCCGGGCCCTGTCGGCAAAAAGATCGGAAGTGGCGCAACCGGGCCACACTCGGCCCGTCGGGGCGGAGCCTAGCACTACTGCGTCATTAACAATTCTGCCGCGAATGCCGCGGGTTTGGAGCGTGACAGCATGGGCATCGTGGCAGGCGTGTGACGATAGCATCGATGAGCCATTGGCGCATGGTTGCGATTGAATTTGGGACATGTCGCTCAGGCCGCAACGGGGGATCCTCTGGGTCGGTAACCGTCGGATACGGCAAGTTCCGGGAACAACCTGGCGGAACGTGGTCTCGAGGGGGGAATCGTCTCCCTTTCGGAGATCAGGAAACCGTATGCGGCGATGCACATAGTGGCGTGATGGTGAAAGCCGAGCCATCCCCGTCCTTCGAAATGCCCGAGGCCGACCTCCTGCTTGAGCTCCAGATAGTCGCGCTCGACGCGCCAGCGCAGCTTGGCGGCGTCGACCAGATCGCGGAGCGAGATACTGCTCGGTAAGGTCGAAAGCCAATATTTGGTGGGCTCTTTCTCGCCCTCGGGCCACTCGATCAGCAGCCACTCCCTCGCCGGCACCTCGGAACGCTCGCGGATCGACGCAACGTGAACATGCACACGGGCAAACCGTGAGGACAGCCGTTCATTCGTGCCTTCACGCCACTCGATCGTGCGCCACGCTTTTGCCGGCAGCCTGAGCGCGACTTCCTTCGCCGAGATCGCCGCGGGTGCGCGACGGTGCCCCTTCTTCGGCGCGCCGCCGGGTCGCTTGCCCGGCGGACACACCAAGGTCTGCGGCTGAATGCCGGCAGCATAGACCTTCCCCAACTCTGTGATGCCGGCACGCAGCTTGGAGTCATGGCCATAGCCGGCATCCACCAGCACCATCTCGCCAGGAAGGCCCACTTCACACGCCCAGCGGATGTGCTCAAGCGCGATCTCCGGCTTGGTCTTGAAGTCGATGTGCTCAGGCACGCCCACCTTGGATCGGCGTGCCGCGTCCTCCGCCCAGTCTTTCGTCAAATACAGCCGATAGGCCACCGGCAAGCTTGCCGCGTCATTGGCGATCGACAGCGAGACGGCGACTTGGCAGTTCGCCTGTTTGCCAAGCTGCCCGCAGTACTGGTGCGCCACCCCAACCGAATGCCGTCCCTTCTTGGGGAAGCTCGTATCGTCGATGATCCAGGCCCTGATCGATCCATGACGCTCAATCCGCGGCAATACCATCTCGCGAACTTTGGCCAAGACCTCCCCGTCGGACCAACCGCCTTGCCCGACAAAATGCAGCAACGACTGATGCTGCGCCGCTGTTCGCCCCGGCGCCGTGATCGCCGCCATCGGTTCAACACTCTTGCGTGCGACCGGCATCACCAAGCCCGTGCAATAGTCGCGCAACGGGCCAGCACGATCCGCGTGCCCAATCACGCTCACAAGACCCTCGACGTACTGCCGAAACCGCAATTCAATACCCTTCGCTCTCCGGAGAACCATCCCAACCCCCTGGATCTCAATGGGAATCCTCTCCACTACGTGATTCTCAAATCCCCCACCCTGCGACTTTCTGACTTAGTGGTGCTAGAGCACATCCCGATCAGGTGTGATCGGGATGTGCTCTAAAATCGCCGAGTGGTGCATGTTCTTGTCGGCAAACCGGTATCCACTTCGCCGGAACATGCACTAGAATACGAATTCCGGCGGTTTCACGAAGCCCGGCAGCAGCGGCGCAGCGGCATCGAACACCGTATGGGCGCTGACGTGGCCGGCGCTGGAACGGTAGATCGTCGCCTTGCCGGCCGGTCCGTGGCTGAGAACGCAGATGAGTCGGCCGCCGTCCCGCAATTGGCCGAGGAGCATGCGGGGCGTGACTTCGCTGGCTCCGTTGACCAGAATCGCGTCGTAGGGCGCCTGCGGCGCGTAGCCGTCGATCAGCGCTCCCGAATGGACCGTGACATTGGGAGCCCCGACCTCGGCCAGCACGTCCCTGGCGGTGCGCGCCAGCGTCGCCTCTTCCTCGAGCGCCACGACGGATCGGGCGAGCCTGCCCAGGATGGCCGACGAATAACCGGTCGCGCATCCGACATCGAGGACATGGTCCTCATCCCCGATCTCGGCCGCGTGGATGAGCTTTGCCAGCACCATCGGCTTGAGCAGACATCTCGGCGACCGCCCGGCACCCCCTGCCAGCACCGCCACGTCGAGATCCAGATAGGCGAGCGCCTGCTTCTCGGCCGGAACGAAGCGTTCGCGCGGCACTTCCAGCATGGCTGCCTGCAGACGCAGATCGGTCACGTCATTGGTGCGGACCTGGCACTCGACCATCATCCGCCGCGCCTCGGCAAAGTTGATCATCTTCCCCTCTTCGGACGACCCGGCGAGCACTGCGGCCGGCCGGACCTTGCGAAGCGTGCGCCGAAACTGCGTGCCCGATGCCAGGACCTTGTGCGGCAAGGTTGTGAAAAAGGCAAGGATACCGGGCCACCGCCCACCCGCGCACCTCGTCTCGGCACCGAATCAGCGATCGAGGCCCTTCCGTCCCGACCGACAGAATGGGATTGCGGACCGATCGACGGGCAGTGCCGACGGTCGATTCGCGCCGTTCCGCGAGGGCGGCGGCAGATGTTGCCTGACGAGTCGAAAGTCTTTAACTAGCCTGACGTTCACGGCCACGTGGCGGAGTGGTTACGCAGCGGTCTGCAAAACCGTTTACCCCGGTTCAATTCCGGGCGTGGCCTCCATATTTCAGCAGAGTGCGGGGCAATGACGAGAGCCAGGCCGATCGAAAGAGTTGGCAGGTGCGAACCGGCCTGTTCGACCGGCGCGCCCGAGGGGGGTCGCTGGTGAGCGACCTCATCGCGCGGCTGCGTGTCGGTGCCGGCGAGGCGAGGATCCTCCGCCGGGAATCGACGGCCGCCTTGCTTCACGAGGCGGCCGATGCGCTCGAGGCGGCGCAGGCGCGCAGCAGAGAGCTCACCAACGCGCTGCGCGACCTGCTCGATGTCAGCGACAGCCAGCGCACCCGGACCCTGGACATCGCGCTGACGCAACGAACGCTGGCCAAGGCACGCGGCGCCCTGTCATCGCCCGCACCGCCTCCTGCTCCGACCGAGTTGACCGACGAGGACGTCGTCAAGGCGATGTACGAGAAGACGATGAACATTCTGCGCGACGGCGGCTAGAGATCCTCGTGCGGCGCATGTCCTTTGACGGCGAACCGCGCACGCTTCGCCGGGACATGTGCCAGCGGCAGCCCGCCTCAGCAGCCGCGGCAGATGCTCTTGAGGGCCTTGTCGAGGCTGCGGTCCATATCCTTCATCGCCTGGTCGCCCCGGGACTCGGGTGCAACGTCCTTGGGCTTGGGCTGGCGGTGTCCGACCGGAGCCTGCGACTGAGTCGCAGTGGGTGAGGTCGCCGTGCCCTGTTGCGCCACAGCGGTGTCCACCAGCACGAGCATCGCCAAACCGGTCGCTGCCATCAAGATGAAGCTCATCTGCCTGCTCCATCGCGGTCGGGTTCATCAGCGCGGAACGCAGAGCTTAGAGCGAGGGTTCCGGCCGATCAATCCCGGATACCAGTGCCCGATGCCAATCCCTCGCGTTGGGCATCGAACCCTGCCCAATTCGGGCGATGCATGTTGCCGGAAGGCAACGACCGGGGCGGACTGCACGCCGGCTGTGCCGCCCGCAATGGACCGGGCGGGTAATCGTGGCGTAGCATGCCCTCGCCGGGCGGGAGGGCCGGCCACGGATGACCGAGTTCGCGCGAAGAGTCCCGGCGCCCTGCTCTCCGGGGTGCGGACGGCGTGCGTCGCGCGTCGTACTCGGGCTTGTCCTGCTGCCGGCGCTGACCGGATGCATCTTGACCGCCGACCGGCTCGATCCGATGCTCGACGTGCCGAAAAGCTTCCGCGCCGCGCATCGCGACCCGGGTGCATCGCTGCCGCCGCTCGACTGGTGGCGCAGCTTCCGCTCCGGCGAGCTGAGCGACCTGATGGAGCAGGCGCAGGCCGCCAATCTCGACATCGCGGTGGCGGTCGCCCGCATCGTGCAAGCCGACGCCCAGGCGCGGATCGCCGGCTCGGCGCTGCTCCCGACCATATCTGGGACCGCATCGGATACCCGGTCGCGTGCTTCGTCGGCGCTCGGATCCGGCGGCGGGGGCGGCGACCGGACGGTCTACGCCGCCGCCCTGAATGCGAGCTACGTGCTCGACTTCTGGGGCCGCAACCGGGCGCTGACCCGGGCGGCCGAGGAGGTCGCCGTCGCTTCCCGCTTCGACCGCGAGGTGGTGACGCTGACCGCGCTCGTCGCCGTCGCCAACACCTATTTTCTGGTGCTCGAGGGCCAGGACCGGCTGCGCGTCGCCCGGGAGAACCTGGCGAGCACCGAGCGCATCCTCAAGATCATCCAGGACCGGTTCGACAACGGCACCGCGGCGGCGCTCGACGTGGCGCAGCAGGCGAGCCTGGCGGCGATCCAGCGTGCCTCCATCCCGCCGCTGGTCAACCAGATCGAGCAGAACAAGGCGACGCTCGGGCTTCTGGTCGGGCGCAGCCCAGAGCACATCACCATTCGCGGCGGCAGCATGTACCGGCTGGCCGTGCCGCAGGTTTCTCCGGGGCTGCCCTCGCGGCTGCTGGCGCAACGGCCGGACATCCGCGAGGCCGAGGCCCGGCTCGCCGGCGCCGACGCCAATGTCGAGGCGGCGCGCGCCGCCTTCTTCCCCACCATCGAGCTGACCGCGCAGGGCGGCTTCCAGAGCGCGGCACTGCGCTCGCTGTTCGGGCCGGCCGCGTTCTTCTATACGGCGGCGGCGAGCCTCACCCAGCCGATCTTCGACGGCGGGCTGCTGCTCGGCCAGCTCGACCTGCAGCGGGGCACCCGCGAGGAGCTGCTGCAGATCTACCGCAAGGCGGTGATCTCGGCCTTCACCGACGTCGAGAAGGCCCTGGTCGCGGTGCAGCAGCTCGCCCGCCAGGAGCAACTGCAGCGCGAGGCGGTGCGCCAGGCCCGACGCGCCTTCGAGCTCTCCGAGGAGCGCCTGCGCGCCGGCACCATCGACCTCACGACCCTGCTGCAGACGCAGCAGACCCTGTTCCAGCAGGAGGACGCGCTGGCGCAGGTGCGGTTCGCCAGACTGCAGGCGGTAGTGAGCCTGTTCCAGGCGCTCGGCGGCGGCTGGCAGCTCGACCGGAGGCTCGAGAAAGAGGCCAAGCTCAGGTCGCGGCGGGATATTACCGAACGTTAATTGGGCCTCCATGTCGGCGAAAGAGTATCGACCCTACCTGTAGGGCAGGCGCCCGGACTGTGACCGCGGCGGGCCTGTGCGACAGCGGCCCGGTGGCGAAGGCCCGACCTCCGCGATATTAACCTGTCGGCCGTATACCCGGCTCGAGGCCTGCGGATGAAGATGGTGCGGCGGATCCTGGCGCTTCTCGTCCTCGGCGGGGTCGTCGCCGGGGCGTGGTTCGTCGTGACCGGACAGCCCCAGGCTCCCGAGCGCACCGGCGGCAGGCGCTTCAACAATCCCGATCAGGCGGTTCCGGTGCTGGCGACGGCCGCGCGCAACGCCGACGTCCCGGTCTATCTCGAAGGCGTCGGCACGGTGCGCGCGCTCAACATGGTGACGATGCGCAGCCTGGTCGACGGAACGCTGCTCAGCATCAATTTCCGCGAGGGCCAGGATATCAAGAAGGGCGACGTGCTCGCCCAGATCGATCCGACGATCTACCAGGCGGCGCTCGACCAGGTGGTCGCCAAGAAGGCGCTCGACGAGGCGACGCTGGCCAACGCCAAGGTCGACCTCGAGCGCTACACCAACCTGGTCAAGACCAACGCGGTGACGCGCCAGCAGCTCGACACCCAGAAGGCGACGGTCGCCCAGCTCGAGGCGCAGGTGAAGATCGACCAGGGCGCGATCGACAATGCCCGGGCCAATCTCGGCTACACCACGATCGTGTCGCCGCTCGACGGGCGCACCGGCATCCGCCTGGTCGACCAGGGCAACATCGTGCACGCCTCCGATGCCACCGGGCTGGTGGTGATCACCCAGATCAAGCCGATCGCCGTGCTGTTCACCCTGCCGCAGCAGCAGCTCGGCCGGGTCAACAAGGCGTTTGCGGCGGGGCCGCTCGCCGTCGATGCGCTCGACTCCGACAACAAGAGCGCACTCGACAACGGGACTCTGAAGGTCGTCAACAACCAGGTCGATCAGACTACCGGCACGGTGCAGCTCAAGGCCGAGTTTCCCAATCCCGAGCTGGCGCTGTGGCCCGGGCAGTTCGTCAATGTCCGGCTCTTGATCGACACGCTGCGCGGCGTCGTGGTGGTGCCGACCGCCGCCGTCCAGCGCGGCCCGAGCGGCACCTTCGTCTATGCGGTGAAGCCGGACAGCAGCGTGACGGTGCGGCCGGTCACGGTGACCCGGCAGGACGAGACCCAGGCGGTGATCGCCAAGGGGCTCGAGCCGCCCGAGCAGGTGGTCACCTCCGGCTTCGTGCAGCTCGTCGAGGGACGCAAAGTGGCGATCTCCGGCGCCGAGGGCGCCGCACCTGCCGCGCCCGCCGACAAGCCGCCGGGCCGGCGCCGCCGCGACGGACGCACCAGCGACGCGAGCCCGGCGCCGGCGACCCCGGGTGCGCGCCCATGAGCGCCTCGGGGAGCGTGTCGGCACCCTTCATCCACCGGCCGATCGCGACCTCGCTGCTGGGCGTCGCGGTGCTGCTCGGCGGCATGCTCGGCTACTGGCTGCTCCCGGTCTCCGCGCTGCCGCAGGTCGATTTCCCGACCGTCCAGGTGACGACCCAGCTTCCCGGCGCCAATTCCGACACCATCGCGGCCCTGGTGACGGCGCCGCTCGAACGCCAGTTCGGGCAGATCCCCTCGCTCACCACGATGACCTCGTCGAGCTCCTACGGGATCAGCCAGATCACCCTGCAGTTCGACCTCAACCGCGACATCGACGCGGCCGCCCAGGACGTCCAGGCGGCGATCAATGCCGCCGGCTCCACGCTGCCGCGCAACCTGCCCTATCCGCCGACCTACGCGAAGGTCAATCCGGCCGATGCCCCGATCGTCACCCTGGCGCTGACCTCGGAGACCATCTCGATGCGGCACCTGAGCGATCTCGCCGACACCCTGATCGGGCAGCGGCTGAGCCAGGTCAGCGGCGTCGGCCACGTGTCGATCGAGGGCGGCATCCGGCCGGCGGTGCGCATCCAGGCCGACCTGGCGCGGCTCGCCTCCTATGGGCTCGGCATGGAGGACCTGCGCACCGCGATCGTCAATGCCAACGTGGCGGGCCCGAAAGGCTCGTTCGACGGCACCCAGCAGATGCTACACGATCGCCGCCAACGACCAGATCTCGGTGGCCGAGGCCTATCGCCCGGTCGTCATCGCCTACCGCAACGGCGCGCCGGTCAAACTCTCGCGACGTCGCCGAGGTGATCGACGGCCTGGAGAACACGAAAGTCGGCGGCTGGTACCAGGGCGTGCCGGCGATCATCATCGACGTGCAGCGCCAGCCCGGCGCCAACGTGATCCAGACCGTGCAGCTCCTGAAGAAGGAGCTGCCGCGGCTGCAGCGCGCCATGCCGGCCGACGTCAAGCTCACGGTGGTGCACGACCGCACCGGCACCATCCGCGCCTCGGTGCGCGACGTGCAGTTCACCCTGGTGCTTGCGGTCGGCCTCGTGGTGCTGGTGGTGCTGATCTTCCTGCGCACCATCCGCGCCACCATCATCGCCGGCGTGGCGCTGCCGCTCTCGCTGATCGCCACCTTCGGGGTGATGTGGTTCTGCGGCTTCAGCCTCGACAACCTCTCGCTGATGGCGCTGACCATCGGCACCGGCTTCGTGGTCGACGACGCCATCGTGATGATCGAGAACATCGTGCGCCACATCGAGGACGGCGAGCCGCCGCTCGAGGCGGCGCTGCGCGGCGCGCGCGAGATCGGCTTCACGGTGATCTCGCTCACCGTGTCGCTGATCGCGGTGTTCATCCCGCTGCTGTTCATGACCGGGATCGTCGGGCGCATGTTCCGCGAGTTCGCGCTGACGCTGACCATCGCGGTCGTCGTCTCGGCGATCGTGTCGCTGACGCTGACCCCGATGATGTGCAGCCGGCTGCTGCGCGGTCACCCACGAGGGCGACGGCAACCGGCTCACCCGGCTGGTTCAACCGGATGGTCGACGAGACCGTCAGGCTCTATCTGGCGAGCCTCGAATGGGTGCTGCGACGACAGACGCTGACCCTGCTGGTGACCTTCGGCACGCTGGCCGCCACCATCTGGCTCTACATCATCATCCCCAAGGGCTTTCTGCCGCCGCAGGATACCGGGCTGATCCAGGCGGTGACCGAGGCCGGACCGGAAGTCTCGTTCGACGAGATGCAGCGGCTGCAGGCGAAAGTCGTCGAGGCCATCAAGCACGATCCCGACGTCACCGGCGTCGTGTCGGTGGTCGGCGTCAGCCCGATCAACCCGACGCCCAATGCCGGCCACCTCACCATCACGCTCAAGCCGCGCGACGAGCGCAAAGCCTTCGTCACCGAGGTGATCGACCGGCTGAAGCGCGCGGTCGCCGACATCCCCGGCATGGCGGTCTATTTCCAGCCGGTGCAGGACATCCAGATCAGCACGCGGTCGAGCCGCGCGCAGTACCAGTACACGCTGACCGGCACCGACGCCGCCGAGGTCACCGACTGGTCGCTGAAGCTCGCCGAGCGGCTGCGCGCCGAGCCGAAACTCACGCGAGGTCGCCTCCGAGGCGCAGGACGGGGGCTTGCGCGCCTTCATCCGCATCGACCGCGAGAAGGCCGGCCGCCTCGGCATCTCCATGCAGGTGATCAACGACACGCTGAACGACGCCTTCGGCCAGCGGCAGATCTCCACCATCTACGCCCAGGCCAACCAGTACCGCGTGGTGCTCGAGGCGCTGCCGCACTACCAGCGCGACCCGGCGTCGCTGGAAAAGCTCTACGTGCCCTCGACCAACGGCTCGCAGGTGCCGCTCAGCGCCTTCGCCGTGCTGGAACGCACCACGGCGCCGCTCGCCGTCAGCCACCAGGAGCAGTTCCCCGCCGCAGACCATCAGCTTCAACCTCGCGCCCGACGGCGGCGCTGAGCGACGCGGTGGCGGCGATCACCAGGGCGCGAGCGGGAGATCGGCATGCCGCCCTCGGTGCACCGGCAGCTATTCGGGCGACGCCGCCGAGTTCGCCAAATCGCTCGCCGGCGAGCCGTGGCTGATCCTCGCCGCCGTCATGACGATCTACATCGTGCTGGGCGTGCTCTACGAGAGCTTCATCCACCCGCTCACCATTCTCACGACGCTGCCCTCCGCCGGCGTCGGCGCGCTGCTGGCGCTGATGATCTGCGGCCAGGACCTCTCGATCATCGGGCTGATCGGCATCGTGCTGCTGATGGGCATCGTCAAGAAGAACGCCATCATGATGATCGACTTCGCGCTCGAGGCCGAGCGCGGCGAAGGGCTGTCGCCGCGCGCCTCGATCCTGCAAGCCTGCGAGCTGCGCTTCCGGCCGATCATGATGACGACGCTCGCCGCGCTGTTCGGCGCGCTGCCGCTCGCCTTCGAGAACGGCACCGGCTCGGAGCTGCGCTTCCCGCTCGGCGTCACGATCATCGGCGGCCTGCTGCTCAGCCAGCTGCTCACCCTCTACACCACGCCGGTGATCTACCTGGCGATGGAGCGGCTGCGGGCAAAGCTGACCGGCGAGGCGCAGGCGCCGCGTCCGCTTCCCGAGGTTCCCGCCGGAATTCGCCCAGCGCGCCGCCGAGTGAGGGCCATGAACTTCTCCTACCCGTTCATCAGGCGGCCCGTCGGCACCACGCTGCTGGCGATCGGCCTGTTCCTGCTCGGCGTCGTCGCCTACCTGCAACTGCCGGTCGCGAGCCTCCCGAGCGTCGATTTCCCCACCATCAGCGTGAGCGCCAGCCGGCCCGGCGCCGACCCCGCCACCATGGCGGCGAGCGTCGCCGCGCCGCTCGAGCGCCGCCTCGGCGAGATCGCCGGCGTCACCGAGATCACCTCGGTGAGCGCGCTCGGCTCGTCGAGCATCTCCGTGCAGTTCGACCTCAACCGCAGCATCGACGGCGCCGCCCGCGACGTGCAGGCAGCGCTCAACGCGGCGGCCGCGGATCTGCCGACCGACCTGCCGAACGTGCCGACCTTCAAGAAGGCGAACTCGGCGGCGGCGCCCATCCTCATCCTGGCGCTGACCTCGAGCACGCTGGCGCCGAGCGCGATCTACGACGCCGCCGACAGCGTCATCGCCCAGCGCATCTCCCAGGTGTCCGGCGTCGCCGAGGTGACGGTGAGCGGCGCCGAGCAGCCCGCCATCCGCGTCCAGGTCAACCCGGCGGCGCTGGCGGCGACCGGGATCGGCATGGAGGACGTGCGCAACGCCATCGTCAACTCCAACTCGTTCGGGCCGATCGGCACTTTCGACGGCGCGGCGCGCGGCACCTCGATCGGCACCAACGGCCAGCTGCGCCGGCCGGTGGACTACGACCCGATCGTGCTGCGCTCGAGCAACGGCTCGGTGGTGCGGCTCGGCGACGTCGCAAGGGTCCGCCAGGGCGTGCGCAACAACCTTTCCGCCGCCTGGTTCAACCGCCAGCCCTCGGTGCTGCTGATCATCACCAAGCAGGCCAACTCCAACGTCATCGACACCGTCGACCGGGTCCGCGAGGTGGTGGCCGGCCTCGCCCCGCCCTGGATGCCGGCGGACCTGAAGATCGAGACGCTGTCCGACCGCACCCTCACCATCCGGGCGAGCGTGCGCGACATGCAGTTCACCCTGCTGGCGACCGCGGTCCTGGTGATGCTCGTGGTCTTCCTGTTTCTGCGCCGCGCCACCCCGACGATCGCCGCCGGCGTCACCGTGCCGCTGTCGCTCGCCGGCACCTGCGCGGCGATGTGGGCGGCCGGCTACTCGGTCAACAATCTCTCGCTGATGGCGCTCGCGGTCTCGGTCGGCTTCGTGGTCGACGACGCCATCGTCATGATCGAGAACATGTTCCGCAACCTCGAGGCCGGCTCCTCGCCGCTGCGCGCCACCATCGAGGGCGCCAAACAGATCGGCTTCACCGTGGTGTCGATCTCGATCTCGCTGATCGCCGCCTTCATCCCGCTCCTGTTCATGGGCGGCATCGTCGGAAGGCTGTTTCGCGAGTTCTCGGTGACGCTGGTCTTCGCCATCGCGATCTCCACCGTGGTGTCGCTCTCGGTCACCCCGATGATCTGCGCGCATTACGTCCGCGAGGCGCCGAGCCCCGACCGCACCTGGTTCGACCGCGCCGTCCACCGGGTGCTGTCCGCCATGCTGCGGTTCTATGCCTGGACGCTTCAGATCGTGCTGCAGCACCGCTTCATCACGCTGATGGTCTTCGTCGCCACGGTGGTGCTCACGGTCCAGGCCTACATCCACATCCCCAAGGGCTATTTTCCCCAGGACGACACCGGCCTGATGTTCGGCGGCACCGAAGCCTCGCCCGACATCTCGTTCAAGGCGATGTCCGAGCTCCAGCAGAAGGCCGCCGCCATCGTCATGGCGGATCCCGCCGTGCAGGGGGTCGCCTCCTCGGTCGGCACCTCGAACTTCAACCCGTCGGCCAACCAGGGCCGGCTGTTCATCGGGCTGAAACCGCTGGAGGAGCGAAAGCTCTCCAGCGCCCGGGTGGCCGAGCGGCTGCGCCGCGAGCTTGCAAAGGTGGTCGGCATCCGCGTCTTCCTGGTGCCGTCGCAGGATCTGCGCGTCGGCGCCCGACAGAGCAAGTCGCAGTACCAGTTCACCCTGTGGAGCCCGGACCTTCTCGAGCTCGAGCAATGGACCCCGAAGGTGCTGGAGCGGGTGCGCAAGATTTCCGGCCTGGTCGACGTCGGCACCGACCGCGAGCAGGGCGGCCTGCAGGCCAAGGTGGTGATCGACCGCGACGCCGCCTCGCGGCTCTGCGTGCAGATCCAGGACATCGACAACGCGCTCAACGACGCCTTCGGGCAGCGGCAGATCTCCACCATCTACACCCAGCGCAACCAGTACCGCGTGGTGCTGGAGACCGACCCGGCGCTGCAGCGCGACCCGAGCCATCTCGACAATGTCTACGTGACGGCGAGCACCTTGTCCGCGGCCGGCGGCTGCGCCGGCAGCGTCGCCACCACGACGGCGACCACGCTGGCGACCGGCGTGCTGTCGGGCGCGCTCAACCGCCAGGTCCCGCTCTCGTCGGTGACCCGCTTCGAGAAGACGGTGGCGCCGCTGGTGATCAACCACCAGGGCCAGTTCCCGGCGATCACCATCACCTACAATCTCGGACCCGATGCCGGCATCGAGGAATCCTCCGCCTCGCTGCAGCAGGCGGTGGCCGATCTGCACATGCCCGACAGCATCCACGCGGAGTTCGCCGGCGACTCCAAGGCGTTCGCCCAGACCGTCGGCGCCCAGCCGCTGCTCATCCTGGCGGCGCTGATCGCCGTCTACATCGTGCTCGGCGTGCTCTACGAGAGCCTCGCCCACCCGCTGACCATCATCTCCACCCTGCCCTCGGCGGGCCTCGGCGCGCTCTTGGCGCTCAGGTTGTCCGGCACCGAGCTCACCGTGATCGCCTTCATCGGGATCATCCTGTTGATCGGCATCGTCAAGAAGAACGGCATCATGCTGGTAGATTTTGCGCTGGAGGGCGAGCGCGGCCGCGGGCTGACGCCCGAGAAGGCGATCTACGAGGCCTGCCTGGAGCGTTTTCGCCCGATCCTGATGACCACGATGGCCTCCCTGCTCGGCGCGCTGCCCCTGGTGGTCGCCGGCGGGCCGGGCTCGGAGCTCCGCCGCCCGCTCGGCATCACCATCATGGGCGGGCTCATCGTGTCGCAGGTGCTCACCCTCTACACCACCCCGGTGATCTATTTGCTGCTCGACCGCCTGCACCGCCGGCTCGGCGGCGCGGCGCAGAGCGGGCTGCACGTGCCGGGCGGGGAGTCGCGCGGAAAACTGTTCGGGTTGCGCGGGTCGGTGGAGGGGCCGCCGTCGACCGCGGGCTAAGCGGCTTCTGCGCTACCGCCATTGATCCGTTGTAAATTGCTTGTTGTTGCGTTTTCGTTGTTCATCGACAGGGGCGATGAGGCACAACGGCCCGTGATCGCGGTTCGGCTGCTCTCGACTGTTCCCGACTGTTGTCATTGTAAATTTGTTTGCCGGCAAGGCGGCGCCGTCCAGGACCGTACCACCGCGTGGGCATAGTGTCGTAGGGTGGGCAACGGCGGCCCTTGCGTCTGGATCGGGGCACGGCGCCAGGTCCGCGTTGCCCACGCGGTCGGACAAACCGGCCATCGGACAGCGTGGGCAAATCGCCCGCAGCGCATCGCCTCGTCTGCCTGCCATCCGTG
>CAVWIS010000025.1:0-85659 GCA_963755055.1 uncultured Alphaproteobacteria bacterium | reverse complement strand
CGGCGATCGGCCGGTATGTATCGGCCATGCTCTCCCGCCCTGCGCCCCACCGTTCGGGCTTCATCCCACCCTGCCTCCCGACGCTCGCTCGCGAGGTTCCCGACGGGCCTCAATGGGTCCACGAGATCAAGCACGACGGCTATTGTTCATCGTCCGCCGCGATGGCTCGGGCACGCCCGACTGGGTCAAAGTGGAGAACCTGGGCGCGCCAGTGACCCGGACACTGGAGTGGCCGGCAAACTGACACCTACCGGGGAAGCACAATGACTAAGCGTGCCCTACATATTTGTTTGCGCGCTCCGTTGCCGTCGGGCTTCGCCGCCGGCAACGTATACGTGCTGGCTGTCGGGCCTGGGCACTTACACCGCAAGCGTGCTCGGCAAGCTGACGTTCGCGGCGGACGGCAGCTATCGCGATACCAAGGGGCGTCCGGGGTACTACCGGACGGGTGTGACCGGCTCACGATTGTCGACGGCTCGTTCGCCGGATGGGTCGGCGCACTCGGCAACACCAGCGTGCGCTTCCGCCCCGACACGCCCGCCCCCGACCCGGGGCCGTCGATCAAGATCGGCGACCACGTGTGCAGGCTACGACGCTGACCGGCGGCCATCATGCCCCGCGACGGTTCCATGACCCCACGCGACCTGTTCGGCAAGCTCGATGTGCTCCACGTCGAGTGCGCGGAGTGCGACCGCCGTGGCCGGTACCACGTCGACCAGTTCGTCATTCGGCTTGCGCTCGACGCGAAGCTGACGGACTGGCTGTCCCGGCTGACGGCGGATTGCCCGCGGAAGGTAAACTGGTCTGACCCGTGTGCGACCCCAAAGGCAGGAAAAGGATCGGCCGGGCCCGGCGCCCTGAGGGGCAGGAGAGAACCTCAAAGCGTCTGCCCGGACCTGCCGCGAAGCAGCGCCCGCGGGCGCCCCGCGCAATGGCCAGCCAGCTTGCCCTACCCGTTGCTTTTTTTGTGACCGCCTTTCATGTTAAGTTGATCCCGCGGCAGGTAAGTTGTTACAATTTGATGGTCACGTTGGCATGCGGGGGCAGCGAATGCGACACGTGCTGATCTTGTCGTTGCTGGCAACCAGTGCATCGGCACACGATTGGACCTCGCACAAGTGGTCGCGCATCACGGATCAGCAACGCGCCTGCATCGCCACTCTGTACAGCCGAGCCGGCGCTCCTTGCTGCAATGGCAACGATGTCGACAACGCCTCACCGATCTGGAACTACGGGTCCAACAGCTATGTTGTCGAGCTGACCAATCCAAAAACCGGCGAGACGAAAACCTACGAAGTGCCAACGGACGCCGAGGTTGTCAACGATCATTGCGGTGTCTCGTCAGCCATGGTGTGGTGGTCTCCCTGGTATGAGGCCGACGGCACGATGAGGCCGATGATTTTTTGCTTCAAACCGGGAGCCGGCGGGTAAGCATCTTGGCTTTCAGGGAAGTGCGTCGAACGCACTGGCGGAATGGGAACAGTGGTTGACACGAGGCGCGGAGATGTTGCAGGCGCGCCCCCCGGAGCAACAACGCTCCTGCCGCAGTACGGCGACAGAAAAAAGCGACCTCGTCGGGCCCGCGGCTCACGTGGTTCCTGGAAGGCCGAGAACTGGTCGCCCGAAATAAATATCGGGCTTCATTCTATTATCGCGCCGAGACTGTGATGATCCCGATATTTGGGGGTGGCGTTATTTCGGCTTCCACTCGCGCGCGCCGCTGAGCTTCCGCGATCTGGTCGGGGGTCATGGACTTCGCCGCGTGGTCACGGCTCGCGATGGCGAGGCGATGACCTCCGTCCGGCGCCGGGGCATGCGCGCTCGCCAGACTGAGCCACATGTAGGCGCACACATTGTCGATCGGCCCCGCCTTGCCGGTCGAGTCGTCGACGCCAAGATTGTACTGGGCGTGGACCTCGTCCTGCTCGGCGGCCCGGCGGTACCAGCTAGGCGGCCTGACATGAGTCGTGCGGCACGCCCTGACCCTCGTGCGACATCAGTCCGAGGTACAGTTGAGCGGAGGCATTTCCCTGATCAGCCGCCCGGCGAAACCATGTCAATGCCTAGCGCCGCTCTCGGCAACCCCTCACTTGACATTATTTAGCTCGTCGGTTATCCCGCTGAGCTCGCCGCATTGAGGTCGGGCAGTTCGTCGTGGCTGCATTCTGTGATCCGTGTGGTCGCTGCCCCCAGCGGCATGACCGACCTTCTCCGCTCGGGAGAAGTTTTCGTGTACACATTCGACCCATCCCGTTCAAGCCACGTTTCACAGGATGACAAATTAACAACAGCGTTGAAACTGAACCGGAGCGCCCTTTAAGTTCGCGCTGACGCTGACGGGGGCATGGTCTATGAACTCGCCCGGAGGCAAAAAACTTCACCGTATCTGGCACGCCGCCCGTAAGCGGGCCACAACGGGGCTCGTGGACACCGTCCGTGTGAACTACACGAGGTGGTTCGTGGTTGGCCTGATAGTCGCCGCCACTGGGGCTGCGCCGGAGGTGTGGTTCGCCCGTGTGCTGAACTCTGTGCACATTTCCAGCGACGCCCTGCACCTCTGGGCGGCACACGTCGACCTGCGCGTGGCTATAGTGTCCGTTGGGGTGGCGATTATCGTTGGCGATCTGCTGTGGCGCCATTATGGGCAACCGAAGCTGACGCCAAAGGGGGGAACCGCGGCTGCCGAAGCGGCGGTGCAGCCTGCGCTCGAAGGGCTTCTCCTCCCGGACAAGCCCTGGATCGCCGTCCTGCCGTTCCAAAACATTAGTGGCGACCCGGAACAGGACTACTTTGCCGACGACGTCGCCGAGGACATCATCACGATGCTGTCGCGCAGCCAGTCGCTGTTTGTCATCGCCCGAACCTCTAGCTTCACCTACAAGGGCCGGGCGGTCGATGTGAAGCAGGTCTCGCGAGAGCTTGGCGTCCGCTATGTGCTTGAGGGTAGCGTGCGTCGTGGTGGGAACCGCGTTCGAATTACCGCCCAGCTGATCGACGCCAGGACCGGCAACCATCTGTGGGCAGAACGGTACGACCGCGACCTAGTCGATATTTTCGCCGTTCAGGACGAGATCACCGACGCTGTTGCAACTGCAATAGAGCCCGCGGTGGCAGAAATGGAGCGGTCGCGCGCCATTCGCAAACCGCCGGAAGACCTTAGCGCTTGGGAAACTTACCAGCGTGGACTTTGGCATTTTGTTCGCCTCGGTCCAGCAGAACGACGCGGCTCAGCGCCTCTTCCGACGCGCGATTGAGCTTGATCCGAACTTCGCGCCAGCTCACGCCATGCTCGCCGACGCGCTCTGCTATGCGGGCGTCCTCTACCAAACGCTTAGCCTATCTGACGCCTCGGACCAGGCTTTTGCGGCGGCACAAAGAGCGATCACCCTCGATCCACTGGATGCCACCGCGCACACATCAATGGGAGTGGCGTACTTTTTGCGGGGTGATTACAACGGTATGTTGGCTGAAGCGCAGCAAGCACTCGCTATTAACCGTAGCCACGCCAACGCTCACTACCTTCTCAGCACGATGCTGCTGTTTTCTGGCCGGCCGCGAGAAGCGCTTGAACCTATTCGCAAGTCCATCAGGCTTGACCCGCTCGGGGTCGCACGTCACGAAGGTTTGGCCAACATTGCCGTGGCTCACTATTTTCTGTGCGAGTACGAGGTTGCCGTAGACGCCGCAGAGACATGGCTTCGATCTTCCCCTGATCATCCATTCGCTCTTCGCTGGCTTGCAGCAGCGCTCGGTCAGGCGGGTCGCTTGGTCGAGGCCAGACAGGTCCTACAAAAGGCAATGGTCCTCGCTCCGAAATCGTTCGACATGTATGTGCGGCAGCGCGTCCCGTGGATGCGCCCTGAGGACTACGAGCATCTGCTCGATGGGCTCCGGAAAGCGGGCTGGGAAGGGTGAAGCGTGCCTACTGGCGTTCGGTGGCCGATCGCCCTCGGCCAAGCGCGCGCTTACCCATGCGTGCTAGCCCAACTTCGCCGATTGGAGGGGTACGAAGAGGCTAAGTGATTGATTTATCACGGGTGGCCCCCCGAAGGTCGGCACTACGCGAGGGTTGGCGGATCGCCGGGCGCAGCGCTGATTTTGGGTGGCGGTTGAGCGGGCAGATCGAGCTTGAGCTTGTCGAGCAGCAAGGCGAGCTCGGGCTCCGGCTGGGTGTAGCGGGTGAGCACCAGCTCGCGTCCGTCCGTGGTCGGGACATGGACGTCGATCATCTGCACGGCGGAGAATTTCTCGAGCACGCTGCGTGGGGTCAATCCTGGCGCCAGAGCCTGCAAGCGGCGCCTTAAAGTGGCGTGCAGGCAATAGGCGAGGAACGCGATGAAGATGTGCGCCTCGATCCGCTGCTCATCCTGGTGGAAGATCGGACGGATCGCGAGATCGCCCTTGAGGTCCTTGAAGGCCTCCTCCACCGTCACGAGCTGGAGATAATAGGTCCACAGTTTGGCGGGATCGTGCTCGGTGAGGTTGGTGCGCAGCAGGTAGCGGCCTTCGCGCCGCCGCGCCCGGCGCAGCTTTGGGCGATCGATCCGAGAGGTGAATGCCGCGCTGCCGGGCTCCACCGTGACCTCGACCAGGCGCCAGGCCGTCGGGGCTTTGGTGCGCGCGGCGCCGAGCTTCATGAGCAGTTCCTCGCGCGTGAGGCTCATTTGCGCCAGTTGCGCCAGGCGTGCCCACAGCCACTTGAGCTGCCGCCGGCGTATCGCGCGTTCCTTGGCGACCCGATCGGTGCTCTGGGCGAACACGTAGAGCTCGCCGTCCTGCGGCAGCAGCTTCACCTGGACCCCGGGCTGGGCCTCGTGCCACGGGCGGGCGATCAGCTGCTGCTCCAGTCGGTTCAACCGTCCCTTCGGGGTGCCCACCAGATACCAGACTGGCGGATCGGATTGCTGCATCACCTCGAGCACCGCCTCGGTCGGTATCCCGCGGTCCATCACCCAGATGCGGCGCGCCTTGCCGTACTGGCTCTCGATGCGGTCGAGAAAGCCGCGCAGCGTCGTGCTGTCCGCCGTATTGCCGGCCATGACCTCATAGGCCAGCGGCAGCCCCTCCGGCGTCACCACCAGCGCAATGACCACCTGCACGCAGTCCGACCGGTGATCGCGCGAGTAGCCGTAACGACGCTTGTCGCCGTCGGGAAACGGCGGGCTGGCCTCGAATACGTGCTCGTCAAGTCGTACAGCAGAACGTCGAAGCGGGCATTGAACAGATCCCGCCAGCGCCCCACCAGATGGTCGAAGACCGCCTGCTTGTGCGCCAGCAGCCGGTCGTGGCAGCGATACAGCTTGTGACTGTCGGCAAGCGCCGCGTCGGCGCCCAGCAAGTCCGCCAAGGCGCTGCGGCCGTACCACTCGCGATGCAGATGCCACTCCGCTCCCGGCGCAATCAGCCGGTACGCCGCCAGCACCACAACGGACGCGCCTTGACCGGGCAGAGCCACGACTACAAGCGGCACGGCACCACGACCCTGTTCGCCGCGCTCGAAGTCGCCACCGGACGGATCATCGCGTCGCACTCCAAGCGGCGCCGCCGTGTCGAGTTCCTCGGCTTCATGAACAGCGTCGTTGCCGCCTTCCCGGATCGCCGCCTCCATGTGATCCTCGACAATCTCAACACCCACAAGAAGAACGAGCGCTGGCTCAGGAAACACCCCAACGTCCATTTCCATTTCACTCCGACCCGGGCGTCATGGCTCAATCAAATCGAGACTTGGTTTTCCATCCTCCAGGGCCAGTCATTGAACGGCGCCTCCTTCACGGCCGTCGAGCAGTTGCAGGAGCACATCGATGCCTTCATCGCCGCATACAATGAGACAGCCGAGCCATTCGCCTGGACCAAGAAAAAGGTCTACCAGCGGCGGTTCAAAAATCGACGTATCACTCACTTTGATTCCGGTGAGGGGGCTAGTCGCAGTTCTCGACTGCCGCGCGATCGGTACCAGCGTGCGGTATCGGCGAGTGGCGCAACGCTTCATCGTGCCGAAGTGTTGCGGGAGAAACCGCTGCGGCCGTAGGGTTCGCAACACTTCCGACGCCAAAAACGGATTTTCACCCCCATTGTGTTCCTGGGAGCGTCGCCGCCGTGCGGCACCCACCGGGTGGGGGATGGGCGGCTCCCATAAGGGATATATAGTGTTGAAAGTGTTGAGAATGTTGCAAACCCACGGCCCCAGCGGTTTCCTGGCGCAACACTTGTTGGAGGCAAGCGTTGCGGGTGTTGCGCGGCTCACTCCCCCTCGCACCCGCGCTCCTGCCAGTCCTGGAGGGGTTCGTCATCCGCCCACTGCTGCCCCGGCACCCGCGCCTCCCAGGCGGCACGCGCCTCGAGCAGCGGCGGAAACTCCCAGCCCCGGCCGCCGCGATTGAACGACGTGCAGCCGCGCTTCCGCAATGCATGGCCCAGCCGGTTGTCGGATTTGAACTCGAGGCGGCCCCCCGCCGCATGGCGGAAGGCGTTGCGGGCGATCTCCGACACCGCGGTGGCGATCCGGGTCTGGTCCTGGCGATCGAAACCGAGCCGCTCGGCGATCTGCCGGGCGCGCTGGCGCACCGCCACGACGTCCGCCTCGGTCTCGATCGGCATCGTCACGATCCGCCAGGTCATCGCGCGCCGCCTCCACCAGCGCATGTCCCGGCGAAGTGGATACCGGCTCGCCGACAAGAACATGCGCGACTGACAATGCCGGGCGCATCCGATCAGACCTGATCGGGATGGGCTCTGGCGACCATGATCGTGACATCGTCGCGGCCCCGGGCAAAATCCCGGTAGAGCACCGCCGCGACCAGCATTGGATGGGCGCGCGCCAGGCCCGGATAGCGACCCAGGACCCAGTTGGTGCCGAGGCCGTCGGAATGCAAGATGACGAGGCCGCCCTGGTAGGGATAATCGAAGGCCTGGATCTTGCGCGCATTGTGGCCGGCGGTGCCGGCAAGCGACACCATGCGGCGGACCTTGTCGCCATTGACGACAACGCCGGTCACGTTGCCGATGCCGGCGAAGCTGATCGTCTGTTTGGCCTTGTCGATGCGGGCGATCGACACCGCCGCTCCGCGGGTTGCGCGCAGCCCGGCGTGAACGTAGTCGAGCAGCGTCGGGACCAGGTGATCGCGATGGCGCTGGAACACCCGCACCGCCTGGACCGCCGCCTCGGCGGCGTCCGGGCCGTGCCCCAGCCCGTCGGCGACGAGCAGCGTTCGCGTCTCCGGCGTGTCGTGGATGCTGAAGGCATCGCCGCACACGGTCTCGCCCGGCTTGGGAACGGACAGCGCCGCCCAGTCCGGATGCTCCCGGCTGCTTGCTCGCGGGCGGCTTGCCGGGCTCGAGGCGGGCCAGGATGGCGGTGCCGAGGCCGGCCCACGAGCCGATCTCCACGGCATGCGACTGCCGGAACACCGCGCCGAGCCCGTTGCCGGCGGTACCGGCGCTGGAATAACCGTCCGCCAGGGCGGCCTGCAGATTGGCGATGCCGCGGCCGCGGTCGAGCGCCAGGAGCTCGATCCCCGCCGAGCCGGTCTCCTCGTAGAGACCCACCAGCAGCTCGCCGCCGCCGCCGTGCTTCATCAGGTTGGTGGCAAGCTCGGTCGCCACCAGCGCGACCCGTCCGGCATCGGTGGTGCTGAAGCCGGCTCGTTCCGCCGTATCGGCTGCCCGCCGGCGCGCTTCCGCGACCTGGCTCGAACTCGGTGACGGGGGTCGCGATCATGGCGTCACTTCCAACGCGCGATCGTGACTTTGGTGCCCTCGCCCGGTCTGGATTCGATCGCGAACTCGTTCGACAGGCGTTTTGCGCCTCCGAGGCCGAGGCCGAGGCCCGACCCGGTGGAATAGCCGTCCTTGAGGGCGAGCTGGATGTCCGCGATGCCCGGGCCCTTGTCCTCGCAGGTCAGGCGCAGTCCCCGCCGGGTCGCCCTCCTGGACGATCTCGATCGGTGGCGATCCCGCCGCCGCCATAGTCGAGCATGTTGCGCGCGAGCTCGCTCGCCGCGGTGACGATCTTGGTCTGATCGACCAGCGAGAGGCCGACCTCGATCGCCAGCGCCCGGACATGCTGACGAACCCGCACCACATCGTCCGAGGAGCGGACCTCCGCCCGTTCACTCCTCGTCACGGCCATCCGCCGCCTCCGGCTCCTGGAGCCGGCGCCGGATCAGCGCCATGCCGCGTTCGACGTTGAGCGCAGTCTTCACGCCGGCCAGCGACAGGCCGAGCTCGACCAGCGTGATGGCGACCGCCGGCCGCATCCCGACCACCACGGTCTCGGCGTCGAGGATGCGCGACACTGCGGCGATGCTGTCGAGCATGCGCCCGATGAAGCTGTCCACCAGCTCGAGGGCGGAGATGTCGATCAGCACGCCCTTGGCGCGTGCCGACACGATCTTGTTGGTCAGATCCTCCTCGAGCGCGGTCGCCATCCGGTCGTGCATGTCGACCTGGATGGTGACCAGGAGGGCGTCGCCGAGCTTGAGGATCGGGATCCGGTCCATCACGCGCCTATTCTCTGGTTCCCGCCCGTTCGCCCGCGGCGCGCGCGGTGACGACGGCGCGACCGATACGACGGAGCGCGACCGCGAGCGCATCGGCCAGCGTCGCCTTCGACACGACGTTGAGCTCCACGCCGAGATGCACGATGGTCTGGGCGATCTGCGGACGGATGCCGCTGATGATGCAGTCGGCTCCCATCAGCCGCGCCGCCGCCACGGTCTTGAGCAGATGCTGCGCCGTCAGCGTGTCGACCGTCGGAACACCGGTGATGTCGATGATGGCGATCTCGGCCTCCTCGTCCACGATGGTTTCCAGCAGCCGTTCCATGACGATCTGGGTGCGGTGGCTGTCCAGCGTGCCGATCAGCGGGACCGCCAGGATGCCGTCCCACAGCTTGACCACCGGGGTCGACAGCTCGGCGAGCTCCGACTGCTGGCGCGCGATCACCTCCTCGCGGGTCTTCTGGAAGACTTCCATCGCGTGCAGGCCGAGCTCGTCGAGCAGCAGCGTGACCGACCAGGTCGCCTGCGCGATGGTCGCGGCATTCGCCCCCTTGATGCGGTTGACCGTGTTGAACAACGGCTGCTTCAAGGAGAAGATGAAGGTGGCGGTCTCGACCGGAGAAAAACCCTGCATCGCCCGCGAGCGTGCGATGTCGGAGATCATCTCGCGGACCGGGTCGTAGGCCGAATGGGACGCGTTCTCGCGGCCCTTCTCCACCGCGGCGCGCAGCAGCCCGAGGAAGGTCCGGCATTGCGTCTGCAGCTCGGCTTCCTTGATCCGCCCGGTGTGCAGGGCGCCGGCTTTCTTCAGAAGATCAAGCCATTCGGTCGTGATCTCGCCTTCGTGCTTGGCGAGGATGTCGCTCAGCATCCCGGCATCCTTCGGCGCCATTGCAGATCTCCAAGAAGTATTTCGCTCTTCGCTGCCGGTTCTATCGCCTGGGCGCCCACCTGGCAAATTGGGACAAGATACTGAAAAATCGGGAAGATTCCCGTCTATGTCAAAAGCGATACGGCGCCTGCTGGACCACCATGCCGAGGCGGCCGGGCTGGTATTGGATGACAGGCCAGCTATAATTCGGCTCACCCACAGCGCGCCTGGTCCAGCGCAAGACACGCCGGGGACGCAGCGGTCGGGGGAATTGCACGATGACCAAGCAGGAGCCCATGATTCTCATCGTGGAGGACGACGCCGCGTTCGCCTATGCGGCGTCGCGCCATCTCGAGAGCGCCGGCTACCGCACGATCGTCGTCGGCAGCTCGATGGCGGCCTTGGGAAAGCTCGACAACTCGCCGGTCGACCTCGTCATCACGGATGTGCGCCTGCTCGACGGCGAGCCTCACGGCCTGGCGCTCGGCCGCATGGTCGGAGCCAGGCGCCCGAAGATCCCGGTCATCCTGGTGACCGCCTATCCCGACGTTCTCGAGGGCCAGGCACTGCCCGGCCCGGTGCTGTGCAAGCCCGTCGATCTGTCCGCTCTGAGCCAGGCCATCAGGACGTCGCTCGCCGGGTGACAGCGCTCCCGAATATCGTCGTCTGGATCGCGATCGCGGCGTGCATTGTCCAATCCGGCATCTTCGCCGGGCTCAATCTCGCGGTCTTCAGCATCAGCAAGCTGCGGCTCGAGGTCGAGGCCGCCGGGGGCAACCCGGACGCCATGAGCGTCCTCGAGCTCAGGCGCGACGGCAATTTCACGCTCGCCACCATCCTGTGGGGCAACGTGATGATCAACGTGCTCCTGACGCTGCTGTCGGATTCGATCCTCACCGGTGTCTCGGCATTCGTGTTCTCCACCGTCGTCATCACGTTCTTCGGCGAGATCATTCCGCAGGCATATTTTTCCCGGCATGCATTGCGCATGGCGGCGCGGCTCGCGCCGCTGCTGCGTTTCTACCGGATCCTGCTCGCTCCGGTCGCCAAGCCGACCTCAATGGTCCTCAATTGGTGGCTCGGGCCGGAAGGCATCACGCTGATGCGCGAGCGCGACTTTCGCGCGCTGATCACCAAGCACTGGGAGGCTCCCGGCGCGGACGTCGGCCGCGTCGAGGGGATCGGTGCGCTGAATTTCCTCGACCTCGACGACATCACGGTCGGCAACGAGGGAGAGACCGTCGACCCGCGCAGCATCATCGCCCTGCCGATCGCCAACGGGCGGCCGGTGCTTCCGGAATTCGAGCGCTCGCCGCACGATCCGTTTCTGCGGCGGATCAACGCGTCGGGAAGGAAATGGATCATCATCGTCGACCCCTCCGATCAGCCGCAGTTGGTCCTGGATGCCAATCATTTCCTGCGCGACGCCCTGTTCATCGAGGACCCGATCGATCCGGCGGGATACTGGCATCGCCCGATCGTCGTCACCGAGCCTGCAACGCCGCTCGGCGAGGTGATCGGCCGCATGCAGGTCAGGCCGGAGCATCCGGAGGACGACGTCATCGACAACGATCTCATCCTGGTCTGGGGCAAGGACAAGCGCATCATCACCGGCGCCGATCTGCTGGGCCGCCTGCTGCGCGGGATCGTCACCCACGAGGCGCGGCCACGCTGAATGGGCAGCTTGCCGTCCGGCCCGCGCACGCATGGAACCATTTACCGCCCGCGAGGTTCTGCCTGGAGCGACGCCAGACGGGGAACCCGGATGACTGCCGACGTTGCGGCCGGGAAGGCCGGACCGGACCAAGACCCCTGGTATCGCCGCCTCCTCAACGCGCTCGGCCCGGGTCTGATCACCGGCGCGTCCGACGACGATCCGAGCGGGATCGCCACGTACTCGCAGGCCGGCGCCCAGTTCGGCTTTGCAATCTCGTGGACGATGCTGCTGAGCTATCCGCTGATGACCGCCATCCAGGAGATCAGCGCGCGCATCGGGCGCACCACCGGCCGCGGCATCGCCGGCAACATCCGGCAATGCTATCCCGGCTGGCTCGTCCACGTCATCGTGGCGCTGCTGGTGGTCGCCAACACCATCAACATCGGCGCCGATCTCAGCGCCATGGGCGACGCGGTCAATTTTCTGGTCGGCGGACCGCCGCTGCTCCACGTCATCGTGCTCGCGGCGATCTGCGCCGCGCTGCAGATCTTCATCTCCTATGCGCGATATGCCTCGGCGCTACGCTGGCTGACCCTGGCGCTGTTCTCGTACTTCGCCACGGTGATGACGGTGAACGTGCCGTGGGCCGAGGTCGCCCGCGGCCTGTTCATCCCGACGCTGTCGTCGGATGTCGCCTTCTGGACCATGGTGGTGGCGATCCTCGGCACTACGATCAGCCCGTACCTGTTCTTCTGGCAGGCTTCCCAGGAAGTCGAGGATCTGCGCGCCAGTCCGAACCGCGAGACCTTGAGGAAAGCGCCGCAACAGTTTCCCGCCGCCGTCGAGCGTATCCGCATCGACACCTGGCTGGGGATGGCGTTCTCCAACCTGGTGGCGCTCGCCATCATCATCACGACGGCCGCGACCCTTCACGCCGGCGGCGTCACCGACATCCAGACCTCGGCGGAGGCCGCCAAGGCGCTCGAGCCGGTGGCCGGGCCGTTCGCCTCGATGGTGTTCGCCCTCGGCATCATGGGAACCGGCCTGCTGGCGGTGCCGGTCCTCGCCGGCTCGGCCGGATATGCGCTCGGCGAGGCCTTCAGATGGCCGGTCGGTCTCGACCGGCGGCCGGGACGCGCCAAGGGTTTCTACGCCACCATCGCGCTTGCCACGATGATCGGGGCCGCCCTGAATTTCATGGGCTTCAGCCCGATCAAGGCGCTGTTCTGGAGCGCGGTGATCAACGGGGTGGTATCGGTCCCCGTCATGGTGATCATGATGCTGATCGCCGGAAACCGGAAGATCATGGGAAGATTTCCGGTGACCGGCGCGCTCCGCTGCGTCGGCTGGGCGGCGACCGCCGCCATGGCGCTCGCCGCATTGGCCATGCTGGTGACGTCCCTTCGCTGATCAGGTCTTCTTGCCAGCGTCCGCGGCGAGCGCGGCGACCGCCTGGCGCAGACGTTCGGGATCGACCGCGATCTCGACGCCGGCGCGCTCCTGCTGCAGCAGCATCACCGAGCGCGAGTCGCGGCCGCCCCAGCCGCGGTTGAGCGCCTCGGTCATCTCGGCGAGCGTCAGGTTGGCGATCCGCATTGGCACGCCGAGCTCGCGGCCGAGCGCGGTGGCGAGCGAGACGTCCTTGTGGGCGAGCTTCAGCGCGAAGGCGGGCGGATCGTATTTTCCCGGCAGGAACTGGTCGAGCAGCCCGTCGAAGGTGAAACGCCGGCCTCCGGCGCCCTGGCGCACCGCCTGCCACAGCGCCAGCGGCTCGACGCCCGCCTTCACCCCCATCGCAAAAGTCTCGGCGAGCGCGCAGGTGATGGCGTAGCCCGAGAGGTTGTGCACCAGCTTGGCGATGGTGGCGGTGCCGAGCGGCCCGATGTAGCGCGCCTGGTCGCCGATCGCGTCCAGCACCTGCTTGAATCGCTCGAACACCTGCTGGTCGCCGCCGACCCAGATGGCGAGCCTGCGGCTCGCCGCGCCCTGCGGGCCGCCGCTGACCGGCGCATCGAGCAGGTGGGCGCATTTTTCGGCGAACGCCGCCGCGAGCTTCTTCACCATCATCGGCGAGTTGGTCGACAGGTCGAAGCACGCGGCATTTGCTTTGATCCCCGCCACCAGGCCATTCGGCCCGAGGCACACCGCCTCGACGTCCGGCGGCTCCGGCAGCGACGTGAAGATGACGTCAGCCTCGGCCGCCAGCTCCCGCGGCGTGGCGGCCCAGACCGCGCCGGCCCCGATCGACGGGGCCGCCGCCTCCCGGCGCAGATCGTTGACGATCAGCCGGTAGCCGGCCTTCTGCAGATTTGCCGCCATGCGGGCGCCCATGGTGCCCAGGCCGATGAATCCGATGAGCAAGTTTTCCTCCCCTTGTGTCGTCGTTTGTCGCGGCTATCATCTCACGCCGGCTTCTCGTTCTCCACCAGCACAATGGCCACGCAGAGTGCGGGAGCCTACAACGACGCCGGCCGCCCTGGTGACCGGCCAGCCATGCGTTCCGGCAATGCGAGGTCGCTTGTGACCGCAGATCTACCCGACTACGAGCTCTATGCGATCCGCTACGCGACGCGCGATGCCAGGCGCGCGGATCATTTCATCGGCGGCGATCCGCACGACGGGCCGATGCCGATGGATTATTTTCTCTGGGTTGCGGTCGGCCCCGAGCGCACCTTCGTGATCGATGCCGGCTTCACCGCAGAAGTCGCCGGCAAGCGCGGCCGGACTTTTCTGCGCTGCCCGGTGGAGGCGCTGAAATTGATCGGCGTCGACGCCGGCGAGGTGCGCGACGTCATCCTCACCCACATGCACTACGACCATGTCGGCAATTTTCACAAATTTCCGGTCGCCCGGTTCCATCTGCAGGAGCCCGAGCTCGCCTATGCGACCGGCCGTTACATGCGGTTTCCCCGGCTTGCCCATTCTTTCGAGGTGGACGACGTGGTCGGCATCGTGCGCCTCAACTTCGCGCAGCGCGTCGTGTTCCACAACGGGCCGGCCGAGCTGGCGCCCGGCGTCACGCTGCATGCGGTCGGCGGGCATTCCGCCGGGCTGCAGTTCGTCCGCGTCCATACAAGCCGCGGCTTCGTCGTCGTCGCCTCCGACGTCACGCATTTCTACGAGAACATGAACAGCGGCCGGCCGTTCACCACGGCGTTCCACGTCGGGTCGATGCTCGAGGGTTTCGACGCGCTCAGCCGCCAGGCGCCGAGCCCGCAGCATATCGTGCCCGGCCACGACCCGCTGGTGATGGCCTATTATCCGCCGCCGCGCCCGGACCTCGCCGGCATCGTCGCCCGCCTCGACGTCGCGCCGGTTCAGGAGTCAGGTATCGGCAATCAGTAATCGGAGCAGCCGAAAAAATTTGCGTCCGCCGGTCGAACCTTTGCGCGGCTGCCTGCGACATACGCCAGGTGTCGCGGCTCGGTCGATCGGTCCTGGCCCGCCTTGACGTTCCAACCCAACACGAGGGAAGACCATGCTGACTTCAGCCGTTCGGCGGCGGACCGCCATTGCGCTCGGTGCCGCCTCCCTGGTCGTCATTGCCGGTGCGAGCGCCGCCATTGCGCGACTGAGCCCCACCGAGACTTTTCGCCCGACCCAGGCGATCAGCTATGAGCTCGGGTCGAAGCGCGCGGTTGGATTCTTCCAGACCGTCGACGGCAAGTGCCAGCTCGTCCTCATGATCGCCGAAGTGGTCGATCCCGATCAGGCGCGTCCGACCTCGGCCGCCCGCCTCAAGGTCGCCATCGCCCCCGGGCAGAGTGCGGCGATCGACAGCGAGGAAGGTGCCTCGATGGTGGTGACCTGCGGCTCGGGCGCCACGACGGTCGAGGTGACCCGCGTCATCCCGGTCAGGTCCTGAGCGGCAGGTCGCCGATTGCTTCTCGCGCAGGTCCCGTCGATTGTCGTCGGGATATGCGCGAGAGTTTTGCCATTAGGTTAATTCATTCTTTCGGACCAAACGTTCGGACATCGGGTCGGAACGGCGGCGGCAGCGATGGCCGGGGCCGTGTGGATCGCGATGCACCGATAGGAAATACGCCACGCGACGATCCAGGACCCGTTCCAAATCTGATGTGGCAGAGGCTGCGGCCGGCACGATCCGCGGTCGCCGCATCCGCAGAACTACAGAGCCTTTTTACCGGTCGCGGTAACCGACCCCAGAGATATTTGATCTAGCGTCGCCCTCGGGCATGCGGCGTCCCCTCGTGGTTGATCAGGCGCCGATGAACGAGCAGCGCAATGAGCCTGCAGACCTCGGCAGCCTGGTCGGCGTGGCCTCGGACGGGATCGGCGCCGCTGCGCTCGTCCTGGCTCAGCTGGACGATCGCCTTCGCGCTCTGCGTTGGCGCCGCGCTGATCGGCATCGAGGCGTGGCAGATGTGGCATGCGCGCGAGGTCAGCCTGCGCAACGCCCGGATCGTGACGGCAAGCCTCGCCGAATCGGTTTCGCAGCAGATCGAGACGACGCTCAAGACCGCCGACACCGTGGTGGCGAGCCTGGTGCAACGCGTCGAGATCGAAGGCGCGACGCCTGAGACCCTGCAGCGTCTCTACGGGTTGATGACGTCGCTCGCCGCGGCGCTTCCGGCGATCCACGAGATGGGCATTACCGACCGCGACGGAAATGCCATCGTCAAGTCTTTGGTGCCCCATCCCGTCGGCATGAACTACCGCGAGCGGGACTATTTTCGTTTCCTCAGCACCCACGACACCCGCGACGTGTTCCTGGGGCTTCCCGTGCGCAGCAAGGTCGACGGATCGCTCAACATCACCGTGTCGCGGCGGATCAACGCGCGCGACGGCAGCTTTGCCGGCGTCGTCGTCACCAGCGTGTCGATGGACTTCTTCCGCAAGCTGTTCGAGTCGGTCCGCGCCAAGTCCGGAGGCTTGATCAGCCTGGTGTCGGACAACGGCATGCTGCTCGCCCGCAGTCCGGAATCGTTCGGCGAGGGCGAGCTGGAGACCCTCGCCCGGTCTCAGGAGCAGCTCGAATATCTGTCGCCGACCGACCACGTCCGTCGGGTCGGATCGTACATTCATCTGTCGCGCTATCCCATGCTGGCGCTGGTCGCCCAGGACAGCAGCGAGGTTCTGCGTGAATGGCGTGGCCAGCTGCGCAACCACGGCGCCATCGTGCTGGGCATTCTCGTCGTCGTCGGCTTCCTGGGCTACCGGCTGGACCAGGCGAACCGGGCGACGCGGATGCAGGCATTGCGCGACGCCCTCACCGGGCTCGCAAATCGCCGCTGCTTCAACGAGGCGATGGAGCTCGAGTTCCGCCGCGCGAGGCGCACCGGCCAGCCGCTGTCGCTGATCATGGCGGATCTCGATCTCTTCAAGAGCTTCAATGATCGCTACGGTCATCCGGCGGGCGATGCCTGCCTGCTGGCGGTCAGCGCCGCGGTCGAGCGCGCGCTGCGGCGGCCGGGCGACATGGCGGCGCGCTACGGCGGCGAGGAGATCGCGGTTCTGCTCCCGGGAACCGATGTTGAGGGCGCCGTCCGATTGGCACAGGACATGCAAGATGCCGTCAGGTCGCTGGCGATGCCGCACGCCGGCAGCTCTTACGGCATCGTTACGCTGAGCGCCGGGGTGGCGTGCTGCCTGCCGGCGCGGCCGTCGGCGACCTCCGTTTCGCTGGTCGCGGCGGCAGACAATGCCCTCTATTCGGCCAAGGCCACCGGCCGCAACACCTTCGCCGTCCACCCCAACGCCGAGACCGCCGCGCCGCCGACGGTCGAGGGCAAGCACGCCGCGCGGGAGGAATTCGCCGCATAAGGCATGTTCCGGCGAAGTGGATACCGGTTTCGCCGACAAGAACATGCGCCAGCAAGGAGTCATGTTCCGGCGAAGTGGATACCGGTTCGCCCGACAAGAACATGCGCAAAGCAAGAGTTCTACGGCCGTTTCCGGCCGAGGCAGTTTCAGGTGCGATTCAATTCGGCCGGGAACGGCTGTAGGTCCGGCGGAGCGCCGGTCGATGCTACGGCGCCATCAGCACCTGGCGGCAGGCCGGCGGCAGGTCGGCCACCTTGATCGGCGGCTTCGGCTTCGAGGGTGGCGACGGCTTCGGGTGGAGCACGGAATCCTTGAACCAGAAGGCGAGCTCGGCGCCGCACCCGTCGCCCGGCAGCACCGGCGGCTGGCCGTGGCATTCCGGGCTGTCGGCGGGGCAGCGCATGCGCACGTGAAAATGGAAGTCGTGGCCCCACCACGGCCGCACCTTGGCGAGCCAGGCCCGGTCCGTCCCCGCCTCGCGGCACAGCGCCTTCTTGATCGCCGCATTGACGAAGATGCGCTCAACCACGGGATCCTGCGCGGCCGCCTTGATCACGGCGGTGTGCCCGGGGGTCCACTTCGTCGGATCGACGTCGAGCTTGTCGTCGGCCACCACCTTGACGGCCGACATCTCCTCGCGCTCCTCGCGGGTGAGTTCGCGGCTCGGCATCGGGGTGAGCCAGATGTCGGCATCGAGCCCGATCTGATGGCTGGTATGGCCGGTGAGCATCGGGGCGCCGCGCGGCTGCGCGATGTCGCCGACCAGGAGCCCCGCCCAGCCCGCCACCTTCGGCACCTTGTCGGCGAGGCGCTCGAGGAACGCGATCAGCTGCGGATGCCCCCAGTTGCGGTTGCGCGACAGCCGCATCACCTGCCAGGTTCGCCCGTTGATCGGCAGCGCCGTGCCGCCGGCGAGGCAGCCGCGGATGTAGGTGCCGATGGCGCGCGCCGCCATCGGGGCGGGGCTCGTCTTGCGCGCCGAGACCTCCTTGGCGGGGTTGGCCGGATCTTCCGGACGGGCGAGCGGCGGCAGCGCCACGGGGTGCAGGGTGCCGCGATCCTGGGCGGCCGCGCTTCCGGCGGGAAGCGCGAGCGCGACGATCAACGCGATCCGATGAATCATTGACAAAACTCCGCTTGATTTCTTGGGCGCGATTCGCGCCGGAAAGCTTCACCATGCCCCGGGCGACCGTTGCCGCCAAGCCACGGTCGTCAACCATCTTGCATGGTTCACACGCCGGCGCCTTTACAAGGACGGGCGGCTCGGGAATGGTTTCTTTACGCGATTTAACGAGAATGCCGTTCGGGCTCGCTCGGGGGAAATGTGATCATGCGTCGTCTTGCTGCGGCGTTCGCGCTCGCTGCCGCTTTTGGCTGCGCCGCGCCGGCCGCCCGCGCCAATATCATCATCGCCGACGTCGTCGTCGAGGTCGACAAGACCACCCAGCGCATGTCGGTCTCGGTCGACGGCGAGACCAAGTATACATGGCCGGTGTCGACTGCCGCCGGCGGCTACGTCACGCCGAACGGCACCTATCGCCCGGAGATGATGGCCCGCATGTGGTATTCCCGCAAATACCACATGTCGCCGATGCCGCATTCGATCTTCTTCCACGAGGGCTGGGCGATCCACGGCAGCTTCGCCACCGGGGCGCTCGGCTCGCCGGCCTCGCACGGCTGCGTGCGGCTGCACCCGAAGAACGCCGCGACCTTGTACGCCCTGGTCGAGCAGCGCGGCCGCGACCGCACCGCCATCCTGGTGACGGCGTCGCCGCGGGTATCGAAGGCGATGGCCAGAGCCGAGCATCCGAGGCGGCACAAGCGACAGGTCAGGCAGCACGTCTCCAAGCCCGCGCCGCCGATCTTCGTGCCGGCCTGGCGAAGCTGAACTTGTAGGGTGGGTTACGGCGCCCCTGCGCCGCGATCTGCCGCGAACGTTTCGCTGCGGTAACCCATGATTAAGGTGCGTAAGGCGCAATACCTCGGCGATTACCGTCTCATGGTCGAGTTTTCCGATGACCAGGCGGGAGAGAGGGATTTTGAGTTTCTGGCGAGGGAAAGCGGTCCCATGGTCGAGCCGCTCAGGGACAAGGCCTACTTCCGGCGCGTCTTTGTCGAAGGCGGTGCGTTGACCTGGCCGAACGGCTTTGATTACGACCCGATCGCCCTTCACGAGGAGATGCGCCGGGCGGGAGAACTGCGACCGTGCGGAGACGCAGCTGAGTGAAAGCCAGCAGTCGTAACCCCGGCCGTGCCGCGAACGATGGATTGCGTGGCGCCTGTCCGGGGTAAAATCGCCGACCCGCGGGCCGCGTAATCCGCCCTACACGTCGACCTTCAGCGCGGCGATGAACGCCTCCTGCGGGATGTCGACCTTGCCGAACTGGCGCATGCGCTTCTTGCCCTCCTTCTGCTTGTCGAGGAGTTTTCGCTTGCGGGTGGCGTCGCCGCCGTAGCATTTCGCGGTGACGTCCTTGCGCAGCGCGCGCACCGTCTCGCGGGCCACGACTTTTGCCGCCGATCGCCGCCTGGATCGGGATCTGGAACATGTGCGGCGGGATCAGCTCTTTCAGCTTCTCCACCATGGCGCGGCCGCGGCCTTCGGCGCGGGCGCGGTGCACCAGCATGGACAGCGCGTCGACCGCCTCGGCATTGACCAGGATCTGCATCTTGACGAGGTCGGCCGGCTTGTAGTCGGTCAGGTGATAGTCGAACGACGCATAGCCCTTCGACACCGACTTCAGCCGGTCGTAGAAATCGAACACCACCTCGTTGAGCGGCAGGTCGTAGATCACCATGGCGCGGCTGCCGACATAGTTGAGGTCGACCTGCGCGCCGCGGCGGTCCTGGCAGAGTTTCAGCACGCTGCCCAGATAGTCGTCCGGGGTGAGGATGGTGGCGCGGATCCACGGCTCCTGGATCTCGGCGATCTTCACCACGTCGGGCATGTCGACCGGATTGTGGATCTCGATCTCCCGGCCGTCGGTCAGCCGCATCTTGTAGATCACCGACGGCGCGGTCGCGATCAGGTCGAGATCGAACTCGCGCTCCAGCCGCTCCTGGATGATCTCCAGATGCAGCAGCCCGAGAAAGCCGCAGCGGAAGCCGAAGCCGAGCGCCGCCGACGTCTCCATCTCGTAGGAGAAGCTCGCATCGTTGAGCCGCAGCTTGCCCATGGCGGCGCGCAGCGTCTCGAAGTCGGCGGCATCGACCGGGAACAGCCCGCAGAACACCACCGGGATCGACGGCCGGAAGCCCGGAAGCATTTCCGCCACCGGCTTGCGGTCGTCGGTGATGGTGTCGCCGACCCTTGTGTCGGCCACGTCCTTGATCGAGGCGGTCAGGAAGCCGATCTCGCCGGGGCCCAGCGTCTCGGAGTCCGTCAGCTTCGGGGTGAACACGCCGATGCGGTCGACCTCGTAGGCCGCGTGCGTTCCCATCATGCGGATGCGCTGATGCTTCCGCAGCGTGCCGTCGACGATGCGCACCAGCACGACGACGCCCAGATAGGCGTCGTACCAGCTGTCGACCAGCAGCGCCTTCAGCGTCGCCCCGAGGTCGCCCTTGGGCGGCGGCAGGCGGGTGACGATGGCCTCCAGCACCTCCTCGATGTTGAGCCCGGTCTTGGCGGAAATCTCCACCGCGTTCGAGGCGTCGAGGCCGATCACGTCCTCGATCTGCTGCTTGACCTTGGCGGGCTCGGCGGCCGGCAGGTCGATCTTGTTGAGCACCGGCACGATCTCGTGGCCGTTGTCGATCGCCTGGTAGACGTTGGCGAGCGTCTGCGCCTCGACGCCCTGGCTGGCGTCGACCACCAGCAGCGAGCCCTCGCAGGCGGCGAGGCTGCGGTTGACCTCGTAGGCGAAATCCACGTGGCCGGGCGTGTCGATCAGGTTGAGGATGTAGTCCTTGCCGTCGCGCGCCCGGTAGTTGAGCCGCACCGTCTGCGCTTTGATGGTGATGCCGCGCTCGCGCTCGATATCCATCGAGTCGAGCACCTGCTCGACCATCTCGCGGGCAGTCAGCCCGCCGGTGAGCTGGATCAGCCGGTCGGCCAGCGTCGATTTGCCGTGGTCGATATGCGCCACGATGGCGAAATTGCGGATGTTCTCGATGGGGACCGCCGTCATGGCGGGGCCTTACCATCGGGCGCCCTCAACGGCAAGATTGCATGGTCCCGCCTGCCAACAACCAGCGCATGTGGGCGATCGTTTCGAGGATCGACACCTGTTCGCACGTCTTTCCTCCTGGGCCGCCGCATGTCATCCGACGTGTCCCCGGCGCCACACCGCAAGCACAATCGGCCCACCTGTGTGCCCGGCCGGCCGTGGAACTTGGACCGCCGAGCTGTGGATAAGTTAGGGTCAGGCAATCTACGTACTCCGTTTATGCGGAGAAGGGGGGCGTCATGACGCGGGTTCTGGCTTTCGCAACTGCCGGCACGATCCGATCGATTGCCTTGCTTGCCTTGATGGCGGCTGCTCTCGGGGCCGCTCCGGCGGCCGCGCAGACCATCTGCGCCGGAAGCGGCGGAGCCCTTCGGAGGGGCATGATGGCGATCACGGTGCGCCGGAAGCGCTTGGCCTTGTTGTGCGCCTGTTCGGCCGTGGCGCTGGGCGTCGGTGTCGACCTCACGCGGGCCGACGAGGACGGCGTCAGCTACGGAGGCGCCGGGGCGACAAACAACGGAAACGCCACCGGTACAGCATCGATCGCAGCCAGCAGCAGCAATGCCGCCGCCGCCCAAGCCGGAGGAGCCCTTGCGATCGCAATCGGCACGGGCTCCAACGCTTCCGGTGGCGGTTCCCTCGCGCTCGCCGCCGGAAATGCGTCCGGGGTGGACAGTCGGCCTTCCAGCTCGCGACGGCGTCGGGAAACTACAGCACGGCGATCGGGGACAATACATTGGCCACGACCACCGGCGCGGTTGCGATCGGCGGTTCGCCGAGTTCGGCGGGGGCGCCCAGGCGACTGGTGACGCTGCGATCGCCATCGGCGTCCAGTCCACTGCATCGGGCAGTGGCAGCATGGTCGTCGGCACAGGATCCGGCGCCTCGGGTCAGTTCGCCGTAGCCCTGGGCAATGGCGCCACCGCTTCCGGAACCGGTTCAGTCGCGCTCGCCGGCGCCGGATTCGCCCGGGCCACCGGCACCGGTGCGATCAGCATCGGGGGCGGCACGGTCGCGACAGGCAACCAGGGCGGTCGGGCCACCGGGGTTGAAAGCATCGCCATGGGCACCGACGTGATGGCGACCGGCAGCGGCAGCGTCGCGCTCGGGGTCAATGCACTCGCCGGCGGGCTCGCGGTCGTGAGCCCCACCACCAATGCGGGCACGACCGCAATCGGCTCCGGCGCTCAAGCAGGCACCGCGGCGGCCGGCCAGACCAATGCAACCGCGGTCGGCATCAATGCCAAGGCCAACGCGCAGAACGCCTCCGCTCTCGGCAGCGGCGCCAATGCGGCGGGCAGCGGTGCGACCGCCCTCGGCTTCAACAGCCAGGTCAGCGGCACGACCAGCGTCGCGGTTGGCGCCGGCAATTCGGTGACCGGCACCGGCAGCGGCGCGTTCGGCACCGGCCAAGTGGTCAACGGCAACGGCACGCTCGCCATCGGCGATCCCAACACCGTCAACGGCAATGGTACCTTCGTGCTGGGCGACAACAATACCGTGAACGGCACCAACCAGGCCGGCTGGGGCGACAACATTCAACTGACGGGCTCGAACAACACGGTTGCTTCGACCGCGAGCGCGGCCGGCTCCTCCATCATGGGATCCGGAAACACCGTGAATAACACCAATACGGTCGTCATCGGCAACGCGATCACGTCGGTCGGCGTCAGCGCGGTGGCGATCGGACAGAACGCAGGAGCGGGTGGCAGCTACGGCGCGTCGCTGGGGTCGCAAGCCCAGGCGATCGGTGCCAACTCGGTGGCCATCGGCGGAGGCGATAACGTCACCACCTTTGGGGCCCGAGGCTTCAATGCCGGCGACGTCGCAATGGGTGCCGGCAGTGTTGCCGGCGTGAGTGGCGGCAGCGGGTTCAACAACACCGCCGTGGGAGACACCGCCAGAGCTATCGGCAGCGAGAGTTCGGCATTTGGTGAAAACAGCAGTGCGACAGGCCAGTTCAGCACTGCACTTGGCGATTTCACCACCGCGAGCGGGGCCAGCAGCACCGCTGCGGGCGACCTCAGCACCGCGAGCGGCGACGGCAGTTCGGCCTTCGGCGCCAGCAGTGTGGCGAGCGCACAACAAAGCTCAGCGTTTGGTCACAGCAGCCAGGCGACCGCATTCGGCAGCTCTGCGTATGGCGATTTCAGTCATGCCTTCGGCGCAAGCAGCTCGGCGTTCGGCGAAAGCAGCTCGGCGACCGGCGATTTCAGTTCGGCCTTGGGCAATGGCAGCAATGCGTCAGGTACGGGCAGCGCAGCTGTCGGCAACAACGCCCAGGCAGCCGGCGGTTACAGCACGGCCTTCGGTTCGCAGGCCCAGGCACTCGGCGACAATTCGATCGCCATCGGCGGCAACAGCGCTGCCGGCGCCGGCAACGGCGCCTTCGTCAACGCGACGGCCGCAAACGGCATCGCGATCGGCAACCAGTCGCGCATCAACGCCGGCAGCGCGAACAGCGTGGCGTTCGGCTTCAACAGCGCCGTCACCGGGAGCAGCAGCATCGCGGTCGGTGCGGGGAACTCGGTCACCGGCAACAACAGCGGTGCCTTTGGCACCGGTCAGGTGGTGAACGGCAACGGCACGTTCGCCATCGGCGATCCCAACACCGTCAACGGCAACGGCACGTTCGTGTTCGGCGACAACAATACCGTGAACGGCACCAACCAGGCCGGCTGGGGCGACAACATCCAGGCGGTCGGCTCGAACAATAGCGTCGCCAGCGCGTTCAGCGCCGCCAACTCGTCGATCGTCGGCAACAACAACGTGCTGGCGAGCACGGCGACCTCCACCGGTGCTGCGATCGTCGGCAATTCCAACACCATCAACGCCACCAACGCCGTGGCGCTCGGCAATTCCATCACGGTGACCGGCACGAACTCGGTCGCGCTCGGCCAAGGGTCGAGCGCCACCGGCAACAATGCCGTCGCGCTCGGCGCCGGCTCGGTCGCCGACGTGGACAACACGGTGTCGGTCGGAGCGGCCGGCAGCGAGCGCAAGATCGTCAATGTGGCGAACGGGGTGATCGGATCCGGCTCGCACGACGCGATCACCGGTGACCAGCTGTTCACCGCCAATCAGCGGGTGGCGAATGCGTTCGGCGGCGGGGCCGGGCTCGACGGCAACGGCCAGCTCACGGCGCCGACCTACAATATTCAAGGCAACAACTACAACAATGTGGGCAGCGCCTTCACGGCGCTGGACACCCAGGTGACCACCAACACCAACAATATTGCGACCAACACCACCAACATCGCGACCACCAACCAGCGCCTCGCCTCGGTGTTCGGCGGCGGCGCCGGGCTCGACGGCAACGGCGTGTTCACCGGCCCGACCTACACCATCCAGGGCAACAATTATACCGACATCGGCAATGCCTTCGGCGCCCTGGACACCACGGTGACCACGATCAACACCAACGGGACCAAATATTACCAGAGCAACAGCGGTGGACCGGGCGCCGCGGCGACCGGCACCGACGCGATGGCGATGGGAGCGAACGCGCAGGCGGGTGGCGCCAGCGCCATCGCGATCGGGACGAACTCGCAGGCGACCCAGCCGGGCGCCATCGCGATGGGTTTTGGCGCCGCCTCGACCGGAACCAACGCCATCGCGATCGGCACCGGAGCCACCGCGACCGGGTCGGTAGCGGTGGGCGCGGGCTCGTTCGCGTCGAACGGCGGGGCTTCCTTCGGCAACGGCGCGGTCGCAACGGGCGTCGTCGCCACCGCGATCGGCCCCGGTTCAAGCGCGTCGGCTCCCGGCTCGGTGGCGGTCGGGGCGGGATCGGTCGCCAACCAGGCCAACACGGTCTCGGTCGGCTCGGCCGGCAACGAGCGGCGCATCACCAACGTGGCGGCCGGGATCGCGCCCACCGACGCGGCCACCGTCGGGCAGCTCTCGAGCATCGCCAGCGGCGTCCAGTCCCAGATCGGAGCGTTGCAGGGTCAGATCGGCGGTCTGCAGAGTCAGATCGCCGGCCTCCAGGGCGAGGTCGGCCAGAACCAGATCGAGGCGCGCCGCGGCATTGCGGCGACCGCCGCGCTTGCCGTCGCCACGACCCCCTCGGCGCCGGGCCGCACCACGCTGTCGCTCAACACCGGGTTCTTCCAGGGACAGACCGGCGTCGGCGTTGCGCTGGCGCACCGCCTCAACCTCGACACCGTGCTTCCGGTCATCGTGCACGGCAGCTTTGCCAATTCGGGCGGCTTGAATGTTGCCCGGACCGGTGTCTCTGTGGAGTTCTGATCGAATCCTGCAGGGACCTGCGGGAAACCACGGAGCCAATGACCCAATGAGGAGATCGTCCGTCGCGCTGGCCTTGGCGTGTCTTTCGGGACCGGCGCTGGCGCAGCAAACCACCTGGGACAAGCTGCCGCGCATGGAGCTCGAGCGGCAGTTCGCCGGGCCGCTGCAGGACACCGTCATCCAGCGCTGGCGCGATCCGGTCGACGGGACGATCTGCTACATCTACCTGCCGATCAGCGCGCCGCACTCGCCGCCGACGCCGTCCGGCTACGTGCAATATGGGGCGACCACGATCGGCACGATCAGCTGCCATCCGGGGCAAGCCGCGCAACCGGCACCAGCCGTCCAGTCGGCACCGCGCCCCGGTCGGCCGGGTCCAGCGAGATAGCGTTACTCGGCGGCGATCGAGGCGAAATCCGCAAACGAGCGCATCTCCACCGGCTTGCCGCGGCGGGCGACGATCAGGTGGCTCGGCGGCACCGGCTTCCAGTTCGCCGGCTCGCGGTCGAGCGGCTCGGACACCACCACCACGTTGCTGCCCGCCTCGCGGTAGTACAGCGTGTTGGCGGTTTCATTGTTGGCGTAGCGGAAGGCGTAGAGGTCGCGGCCGTCGGAGAGCGCCGCGGTGAACCGCAGCGGCGACGTCGTCCCGCTCTGGCGTACGATGTCGGTCAGGGTGGCGAGCGTCCGGATGGTCGCCCCGGCCGGATCGGTCTCGCCGCCGGCGCCGAGGATGGCCAAGAATACCGCTTCGGAATCCGTGGTGCCGATGCGCGAGGCGTAGAACGGGTCGGGGATCATCGCCTCGACCCGGCGGCGCACCAGCGACCAGTCGCCGATCTGGCCGTTGTGCATGTAGAGCCAGCGCCCGTGCGCAAACGGGTGGCAGTTGGGCCGCGTGGTCGCGGTGCCGGTCGAATGCCGCACATGGGCGAAGAACAGGTGCGACTGGATGTGGCGGCAGAGATGCCGGAGATTCTCGTCGGACCAGGCCGGACGGACCTCCCGGTAGAGCCCCGGCTCGCCGTGCTCGCCGTACCAGCCGAGCCCGAAACCGTCGCCGTTGGTGCTCGCGGTCGTCTCCAGCGCCCGGATGCTCTGCTGGATGAGCGAGTGGGCGGGCGCCGTCACATAGTGCTCCAGCGCAATCGTCTCTCCCTGATAGGCGATCCAACGGCACATCTGCTCGCTCGTCTGGGCGTCTCGATTCGGCGGCTCGGCCGGCTGCCGCCAGGAATATCACCATCGCGCCCGGCGATGAAGAGGCCGCATACCGGCGCCATCGCGGCATCATGCCGTTGTGGCGGAGCAAAAACTCTGCCATCGCCCCTGCCATGACCCTCGCCGCCATCATCGGCTCCGCTCGGGCGCCGCTCGAACGGCTGGCCGATGCGCTGACCGATCCGCGCCGGCGCGATCGCGCCACCGCATTCGTGCTGATCGCCTATTCGACGCTATGGACGCTCTACGGGTTCATCGCCAAGGGCAGCCAGGACATCCATTTCGACATGGGCGAGGCGATCGCCTGGTCCCGCGAGCCGGCGCTGGGCACGCCAAAACACCCGCCGCTCTCCGCCTGGCTCGCCGGCGCCTGGTTCGCCGTCTTCCCGCTCGCCGACTGGGCCTTCTACCTGCTCGCCATGGTGGTGGCGACGGCGGGGCTGTGGGTCGTCTGGATCGTGTCGGGGCGGTATCTCGGCGGGGACAAGCGGGTCGCCGCCCTGGCGCTGATGACGCTGGTGCCGTTCTATAATTTCCATGCCCTCAAGTTCAACGCCAACAGCGTGCTGATCCCGCTGTGGGCGCTGACCACCCTGTTCTTTCTGCGCTCGGTCGAGACCCGCAGGCCCGGCGCCGCGGCGCTCGCCGGGGTTCTTGCGGCGCTCGCCATGTACGGCAAGTACTGGTCGATCGTGCTGGTGGCCGGGCTCGGCCTCGCCGCCCTGATCGATCCGCGGCGGCGCGCCTATTTCGCCTCTCCGGCGCCCTGGCTGACCATGGCGGCCGGGGCGCTGGTGCTCGGCCCGCACGTCGCCTGGCTGGTGGCCAACGACTTTTCGCCCTTCGGCTATGCGCTGTCCTCGCATGGGGGTGCGGGCCGGTGGACGGTCGTGGCGGCCGCGCTCGGCTTTCTCGGCGGCGTCGTCGGCTACATGGCAGTGCCTGCCGCCCTGGTGATGATCATGGCGCGGCCGAGCCCGTCGGCGATTGCCGACACGCTGTGGCCGAAAGCCTTCGACCGCCGGCTGGTGGTGACGGCGTTCTGGCTGCCCTTGCTGGTGGCGACCGTCGCGGCGATCGCCGCCGGCGCCACCATCGTGTCGCTGTGGGCGATGCCGGCGCTCACCCTGCTACCGGTCGTGCTCCTGTCCTCGCCGGCGGTCGTGGTGCCGCGCATCGCCCTGGTGCGCCTGCTGGCGCTCGCCGTGGCGCTGCCGGTGGTCGCCACGCTCGCCGCCCCGGCCATCGCCTACGTGATCCACCGCAACGGCGTGCCCAACCACGCCACCCATTATCGGCTGCTGGCGCAGGCGATCGACCGTGCCTGGCACGCGACCACGGCGCGGCCGCTGCGCCTGGTCGGCAGCTACACCAACATCGTCAACGGCGTCGTGTTCTATCTGCCCGACCGTCCGTCGACTCTGGATGTCGTCGGTCCGGCGGAAACCCCGTGGGCCGACGACGCGCGCATCGGCCGCGACGGGATCGCGCTCGCCTGTCCGGTCGAGGAGGCCTTCTGCCTGCGGGCGGTCGAGGCCTTCGTCGCCCGCCGGACGGTCGCGCGACGGCTGGAGGTCGAGCTGTCGCGCAGCTTCTTCGGCGTTCCCGACAAGCCGGAACGCTACCTGATCGTCATCGTCGCGCCGGGCGGCCCATAGCGCATGTTCCGGCGAAGTGGACGCCGGTTCGCCGACAAGAACATGCGCCATCAAGGAGTCATGTTCCGGCGAAGTGGACGCCGGTTCGCCGACAAGAACATGCGCCAGCAAGGAGTCATGTTCCGGCGAAGTGGATACCGGTTCGCCGGCCAGGAACATGCGCCACCCAAGGAGGCAGGTTCCACCGGGCTGGCACGCCGATTCGTCCGATGCTACCAACGTGCACCCATTCAGGGGATGCGGGCCCGCGCGTGCGAATATTGGCGTTCCAGTCCGGCCACCACGACGCATCCGCCGCGGTTTTCGAGGACTATCGGCTGGTTGCCGCCGTCCAGGAGGAACGGCTCAGGCGCGAGAAGGGCTGGGGCGGCAACGTACCGTGGCTCGCCATCGACGAGACCCTGCGCATCGCCGGCTGGACCCGGCGCGACGTCGACGCGATCACCCAGGTTCGCGGCGGCTATCCGCCGCAATATCTGCGCTACCCGCTGATTCGGGACCTCAACCACACGATCCAGCGCTGGCGCGGCACGGAACGGACCCGGCGCGACCTGCCGACGCTCAGCTGGCAGTCCGGCATCGCCGATCCCCACGCGCTGTTCCGCTCCGAACGTTTCCTCGACGACAATGCGTTCCGCCCCGACGCAAGAATCTTCTTCGCCAATCACCACGCGGCGCACGCGCTCGCGGCGCTGTTCCATACCGACTGGGACGAGGCGCTGCTCTATACCGCCGACGGCGTCGGCGACAATGTCAGCTACAGCATCCGCAGCTTCGCGGGCGGGCGTATCGCCTGCCACTATGGTGACGACAGCCTGATCACGTCGCGCGCCGTTCCTCGCAACAGCCTCGCCACCGCCTATGCGCATGCCACCGCGGCCTGCGGCTTCCGCATGTTCCGCCACGAGGGCAAGCTGACCGGCCTGTCGGCGCGCGGCGAGCCAAAACTCGCCGACGCGCTGGCGCGGCATTTCCGCCTCGGCGACGACGGCCTCATCGCGTCGGATTTTGGCACCTGGCGGGCGCTGGAACGAACCGTCCTCGACATCTGCCGCGGGCACAGCCGAGAAACCATCGCGGCGTCCATCCAGAAGGTGACCGAGGATTTGATTCTCGCCGCGGTCGGCTGGTGGCTCCGGCGCACCGGGATGCGGCGACTCGGCCTTGCCGGCGGACTCTTTGCCAACGTGCGGCTCAACCGCCTGCTGGCGGAGAACCTGCCGCTCGACGAGATCTTCATCTATCCGGCGATGAGCGACGACGGGCTCGCGGTCGGCTCGGCGCTGTGTTTTCTCGCCGAGCGCGACGGAATGGCAACCTGGCTCGGCCACCGCCGCCGTCTCGACGATCTCTATCTCGGCCGCGACTACGATGGGGAGATCAACGCCTGCCTCGACGCCGATGCCGGCGTCCGGCGGCTCGCCGGCGACCCGGCCGCGACCGCGGTCGATCTCGTCTGCGCCGGAAAAGTCGGCGCGATCTATGTCGGGCGCATGGAGTACGGCCCGCGCGCGCTGGGCGCGCGCAGCATCATCGCGAGCCCGGCCGACAACGACATCAACGACGATCTCAACCGACGGCTCGACCGCTCGGAGTTCATGCCGTTCGCCCCCTATGTGCTTGAGGAGGATGCCGGGCGGATATTTGAGATCACCGACGTCAACCGCTATGCGGCGCGTTTCATGACCATCACCTGCGCGGTACGGCCCGAATGGCGTGAGCGCATTCCCGCCGTCGTCCATGTCGACGGCACCGCGCGCCCCCAGATCGTGCGCGACCGCGACAATCCGCTGTTCGCCGCCATCCTGCGCGGCTTCCGCGACCGGACCGGGCTGCCGGTGCTGGTCAATACCAGCTTCAACGTGCACGAGGAGCCGATCGTCAACCGGCCCGCGGAGTGCCTGCAGGCGCTGACCGACCGGCGCATCGATTTCGTGGTGACGCGCGCCGCCGTTTTCGCGCTCGCATAGCGGCGGACGGCGGGTTGCCGGCCCTCAATACCGGTACTGATCTGACTTGTACGGGCCGTCCGCCGGCAGGCCCAGATAGGTCGCCTGCTTCTCGCTGAGCCTGGTCAGCTTCACGCCGATCTTGGCGAGGTGCAGCCGTGCGACCTTCTCGTCGAGATGCTTCGGCAGCGTGTAGACCTTCTTGTGATACTTGCCCTGATGGGTCCACAGCTCGATCTGCGCCAGCGTCTGGTTGGTGAACGAGGCCGACATGACGAAGCTCGGATGGCCCATGGCATTGCCGAGATTGACCAGCCGGCCCTCCGACAACAGGATGATGCGCTTGCCGTCCGGGAACTCGATCTCGTCGACCTGCGGCTTGACGTTGACCCACTTGAAGTTGCGCAGGCCCGCCACCTGGATCTCGGAATCGAAGTGGCCGATATTGGCGACGATCGCCCGGTCCTTCATGGCGCGCATGTGATCCACCGTGATGACGTCGACATTGCCGGTGGCGGTGACGAAGATGTCGGCGCGCTTCGCCGCCTCGTCCATGGTGGTGACCTCGTAGCCGTCCATGGCGGCCTGCAGCGCGCAGATCGGATCGATCTCCGAGACCAGCACCCGGCACCCGGCCTGGCGCAGCGAGGACGCCGAGCCTTTTCCCACGTCGCCGAACCCCGCCACCATGGCGACCTTGCCGGCCATCATCACGTCGGTGCCGCGGCGGATGCCGTCGACCAGACTCTCGCGGCAGCCGTAGAGATTGTCAAACTTCGATTTGGTCACCGAGTCGTTGACGTTGATGGCGGGGAACAGCAGCCGGCCGTCCTTCTCCATCTGATAGAGCCGGTGCACGCCGGTGGTGGTCTCCTCGGTCACGCCCTTGATGCTCTTGCCCAGCGTCGAGTACCAGCCGGGCCTGGCCTTGAGCCGCGCCTTGATGGCGGCGAACAGCACCTCCTCCTCCTCGTTGCCCGGATGATTGAGCACCGAGGGGTTGGCCTCCGCCTGCTTGCCGAGATGCACCAGCAGCGTGGCGTCGCCGCCGTCGTCGAGGATCATGTTGGGCGTGCCGCCGTCCTGCCATTCGAAGATCCGGTGGGTGTAGTCCCAGTAGTCCTCCAAACTCTCGCCCTTGACGGCGAACACCGGAACGCCGCTCTCCGCGATCGCCGCCGCCGCATGGTCCTGGGTCGAGTAGATGTTGCATGATGCCCAGCGCACGTCGGCGCCCAGCGCGGTCAGCGTCTCGATCAGCACCGCGGTCTGGATCGTCATGTGCAGCGAGCCGGCGATGCGGGCACCGCGCAGCGGCTGGGTCGGGCCGAATTCCTCGCGCGTGGCCATCAGGCCCGGCATCTCGGTCTCGGCGATGGCGATCTCCTTGCGGCCCCACGAGGCGAGCCCGATGTCTTTCACCACGTGGTCGGAGGAGGCGGATGTCTTCGGGGCCGTGGAGGAGGCGGTCATGGCAATCCCTGTTTTTGGCGGGAAATGCCGCCTCGCGCGTCGGCAAGGACGCGGGCGGGCGGCGTCGTGGGCGTGCCTATAGCAGGGCGCCGTCCGACCGGCAATCGGTACATAAAGATTTCTTTATGTGAATCGAGGATGACCGACGTCAGTCGGATTCGCCGAACCGCGAGGCGACCAGCGTTTCGAGCGCCTCGACGGCCTGCAGCGCCTGGTTGCCGGTCGCCTCCACCACGATCGAGGTGCCGGGCCCGGCCGAGAGCATCATCAGCCCCATGATCGAGTTGCCGCCGACGGTCTCGCCGTTGCGCGTCACCTTCACGTCGGCATCGAACTTCTCGACCGTCAGCACGAAGCGCGCCGAGGCGCGGGCATGAAGCCCCTTGCTGTTGACGATGTCGAGCACCCGCGTCACGACCGCCCGGGGCGAGGCGTCGCTCGCGTCCGGGTCATCGGGTCCTCGGGGTTCCGTCATTTTCCGGCGAGCACGCGGCTGGCAATGGTGATGTACTTGCGTCCGGCTTCCTGCGCCTGGACCACCGCCTCGGCCAGCGGGCTCTCGCTGCGCACCTTGGCGAGCTTGACCAGCATCGGCAGATTGATGCCGGCCAGCACCTCGACCATCGGCCGGTTCATCACCGAGATCGACAGGTTCGACGGGGTCCCGCCGAACATGTCAGTGAGGATCGCCACGCCCTCGCCGGTGTCGACCCGCTTGACCGCCTCGATGATGTCGTTGCGGCGGCGCTCCACGTCGTCGTCGGGGCCGATGGTCACGCTCTCGATCTGCGTCTGCGGACCAACCACGTGCTCCAGCGCTGAGCGGAACTCGACGGCGAGCCGCCCGTGGGTAACGAGAACGATGCCGATCATCCGAGCTCCCCGCGGGCGCGGATCGTCGCGACGCACGAAAGGTGCGCATTGATGACCAAGTCGAACTGGAGCGCAAGAGGCATGTCGGCTATTTAGTCCTGACGCAATGCAGCAACAATGACGCAAATCGCCGTCATGCGGCGGTTTCCGACGTGCGCAGCGCAGCAATCACGACGAGCAGCGGATCCCTGCCGGCGCCGACCGCCAGGCGCGGAAGCACTACCTTGGCGAGCATGGTCTCGCGGTCTGCCGGGGACGGCAGGCGGGCCGCATCCGCGGCGACCAGATCGATCACCAGGCCGACCGTGGCGAGCGGCTCGAACGGGACGCGCCGGATGCCGAGCCCGCGGATCTCGATGAGGCCGGCGAGCGCCGCGGCCGGGCGGACCAGCAGGCGCCCGTGCGCTGCCTCGACATGCACCCGGTCGTCGCCGACCAGCCGCGCGAAGGGGAGCCGGCCTGCGGCGGCGGCCTCGATCAGCGCGAAGGTGAGCCGGGATTTTCCGGCGCCGGCCGGACCGCGGATCAGCGCGGCGCGGGCGCCGACCAGCACGGCCGAGGCGTGAATTGTCGCGCCAGAGCGCTCTCCTTCTAGGTTGACCATGAAATCGGATGGGTCGTGGCCGGAAAGCGCTCTGGATTCGAACCTGTCGCATTTCCTTTGGGAAAACCGGCCTCCACTTTTCCGGGAAATGCTCTTAGCGCCGCCATCACATCGCCGGCAGCCACACCACGAAGCGGGCGCCCAGAACTTTCGGCAGGCCGTCCTCGTCGAGGGCGGCGCCGGTGCGGTTCTCGGCGCGGATGCGCCCGCCATGGGCCTCGACGATCTGCTTGGAGATCGACAGGCCGAGCCCGGAATTCTGTCCGAAACCCTGGGCCGGCCGGTCGGTATAGAAGCGTTCGAAGATTTTTTGCAGGGCGTCGGCCCGGATCCCGGGGCCGTCGTCGTCGACGACGATCTCGACGGCGTTCTTCAGGCGCCGGCAGATGATCCTCACGGTGGCGCCCTGGGCAGAGAACGAGCGCGCATTCTCGATCAGGTTGTCCACCACCTGGCCGAGCCGCGAATCGTGTCCCGGCACCGTGAAGGAGTGCATGCCGCCCTCGAAGGTCAGCGTGATCGCGACGCCGTCGTCCCGCCGCACCTCGTTGGCGACCGTCACCACGGTGTTGAGCAGCTTCACCAGGTCGACCGGCGCCACCTCCTGGCGCTGCAGCTCGGCATCGAGCCGGCTGGCGTCGGAGACGTCGGAGATCAGCCGGTCGAGGCGGCGCACGTCGTGCTCGATCACTGCGAGCAGCCGGGCCCGGCTGTGATCGGTCTTGGCGAGCGGCAGCGTCTCTACCGCCGAGCGCAGCGAGGTCAGCGGGTTCTTCAGCTCGTGGGCGACGTCGGCGGCAAAGCTCTCGATCGCCTCGATGCGGCGGTAGAGCGCGCTGGTCATGTCGCGCAAGGCCCCCGACAGATGGCCGATCTCGTCCTTCCTGCCGGTGAAGTCGGGAATCTCCACGCGGGTGCGGATGCGCCGGCGTACCCGTTCGGCGCCCTCGGCGAGGCGGCGCACCGGACCCGCAATGGTGCCGGCGAGCAGCATCGACAGCACCACCATGACGGCGGCCGCCACCATGAACACCTTGAAAACCGCCAGCCGCTCCGCCGTGACCATCTGGTCGATGTCGCCGCCCTGGGTCGACAGCAGGAGCGCGCCGCGCACCGCCCGGAAGCGCTGCACCGGAACCGCGACCGAGACGATCACCTCGCCGCGGTCATTGATCCGCACCATGCTCCATTTCTGTCCGGCGAGCGCCTGGGCGACCTCCGGGTAGCCGCGGCCGTTCTCCCCGCCGAGCTCGCGATAGAGCGGCAGGTCGCCGCGCTCGAGCCAGGTTTTGAGCGCGATCCAGCCGCGCTCGATCAGGCCGGGCCGCTCGACATTGGGCGGCGGCAGGTCGAAGCGCAGCACCACCTCGCCGCGGCCGTACAGGTTGCGGCTGTCGAGCAGCAGCACGCCGTCGCGGTCGTAGATCCGTGCCCGCGTCCGGGTGGGCGTCACCAGCCGGCGCAGCACCGGCGCCACGCGCTCGGGATTGATCGGGAACTCGAGGACGGAGAGCGCCTCGTCGCTCGGCCCATAGCTCTCGCCGGGCCGCAGCTCCAAGAGCTTTTCCGGGTCGATGGTGATGGCGTCGGTCTCCACCGTCGCCGAGGCGGCGATCGCGCTGGCGATGATCTCGCCCTGCACCAGGAGGCTCTGCACCCGGGCGTCGATCAGGCCGGCGCGGAACTGCGACAGGTAGAGGACGCCGATGACCAGCGCGAACAGGCCGGCCACGTTGAGCACCACGATGCGCCGGGTGAGGCTGGAGAAGCTCTGGGTGACGACGAAGTCCCAGGCGCGGCGGATGAACCCCCCGGGCTCTGCGCGCACCACCGCCTCGCCGGGGTTTTGCACCTCGGCAGCGACCTGCGGCATCTCTGCGGTTCGATCGACCACCCGGTTGCGTCCGCCCCTGTCTGGTCCGCTCGCGCCTGTCCCGTAGGATGGGTTGAGCGAAGCGAAACCCATCATGGACGGCGTCGAACGCGATGGGTTTCGCGTTCCGCTCAACCCATCCTACGGCAATCCGGCCGGCTCGTCAGCGGCTCAGGCTGCTTCCTTGAACCGGTAGCCGACGCCATAGAGCGTCTCGATCATGTCGAAGGCGTCGTCGACGGCCTTGAACTTCTTGCGCAGGCGCTTGATGTGGCTGTCGATGGTGCGGTCGTCGACATAGACCTGGTCGTCATAGGCGGCATCCATCAGGGCGTTGCGGCTCTTGACCACGCCCGGCCGGCTCGCCAGCGCCTGGAGGATCAGGAACTCGGTGACCGTCAGGGTGACGGCCTCGGTCTTCCAGGTGCAGATGTGGCGTTCGGGGTCCATGCGCAGGAGGCCGCGCTCCAGAACCTTGGCGTCCGCCTCCTTGGTACTGGTGCCCTCCTTGGCGCTGATGCGCCGCATCACCGCCTTGACGCGCTCGACCAGCAGGCGCTGCGAGAACGGTTTGCGGATGAAGTCGTCGGCGCCCATCTTGAGCCCGAACAGCTCGTCGATCTCCTCGTCCTTGGAGGTGAGGAAGATGACCGGCATATCGGACTTCTGGCGCAGCCGCCGCAGCAGCTCCATCCCGTCCATGCGCGGCATCTTGATGTCCAGGATGGCGAGATCGGGCGGGCTGGTCTTGAACCCGTCGAGCGCCGAGGCGCCGTCCGTATAGGTCATGATCCGGTAACCCTCCGCCTCCAGTGCGATCGACACCGAGGTGAGGATGTTGCGGTCGTCGTCAACGAGAGCGATGGTCGGCATGGCCTACTTTCCGTGGTTGGTCCGCGGGTTGCGAGCCGATTCCTCTAGGGTCTTCAAGCCCGTAAACGTGGGCCGAAATGTGACCGAGGCCGCTGATTCGGGCCGCCGCAGCGCCCCCAATCTAGCGGTCGCGGCCGCGTTAAGCCATAACAAGACGGTTCCGGCACCCGCAGAAGGACGATTCGCCCATGGAGCCGACGCCAGACTTCGACCCCAAATCGGCCGCGAAAAAGCTCCTCCGCGAGGCGCGATCAGGCGCGCTTGCGACCCTGATGGCCGGTTCCGGGGATCCGTATTGCTCGCTGGTCAACGTGGCGACCGCCGCCGACGGCTCGCCGCTCCTCCTCATTTCGCGGCTTGCCGTCCATACGCGCAACATTCTCGCCGATCCGCGGGTCTCGCTGATGCTCGACGAGCGCCGCGACGGCGATCCGCTGCAGGGGGCGCGGGTTTCGCTGATGGGACACGCCGCCGTCACCGAGGACGCGGAGGCGCGCCGGCGCTATCTCGGCCGCCAGCCCGAAGCCGAGATGTTCGCAGGGTTCGCGGACTTTTCGTTCTACCGGGTGGCGCTGGCAACCGCGCATCTGGTCGCAGGCTTCGGCCGCATCGTCGACCTTGCGCCTGCGGACATTCTGGTCGACCTCGCCGGCGCCGAATCGCTGGTGGACGCGGAGGCCGACATCGTCACCCACATGAACGACGATCACGCCGAGGCGGTGCGGCTATACGCCACAAAGCTGCTGGGGGGGCGGGACGGCCCATGGCGCTGCGTCGGATGCGACCCCGAGGGGCTCGAGCTGCAGCTCGACCGTACCGTGCTGCGTCTCGCCTTCCCGACGCCGATCCGCACCACCGGCGTGCTGCGTCAACTGCTCAAGGATTTGGCAAGCTCTGCGCGCGCCGCCTGACTGCCAGCCGATGATGCAGCGGCAGGAACGCGCTGCCGGATCGTGCGTTGTCGAGTCGGACGCCAAACAGGCCATTGTCTCTGTTGCGTTGCAATATGGATTACGTGCGACTGCGTCCTTGGCAGACGATGGCCCGGCGACTATGTTCGCGCCGCATTTGGACCAGGGGACGATCGGGCGTGAGATCGGGCGAGCCGCCCGGACACTTGCTCGGGCTCGACCTGATTGAGGCGTGGTTTTCGGCCTGCCGCGCGGGCGGGCGATCCAGGGGTGCCGACCCGACATCCGGGCCGGAGGGATGCGGAGGGCATCGGTGAGGGAAACGGGCGTACGAAACGGCGCTTATGGCGCCGACAAATTCGGCTTCGACGGCGTCGAATCCATCCATTGGAACCTGACCGCGCCGCCGCTCTACGAGTTCGCGCTCGCGGGCCGCGAAGCCGAGCTCGCCTATGGCGGCTCGCTGGTCGCCGATACCGGCGTTCACACCGGCCGCTCGCCGAAGGACAAGTTCATCGTCCGCGATGCGCTGACCGAGAAGACCGTGTGGTGGGACAACAACGGCGCGATCACGCCGGAGCAGTTCCAGCACCTCTACGACGACTTCCTGGCCCATGCCAAGGGCAAGCAGCTGTTCGCCCAGGATCTCCACGGCGGCGCCGATCCGGCCTATCGCATCAAGACGCGGGTCTTCACCGAGCTCGCCTGGCACTCGCTGTTCATCCGCAACCTGCTGATCCGGCCGGAGCGCGACGAGCTCAGGCACTTCGTGCCCGAATTGACCATCGTCGATCTGCCGTCCTTCAAGGCCGATCCGAAGCGTCACGGCGCCCGCACCGAGACCATCATCGCCATCGACTTCACCCGCAAGATCGTGCTGATCGGCGGCACCAGCTATGCCGGCGAGATGAAGAAGTCGGTCTTCACCTCGCTCAACTACTATCTGCCCGCCGAGAGCGTCATGCCGATGCACTGCTCGGCCAATGTCGGGCCGCATGGCGACACCGCGCTGTTCTTCGGCCTGTCCGGCACCGGCAAGACGACGCTGTCGGCCGATCCTGCGCGCACCCTGCTCGGCGACGACGAGCACGGCTGGGCGCCCCAGGGCATCTTCAATTTCGAGGGCGGCTGCTACGCCAAGACCATCAAGCTCTCGGCCGAGGCGGAGCCGGAGATCTACGCCACCACCCACCGGTTCGGCACCGTGCTGGAGAACGTGGTGCTCGATCCCGACACGCGGATGCCCGACTTCGACGACGGGTCGAAGACCGAGAACACCCGCTGCGCCTATCCGCTCGACTTCATCCCCAATGCCTCGAAGACCGGCCGCGCCGGGCATCCGAAGAACATCATCATGCTGACGGCGGACGCCTTCGGCGTGATGCCGCCGATCGCCAGGCTGACCCCGGCGCAGGCGATGTATCACTTCCTGTCGGGCTACACCGCGAAGGTCGCCGGCACCGAGAAGGGCGTGAAGGATCCCGAGGCGACGTTCTCCACCTGCTTCGGCGCACCGTTCATGCCGCGCCACCCGTCGGAATACGGCAACCTGCTGCGCGAGCTCATCGCCGTGCACCAGGTCGACTGCTGGCTGGTCAATACCGGCTGGACCGGCGGCAAGTTCGGCGTCGGCCGCCGCATGCCGATCAAGGTGACGCGCACGCTGCTGACCGCCGCGCTCGACGGCTCGCTGCGCAACGGCTCGATTCCGCACCGACCCTTATTTCGGCTTCTCGGTGCCGACCTCGGTGCCGGGCGTCGAGCCGCACCTGCTCTATCCGTTCAAGACCTGGCGCGACAAGGCCGAGTTCGACCAGACGGCGCGCAAGCTGGTCGGCATGTTCCGCGACAACTTCGTCAAGTTCGAAGCCCATGTCGGCCCCGAGGTGCGCGCCGCCGCTCCCGAGGTGCGCATCGCCGCCGAGTGATCGTAGGGTGGGTTACGGCGCCCATGCGGGCGCTGTAGGGCACGACATTTTTCCGCCGTAACCCACGCGGAGCGGCCGTGCCGCGAACGGTGGCTTACGCGGCGTGGAGCGGTGCTAAATGATGAGCGCCGGGGCCGCGTAACCCACCCTGCAAGGTCTTCCCGATGCAAGTGCTTGTTGTCGGAGCCGGCGTCGTCGGGCTCGCGATCGCCCGTGCGGCGGCGCTCGCCGGCCATGAGGTGATCGTCGCCGAGGCGACCTCGGGGATCGGCAACGGCGTCTCCTCGCGCAACAGCGAGGTCATCCATGGCGGCATGTATTATCCGGCGGGCTCGCTGCGCGCCCATCACTGTATCCGCGGCCGGCGCCTGCTCTACGCCTACTGCGCGAGCCACGGCGTCCCCCATCGCAAATGCGGCAAGCTGATCGTCGCCACCACGGCGGCCGAGGCGGAAAAGATCGCCGCGATCCAGCGCCAGGGCGTCGCCAACGGCGTCGAAGGGCTCACGCTGATCGGCGGCAACGCTGCGCGGGATCTGGAGCCTGCGGTCTCCTGCATCGCGGCGGTCCTGTCGCCGGAAACCGGGATCGTCGACAGCCATGCCCTGATGCTGGCGCTGCGCGGCGATCTCGAGGACCATGGCGGGATGATCGCGTTCGCCACCCCGATCGAGCGGATCGAGCGCAGCCAGCAGGGCTGGTCGGTCGCCTTCGGCGGCCGCGAGCCCGGCACGCTCGAGGTCGACACCGTGGTGAATTCCGCCGGCCTCGGCGCCCAGGCGCTGGCGCGCGCCACCCACGGATATCCGCCGACCCGCGTTCCCCGCCTCGTCCTCGCCAAGGGAAACTATTTCGGTTACGCGGGCCGCCCGGTTTTTTCCCGGCTGATCTACCCGGCGCCCGTCGACGGCGGGCTCGGCACTCACGTCACCCTCGATCTCGCCGGCCGCATGCGCTTCGGTCCCGACGTCGAGTGGATCGACCGCGAGGCCTACGAGGTCGATCCCGGCCGCGCGGCCTCGTTCTATGCCCGCATCCGTACCTATTGGCCGGAGCTTGCCGACGACACGCTGGTGCCGGACTATGCGGGCATCCGCCCGAAGCTCAGCGGTCCGGGAGAGCCGGCCGCCGATTTTCTGATCGACGGTCCGGCCGAGCACGGCATTGCCGGCCTGGTCCATCTGTTCGGGATCGAGTCGCCGGGCCTCACCAGCGCGCTCTCGCTCGCCGACGCGGTGGTCGGACAGCTGGCGTCTTAGCTAACGGCCGACGAAAACCGCGCTGATCGCCGCCAGGACCGGCAGGAGGAACGCGGCGGCCCAGCCCACATAGCCGAAGAAGCTCGGCATCCTGATGCCGCGCTCGGTCGCCAACGCGTACACCATGAGGTTCGGCGCGTTGCCGATATAGGTCATCGCTCCCATGTAGACCGCCCCCATGGAGATCGCCGCCAGCGTGCCGGCGAACGGCCCCATCAATTCGCCGGCGTCGCCGCCGGCGAGCTCGAAGAACAGCAGGTAGGCCGGCGCATTGTCGAGCAGCGCCGAGAGCGCCCCGGTCAGCCAGAAGTAGGCCATCTGGTGCGGGGCGCCGCTGCGGTCGGTCACCGCATTGATGAGCCAGGCGAAGGCGCCGCGCTCGCCGGCGTCGAGCATCGCCACGACCGGAATGATGCAGACGAAGATCGCGGCGAAGAGCTTTGCCACCTCCCTGATCGGCTCCCAGGAGAAGTCGTTGGCCGCCCGGTGCTCGTCCGGGGTCAGCACCAGGGATGCGATCGCGATGACGATGAAGGCCGCGTCGCGCACGAGGTTCTGCAGCTCGAGCCCGGTGCTGCGGATGGTGAGGCGGATGCCGGGCGACCACACCGCCGAGAGGAGGATGGCGGCAATGATCGCCGCCATGAGCGGCACGTTGATCCATCCGCGGACGCGCACGACCGTCGCCGGCGCGGCCGAGGCCGGCCGCCCCTCACGCCGGCTGAGCCAACTGTCGAGGGCGAGGAAGATGAGGAGGAGCGCGCCGGCCGCGCATGCGGTCGGCACCAGCAGGTGGCGCATCGTCCAGAAGAAGTCGACCCCGCGCAGGAAGCCGACCAACAGCGGCGGATCGCCGAGCGGCGTCAGCGCCCCGCCGATATTGGCGACCAGAAAGATGAAGAAGACCACCACGTGGGCATTGTGCCGCCGCTCGATATTGGCGCGCAGCAGCGGCCTGATCAGGATCATGGCGGCGCCGGTGGTGCCGACGAAGCTCGCCAGCATGGTGCCGACGAGCAGGATCGCCGCATTGCTCAGTGGCCGGCCGGAAAAATTGCCGGTGACCAGGATGCCGCCCGCCACGGTGAACAGCGCGAGCAGCAGCAGGATGAAGCTCATGTACTCGCCCAGCATGGCGTGGAGGAAGGCGTCGAGCGCCTCCGCGGGCCCGGCGAAGAGCGCTAGCGGGACGAGCGTCAGCGCTGCCCAGAGCGCGGCGATCTTTCCGTAATGGTCGTGCCAGATTTTCGGAAACAGGAGGGGCCCGGCCGCGATGCTCATGAGCAGCCCGGCGAACGGCAGCGTCCACGGCCAGGTCAGGCTCGCGCCGTCGAAGCCGGCCGCGTGGGCGGGCGCGGCCCAGGCGATCGCGATGATCACCGTCGCCCAAGCAACCCTACGAAATCCCATCCGCCCGATCATCCCGATCCCAGAGCGCGCGCCGGGACAATCGCCCGGCACGCGTCAGGTTCCTGCGGAAGGAGGCCGATGCAGGCAGGCATGTCAACCGTGGAAGCCCGGTTTCGCGGGTGTCCGCGAAGCGGGCCGTCACTTGCGCGGTTCGGCCGCCACTGGCCACAGCGTTCACCGCGACGCCACGCCCTTTCGCTTGCCACCGCCCGCGGCGACGGTTTAGCTTGGCCGCCAGAAGTGGTCGCCCATATCAAGCGGGGACTGTGCCGAGACCCCCGTTCATCTGCACCCGGGCCGGGCGGCTGCCGTCGGCAGGCATGACCTCTCAGGGGACCGTGGCCTTTTTGGTCCCCTCTTGATCATCAAGCACAGGCTGCAGGCCGCACCCGCGGGGGCGGGGCGGGCTCAATCGCGCAGCCACTGGGGAAGACCGCGTGCCGGCACTCACATGTGCGCTCGGGCCGCCGATCCTGCGGCGACCGCAACCGAGGCCCCTGACGGGGCGGGCGGCTGCGCGCGATCGCTCCATCGGTGACGCCAAGGCTCCGGAGCCTTGCTCGCGGTTCACAGTGACAATCGGAACTTTGAGGGGAAACCGCTGGAAGCGTTTTCGGCGGCGTCAGCCGATGCCGCCGAGCGCAAGGAGCGTGCGACTGGTCGAATAAGTGCGCTTCCAGGGATCGAAGAGGACCACGGGCACGCTCGGAACGTCGTCGCGGAATATCCGAAGCCGACAGTGGAGGAAACCATGTCAGTTACGCTTGATGCGTCTGCGCAGATCCCGTGGTGGAAGGAGCCGACCAAGGACCAATGGAAGGCCTATGTGGCGGCCTGGCTCGGCTGGACGCTCGATGCCTTCGATTTCACGATCTTCCTGCTGATCATGGTTCCGATCGCCAAGGAGTTCGACGTGCCGCTGACGGCGGTGACGGCGGTGTTCACCGTCACGCTGTGGCTGCGTCTCGTCGGGGCGACCGCCGCCGGCTGGATGGCCGACCGCATGGGGCGAAAAGCCCCGCTGATGATCTCGATCCTCTGGTACTCGCTGTGCAACTTCATCGCCGGCTTCTCGCCGACGTTCGCGTTCCTGTTCTTCTTCCGCGCGCTGCTCGGCATCGGCATGGGCGCCGAATGGCCGGCCGGCGCGGCGCTCGCCATGGAATCCTGGCCGGCGCGCTCACGCGGCTTCATGAGCGGCGTCCTGCAGGGCTCGTGGGGGCTCGGCTTCGCGCTGTCCTCGCTCGCCTACGGCCTGCTCTACAACTCGATCGGCTGGCGCGGCCTGTTGTGGATCGGCATCCTGCCGGCGTTCGTCGTCATCTACGTCCGCTTCTTCGTCAAGGAGCCCGAGGTGTGGGTCGAGAACAAGCGCAAGCAGAAGGAGACCAAGACCGAGGTCAAGGCGCCGCTGTTCTCCATCTTCAACCGCAACCTGATCGTCAACACGCTGACCGCCTGCCTGTGGATGGGCAGCGCGTTCTGCGTCTACTACTCGATCTGGGCGCTGTTCTCCGCCTATCTGCAGAAGGAGCTCAACTGGACGCCGCTGATGGTGGCGACGCCGCTGTTCTGGGCCAACATCGTAGTGTTCGCCGGCAGCGCCGTGTGGGGCGTGGTCGCCGACAAGTGGGGACGCCGGCCGGGCATCATCATTCCGGCGACGATCGCAATCTTCATCACTCCCCTCTATCTGTGGAACCATGACCCCAACTGGATCATCTGGGGCTTCATTCTGCAGGGCCTGTTCGGCGGGTCGATCTACGGCCAGAACCCGAGCTATCTGTCGGAGCGCTTCCCGACCGAGGTGCGGGCGACCGCGTCGGGCTTCGTCTATCACCAGGGCGCGATCTGGGGCGGCCTGGTGGCGCCGGTGCTCACCTACATGGCGGTGCAGATGAACATGGGCTTCGCCCTGCCGATGATGGTCAGCACGATGCTCTTCCTGGTGATCGTGATCATCGCGGTACTGCTCGGCCCGGAGACCAAGGGCAAGCGGCTCACCTCGGACATCGAGGTGGTGCAGGTCGCGGCGCAGCCCGCGGCCTGATCGCGTTCCGCGGGGCGCCCCTGATGGGGCGTCCCGCCGTCGTGTGCCCGGAATTTTCGCCGGCCCCGGGTGCTCGCCAAGCGATCGAATCGCCGGGACTGACCGGCTCGCTCTCGCTTGCCGGGGAAGTGGTCAGCCAGAGCTTTCCGGATGATGCGGAAGGTGGCGCTCACCGCGCCCGGGCGATGCTCACAGCGCTGAGCTTGCGGCGCACCTCGGGAGACAGCGCCGATTTTGCGATCGGGGTGAAATCCGCGGTCTGCACGCCCCGCTTGTTGGTCTTGGTCCCGTTGAAGGCGACGAGCCCGGTCTGCGTCGCCACCACGTCGCCCGGACGCAGGGTCGGATCGGCGCTCGGGTCCATCGGGGCGAGGCCAAAGGCGTCGCGACCGTTGCAGGTGCAGTTCGGCACCAGCTTTTCCCGGAACTTGTACGAGTTTTCCAGGCCGGCGTAGTGCGAGCCGTCGGGCGCGATCGCCTGGTCGATGGCGCTGCCGGAAAACACTTTCGTCTTGCTGGCCGGGCACAGCGCGTTGCACAGCTGCACCGGGGTGGCGGCGACGTGGTGGTGGATCGGGAAGTAGCGCCCGTCGCACAGCCGCACGCAATAGGCGACCGAGCGGCCGGAATTGATGGGCGCCTCGGGCATGCCCGACGGGAGGTTCGGGTCCGCATAGGCCTGGGTGCGTGGTGGCAGCGTCTGGAAGGGGTTCGGCCGCTGGAATCCGCTGAAGAAGTCGAAGAAGCCCTGGGCCGACGCTGGTGCGGGAAGCGCGGTCGCCATCGCCAAGCCGGCGAGGGCCAGCCAGCCGGCACGGCCAATGCATGCGCGATCGAATTGAACCGCCATCGCTTCGTCCCCCACCGCCTGAAGATCCCCGCGCGTCGCCTGGTTAACACCCGGGCGCGCAAAAGGTTTCAGGCTCCCGCCTGTTTGTCGCCACGGCCTGTCAAAAGGTTCAATCCCCGAAGCGAAGAATATCCAGAGAAGGTAAACGACCGGTGTGCTTCGAACGGATCGGCTTTTCGCAACGGAGCCGGAACGAGCGCTTCGCCCGCCCGCCGGCGACCGTATCGACCGCCGCCGGAAGGACTGCGGCAGCAGCCCATGGGGCTGATAAGTCTCGCATTTTGACCCCGCCCTCCGGCCTTATTCGCGGGCATTCGAATTTTGATCTCGGTCAATTTCATCCGGCGCGCCGCGCTCCACAATGCTCGACCAGCTGATCTCTGCGGCTCCGGTCCGGTCCCGGTCCACCGAGGTGCACTCCATGGGCTTGCTCACCCCCGCTGATCTGCAGGTGGTCGCGCGCATCGCGGTCTTCGCCGGCCTCCGGCCGGAGACGATCCAGCGCCTGATCGGTCCGGCGACCGTCGCGTCGCTGCCCCAGGGCGCCACGGTATTCCGCCAGGGCGAGCCGGCGACCGCGTTCTTCATCGTCGTCGACGGATGGGTGAAGCTCTACCGGATCGCCCTCTCCGGCGAGGAGACGGTTCTCCACGTGCTCGGCAAGGGCGACAGCTTCGCCGAGGCCGTTGCCTTCACCAACGGCCGCTATCCGGCGACCGCCGAGGCGGTCAGCGATGCGCGCGTGGTGCGCATCCTCTCGAGCCACGTGGTGCGCTGCATTCGCGAGGTGCCGGATATTGCGCTGGCGATGATCGCATCGACGTCGCAGCATCTTCATCGCCTCGTGCAGCAGGTCGAGCAGCTCAAGGTGCAGAACGGCGCCCAGCGCGTGGCGGAGTTCCTGTGCACCCTCTGCCCGGCGGCCGACGGCGCGTGCACGATCGTCCTGCCCTACGACAAGGTGCTGATCGCCGGGCGGTTGGGACTGAAGCCCGAAGTCGCTGTCGCGCGCCTTCGCCAGGTTGAAGGCGATCGGCGTCGACGTGCAGAGCTCGCAGGTGACCGTCAAGGACGTCGCCCAGCTGCGCCGCCTGGCTGCCGACGATCGCAGCTCCATGCGGGCCGTGCTGGAGAATGCCCGGGCGGGCAACCCATGCGGAGTGCTCGGCGAGCGTTCGCATCCGGCGTCCCTGGATACCGAACCGGCAGCCGGCGAGGCGCCGAGGCTGCATCAGGGAACACACGGGCCGTTGTGATCGTCCATCGCGGCGAGGCGGCGCAACGCGGCGATGTCCTCGATGCGGAAGCGGCGGCCCTGGATGGACACGCCGAGCCCGGCAAGCCGCGCGAGATCGCGCGACAGGGTTTCGGGCTTGATCCCCAGCCGGTCGGCGAGGACCGCCTTGCGGCAGGGCAGCACGACCTCGCCAATTCCGGCCTCCTCCTGCATCGCCACCATCCAGGCGACGAGCCGCTGAAAGCCCGATCGCGTCCGAAAGTTCTTCAGCTCGCGCAGCGTGGCGCGATGGGCCGCGGCGAGTTCCTCGACGAACGCGGCGGCGAAATCCGGGCACTCGCGAAGTAACTGCCGGGCCGCCGGGGCGGCCACATACCCGATGCGCGATGCCTGGATGGCGCGGGCGGAGGTGACCAGCACCGGCGCGCCGATCACCGCCTCGGTCGGGAACAGGGTTTCCGGACGCAGCAGCACGAGCGTGCTGTCGCGCCGGCGCGAGGTGGCGAACAGCTGGACCAGCCCGTCGAGCAGCACATGCAGCGCCCGCGCCTTCTGGCCTTCACGGAACAGCAGGGTCCCGGCCGGCACCTCTTCGACCGACATGTGTTGACGCAACGCCCGCGCCGCCGCCGACCGAAGGTCGCGAAGCTGCGGGTCGCGATGGCGTTCACCCTGCGATCCGGCCAACACCTTGCTCTTCAATTCCCTGGAATGAAGCGCTCAGCCCATCCGCGATCATCGAAACGCCCGGCACCGGGCGTGTCCTTGACCGCAGTCAAGCAGCGCGGCGGCCGCCGATCGTCCGCGCCCGCACCGGTCAGCGAGCCAGGCGGCGGATCGCGGGCAGCATCGATTCCCTCCACTTGCTGATGCCCGATGCCACGACGGCGACGTCGTCATCGACCAGCAGCAGCCATAGCGGCACGCCGGCGGCGGCCTTGACGAGGTCACGATGGGTGCGGAGGTCGGCGGGCCAGAGGTCCTCGTCGAGCACGCCGAGCAGGCTCCGCGATCTGATCTCGCGATAGTCGACCCGCCTGAACTCGGCCGAGGCGAAGAATTGCGGCCCGTCGTCGTGATGCCAGGTCCGGCAAGGTGCGCAGTCGTCGGCGCCGACATAGACCACGGTCAATCTTTGCGACAGTCCCGGCCCCGCGAGCCGATGCGCGAAGTATGGGCTCACCGCCGCGGCGGCCGCGGCCGCGGTGACCGCGAGCGCGACAACAATCCAGTACCGGCGAATCCTGCGCCTGGTCCCGCCAAGACAGTCCCGGACCGATCCTGCTCCTGTTGTTTCCGTCGCCAATGCGCCTGCCACGTCGCCGGCCGTCGATCTTGCCGCGCCAAGCGAGCATCGCGTGCGTTCTTTTGGCCGGCCTTGACCATAGTCAAGTCCGCCGTCCGCCCCGGATCATACGGTCCGCCGGATCGCAACCCCGATCAGGAGGGACCAGACGATGCCGACGGATCAGGGCGACACAGCAGGCAGCGCCGGCGCCGAGGCGAAAATGCCGGCCATGCAGCGGCTCCTGGACAATCCCTTCCTCCTGCTCTTCCTCGGAATGACGATCCCGACGGTGCTGTACCTCGTCTGGGGCGTGATGGAGATCGCGTCCATTCCGCTCGCCAAGTGACATCCAGAGCACGGAGACCACGATGTCCGTCAGCCCGCCCGAGCAACGAATCTGGTGGAACGAGCCGATCGAGAAAGTCGAGCTGATCTGGATCGTCATCGCGTTTCTCTGGGGCCTGTTCATGTTCGCGTTCATGATCTCCTGGCACTTCATCGGCCAGCAGAACCTGAACAAGGAGGCCTACCGCATCACGCCATCCGCCTACGAGGAGCGGGTCGAGGCCTTTGCCAAGAAGTTCACGGTGCGCGAGGAGGAGGGCATTCCGGTGGTCAAGCCGCCGCCGGGCACCGACGTCTACATCCTCGGGCGGCTGTGGCAGTGGTGGCCGATCCTCGAGCTGGAGACCGGCCAGAGCTACCGGTTCCACATCTCGTCGCTCGACCTTCAGCACGGCTTCTCGCTGCAGCCGATCAACATCAACGTGCAGGTCCATCCGGGCTACGAGCACGTGATCACCCTGACGCCCACCGAGGCCGGGAGCTTCGGCATCGTCTGCAACGAGTTCTGTGGCATCGGCCATCATTTGATGACCGGAAAGATCCACGTGACGCAGCAAAAAAAGGCCGAGGCGAGCGAGCGCCCGGCTGCCGGGAGATAGGCCATGACCGTCCAAGCACTGGGGGGCGCCGCCGCCAGGACCGCCGAGTTCCGCACCTGTCAGTATACCGGGCTGAAGGTCGACGTCGCGGCGCAGTCGCTGATCAAGGCCAATGCGGTCGCGGCGGTGGTGTTTCTCGCCCTCGGCGGCCTCATGGGCCTGCTGGTGGCGCTGACCCGCTGGCCTGCGGTGCATCTGCTGCCGGCGGAATGGTTCTACCTGGTGCTGACCGGCCACGGCGCCAACGTGCTGCTGTTCTGGATCATCTTCTTCGAGATCGCGGTGCTCTATTTCGCCTCCGCGGTGCTGCTCAACTGTCGGCTCCCGGCGCCCGGCCTGGCCTGGCTCGGCTTCGTCCTGATGGTGATCGGGGCGGTGCTCGCCAACGTGGCGGTGCTCCAGGGCGAGTCGAGCGTGATGTTCACCTCCTATCCGCCGATGATGGCCAAGCCGATCTTCTACCTGTCGCTGATCCTGTTCGCCGTCGGGGCGCTGGTCGGCGTCGGCATCTTCTTCGCCACCCTGGTGGTGGCCAAGGAGGAGGGCACCTACCAGGGCTCGATCCCGCTCGTCACCTTCGGGGCGCTGACCGCGGCGATCATCGCGGTGTTCACCATCGGGACGGGCGCCATCATCCTGATTCCCACGCTGCTGTGGTCGATGGGCCTGATCGCCAACATCGACCCGCTCCTCTACAAGGTGGTGTGGTGGGCGATGGGCCATTCCTCGCAGCAGATCAACGTCTCGGCGCATGTCTCGATCTGGTATCTGATCGGCGCCCTCCTGGTCGGCGCCAAGCCGCTGAGCGAGAAGGTCAGCCGCACCGCCTTCCTGATGTACATCCTGTTCCTGCAGCTCGCCTCGGCGCACCATCTGCTCGCCGAGCCCGGCCTCGATGCGAGCTGGAAGATCGTCAACACCAGCTACATGATGTATCTCGCCGTGATGGGCTCGATGGTCCACGGCCTGACCGTGCCGGGCTCCATCGAGGCGGCGCAGCGCAAGAACGGCTACAACAAGGGCATGTTCGAGTGGCTGCGCAAGGCGCCATGGGGCCATCCGGCATTCTCCGGAATGTTCATGTCGCTGGTGTTCTTCGGCTTCATCGGCGGCATCTCCGGCGTCGTGCTCGGCACCGAGCAGCTCAACGTGCTGATGCACAACACGCTCTACGTGCCCGGCCATTTCCACGGGACGGTCGTCGCCGGCACCACGCTCGCCTTCATGGCGGCGACCTATCTGGTGCTGCCGCTGATCTTCCAGCGCGAGATCATCTGGCCGAAGCTGGCCAGGGCCCAGCCCTACCTGTTCGGCATCGGGGCGGTGGGCATCTCGCTGTTCATGATGGGAGCCGGGACGCTGGGCGTCGCGCGCCGCCACTGGGACATCACCTTCACCGACGCCGCGGTGTCGTTCTCCTACTCGGCCGGCGCCTTCCTGATGATGGGCCTCAATGGCGTGTTCGCCATCATCGCGGCTGTGGGCGGCATCATCTTCGTGCTGGTCACCGTCGGCACCGTCCTGTTCGGCAAGAAGATCACCGGTGGGCACAAGCTCACGTTCCCGCTGCACTCGGGCGGCGCCGCGGCGGCCTCGCACTACGGCAGCGAGCCGACGATCAAGCTGCCGGGCACCATCGTGCTGGTGGCGATCTTCTTCACGGCGTTCGTGCTCTACTACTTCATCAACTGGAAATATCTCTCCGAGCTCTGGCTGTTCCGCTGATCGGGACGAGAGAGGGACCCATGCTCGCCGCGGTTCGCACGACCTGCTCGCTGCTCAAGCTGAGAATCGGCGTGGCGATTGCGGCGAGCGCCCTCGCCGGGATCGCCGCGACCCAGGGGCCGTCGCCCTCGCCGTGGCGGATGGCCGGGCTGGCGCTGGCGGTGCTCGGCGCCTCCGGCGCGGCGGGCGCCTTCAACCACTACCACGAGCGCGAGCTCGATCGGCGCATGCAGCGCACGCGGTCGCGGCCGTTCGCGAGCGGCGCCTTGAAGCCCAGCCTGTGGTGGCCGGTCGGTTTCCTCGGCCTGCTCGTCGCATCGATCCTGCTGGCCGTGATCACCGGCGGGCCGGTCTCCGCCGCCTACGTGTTTCTCGGCGCCTTCGTCTACGGCATCGTCTACACGGTCTGGCTCAAGCGCCGCACCGCCTGGAACATCGTGATCGGGGGTCTCGCCGGCAGCTTTGCGGTGCTCGCCGGTGCGGCGGCGGTGTCCCCGGCGCCCCAGCTTTTTCCGGTCGTGCTGGCGCTCGTGCTTTTTCTGTGGACGCCGCCGCATTTCTGGAGCCTCGCCGCCGCCAAGCGCGACGACTATGCCAATGCCGGCGTTCCGATGCTGCCGGTGGTCGCCCCGGAGCATGCGTGGACCGGCGCCGTCCTGTTCCACACGCTGACGCTGGTCGCGATCTCGCTGGTGCCGTTGTGGTACGGACAGGGAGTAGCCTACGGCCTCGGTGCCGGGATTGGCGGCGGCATCTTCGTCTGGAAGAGCATCGCGCTCTATCGCCGGCCGAGCCGCCAGACGGCGATCGCCAACTTCCTCGCCTCGCTGCTGCAGCTCGGGCTCCTGATCGTCGGCGTGATCGCCGACCAGGTGGTCGGATCAGGGGCATGACCGGCATCCGTGTGGCGATGCTCGGTCTACTTCTGACGGTCCTGGCGCCGCCGATCGTCGGGGCGGCGAGGTCCGATCCAGCCGTGCGCCTCGATCCACGCCGGGCGATCGAGGCGAGCCGGTCGGCGATCGGCCGGCCGGTCGGCGCTCACGTCCTCACCGATACCAGGGGCGTGTCGTTCTCGCTTGCGGCCTATCGCGGCAAGCCGCTGGTGCTGAGCCTCGTCTACTCGGCCTGCAACACGTTTTGCCCGATCACCACCCAGCACCTGATCGATGCGGTGGCGGAGGCGCGGCGCGCCTTCGGCCCGGACCGCTTCGAGGTGCTGACCGTAGGCTTCGACGCCCGCAACGACACCCCGGCCCGCATGGCGCAGTTCGCCGCCAACCAGCGGATCGATCCGGCGCATTGGCGCGTCGCCAGCGCCGAGGCCGCGACCTTGCGGGCGCTTCTCGGCGAGGTCGGCTTCAGCTACGTCGAGATCGCCGGCGGGCTCGACCACGTCGCCCAGACCACGATCATCGATCGCGACGGCCTGGTTTTCCGCCAGGTATACGGCGACGACTTTCCGCTGCGGATGTTCATGGAGCCGCTGCGGGATGCGGTGCTCGGCACCGCGATCTCGCTGTCGGTCACCGCCATCCTCGACCGCATCAAATTCATCTGCACCACGTTCGACCCCGGCGCCGGGCGCTACCGTATCGACTACGGCCTGGTGTTCGGCAGCTCGCTTGCCGCGCTGTCGCTGCTGATCATGGGAAGCCTGATCCTGCGCGAATGGCTGCGCAACCGGCGCGCGTGACCCGATGACGGCATCCGGCTATCGTCGAGCATCGCGCCGGAACGATTCCGGCGCCGCGGGAGAGCACCGGTGATCGGCGGGATTCGCAGCGTGCTGCGGCGCGGCTTCGAGCTGATCGAGCGGCCGTTCGACCGGCTGTTCGGGCCCGCGCTCAATCCCCTGGCCCAGCTCGGCGCGCTCGGATTCTTCTTCTTCTGGATCGTCGCCGTCAGCGGCATCTATCTGTTCATCTTCTTCGATACCGGCATCGAGCGCGCCTTCGATTCGGTCGAGCATCTGACCAGCGATTACTGGTACCATGCCGGCGTCATGCGCAGCTTTCACCGCTACGCCTCCGATCTCATGGTGGTCATGGTGGTGGTCCATCTGCTGCGCCAGTTCGCCTACGATCAATATCGCGGCGTCCGCTGGTTCTCCTGGTTCACCGGGCTGCCGATCATCTGGCTGCTCTATGCCTCGGGCATCACCGGCTACTGGCTGGTATGGGACCGGCTGGCGCAGTACGTGGCGGTCGTCTCCTCCGAGCTGCTCGACTGGCTGCCGATCTTCGGCGAGCCGATCGCGCGCAATTTCATCTCCACCGGCACGCTGACCAGCCGGTTCTTCACGCTGCTGGTGTTCATGCACGTGGCGGTCCCGCTGTTCCTGCTGTTCGTCATGTGGGTCCACATCCTGCGCATCTCGCGGCCGAAGGTGAACCCGCCGCGCACGCTGGCGGCGCTGTCGCTCGCCGCCCTGCTGGCGGTCTCGCTGTGGAAGCCGGCGATGTCGCAGGGCCATGTCGATCTCGCAAAAGTGCCTGCCGAGATCGGGCTCGACTGGTTCTATCTGCCGCTCTATCCGCTCACCGCCGCGCTGGGCAACGGCAGGGTGTGGGCGCTGCTCGGCGTATTCTCGCTGATGTTCGGCCTGATGCCGTGGCTGCCGCCGCTGCGAAGGGCGAAGCCCGCAGTCGTCGACCTCAGCCACTGCAACGGATGCGCGCGCTGCGCCGAGGATTGTCCCTACGAGGCGATCCGCATGGTTCCGCGAACCGACGACCTGCCGTTCCCGACCGAGGCGCGGGTCAGTGCGTCCCTGTGCGTCGGCTGCGGCATCTGCGTCGGTTCCTGCCCGTCGTCGACGCCGTTCCGCCGCACCGAGGAGCTCAAGACCGGGATCGACATGCCCGACCTCACCTTGAAGGAGCTGCGCGAGCGGACCATCGCGGCGGCAGCGGGTCTCTCCGGCGCCGATCGGGTTCTCGTCCTGGCTTGCGAGCACGGCGGCGGCGCCAGGAGCCCGCAGGGCACCGTGGTCATGCCTTGCGTCGCCATGGCACCGCCGTCTCTCATCGACTACATCATCAGCCGCAACCTCGCCGACGGGGTGGCGGTTGCCGGCTGCGCCGAGAGCGCGTGCTACAACCGGCTGGGGGTCGCCTGGACCGAGCAGCGCATCGCCGCAACGCGTGATCCTTACCTGCGGGCCCGCGTTCCGCGCGACCGGCTGAAAACGATCTGGACGTCGTCGCTGCAGGGCGGCCGCTTCGCCACGGAGCTCGCGGCGTTCAAGGCGGACCTCGCCGGACTGCCGCCGCGGAAGAGATCCGACAGGTTCGCACGACCGGATCCTGATCGGCCATCGCGATCGGACGGGGCGCGGGTCGATGAAAGGAGCGGAGCGTGACCGGTGCGTTTCGCCTGCTCGGGCAGTTCGTGACCATCCTGGCGCTGTTCGCCGCCGTGGCGGTATTGGCCGACTGGCCGCGCCTTCGAAACCTTCCCGAGAACAGCGGCGTCGTGCTGCTCAGCTTCGTCTACGGGGCCGACCGCCATGCCGACTGCCGGCGGCTGACCGCCGAGGAGATCGCCCGGCTCCCCGCCAACATGCGCAAGGCCGAGGACTGCCCGCGCCGGCGGCGGCCGCTCTATGTCGAGCTCGATCTCGACGACCGGCCGATCTTCCGGGCGGCGCTGCCGCCGACCGGCATTGCCGGGGACGGCCCGTCGCGCGTCTACCGGCGTTTCGTCGTTCCGGCGGGCGAGCACGACGTGAAGGTCAGAATGCGCGACACTGCGCGGGCGGAGGGGTTCGATCACCGCGGGGAACGTCGCGTGGCGATCGCGCCGGAACAGCTGTTGGTCGTCGACTTTCGGGCCGACGCCAAGGAATTCGTATTTCGTTGATCGGCGAAGCGGTCACGGGCGAGGCGATCATGGCTCTGCTGCAGTGGAACGACAGGTACAGCGTCGGCATCGAGGCGGTCGATCACGAGCACCGGGAGCTGATCGACCTGATCAACCGCCTGCACGACCGGCTCGGCGCCGGCGACGACGACCGGGCGGTCGAAGCCTTCTTCGGCGACCTGCTGCGCGGCATCTCGGCGCACTTTGCGCTCGAGGAAAAATTCATGCGCGAGCACGACTATGACCAGCGCGCCGCGCACAAGGCCGATCATGAACGCCTGCTCGACGACATCCGGGACATCATGGATGCATTCGAGCAGGCCGAGCGGACCGACGACCGCGATCTCGCGACGCGCCTCGACGCGTGGTTCTCGCGCCACTTCGAGACCCACGACGCACGACTCCACACGGCGTTCGGGGCGCACCCGCACTGAGCCCGCAGCGCCGCACGCCGGACGCGACGGGTCTGAATATCAACCAGCACGAGGATGAAATCGATGATGAAGACGTTGATGGCGGCGGCAGTTGCGATTCTGGCATCGAGCGGCGCGGCTCTCGCCGGCGATGCGGCGGCGGGCGAGACCGTGTTCAAGAAGTGCGCTGCCTGCCATGCGGTCGGCGAAGCGGCCAAGAACAGGGTGGGACCCGTGCTCAATGCGCTCGAAGGCCGGAAATCCGGCGGCGTCGAGGGCTACAACTATTCGGATGCCAACCGGAACTCCGGAATCACCTGGGACGAAGCGATCTTCAAGGACTACATCAAGGATCCGAAGGCGAAGATTCCCGGCACCAAGATGGTTTTCGTCGGCCTGAAGAACGAGAAGGAGGCCGACGATCTGTGGGCCTATCTCAAGCAGTTCGGCACCGACGGCAAGAAGAAGTGAGCGCGGCCGTCCGGCCGGTCAGGACGCCGAGGCCCAGCGGGTTTCCATGCCGCTTGTGTCGGTGGCCCAGACCCTGATGCCGCGCAACCGGGCCAGCAGCGCGGCGATCTCGGTCGGGCCGGCGACGTAGAGCGCGGTCGACAGCGCGTCGGCGAGCGCGGCGGAGCGATGGTGAACGGTGATGCGGCGCCAATGGGCGGCGCTGCGGCCGCTCCGCGGATCGAAGATGTGGTGCGCGGCGCCGTCGGCGCCGAGCACGCAGCCGGCGCCCTCCGAGGTGGCGAGCCCGCCATCGGCGAGCTCGATGGCGTCGGCGCCCTCCCGCGCGACCTGCCAGGGTGTTCCGTCGTCACGCGGCCCGAGCGCGCGCTGCTCGCCGAGATCGACCAGGACGTGGTCGAAGCCGGCGACGCGCAGCATGTCGGCGATGCGATCCGTCACATAGCCCTGGCCGAGACCGTTCAGCGTGATGCGCTGGCCGGGCCCGAGCCGGATGCGGTCCGCCTGCAGCCGCACCTTGCGCCAGTCGACCGCCGACCGGGCCGCCGCAAGCGCCGATTTAGGCGGCAGGCCGGCCTGCGGGGCCGCGGCGAACCAGTCGACATGCGCCTCCCACAGCGGCTGCACGGTCGGGTCGAACAGGCCCCCGGTGACGTCGGCCACGACAAGCGCGAGGCCGAGAGCCCGGCGCAGATCGCCCGGCGGGCCGGCCAGCACGCCTTGCCGGTTGAGCCGGGAGATTTCCGAATCCGCACGGAACAGGCTGAGTGCCCGCTCGAGCCGCTCGATCTCGACGGCGGCTGCAGCCAGCGCCGGACGGGCGGTCCGCTCGTCGACACCCGACATGACGATGCGTGCGTCCGCTCCCATCGCCAGCCCGCGCCACTCGTAGTCGACGGTCGCCTGTCCGTGCGCCGCGGTGCCGGCGATCACGGCGGCGGCGCTCGTCGCCACGATCCTGATCGCACGCCGGCGCGAGATGCGTTCAGCCGTCATGCCGGTCTCCTTGCGTGGCCGCCGCGCCGGCCGCCATGGCAGCCCGCGCCTTGCGCCGCTCGTCGCGCTTGGCCAGGGGCGGGCACACGGCGGGATCGAAATAGTTGGCCTGGCATTGCAGGCAGTAGATGCATTCATTGGGATTGATCTCGCCGAGCGGATGGATGGCCTGCACCGTGCAGGTCCTGGCGCAGATCTGGCATTCGCGCCCGCACTCCTTGCGCCGCTCGAGCCATTCGAACATGCGCATCCGCGCCGGGATCGCCAGGGCGGCTCCCAGCGGACACAGATAGCGGCAGAAGAAGCGCTCGACGACGAGGCCGGCGGCGAGCAAAGCGACTGCGTAGAGCACGAAAGGCCAGTCGCGCCAGAACCTCAGGATGATCACCGTCTTGAACGGCTCGATCTCGGCCAGCCCGAACGCCGTGGCGGCGGAATTCAGCGAGATCGCCAGGATGCCGAGAAACACCACGTATTTGATCATCCACAGCCGCTGGTGAATCCCGAACGGAATGTCGATCTGCTTGATGCCGGCCAGCCGCGCAAGCTTGTTGAGGAGCTCCTGCAGCGCCCCGAACGGGCACAGCCACCCGCAGAACACGCCGCGGCCCCAGAACAGCATGCTGACCGCGACGAAGCTCCAGAGAATGAAGACCATCGGATCGAGCAGAAAGAGCTCCCAGCGGAACCCGGACAGCAGGGCGTGCACGAAAGTCACCACGTTGATGACCGAAAGCTGCGCGCCCGAGTAGATTCCGAGAAAGCCGAGGGTCACGACGAGAAAGCCGGTGCGGAGCCGGTAATACAGCCGGCCGCGCGCCGTCACGCTGTCCTGGAAGATCAGGATTGCGGCGAGCCCGAGCAGCACCAGCGCCAGTCCGGCAATCTCGCCGCGGCGCTCCCACCAGATGGTCTGCCACAGGGCCGGCTCTGCCGTCCCCGTCTCCGCCGGTCGATCTCCGGGGCGGGCCGACGCGGGTCCGGCGGTCTCGCGTGCCGCCGGCGGATGGATCAGGTAGGCGTCGGGAATCCGATAGTCGAGCGCGACCACCGGGGGAACAGCCGGCCCTTGCCCGGGCATGGCGCCGGCCAGCGCGAGGTCCAGGCGAAACGGCGAGGTCGGGTCGAACCCGGTGGCGCGCGCCACGTGAAAGAGGCCGATCTCGCGGAATTCCGGCGCACCTGCGGCGTGCAGCGCGTCGATCCGCCGATGATCCTCGGCGCGCAGGCGGATCGTCGTTGAGCCCTGCACGATCTCGATGCGATCGAAGGTGCCCGATCGGCGCCAGTCCGTGCCCTTGAACGAATAGAGACCGTTTGCGGCGATCAGCACCACATCGTCGTCGGCCGGCCAGGCGGCGAGAAAGCTTTCGAAGTCGCGTTTGCCGACGAGATTTTCTCCGATCGACGGCGGTGTCGCCAGGGCGAGCCAGAGATCGATGAAGATCTTGTCCGGCTCGGCATCGCTCGTTCCCATGAGCCGCGCTGCCTCGCCGCGCGGCAGAAGGAGCCGACGCAGGGCTTTTGCGTCGACCAGCTTCGTCCAGCTGGACGGCGTCATGGTGGCCCGGTCGAGCCGCGGCTTGGCGCCCGCGCCGGTGGCCCGCGCCTGCAGCACCGCCCGCGCCGAACGCAGGATGGCATCGCGAATGACCGCACTCGACACGGTGGCGCCGGCAATCGCCTGGGGTCCCTTGGCGAAGCGTACCGCGCCCATTCCGGCGGCCGCCCGCACATCGAGACCCTTGAATCCGCTGACATAGGCCGCGAGCGCCGCGTGGGAGACGCCGATCACCAGGATCGGCTCCTCGTGCGCCACGATCGCGGCTCCGGCGATGATGCCGTCCGGCGTCACGACGCCGACGATATCGATCGGTCGTCCCGAATAGCCGACCGAGCCGGACACATCCCGGGTCGAGAAGGCGTAGCCGAGGAGCCGTCCGTCGCCCGCCCTGACGATTGCCGACGGCGGGTTGCCCGATGGCCCTTCCAGGGCGATCGACGCCGGATCGGGAAAGAAGCCGGCCGCGATCGTCAGGTCGCCGGCGAGCGCCGGGCCTGTCATCGCGGCGGCGATCGCCACCAGCGCGCATCTCGCCACGGCTCCCCACCGCGAGACGCCGCAATCCGCAAGCTCGATCATGCGACGCATATGCGCACCGAGGCGCCGGTCCTGCATCGACGTTGATTAATACGATTCCGCCGCAGTGACTTGACCCTAGTCAAGGCCAAGCCGCGACGCCCTCGGCGAAGGTGCCGCCAGTCGATGTCCAGCCGGGGGTTCCCATGACGATGATCCGTTGCAAGGCCGCCAACCTTCTGGGCGGCATCGCACTGCTCAGCCTGTCGATCGTCTGCGCGCCGGGGGCGGGCTTCGCCCAGCAACCGCCGGCACAGCCGGCGGCTCCAGCCGATCTCGAGAAGCACAAGACGAGCCCCGGCGGGCAATATCAGCCGAGCCTCGACGTCCTGGGCGACAAGCCGGTCGAGCAGCCGGGCACCAGGCCGGGCGACCCGCAGCTCTCCAAGGAGGAGTTCGCCAAGGCCAGCCAGATCTACTTCGAGCGCTGCGCCGGCTGCCACGGCGTGCTGCGCAAGGGCGCCACCGGCAAGCCGCTCACGCCCGACCTGACGAAGAAGCTCGGCTTCGAATATCTGCGCGACTTCATCACCTACGGATCGCCCGGCGGCATGCCGAACTGGGGCACGTCCGGCGACTTGAACGAGGGCGAGGTCGACCTGATGGCGAACTATCTGCTCAACGAGCCGGCGCAGCCGCCCGAGTTCGGGCTCAAGGAGATGAAGGCGACCTGGAAGGTCATGGTGCCGGTGGACCAGCGTCCGACCAAGAAGATGAACAAGCTCGACATCGACAATCTGTTCTCGGTGACGCTGCGCGATTCCGGAGAGATCGCGCTGATCGACGGCGCCTCGAAGAAGATCGAATTGATCATCAAGACCGGATACGCGGTGCACATCTCTCGGATCTCCGCCTCCGGTCGCTATCTGTTCGCCATCGGCCGCGACGCCAGGATCGACCTGATCGACCTGTGGATGGATCCGCCGCAGGTCGTCGCCGAGATCAAGATCGGCTCCGAGGCGCGCTCGATCGAGACCTCGAAGTTCAAGGGCTACGAGGACAAGTACGCGATCGCCGGCGCCTATTGGCCGCCGCAATACGTGATCATGGACGGCGCGACGCTGGAGCCGCTCAAGATCGTATAGCACCCGCGGCATGATCTACGACACCCAGGAGTACCATCCGGAGCCGCGCGTCGCCGCGATCGTGGCGTCGCACTTCAATCCGGAATTCGTCGTCAACATCAAGGAGACCGGCAATATCCTGCTGGTCAACTACAAGGACATCAAGAACCTGAAGATGACGGAGATCGAGGCCGAGCGCTTCCTGCACGACGGCGGCTTCGATTCGACCGGACGCTACTTCCTGGTCGCCGCCAATGCTCGCGACAAGGTCGCCATCGTCGACACCAAGGAGGGCAAGCTGGTCGGCGTCATCCCCTCCGGCGGCCACACCCCGCATCCGGGCCGCGGCGCCAACCTGATCCATCCGAAATACGGGCCGGTCTGGGCCACCAGCCATCTCGGCGACGAGATCGTCTCGTTCATCGGCACCGACCCCGAGAAGCACAAGCAGAATGCCTGGAAGGTCGTGCAGACCGTCGACGGTCAGGGCGGCGGCTCGCTGTTCATCAAGACCCATCCGAAGTCGGCGAACCTCTATGTCGACACGCCGCTCAATCCCGATGCCGAGATCTCCTCCTCGGTGGCGGTGTTCGAGATCAAGGATCTGGCGCAGGACAAGCCGAAATACGAGGTGCTGCCGATCGGCGAATGGTCGGGGATCTCCGAGGGACAGCGGCGCGTCGTCCAGGGCGAGTACAACAGGGATGGGAGCGAGGTCTGGTTCTCGGTGTGGAACACCAAGAGCCAGGAATCCGCCATCGTGGTGGTCGACGACAAGACGCGGAAGCTCAAGACCGTGATCCGCGACAAGCGGCTCGTCACGCCCACCGGCAAGTTCAACGTCTACAACACGCGGAACGACGTCTACTGATGGCGGGGATCGTGCGGCGCGCCGGCCGTCCGCGCGCCGCCAGTTGCCTTGGTGGTGGCTTGCGGATCGGAGCCGGGAGCATGGCGCGTGGAAAGGTGATGCTGGTCGGCGCCGGGCCGGGCGATCCGGACCTCCTCACCGTCAAGGCGGTACGGGCGATCGCGCAGGCCGACGTCGTGGTGTACGACCGCCTGGTCTCCGACGAGGTGCTGGCGCTGTGCCCGGAGGGGGCCGCCCGCATCGACGTCGGCAAGCAGGCGGGCCGCCATCCGGTTCCGCAAGGCGAGATCAACGAGCTGCTGGTTCGCCTGGCGCGCAGCGGCCGCACGGTGGTCCGGCTCAAGGGCGGCGACCCGCTCATCTTCGGGCGCGGCAGCGAGGAGGCCGCCGAGCTGGCGCGCGCCGGCATCACCTGCGAGGTGGTGCCGGGCATCACCTCGGCGCAAGGCTGCGCCGCTGCCGCGGGCGTGCCGTTGACCCATCGCGGGCTGGCCAGCGGGGTGCGTTACGTCACCGGTCACTGCAAGGCGGACGAGCCGCTGGATCTCGACTGGGCGAGCCTCGCCGATCCGTCGACCACGCTCGTCGTCTATATGGGGCTCGCCAATATCGACGAGATCAGCCGCGCTTTGATCGTCCATGGACTGCCCGGCGACACGCCGGTCGTCGCGGTCTGCCAGGGAACGACGCCGCGCCAGAGGCGGCTGTCCGCTTCGCTCGCCACCGTTTCCCAGCGCGCCCGGACGGCCGCGTTCGACGGACCGGTCCTGTTCATCATCGGGCGGGTGGCCGCCCTGTCGCGCGAGATGGAGAGCTGTCGGGATGCGATGGCCGAGGACATGGCAGTGGTGGCGTGAGGCGGCGGCACTCGGCCTCGTCCTCACCGGCTCGCAGGCGGCCCCGGCGGACAGCGTCGCCGATCCGGCACGCCTGGAGAACCTGGTTCGCCAGGATTGCGGGTCGTGCCACGGGCTCACCATGAAGGGCGGGCTCGGCAAGCCGCTCACGCCGGAGCATCTGGCGGCGTGGGACCGCGACCAGATCGTCCACATCATCCTCCAGGGCGTGCCCGGCACGCCGATGCCGCCGTGGGGCCCGCTGTTGAGCGAGCCGGAGGCGCGCTGGATCGCCGACGCGCTCAAGCAGGGAAGGCTGCGATGATGTCGCTCGCCCGGCTGATCCTGGTGACCACCGTCCTGCTGTCGCTCGGCCATGCGGCGGGCGCCGAGCTGCGCGGCACCGGCAACCTCGGCCTCGTCGTCGAGCGCGCCTCCGGCTCGGTCGAGATCGTCGATACCGGCAAGCGTCGCGTCATCGGCCGCGTCGAGGGGCTCGGAGACCTGTCGCATGCCTCCGCGGTGTTTTCCCGGACCAGCGCTACGCCTTCCTGTTCGGCCGCGACGGTGGGCTGAGCAAGATCGATCTGCTCACCGCGAGCATCGTCAAACGGGTGATCCAGGCCGGCAACTCGATCGGCGGCGCCATCTCGGACGACGGCACGCTGGTCGCGGTGTCCAACTACGAGCCCGGCGGCGTGCGGGTGTTCGATGCCGAGACGTTGACGCTGGTTGCCGATATTCCGGCGGTCGGCGCCGACGGCAAGGCCTCCAAGACGGTCGGCCTGGTCGACCTTCCGGGGCATCGGTTCGCCTACGCGCTCTACGACGCCGGCGAGATCTGGATCGCGGATTTTTCCCGAGGCGAGGTGCCGGAGATCACCAGGCTGCCGCAGGTCGGCAAACTGCCTTACGACGGCAACGTCACCCCCGACGGCCGCCATTATCTGGTCGGCCTGTTCGGCGAGGACGGCGTCGTCCATGTCGATCTGTGGAAGCAGCCGATCGCAGCCGAGCGCATCCTCGATCGCTACGGCAAGGGCGAGGAAAAGCTTCCGGTCTACAAGATGCCGCATCTCGAAGGCTGGGCCGCGGCCGGCGACGTGATGCTGATCCCGGCGGTCGGACGCCACGAGCTGCTCGCGGTCGACACGCGGAGTTTCCGCGAGGTCGGCCGCGTCGCCACCCACGGCCAGCCGGTGTTCGCGGTCGCGCGTCCCGACGGTCGCCACGTCTGGGTCAATTTCGCTCATCCGCTCAACGACACCGTCGAGGTGGTCGACACCACGACCATGCAGGTGGTGCATCGACTGGTGCCGGGTCCCGCCGTGCTGCACATGGAGTTCACGCCGCGCGGGCACGAGGTCTGGGTGTCGGTGCAGCGACGCCGACCGCGTCGACGTCTACGACGCCACGACGTTCGCCAAGCGCGGCGAGATCTTCGCGCGGAAACCGTCGGGCATCTTCTTCGCCGCGCGGGCGACGAGGATCGGCCAATGACCTTGGCCGCCGCGGATCTCGCGCTGGTCGACCGCTGGCAGCGCGGGTTCCCGCTGGTCGAGCGCCCGTTCGCCGTCGTCGGCGAATCGGTCGGCCTCGACGCCGCCGCGACGATCGAACGCCTCCGATCGTTGCTCGCGGCGGGCGCCATGTCGCGCATCGGCGCGGTGGTGCGGCCGCGCAGCGTCGGCGCCAGCACGCTCGCCGCCATGCAGGTCCCGATCCGGCACCTCGACGAGGTGGCGGCGATCGTCAGCGCCGAGCCGCTGGTGAACCACAATTACCAGCGGGAGCACGATCTCAATCTTTGGTTCGTCGTCGCCGGCGGCGAGGGCGGCGCCGTCGCCACCACCCTGGAGCGGATCTCCAGTCGCGCCGGCCTGCCGGTGGTCGACCTGCCGCTGCTGCAGGCCTATCACCTCGATCTCGGATTTTCCCTGCGGGACCGACGCGGCGATCGCGCCGTGGCGATGCGGCCGGCGCCCGACTATCGTGCCGACGCGCGCGACCGTGCCGTGCTCGCGGCCATCGAGGACGGGCTGCCCCTGGTCGAGCGCCCCTATCGGGCGGTCGGTCGCGCGGCCGATCTCGGCGAAGCCGAGGTGATCGACCGGCTGGCCCATCTCGCGGCGACCGGCGTGATTAGCCGGTTCGGCTGCATCGTGCGTCATCGCGCCTTCGGCTACGTCGCCAACGCGATGACGGTGTGGAACGTTCCCGACGGCGATCGCCGACAGTGTTGCGGCGAGCTTCGTCGGCAATCCGCGCGTCACCTTGTGCTATCGCCGGCCGCGCCGGCCACCGCGCTGGCCGTACAATCTGTTCTGCATGGTGCACGCCAAGGCGCGCCACGAGGCATTGGCGACGATCGAGGATCTCAACGCCCGTGCCGGGACGGCAGCCCTCGATCAGGCCGTCCTGTTCTCGACCCGCTGCTTCAAGCAGCGCGGCGCCGTGTTCTCCGACCGATCGCGGGAGCCGAACCGATGAGCGGGCTCGATGCCACCGATCGCGCCATCGTCAACGCGCTGCAGGGCGGCTTTCCCCTGACGTCGCGGCCGTTTCGCGACGCCGGCATCGCATTGGGGCTCGGCGAGGACGAGCTGATCGACCGTATCCGCAACCTCGCGGCGACCGGACGATTGAGCCGCTTCGGGCCGCTGTGGAACGCCGAAGCGCTCGGCGGCGACGTCTGCCTGTGCGCCATGGCGGTTCCGCCGGATCGCTTCGACGAGGTTGCGGCGGCGGTGAACGCCCATCCGGAGATCGCCCACAACTATGCCCGCGATCACGCGCTGAACATGTGGTTCGTCGTGTCGACCGAGCGGCCGGAGCGGATCGGCGCGCTGATCGGCGAGATCGAGCGCGAGACCGGGCTCGCCGTCCACGCGATGCCCAAGCTGCGCGAATTCTTCGTCGGTTTTCGGCTCGAGGTATGACGATGCTCGACGACATCGATCGCCGGATCGTCGTCGCCACCCAGGCGGGGCTGCCCATCGTGGCCGAGCCGTACCGCGCCGTTGCCGAGGCCGTCGGCGTCGACGAGGCCGAGGTGATCGCCCGGCTGCAACGCCTGCTCGCCGGCGGCGCGATCCGCCGCATCGGCGTCGTGCCCAATCACTATGCGCTCGGCTTCACCGCCAACGGCATGTCGGTGTGGGACGTCGCCGACGCGGCGGTCGCCGAGACCGGTCGCCGCGTCGGTGCGCTCGATTTCGTCACCCACTGCTACGAGCGGCCACGCCACCTGCCGCAGTGGCCCTACAACCTGTTCGCCATGGTTCATGGCCGCACCCGCGACGACGTCCTGGCCAAGGTGGCGGACATCGCGGCTCTCGTGGGCGCGGCCGCCCGCGCCCACGACGTCCTGTTCTCGACGCGACTGTTGAAGAAGACCGGTCTGCGGATCGCCGCCTGACCCGGAGGAGCATGATGTTCCGCCTGACCCACTACCTGCGCGAGATGCTCGCCCCGACGCCGATCGGTCCGCTCCGCGCTCCGCCAGGCCCGGTGGTGATCTGGAACCTGATCCGCCGCTGCAACCTCGCCTGCAAGCACTGCTATTCGATCTCCGGCGATGTCGACTTTCCCGGCGAGCTGACGACCGCCGAGATTTTCCACGTCATGGACGACCTCAGGGCGTTCGGCGTGCCGGCGCTGATCCTGTCGGGCGGCGAGCCGCTGATGCGGCGCGACCTGTTCGAGATCACCGCGCGGGCAAAGGAGCTCGGCTTCTATGTCGGTCTGTCGAGCAACGGCACGCTGGTCGACGCCGGGCTCGCCGACGCCATCCGCGATGCCGGTTACGACTATGTGGGGATCTCGCTCGACGGCATCGGCGCCACCCACGATCGCTTCCGGCGCAAGGACGGGGCCTATCGGGCGGCGCTCGGGGGATTGCGCCTGCTGCGCGACCGCGGCGTCAAGGTCGGGGTGCGCTTCACCATGACCGACGACAACGCCGCCGAGCTGCCGGCGCTGCTCGATCTCGTCGAGCACGAGCAATTTCCGAAATTCTATCTGTCGCATCTCGTCTATGCGGGACGCGGCAACAAGCACCGCGGCGACGACGCCGATTGGGCGACCACCCGGCGCGCCATGGACCTGGTGATCCGGCGGGCCTGGCAGTGGGCGCGGGACGGCCGCGACATCGAGGTCGTCACCGGCAACAACGATGCCGATGCGGTCTATCTGCTGCATTGGGCCGGGCGCGAGATGCCGCAGAGCGTCGAGCACCTGCACGGCAGGCTGGTGCAGTGGGGCGGCAATTCGTCCGGCGTCAACATCGCCAACATCGACAATCTCGGCAACGTGCACCCGGACACGATGTGGTGGCATTACAGCCTCGGCAACGTCAGGGAGCGGCCGTTCTCGCAGATCTGGGCCGACCGGTCCGATCCGATCATGGCGGGCCTCAACAGCCGGCCGCGCACGATCGGCGGGCGGTGCGGCGCGTGCGCATTCTTTGCGATCTGCGGCGGCAATACGCGGGTGCGTGCCGAGCGCATCACCGGCGATCCGTGGGCCGAGGATCCGGGCTGCTATCTCACCGACGCCGAGATCGGGCTCGCGACACCGCGCGCGCGGGTCACCGTCACGCCGTTCCGGGGAGCGCGCCATGAAGCGCTGGTTGTCTGAGCTGGTGCTGACGGTCGTCCTCGCGATCGTGGCCGTGGCCGCGGCCGCCGAGCCCGACGCGGCGAAGCTCTATTCCGAGCATTGCGCCGCCTGCCATGGAGCCGATCGGCTCGGCGGCCAGGGGCCGGCGCTGCTTCCGGCAAATCTCGGCCGCCTGACCGGCGCGCGTGCCGCCGGAGTCATCGCCGCCGGACGTCCCGCCACCCGCATGCCGGGTTTTGCCGGAGTGCTGGAGGCGCCGCAGATCGAAGCGGTCGCCGCCTATATCTCGACGCCGCCGGCCGCATCGCTCGCCTGGAGCGAACGCGACATCGCGGCGAGCCGGGTGATCGAGGCCCTGCCCGCGGCGCTCGATCGGCCGCTTCACCAGGCCGACCCGCTGAACCTTTTTGTCGTCGTCGAGGCCGGCGACCACCATGCAACCATATTGGACGGCGACCGGTTCGAGCCGCTCGCCCGTTTCGCCACGCGGTTCGCGCTGCATGGCGGCCCGAAGTTCACGCCGGACGGCCGCTTCGTGTTCTTCATGTCCCGCGACGGCTGGATCACCAAGTACGATCTGTGGGCGCTCGCCACGGTCGGCGAGATCCGCGCCGGCATCAATTCCCGCAATATCGCCATCTCGCGCGACGGCAGGCACCTGGCGGTCGCCAACTACCTGCCGAATACGCTCGTCCTGCTGTCGACCGCCGATCTTGCGGTGGAAAAAATCTTCGACGTGAAGGACAGGAGCGGCCGGTCGTCGCGGGTCTCGGCGGTCTATCAGGCGCGGCCCAGAAACTCCTTCGTCGCGGCGCTCAAGGACGTGGCGGAGATCTGGGAGATCGCCACCGATCCCGCGGCTCCGCCGGTCTATTCCGGGCTGGTGCATTCCCACGAGAAGGGCATGGTCGAGGCGGTGCCGGCGGCGCAGGGCCTGTTCGCGCTGCGCCGGATCGAGACGCCCGAGCCGATCGACGACTTTTTCTTCGATCCGTCCTACCGCAGCCTGATCGGGTCGGCGCGCGAAGGCCGGGCGATCGTCGTCAACCTCAATGTCGGCCGCGACGTCAGGCGGCTCGACCTTCCCGGCCTCCCGCATCTCGGCTCCGGCATCGCCTGGCGCTGGAACGGCCGACCCGTGATGGCGACCCCGCACCTGAAGGAGGGCCGGATCAGCATCCTCGACATGGAGGACTGGTCGGTCGTCCGCAGCATCGAGACCTGCGGGCCGGGCTTCTTCATGCGCAGCCACGAGGCCACGCCCTATGCCTGGGCGGACTGCATGCTGGGACCGCGCAAGGACACCCTGACGATCATCGACAAGCGCACCCTGGAGGTCGTGCGCTCGCTCGTGCCGGCTCCTGGAAAGACCGCCGCCCATGTGGAGTTCGACCGGTCGGGCCGTCACGCGCTGGTGTCGATCTGGGAAACCGACGGCGAGCTCGTCGTCTACGACGCGGCGACGTTCGCCGAGGTGAAGCGGCTGCCGATGTCGCGGCCCTCCGGAAAGTACAATGTATGGAACAAGATCACGTTCTCGGACGGGACCAGCCATTGAGGCGGCGCCGGCCCGGCACCGCGCTTCTCGTCGTGGCGCACGGCGAGCGCCGCGGCGGCGCCGCCAATCACGGCATTCGCCGGCTGGTGGCGCGGCTGACGGCGGCCGGCATCGCCGATGAGATCGGCTTTGGCCTGCTGTCGGGCTCGCCGTCGATCGCCGCGGGCCTGAACCGGCTTTGCGCCCGCGACGTGCTGATCTATCCGCTCTTCCTGGCGAACGGATTTTTCGCCGCCACGCGGCTGCCGCAGGCCGTCGCCGCGGCGAGCAGGGGCGCGGCGCGGACGATCCGCATTCTTGCACCGCTTGGGCTCGACCCGGCGCTCGACGATCTGGTGGCGGAGCGAGCCGCCGGCCTCGCGCAGAAGCGAGGCGAGACGCCATCCGCCGCGACCCTCGTGCTGCTGGCGCACGGATCGACCCGCGATCCGGCCTCCCATGCGGCGGCGCAGCAGATGGCGCTGCGGCTCGCAAGGCGCCGGCAATTTCGCGACGTGCGCATCGCCGTCCTCGAGGGAGGGCCGTCTGTCGACCAGACGCTGGCGGCGGTCGATGATCCGGTCCTGATGGTCGGGATGTTTTCCGGCGAAGGCCTTCACGCCGGCGAGGATGTGCCGGCGCTGCTTGCGGCCCACGACGGGCGCGTGGGCTTTGCCGGCAATATCGGGGCGTGGCCGGAGGTCGCCGACCTGGTCGCCGCGGCGGTCGCCCGCCATTGATCAGCGCGCGCCCGCCGGCGCTCAGACGCTGCCCGGTGCCGACGCGTTCAGCGCGATCAGGAATTCTGCTTCATCGATGCCGTGCTCACGGCAGGCGTCGGTCACCGAATGAAAGATGCCGATCGGACAGCCGACGCAACCCATCCGGTGATCCAGGAAGACCCGAATGGTCGCCGGCCATCGCCGCATGACCTCGTCGACCAGGCAATCCGGATCGATCGACATGCAATCCTCCATGATGCAGTCTGATCGATCTCGTGGCCTGCTTCTTTGCGCTGGCGCAAATTCCCGTCGATTATCCGGCGCCACGGGTCTGCGGCGGGCTTTCGCCGGACAGGTCCCATCGCCCCACGCCCAGCATCGTCCCTCCGGCCGCGACGCGAGCCTGCTTCCCGCCGTGGCTGCCAGGCGGTAGGGTTTTCGCAGCTCAAAGACGGGCGATCGACGAAAAATCATCCCGGGAGGAAACATGCGTCTCAAGGACAAGGTTGCCATCGTCACCGGCGCGGCGTCGGGCATGGGCGCTTCGACGGCAAAAATTTTTGCCGCCGAAGGCGCCAAGGTGCTGTGCGCGGACGTCAACGACAGCGACGGCACGGCCGTGGTCGGCATCATCGCGCAGGCCGGCGGCACCGCGCTTTTTCAGCACCTCGACGTCTCCAGCGAGGCGCAGTGGCAGGCCGCCGTCGACGCCACGCTGGCGGCCTGGGGGACGATCGACATCCTGGTCAACAATGCCGGCGTCAGCGGCTCCGACCCCGACCGGCTGAGCCTCGCCGTCTGGGAGCAGCAGATGACCATCAATGCCCGCGGCGTTTTTCTCGGCATCCGCGCGGTGGTGCCGGTGATGCAGAAGGCCGGGCGCGGCTCGATCATCAACACCTCGTCGATCTCCGGCGTGGTCGGGCAGGTTTTTGTCCACATGGGTTACAACGCCGCCAAGGGCGCGGTGCGCTCGATGACCAAGGCGGCGGCCGTGCAGTTCGCCCGCGACAACATCCGCGTCAACTCGGTGCATCCCGGCATGCTGCCGCCGATGCGCACCTCGAAGATGTCGGCCGACCCGGAGGTGCGCGCCAAGGCCATCGCGGCGGTGCCGATGAAGCGCGAGGGGCGCGTCGAGGAGGTGGCCTACGCCAACCTGTTTCTCGCCTCCGACGAGGCGTCGTACATCACCGGCGTGGAACTGCCGGTGGACGGCGGCTACCTGGCGCAGTAGGCGGGAGCCGTCGATCAGGCCGCCAGTTTCTCGACAGCCTTGATCAGCCTGCGCAGCTTGGACTCGCCCACTTCCTTGCCGGCCTCGCGCACGTCGAACCAGGCCCGCCGGCGCTGGTCCTGCTCCGGCCAACGGTCCTTTTCCCGGCGCACCATCAGCAGGAACACGTCGACCCGCAACGAACGCGCGCCGGTGGCGTCGATCTTGGGATAGGTGTAGTTGCCGATCGGCTTGGGCTTCACCTTTCCGGTGACGCCCGCCTCCTCTTTCGCCTCGCGTGCCGCGGCTTCATGGTCCTTCAGGCGCTTGGCCCTCCAGCCTTTCGGAATGATCCAGCGGCCGGTGTCCCGCGACGTGACCAGGAGCACCTGACAGGCGCCGTTATCCCGGCGCCGAACGCACAGCGCGCCCACCTGATCTGCCTTCATGACCCAAGTCCTTGTCGCTGGCGACGCAACGGCCTTCGCGCCGCAGCGGGTGACTCCCATCGCGGCGGGAAGGCTTAGCCGGTCAGCCCGCCGGCCGACGTGAAGGAGATCACACAGACGACCACGACTGCTCGCCGCGCAGGTTCCGGGGGCGAGCGCGCGCTCGGCGTCGCGTGGCGTCGAACCGGCGCTTGTGCCAACGTTGGTGCCGTGGCGCTGCTGCGGCTGCCCGGAGGCGAGCTTGGGCGACAACGCGCGACTGATCGTCGTCATTCCCGATCGCGAGTTCCACCTGTCCGGCGACGAGGTGGCCGCATTGTCGCGCCGCCTGGTCGAGCAGGTCCGATCGCCGCTGCTCTCGTTGCCATCGAATGGGGAGGTGCTGAGGATCGTCGATCCGGCGGTCGAGACGGACCGCGACTATGTCGCGCAGCTCGCATCGCCGGGCTCGCAGCTGCTCGAGGTCTCGATCTATGGCCGCTACATGGCGCCTTGGCCCGGATACCGATGGCTGGCGGAATGGCTCAAGCATCATCTCGCCTGCGAGATCCATCTCGGCAGCGACTACGGCCGCCCATGGATCGCCTTCGACCCTGCCACCGTCTCCTGGGAGAACCAGCGCTACATCAACATGTTTTGCCAGGATGCGGAGGGACGAAGCCATATCGGGCTGCCGTGGCCGGAGAATGCTGCGGCCGGGGCTCGTGCGGTCATCGCGGCCCGGTTCGGGTCGAATCGGTTCAGTCCTGCGCTCGAGGCCCTGCGCGATATCCTCGCCCAGCATCGAAGGTACCAGGGACAGGTGCCGATACCGGCCGACGGTCCGGCGATGGCGATCCTCGATGTCCTGCCCGAACCGCGACACCAGGGGGATGGTGCGATCTGGCAGCCGCTCTATCGGCCCGACGACCCGAGCTTTGCAATTCCCCATGCGCATCGGTTTGCCGTCATCCCGGTGACGTTTGCGTTCGCCGACCCCACCGGCACGGATCCATGGCCGTTTGCGCGCTTTCTGCTCGAGGTCCTGATGCTGGGCGTCGGGGGCGAGCCGGTCTACGGCGCGGCGAACGAGCGCGATATCGCCAGGCGTCCCAGGCTTCTGTCGAACGACGAGATGACGAACCTCACCCGGACCTGTCTCGGTGCGATGTGACCGCCGGCGAGGACGCAGCCGCCGCGCCGAGGGCTTCGCTCTTCGCCACCAGGCGCGCTTGTGTCGCACCGGCCGGACGTCGTCGCCGCTGTCTCGTCACGCGTTGAAGTCGCGGAGGTTGCCGCCATGAAGATCAATGCCGTGCAGACCGGCTCCGTCCGGATCAAAAGCGCGCAGGTCGAGGGCCGCGGTCACGGGTTCCTTCGACGCCTCGCCATCTTCACCGACCGCAGCTGGACCGGGTGGCTGCCCACCTACGCCTGGGTCATCGATCATCCGGAAGGGGTCATCGTGGTCGACACCGGCCAGGGAGCGCACCTGCTCGAGACCGGAAAATCGCTCCACCCCTATGTGCGATGGGAAGTCGCGTTCCGCATCGAGCGCGAGCAGGAGATCGGTCCGCAGCTCCGCGCGCTCGGCATCGCGCCGCGCGATGTCAAACGCGTCGTCCTCACCCATCTGCACATGGACCATGACGGTGGCCTCGCGCATTTCCCCAATAGCGAGATTCTCGTCGCGCCCGGCGAGCTCCGCACCGCGAGCGGGCTCGCCGGCCGCATGCGCGGATACCTGCCCGATCGCTGGCCCGCGTGGCTCGATCCCAAGCCGCTCGCTCTCGCGTCGGAGTCATTTGGTCCCTTCGCGTTGAGCAGGCGGTTGACCGAGGCCGGGGACGTAGTGGCGGTCGCCACGCCCGGTCACACGGCGGATCATATTTCCGTTCTGGTCCAGGACGGCGACATCACGTTCTTCCTGGCCGGCGACACGTCGTACGACGAGCGGCTGATGCTCGCAGGCCACGTCGACGGGGTGAGCGCGGACGAGCACGTTTCCGCCGCCACGCTGGAGGCGATCGGGCGCCTCGCCCGGACCCGTCAGACGGTGTATCTGCCGACGCACGATCCGGAGTCCGCGGCCCGTCTGGCAAGCCGTCGCCTGGCGGTCGGGGGCCTGGCACGCGTCTCGCCGTCCTAGCGCGACCGTCAGTGCCCGTGGATATAGGTGCCGGGCGCGGGGCCGAGCGACACGAGCTCGCGGGAGGCCCCGCCGATGGCTGGCGGCGCCGTCTTGCCGGCGCTGCTGCGGGACTCGAGCCAGGACGTCCATTCCGGCCACCATGAGCCCTCGCTCGGCGCGGCGTGCGCCAGCCAGGTGTCGGCGTCGACGTAGCGATCGCCGCGACCGCGGGTCGCCACCCGATAGTGCCGGCCGGAATGACCGGGCTCGGACACCACGCCGGCATTGTGGCCGCCGTTGGTCAGCACGAAGGTGAGCTCGTTGTCGGTGAACAGATGGATTTTGTAGACCGATTGCCATGGCGCGATATGGTCGGTCTCGGTGCCGACGACGAACATCGGGGCATCGATGTCCTTGAGCGCGATGACGACGCCGTCGACGGCGTAGCGGCCGGCGGTCAGGCGGTTCTCCAGAAACAGCCCGCGCAGATATTGCGAATGCATCCGGTAGGGCATGCGGGTCTGGTCGGCGTTCCAGGCGGTGAGGTCGGTGACCGGATCGCGCCTGCCGAGCAGATACTCCCGCATTATCCGCGACCACACGAGGTCGTTGGAGCGCAGCGCCATGAATGCCCAGGCCATCTGCTTGGTGTCGAGCATGCCCTGGTCCCACATCATGTCTTCCAGGAAGGCGACTTGGCTGTTGTCGACGAACAGCATCAGCTCGCCGGCTTCGCTGAAATCGGTCTGCGCCGCGAGCAGCGTGACCGACGCCAGCCGCTCGTCGTCGTCCCGCGCCATGGTGGCGGCGGCGATCGCCAGCAGCGTGCCGCCGATGCAATAGCCGCAGGCATGGACCTTGCGGCCCGGGACGACCGCGTTCACCGCGTCGAGCGCCGCCATGACGCCCGACGTGCGATAGGCGTCGAACGGAATGTCGCGGTCCGGCGCGGTCGGATTGCGCCAGGACATCATGAATACGGTGAAGCCGCGGCCGACCAGATGGCGCACCAGCGAGTTGTGCGGGCGCAGATCCAGGACGTAGTACTTCATGATCCAGGCCGGCACGATCAGGACCGGCTCGGCGCCGACGGTCTCGGTCGCCGGCTTGTACTGGATCACCTCCATCAGCTCGTTGCGGTAGATGACTTCGCCGGGCGTCGCCGCGATATCCTCGCCGAGGCGGAAGCCGTCGGCCTCGGACGCCGGCTCCATGGTCAGCAGGCGCGTCGCATCGTCGACCAGGTTGACCATCCCCCTGGCGAGATTGGCTCCGCCCTCGCGGATCGTGGTGTCGACGATCGTCGGATTGAGCCAGGGCACGTTCGACGGCGACAGCTGGTCGAGGATCTGCGCCGCCATGAAGCCGGCGCGGGCGGCATTCTTCGGCGCCATGCCGCGGACCTCGCGCGTGGCGTCCCGCCACCATTCCTCCTGGGCGAGAAAGGCCTGCTGCCACAGCACGTAGGGCAGCGTTCGCCACGCCGGGTCCGCGAACCGGTGGTCGCCCGCGATCGGCGCGAACGGCGGGGACGCCGTCCCGGTGCCGGCTCGCCAGGCGAACGCCGCAAGCCGAGTCGCGGCCCTGTAGCCATGCGTCCAGAGCTCGAGCTGGCGTCCCGGGGCACGCGCCAGATGGGAGGCCCAATCGAACCAGGCCGAGTATTGGGCATTGGGAGAGACGCCCTGGGTGAAACGCGCGGCGGTTGCCCGCGCCAACCGATCCATCGTCTCGAAGTTGGCGGGCAATGCGCTCGGCAGCTCGCTCGGCCGGGCAGGTTCCGGTAACCGCCGCCGAGCCGCTACATGGTCGACACCGCTCCGGGCAGGCGCGGAAACGACATCGTTCACGGCAACCTCCCTGAAAGTTCTGGGCAGCATCCATATCGGCGAGGCTGGACGGCCGATCGTTGGTAGCCTACGCCGGGCGCGGCCAGTACGCCTTGACCTGGATCAAAGCCGCGACACGTCGGTCCATCGCCGGAGAGCTTGGTCCGTTAGCGCAAGCCCGATCGCCGAACCGGCGGGTCGCTCACCGGTCAGGCCTGCATGGCACGGAGCGGCCGATAGGCAACTTGCGCGACCGCGGCTTGCCTTGCCCTGCCGGCCCGCATCGCGAGAACGCGCGCGAGGAGGTAGTGCAGCGCAATCCCGGTGGCGATCATTGCCATGGTGATCGGCAATGCGGGCGCCCAGCTATCGATGATCATCTGGCAGACGGTGCTGAGCAGCGATCCCGCGGCGAAGACCGGCAGGCTGTGGCGGCCGATCACGCACAGCGGCTTGAACAGCGGCGTCCTGGCGACGAGCCGCGTCAGGCCGCAATAGTAGACCGCATAGGCGAGCGCCAGGAAATGCAGGAGGCGGGCCATGCCGAGATCGGTCTTGCTGATGTCGAGGGTGTCGCGCGCGCTGTCCCAGAAACCCGGCAGGAGGGAGAAGCCGTCGGTGACGAGGAACGCCGAGACCGCGACGACGACCAGGCTTGCGGCGAGCAGCCGGGCGTCCTTCGCCACGCCGCCGCGCGCGCCGGTTCCGACGGCGAGGCCGACGGCGAAGACGAGCTGCCAGGCGAACGGGTTGAAGAACCAGACGCCGTCGACCGGCCAGGTCGGAATGTTGAGCCCGAACGCCCTGGCCGCCAGGTAGATCGCCGCCGAGACGCCGAGCATGAGCCAACGGTCCCGCCGCGCCAGTGTCAGCAGCAGCGGCGTCGCCGCCAGCAGCACGATGTAGAGCGGCAGGATGTCGAAGAACGGCAGATGATGGGTGAGCCCGAGAATTGCCGCGAGGCCGCGGAGCGGAGTGCCGAACATCATCTCCCGGGCGTTGTCGTCCATCAGGTCGTCGTCGTCGAGAACGGTGACCGAGGCGATCAGGAAGCCTGCGGCCGTGAGCGAGATGACGATCTGCACCCAGTAGAGCGTCGAGCACCCGGCGACCGAGCCCGCGAATGGACTCGACGATCCGGCCGTCGAGGAATCGCGTACCGTAGGCGAGCGCGACCGAGACGCCGGACAGGAATACGAACAGCTCGGCGGCGTCGGAAAGCCCGAAATTGCGGTGGGTGAGGGCGCCGAGCAGATTGTCCGGCGCATGATTGATGAAGATCGACACCAGCGCGAAGCCGCGCCAGAAATCGATTCCCTCGACCCGCGGGCGCGTCGCCATCAAGTGCTCCAATTAAATCGACAGCGCCCGGCCGGATGCTCAGCGCTGACGTGCGCCCATCCATCAGCCGATATGGTAAACGGATCGTTAATCGCGTGGTCCGCGTCCAGCCGGATCTTGCATCCGCATCCCGCCTGCCTGATCTCGCATCGATCCATTGTCGGGCATGGCGTGCGGGTCAGCTGATCGCTTCTCGGGGCCGCGGCAGCGGCGGTGCGCGCCGGCCGTATTGGTGGCCCGGATAGCCGCGCCGGCAATGGGCGACCAGCTCCTCGACGAATTGCGCCGCATAGGGCGGCAGGAAGCGCTGCGGGTCCCAGGCAGCGACCGCCCATCTGCCGATCGACACGCCGCGATGCATCACCACCGCCGCCCGGACGCCCGCGCGGGGAATCCGGACCGGAGATGGAACCACCGCGACACCGTGGCCGGTGCGGGCCAATGCGATCAGGGTCTGCGGTGCGACGCTCTCGAGCAGCACGCGCGGCCGGATGTGTGCGACCTGGCAGGCGGCCTCGAACCAGCCATGCGACGCAAAGCCCGGGCTGAGACGCAGCAGCGGCTCGTCGGCGAGCTCCGTCACGTCGAGCACCGCACGACGGCTCAGGCGGTGGCCCTGCGGCAGCACCGCGAGAACGTGCATCGGATAGAGCAACCGGCCGGAGAAACGATCGTCGCCGGCCGGCATATGGGCGACGTCGATGTCGCCGCGCTCGAGGCGGCCCGGCAGGCGGGAGCCGCCATCCTCCACCAGGTGGACCTCGACGCCGGCATGGCGTTTGCGGTAGCGCGCCAGAAAATCCGCCAGCAGGTTCTCGATGACCTGCGGGGTGGCGCCGAGCCGCAGCACGCCGACCTCTCCGGTCTTGAGCGCGCTCGCGCGCTGGCTGAGCGCGTCGGCGTCGAACAACAGCTGCCGACTGCGCGTCAGCAGGTCCTCGCCCTCCGAGGTGAGCCGCACGCCCCGCCCGACCCGCGCGAACAGCCGCAAGCCCAGCTCATCCTCGAGCGCCTGGATTTGGCGCGACGCCGCGGACTGGGTCAGGTTCAGCCGCGCCGCCGCGCGGGCAAAGCCGGCATCATCGGCGATCGCCACGAAGGTCCGCAGGAACCGGAGGTTCATCGAGATACATTCCGATTTATCATTATTTGGAAGACTATAAATGAATTAGACACATCGATAGGACTTTGACTAGCCTGCTCGATGAAATCGAAACAGGGAACCGTCATGGCAGACTTTCGGATTGCCCGCGTGGTCTTCGCGTCGACGCTGATTCCGCTGCTCAGCCAAGGGGCTGCGCAGGCGGACGAGGAACGGCTCGGCAAGGTCGATTTTTCCATCTCCTGCAGCGCGGCGGCGCAGCAGCAGTTCAATCGTGCCGTCGCCATGCAGCATTCCTTCTTCTTTCCCGAGACCGTGAAGGCGTTTACCGCCATTGCCGAGAAGGAGCCGTCCTGCGCCATGGCCTATTGGGGTATTGCGATCAGCCAGCGCCCCAATCCGCTGGTCGGCCCGTTCCCCGGCGATGTCCTTCGGCGGGGCTGGGAAGCGATCGAGAAAGCGGGCGCGGCTGCGCAGAAGACCGAGCGTGAGAGCGCGTGGATCGAGGCGCTTGCCGCCTACTACCGGGACTATGCGACCGTCCCGCAGCAAAGTCGCACGGCAAACTACGAAGCCGCCATGGCGCGACTGTCGGCGCGCTACCCCGGTGACGCCGAGGCGGCCATCTTCCATGCGCTCGCGCTCAACGAAGCGGCCGACCCGGCCGACAAGACCTATGCCAGGCAGCTCAAGGCCGCCGATATCCTGGAAAAGCTGCAGACGAAGCATCCCGACCACCCGGGCATCCCGCATTACATCATCCACAGCTACGACTATCCCGAGCTCGCCATGCGGGGCGTGCTCGCCGCTGCGCGCTGCGCGCGGCTCGCACCCTCGGCGCCGCACGCGCTGCACATGCCCTCGCACATCTACTCGACCCTCGGCATGTGGCAGGAGGCGATCGGTTCGGATCGCGCCGCCGACGACCAGACCATCGCCGACACCGCCCGCGTCGATCCAAAGGCCGCCGCCGAGCCGGCGAAAAACCCCGGGCGCTACCATTTCCTCGACTTCCTGGTGAATGCCTACCTGCAATTGGGGCAGGACCGGCAGGCGAAACGCATCGTCGACGCGCGCGACAGCGTTGCCGAATATCCGGCCGGTTTTCGCTACAGCGGGCACACGGCCTTTGCCGCCATCCCCGTCCGTTACGCGTTCGAGCGCGGCGCCTGGACGGAAGCCGCGGCGCTGGCAATTCCCAAGACGCCATTCGCGCAGGCCGAGGCGATCGCCTGGTTCGGCCGCGCGGTCGGTGCTGCCCGCAGCGGCGATCCAACCAAGGCCAGGGCGGCGGTCGACCAGCTCCGTGTGCTCAAGGACCGGCTCGCCAAGGCCAACGACGCCTACTGGACCGGGCAAGTCGCCATCCAGGAGCAGGCGGCCGGGGCCTGGCTTGCGCTCGCCGAGGGCCGCAAAGGGGAAGCCGTTGCGGCGATGCGTCAGGCCGCCGACCTGGAGGATCGCAGCGGCAAGCATGTGGCCATGGAAAATCGCCTCTCGCCGGTCCGGGAAATGCTCGGCGAGTTGCTGCTCGAGGCGAACGAGCCGGCGCCGGCACTGAAGGAGTTCGAGACGTCGCTGCGCAACAATCCGAACCGCTATCGCTCCTTTGCCGGCGCCGCCAAGGCCGCCGAACGGGCCGGAGACCGGGCGCGGGCCAGGGGCTACTATGAAAAGCTCGTGGCGCTTGCGGCCGAGGCCGATGGTGGACGGCCCGACCTCGCCGCAGCGAAGCAGTATCTCGCGGGGAATTGACGAGCCCCGGCTTTCATGGAAGCTTTTGACGATGTTCGATCTTGAGCAATTCACCGCCGATTGCCGGGCTGCGCTCGCGGCGGAAAAATCGCCCAGGCATGTGCGCGACGTCGTCGCGCGCGCGGTCGCCGATCCGGCTTGCGTGCTGCGATCACTGGGCGAGCCGACCTGCGCCGGTCTCCACACGCTCCATCGGTCCCCTGATCTCACCGTCCTCAACGTCGTATGGGCGCCGATGATGACCATCATGCCCCACAACCACTCCATGTGGGCGGTCATCGGCATCTACACGGGACGCGAGGACAACATCTTCTGGCGCCGCCTGCCCGGCAGCCCGGGGAAGGTCGAGGCTGCCGGCGCCAAGGCGCTGGGCGAGCGGGATGCGGCGCTGCTCGGGCACGACATCATCCACTCGGTCACCAATCCGATTCCGCGTCTGACCGGTGCCATCCACGTGTACGGCGGCGATTTCTTCGATCCCACGCACAGGAGCGAGTGGGACCCGGAAACCCTGCTGGAGGGACCGTTCGATCCGGTACGCGCGGTTCGCCGTTTCGAGGAGGCGAATGCGGTATTTGCGAGCCGCCAAGGACGCAGAGAGCAATAACGGATCGTCCGCGCGCATGACGCCGTGATTTCGACAAGAATCAAGCAATCCGCGCCTATCGATGCATCCCGGAATATGTCAGGTTGCCCCGTATCGATCATTCGCGATCGCGGGAATCGGTCATGCGCCGTTTGGGAAGCTGGTCTCGCCGCCGGATGCTGAAGGGGACCGGGGTGATTGGCGCGGGCGCGCTGCTCGGAGGCTCCGCGCTCTCGACCAAAATGCTCGCCGCCGCTCCGCCGCCCGAGCCGGTCACCCCGGCGCTGGTCGAAGCGGCGAGGAAAGAAGGCAGGGTGGTCTTCTATACCTCGGTCGATCTTTCGGTGGCGGAAGCGGTTTCCAAGGCCTTCGAGGCGAAGTATCCGGGCATCGCGGTTCGCGTCGAGCGAACCGGCGCCGAGCGACTGTTCCAGCGCATCGGCCAGGAATATGCCAGCAACATCCATGCGGTCGACGTGGTCAATTCGTCCGATGCCGCGCATTTCATCGTCTGGAAACGTGATGGCATCCTCGCCCCTTACGTTCCGGAGGACGTCGCGAAACATTATTCCGCGGAGCACAAGGATCCCGACGGGTTGTTCGCGAGCTTTCGTGTCACGCTCTCGATCATCGCCTACAACACCAGGCTGGTGAAAGCCGAAGAGGCGCCGAAGAGTTTGGCCGATCTGCTCGATCCGAGATGGGCAGGCAAGATCGTCAAGGCGCATCCGGGCTACAGCGGTACGATCATGACCGCGACTTATCAGATGCAGCGCGATCTCGGCTGGGGCTATTTCGAAAAACTCGCCAGGCAGCGGGTGATGCAGGTGCAGTCGGCGACCGATCCGCCGAAGAAGCTCGCTCTCGGCGAGCGCGCCGTCCAGGCCGACGGGGCCGAGGCGATGATCCATCAGCTCAAGGAGACAGGACAGCCCGTCGAGCCGGTCTACGCCGCGGAAGGCTCGCCGCTCATCGTCGCGCCGAACGGAATTTTCAAAAACTCGCCCAATCCGAACGCCGCGAGGCTGTTCCAGTCGTTCTGCTTCAGCCCGGACGCCCAACAGCTGATCATCGACTTCGGCGGGTTCCGCTCGGCACATCCGCAGACCAGGGACAAGGCGGGACGCAAGCCGTTCGCGGACATCAAGACGATGAAGGATGACGCCTCCGCGGTGGAGATGCAGAGCGAGGAGATCAGGGCGCGCTACAGCAGGCTCTTCAAGGTGTGACGGCCGCACCCGGGACTCGGCCGACGCCGCCGACCGCGCCCCGGGCGGTTAGCACCACTGAGTCAGAAAGTCGCAGGGTGGGGGATTTGAGAATCACGTAGTGGAGAGGATTCCCATTGAGATCCAGGGGGTTGGGATGGTTCTCCGGAGAGCGAAGGGTATTGAATTGCGGTTTCGGCAGTACGTCGAGGGTCTTGTGAGCGTGATTGGGCACGCGGATCGTGCTGGCCCGTTGCGCGACTATTGCACGGGCTTGGTGATGCCGGTCGCACGCAAGAGTGTTGAACCGATGGCGGCGATCACGGCGCCGGGGCGAACAGCGGCGCAGCATCAGTCGTTGCTGCATTTTGTCGGGCAAGGCGGTTGGTCCGACGGGGAGGTCTTGGCCAAAGTTCGCGAGATGGTATTGCCGCGGATTGAGCGTCATGGATCGATCAGGGCCTGGATCATCGACGATACGAGCTTCCCCAAGAAGGGACGGCATTCGGTTGGGGTGGCGCACCAGTACTGCGGGCAGCTTGGCAAACAGGCGAACTGCCAAGTCGCCGTCTCGCTGTCGATCGCCAATGACGCGGCAAGCTTGCCGGTGGCCTATCGGCTGTATTTGACGAAAGACTGGGCGGAGGACGCGGCACGCCGATCCAAGGTGGGCGTGCCTGAGCACATCGACTTCAAGACCAAGCCGGAGATCGCGCTTGAGCACATCCGCTGGGCGTGTGAAGTGGGCCTTCCTGGCGAGATGGTGCTGGTGGATGCCGGCTATGGCCATGACTCCAAGCTGCGTGCCGGCATCACAGAGTTGGGGAAGGTCTATGCTGCCGGCATTCAGCCGCAGACCTTGGTGTGTCCGCCGGGCAAGCGACCCGGCGGCGCGCCGAAGAAGGGGCACCGTCGCGCACCCGCGGCGATCTCGGCGAAGGAAGTCGCGCTCAGGCTGCCGGCAAAAGCGTGGCGCACGATCGAGTGGCGTGAAGGCACGAATGAACGGCTGTCCTCACGGTTTGCCCGTGTGCATGTTCACGTTGCGTCGATCCGCGAGCGTTCCGAGGTGCCGGCGAGGGAGTGGCTGCTGATCGAGTGGCCCGAGGGCGAGAAAGAGCCCACCAAATATTGGCTTTCGACCTTACCGAGCAGTATCTCGCTCCGCGATCTGGTCGACGCCGCCAAGCTGCGCTGGCGCGTCGAGCGCGACTATCTGGAGCTCAAGCAGGAGGTCGGCCTCGGGCATTTCGAAGGACGGGGATGGCTCGGCTTTCACCATCACGCCACTATGTGCATCGCCGCATACGGTTTCCTGATCTCCGAAAGGGAGACGATTCCCCCCTCGAGACCACGTTCCGCCAGGTTGTTCCCGGAACTTGCCGTATCCGACGGTTACCGACCCAGAGGATCCCCCGTTGCGGCCTGAGCGACATGTCCCAAATTCAATCGCAACCATGCGCCAATGGCTCATCGATGCTATCGTCACACGCCTGCCACGATGCCCATGCTGTCACGCTCCAAACCCGCGGCATTCGCGGCAAATCGTTAATGACGCAGTAGTGTTAGAGCATTTCCCGGAAAAGTGGATGCCGGTTTTCCGAAAGGAAATGCGACAAGTGTCGAATCCAGAGCGCTTTCCGGCCACGGCCATCCGATTTCATGGTCCACCTCATCGGAAAGCGCTCTAGGTCAGTGCGGCGTCGTGGGCGGCCATGACAGCACGTATGCGGCGATCAGCACATAGCCTGCCACTGCGGCGGTCAATAACAGGGTGACCATTGCATCCTCCTCGTCGTGACCCGACCGGCGGCGGTCTGCGACCGCGTCGTCGTGGGATGTTGCGCGGCCTTCTGAAAATCGTGCGTGATGGACGTCACACCGGCGATCAACTTATTTGCACGCCGGCGTGAACCGGATCGGAGACCACCCGGGTTTCCTGCAGTCGAGGATTGTCCCGGGCGCGTCTGCCCGCGTCTTGCGTGTACGGGCGGAGGGGCAGAATGGTGCCGACCTGCTGCCGGACACCCGGCGAACGCTATCTGCGCGTGCCCTCGTCTGCAGCCACGCGGACGTCCGCGGCGGCGTGCCGGGCGCTCGCCAGCCTCTGGGCTTCGGCGACCTGTGTGGGCTTCATCGCGGCCGCCACCGCGTCGCGATTGTGCACGGCAATGTTGCGTCTGCCGGTGTCGGACGAGGCGAAGCCCGTGGCGGCCAGATTGAGCCACATGTGGGCGCTGATATTGTCCGGCGACACGCCGATGCCTGTCGCGTAGGCGAGGCCGAGATTGTACTGCGCCTCCGGGTTGCCGCGCTCGGCGGCGAGGCGGAACCAGCTCGCCGCCTCGGCATGGTTCTGCGGCATGCCTTCGCCTTCGGCGGACATGATCCCGAGGTAGAACGGGGCGGCGGCATCTCCCTGCTCGGAGGCACGGCGAAACCACTTCGCCGCCTCCTTGTAGTTCCGGGTCTCGCTGCGGCCCCGGTAGTAGCGGAGCGCCAGCACGATCTGGGCGCGGGCATCGCCCGCCTCGGCCCTGGCCTGCGCCTGCGTCAGCGCGCCGGCAGACGGGTATGCGGCGTTGGCGTCATCGGCATAGATCCCCAGATTGGCCGCGACATAGCGCGCGCTGTGCAGGATCGGCTCGTGGTGGATACCGGCGGCGATACCCAGCGTCAGCGACAGGGCTGCGACCGCCCCCATGACCGTGCGCCGCGCTTCCACCGAGCGGCTGGCCCTGGCTTGGCAAAGATCGAGCGCCGTCTGCAAGGCGGCGATACGCCTCTGCGCGGCCTCCTCGGCCGCCCGACGTCTACCCCATCCAAAGCTGCGCAAGAGCGACATGGCAATCTCCTCGTCGTGGCTTGACGGTTCGTGTCGATGACCGTCCCGCCGTGGCCGCTATATGCCGCGCGTCGCGCCAAACAAACGTGAGGAACCTCACAGCGGCGAAATATCTTATTCGTGGCTCACGTGATGGTGATCATGGGCCCGGCAGGCAGCTTACGGCGCGTCAGCCGCGCCGGTCAGCGACCCCGGCGCCGCCCTGCACGGGTGCCCAGCCATGCGCGGCCGGCCGGTTGTGCGAGCGGGACAACAATCTGCGCGGGCTGTGGCGTTCCTGACGGCCGTCACCATGCGCCGCCGGGCTTTGTAGCTGCGAAGCTCATTCAGCCCGGCGTCGACGGCGGCCAGGACAGCACGTATGCGGCAAGCAGCAGATAGCTTCCCACCGCAACGACCAATGACAGTGTGACCATTGCATGCTCCCGTTGATGGTCCACCCCCGCAGCCGGCACGAATTGCCCGCCGCTGCGCAAAAAATGGGAGCATGCCGACAGCTGCGGAACGGCCGAATTGCCGAATGAAGTCTTTGTCTCCGTCGAATGGTCACGCCGCCGTGAGATGTGCCTCGATGTGCAATCACGGTGCCGTGAGATGCGGTCCGCGGCGCGATCAGTGGCCATGATGGCAGTGCCGGTCAGCCTTGGCCGGCCAGCCCGTTCCACTGAAACCCGACGACGGCCGCGTTGTAGACCGCGTGCACCAGCATCGGCGCGGCCAGCATCCGGGTCCGCTCGTAGACCAGCGCCGCGCAGACGCCCAGCACGAACACCGGAATGACCGACACCGGCGGGTGGACGATGGCAAATATGGCGGCGCTCGCCAGCGTCGCCGCCCAAAGGCCGAAGGAACGCCGGAGCCCGGCGAAGATCAGGCCGCGGAAGATGAACTCCTCGAACACCGGGGCGGCGGCGACCGCAAGCGCCGCGAGCGCGATCAGCGTCGAGCGGTCGGCCACCCGGGTGGCTCGCGGAAACAGGTCGAAGATCGCGATGATCTCCATGTAGGCGATGCCGGCGAGCGATGCGGCGACGCCGCCGCCGACGCCCCACAAGAGGGCCTGCGGCAGGCCGTCGCCGAGCATGCGCGGGACGCCGGCGGTGCCCGCCCGCCAATAGACGATGCGCATGGCCGCAAAAGTCACGGCGCCGGCAATGCTGAAGGCGACCCACAGCATCGTGGTGGGGGCGGCGCCGCTCTTGGAGACCTGGAAGATGACGATGACCAGCGCCTGCAGCACGAAGAACATCAGCGCCGCGATCATGCCGTCGGAGACCGACACGCGGGCCGGCGGCGAGGCGGACGGGTCGAGCAGATAGTCAAAGCGGTCGCGCGCCTTCTGCCACAGCGCGCTCGCCAGCAGCGCCGTCAGGACGATCATGGCGGCGCGCTGCCAGATCGTGGCGGCATAGACCGCGTACACATAGAGCGTCGCCAGCGTCATGTAGAGATAGAGGTAGGTCGGCCGCACCCGCCGGTGCACTTCCTGGGCGAGCGGGTCGCAGCCGAAGACGCCGAGCGCGGTGGCGATCACGGCGAACAGCGGGACGCCGACGAGGACGACCGCGGCGGCACCCAGCAGCTGCAGCGAGACGGTGCCGGCCAGTGCGATCGCGACGGCAAACATGAGCAGCGGATAGACCGTCGCCGCCGACGCCCACAGTCCGGCCTTCTGCCGCAGGACGGATTCGAGCGAATGCGGCACCGAGTACAGGATCCACAGCGCCTGGCCTTCGCTGTTCAGCGTCTGGAACGCCGACATCATCAGCGTATAGGCGGCCAGGCTGAACGCGATCGCCGCCAGGTTCTCCGGATGCTCGACGGCGCCGGCAAAGACGTTGGTGCTGGCATTGATGAAGACCTGGGCGCCGACCGTGATGGCGGGAACCAGCAGGGTCTGCGCCATGAACGCCCGATCGCGTCCGAGCAGGCAGAGCTCGCGTCGCGGCACGGCGGGAAGCAGCGCCGGCCTGGCCGGGACGCCGGCGGCCGCCCGGCGGGCAGCGCGCGGCACGCGGACCCCGGCCTCCCGGGCGCCCGCCGCCACGACGCCGTCACGCAATTGCCGCCGCAGCAGCGCGTATCCGATGGCGACGACGGCACCAATCTCGCCGACGAGGGCAAGCGACCACAATGCCGCCGCGGCTGCGTCGGCGCTGTCGAGCGTGCGCACCGCGAGGCCCGGCGGCAGCCAGATCGTCCAGGCGGGCATCGCGCCCGCCCAGGCGAGCACGAAGGCATTGGCGCCCGTCGTCATGGCCACGGCGAGCAGCAGCGGCAGCACGGCGACGACGGAGACGACCGCCTGCAGGTTTCTCAGCCTGGGTGGCGACAGCGACAGGCGCAGCCCGGTATCGACCAGGGTCTGCGCCGTCGCCACGGCGAGCAGCAGCGCCACCGTCAGTCCGAGCCCGATGAGCGGCGCCGTCCAGACGTAGCCGCACTCCCAGGCGAGAACCGAGAAGAACGGGCTCAGCATGAGGAACCCGGTCGAGTTGGTCACCGCCCGCTCGATCAGCCGGCTCGAGATCAGGGTGGACAGCGGCAGCGGCAGCGTCGCCAGCCACTCGAGATCCCATTCGGGCCGGCTGATCTGGCCGCCGGCGAGCGTCATCAGCAGCGCCGCCAGCACGAGGAGCGTCGCGATGAACGTGGCGCCGCGCAGAACGCGGGGCGGCAGCACCTGCCCCGGATCCGGCGCGACCTGGCGCACCGTCGGCTTGGCGTCCCCCGGCAGCACGCCGAGCGTCACGTTTCGGCGCTGCTCCCGCGCGTCGTGGACGACCACGAGCTCCACATTCTTGCCGGGCGGCGTGGCGGCGACGATGGCCGGCAGGTCGCGCCGCTCCCTGACGTCCTTGCCGTCGATCCTGACGATGACATCGCCCGATTGCAGCCCGGTCGCCTTCGCCGGGCTGGCCTCGACCACGCCGGTGACGAGCGCGCCGCGCACCGGCCTGATGCCCTGGCGGCTGGCGATCTCGGCGGTCACCGGGGCGGTCTGCACGCCGAGCCAGCCGCGGCGAACCTCCTTGGTGACCTCGACCGTGCCGAGCGTCTTCTGCATGCTGGCGATGCTCTGGTACGACATGTTGGTGAAGGTGAAGAGCATGGCGAGAACGACGACGGCGGTCAGCAGCCCGCCGGTCGCCGACTTCCGGACCGTCGCGGTGCGCCCCGGCTTCGCCTTGCGGAAGCGATACAGAGACCCGAGCTGATTGATCTGCTGGCGCAGCCTCAGCCGGATCAGCAGCCAGGACGCGCGCCAGGCACTGACGGGACTGGTCAAGTGCTGCTCCTGTCGTCCTCTTCGCGCGTCACCTTGAGAAAGACTTCCTCGAGGGAACCGCCGGGAACGATCTTTTCCTGCAGCTCGTGGAGCGGTCCGACCGCGACCAGATTGCTCCGGTCGATGATGCCGACGCGGCTGCACAGGCGCTGGGCCATGTCGAGCAGATGGGTCGACAGGAAGATCGTCTTGCCCTGGGCGGCGCTCAGCCGCAGCCGCTCCTGCACCTCCAGCGAGGCGCGCGGGTCGAGGCCGTTGGTGGGCTCGTCGAGGATGAGGACCGCCGGATCGTGGATCAGCGCGCAGGCGAGCCCCAGCTTCTTCTTCATGCCGGTGGAGTAGTTGACCGCGTACTCCTCGGAAGCGTCGTCGAGCGCCAGCTCAGCCAGCAGGTCGCCGGCCCGCTTCTGCGCCTCGGCGCGCGGCTGGCCGTGCATCTCGCCGACGAACTCGAGGATCTCGCGGCCGCGCAGGTAATCGTAGAACAGCGGATTGTCCGGCAGATAGCCGACCCGCCGCTTGACCTCGACCCGATCGGCCCGGCAATCGAGCCCGTCGATGGTGATGCGGCCGCTCGAGGGAACCAGGATGCCCATCATCATCCGGATGGTCGTGGTCTTGCCGGCGCCGTTGGGGCCGAGAAAGCCGAACACCTCGCCCTTCTCGACCGAGAGATCGAGATCGCGCACGGCGGTGAACTCGCCATAGGTCTTGCCGAGATGCTCGAACTCGATCATGGCCCGCCCGTTTGCCTCGGGGTTACGCGCGCGCCGCCACGCGCCGCCGCTCACCGCTTCTTGGTCGCCAGGGAACGCCGGCGCGTTCAACCGTATCCCGCTGAGCATATCGCGCTCCGTAGGGTGGGCAAATCGCCTCGCACGACAGCGCGGATCTGATGAGGTATCTCCGGCGATTTGCCCACGCGGTCGGACCGGAGTGTCCGGAGCGCGGCTTCACCGCGTCGGCGAGATCTCCGCAGGCATTGCGCCAACTGCTCGGCCGAGATTTCATTTTGCCCACCCTACGGGCTAGGGCGTCG
>CAVWIS010000024.1:0-114168 GCA_963755055.1 uncultured Alphaproteobacteria bacterium | reverse complement strand
ACCAACCACTACATCTTGTGGTTTTGGGCTTGACTGGGCCCTCCCAGCAGCGTATCGTTCGTGGGGTCGCCTGATCACCGAACCCGCCCGACACGCTCCGCCACCGGCTCCATCCGCCGGTCCCGGAGTGGCCCCCAACGAACCTTCGGGACGATGACGACGCACGGAAGTGGCAGTCGACGGCGCCACGAGCACGAAACGCGAGGAGAGAGGCACCGATGGCCCAGGCAAGCAGCGACGCAATCCCGGTCATGGATCGAGGCACCAAGGGCAAGAAGGGCGCGGCCAGACACCGCCGCCACCGCGACCAAGATCGCCGCGGCCCATGCCCACCTGACCGGCCCGTACGGCGCCAGCTTCGATGGCACCGCCGCCGGACGGCAAGCCCGGCCACGGGCCTCACCTTCGAGCGTCGCTTCACTCGCCCGGACGTCCATCCCTACGACGAGATCACCTGGGAGTACCGGACCGCCGGCATCGCCAACGAGATCCGGCAAGAGCGTCTTCGAGCAGAAGGACGTCGAAGTCCCCGAGTTCTGGAGCCAGCTCGCCACCAACGTCGTGGTCAGCAAGTACTTCCGCGGCCACCTCGGCACGCCGGAGCGCGAGACCAGCGTCCGCCAGCTCATCGATCGGGTCGTCAACACGATCACCGCGTGGGCCGAGACCCAGCGCTACTTCGCGACCGCGGCGGACCTGCAGACCTTCAAGGCCGAGCTGACCCACCTGCTCGTCCACCAGAAGATGAGCTTCAACAGCCCGGTCTGGTTCAACGTCGGCATCGAAGCAGAAGCCGCAGTGCTCCGCCTGCTTCATCAACTCGGTCCAGGACACGATGTCCTCGATCATGGACCTCGCCAAGACCGAGGCCATGCTCTTCAAGTTCGGCTCGGGCGCCGGCAGCAACCTCTCCACGATCCGCTCCTCCCGGGAGAAGATGGCCGGCGGCGGCACCGCCAGCGGGCCCCGTCTCCTTCATGAAGGGCTATGACGCCTTCGCCGGCGTCGTGAAGTCGGGCGGCAAGACCCGCCGCGCGGCCAAGATGGTCATCCTCGATGCCGGTCACCCGGACGTCCTCGAGTTCATCGACTCGAAGGCCCACGAGGAGCAGAAGGCCTGGGCGCTCATCGAGGCCGGCTACGACCCCAGCTTCACCGGCGAGGCCTACGGCTCCGTCTTCTTCCAGAACGCCAACCACAGCGTCCGCGTGACCGACGCGTTCATGCAGGCCGTCGTCGACGACGAGGACTGGACGACCCACGCGGTCGTCGGTGGCGAGCCGATGGACACGTACAAGGCGCGCGACATCTTCCGCAAGATGGCCGACGCGGCCCACCTCTGCGGCGACCCGGGCATCCAGTACGACACCACCATCAACGACTGGCACACCAGCTCGAACACGGCGCCGATCTACGCGTCCAACCCGTGCTCCGAGTACATGTTCCTCAACGACACCGCCTGCAACCTGGCGTCGCTGAACCTCATGAAGTTCGTGGACGCGGACGGCGAGTTCGATGCCGAGAGCTATCGATACGCGGCCGCGCTGACCCTGACCGCCCAGGAGATCCTGGTCGACAACGCCAGCTACCCGACGCCGCAGATCGAGGAGAACAGCCACAAGTTCCGCCCGCTCGGCCTCGGCTACGCCAACCTCGGCGCGCTGCTGATGAGCCGCGGCCTGGCCTACGACAGCGACGAGGGCCGCAACTTCGCGGCCGCCCTCACCGCGATCATGCACGGCGAGGCGTACAAGCAGTCCGCCATCATCGCCCGCGATCACGGCGGCCCGTTCTACAGCTACCCGGAGAACCGGACCCCGTTCCTGCGGGTCATCAACAAGCACCGCGACGCGGCCTACGCGATCACGACCCAAGGGCGTGCCGCAGGACCTGCTCGACCACGCCAAGGCCGTCTACGACGAGGCCCTCGAGCTCGGCACGGACCACGGCTACCGCAACGCCCAGGTCACCGTGCTCGCGCCCACCGGCACGATCGCGTTCATGATGGATTGCGATACGACCGGCATCGAGCCCGACATCGCGCTCATCAAGTACAAGAAGCTCGTCGGCGAGGGCTTCATCAAGATCGTCAACCAGACCGTCCCGGCCGCCCTGCGCAAGCTCGGCTACGGCGCGGAGCAGGTCGACGAGATCCTCGCCTACGTCAACGAGCGCGAGACCATCGAGGGCGCGCCGCACCTCAAGCCACAGCACCTGCCGGTCTTCGACTGCGCGTTCAAGCCGGCCAACGGCGAGCGGTCCATCCACTACATGGGCCACGTCCGGATGATGGGCGCGGTCCAGCCGTTCCTCTCGCGGCGCGATCAGCAAGACCGTGAACATGCCCGAGGCGGCCACGGCCGAAGAGATCGAGACGGTCTACCTCGAGGGCTGGAAGCTGGGCCTCAAGGCCATCGCGGTCTACCGCGACAACAGCAAGCGCAGCCAGCCGCTGTCGCACCGGCAAGAAGACCGACGGCGACGCCGTCGACCGCCGAGCGTGACCAACGAGGTCATCGAAGCGCTGCGCAAGCAGCTCGCGAAGGCCCAGGCCGAGGCGGCCTGCCGCACCGCCGCCGACTGCCGTCGGAGCGGACCGCGGTCACCCACAAGTTCGACATCGCCGGCCACGAGGGCTACATCACCGTCGGCCTCTACCCGGACGGCCAGCCCGGCGAGATCTTCCTCAAGATGGCCAAGGAAGGCTCCACGGTCTCCGGCCTGATGGACGCCTTCGCGACCACCGTCAGCGTGTCGCTCCAGTACGGCGTGCCGCTGCGCGACCTCGTCAACAAGTTCGCCCACGTCCGGTTCGAGCCGAGCGGCTTCACCGGCAACCAGGAGATCCCGATCGCCAAGTCCCTCGTGGACTACATCTTCCGCTGGCTCGGGTCGCGCTTCCTCTCCCCCGAGGAGAAGGTCACGCTCGGCCTCCAGCCCGCCGCCGAGGGTGGCGAGCCGCCGGCCAGCGGCTTCGGTGCCGGCGCCGCCGCGTTCCTCGCGTCATCCCCGGTCGAGGCCGTGGCGTCGGCCCCGAAGACCGAAGAAGTGGCCGCGCCAGCGCCCGCGGTCGCTCCGGAGCCGGCACCGGCCCCGGCCGTCGAGACCGAGAAGCCCAGCGCCACGGCCGTCGTCGCGGCTCCCGCGCACGAGGAACTGGCGGTCATCGCGACCAACGGCCACGCCCTGGCCGGCGGCTGCTCCGCTGCCGCTTCCCGCAGCACTCTCCATTGATCGGAGAACGCCGCTGCTTGATCGCCTGGCGCTGATCCGGCGGCAGCCGCTCAATCGCCTCGCCGAGAGACCCCTCGTCGGAAATCGTCTCATCGAGGTTCGTTGCGTGCTCGTCAAAGGTTTCATGCTGCGGCGAAAGTTCGATCTCGCGCGCTTTCTGCCGCGTCTCGCGCCGCAGCCGGTCGATGATGCGGCGGTTGGCGATTGCCAGGAGCCACGGGCCGAACGGACGGCTTGGATCGTAGGCATGGCGCACCATATGCAGCGTCAGCAGCACGTCCTGCACCGCGTCCTCGATATCGCTCGCCTGCTTGAAGCACCGCGCCGCGACCGAACGGAGATAGGGCGTCAGGTCTTCAAGCAGCGTGCGGTAGGCCTGGCGGTCGCCGTCCTGCGCGCGCAGCATGAGCTGCGACCAGTCGCGCGCGCCATCCGCCCGGCGGGGATCACCGGCTTCCGATCCGCCCACCAGCGTGAGCGGTATGGGGCGATTTTGCCCGCGACCCGACATGGAAACGGCCTCGCAATGCGCGCGTCATGTGTCTGGGGCTCCTTAAGTACACCCCGTGGGGCTCATCCGGTAGAAAAGAATTTTTCGCGGTGCCGCTAACCTTCTCGCCGACACCATCGAACCTCCCGCTGTTGGTTCCACTAATCACGTCCACAGGAGAGGATCACCGATGAATCGCCGTGTTATCGCCGCTTCGACCTTGACCGCCGCCATCGGCCTCGCCCTTGCCATGCAGGCACCGCCTGTCCTGGCCCAGGGCATGGTCAACCCGCCGCAGATGGTGAAGGACAACATGGCGCGCATGCAGAAGGACAAGCTGGAGAAGTGCTACGGCATCAACGCCGTATCGAAGAACGACTGCGCCGAGGGCGTGCATTCCTGCGCCGGGCAGGCGACGCAAGCGCGCGATCCGAAGTCGTTCGTGCTTCTGCCGGCCGGCGACTGCGCCAAGATCCAAGGCGGCAAGCTCACGACATCGTAAGAGCGGAACAACGCCATGCCGCTGGCAACGACCAGAACCGCCAGCCCGATTCCGGCGCGAGCCGGGATCGGGCTGCGCTACCAGCATCACCAGGCGGTGCTCGATACCGACCCCGATGTCGCGTGGATGGAAGTCCATACCGAGAACTACATGGGCGGCGGGTACGCCGCTGCGCTATCTCCACGCCATCCGGCGCGACGTGCCGATCTCGCTGCACGGCGTCGGATTGTCGCTCGGCAGCGCCGAAGGTCTTGACGTAGCTCATCTTGAGCGCGTCGGGCGGATCGCCGAGCGCATCGAGCCCGCGCTGACATCGGAGCACATCGCCTGGAACGTGGTCGACGGCGCGTATCTCGCCGACCTGTTGCCGCTGCCGATGACCGAGGAGGCGCTCGATACCGTGTGCCGTCACGTCGATCAGATGCAATGCTATCTCAGGCGTTCCATCCTGATCGAGAACCCATCGACTTATGTGACGCTGCGCCACTCGATCATCCCGGAATGGGAGTTCATGAGCGCCGTCGCGCTGCGCACCGGCTGCGGGATCCTGTGCGATGTCAACAATATCTACGTGAGCTGCCAGAACCACGGCTGGGACGCGTCAGCCTATCTCGCCGGGCTGCCGCCTGACGCGATCGGCGAGATTCATCTCGCCGGGCATGCGGTGCGGCAACTCGCCGACGGCAAGAAGCTGCGCATCGACGATCACGGCTCGCACGTCGTGGCCGAGGTCTGGGCGCTTTACCGCCAGGCGCTCGCGCGGTTCGGGCCAGTCCCCACCCTCATCGAGTGGGACAACAACATTCCGCCACTTGACACGCTGGTCGAGGAAGCGCGTCAGGCCGACCAGCTCATTGCCATTGCCGCAAGCGAGGCCGCGCATGCAAGAGCTGCGTGAATGGCAACGCGCCATGCGGGCCAGCCTCATCGCGCAAGAGCCAGCCGTGATCGAATCCCTGGCGGACGGCGTGTCGGCCGATCGGCTCGACGTGTATCGTAACACCATCTTTTCCGGCCTGACGCGGGCGTTGCGGCTTGCCTTTCCGGCGGTGGAGCGCCTGGTCGGCGCGGAATTTTTCGACGGTGCGGCGGACATCTTCATCCGGACGCAACTGCCGCGCACCGCCTGTCTCGACCAATATGGGGACGCGTTTCCGAACTTCCTGCAGGGCTTTGCGCCAGCCGCAGCGCTGCCCTATCTCGCCGACGTGGCGCGGCTCGAATGGGCGGTCAATAGCGCGCTGCATGCGGCCGACGAGACGCCGATCGAGCTTGCCCAGCTCGCGGCGATCGGAGCGGAAGATCAGGGCCGCATCTCATTCCGCGCGCGTGCTTCGATCAGCCTCCTGCGAACGCACCACCCTTGCGACGATATCTGGCGGGCGGTGCTTGGCCGCAACGACGAGGCGCTCGCCGCGCTCAATCCCGCTAGCGGGCCCGTGTTGGTGCTGGTCGAGCGGGGCGAAGACGGCATCGCGGTCGACCGCTTGCTGGAGCCCGCATGGCGTTTCCTTTGGGCGCTCTGCGCCGGTGACCTCCGGACTCGGCGGTCGAAGCGGCTCGCGACATCGACGCGCCGGCCGCATTGGCCGAGCATCTCTCCGCCGGCCGCTTCGTCGCCTTCACATTGCGCGCACCGGCGACCGAACAATCGCACGAGGCTGCTGCGTGAGGAGGATCGCATGACCGACATGGCAACCTCGACATCACCGCACGGATCCGCCTGCGCGACCATGGGACGGACGCTGCGCTGGCTGAACCAGGTCCCCTATGCGGTGCTGGCACTGCCGCTGCGCTTCGCCGTCGCCACGGTTTTCTGGAATTCGGCTATGACGAAGCTCGCCAATTGGGAAACGACGATCGCGCTGTTCACCGATGACTACAAGGTGCCGCTGCTGCCGCCAGAGCTTGCGGCGCCCGTGGCGTTGACGATCGAGCTGACCGCGCCGGTGCTGCTGGTGCTCGGGCTGTTCACGCGCTCGGTCGCGCTGGTCCTGCTCGGCATGACCGCGGTCATCGAGATTTTCGTCTACCCGCAGGCCTGGCCGACGCACATCCAATGGGCGGCAATGCTGTTGGTGCTGCTGACCCGTGGTGCCGGTGCGGTGTCGATCGACCATTGGCTGTGGCGCCGTTTCGGCAAGATGCTCGGCGCCGAGCCGGGGCTACCCGGCCGGTAACGCAAGGGACTCCGGCTAACGAACTTGTGAGGGCGAGGCCTTGATTGTGACCGGTGGCCGCCGGTCCGCCCATGTAGATAACCGTCCTATCAACCCAAGAGGTGTCAGCATGCTGTCGCGCCGTACCATCCTGATCGCCGCCGTTATGGCGGGCGCCCCTGCGTTCTCGCCGGCATTCGCCGCGAACCCGCAACGCTTCAATGCCCAGGCCTTCGCCGATGCCCAGAAAGCCGGACGGCCGATCCTGGTCGCCATTCACGCCTCGTGGTGCCCAACCTGCAAGGCGCAGACACCGATCTTGAACCAACTGACGGACGACCAGAAATTGAAGACGCTTGCGTATTTCGTGATCGACTTCGACAGCCAGAAGGACCTGGTGCAGCGTTTCGGGGCGCGCATGCAATCGACGCTGATCGTGTTCAAGGGCAACGCGGAGGAAGGCCGCTCGGTCGGGGACACCGACCGCGCCTCGATCGCCGCGTTGCTGAACAAGGCATTCTGACGGCCGACGCATGGCGATCGGCAGCCTCGCTCTTGCATCCGTCGCCGGCGTGCTGTCGGTGCTGTCGCCTTGCGTCTTGCCGATCCTCCCGATCGTTCTGGGCGCAGCGGCATCGCGCCATCGGCTGGGACCGGTCGCGCTGGCCGCCGGCCTGTCGGTATCCTTTGTGATCATCGGACTGTTTCTTGCGACTGTCGGCCATGCGATCGGCCTGAGCGGGGATGCGTTGCGCTATGTCGCCGCCGTGATGATCATCGCAATCGGCGCCGTTCTGATGCTGCCTCCGCTGCAAGCCCGGCTGGCCGTCGCCGGCGGTCCGATCGCCGCCTGGACCGACCAACGCTTCGGGCAGAATTGCGGCAGTGGACTTTCGGGTCAATTCTGGATCGGGGCTCTCCTGGCCGCTGTGTGGAGCCCCTGCGTCGGGCCGACGCTCGGCGCCGCCTCGCTGCTGGCGGCGCAGGGCCGCAATCTCCCGGAGGTCGGGTTCACCATGTTCGCCTTTGGGATCGGCGCAGCGCTGCCGCTGCTGGCGCTCGGGGTCGTCTCCCGTGAGGCCGTGCTGCGCTGGCGTCATCGGCTGCTGGCAGCGGGCCATGGCATGAAGACCGCGCTCGGCTTCCTCTTCGCGGTCTTTGGTGCGCTTGTCTTGTTCGGTCTCGACAGGTCAATCGAGGCGATTCTCGTCGAGGCGTCGCCGCAGTGGTTGACCGAGCTAACCACTCGTTTTTAGATCGCGCGTAATGGGGTCACGGGTTGAACCGGCGACTCGACGCGCCCAGAGCATGTTCCGGCGAAGTGCATACCGGTTCGCCGACAAGAACATGCGCAAAGCAAAAGTCTACGGCCGTTTCCGGCTGAAGCGGGCATCAGGTGCGATTCAGTACGACCGAAACGGCTGTAAGGAGGCGAACATTGCCAATGCCGACGCTCACACTTGCAATCCGCTACGCCGTCTCGGATGGAAATCCCCCGGCGCTCGTTCTACGTGGCGCTCGTGGTCGGCACGATCCTCAACCTCATCAATCAAGGTGACGCTTTGCTTGGCGCCTCTGCCCCGGTCAATTGGACGAAGCTGGTGCTGACCTATTTTGTGCCTTATGCCGTCGCCACCTACGGCGCGATCTCGTACCGTTTGTCGCGGCCACGGCCAGGGCTGCCGGATTCACCCGACGTGACCGAAGGTCGGACGCGATGAATAAGCCGATCGTGATCGAAGGGTCTTTCTCGGCCACGACCTCGCCGGACTGGTGGTGCAGCCGGAGCTCGCCCGCGCGCTCGAGGAGATTGCCGCCGACGGCGCCGGAAACGCGGTGCCCGGCTCGCAGAGCATCAACTCCGCCGTGACCGCCGGCGTGCCAGTAGGCCATGCGGTTGTTCATCAGCACGCCGGAATCGCGCGACGGCGCGCTATGGGGCGTGCTTGGCACCCCCGGCGCCGACAACCAGGTGCAGGTCAACCTGCAGGCGCTGATTGAGGAAAGTGAGCGGCCTCTCCAAGCGCCGAACCCTTGCGTGCCCCTCACCCCGACCCTCTCCCCGCAAGAAGCGGGGAGAGGGGAAGAGGCGCCGAGTGCGCGGCGAGCTCATATGCGATTGCCCTGCCCCGGCACGAGGTCGTTCAGCCGAGATGCGCGCTGAACACGCTCAGCTCGATCGGGACCAGCTCGTGGAAGGTGACGTCGATGTCGGTGTCGATCGCCACCGTCGCGACCACCGTCTTGCCGACCTCGTAGTTGAAGAAGGTATGCGCCTCGGTCGGGTCGGCGGTCGCTTCGGTGATGCCCTGCACCCAGTGGCCGCCGGAGAGCGCGTCGTTCGCCACGACGCTCTCGAGATTGACGGTGTCGCCGCGATTGCCGTCGATGGTCACCACGTGGCCGCTGCCGACGTTCATCACGTCGCGGAACGTCATGTTCAGCGTGTCCTGGGCGCCGGCATCAGTGATGTCGATGTGCTCGATGCCGTCGACGTGGGCGCCGAGCCCGCCGAGAGAAAAGCCGGGCCCCGGCAGGTTCAGCCCGTTGGTGACGTCGATCTCCAGCGTGTCGGCCCCGCTGCCGCCGTGGATCTGCACGCCGGTGTCGCGCAGATGGCGCACGTCGATCACGAAGGTGTCGTTGCCGGCATCGCCGAAATACTGGTCGGTCCCGGTCAGCGCCTGCCCGGTCCCTGAGAACGCGATGATCCGGTCGTTGCCGTCGCCGCCGTGCAGCACGTCGGTGTCGTTGGCGCCGATCCCGTCGTCGAACAGGATGTCGTTGCCGGAGCCGCCGTTGACGATGTCCTGCCCTTCGTCGCCGCTCAGCACGTCGGCACCGCCACCGCCTTGCAGGGTATCGTTGCCGTTGCCGCCGTTGAGCACGTCGACGCCGCTGCCGATGTTGGGATCCGCCTGGTCGCCGAACAGCGTGTCGTTGCCGTCGCCGCCATTGAGAACATCGTTGCCGGTGTCGCCCATCAAAAAGTCGCCGCCGGCGCCGCCGTCGAGCAAATCGTTGCCGCCGCCGCCGAGCACGCTGTCGTTGCCGTCGTCGCCGAAGATCGTGTCGTCGTCCTCCTGGCCGTCGAGATAGTCGTTGTTGGCGCCGCCGTGGATCGTGTCGCGTCCCCAGCTGCCGTAGATCTCGTCGTCGCCGGTGCCGCCGTTGAGATTGTTGTCGGCGACGTTGCCGTAGATCGTGTCGTTGCCGGCAAGACCGTTGGCGTTGTCGCGGACATCCCACGGCGCCTGGAAGCGCAGGTCGATGACGTCGTCGCCGGTCGTGCCGTTGCGCACGAGGCCGTTGTTCAACATGGCTCTGTCTCCTTGGTCTGGTGTGTCGGTTCGCGCCGCCCGCCCCTGTCGTCTCTGCGATCAGGACCGCGCGACGGGTACACCTTTAGGCAGGGAGTGACCGCCCGTGCTGTTCCCCGGGGAACAGGTTCAAATAACTCTGATCAAGGTCACGCGAGCAGCTGTCGCGCAAATCGGATTCGCGCGCCGCGGAGACGTGGCCGATACCGTGTCCTGTTCCCCAGGGAACAGCGTCCTGCGCGCCGGCAGGTATATGGACAGTACGCCGTCGTCCAAGAGCAAATTCGCGGAGAGTTGAGAGGGGACCGTCGGTCAGTCGCGCGGGACGGCAGCGAGTTTGTTGCTCGCGGAGCGATCAGCCGATCACGTAGCCGCCATCGGCGATCAGCGTCTCGCCGGTGACATAGGCCGCGGCGTCGGAGGCGAGAAAAGCCACCAGCTTGGCGATCTCCTCCACCGTCCCCCAGCGCCCCAGCGGTACGCGCGCGAGGCCGCGGTCCCCGGCGTAGCCGGGCCGCGCCGTCTCAAGCGTCATGCGGGTCAGCGATCGTCCGGGCGCGAGGCAAACGACGCGCACCCCGTATGGCCCCCACTCGACCGCCGCGCCGCGGGTGAGCTGCGAGACAGCGGCCTTGGCGGCAGCGTAGACCGTGCGGTTCTCGCCGCCCGTGAAGGCGGTCTGCGAGCCTATGCAGACGATGACGCCCCGCCGACGCTCCACCATCCCGCGGCCGACGAGCTGCATCAGCTGCACGACGCCGACCAGATCGGTGGCGATGAGCCGCTGGACCTCCGCAATCGACGTCTCGAGCAGCGGCTTGGCGATCAGGATGCCGGCATTGTTGACGAGGATGTCCACTACGCCGTCGGCTTCTGCCAACCGTTCGACGGAGGCAGGATCCGCCTGGTCGAAGACGTGGTGCTCGGCGCCGAGCCGCTGCGCGACCGCCCGCAGGGGCAATTCCTCGATGTCGGCCAGGACCAGGCTGCCGTTCTGCTGAGCGAAGGTGTCAGCAATCGCCGCGCCAAAGCCGTTGGCCGCCCCGGTGACCAGGATGCGCAGGCCGGAAAAGTCGAGATCTTTTGCAAGGTACGTCATTCGCCGCTCGCCTTATTCGCTCCGCGGAACGATGCTTGCCCGTTTGGCCCGGATAGCGGCGATGAATTTTGTACGGATGTCCTCAAAGAGCACAAATGGCAATGGACCGTAGACAACGCTCGCCAAGTTTCCCCGTGTCATCGGTCGGAGATCAGGACCCGGCCAGATGAAACGATTGGCCTCGCTCAGCACGACCCAGGACCGGTCCTCGTCGAGCCTCAGTCGGCGCTTGACAGCCGGCGGGACTTCGACGGCAAGCCGGGGATCGGCAGGTGGCGCGTGAGAGATCGGCAGCACGGTGACCACGCGCTCGCCGTCCAAGTTTGCCGTGACAAGAAGGACGGCACGCGGCCGGTCCTTTACCCCTTCCTCTTGCCCGCGTCTGTGTTGCTCCATCCACAGATAGCTGTAGCGGAGGACCAGGCCGGGTACCGGTTCGGGAAAGGGCACACCCCTACGGCTTCAACTCGGCGTCGAAGGCCTTCGAGGACTCCGGCGCACGGGTCTCCTCCAGGGCCGCCACATCCGCATCCGTGAAATCCTCGAGCCCGAGCACCTGGCGGTCGCGCCGCTTGAGCCGATGATACTCCTCGACCGAGATCATCACGGTGCGTTCACGGCCGTTGCGGGTCACTGCCACGGGTTGGACAAGGGCCATATCCTGATATCGGCCGATGTTGCGTTGAAACTCGGCTGCCGAAACCTTGATCATGCTCGTCACGTTTTTTTCCAATTATATGCATACATTACATGATATGCACGATTCATGCAACCAGATGGTCGCCAAAACCGATGGCCGCCCCGGTGACCAAAGTGCGCCGGCTGGAAAAATCGAGATCCATACTCGCCATTACTCACTCCGCCGCCGCGGCGAAGCCGGCGCGCGGCCGTGGCGAGGTCGCGATCCGCCGCAGCTCCGCCGCATCGCCCTCGCGGGCCTTGAGGATGGAAAGGCCCCGCTGATCGATCCGCGTGGTGCCGGGCTCGACGCCGGCATCGAGCCGGGCCCAGGCGCGCAAGGGCGCCGCGTGCCGGCAATCGAGCTCGACAAGGTCGTCCTCGCCGATCCCAAATGCTACGGCATCGGCGGGGTTGAGCCGGCAGATCCGGCGGCGGCTGACGGCACCGTGCTCGAACACGTCGGGATGAAGCCGCATCGTCAGGTGGCGACGGCCGGCACGCAGGCGTTGGCGCAGCGCCGCCGTGGCGGCCGGATCCGCGCCACCCGTAGCGTCGAGGACCACGCCGTAGAGCGCGCCGGCGGCCGCGGCGGAGACGTAGCCCTCGCGCACGTCGGCGGCGACACGCTGCGGATCGCGCGCGAGCGGGTCGCCGTAGCCGCCGCCACCGGCCGAGCGCACCATGACGATGTCGCCCTCCTCGAGCGGATGGCCGGCGACCTTGCCGGGCGTGTCAAAACCCTCGACCCTGCCGTCGCGATCGATCCAGGCGCCGACCGGAACTCCCGACAGGCCCCCGAGCACGCCGAAGGCCGGCACCACGGCGCCGTCGGAGAGCAGCGAGTAGCGCGCCCCGGGAGCCAGCACGCGCAAGGCCCGCTGCATCGACAGGCCGCCGCGCGTCGTCCCGGCGCCGCCGGAATCGACGGCGAGAAGCGAGCTTTCCACCATGAGCGGCATGCGCGTCTCGATGACTTCCGTCGACTGCACGGTGACGAGGTCGCCCCAGTCGATGGTCGCCATGGCGCTCGGCCCGTCGTCCTCGGCGAAGGCGCCGTTGCCGCCGGCCGACCACTCGTAGTGCACCCACTCGCGGCCGGCGCGCGGGTCGAAACCGCCGATCAGGTTGTGGAAGGACGTGCGGCAGAGGTCGCCCGCCACCTTGTCGGGCACCATCTGGGCGAGCGCGCCCACCATGGTGGCGATCACCCGCTTGCGGATCTCGCCGTGCGAGCCCGCGGGCGCCGGGCGCTGCACGTTGACGATGGTGCCGGGCGGCGTGATCACCTCGATCGGCCGGAACGAGCCCTGGTTCAACGGCGCCTGCGGATCGAACACCGACTTCACCGTGATGAAGACGCCGGCCGCCGAGACGGCATCGGTCGAGTTGACGGGAAACGGCACCTGCGGCGAGGCGCCGGTGAAATCGGCGACCATGCGGTCGCCGCTGACGGTCAGCGTCAGCGGCAGCAGCAGCGGCTCGAAGCGGCCGCCGATGAACGTCTCCAGGTAGTCCTCGTAATAACTGGTGCCGTCGGGGACGGCGGCGATGCAGGCGCGCATGCGCGCCTCGGCGCGGTCGAGATCGAGGCGCACCGCTTCCATGAGCAGGTCGACGCCGTAGCGGGCGCAGATCTCGTGAATGCGCATCTCGGCGACACGGCACGGCCGACAGGCTCGCCTGGAAATCGCCCAGCCGCTCCTCGGGAACCCGCATGTTGGCGAGCAGGAGGTCGAGCACGGCCTGGTTCATGCGGCCGCCCTCCAGAACCTTGAGCGGCGGGATGCGGATGCCTTCCTGATAGATCTCGGTCGCCTTGCCGGACATGCTGCCGGGCACCATGCCGCCGACGTCGGCCCAATGGGCGCGCACCGCGGGAAAGAAGATGAGCCGGCCGTCGCGGAACACCGGATAGATGATGGTGACGTCGTTGAGGTGGGTGCCGCCGGCGTAAGGGTCGTTCGCCAGGATGACGTCGCCGGGGGTAAGCGTCGCGCCCATCTTCTCCATGGCGGAGCGCACCGACCACGGCAGCGGCACCACGTGCGAGCCGATGTCCTCCGACTGGGCGATGACCTGGCTGTCCGGAGCAAACAGCCCGCAGGAAAAGTCCTTGGCGTCGTAGATCGCCACCGAGCTCGCGGTGCGGCACACCGTGGCGCGCATCTCGCGCACGGTGGCGATCAGCGCCTGCGTCAGCACTTCCAGGGTGATGGGATCGAGGCCTGACATCTTTCCTCAGCTCCGCCGCAGGACCAGACAGCCGAGCGTATCGAGCGCGGCGTTCCAGCCGGGCGGCACCACGGTGGTGGAGCCGCCCTCCTCGATCAGCGCCGGGCCGGTCACCTCGGCGCCGGGCGGCAGACGATCGCGGTCGAAGATCGGCACCTGCTGCTCGCGGGCGCCGAACACGACGGCGCGCTCGCCCGACCTTGCGGCCTCGAGCGTGCGGCCCGCCGGGTCGATCACGGGAAGCTGCGGCTTTTCTGTAAGGCCCCAGGCGGCCAGGCGATAGCTCACGATCTCGGTTGCGGCCTCGCGCGCCGCCCCGTAGCGCGCCGCATAGACCCGGCCGAATGCCTGCTCGATCTCGCCGATGCCGGACACCTCCATGGGGATCGGCACGGAAAGCTCGAACGACTGGCCGGCATAGCGCATGTCGAGGCTTGCGGCGAAGCGGCGGCGCGCGGGCGCGAAACCCGCGGCGTCGAGCTCCGCCTCGCCGGCCCGCATCAGGTCGTGGACGGCCGCGCGCACATCCTCGATCGCGGTCCGGGCCGTCGCGGAGACACGCGTGGCGACGAAATCCCGGCGCACGTCGGCGATCAGCAATCCGAGCGCGGAGAAATTCCCCGGCAGCGGCGGCACGACGACGGCGGCCATGCCGAGCTCCTCGGCGATGGCGGCGGCATGCAGCGGTCCCGCCCCGCCGAACGGCAGCAGCGCGAAGTCGCGCGGGTCGATGCCGCGCATCACCGACACCTCTTTGATGGCGCCGGCGAGCGAGACCGCGGCGATGCGCAGAATGCCCTCCGCCATCTCGACCGGAGAGAGGCCGACCTCGCCGGCGAGCCGGGCGATGGCGGAAAAAGCCGCGACGCGGTCGAGCGCGATCTCGCCGCCGAGCGGCCGGTCGACGCCGAGCCGGCCGAGCACCACGTTGGCGTCGGTGATGGTCGGCTCGACGCCGCCGCGGCCATAGCAGCACGGCCCCGGCACGGCGCCGGCCGAGCGCGGACCGACGGAGAGGAATTTTCCGGCGCCGAGCGCCGCGATGCTGCCGCCGCCGAGCCCGATCGAGTTGATGTCGATCTGCCGGATCCTGATCGGGAAGGCGCCGACGCGGCCTTCCGTGGTCATGCCGATCTGACTGCCCCTCACCAGGCACACGTCGCTCGAGGTGCCGCCCATGTCGCAGGTGATGACGTCCGCATGGCCGGCCGCGCCGCCCACATGGGCGGCGGCGATCACGCCCGCCGCCGGGCCCGACAGCATGGACAGCACCGGCATCGCCTCGACCCGGGCGGCGGGAAGCGAGCCGCCGTTCGACGTCATGATCGCCAGCGGCGCCGAGATCCCGGCTGCGGACAGTCTTTGCCGCAGGTCGCCGAGGTAGCGGCGCATGCGCGGCGCCACGTAGGCATTGAGCGCCGTGGTCGAGAAGCGCTCGTATTCGCGGAATTCCGGCAATACGTCCGACGACGTCGTGACCGTCGCTGCCGGCAGTCTTCTCGCGATCAGCTCGGCGCAGCGCCGCTCGTGGTCGGGGTTGGCGTAGGCATGGAGAAAGCAGATCGCCACCGCCTCGACGCGCTGCCCGGCGAGCCGCGCGGCGATCGTCTCCACCTCGGCCTCGTCGAGCGGCCGCAGCACCGTGCCGTCGACGCGCAGCCGCTCGTTGACCTCGATGCACTGCGATCGCGGCACCAGCGGCTGCAGCGGACGCGCCTTGATGTTGTACATGGCCATGCGGTTGCCGCGTCCGACCACCAGCACGTCGCGGTGCCCGGCGGTGACCAGGATGGCGAGGCGCGCCCCGTCGCGCTCGAGCGCCGTGTTGGTGGCGACCGTGGTGCCGTGCGCCAGGCGCGAAAGTTTTCCTGGCTCGATGCCGAGCCGGCGAATGCCGGCGAGAAAACCTTCCGCCTGATTGTGCGGCGTCGACGGGACCTTGAGGACCTGCAGCGTCCCGGCCGCCGGATCGAACAGGACCAGATCGGTAAAAGTGCCGCCGACGTCGACGCCGAGCCAGAGCATCGAGATTCCCTATCGGCCCGTGAACGCCGGCTTGCGCTTCTCGAGGAATGCGCGCGCGCCTTCGCGGTAGTCGGCGCTGTTCATGGCGCGCTCGATGATGGCGGAGATTTCTCCGTGGCGGGAGGCGGCCGACCCGGCGGCAAGCGTCTCGAGCACGAGCTTGGAGCCGATGAGCGACAACGGCGCATTGTCGGCGATGTCGGAGGCGAGCTTGTGGGCTTCCTCGAGCGCCGAACCGGTCGCCACGATATCGATGAGCCCCATGGCGGCGCAGTCTTTCGCGTCGAAAGCGCGGCCCGAGTAGAGGATGCGCTTGGCGTTGGCGAGCCCGACCTGGCGGTGCAGCAGACCACAGTCGAGCTCGCCGTAGACGATGCCGAGACGCGCCGCGGGTATGCCCATGCGCGTGGTGGCGTCGCCCACGCGCAGGTCGCAGGCGAGCGCCAGCGCGCAGCCGCCGCCCATGCCGTAGCCCGAGACGGCCGCGATGGTCGGCTTGCCGCAGTCGCGCAGCGCGATCGTCGCCGCCTCGTTCGCCGCCTCGTAGACGCGGCCGGACTGGGCATCGGCGCGGACGCTGGAGAATTCCGAGATATCGGCGCCGGCGCAAAAATGCCCGCCCGCGCCGGTCAGGATCGCGACCCGGACGTCGTCGCGCGCCTCGATCTCGGAAAAAATTTCGCCCAGGCGTCTCCACATGGCGAGCGAGACGGCATTGCGCTTCGCCGGCCGGTCGAGCGTGACGGTGGCGACGCCGTCGGCGGCGACCGAAACGACAATGTCCTGCGTTGTGCCCACCACCCACTCCCGAGAGCGACCCAGGTCAGAATAGAGCAAGCTTCGTCCAGCGAACAAGAATTGACTCCGATCAGACACACGGGATCGGATGCCGGCGGTCAGCGTGCGGCTCTTGCCTCGATCGCGGCATCGAGCTCGCCGAGCCCGGTCCTGTCGGCGGCGACGAACCAGTCCGCGATCTCGCTCGACGTGACAAAGACCGTGTCGGACCGTCGCGCCAGCAGGTCGAAAGCTTTTTCGAGGTAGTATAGGCGGTGGGGCACGCCCAGAACGTGGGGATGCATGGCGAGCGTGAGAACGCGCGGCTGCTTCTCCAGCTCCGGCTCGAGCGCCGCCAGCGTCGCCTCGAGACGCTTGAGCAGCTCATCGCTCGATTGATTTTGCACGACCCAGATCGGCACGTCGTTGAGCTCCCAGGTATAGGGCAGGCAGAGCAGCGGACCGTGTGCCGTGGTCATCCAGCAGGGCAGATCGTCGATGAGCCAGTCGTGGGTGAACTCGATCCCGCATTTCGTGAGGACGTCGGGCGTCTCGTTGGACTCGCCGCCGCCGGCGCCGAACCAGCCGCGCACTTTTCGGCCGGAAAGCTGTGTCAGGCGCGCCAGGCACTTTTTCACCTCGGATTCCTCGTCCTCGATCTGCTTGAGCGAGCGCTGGAACCAGCCGTGGCCGACGAGCTCCCAGGCGGCATCGACGGTCGCCTTGGCCATCGACGGGTAGACGTCGGCGCACTGCGCGTTGAAGAAGGCGGTCGCCCGGATTCCGCGTCGCCCCATCAGGTCGAGCAGGCGCGGCATGCCGCAGCGCAGCCCGTACTCGACCCAGGTATAGTTGGGCACGTCGGGCGGCTCGATGCGGGCGCCGTGCGGCGGCGGCAGGATGCCGCGCGGCATCGGCTGATCGAACGGCCAGTATTCGATGTTGACGACCGGATTGATCATCAGGGGTTTTCCGCCGAGCGGCGCGTAGCGCGGGCGCTCGCTCGACATCTGGAACGGGATGCGCGGGTTGGGCCACATTGTCGTTTGCTCCTTTCGTAGGGTGGGCAAAATCGCGGCGCAGGCCGATAACGTGGGCGCAAGCCGCGCGTGGATTTTGCCCACGCTGTCGGACGCCGGCAATTCGGACCGCGTGGGCAAATCGCCGGCACCGCATCACCAAATAATCACCCGACGTGTGCCCGGCGATTTGCCCACCCTACGGTCTGCGGAATTTTGCCCACGCGGTCACACCGGCGCCGGGTTCAGCCGGCGTGCCGCGATCTCGTCGGCGGGGTCGCGAGAACTTCTTCACTGTGCTGGCCGAGAGTTGGCGCGGCGCGGCGAATGCCGCCGGGCGTCTCGGACAGTTTGACCGGGACGCCAATGGTCGGAAATTTTCCGGCGCGCGGGTGCTCGGTCGGAACGTACATCTCGCGCGCCAGGATGTGCGGGTCGGAAAAGACCTCGTCGTAGTGCAGCACCGGACCGCAGGGGATGCCCGCCTTCTCGAGCTCCCGGAGCCAATAATCCTTCGGCTTCCTGACGAGCTCCTGCTCGATGATGGCGATCAGCTCGGCGTTGTGGCGCACGCGATCGGCGTTGGACGCGAAGCGCGGATCGTCTTTGAGCTCGGGACGGCCGATGATCGCCGAAAAGCGCTCCCAGAAATTCTGCTGCGCCGCCCCGATGGTCAGATAGCCGTCGGCCGCGGCGAGGCACTGGTAGGGCGAGCTGCCGCGATGGGCCTGGCCCATGCGGCCGGGGCGCGTGCCGTGGGCCGAATAGTGCGCCGCCTCGTAGACGCCGAAGGAGACCGCGGCCTCGAGCAGCGACGTCTCGACCATCTGGCCGCGCCCGGTGCGGTGACGCGCCTCGATGGCCGCCAGGATGCCGAATGCCAGGAACATGCCCGCCGCCACGTCCGAGATGGCGATCGGCAATCGATGCGGCGGACCGTCGGCCGGACCGCAGGTGCTCATGAGCCCGGACATGCCCTGGGTCATCAGGTCGAAGCCGCCGCGATCCGCATAGGGGCCGGTCTGGCCGAAGCCGGATATCGCCGCGTAGACGAGGCGCGGATTGCGCTCCTTGAGAACCTCGTAGCCGAGGCCCAGCCGGTCCAGCGTGCCGGGGCGAAAATTCTCGATCAGGATGTCGGCGCCGTCGACCAGATCGAGCAGACGTGCCTGATCGCCCGAATCCTTCAGGTCGAGCTCGACGGAGCGCTTGTTGCGGTTCCAGATCATGAAGGGCGCGCTCTCGCCGCCGACGAACGGCGGCATTTTTCGCGCGTCGTCACCGACGCCCTTGCGCTCGATCTTGACGACGTCGGCGCCGTGGTCGGCCAGCATCATCGCCGCATAGGGGCCGGACAGATGGCCCGTCAGGTCGAGGACGATCAGTCCTTGCAGCGCTCCCGCCATGGGTCTCCTCCTGTTTAACTCCTTGAGGCGCAAATAACCGGGCCGCAAGCTCGGCGCCCCTTCTCCCTCTCCCCGCTCTTTGCGGGTTCTTCTGGCGCGCGGTATTGCCTTCGAGCTTAGTGGATATGGCTTCGAGAAGGCGTCGATCTTCCCGGTCGAAGACATCGTCCAACGGCCGGCGGCTGGTGCCGTCGCGGGCCTTGACCAGTTGCATCACGCTGACCGCCACGATGGTGGCGGCGACCACGAGGTTCATCATCGCCGACGGATTGCCGATGTCGGCTCCCTCGATGTCAAAGCCGGCTGTCTTGAGGGTGTGGAAGAACTCCTCGATGAGCCAGCGCTGCCGTTAGAGCGCGATGATCCTGCGCGCCTCGGTGAGGTCATCCACCGTATGCGTGGTCAGAAGCCGCCAATGAAGCGGCTCACCATCAGCGGGGACGGATGTCTCACGCACGTCGACCATGGTCAGGGTCAAGGTCTTGGGCAGATCGCGCCCAGCTCCATGCAGAGGCTTGCGCAGCACCACCGGCGAGAAGCGCACGGCCAGCTCGGTCTCCCGCTTCTTGCGTCCCGGCGCCGCCGGGATTTCGGTGCGAAACCGGCCCTGTTCCGGCATGCTGTCGATGAATGCGAACAGCAGCGCGCTCGTCTCCGCGGTCTCCGCGTCAATCAGGCGATTTTGGCTGGCTCGCACGATCAGATCCATGTTCGATGGACGCGCCGCGAAGTGCTCGAACATGTCGCTTTCCCGATCGGACACTCCGGTGATGCTGTTTGCCGCCGCCAACACTTGGCCGGCGCCCGTCGTGCCATCAAGCCAGCGCTGCGATTCCTTATCCGCCGTCTTGCGCGACCGCCGGGGCTTGAGCTTGTTCCCCGTCCGATTGCGAACCTGGGCGTCCACCAGCCCGAGCACTGCGCCGGTCTCGACCTCAACGGCCAGAACCGCATGCAGCAGAAGCCCACTCAAGACCCCGCCCTTACCGACCGGCCCGTAGGGGAGAGGGTCGGGGTGAGGGGCTCTTTCATGAGTTTCGGCGCTTGGAGAGAGGCCCCCTCACCCGACGCTTCGCGTCGACCTCTCCCCGCACGCGGCCGCACGCGGGGAGAGGTGGAGCCCGCGGCGCGTTCCTGCCATATGCGATAGCCCCCTGCTCGGCGGGAGCCTGCCGTGCGTTGCCGCGAGGGCCCAGGCCTCACCGCATCACCATGCCTGGAGTGGGCAATGTCGATGGGATCGGCCGAGCCTGGGAGACATCGACGACGGGTCGGCGAAACAGATCTGGAGCGGCGTGCGCATAGGCGGCAGCCGCCTCGATGGCGAGATCGTCGCGCTGCCGCCGCGCCACCAGCTGGATCCCGACCGGCAATCCGGCCGCCGTGACGCCGCTCGGCAGCGACACGACCGGCAGGCCCGTCACGCTGATCCCGTAGGTGCCGAGAAAGACGTCATAGAAGCGGGCCACCTTTTTTCCGCCGACCGTGTCCGGCAGCGGCACGTCGAGGCGGAAGGGAGCCGCGCCGCATGCCGGCAGGATCAGATGGTCGTACTGGAGCATGAGATCGGAGATCCGGCGCCAGTAGCCGGTGCGCAGGCGCTCCGCGCGCACGATGGCGCGCACGTCCATCTTGAGGGCGGCCTCGACCTGGTTGCGCAGCTGCTGGGTCATCAGCTCCTTGTGGCGGTCGTAGCGATCGGCGAAACGGGCGACCATGCCGAAGCTGCGCGTGCCGGCGATGATCTCGGCGAGGTCGGAGGCGTCGAAGGCGACCTCCTCGACCCGGCAGCCGAGCGCCTCGAAGCGGCTTGCCGCGTCGCGCGTCAGACGTGCCACCTCGCCGTCGAGCGGCATGATGCCGCCGAGGTCGAGGAGCAGCGCGATCTTTCGGCCCTTGACGCTGGTCCGCCCGCTTGCGGCCGCGATCAGGTCCGGGGCGGGCGCCGGCAGGCTCGCGGGGTCGCGGTCGTCCGGCCCGGACATCACCGAGAGCATCAGCGCGGCGTCAGCCACCGTCATCGCCAGCGGACCGACCAAGTGCGGCACGATCGTGTCCCAGGCGAAGTCGGTCGGATAGAACGGTACCCGGCCGGGAGCGGGCCGGATGCCGACCAGGCCGTTGAAGGAGGCGGGGATGCGGATCGAGCCTCCGAGGTCGGTGCCGACCGCGAGCGGCGCGAAGGCCGCGGCCACGGCAGCTCCGGAGCCGCCGCTCGAGCCGCCGGCCGTCACCATCAGGTTCCAGGGATTGCGCGTCGTCCCGAACAGGAAGTTGCTGGTGTTGACGTCGTGGGCGAACTCCGGCGTGTTGGTCTTGCCGAGCAGGACTGCTCCCGCAGCGCGCAGGCGCTCGACGACGATCGCGTCCTCGGCCGGGACGTTGCTCTCCATGAGCCGCGAGCCGAACGTGGTGCGCAACCCCTTGGTCTCGAGGTTGTCCTTGACCAGGACCGGAACGCCCTCGAGCGGCCGTCCCGGCAGGCCTTCGGCGATGCGGCGGTCGCAGGCATCCGCATCGCCGAGCGCCGCGGGATTGGGCGTGCAGATCGCGTTGACGACCGAATTGAGCTCGGCGATGCGGGCGAGGAAAGCCTCGGCGACCTCGCGGGCGCCGAGCTTGCGCGCCCGCACCGATTGCGCGATCTCGCCCGCGGAAAGCATAGTGATCGCGGTCATGTCGGCGGCTTGAAGCTGGAGGCATCCATGGTGATCTGGCGCTCGGCGAACCGCCACTCGCCGGCCTCCCTGACGATCCGGTCGACGTAGGACCCGACATCGACCAGTTCCGGAAGCTTGCCGGGCTCCCCGTTGTAGCCGTGCAGGTAGCAGCGGCCGCACACCGAGCCGTCGAGCTGCTTCTGCAGATGCAGGCTTCCGTTCCAGTGGCGGCGATAGCGGCCGCCCCGGCGGCCGGCATCGGCGCGCTTGAACGCGAGCAGATCGGCGCGTCCGCGGATGCGCATGTTGGCCCCATCGATACGCAGCAGGCCGTCGGCCGTGAAGCACGACGCGTAGCCCTCCGCGTCGCCGGCGTCACTGCACAGATTGTAGTAGGAATAGAGGTTCTGGATCTCCACGTAATCCTCGGCCGACAGTCCGCTCGTGCTGCTCATCCGACGCTCCTCCGATCCGCGGCCGTTCACCCAAGCGAAGTCTGCCGATGGCATGGCGCCACAGGCAAGGCGGCCCTGCAAGCCCTGAGCCGCGCATGACCGACATGCAGCCCGCCGTCCGTCGCGCCACGCTCTACAGTAGCGACCGTAGGGTGGGCGTGCGCCGGGAGACCGGCAAGGAGTAGGTGGTGAAAGTCCACTGCGATGAAGGAGTAGCGATCCACATCGGCCCCGAGCCGTGCGTCGTTGTCCGCGAGGACAAGGGCGAAGCGTCGGCAGGGGAGCGCATAGGCCAGCCATTGAGCCTCGAAAACTACGTAATTCCGGGTCGCCGACACCTTGCCCACGGTGGAAGGCAACACGGCCGGGTGCGCGAGCGCGAGCGCCCGGACGGCCCGGCGTGGTCTAAGACCCTGGCATGTGCTGAAGCTCCTTGTACGGGAACCGGGAGACCCCGCGAACCGGCCAGGCTGGCTGTGCAGCCTGGTCCGCATCGGGAAGGCGAGGAGCCGTAGCCGATGACGCACGGACGTGGGGAGTCAGACCCCGCCATAGTAGCTGCGAAGCCGACGAACAACGCGGAGCAATCCGCCGCGGAGCCGGTGGAGCCAAGGGCGGGGACCGAGGGGAATGCGAGCCAGCAAAGCACGTGCCGGGCGCAGGACCGGGCGAGCGTGTCACCTGCGCTGGAGCGCATACGGCAAGTAGCAAGGCAGAAGAAGGAGGAACGGTTCACCGCGCTCTTCCACCATCTCACCATCGATCTGCTCGAAGAGGCGTTTGACGAGCTTGCGGAAGACGCCGCGGCGGGCGTCGATGGCCAGACATGGAAGGACTACGATGCGGACCTCGAGCGCAATCTCGAGGACCTGCACGCACGGGTCCAACGGGGGGCATACCGGGCGCAGCCGTCGCGGCGGGTCAACATCCCCAAGCCTGACGGCCGCATGCGCCCGCTCGCGGTTCCGGCGCTGGAGGACAAGATCGTCCAGCGTGCGACGGCCGCGCTGCTGAATGCGATCTACGAGGCAGACTTCCTCGGGTTCTCGTACGGGTTCCGTCCCGGACGGGGGACGCACGATGCGCTGGATGCGCTTTGTGTGGGGATCGCCAGCAGGAAGGTGAACTGGATACTGGACGCCGACATCCGGTCGTTCTTCGATACGGTGAGCCAGGATTGGCTCATCCGGTTCGTGGAGCATCGGATCGGCGACCCGCGCATCATCCGCCTGATCCGCAAATGGCTCAAGGCGGGCATCCTCGAGGACGGGGTGGTGACGGTCAGTGACAGGGGAACCGGGCAGGGGTCGGTGATATCGCCGTTGCTCGCCAACATCTACCTGCACTACGTCATCGATCTCTGGGCCGAGCGCTGGCGACGGCACGAGGCCACGGGCGACATGATCATCGTGCGCTATGCCGACGACATCATCGTGGGCTTCCAGCACGAGAGGGACGCCCGGCGCTTCCTGGACGCGATGCGCGAGCGGTTGGAGAAGTTCACGCTGTCGCTACACCCGGACAAGACCCGTCTGATCGAGTTTGGCCGTTTTGCTTCGGCCAATCGCGCGCGGCGCGGGCTCGGTAAACCAGAAACCTTCAACTTCCTGGGCTTTACCTTCATTTGCGGCAAATCACGACGGGGCAAGTTCCAGCTCATACGGAAGACCCGGCGGGACCGCATGCGGGCGAAGCTCCAGGCGGTCAAGGAGGACCTGCGACGGCGCATGCACCAGCCGATCCCGGTGCAGGGGACTTGGCTGAACCATGTCGTCAGCGGCTACTTCAACTACCACGCAGTGCCGACCAACAGCCGCGCACTGTCCGCGTTCCGTCATCGCGTCATCATGCTCTGGCGGCGCGTGCTCCAGCACCGCAGCCAAACCGCGGAAATGACGTGGGAACGAATGCGGAGGCTGGCGAACGACTGGCTTCCCACACCGCGTATCCGACATCCCTGGCCCGCAAAACGCTTCGCCGTCAGACACCCAAGGTGGGAGCCGTATGCCCGAATCGGGCACGTACGGATCTGTGCGGGGGGCGCTCAGCAATGAGCGTCCCTACCGCGATAAATCGCTTGCGAGACCTTGCGGCTCGATCAAACTATCGGGGCGATTTGCCCACGCGGTACCACGCGGGTGCGGACCGCGTGGGCAAAATCGCACGTGGGGTTCGGACCAGCCGCGTGGTCCGCGTCGCGATTTTGCCCACCCTACGGATGATGCAATTTGACCGGGACGCGCTGTAGCATCGAACTCAGCGACCGAGATACGAGGCGAGGACCTCGGCATTGCTGATGAGACCGGCGGCGGGGCCGCTGTGGGCGATGGCGCCGTTGCGCAGGACATGGGCGGTGTCGGCGACGGCGGCGGCCACCCCGACATTCTGCTCGACCAGCAGGATGGTGATGCCGCGCTGGTTCAGCGCGCGGATCGTGCGCACGAGCAATTGCACGATGTTGGGGGCGAGCCCGGCGGAGGGTTCGTCCATCAACAGCATGCGCGGGCGCGACATCAGGGCACGCCCGACCGCGAGCTGCTGCTGCTGGCCGCCGCTGAGCGCGCCAGCGCGCCGGGACGCGGACTCCCGCAGGACCGGAAAGAGCTCGAGCACCTCGCCCATCGTCGAGCGGATGGCCGCCCGATCGGACACGGTCGCGGCGCCGAGGTCGAGATTGTCGCGCACGCTCATCGAGGCGAAGACCTCGCGGCCCTGCGGCACCTGGACGATGCCGCGGCGAACCATGTCATCCGGCGACGCCCCGATTGCCTCCCTGCCGTCGACCAGCACCGAGCCGCCGCGCGGCCGCACCAACCCGGTCAACGCGTTGAGCACGGTGGTCTTGCCCGAGCCGTTGCCGCCGAGCAGCGCCACGACGCCTCCGGCCGGCACCGAGAAGGAGACGTCGCGCAACACCTCGGTCCGGTCATACCAGACGTTGAGATTGCGCACGTCCAGCATCGAATTCAGAGCCAAGGTAGGCCTCGATCACTTCGGGGTTGCGTCGCACGTCGTCGGGCAGGCCGTCGGCGATCACGCGGCCGGAATTGAGCACCACGACCCGGTCGCACACCTCCATCACCAGGCGGATGACATGCTCGATCATGATCAGCGTGACGCCCCGCTCGACGCGAATCCGGCGCAGCAGGCCGACGAGCTCGTCGACGCGGGGCGGGCTCAGCCCGACCGCCGGCTCGTCGAGCAGGATCACGCGCGGCTCGTCGATCAGCGTGCGGGCGATCTCGATGATGCGCTGCTGGCCGAAGGAGAGCGCGGCCCCGGGCCGCCCGGCAAACGCCTCCATGCCGACATAGCGCAGCGCCGCCCGCGCGCGCTCGACGGTGCGCGCCTCCTCGCGGCGCATCGCCGGCGTGCGCAACGCAGCCGCCAGCACGCCCACCCGCGTGCCGAGATGCAGGCCCGCCATCATGTTCTCGAGCACGCTCATGCCGCGAAACAGCTGGGAGGTCTGGAATGTCCGGCGCAGGCCGAGGGCGGCGACGGCGCTCGGCTTGAGGCCCGCGGTGGACCTGCCGTCGAGCGCGATGCGGCCCGCGTCCGGCCTGTGGATGCCGCAGATCGCGTTGAGCAGCGTGGTCTTGCCGGCGCCGTTCGGCCCGATGATGCCGACGATCTCGCCCGGCCTGGCGGCTACGCTCACGTCGGAGAGCACCTGGAGGCCCCCGAACCGCAACGACACATTGTCGACGACGAGCCTGCTCATGGCTCGGACCGCGCTGCAGAGGTGGGGGCGTCGCCCGCAGCGGCGGGCGCCGGCTCGGGCGGAGCATCGGCCCCGCCAGTGGAGACGTGGAGCGGCTCCTCCCAGTACGGCAGCCAGCGCCGGCAGATGGAGACGAGGCCGCCCGGGCAGAACACCACGAAGGCCAGCAGAATCGCGCCGAACGCGATCTCCTGCGTCGACTTGAAGGCGCGCAGCGCCTCGAGCAGCAGCACCAGCAGGGTGGCGCCGATGATCGAGCCGGTGATCGAGCCGATCCCGCCCACCATGACCATGGCCTTGTGGATGATCATCTGGAACAGGTCGAAGGTCTCCGGCGCCACATAGTTGAGGAGGGCGCCGAACAGGCCGCCGGCAATGCCGGCGTAGACGCCGCTCAGCGCGAATGCCAGCGCCTTGTAGCGCAGCAGGTCGATGCCGAGGGCCTCCGCCGCGATCTCGCCGTCGCGCATGGCGACGAAGGCCCGGCCGATGCGCGAGCGCATGGCGTTCCATGCGAAGACGACGAGACCGACCGCGACGATCCACGACAGATAGTAGACCCCGAGCTCGGAGCGTATCGCCAGGGCCGAGAAATCCAGCGCCGGCAGGCGGAAGCCGCCGGCCCCGAAGGTCACCGTCTCCCAGTTGAGGAAGACCCACTGGGTGAACTGCGCGAACCCGAGCGTCGCCATGGCGAGATAGATGCCGCTCAGCCGCAGCGCCGGCAGCGCCATGGTGGTGCCGAGCAGCATGGCGATGACGCCGCCGCCGGGCAGCGCCAGCCAGAACGGCAGGCCGAGCCGCACCTGCAGCAGGCCCGCCGCATAGGCGCCGATCCCGAACATGGCGGCGTTGGCGAAGGCGAGATGCCCGGCGAAGCCGATCAGCAGATTGAGCCCGAGCGCCAGCATCATGTAGATGAGGATCAGGTTGCCGACGAACAGCCAATAGGGATTGGCGGCGGCAGGCAGCAGGGCGAGACCCAGAAAAAGGACGACCAGGAAGCCGCGGCAGCCGAGCACTCGCCTCACGTCATACTTTCCTGATGTTTCGCTGCCCGAACAGGCCGTTCGGCATGAAGATCAGCGCGAACATGATGACGACGAAGGACGACACCTCCTGGAACTTCGAATGCAGGTAGGTGGCGGCGAGCTGCTCGATCACGCCGACCAGGACGCCGCCGACCACCGCCCCCCAGATGCTGGTGAGGCCGCCCAGCACGGCGGCAGCGAACGCCTTGAGGAAGAGGTTGAAGCCGATATCGGGATAGAGCAGCGTGATCGGCACCATCACCACGGCGGCGATCCCGGCAATCGCCGCGCCGATGCCGAAGGAAAGCAGGTAGATCCGCTCGACGCGAATGCCGACGAGCTTCGCCGCCTTCTCGTTGTCCGCCGTCGCCTGCATCCACTTGCCGAGGCGCGTCGCCTTGAAGAACACAGCGAGGCACAGCATCAGCGCCACGCTGGTGCCGGCGGCGACCATCTGCTGGGGAATGACCATGACGGGGCCGAGCGTCATCGGCTGCGGCGCCAGAAGGGGCGGGAACGGGATGTAGTCGCCCTGCCCGCCCCAGACGGCGCGCGCCACCCCCTTGAGGATGAAGGAGATGGCGACGGCGGCGACCAGGACGTTGGCGACGCTGCTGCGCATCAGCGGCTTCAGCGGGCCGAGATAGATGAGCGCGCCGAGGGCGAAGCCGCAGAGCGGCGCGGCGATGAACGCCGTGAAATAGGGCAGGCCGAGCTGCACGTGGACCGCGTAGGCGGCGAAGCCGCCGATCATGAACAGCTCGCCGTGCGCGATGTTGATGACGCCGGTCGACTTGTAGACCATCACCAGGCCGACCGCGATCAATGCATAGAGCGCGCCGGACGTCAGGCCGGTCGTCAGCGCGTAGCTCAGCAGCATCGACTATTTCTGCACGGTCGTGGTGTCGACGGTGACGACCTTGTCGTTGACCAGGCTCACCCAGGCCCCGGTCTTGAGACATTTATGATCGGTCTCGCTGCAGGTGACCGGCCCCGGCAGGATCCCGGTCTCGAAACCGCTGATGTTCTGCAGCACCTCCTTGAGCCGCGCGCGCGTCAGATCGCGGCCGGCACGGCGCAGCACCTCGACGACCACCTTGGCGCTGCCGATGCCCAGCACGTGGAACACCTGCAGGGGCTCGCCGGTCGAGTATTTGGCCAGATACGCCTGCCACTTCTTGAAGTCGTCGTCGCCGACCGTGTAGCGCGCGTGGCTGATGGCAAAGAAGCGCTCGAGCGCCTGCGGGATGCCGGCCTGCTTGGCTAGGGAAGGCAGATCGCCGAGCGCGGTCTGGCCGACCATGATCGGCTTGTAACCGACCTTGTAGGCATCGCGCAGGAACGCCGCGGCCGCCTTCGGGTAGAGCACGATGACCACCGCGTCGGCGCCGGCCTGCATGAGGCGGAGAACCTGCGGCGTGGTCTCGTTGCTGTCGGCCGCGATCTCCTCGTCGGCGACCGGCTTCACGCCGGCCTTGTTGAGCGCGGCGACGACCTGGTCGTAGCGATCGCGGCCCCAGGCATCGCGTTGCGAGACGACGGCGATCTTGGTCGCGCCCTTCTGACGGGCGAACGCCACCTGGGCGAAGCTCTCGATCGACGCGGTGAGCGCCGTGCTGAAGATGTAGGGCGCCGGCGGGCTGGTCAGGGGATCGCCGACGGAGGCGAAGATCACCCAGGGGACATTCTGCTCCTTGATGGTGGGATAGGCGGCAAGGCTGGCATTGGTGCAGCCGCCGCCGTGAACCATGAAGACCTTGTCGTCGTGGATGAGCTTCTTGGCGGCGGCGATGGCAGCCGCCGGCTCGCAGCGGTCGTCCTGGCGCACGTAGACGATCTTGCGCCCGGCGATGCCGCCGGCCTCGTTGACCTCCCGGTAGACGGCTTCGGCGCCGTCCATGACGATCTTGCCGTAGAGGTAGCCCGGACCGGTGAGTGCCCCGAGCCCTCCGATTGTTATGGTGTCATCGGTGACGCCGTCCTCGGCGCGGACGCCGGCGGAGAATGCGACGGAACTCAGCATGATTGTGCCGAGCAGAAAAAGCATCCTGCGGTTCATGGAAGCACCCCCTGCCCGCGCGACCAGTGCCCGCCACCGCGCTCCTCTCGAAGCGATCGGCAGCTCGGCGCATGCGTGCGACGGTAACAGAACCGACCTGCAAATCAACCTTGCCGCGCCCGCGAAGGACGTTCGCAATCCGGCCCGGCCTCTGCGAGTTTGCGCACACGTCTGCGCCCGCATGGCCCAACAATGACCGGCGTCCCGGCCAGTCGCGCGTTGACGGGTCCGCTCCGACCGGGACTGTTGCTCATGTTTGCTTCGGGTTGCCCAGGCCTCTATGAGCGAGGCTCGGGCGAACCTTACGATGAGGCCCGACAAAAGGGAGGAGTAATCCATGTTCTCGCACATCTTTGTTGGCGCCAACGATGTCGCCGCGTCCAAGAAGTTCTACGACGCCGTGCTCGGCGCCGTCGGCGTTCCGGAGGGCAAGGCCGATCCGAAGGGCCGCATCTTCTATCGCACCAAGACCGGCACGTTCGGCATCACCAAGCCGATCGACGGCAAGGCGGCGACACACGCCAACGGCGGCACCATCGGTTTCACCTGCGACAGCCCCGAGAAGGTCAAGGCCTTCCACGACGCCGGCGTCGCCAACGGGGGCAAGAGCATCGAGGATCCGCCCGGGTGGCGCGAGGGTGCCGCAGGCAAGCTCTACCTCGCCTACCTGCGCGATCCGTTCGGCAACAAGATCTGCGCGCTGCATCGCGGCTGAACGCGCGCTTTGATCAACGGCCGTGTCGCGGCCAAGCCAGAGCACATTCCGATCAGGTTTGATCGGTATGTGCTCGGGAAATCCTTGCGATGCGATCAACACGGAGGAGGAGAGAGCAGTTGAGGCTCCCTCCTCTCCGGCGTCCGGGGCATTGCTTCCCGACGTTCAGACAAGACGGACCATTGTCCGGCCTGGGCCACGCGTCGCTCGCCTCAGTTGAGATAGCATTTCCCGTCACCGCCTACGTGCCAGCCCAGCCCGCATGGGTTCAGGGCGCTCCTGATCGCGGTTTTTGATCCGGTAGCGTTGAGCTTGACCCTGTTTGCATAGTTGTAGCGCTGGTACGGGACGCGGTAACCGGGGTAGTAACGCCGGTAACTGGCAGCTCCGGCATCCGTGCTGGTGAGCACGGCACCGCTTGGAAGCAGCGTGGCGATCGCCAACGCCCAGATGGCGAACCTCAAGCGCCGGGATTGCGTGGGGGTCTTCATGATTGTCTCCTGTTGGTTCGGGTGGACTTCAACCGGGAGAGCGGTCTGGTCACTCTCCTCACACCCAAACCACATGGGGTTTGACGCATTTTTCGCGCACGGCCCAGCCGAGGATTTTCTCCTTGAGCGCGATAGCCTTCTCCGTATCGCGCTGCCCATGCGAGATGAAGACATCGACCTAGCTCATGGCGGCGGCCCCAGGGTCAGGTAGCGCACGATCATTGACCTGGGCGAGGGCTGCCGCGTACACGGGCTGCGTGCATAGCCGGGTGACGCTGCAATGCTTCGGCCAACCGGAGCGCAGCGTCCGGCGGCGGTGCGTGGCCACTTGACGAGGTTGAAGTCAAGTCCGATTATACCAGAAGTCGCTTGGGTGCTCATGCGGAACGTCCTGCGTGAAGTGACGTAGCCAACGACGACGTGACAGCGGTCGACGGCCTCGCCGTTCCCGCATCGTCGCCGATCTCCGCGCCGCGATCGCGCAGGGTCGACGCGTCGCTCGCGCGTATGGTTGGGCATCGCCGTGGCGGCAGCGCGCATCGAGGCGTCGCGGTGGAAATCAGGCACGACGCGTTCATCTCCTACAATCACGGCGCGGACGGCAGGCTCGCCAAGGCGCTGGAAGAAGGTTTGGAAAAACTCGCCAAGCCGCTGCTCACCCTGCGCGCGATCGACGCCTTCCGCGACGAGACGAGCCTCGCGGCCAATCCGAGCCTGTGGGCGGAGATCGTCGAGCATCTTTCGGGTTCCGGCTGGCTCCTGGTGCTGGCGTGCCCAGAATGGGCGAAGTCGCCCTGGTGCATGCGGGAGGCGGCGTGGTGGCTGGAGAATCGCCCGTCCGGGCGCATGCTCATCGTGCTCAGCGGCGGCGATCTTGTCTGGGACGGGGCCGCCGGCGACTTCGACTGGCAGAGAACGACCGCGCTCGCCCCGGAGCTGCGCGGGCGATTCCACGATGAGCCCCTTTACGTCGACCTGCGTTGGGCACGCGGGCGCGACGGTCTCACGCTGCGCAATCTCGGTTTCCGCGACGCGGTGCTCAACCTTTCGGCGCCGATCCGCGGCGTGCGCAAGGACGAGCTCGATGGGGCCGACGTGCGTCAGCTCCGCCGCAACCGAATGCTGGTACGTTTCGGCGTCGCCGCGATTGCGATCATGGCGGCCGTCGCGGTCTGGCAGGCGATCGTCGCTACGCAGCAGCGCGACGAGGCGGTGCGCCAGGCGCGGATCGCGCTCGGCCGTCAGCTCGCCGCGGAGGCTGCTGCGGCATCGGCCCAGCGTGCCGACCTGCTGCCGTTCGGCCTTCTTCTCGGCATCGAGTCAATGCGCCAGTTCGCTTCCGGCGAGGCCGATCAGACCATCCGTCGCGGCCTCGCGCTGCTTCCGCGCGAGCTCAAGACGCTGCAGCACGACGGCGCGGCCGTGGGCCTCGCCGTCGCGCCCGGCGGAAATCGCTTTGCAACGATCGACGCCCACGGCGTGGTTCGCGTCTGGAATCCGGAGGGCGAGCGCGCATATGAAATCGCCGGGCAGAATTACAACGAACCTCAGATCGTCTTCTCGCCGGACGGAAAAATACTCGCGACCGTGGACCATGACGGGCACGCCCGCCTCTGGGACGCCGGCACCGGGACGCCAAAAACACCTCCACCCGTTGGCCAAGGGCGGATCGCCGGCATGGCGTTCGGCCTCGACGGGGAGACGCTGGCAGTCAGTTATATGCGCGGAAACGGGGAAGTTGCGGTCTCGAACGTCGGCAGCGGGACGCTGGCGCGGTCGCTGCAGCTGCAGCACACCACCGAGCATAGTCGAGGCCTGGCCTATGGGCGCTTCGGGCTGGCTGCCACCGCCTATAGCGAAGTGCGCTTCTGGGACGCCGGGACCTGGAAGGAGCGGCCGCTGGCGATGCCACCGGCATCGATCGCCCAACTGGCGTTCAGCCCGGACGGCACGCTGCTCGCGGTGGCGACGCGGGCAGGCGGAAGGGTCCGGGTGTTCGGGGCCGAGGACGGCCGGCCGGTCGCCGCCCTGGAAATGGGCGCCGAACTGACTGCCGTCGCGTTCAGCCCCGACGGCAAGCACCTTGCCGGCGCGGGTGTCTCGGCCGAAGCGCGGATCTGGGATACCGAAAGCTGGAAGCAGACGATCGCGGTCAGGCATGACGGCCGGCAGGGCAAGATCAACGCTCTCGCCTTCAATCCTTCCGGCTCGCAGCTGGCGACGGCAAGCTCGGACCACACGGCCGCATTATGGGACATCGGCAGCGGCGAGAAGCGCGCATCGATGGATCATGGCGGCCCGGTGCTCGGGGTCGGATTCGTCGCCGATGGCAACCGGGTGATCACCGCGGGGGCCGACGGAACCGTCCGGATCTGGGAAGCGGATGCGTCCGCCGACGTCGCACGGTTCCCGTTCGGGGATGGCGGCACGATTGCGTTCCTGCCGCAGCGCATCGTGGCGATCGACGGGCGGGGACAGTCGGCCCTCTCGGTGCGCGTCCCCGAAGGCAGGCTCGACACCATCGGTTTTCCCGACAAGAGCGGCCCGGCTGCCCTTTTCGCCGACGGCCAGCTCGCCGTGCCAGGCCCCGATCGCGTGCTGCGCATCGATATGGCGTCGGCACGCGAGCTCGCGCCGCTCACCTATGGGGGAGACATCGATTGGGACGAGTTCCTGCGCCGGGCACGCAAGCACCTGTCGGCGCGCGAAGCCAATTTCCGCAGAGAGCAGGCGGAGGGGCAAGGCGCCCGGATGCCGGTCGCCTTCAGTTCCGACGGCCGCTACCTCGTGGCCGCGCGGGCCGACTTCCTTGCCCGGGTCTGGGATCTGCAGACCGGTCGACTGCTGCTGGCCGAGCCGTTCGAATGGGACGTGACGTCCGCGGCGTTCGCCCCGAACGGCCTGTTCCTGGCGCTGGTCACGGACCACGCGTCGCTTCAGGTCTTCGCGCTGCCGGAGGGCCGTAAGGTGCTGACAGCCGACGGAACAGACCTGCGGCAGGCGCTCGTCGGTCCTGGCGGCGAATTCGTCGGCGTGGTCGAAAGAGCGCTTCCGCAGCAAGATTTCATCCGCGCAGAAGGATCGGGTCCGGCTGTGGCGGTCGAAAGACTGGACGGAGCTCGCCGCGGTCGAGCTGCCCGGCGCCACCGACTGGATGGTATCGAGTCCCGACGGCGGATTGCTGGCAACGGGCCTCAACTCGAAAATCATTCGCGTCGTGGAGTTGCCCGGCGGGAAGGAACGGGCGCGCATCGAAAGCGCCGAAGAGATCCCGGGCGTCGATTTCAACCGCGAGGGAACGCTGATGGCGGTGTCGGGCGCCGGCCTGCAGACAATCATTTGGGACCTGCGGGCCAATCGCGCGCTGACGTCGCTTGCCGACAATGACAAGGTGTTCGGCATCGGCTTTGGTCCGGATGGCCTCCTCGTCACCGGCGGCGAGCGAGCAGCGCGTATTCTCTCGCCTCAGGGCGAGGAGCTCGCCCGCATCGACCAGCAGGAACCGGCGCGCCGCACTCGGTTCAGCCCGGATGGCCGCTACGTGGTCATCGCCGGAGACGGCATGACACGCGTGTCACCCTGGCGCCCGGCCGATCTGATCGAGGCCGGCTGCGCCCGGCTCGACCGGGAGATCACTCAGGCGCAATGGCCGGCGGTCGGCGGCGACCCCATCGCGGTGCGGCTGGCGCGCGTCTGCAGTCGCACGCGGCGGTGATGACGCGCGGCATGGCGTGTCGACGGCGCCGCAACGCCGCGATCAACCACGCGATTGCGGCACGATGCGGATATAGCGCCTCGGCGCCTTCCAGCCCTGCGGACAGGTCCTTCTGGCGTCGTCGTCGGACACCGAGCCGGCGATGATTGAGTGACGTCCTCGCCCGGCGTGCAGTTCATCGGCGCAGAACCGTGGTATCCCGGTCGGGCCGCCGGCTCATACCTTGGTTTGATCCACAGCGCACGTTCAGTCATGCTAGGGACGGCAAGACGTGGTCGCCCGGGTGCCTCTCCGATGCCGTTGCAGACGAGCGAGAGAGCGATCGTACACGTGGTCGATGACGACGCGTCGATGCGCGGCGCGCTGGAAGGCCTGTTCGAGTTGGTCGGGCTCGATACCCGATCCTATGCGGCGGCGGGCGACTTCCTCGCCGCGACGATCGCCGACAGACCAAGCTGCCTCGTTGTCGACATCCGTCTGCCCGACATGAACGGGCTGGAGTTCCAGGCCAGGCTCAACCAGATGGGCGTCCGGCTGCCGGTCGTGATGATGACCGCCTATGGCGACATCCCCATGTCGGTTCGCGCCATGAAGCGCGGTGCGGTGGATTTCCTTCCCAAGCCGTTCCACGACCAGGACATGCTTGACGCCGTGATAGCCGCCATCGAGCGCGACCGCCGGCGGCGCACGACCGACGACGGTGTCGCGCTGATCCACCAGCGCTTCGAAACGCTGTCTCCCCGCGAGCAGCAGGTCATGCTGCTGGTCACCGCCGGCAAGATGAACAAGCAGATCGCCGGCGATCTGGGAATAAGCGAGATCACGGTCAAGATCCATCGCGGCGCGGCCATGCGCAAGATGAACGCCCGGACGCTGGCCGATCTCGTCCGGATGGCCGAAACGGTCAAACCCCAGCCTGGATGACGGTCGGGCGTCATACTCCTGTATGATTCCCCGAGTGCCGCCGCGGGCGAACATTGAGATCCCCCCACTGCTGTCTGCCACCCGCTCCGGGGGAAAGGATGATGCGTGTCAAGAGAGCCGCTGATCGCAATCATCGACGATGATGAATCATTCCGAACGGCGCTTGTTGATTCGCTCTGTTCGCTGGGATACGGCGTGCGCGGGTTTGCATCCGCGGAGGAATTCGTCGCCGGGGATGGGGAGGATTCCTGCGACTGCATCATCACCGACATTCACATGCCCGGCATGAGCGGGTTCGATCTCAAGCGGCTGCTCGCCTCCCGCGCCTCCGACGTCCCAATCATCATGATCACCGCGCGTGCGGAGCCCGACCTGGAAGCCAGGGCAGCGGCAAGCGGCGCGGTCTGTCTGCTCAGAAAGCCATTCGAGACGGACGCCCTGATCGACTGTCTCGCAAGAGCTCTCAAACCTTGAATCTCCGGCCACCAGCAGGTTGCCGTATCGGTGGCGGAGCGGGACGGGCGCCCTCAGGAGGTATCATCGTCCCGCAATCGGCACCACCGACCGAGCCACAGCCGCTTTTTTTAGGCAGTGCCGTAACGGCAGGGCCGTGGTAGTCTTGTGGGTGCCTGGGTCCGTTTGCGGCGATTGCGGTGCCGACACCAGCGTCCCGCCATGCCTGACTGGAGCGTGCTTCCGGGTCGGTTTCAACTCGCGGCATCCACCTTCGCATTCTCACAAGTCCGTTTTTCACCATCGGGGAACGGACCCTGGTTGCAATGACGGAAAGCACCGCCAAACCCTCTGCGCTGGATTCGCGCAACGAGCCGCAGGTCCTGGCGACCATCCCCCCGACCATCGGCCAGCGCCGGATGGCCCACGCCTTCGTGTTTGCCCTGCTCGCCATCCTTGCCGGCACATGGCCGTTCGCGACCATCAGGCTGCCGGAGATCGACGCATTCGTCCCGACTCTTGCGGCCGCACTGTTCGTCAGCGACTGCGTAACAGCGGCGCTGCTGTTCGCCCAGTTCTCGATCCTGCGCCAGTGGGCTCTCCTGATCATCGCCAGCGGTTATCTCTTTACGGCCCTGATCGTCGTTGCGCATGCGCTGGCCTTTCCCGGCGCGTTCAGCCCCGCCGGGCCCCCAGGATCGGGTCTGCAATCAGCCGTCTGGCTCTACTGGTTCTGGCATTCAGGACTGCCGCTGAGCGTCGTCGGCTATGCGCTGCTCAAGGACACGGATCGCGCGATCGGCGTCCGTTCCGCGCGCCTCGCCATCAGCCTGAGCGTCGCGGCGGTGATTGCGGTCGTGATCGGATTGTTCTGGTTTATCACGACGCATGAAAGCCTCCTGCCGATCACTTTTGTGGACGTGCACCCGATCAGTCTGTTTCGCCAGGTCGTCGGCGGTGTCGCCATCCTGGCGATGGGCGGCACTGCTCTGTGTCTCATCTGGGTGCGGCGGCGCTCCCTGCTCGACGAATGGCTCATCGTCGCGCTGTGCGCGCTGCTGATCGAGGTCGCCCTGGCATCCGTCCTGAGCGGGAACCGCTACACGCTCGCATGGTATGCGGGACGCTTCTATCAGCTGGTCACGGCGACGGTCGTGATGGTCGTATTGCTTGCCGAGATGACACGACTGTATGCGCACCTCGCCCGCTCGAACATGATGCTGCAGCGCGCGGTCCATGCCCAGCGCCGTGAGCGCGAGGCCCGGCTGGTGACCGGCGACGCCGTCGCCGCCATGATCGCTCACGAGGTCAAGCAGCCTCTCGCTGCCATGATCACGCGATCCGACACGGGCTTCCGCTGGCTCGATCGCCCGGCCCCCAATCTCGACAAGGCGAAAGCGGAGCTCAGGCAGATCGCCGCCGACGGCCATCGCGCGGGAGCGGTGATCGCAAGCATCAGGGCGAACTTCAGGAGCGATGCCCGGAGCAGAACTCCGCTTGACGTCAACGATCTCATCGGGGAAGCGCTTGCCCTGGTGCGCGACGATCTCAAGAGCCACCGCGTGCTCCTCAAAGCCGAGCCCGGTGCACTTCTGCCGCGGGTCATGGGAGATCGAATTCAGCTGCAGCAGGTGCTGCTGAACCTGATAACCAACGCCGTCGAGTCGATGGCGGCCAAGGAAGGACCGCGCGTTCTCAGGGTCGGCTCCGAGGCTCGCGAGGACGGCGAAGTCGCCGTATCGGTCGCGGACACGGGAACAGGAGTAAGCCCGCAGGATCTCGAGCGAATATTTGCCCCGCTGTTCACGACGAAATCCGGCGGCATGGGAATGGGCCTGTCGATCTGCCGTTCGATCATCGAGGGCCACGATGGCCACTTGCGGATTTTTCCGAACAGCCCCGAAGGCGCGGTGTTTCAATTTGTCCTGCGCGCCGATACCGCGGCATCGGTCGGCACTTCAGGAGCTCCAGACGCAAAGCCTCGGTCCCGCCGGACGGGTTGAGCGCTCTTGCACGAAGCCCATCATCGGTTGCTCGGCGGATGCGGCACCGCCGATCGGCCTCGCCGACGAACAACCCACGGAGCCGCTCATGACTCATACTTTGATATGAGCCGGCTCTTCCGAACGTTGGATGGCGTGGTCGTGGCCGACGCCGCACCCTCCCCGCACGCTCGCTGTCCGATCGAGCCGGATGTTACGGAGACCTCGCATGGAGAGGATCGGAATGTCCGAAAAGATCGATCATCATCGCCGCCGCTTTCTTGGTACTGCGGCCATGACGGTTGCTGCCGCCGAGCTCGGCATGCTCGGTTGCGCGGCCGCGCAGGCGGATAAGGCTAAACCGACAAAACTGCCCACGATCACGCCGGGGACCAGCACGTCGCTCGGCCCGCTCAGGCAGATCGATGCCGGCGTCCTCAACATCGGATATGCCGAGGCCGGGCCTGCCGACGGCCCTGCGGTCATCCTTCTGCACGGCTGGCCCTACGACATTCACAGCTATGTCGATGTCGCGCCTGCGCTGGCGTCGGCCGGCTATCGGGTGGTCGTCCCGTTCCTGCGCGGCTACGGCACGACACGTTTCCTCTCGGGCGATACGTTTCGCAACGCCCAGCAGTCGGCGGTTGCCCTCGACGTCATCGCCCTGATGGATGCGCTCAAGATCGGGAAGGCGATCATCGGCGGTTTTGACTGGGGAGCGCGGACAGCCGCCATCGTGGCGGCGCTCTGGCCCGAACGCTGCAAGGCCCTGGTCGCCGTGAGCGGCTATCTGATCACGAGCCTCAAGGCGAACCTCCAGCCGCTGCCGCCGGTCGCCGAGTACGGATGGTGGTACCAGTATTACTTTGCCACCGAGCGCGGACGGACCGGCTACGAAAGGAACCGGCACGACTTCAACAAGCTCATCTGGAAGATCGCGTCGCCAAAATGGGACTTCGACGACGCCACGTTCGACCGCAGCGCCGCCGCGTTCGACAACCCGGATCACGTCGCCATCGTGATCCATAACTACCGCTGGCGGCTGAGCCTGGCGGCCGGCGAGGCGAAACATGACGACCTGGAGAACCGCCTGTTCGAAGGTCCGGTCATCACCGTGCCTACGATCACCATTGCGAGTGATTTTGACGGCCCGGCCGCCGACGGCGCCGCCTATCGCAAGAAATTCACCGGCAAATATTCGCACCGAATCCTCAAGGGCATCGGCCACAACGTGCCGCAGGAGGCCCCACAGGACTTTGCCGAAGCCGTCATCGACGTCACCGAGGCCTGACGGATTTTGCCGGCACGGGCGAGAAGGAGAATGACGATGTCCACGCTAACTTCATCATCTTCATCGCCCACCCGGCGCCGGATGCTTGCGACCACCGCGGCGGCCGGAGCCGTCGGCCTCGCCGCGGCGGCATCGGTGGGTACCTTTGGCGCCGCGCATGCGGTCATGCCGACAGGCAACGCCGCAATCCGTCCCTTCCACGCCGATATTCCGGAAGAAGCACTTGCCGATCTCCGCCGACGCATCGCCGCCACGCGCTGGCCCGACCGGGAGACGGTCAATGATCGGTCGCAGGGCGTACAGCTCGCAAAATTCCAGGAGCTGGTGCGTTACTGGGGAACGGGCTACGACTGGCGAAAGGCCGAGGCCAGGCTCAACGCCCTGCCCCAATTCATGACGACGATCGATGACGTGGACATTCACTTCATCCACGTCCGCTCGCGTCATCCGAACGCCATGCCGCTGATCATGACGCATGGCTGGCCCGGCTCGGTGATCGAGCTGCTCAAGATCGTCGGCCCGCTCACGGATCCCGCGGCTCATGACGGACGGGCGGAAGACGCGTTCGACCTCGTCATGCCTTCGATTCCCGGTTACGGCTTCTCCGGCAAGCCAACCAGCACCGGCTGGGACCCCGACCACATCGCGCGAGCCTGGGCGGAGCTGATGAAGCGCCTCGGCTACACCCGCTACGTCGCCCAGGGCGGCGACTGGGGCTCCCCCATCTCCAACGCGATGGCGCGCCAGGCGCCGGCAGGATTGCTCGGCGTCCACCTCAACTTGCCGGCAGCGGTACCGCCCGAAGTGGCCGCGGTGATCCCCGTCGGCGGGCCCGCGCCGGCCGGACTCTCCGAGAAGGAACGCGCGGTGCTCGAACTCGCTCATCGCGTCGGCCAAAATGGGGAACACGGCCTACGTCGCGATGATGACCGCGCGGCCACAGACGATCGGCTACGGCGTGACGGACTCTCCGGCCGGCCTGGCGGCGTGGCTGCTCGGGCATCCAGGCTTCGCGCAGTGGACGTACGGAAGCGATCCCGAACAGTCGCCGACCAAAGACGAGGTGCTGGACGACATCACGCTGTACTGGCTGACCAACAGCGGAGCTTCGTCAGGGCGGCTGTACTGGGAGAACAGCGGACGGGGCGTCACCAGCGCGGCCGCGCAGAAGACCGCCGACATCTCGCTCCCGGTGGCCATCACGGTATTTCCCGACGAGGTCTATCGAGTCCCGGAGACATGGGCCCGGCGCGCCTATCGCAACCTGATCTACTTCCACGAGGTCGACAAGGGTGGCCACTTCGCGGCCTGGGAACAGCCGCGGCTTTTCTCCGAGGAGATCCGCGCGGCGTTCCGCTCGCTGCGCTGATCAATTTGGCCTGTTTGAAGGAGGGACCCCTGTGAGACGGATTGTCCTCGTGCTGGTTGCGGTTGGAGCGCTGGCCGGCGTGGTCGCCCACATGGCGCCCGCATCCGGACAGGCCGATGGAGAGGCCGTGCCGATCTATGGAATCAAGCTTCCTGCCGGATACCGCGACTGGAGGTTGATCTCGGTCGCCCGCGAGGAAGGCAGCCTCAATGACTTGCGCGCCATTCTGGGCAACGACGTGGCGATCAAGGCCTCCCGGGAAGGAACGCTCCCGTACCCGGACGGCACCATCATTGCCCGGGTCGCCTGGAGCTACGATCTGTTGGAGGAAAGCAGCAAGGCCTTTGGCCGTCCCCAATCCTTCGTCGCCGGGCCACCCAGGAACGGGGTTCAGTTCATGGTCAAGGACGCGAGAAAATACGCCTCGACCGGCGGCTGGGGGTTCGCTCAATTCGACGACGGCAAGCCTGCCAGCGAGGCGGTGCACAACGCCTGCTTTTCCTGCCACGCGATCGTCAAGGCTCGCGACCTTGTGTTCAACCGTTACGCGCCTTGAAGGCCGAGCATCAAACATGAGGAGCAAGACATGAGCAGCACTCAAGTGCGCAACGAAACCGCCACCGGGACCCCGAGAGCGCGGGGGGTCGACATGAAGCTCGAGGTCGTCGTCATCCCGGTCTCGGACGTCGATCGCGCCAAGCGCTTCTACGGCAACCTGGGCTGGAGGCTCGACGCCGACTTCGTCAAGGGTGACGCGTTTCGGGCTGTCCAGTTCACGCCTCCCGGCTCGTCATGCTCGATCCACTTCGGCACGGGAGTGACGTCCGCCGCGCCGGGCTCGGCGCGCGGACTCTATCTGGTCGTGTCCGACATCGAGGCAGCGCGCGCCGAGCTCGTCGATCGCGGTGTCGACGTGAGCGAAGTGTTCCACCGTGGCGTCGGCGAAGGCCCCTCGAGCGGCCCGGATCCGGCGCGGCGCAGTTACGCCTCGTACGCCACGTTCAGCGATCCGGACGGCAACGGCTGGCTGCTCCAGGAGGTCACAGCGCGATTGCCCGGTCGGGTGGACGCCGGCGACACGACATTCGCCTCGTCGACCGAGCTCGCAACCGCGCTCCGGCGTGCGGAGGCCGCCCACGGCGAGCACGAGAAGCGGACCGGCCAGCGGGATGAGGAATGGCCGGACTGGTACGCCGAGCACATCGTCTCCGAGCAGGCCGGCAAGCCGCTGCCGTCATAAGCAGCGGCTACGACGTCATCGTCATCGGCGGCGGCTCGCTGACATTGGCGCTGCCCATGTGTGAGAGTTCCCGCAACGTCGCGCAAGCGAACCATACGCGCGTATAGGGTTGCGCATCCGCACGGACGATTGCCCCGGCCGGTCGCGTCGACTGTTCCATTGCGGATATGCCGGCAGCGCGAACGGGCCGCGTTACGAGCGCTGGCGCGAAGAGTTCGGCCGCCGATGGATCGGCGTCGATTTCGAGCCGATCGGCGGAGAGCACATCGTCAACGAGATCACGGTGAGCGAGCACTCCTATCTGGGCCTTTGCCGGCTGCAGGGCACGCCCGTGGACATGGTGCTGCGCGACGACATAGCGGAGGCGACGCGCGGCAGCTTCTATCTGATCATCGCGTCCGCTTCGCGCCTGCAGACGCACCAGCGCGGGCGGGCGATCGACTTGCAGGCGGGCGGGATGGCGCTGATGAGCGCCGGCGATGCGGCACGGGTGACGCAGCTCCTGCCGGGCCATCGATGGAGCATTCGTATTCCGCAAATGCTGCTCAACGGCGTCTGCCGGAACTCCGAGGACAAGGTCACGCGACCGCTTGCCGCGAGCGGCGAGCTCGCCAGGCTTCTGCTGCACCAGGTGGAGACCGCGCACCGGTTCGGATCGAAGCTCGATGCCGCCGCCAATCAGGCGGTCGCGCAGCATATTCTCGATCTCGTCGGCCTCTGCCTCGGAGCCGACAGGGATGCCGCCCACATGGCCGCCGACCGCGGCCTTGCGGCAGCGCGCCTCGATGCCATCAAGTCCGACATCTTGCGGGAGATCGGACGATCCGATCTGGGCCTCGAGCGCGTCGCCCGCCGCCACGGGCTTTCGCCCCGCTATGTCCAGCGCCTGTTCGAGCGCACCGGAAGCTCGTTCACCGGATTCCTGCTCGAGCGCAGGCTGCTGGCGGCGCATCGATTGCTGCGGGAGGCGACCGGGCGGCGCAAGGTGAGCGACATCGCCGCTGCCGCGGGATTTTCCGACATCTCCTACTTCAATCGCGCGTTCAAGGCGCGGTTTGGCGCGACGCCCACCGAGATACGCGCCAAGCTTCGCGAGCAGCGGGGCGGCGACGCATTGCCGCCAGATGCTGCCGCGGACGAGGCGACGCCGCCGCTGCGGCCTCGATCGTGAGATGACCGCGGCGGCGGCGCTCCCCCTTGTCTTGCGGGGTCTTCACGATTCGGTTGTCGGATCGAGCCGCCAGCTGCCAAGCAGTCCGCGTTCGCTCAAGCCTTCCTCTTCCGCAGGTAGACGAACCAGTAGACGGCGCCGATCATGACCGAACCGCCGATGATGTTGCCGATGGTGACCGGCAGCAGGTTGCGCCGGATGCATCGATTGCGGCAACGGTCAGCCTGCGCCGGCAGTGGCCAGCAGGCCGACGATCTGCACGGCGATGACCTTCACGATGGTCATCGACGGGAAGATCATCGCATAGCCGATGTCGGGCCGGTCGGTCGGCGCCATCCGGGAGGAATAGACCAGGATCGCAGGATTTCCCGTCGCCCCCGAGGCAACGCCGACCAGGTCGTCGAAGGGAATCTTGAGCAGGTAGTACCCGACCAGCAACACGATGATCACCGTCGTCAACAGGACCGCCATGCCGATGAACAGCATCGTGAACCCGCTCTCCGACACGGTGCGCACGAACGGCTGGCCGGCGTTGATGCCGACGGCGGCCAGGAACATCGCCAAGCCGAAGTTCCTGAGCACGATGTTGGCGGGCAGCGGCATCACCCAGAGCAGCGGACCGGTCCGGCGCAGCTTGCCGACGATGAGCGCGACGATGAGCGGACCGCCGGCGATGCCGAGCGTGACCGTCCCGACGCCCGGAACCGGAATGGGGATCAGTCCGAGCAGGACGCCGAGCACCATGCCGAGCCCCAGCGAGACATAGCTGAACTCTGCCGTCGCCTTCACGGTGTCGCCGAAATGCCGCCGCACCTCCTCCCTGCGGTCCGGCGGCAGCAACACGCCGACCCGGTCGCCAAACTCCAGCATCAGATCCGGTGCTGGCACGAGGTCCATGTCGTAGCGCCTGACATGCAGGAGGTGGGCGGGAAAACCGGCCGGCATCGGGAGCTGCGCAAGCGGTATTCCGACCATATTGGCCTTGCCCACGAAAACCCGGATGTAGTCGAGAGCGGCGCGATCCGAGACGATCCGCCCAGGTTGCAATTTTCCGAGCCTGGCTCCCGCTTCCGCGATTGCCTCCGCCTGCTCGGCGATGATCAGCAGCCCGTCTCCCGAGGCCAGAACGGTATCGGGCGAAGGAACGATATTCTGGTCTCCCTTACGCACCATCGTCACCTGCACGCCGCTCGGCAGGTCCTTGCCGAGCTCCTCAAGCGTTCGCCCCGCGCAATTGTCTCCCAGCGTCACCTCTCCCATGTGGAAGCGCTGCGCCTTAGGGGGGAATTTCGGCTGGACCTGACGCGTCATGAAATAGATGCACAGGATCGGGCCGATCACGCCGAAGGGATATGCAATCGAATATCCGATCGACGGCTCGCCGCTTTTCATAACGTCGAGAGCGGCCTGCAGCGCGGCGGTGCTCGTCATCGAGCCCGCGTAGATGCCGAGAGTGTGGCCGAGCTTGATCCCGAAGGCCTGGCCCAAACCCAGTGCCACCACGAGCCCGGCGATGCATGCGACGAGCGCCAGCAAATTGTACTTGCGGCCGGCCGGGCCGGTCATTCCCTCGAAGAACTGTCGGCCGTAGAGGACGCCGATGCCGTACAGGAACATGATCAGGCCGGTGAGGCCGATCGGCCCGGTGATCGAGGCTTTCGGGGCGAAAGCGCCGATCGCCAGCCCGACGAACAGCACGGCTCCGACCCCCAGCGAGAATCCACCAAGGTTGATCTGACCCACGAGGTACCCGACGCCGATGGCGAGGAACACGGCGAGGATGGGCTGGGTGCCGATGATGTCACGGGCAACGGCAAGCATGAGAGCCTCTCCAGCAATTGTCGCCTCGGACTTACGAGGCTTTGGTCAACGCGCGCGGCAGCCGGCCGCACGGAATTGCTCGAGCACGCGACCGACCAGCTCGGGAGCAGGGGGCGACGTGTCGGCGTGCCGGTAGTCGAGCCCCATCGCCTTCCACTTGAAGCCGCCGAGCTGGTGGAACGGCTGCACCTCGACCCACTCGACGTTCTTCATCGGCGCGACGAACCGGGCGATCCCCTCCACATTGGCGGGATCGTCGGTGTGGCCCGGCACCAGCGTGAATCGCACCCATACCGGCTTGCCGACGGCCGCCAGCCGCTCGGCGAAACGCAGGGTCGGCGCCAGCTCGCGGCCGGTCACCCTGCGATAGGTGTCCGCATCCGAGCTCTTGATGTCGAGCAGCACCAGATCGAGGCAGGACAGATACTCGTCATCGACCCGGTCGCCGAGATAACCCGATGTCTCGATTGCCGTGTGCAGGCCCATCTGCTTGGCCGCGGCCAGTATTCGCCGGGTGAAGGGGCGCTGCACCATCGGCTCGCCGCCCGAGATGGTCAGGCCGCCATCGAGCGATCGCAGCGCCGGCGCGAAACTGCCAAGGCGACCGATCACCTGCTGCGCCGAGACGTAGGTTCCGTCCTTCATGTGCCAGGTATCGGGATTGTGGCAGTAGGAGCAGCGCAGCAGGCATCCCGACACGAACAATACGACGCGCAAGCCGGGCCCATCGTACCGGGAAGACGTCTCGTAGGAATGGACGTAGCCGAAGGCGCCTTCGCCGTCGTCCCGGAAGTCGGCTTCGTCCGGCGCGTCGGGCGAGAGACCGACACGCAGATCATGCCGGCTGCCCGCCTCGATGGTGCCGAGCTGTGACATGACGCGTCTCCCCATACATCGCACTATCCGGTGGAATCAGTGCAGGCGTGCCACGCACTGGGCCTGCTCCCCCTCCCCAACGGGGAGATGGGTGGGGTGAGGTGGTAAAGGCTGTCGTCGCTTTGCTCCCCCTCACCCGCCCGCGCCAAGGCGCGGGCGACCTCTCCCCGCTGGGAAGAGGCGAACTCGCAGCACGGCAGTGCCTCGATCTCATCGAGATCGGCGCTAGATCTGGCCGTGGAAGGTGCGGCTGATCACGTCGCGTTGCTGCTCAGGCGTCAGCCGGACGAAATTCACCGCGTACCCCGACACCCGGATCGTGAGCTGCGGGTACTTGTCGGGATTCTTGATCGCATCCTCGAGCGTCTCCTTGTCGATGACGTTCAAGTTCATGTGGAATCCGCCCTGGTCGAAGTACATGTCAATGGCTTTGACTGCGCCATCGATCAGCTCGTCCTCCGACAGGTGCGCCTTCTGCGGCGCGACCGAAACGGTGTAGCTGATGCCGTCCAGCGCGTCCTTGTAGGGCAGCTTTGCCACCGACAGGCATGACGCGAGCCAGCCATGGCTGTCGCGGCCGTGCATCGGGTTGGCGCCAGGGCCGAACGGTTCGCCCTTGCGGCGGCCGTCAGGCGTGTTCCCGGTCGTCTTGCCGTAGACCACGTTCGACGTGATGGTCAGCACGCTCTGGGTGTGGGTGGCGTTGCGATAGGTCGGGTGCTTGCGGATCTTCTGCATGAATCGGGTCACGAGGTCCGCCGCGATGCTGTCCACCCGATCGTCATTGTTGCCGTATTGGGGGACCACATTCGCGCCCTTGGTGCCCTCGATGCGATAGTCGACGGCGAGCCCGGTCTCGTCCCGGATCACGTGCACGTCCGCGTATTTGATTGCCGCCAGGCTGTCGGCGGTCACCGACAGGCCGGCGATCCCGAACGCCATGGTGCGCAGGATGTCGCGGTCGTGCAGCGCCATCTCGAGGCGCTCGTAGAAGTACTTGTCGTGCATGTAGTGGATGCAGTTCATCGCGTGCACATACGTGCGCGCGAGCCACTCCATCATGTAGTCGAATTTCTCGAACACCTGGTCGTAGTCGAGCACGTCGCCGGTCACGGGCGGTGCCGCCGGCGCAACCTGCTCGCCGGAGATTTCGTCACGCCCGCCATTGATCGCATAGAGGAGGCACTTCGCGAGATTCACGCGAGCTCCGAAGAACTGCATCTGCTTGCCCAGCCGCATCGCCGACACGCAGCAGGCGATGCCGTAGTCGTCCCCCCAGTAGGGCCGCATCAGGTCGTCGTTCTCGTATTGCAACGAGGACGTCTCCTTGCTGACTCTGATGCAATAGCGCTTGAAGTTGTCGGGCAGGTGCTTCGACCACAGCACCGTGATGTTCGGCTCCGGTGCCGGCCCGAGATTGGTCAGCGTGTGGAGCATGCGGTAGCTGCTCTTGGTGACAAGCGACTGGCCATCAAGGTCGATGCCGCCGACGCATTCGGTCGCCCAGTAGGGATCGCCGCTGAACAGCGCGTCGTATTCAGGCGTGCGGAGGAAGCGCACGATGCGAAGCTTCTGGACCAGCTGGTCCCACAACTCCTGCGCACCAGCTTCGTCCAGCGCGCCTTCCTTGAGGTCACGCTCGATGAAGATGTCGAGAAAGCTCGAGATGCGGCCAATCGACATCGCCGCACCGTTCGCCTCCTTGATGGCGCCCAGGTAGCCCAGATACGTCCACTGCACGGCCTCATGCGCGTCGTTCGCCGGGCGCGTGATATCGCACTGATAACGTTTTCCCATTTCGGCCAGATCTTTCAACGCGCGGATCTGTTCGGCCAGTTCCTCGCGCTGCCGGATCACCTCGTCGCTCGGCCACATGTCGTCGATCTGCGCGCGTTCCTGCTGCTTGACCTCGATCAAGCGGGCGACGCCGTAGAGGGCGACGCGGCGATAATCGCCGATGATGCGGCCGCGGCCATAGGCATCGGGAAGTCCGGTGACGATGCCGGACTTGCGGCACTTCATGATTTCGGGCGTGTAGGCATCGAACACGCCGTCATTGTGGCTCCTGCGGTATTTCGTAAAGGCCTCGTGCACCTGCGGATCGGCTTCGAACCCGGCCGCCTTGAGACCGGCCTCCACCATGCGCAATCCGCCGAACGGAAAGATGGCGCGCTTGAACGGCTGGTCGGTCTGCAGGCCGACGATCACCTCGTTGTCGCGGTCGATATAGCCGGGCTTGTGCGCCAGCAAGGTCGACGGCGTCTTCGCATCGACGGCAAGCACGCCCTTCTTCTGCTCCTCCTTGAAGAAGGGCTGAAGCTTGGCCCACACCGCTTCGGTGCGCTTCGACGGTCCGGCCAGGAATTTTTCGTCGCCCATATAGGGCGTGGCGTTGCGAATGATGAATTCGCGGACGTCGATCGTGGTGCGCCAAGCTCCAGGCTTGAAGCCTCGCCAGCAATCTTGAGCCTTGCGATCCTTCGAAACTGCTGCAGTCCCTGCCATGCTATCCCTCCCGACGCGAATTGTCCGGTTCTTCTGGACGGCCGCCGCAGCGGTCGTCTTGCGGTCCTTTTGCGAAAGATTCAGAGCTCCATTTCGGCTTCGGCTCGGTGATCGGAGGTAGCCAGCGCTTGTGCAGGTTCCGCGCGAGCCTTCGATCGATTTGACGGCCGATCAAGTGTCCGAAGCACGCGAGACCTGGATGGATGGATCTATTTGCGCTCGCAGCCATAGCGCGATCCTCGGGCAGAACTCCCTTCGTGACGACATCGCCGAACAGCTTCGGGTCGGCACCGTCGGCCAGCTTATCGGCGAACATCGCCGATATCGCAATCGCCTCATTGATCTGACGTAAACCAATGGGCACACTATATTCGAAAATCGCTCGCCGCGCGAGGCAAATTCACCGGCAACGGCTTCGCCGGCCATCCGCGGCGCACCACGCGCGAAAGCAGCGCGAGCGTATGCCGGGCGATCATCAACTCCTCGTCGGTCGGGGTCATGTAGAGCCGGACACGGCTTTCCGGCCGCGATATCAAGGTCTCGCACGCCGCGTCGGCGGCGGGGTCGAGCGCGACCCCGAGCCAGGCGATCCTTTCGGCGATGCGCGCCCGCATCGTGGGTGAACACGAAGGCAAGGATTCCGCCCAGCGCCGCCGCCAGCATGCAGTGCGACGCGCTACACGAAATAGTCGATCGCGAAGGCGGCGTGCGGGCGACGGGAGTTGCGCGGCGATCCTCGGGCGCCTCGGGTGGACGAAGGCTTCCGTCCGCACGGATTCCGTGCGTGGGCGGCGACGCCGCAACGGGTCAGCCAACCAACCGGGCCGGTACTGGGATCATGCCGCGGTGGTGCTCGCCCTTGTCTTGCGGGGTCCTCACGGCGCGGTGATCGGATCAAGCCGCCAGCTGCCAAGCAGTCCGCGATAGATCCCGGGATCGGAGCCCTCGATGGGCACGGCGCCGACGGCTTTCGCATAGTAGTCCGCCGGGCCGACACCGCCGATGATGGCGTAGCCGAAGCCCTGATGCCTCATGTCCTCGAGGCAGGCGAACAGCAGGGCCGTACCGATTCCCTTCTTTCTCGCGCTCGGATCCACGCCGGTCGGGCCGAAGAAATTGCGGCACGTCGCGTCATGGCAGGCGAACCCCGCGATCCTGGCGTCCTTTACCGCGATGAAGCAGGAGACGGGCTGGCGGGTGAAGGCGACCTCGGTCTCGCTCGCCCATCGGTCGCTGAACGTCTCGCGGACCCATGCGGCGACCGTGTGCTTGTCGGGGGCGAGCGCGCGCCGGATGTCGATACGCTCCTGGCGCAGCGCCTCGAAGATTTGTCGCGAGTTCAGGGAGATCGTAAAGCTTGACGAGCATGTCCATGGGATCGAGCCGTGCTCCTGTGCGACCCGCTCCGTCGGTCGCATTGTCCGGCAGCATCGCATTTTCGGGCGGGTTCGGCGATCCTGCCAACCTTCGCGGGCTCCGGCTGCAGATGGCGAGCGATGGTCGTCCGTTCAGCCGGGCTCCATGCCTCGCTTCCTGAATGCTGCCGCGGCTGCCGGCGCGGTGATGAATTTCACCAGCGCTTTCGCCGCGTCGACCTCCTTCGCGCCGACCGGAATGCCGCTGGCGAACACGGTCATGTGCTGGATGTCTGCCGGCAGCGGACCGACATAGTCGATGCCGGGGGCGGCCATCAGTTCGCTCACCTGCTGAAAGCCGACCTCGGCTTCGCCGCTGGCGATGATGCTGGCGACGAATACCCCGGTCGGGGTCTGCCGAAGTTTCGGCTTGACCTCGTCGGCGATCCCCATGCGCTGGAGCAAGCCGATGACGTAATTGCCGCTCGGTCCGGTGGAATAGCCGATCGACCTGGCGGCCAGCAGCGTCTTCTTCAGTGCTTCGGTCGTGCTGATGTCGGGCTTCGGCGCGCCGGCGCGCACGGCGACGGCCACGCCCGATCTGGCGACATCGACGTGGCTGCCGGGCAAAACCTTGCCGCCCTTGATATGCTCGTCGATCGACGCGCTGGACATGATCAGGACGTCATAGATCTCGCCGGCCGCCAACCGCTTGTTGGCATCGAGCGTTCCGGTGAAGATCGTGGTGACCTTGTGCCCGGACGCCTGCTCGAACTGCGGCACCAATTCGCGATAGGCCTGCTCGGTGGCCTGCGTGGAGAGAACCTTGATCTCGGCCGCAGCGGCGACGCCGGAAAACAGCAGCGCAGTCGCTGCAGCGGTGATGATGCCGGATTTCACGCAGGTCCTCCCGTGCCGCAATTCATTGTCAAGCGCAGTGTAGCGGATTACCACGACCGAGCACAGGCGCCGGAGCGTTGCGAGAACACAGGAGGTTGATGCAATACGCCATGGCGTGTCATCTCGACGTGTGTTACGCTCGCACGTGCGCTTCCAAACCCTGTCGACGCGAGGCTCCTTCCTGGTCGACGGGATGCGAAAAGGAAGCGATCGGCCCTTCGATCTCGTCGATGGATACACCGCCCCAGGTCCGCCGGGCACAGGCCTGCGCGCCGTGCAAATCAAGGAAAAACCATGAGCGATGCACCGAAGCCTGCACGCGACCGCCTGACCACGACGACCGAGGCGGGCAAGATCGAGTTGACCGAGAAGGAGCTGAGCCGGGTCACCGGCGGAACCATCGATATTTTCGCGAAGATCGGTGACATCAAGGGTGAATCGACGATCAGCAGCCATACATCCGTGCTGCCGAGGACAACAATACGATAGCTGGGATCGACCGAGCGTGAGGCGGCGATGCGTGCTCTCGCCGCCCGCTCACGGCGCGGCGATCGGCCGCCCGTCGATGGCCGCGAGGATGTCCCGCCTGGCGTCCTCGCGCTGGGCGCGATCGTCCGACATCACCCGGTACATCATGTGCCCGCGGTCGTTGGATTTATCGGGCAGGTCGTGGATTGTGAGGAGTCCACGAGCAGCATGGTGGCGCACCAGGCTGTCGGGATCGTCGAGTGCCGCGATGAGGGCACTGACCGCGGCAGGATCGTGCATGTCGTGAAGCGCCGCGACGGCGGCCTGCCGCCGCACGGGCTCGGCGGCGGAGGTCAGCACCCCGATCGCGGGCGCCGGCCAGCGCGGGTCGGGCCGGATCTTCCACAGGGCATTGGCCAGCCGGAGCAGGCGATGGGGCGACCAGTCGTCGTCGCGCTAGGTCCTGGCGTCGCGCTGCCCCTCACGCTCGTACTCGAACAGAATTACGAGCTGGCTCTCGGCCCGGCGCGAGCGCAGCACGCCGAGGCCGATGATCCCGCGGACATCGGGCAGATAGCCGATGAGCATGTCCTCCGCTCTTGTGCGCTCATCGCCCTCGAGCCGGGCCAGCGCCGCGGTGTCGAGCCCGTTACGCGGGGAGTCGCGGTCCTCGAAGAAGCTGAAGCGGAAACGCTCGAACGCGGCCGACGGCTTGCCCGGCTCCTTGTCCTGCTCCTGGGCAAAGGCCGGCTCCTTGAGCACCGCGAACGACTCCACGGCAGGCCGAGACTCGATCCATTGCTGTGCAATCGCGTCGGCGGGACACCCTGCCGCCACCAGCGCCCACACCGCGACGATCAATCTACGCATGACATCGGCTCCCCTCCCCGGCATCGAAGGTCCCGGCGCATGGTCTTTATCGGCGAGCCGGGTCCATCCTCGCCCGGACTCTCAGCCAATCTTCCCAGCATTCTTCCGGATCGATGTCTGCATAGCCCCGATCGTCCTCGATGTGGGCTTTGGTCGACGCCGGCAGCATCATGCAATTTGCATTGTCCCTGATGGCGATGACCTGACCGCGCGTGAGCGGAGCGCCGTTCAGCTCCTCCGCACGGATCAACAGCGCCACGAGCGCCGGTATGAAAACCGGAACAAGCTGATCCTCGCCGCTCATTCCCACGCCCTTTCCGCGCCGACCCATGCCCTGATGATGCAGCCGATGGGCGCCATTCGACCCGCCAGCGGGTGACCCTTCGGCCTGGCGTTCGACCTGATTTGGTCGCGCATCAGGCGCCAAACGTTCAATCCGCCGGGTACCCCTGCCTTCGAATTTCGGCGTCCCCGAGCTCCTCGCCAGGATTTTCGAGGCGAACAGGGGTCCGGCCGGCAGTGCGCACCTGATGTCCAGCGTCAGCCTCCGGGAATATACTTTGCGACATTTGACGTTCCGTCTCCCGCGTGGGATTTTGCTGCTCCAGCCACCTGCAATCGACGGCCGACCAAAGCGGCGACGTGCGGCCGGCTTTGCTAGACCGCGTGTCGTCGCCCGCCAACCGGAGACGATGAGCGCCATGAAACTTCGTCGTCGTCAGGTGCTGCAGTGATTCGACGGCCCACATGACTCCCTTGATCGATGTCGACGGTCTCTGGCGCATCGCCGAGAAGCAGGCAGGGATTTCGCTGCCGCCGGTGCGAGGTATTCACGTCGACGGCTTGCGATGCCTGGCCTCCGCGATGGAGCGCGGCGGCAGCTATGACGCCGCCGCCTTGCGTCTGCTGAAGCGGGAGATCTTCGCGTGGATCCTCGCCTATTTGAGCTTTGCCAGGGACCGTGAGCTCTTCGGCGGCATCCCCGATGTTCCGATCCGCCAGCCGCTGTTCGTCGTCGGATTCGGTCGAACCGGGAGCACGCTGCTCCACAACCTGCTGGCGCTCGACGGCAATGCGCGAACGCCGCTCCTGTGGGAGCTGTGGGCGCCCTCGCCGCCCCCGCGCCCGGACAGCTACGCCACCGACGCGCGCATCGAGATCGTCCAACGCCGCCTCGACTTGTTTGCTCGGGCCGCACCGCCAATTCGCCAGATTCACCCGATGATGGCGCGGGCGCCCGACGAATGCCACTGGATGATGCGTCACAGCCTCGTGCCGGTGATGATGTACCGGGTGCCGGAATATTGGACCTGGTTGAAGCATCTCGGTGTCGAGGAGCTCCGCGAGCTCTATGCCCATTACCGGCTGCAGGTTCAGCATCTGCAGCTGTTCTGCCGCGGCAGTCACTGGGTGACCAAGTCCTCCACTCACCTGCACTACTATCCGGTCCTGCGCGATGTCTTTCCCGACGCCAACGTGGTCAGGCTCCACCGCCATCCCTGCCAGGCGGTTCCCTCGCTGTGCAGCCTCTCTGCCAGTTACCGCCGGATCATCCTGGCGAACCGACTGGACCCTTCCGAGCTCGGAGAAACCATTCTCGACATGTTCGTCGACGGCATGGGGCGGATGGTCCGGTCACGCGACGCAGCGAGCCGTGTTGTCGATATTCGCTACGATCGGCTGGTCGCGGATCCGCTCGGCGTCGTCCGCGGCATCTACCGGCAGTTCGGGTATTCGTATTCGGCGGCCTTCGAGCAGGGCATGAGGCAATATGTCGAGAGCCAACGAGCCGCGACCAGGCCGCGTCACCTCTATTCGCTGGAGCAATTCGGTCTGTCGCGCGCCGCCGTCGTCGATCGGTCTGCCGAATACCTCGCATGGGTGCAGCAAGCCGGCATCGACCTGGCGGAGGCATGACCGGAAGACCCGGCAGCAGCGTTCCGTTGCCGATCGATGCGAGGCTCGAGCGCAGATAGGCTCAGCTGCACTTAGCCGACGGGATGCTTGTCGTCCGGGTAGCGGCTCTTGATCAGCACGGTGATGCCGCCGCGAGTGGCCTTGGTGTCCGGCGCGTGCCAGATCGAAAGCTCATAATCGTAGCCCGGCGCCCAGGCAAATGTGATCTGCGTCGGCGGCTCGGTCGATAACGCATAGTATATGACAGTGCGTATCGCCTCCTGCATGCTCTTGGGTATCTTGTTGATGTAGTCATGCCACGGGCCATGGTATCGCGTCCCGGCCTTGACGACCACGCCGGCGGCGAGCGGCTTGCCTGGCGCAAACGTCTCTCGCGCGGCGGCCAACTTATCGATGCCCTCTCTGCCGAATGCGCAATTTAGATCACCAAGAAGGGTCTGAAGTCCGGGCATCTTTCATCTCCGCTTTGGTCGGGCCGACGGGGGAAGGTGTCCACAACAACTATGTTAAATCGAATATATTGTTAAGTCTACGGCGATTGTATCACGCGTCGACGTCTGCTGAGGGGCGACCCGGGGCCGTGCCCCGCAGCTTCATCCGGCGAGCGACGCATCGGGAGGCGACGAACGTTTGGCGGTGGTGCTCGTGCCCCCCGCGCGCCTGCTCACGAGATCATCCAGGACTGGGCGATATATGGCCGCGCCGGTCTCTTCCATCAGCGCCCGAGCTCTGTCGATTTCGGCGCCGATCTGGTCGGCCGCCCCACCCATCTTCCAGAGGATTTCTGCACGAACGATGCGCGCGAAGGACTCCGGGACGCGGGCGCGCCGCGCCGTCGCCACATCGATCGCCTCGTCGGCGGCCTGCAGGCCGGAAGCGAGATCGCCCTTGAGACGATAGGCGCTTGCCAGAAGGGCGAGAGTGCGCGCCTCGATCTCCAGCCCCGCCCGACGCCGTCGCGCGTAGGAGAGTGTCTCCGCGAGGTCCTCGACTGCCGAGTCGAGTCGTCCGGCGACAATATGAGAGAGGCCTCGGCACGCGCGCGCATGGACCTGCTCGTACGGACTGCCGTTGACGGCCGTGGCGATAGCCTGCGCCGCATGCGCCTCGGCGAGATGCGCGTCGCCTTCGGCCCACGCCAAATCCACGTAGGCGACGCACGCCACGTGGCTTGTGATATCGCGCTGGGCGGCATCCACCTGCAACAATCGATCGAGATATGGCCGCGCCTCGTCGAACCGGCCGAGCAGAATCAGGAGCTGACCACGCATCACGGTAAGCCAACGCTCGATATCGAACCCGAGGATGCCGCGATCGAACTCGCCGATCTCGTGAGCGCGGTTCGTCGCCTCGATGTTGACCGTCAAGGCGCTCTGCAGCCGACCGGCAAGGCGCAAGGCGTGGCACAGGACCGCCTTGAGGGTCACCTGCAGACTGGCATCGCTGGATTCTCCGACGAGAGCCTCGGCTTCGCGGATGCGCGAGACGTATTCGTCCGCCGATCCGCTGGCCGCCAGGATCCGCCCGAAGACCGCGTGCAGCGCCGCATTGCCTCGCAAATTGCCGGCGGCAAGCGCCAATTCCTTGGCTTCCTCGAAGTAACCTTTCGCTTCCTCGGCCGACATCCCCTCTCGCCAACCGAAATTCATGATCTGGTGACATGTCACCGAGCGGAGATAGGCTATCGACTCGGACGGCGGCTGAAGGTTCAGGAGGTCGTGGACCTTCTTCCAGGTCCTCAACGCCTGGCTGGCATCGGTGGAGCCGAACCACAGGGCGGCGCGGATATTGGCCTGCGCGGCCTGCATCGTATCGCCCGCCTGTTCCAGATGATAGGCCAACAGGCTTGCCCACTCCTCGACGCGATCCTTGAAGTGCGTCTTGATGGCGGCCGCGACAGCGGCATGAATCGTGCGTTGCCGGGTGTGCAGCAGCGACCGATAGGCGACTTCCTGGATGAGCGGGTGGCGGAAGGCATGCAGCGCTCCCTCGTGAGGCGGCAACTCGTGGAGCAATTCCGCCTGTCGCAGTTGCCGGAGCGCGTCCGCAATCTCGGCGGGCTGCAGATTGGTCACTGCCTCGAGGATCGCAACCGGAAGCTCCCGCCCGATCACGGCGGCGCTCTGCAACACCTGTTTGGGGTGCTCCTCGAGCCGATCGATGCGCGCCGCGAGGAGAGCCTCGACGGTCGCCGGCAGCGGAACCGTATCGATTCCCCCGGCGAGACGGTAGGCTCCGCGCGTTCCCTGAAAATCGCCGCGTTCGACCAGCGAGTTGACGAGCTCCTCGATGAAGAACGGATTGCCTTGCGCGCGCCAGGCGATGTTGCGGGAAACCAGGGCAAGGGAAGCGTCGTCGCCGAGCAGATCGCGCAGCAGATCGTCGGCATTGGCGGGGTCCAGGCGGGACACGTTGATTTGCCGGTAATGCGATCGCCGCATCCAGGCCGCCGAATAGTCCGGCCGAAAATTGAGCAGAAGCAAGGTCGGCGTGCCGATCACCGCGTCTGCCAGCGCTTCGATGAACTCCTCGCTCGCCGCATCGATCCAATGCAGATCCTCCACGAGCACGACGGTTGCCTGGTCCCGCGGTGCGGAACGCGCCAGGTTGCAGATCAACTCCATCAGCCGCGTCTTGCGCACGAGCGGGTCGAGCCTCGGTACCGGGTAGGCGGCGTCAGCTAAGCCGAGGAAGTCGAGAAGAAGCGGTAATCCTTCGCCGCCGCCCGGGAGGCTCCCCACGACACTGGCGATGCGGCGCCGAGTTGCTTCGGCCGGATCTCCGGCTCTGACACCCAGAGAAGCCCGCAACAGCTCGAGGACGGGCTGAAACGGCGTGGCGCGCCCGTGAGCCAGCACGCGCGCCTCGTACACCCGGATGCCCCGTCTCCGGCAGCTTTCGGCGAATTCAAAGCACAGCCGGCTCTTTCCGACCCCCTCTTCCCCCACCACGCCGACGACGCGGGCATCGCCGCCGGCGGCGTCCGCCAGAGCGGCCTCGACCGCATCGACCTGCTGCTGGCGACCGGTCAGCCGGCTGAGGTGCGGCCGGCTGCGGAACAACTCGCTCGCCGGAGCATTCCTCACGCCGACGAGCTTGAAGACCTCGACCGCGGACAGCATCCCGCGAATTGCCTGCGGTCCAAGCGGCTTGACCTGGATGAATTGTCTGGCGGCCGCCAGGGTGTCGGCGGTAAGCAGAATGCCGCCCCCTTCCGCCATCTGCTCCATGCGGCTTGCCAGATGGACCACCGCGCCCGCGGCGTCATAGGTCTGATAGAGGCTGGTCTCCACCGCCTGCACCACGACCTCGCCGGTGTGCAGCCCGACCCGAATGCTCACCTCGGGATCGCCGAAACGGGCCACGGCGTCCTGCATGGCGAGAGCTGCCAGGCATGCCCGCACCGCATGATCCTCGTGCGACCGCGGCGCCCCGAACAGCGCCATGACACCGTCGCCCTGCACCCGGTTGACTACGCCTCCGTAGCGATCGACCGCACTCCGCATGGCGTCAATCGCAGGCTGCATTCGCCGCATCGCATCCTCGGGGTCGATACGGTCGATCAGGCCGGTCGAATTGCGGATATCGGCGAACATCACGGTCAACCGCTTGCGCTCGCCTCCACGCGCGCTCAGCGCCCGAAGCAGCTGCTCCGAGGAGTGCCCGGAGGGTACCGGCGCCGCCAGCGGGGTCCCGCATCGGCCGCAGAAACGGGCATTGAGCGGACTGACATGACCGCAGGCGGCACACATCGGCCCGAGCGGCGTTCCGCAGGTCCCGCAGAACGCATTTGTCGTGCCGTTGTCGGCGCCGCAACCCGGGCAAAGCATCGCTCGATCCTGTACCGCCGAAGCATGAGCGGTGATCGACATTATCGCCGGACCGCCTGCGATACCATTACGTTTCGTCGTCGGCAGGCGGCTCGGCAGGCGGCCGGATCGACATGGCGCCGATGCGGCGGAGGTGCCATCGCGGCCGCACGGCCATCACTGGGGCAAGAGCGCCGCCGGCCCGTCCGGCCGTTCGACGACCGGCCCACGTCGCGATTGATGCGAGGACCAACTCAACCAGGCAGCGAATTGCTCATCGCTTGACGAACCGAACCGGCTTCAGGTCCAATCTGAGCGTCAAGGTCAACGCAATGATCTTCCCGCCGTTGTCACGTTTGTAGAAAACCGGCACATCGAAATCCATCCCGAACGCATGGACCTGGAAATTGAACCCGTCGGTCAGCACCGGCTCAAGAGGCCATCGATGGGTGTAGTAATTGATATACAGACCGTGTCCGGACAAACTCACCGATATGTCGCCAAATCCCGGATCCGAGAACATTCCCGTGTAGTCGCCGGGGCTCGAAGCTGCCGACGGGCTCCGTGATCCGGCAGCCTCGAACAGCTCGCGGCGGGACAATTCTACAGGCAAGGCGGTCCGATAGCCCAGCGCCCCGCTGAGGAGATGATCGTAGATCGCCGCCACGACGTTGTCAGGCCACCTTCCGACCGTGCTCGCGGTGCCCTGCTGGTTGGTCAGCGCAACCACCGCTGCGCCGTCGTCGGGAAGAAACGATACGTAGGCCGTGCAGCCGTCGGCGTCACCGTCGTGCAAGACCAGCCGTTTGCCGTGAACCGCGGACAGATACCAGCCCAGCGCATAGTCGAGTCCCTGCTTGACCCGGATACGGCTGGTCAGCATCGCGGCGAAGTCGCGGGAACCGATGATCGCAGTTCCGTTCGAGGTGGTACCGCGACCGAGCAACAACAGCATCCATTTCGCCATTTCGAGGGCGTTCGAGTTGATTGCGGCCGCAGGTCCGATGTTCTCGAAGCCCTTGAGCGGCACCTCGGTGGCAACCTCGTAACCCTTGGCATAGTCGTCCTTCTTCAAGAGATCGCCGAGGGTGAAGCTGCTCTCCGACATTCCCAATCGATTGAAGATGCGGGTCCGAACGATGTCCTCCCAGGTCTCCCCCAGGAGCGATTCCATCAGAAATCCTGCCACCATGTACATCATGTTGTTGTATTCGAATTTCCTGCGGAAGCCTCCGGCCGGGCCCGGGCGCGGTTCCAAATATTGAAGACGATAGAACAATTGCGATCTGTCGAACGGGCCGAGATACCAAAGTGCGTCGTATCGCGGCAGCCCGGTGCGATGGCAAAGAATGTCTTCCAACGTCATTCCGTCGGTTGCCTGTCCGTCCTTCATCCTGAAGTCGGGAAGATACTGCTTGACGGGAACGTCGAGAGCGAACTTTCCCTCCGCCGCGAGCACGCAGGCGACCATGCTGGTGAAGGCTTTGGTGGCGGAGCCGATGGCAAAAAACGTGTCCGGGCCGACCTTGGCCGCCGAGCCGCGGTCACGCAAACCAAAACCGCCGGTGTAGCAGACGGCGCCGTCCTTGATGACCGCCAGGGCAATGCCGGCGTCGTCGACCGGCTGAAATTGCCGGATGGCGTCCGCGATGACCTGCTCCAAGCCCGGAACCGTGTCCGAACGCAAGCCTTGCATGTGATCTCCTCCAATTGCTCAGAGCATCTTGAAGCGGACCGGCAAACTCTTCGGGCCGCCGACATAGAGCGACGCGGAGCGTCGGGGCGTGCCGGCCATCTCGATCCATTCGAGCCGGGCAAGCAGCTCCTCGAAGAAGATCCGCATCTCGAGACGGGCGAGATGCTGGCCGAGGCATGCATGAACCCCATGACCGAAAGCGACGTTGCGCGACCAACCACGATCGACGCAAAAGCGCTCCGGCTGCTCAAAAGCCTCCTCGTCGCGGTTTCCGGAGAGATGGCACAGCATGAGCCAGTCGCCCCTGGCAATGCGTCGTCCGCGCATTTGCGTGTCCTTGGTCGCGGTGCGCATGACGTGCTGCGCGGGGGTCGTCCAGCGCACCGCCTCCTCGACGAGGCTCGCGATCAGGCCGGCATCGGCCTTGATCTTGCGGAATTCGTCGGGATTCTCGCAGAGCGCCCAGATCGCCCCGGATATCGCGGATGCCACGGTATGATGACCGGCAGTCGCGAAGATCATGTAGTAGCTCATCGCCTCGAGCGGGCAGATCGGCTGTCCGTCGATCCCGGCATTGGCAACGACGCTCGCCAGATCGTCGCGCGGAGCCTTGCGGCGCGCCTCCATCAGCGGGGTGAAATAGGACCGGAACTCGGCGAACGCCGCGGAAAGCTGTTGCGTGTGCCTGGTCGGATCCCTGCTCGCCTTGCCGGCGCGCCCAAGCTCTTCGTCCTGACTGCGGAACAGATCCTGGGTTGCCCCGAGCATCAGGACGTCGTCCTCCGCGGGAACGCCCAGCATCTCCATGATGACACGCAACGGATAGTGGATCGCGATGTCGCGGACGAAGTCGCAGGCATCTGCCCGCGCGGCCATGCGATCAATGGAGCAACGGGCGACTGCACGGATCCGATCCGCAAGCGCCGCGACCTTCTGTTGCGTGAACCAGGCCTGGGTAATGCGCCGATATTCCCCATGGTGCGGCGCGTCCATGTGCAGGAGGCTTCGGAACACATGCGGGCTGCCGCCCGTCAAATCCCGGGCCATCTCGTCGGCGGCGCGCGGCACGAGAGCGGTCCCGCGGTCCCCGTTGTGGAAGAGGTCGTGGCGGCTCGCCACATCGATGATGTCGGCGTGTCTGGTCACCGCCCAGAATGGATCGAATCCCTCGATTTCCACCCGGCCGATCGGGTTGTTCGCCCGAAGCCATCGGAAGCCGGCAAGGAGTTGCCGCTGTCTTGCATAGGCCCTTGGCGAAACGACCAGGGCGCCCACGTCATCGGGGACTCTTGCACCGTCAATCATGGCGATCCTGGCGACCCTGCCGGCGGCAATGCGCGGCATCGTGCTGAAGTCGCCGGCCGAGGTGGCGCGATTTGCGCGGAGCCTGCCGCAATCGCTCGAGTCGATTGCGGCATGGCGTCTGCCGCTATCTCGCGCCCTCTTCGGTGAAGAATTTTTCCCCGTAGGCGAAGCGGTTCGGCTTGAGGAAGAAGCCGAGGATGAGCGCGCCGTTCGGCGACACCGCCTCGTGCTGGTTGCCGGCCGGCCGCCACACGAACTGGCCGGGTCCGCACACGCCCTCATGATCCTCGAGCGTGCCCTCGAGCACATAGGTCTGCTCCAGCGCGGTGTGCTCGTGCAGCGGGACGACCGCACCCGGCGCCAGGCGGAACAACGCGGTGGTGACGCCGCTGTCGTCGGTATACAGCATCTTGATCTCGATGCCGGGAAACTTGGTCTTCTCCCACGGCATGTTGGGGACATCGAGGTAGCGCGAGGCGAGCTCCGGTGCGTTCTCCGGCTTGATATCGGCATGCACGACGCGGCGGGCTTGTGATGACATGGAATTCTCCCTGGTCGCAGGATCGGGATGCCGATGCGCAACGGCAAGACGACGCCGTCCGGCGCAGCCGGCTCGGGGCAAGCCCGAGACTACGCATTCGCCGGATGCGAGGCAATTGGCTCGATGGGCTTGCTCAGCGTCGACTCGGAGCGCCGTCAAAATGGGCGGAACCGTGTATCATGTGTGCGGCAAGCCAATCGCCTCGCTCGTCATGTCGACATGCTGACGCCGCCAACCTCGACTTTTCCACGGGGCCGCGCATGACCCGCAAGCCCGACCTGCCCGGCCGTCATGGCCTGCCCATCGAGCAGCCGGAAGGCGCGCGGCCAAGAAATGCCGCCGAGTTCGGCAGCGATGTGGTCGCCGAGACGCTGCGCGCCCTCGACATCCCCTATATCGCGCTCAATCCCGGAGCGAGCTTTCGCGGCCTGCACGACAGCCTGGTCAACTTTCTCGGCAACCGGCAGCCGCAGATGCTGCTGTGCCTGCACGAGGAGCACGCGGTCGCCATCGCGCACGGCTATGCCAAGGTGACCGGGCGGGCCATGGCGGTGGCGCTTCATTCCAATGTCGGCCTGATGCATGCCAGCATGGCGATCTTCAATGCCTGGTGCGACCGCATGCCGATGCTCATCCTGGGCGCCACCGGCCCGGTCGACGCGGCGCGGCGGCGGCCATGGATCGACTGGGTGCATACGGCGCGCGACCAGGGCGCGCTGGTGCGGAACTACACCAAGTGGGACGACCAGCCGGCCTCGCCGCAGGCTGCCCGCGAAGCCCTGCTGCGCGCCGCATGGCTTGCCGCCGTGCCGCCCCGGGGGCCGGTCTACGTCAATCTTGACGCCGGCCTGCAGGAGGCGCGGCTTGCCGAGCCGCTCGCCCCCGTGGACGGCGCGCGCTTCGCGCCGCAGGCGGCCTCGGCGGTGCCCAAGGATCTGATCGAGCAGGCGGCAAAACTTCTCGCCGCCGCGGCATCGCCGCTCATTCTCGCCGGACGGGTTTCCCGCGATCCGGCAGCCTGGGCAACCCGCGTCCGCCTCGCCGAGGCGCTTGGCGCGCGGGTGGTGGCCGATCTCAAGGTCGGCGCCGCGTTCCCGACCGATCATCCGCTGCATCTGGGCGCGCCCTGCATGATCGCGCCGGACCGCGAGGCCTTTGCGGCAATCCGGGCGGCGGACGTGATTCTCAGCCTCGACTGGGTGGACCTCGCCGGCACGCTCAAGTCGGCGCTCGACGGCGCGATGCCCGACGCGAAAATCCTTCAGGCCTCGATCGACCATCAGCTTCACAACGGATGGAGCATGGACCACCAGGGTCTTCCCCCCGTCGATCTCCTGCTGGCCGCCGAGCCGGACGTCGTTGCGACGCAACTGGTGGAAGCCCTCGGGCCGACCGCCACGCCCCGCGCCGCACGCCCGGCCGCCTCATCAGCCCGTGCCGCCCCGCCGGTCTCCGCCGGGCGGTTGACGGTCGAGGATCTGGCACTTGCCCTGCGCCGCGCCGTCGGCGATCGCAAGATATCGCTGGCCCACCTCCCGCTGTCGTGGAGCGGCGCATGGTGGCCGTTCCGCCACCCGCTCGATTTTCTCGGCTCCGATGGCGGCGCCGGGCTCGGCGCCGGGCCAGGAATTGCGGTCGGCGCGGCGCTGGCGCTCAAAGGATCCGGGCGCATGGTGGTGGCGGTGTGCGGAGACGGCGATTTCTTGATGGGGGTGACGGCGCTGTGGACCGCGGTGCATTATCGCCTGCCGCTGCTCATCGTCGTCGCCAACAATCGCTCGTTCTACAACGACGAGGTTCATCAGGAACGCATGGCCAAAATGCGCTCGCGGCCGATCGCCAACAAATGGATCGGCCAGCGCATCGCCGATCCGGACATCGACCTCGCCGGTCTCGCCTCCGCCCAGGGCGCGCGCGGGCTGGGTCCGGTCGAGGCGCCGGCGGATCTGTCCGCAATTTTTGCCCAGGCGCTGGCGGCGGTCGACCAGGGCGAGGTCGTGGTTGTCGACGTGCGCGTCGAGCCCGGCTACGGAGCGGAGTGATCCCGCCAGGCAGCGCCGCTTAGGCGCCTCAACCGCGCGGCTCGACCTGACGCTGGACGATTTTCGCGATCTCGGGATCGTCGCCCTGTGCCCGCTTCGCGAGGCCTTCCACGACGCCGGCGCGATCCTGCATCTCGCGGTTCTGGCTCATCTTCCATTTGCCCTCGAGCCGGCTGATGACTAGGCGGAAGCCGACGATGCCACGCACCATCGCGGCGATGTAGGTCTCGGGCGCATCGGTGAGCGCCCATGGCTGGAGCTCGCTCCTCTCCTGCTGAGCGGTCAGCTCGGCGACGTGGCTCCGGATCCAGTCCTTGTCCTGCATCACCTCGGCCCGACCATAGGCGTGCACGGCCGCATAATTCCACGTCGGCACGACCTTCGCGTGCTCGGCCTTCGAGGGGTACCAATTGGGCGTGATGTATCCCTCCGGTCCCTGAAAAATCATCAGCGCTTCGTCTCGCTCGGCAAGTTGCTTCCAGTGCGGGTTGGCGCGGGCGAGATGGAACTCGACGGCTCCATAGGGTCCGTCGTCCTTGAGGACGGTCGGCAGATGGCTGGCGTAGAGGCCTTCCGGGCCTCCCGATACGAGCGCCACCAGGGGCCTTGCCCGCATCAGCGCATGCATCATCGGCAAGTCGTCGACGCGGAAGTGGTCGGGCCGGTACATGGGTCACTTCGCCGGTCGGAGTTGGGGCGCGCAATAGAACCAGAACCGTTTGCCCGGAGCAAGCGAGGTCCTTCGGTCCTTGTCGATGACCGACATGGGCTGTCACCGATTTCGATCAGGCAGATCGATCCGAACCCGATCGAGCTGTCGGAGCGCGCCCCGGTCTGGCGCGATCAGCGCAATCGCAACGATGGCGCGGACGACCTGACCGCCCAATACTGCGGTGAGCGATCCCGGCCTGCCGCCCGTCGCCGGGGTGAATGCCGTGGCGGTGTTGAAGTTCGCCATTTCCTTGTCGCCGTACTTTTTTCATGATGTGGCTCCCGGCCGACAGGATAGCTTATGGTTGCAGCTCGATTAAACCAGTGGTAGCCTTCATTTGCAAGGCTCGCTTCGACGAACTGCATCGCGAAAGACGCACGAGAAACGGGAGGCGAACATGTATCAGCTCATTCACAGCCTGACGGTCAGCGAGCTGTTCAAGCGCCAGGTACCGATATTCCTGGTCGCCTTCGTGATCGCGGAGCTGTTCTACAAATTCCACAGCTTCATCCTGGAGACCGGCGCCTTCCTGATCACGTGGTACGTGCTGGATGCCGTCGTCCAGGGGGTCGTCTCACGCAGGGCACCGACGACATAGCTGCGGTCGCCGGGGCGACGGCCGACGTCGAGAGCTGTCGCGCGTGGTGACCTGCACCTGACCGTGAAGCCTACCTTCTGGCGTGGCGCGGGCGCATTCAAGCGCGCCCGAAGAACCGACAACAGATACGCCGGGCAGCGCCCCACACTGCCGCGGGCTTGGGTCAGCGTACCGGCCTCTTCGGATTGCGGAACGGGATTGACGGCACATCCTCGCCGACCAAGGATCCTTCACGACATTCGAGGATCCTCAGGAGCCCGGACATGACCGAAACTCGTTCGGCCGAACTATATCGACAGGAAGGCGCCGAATATCGCTCGATCCGTCTGACTGTTCATCCCGATGGCTCGGTCCGGCTGGATGCCCACGACATGGGCAAGCTGACCGAGGAGATGTGGGGCGATACCGACTACGAGTTCTGGGTCGATGTGCCTGCCACAGCCCTTTCCAAGCTCGTGTTCGCTCTCATCCGCGAAAAGTACGCTGGTCGAAGCGGCGCGGTCGATGAATTCCGCGCGTTCTGCCAGAAAGAGGAGATCGCGCACGAATGGGACAGTTGGATCTAGAGCTAGAACCGATAGTTCACGGCGGCACGGGCCACGTTCATGTTCAGCCGCGCGGTGTCGGTGATCGGCGGCACGCCGGGCACCGTGAGGTTGGTGCTGTGGCTGCCGAAATCGAGATAGAGATATTCCAGCCGTGCGCTCCAACGCGCCGCGAGCGCGACGTCGATGCCGGCTCCGGCGGCGAAGCCGCCGCGCAGCTCGCTCTGGCTGAAGGCGGCGGTGAAGGGGCCGGCCGTGGCGTTCGCCTCGGTATCGAGCCGCGCATAGGCGTAGCCACCGGTGGCGTAGATCACCCAGCTGTCGGTGGCGAAGCCGAGGCGGCCGCGGGCCGTTCCGAACCAGGCGACCGTCTGGCTGAAGCTCGCGCCCAGCGGCAGGCCGCACAGGACCGGCACGCACGGCGTCGTCAGGCTGCCCGTCACATTGCTGGCTTGGAAATCCGCCTCGGCGCCGAACAGGATCGGCCCGGAGTGCCAGTTGTAGCCTACCTGCCCGCCGCCCAGCACGCCGGACAAAGGGTTGCTTGCCGTCGCGGCTGGTCCGCCGGCCACCGCGAAGTCCGAGCTGCCTTTCGCCCATCCGCCGCCGACATTCAGCCCCAGATAGAGGCCGCTCCAGGCATCGTACGGCTGAATTGCCGGCGCATAGGCCGGCGCGCGCGGCAAGTCGGCCGCCAGCGCGGCGCCGGACAGCAGCAGTGGCGCGAGCGCGGTCAATATCTTGCGCATGGAGCACCCCTCCGGTTTTGCAACCCAAGAAAGCGCCGCAAACCGTTAAGGGCCTCTTAAGCATGTCGGCACGCGCCTCGCCCGGCCTTCGGCCGGCGCGCCATCAGCCGATCGAGCAGCGCCCGGTCGGGCTTCAGAGCGCCGCGGCGACCGCCTCCCGCGCGCTATTGCACGAACGCCGTGGTCTTCTTGCTCTCCCGGTCGTACTTCAGCGTCACCGTGGTGATGCTGCACAGATCGAGCCCCTCAAAGAACACCTGCTCCTGGTAGCCCGTCCATTTGACCTTGATGTTCCAGAAGCAGCCTTGGTCGGCGCCGTTGAACTTCACGAAGACGGAGCCGCCGTCGGCAAGCCCGGAACCGAGCTCGTTGTCGCCGAAATCATTGTCACCGGGCGGATTGACGCCAATGAAGCTGAGCTCATAGCCGGTCCCGTTGACGATGGTGAAGTTGCGCTCGTCGGCGGCGAGCGCGGGCAACGACATCGCGGCGACGATGGCGACGTTCAGCATGAGCTTGCGCATGGGAATCCTCATCTATCTGCTCGGAGTGATTTGTCGCGGCGACGGCGGTGAGGCGTCTGACGGGCATGCGGCCGATGCGGCACTCAGTCCGTACGCCGGACGGATGACGAAAACCGGCGCCGCTACTTGCGGCCCCAGCCGGCCGACTTGCTGCAGGCTTCCTGCGCGTTGGGGTTGGCCTTCTCCCATTGCGTGATCGAACGCGTCTCGTCATTCGACATCTTGTTGTTCATGCAGGTGCAGTAGGCGAGCACCACCGGTGCGGTCTGACCTTCATCCTTGTTGTCCGACACGCACGCCGTGATCCATTTGGTGTCGTCGGCACTTTGCTTCTGGGCGAACGCCGGCAGCACGAGCAGCGCCGCGACGGCGGCAAGCAGACCAAGGAACAGGTTTCGCATGGCAATCTCCCAATGTGTTGCGCGGGACCTGCGGACCGGAATCACGAACGGCGCCGAGAAGCCGCCGCAAGACCCGCCGCCGAGGACTGGCGCGCCCGGCATTTCCACCGCCCGAAGCGGAGGGACGCGAGGCTGCCGCGGCTCGGCCCGGCGGGGCCGAACGCCTGCTGGTCTATCGGAATGCAAAGAGTGCGGATAAGTACCATATGGTACTGTGATGGACGCATTTTTCGCCGGATAGGGCTGCACAGTGGAGCGGCCCGGTCGAGGACCGTGAATGGAGCCGACGGATGCGGCGGTCGACGCCGCAGACCCCATCGCGGCACGGCTCGACCGGCTGCCGGTGACGCCGCTGCACCGCGCGATCGTGACGCTGTGCGCGCTCGGCCTGATGTTCGATGTCATCGAAGCGGCGCTGAGCAATGCGCTGTCGGCGGTGTTCTCGAGCCCCCCGCACCAAGTCGCCGCGTATCAGCTGGCGCTGCTGCTCGCGTCGGTCTTCGCGGGCGGCGCCGTCGGCGCGCCGCTGCTCGGATGGTTCGCCGATCGCCGCGGCCGACGCATGGCGCTGGGAACGTGCCTTCTCGCGCTCGCCGTGACCTCCGTCCTCGCCGCGGCGAGCACCGATATCGGCTGGCTGACGTGCTTCCGCGTCGTCTCCGGGATGGCGCTCGGCGCCTATCCGCCCCTGATGGTCGCCTATCTGGCCGACGTGCTGCCGCCGGCGCGGCGCGGCATGCTGATCCTGGCGGTCGGCGCCATCGGGTTTCTCGGCGCCCCGGCGGTGGTCTTCCTGATCCGCTGGCTCACGCCGCTGCAACCGCTCGGGCTGGAGGGCTGGCGCTGCGCGCTTCTGCTCGGGGCCGTCGGCGCCGCTGGTGTCGGGATGGCGTTCCGGTCCCTGCCGGAATCGCCACGCTGGCTGGCGGCTGCGGGGCGAGACGCCGAGGCCGCAGCCGTCTGCGACCGCTTCCTGCGCGCGGCCGGAGTCCCTCCGACAGGTGCCGTCGTGTCCCCTTGCCTGGCCGCTCGCGTGCAAGAGTTTTCCGGCCGTGCAAACTGGTTCAGCACGGCGCGCCGATACCGCGCCCGCACGGTCGTGCTCTGCGCGCTGTATTTCCTCAGTCCCTGGGCCACGATCGGATTTCCGCTGCTGAGCGGCGCCGTGCTCATCGAGAAGGGATTTCGCGTCGCCAACTCCCTGCTCTATCTCGGAGTCGCCATGCTCGGCCCCTCGATCGGCGTGCTGGCAGGCGCCGCCTTCATCGACCGCATCGAGCGGCGCACCACGCTGGCGCTGTGTGCCGGCGCGATGGCGGTCATCGGATTGTTGTTCGCCTCGAGCGAGCTTCCGGCCTTCCTGATGGCGACAGGCATCGCCTTCAACCTGGTCGGCTCGATCTATATCGGTGCGCTGTCGATCTACGGCGCCGAGCTGTTCCCCACCGCGCTGCGCGCGACGGCGAGCGCAGGCGCCTGGGCGGTGAACCGCGTCGCCTCCGCGCTGGTGCCGCTGGCGCTGCTGCCGCTGCTCAAGACGGCCGGCGTGGTGCCGATGTTTGCCTTGATCGCGCTGGCGCTGGCCGCAAGCACGGCGCTGATACTGGCCTTCGGCCAGCGCGGCCTCTCCGGCCGGCCGGTTTCCTGATGCCCCGACTCCCGGATACCTCGGAAACCGGGTCTTCGCCGAGCATGCGCTAAATCAGTCGCGGCGGAGGTCGGGAAGCGAAAGGGCGAGCCGGACCAGGTCGACCTGGCGACGGCATTGCGTCTTGGCCTGGATGTTCTTGAGCCGGGTGCGTGCCGTCGACAGCCGAATACCAAGCTGCTCGGCCGCGGTCGCAAGCGGCACACCGTTGATGATGGCCTCGGTCAGGCGCTGCTCCGAGGGCAACAGGCCGTACTGTTTCGCCAGCCACCCGACCGGCATGCATTGCCCATGGTCAGGGTCGAGGACGATCAGCAAGGCCGTTCCGCGCGCCACATGCGACGCGGCGGATCCGCCGAGAAACGGCAGCGGCCAGATCATGGCGCGCAGCGGCGAGCCGCCCGAGGGCCGCGGCAGCATGATCCCGTCGAGGTCGGCCGAGGCGATGCCCGCCTTGTCGTGTCCGGACATGGTCGCGCATTTGCGGGCGGCGATCTCGAGCGCCTGGGTGCGGACCTCATCGGCAGCGAGCAACTGCCCCTCGCGCCCGAGCGACAGGCCATCGCGCCGCCGCAGCAGCGCCTCGGCGGCACCATTGAACGAAACGACCCGGCCACTGGCATTCAGCACGAACGCGGCGTGAGCCCAGCGGTCGAACGCCGCCCGGGCTGCCTCGCCTTCCGTCCGTTCGGCAAGCAGCGTACGATGCAGACGGATCGCCCGCAGCAGATGCGGTGCCATGATGTCGAGCAGCCTGATCTGGCGATCACGGCGATCCGGATCGTTGCGGTGATCCGCCAGGGAGAGCGCCGTCATCCTCCCGGGCCGGCGCTCGAGGACGATGCCGGTGGCGTGGTAGCCGAGACGGCGCGGCCGCACATAATCGTTGTAGTGCTCCGTGGTCTCGAATTCACGGTCCTCGATCACTGCCTCGGAACGGACCGCCCGCCCGACCGGCACCTTGTGAACGCGCGCCACATGGGGACTGCTCTTGACATGATGGTCCGTGTAGGCGCGCAGATCGTCGATCGGATAGTTCCGGTGCGCCATCAGCACCTCGGACGGGCGACCCTGCTCGTGGCCAAACAGCGTTATTCGACTGCCGGGATGGATGCGCTCCAGCAGCGCAACGAAGTCGTCCCAACGGCGGGCATCGACCGCCAACTCGTAGATCCAGCCGACGAGATCCGTGAGCACCGCCGGCGCGAACTCATTCATTGCCGCAGCCCGTTGCCGGCCCATGCCTCATACGTCCTCAAAAGGGGAGTACGCTCTCGATATCCTCTGCCAAGCCGGGATATCGCGGCCTGGGGCACCCGTTTGCCTAGCGCATTTTCCGGTGAAGTGGATACCGGTTCACCGATAAGAACATGCCACTCAACGATTCTAGGGCACATCCCGATCAAACGTGATCGGGATGTGCCCTAGCTGCCCCAGGCCGGCCAGGTTGGCAACCGACTTGCAATTGCAAGTCGTGCTAGGAACAACGCAGCGGTGCCGTGCGAGCGGGTGGTCCCAGCGAGAACCAACGCCCGGGCGGAGCAGAGCTCATACCCTGAGACGCGCAATTTCACTGTCCGGCAGTCCTGGCGCGCCGGCGCGCTACAGCGCCATCAGCCGGTCGAGCAGCGCCCGGTCGGACTTCAGCGCCGCGGCATCGCCGGTGAAGCGCACCGCGCCCTTCTCCAGCACGTAGACGCGGTCGGCGAGCGCCAGCGAGAAATCGACGCCCTGCTCGGCGAGCAGGATGGTCAGCCCCTGCGCCTTGAGCTCGCCGATCTTGGCGAGCAGCGCGTCGACGACGAGCGGCGCCAGACCTTCCGACGGCTCGTCGAGCAGCAGCAGCTCGGGATTGCCCATCAGGGTGCGGGCGATGGTCAGCATCTGCTGCTCGCCGCCCGACAGGAACCCGCCCTGCCGGTCGCGCAGGCTCGGCGAGCACCGGAAACAGCTCGATAACACCGCCTCGATCGTCCAGCGGCCCCGGCCGCGCCGCAGCGCGGCGCGGCGACGTCGAGGTTCTCCCACACCGAGAGCTCGGCGAAGATGCGGCGGTCCTCCGGCACGAAGCCGATGCCGGCGCGGGCGACGCGGTAGGGCGCCCAGCCGGTGATGTCGCGGCGACTTGAAGCGCACGTGGCCGGCTGCTCGGCGGCGTCAGGCCCATTACCGACGCGCATGGTCGTGGTCTTGCCGACGCCGTTGCGGCCGAGCAGGCAGACGCACTCGCCCTGCCTTGACCTCGAGCGAGACGCCGAACAGCACCCGGCTCAGGCCGTAGGCGGCATGGACGTCCTCGAGCTCGAGCAGCGCGCTCATGCGCCGCTCGCCGAGATAGACGCGCCGCACCTCGGCATCGGCGCGCACCGCCGCCGGGCTGCCGTCGGCGATGACGCGTCCCTGGTGCATCACCGCGATCTTCTCGGCGATCGAGAACACCACCTCCATGTCGTGCTCGGTGAACAGCAGGGTCAGCCCGCGCTCGCGGGCGATCCGCTCCAGCAGCGCGATCGTCTCGTGCGTCTCGCCCGCCGACATGCCGGCGGTCGGCTCGTCGAGCAGCAGGAGCTTCGGATCGCTCGCCAGCGCGATGCCGAGCTCGAGCTGCTTCTGGTTGCCGTAGGCAAGCGTGCCGGCGACCGCCCGCGCCTGGCCGGCGAGCCCGATCGAGGCGAGCAGCGTCCTCGCTCTCGTCGCGGCAGAGCGCGCGCGAGCGCGACCAGAAATTCGCTGCCGCGCCCGCGATGGACGAGCAGCGCCGCCTGCACGTTCTCGAACACGGTGAGCTTGGGAAAGATGTTGGTGCGCTGGAACGAGCGCCCCATGCCCATGCGCGCAGATGCCGGTGCGGCGGCACGCCGGTGATGTCGCGGCCGTCGAGCGACGACACGGCCGGCGGTCGGCCGCAGATGGCCGGTGATCAGGTTGAACAGCGTCGATTTGCCGGCGCCGTTCGGCCCGATCACGGCGGCGATCTGCCCCGTCGGCGACGGCGAGGTTGACGTCGGCGACGGCGACGAAACCGCCGAACGACTTGGTCAGGCCCCTGCACCTCAAGCATCGGCACGGCTCCCGATGCGACGGCGCAGCCAGGAAACGCCCGTCACAACGCCGCCGACGATGCCGCCCGGGAAGGCGAACAGCAGCACCAGCAGGATCGTGCCCCAGCACGAACGGCCAGTACTCGGTGTAGGAGGTGATCTGCTGGTTGAGCAGCACCAGGGTCGCAGCGCCGACCGCCGGTCCCCAGAAATAGTCCATGCCGCCGAGGATCGTCATGATCATGACCTCGGCGGATTTCGGCCAGTACACGTAGTCGGCGAAGACGCCGCGGTTGAAGATGCCGAACAGCGCGCCGGCGAGCCCGGCGAAGCCGCCGGCGACGACGAAGGCGGCGAGCTCGTAGGCGCGCACGTTGACGCCGATGAAGGCGGCGCGCTCCGGGTTCTCGCGGATCGTCGTCAGCACGCGGCCGAACGGCGAGCCGATGATCCGCCGCATCGCGGCGAGCGACAGCACGACCACCACGAGCGTCAGCACGTAGAACCGGTCGGCGATGCGCAGGTCGTCGAGGCCGGGAACCGCCGACATCCAGTCGAGATCGGGATAGGGCACGTCCGGCAGCCCCTGATCGCCGCCGGTGACGTCGTTCCACTTGAAGCAGATCGCCCAGACGATCTGCGAGAAGGCGAGCGTCAGCATCGCGAAATAGATCCTGGTGAGGCGCACGCAGAAGAAGCCGAAGACCAGCGCGAAGAAGGCGGCGCCGAGCGCCGCGGCCGGCAGGGCGAGCGCGAACGGCACCCCGTAGGTCTTCATCAGGATGCCGCAGACATAGGAGCCGATGCCGAAATAGGCGACGTGGCCGAACGAGACCAGGCCGGTGGTGCCGAGCAGCAGGTTGAGGCTCACGGCGAACAGCGCGTTGATCGCGATCTGGGTGCCGAGAAACGTGTCGTAGCGCGAGCCGAGCCACGGCACCGACAAGCGCCGCCAGAAATACGACGAGCGTCCACGGAATGCGACGGAGCGAGATCGGCGGCGCGTGACGTCATCGCAGCGGCCGGCCGAACAGGCCCCACGGGCGCACGATCAGGATCACCGCCATCAGGGCGAACACCGAGAAGATGCGAGAAGCTCGGAAAGATCAGGATGCCGAACGACAGCACCTGGCCGTAGATCACCGAGCCCCAGAACGTGCCCCAGAACGAGCCGAGGCCGCCGATCACCACGACGATGAACGCCTCGACGATGATCTCGACGTCCATGCCCGGGCACGATGCTCTGGATCGGCGTCACCAGCGCGCCGGACAGGCCGGCGAGAAACGAGCTGACGACGAACATGCCGGTATAGATCGCGCCGACATTGGCGCCGAGCGCGCCCAGCATCTCGCGGTCGAGCGCCGCCGCCCGCACCATGCGCCCGGCGCTGCTGCGCGTGAGCACGAGCCAGTCGCCGACCGCGATCGCCGGCCCGACCAGCATGATGAACAGATTGTAGGCCGGCAGCGTGGTGCCGAACACCTCGAAGCCGCCGGCAAGCACCGGCGGTCGCGACACCGAGAGCTGCTGGGTGCCCCAGATCGCCTTGGCGGCATCGCCCAGGATCAGCACCAGCGCGTAGGTGAGCAGCAGCTGGTAGAGCTCCTCGCGCCCGTAGAGCTAGCGCAGCAGCAGCCGCTCGACGACCGCGCCGAGCAGCGCCACGCCGAGCGCCGCGCCGAGCGCCGCGAGCCAGAAGCGCGTGCGGCGCCGGCCCGAGCCACTGCACGACCTGCCAGGCGAGATAGGCGCCGAGCATGTAGAAGGAGCCGTGCGCGAAGTTGAGCACGCGCATCACGCCGAACACCAGCGACAGGCCCGAGGCGATCAGGAACAGGAACATCGCGGTGGTGAGGCCGCCGAGGAACTGACCGAACAGGAACGACGGCTCGATCATCAGTCAGTCCCCGGTTGCGGCCAGCTCGCGATCACAAGCGCCCGGTCATGGCCGGGCTTGTCCAGGCTTGTCCCGGCCATCCACGAAGGAAAACGTCGATGCGCGGGACAAGCCCGCGCATGACGACATGCTTGCTAGTTGGTGGTGAAGGGTCCCTGGGCGAGATACTTGGGATTCTTCATGATGGCGAATGGGTAGCGGTCGTCCTTCACCATCTGGCCCCAGAACTCGCCCATCGCGGTCTCGTGGGTCTTCGCATCGAACGTGCGCTTGCCGACCGGCGTGTCGAAGGTCAGCCCCGCGCAGCGCCTTGGCGACCTTGTCGGAGTTGGTGCTGCCGGCCTTCTTGATACCCTCGACCAGCGCGTAGATCGAGCTGTAGCCCATGATCGCCCAGCCCGACGCGTACTGCTCCTTGGTGAAGGCCTTGAGGTTCTCGATGTAGACCTTGTGCGCCGGCGGCTCGTTCTCCGGCCAGATCACCGGATCGTAGGCATCGGACCAGATGCCGTAGGGATAGTCGGCGCCGAGCGCCATGCGCCGCGTCGGTCGTCCCGACCTCGCCGCCGTCGACCAGACGATTGTTGATCGCCTTGAAATAGCCGAGCGGGGCCGCCTGCTTGGCGAGCGTGACGAAGTCGCCGCCGAACACGTCGCAGAACACCGCGTCCGGCTTCTTGGCCATCTGCGCGGTGATGAAGGGCGTGAAGTCGGCTCTGGCCGAGCTTCGGCCATTGCTGGTCGACGATCTCGATGTCGGGCCGCGCCTTCTTGATGAACTCGACGAAGGCGCCGACCGCGTCGCGGCCATAGGCGTAGTCGGGCGCGATGGTGGCGACCTTCTTCACCTCCTTCCACTGGGCGATGATCGCGGCGCCGGTGCGGCCGTCGATGTCGGTGTTGGAGGCGAGGCGGAAGATGTAGGGGTGCAGGTTCGCCGGCGAGGTCAGCTGGATGGTCTTCGACGTCGGCGCGATGAAGACGATCTTGTTCTCCTTGGCGATGGTCGACACCGCCGGCGCCTCCGCCGAGGTCAGCGTCCCGACAGGAAGTCGACATTGTTCTTGATGATCAGTTCGCGCGCGAGCCGCACCGCCTCGTCGGCGCTCGCCTTGCTGTCGCGCGTCAGCAGCTCGAGCTTGCGGCCGAGCACGCCGCCCTTGGCGTTGATCTCCTGCGACCGCCATCTCGGCGCCCTTGGTGATCGGCACGCCATAGACCGAGGCCGGACCGGACAACGGCATCGGAAAGCCGATCTTGATGGTGTTTTCGGCGGCGACCGCCGACGGGACCAGAGCGGCGGCGATGAATGCCGCCGCCCACATACGGTGAGGCGTCATGGGCGTTCTCCCTCTCTCCGGGCGCTCACTCGGCCTCTGCCGAGCCGTTTCTTGACAAACGAGGGCAGTGCCCACCGCCTGCGGCACCCTTTTGCCGGATGGTGAGTTGCCCGGATGCCTCCTGTCAAGCTAGCCAAGGGTCTCGAACCGCACGCGGCCGGGGCGCCGGACATCGCGCCCTGGAGACTCGGTTGGTGCACGGACAAGCCGATCATTGACGCCCGGATGTCGGCTTTGCCCGGCTTCCTCCCTGTGCGATGATCCCCGGGACGGCGAACATTGAGGACAGGCATGCGGTTATGGACGCTGGCGATTCTGCTCTGCACCCTGCTTGTCGCGGCGCCCGCCGGCGCGGCGACATGCGGCGGGGATTTCAACACCTTCCTCGCCGCCATGGGACGCGAGGCCGCGGCGGCCGGGGTCTCGCGGACGGTGATCGACAGCGCGTTTGCCGGGGTCACGCTGGATCCCGCGGTGCTGTCCTTCGACCGGCGCCAGCGCAACACGTTCCGCAAGAGTTTCGAGGACTACGCCGCGACCCGCGTCATCCCGGCGCGCATCAAGCGCGCCAGACAGCTGATGCAGCGCCATGGCGCGCTGCTCGCGCGCGTCGAGCGCCAGTTCGGCGTGCCGGCGACGCTGCTCATGGCGATCTGGACGCTCGAAAGCGACAACGGCTCAGGCGACATGGGCAAGCTGCCGGTGATCCGCACGATCGCCACCCTGGCGCATGACTGCCGCCGCAGCGAGCTGTTTCAGCGCGAGCTTCTCGCCGCGCTGCAGATCGTCCAGCGCGGCGATCTTCCGCTGCGCGACCTGATCGGCGCCTATGCGGGCGAGATCGGCCAGACCCAGTTCCTGCCGTCCTCCTACATCAAGTACGGCGTCGACTATGATGGCAACGGGCACGTCGATCTGCGCCACAGCGTGCCCGACGTGCTCGCCTCGACGGCCAACCTGCTGAAGGTCAACGGCTGGCAGGCCGGCGCGCCGTTCGGCGAGGGCACGGCGAATTTCGAGGTCATGCGCGAGTGGAACCGCTCGGTGGTCTACCGCAAGACAATGGCGCTCTTCGCCGAGCGGCTGGCGGGTCCCTGAGCCGCCGGCATCGCCGAGGCCCCGTTCAACGAGGATTACCGGCTTACGGCACGCTAGAGCGCTTTCCGATTAGGTTGACCATGAAATCGGATGGGCAGTGGCCGGAAAGCGCTCTAGATTCAACACTTGTCGCATTTCCTTTCGGAAAACCGGTGCCCACTTTTCCGGGAAATGCTCTAACACTACTGCGTCATTAACGATTCTGCCGCGAATGCCGCGGGTTTGGAGCGTGACAGCATGGGCATCGTGGCAGGCGTGTGACGATAGCATCGATGAGCCATTGGCGCATGGTTGCGATTGAATTTGGGACATGTCGCTCAGGCCGCAACGGGGGATCCTCTGGGTCGGTAACCGTCGGATACGGCAAGTTCCGGGAACAACCTGGCGGAACGTGGTCTCGAGGGGGGAATTGTCTCCCTTTCGGAGATCAGGAAACCGTATGCGGCGATGCACATAGTGGCGTGATGGTGAAAGCCGAGCCATCCCCGTCCTTCGAAATGCCCGAGGCCGACCTCCTGCTTGAGCTCCAGATAGTCGCGCTCGACGCGCCAGCGCAGCTTGGCGGCGTCGACCAGATCGCGGAGCGAGATACTGCTCGGTAAGGTCGAAAGCCAATATTTGGTGGGCTCTTTCTCGCCCTCGGGCCACTCGATCAGCAGCCACTCCCTCGCCGGCACCTCGGAACGCTCGCGGATCGACGCAACGTGAACATGCACACGGGCAAACCGTGAGGACAGCCGTTCATTCGTGCCTTCACGCCACTCGATCGTGCGCCACGCTTTTGCCGGCAGCCTGAGCGCGACTTCCTTCGCCGAGATCGCCGCGGGTGCGCGACGGTGCCCCTTCTTCGGCGCGCCGCCGGGTCGCTTGCCCGGCGGACACACCAAGGTCTGCGGCTGAATGCCGGCAGCATAGACCTTCCCCAACTCTGTGATGCCGGCACGCAGCTTGGAGTCATGGCCATAGCCGGCATCCACCAGCACCATCTCGCCAGGAAGGCCCACTTCACACGCCCAGCGGATGTGCTCAAGCGCGATCTCCGGCTTGGTCTTGAAGTCGATGTGCTCAGGCACGCCCACCTTGGATCGGCGTGCCGCGTCCTCCGCCCAGTCTTTCGTCAAATACAGCCGATAGGCCACCGGCAAGCTTGCCGCGTCATTGGCGATCGACAGCGAGACGGCGACTTGGCAGTTCGCCTGTTTGCCAAGCTGCCCGCAGTACTGGTGCGCCACCCCAACCGAATGCCGTCCCTTCTTGGGGAAGCTCGTATCGTCGATGATCCAGGCCCTGATCGATCCATGACGCTCAATCCGCGGCAATACCATCTCGCGAACTTTGGCCAAGACCTCCCCGTCGGACCAACCGCCTTGCCCGACAAAATGCAGCAACGACTGATGCTGCGCCGCTGTTCGCCCCGGCGCCGTGATCGCCGCCATCGGTTCAACACTCTTGCGTGCGACCGGCATCACCAAGCCCGTGCAATAGTCGCGCAACGGGCCAGCACGATCCGCGTGCCCAATCACGCTCACAAGACCCTCGACGTACTGCCGAAACCGCGATTTAATACCCTTCGCTCTCCGGAGAACCATCCCAACCCCCTGGATCTCAATGGGAATCCTCTCCACTACGTGATTCTCCAAATCCCCCACCCTGCGACTTTCTGACTCAGTGGTGCTAATGGACGACGGGATCGTCGCCCTTGAGCCACGCCTTCGTCACGGCGTTGGCCAGGCCCCATCCGGCACATCGACGGGACCGCCTTTGGCCGGCGTGTAATATTTCCGGATGCGGGAGGTCGCGTGAGCGTAGCCGGCCTTCAGCACGAGGGCCTGGTCGGTTTTTGAGAAACGCGTCAGCCGGGTCGGGATTTTCTGCACGTCGGAAAACTCCCCGGCGGTCAGGAGCGGCGGGCGCTCGGCCGGATCGTTCAGTCCGGAGCTGAGCCCCCACATGGCGCCCATCCGGGCACCGATCTCGTAGGCGTGCACGAGGATCCGCTCGCGCAGATCCTCCGACTGATCCATGGTGATGTCGATCACGCGCAGCGATTGCTGCAACCAGTTGTGGGCCGGGTTCTCCTCGAAGCCGAACGGCTTCCCGGCATTGCTCACCAGGACGGTCCGACAGCGCTTCCACACCGTCTCCGTGCCCAGATTGTCATAGATCCCGCCATCGGTGAGCACCGCGGTCTTGGTGTAGGGCGGCCTTGCCAGCGGCCCCATCCCGGCGGGATCGACCGGAGAGCCGGTCGAGATATCGACAACAGAAGGCGACAGCACCGGCGGGAATGCCGACGAGGCGGCAACCACCTCGGCCAGCGATATGTCGACCCCCCGCAACTGCCCGATATGATAATCGGCAACATAGTCCGACCGGAACCGCATCGTCGCGCCCGTCATCAGGCTGGTCGCGTTGAACACGAACCGGGGCGTTGCCGGCAGAACCGACAGGCGGGCTCCCTTGGTGATGTTCTTATTGTAGCTTTTCGCCGCCTCGCCTGCCGCCGATGCGAACGGGTTGATGCCGGCGAAGCCGGCGCCGACGTCGATCGAGTTGCCGGCCTGGTCGAGCACCGGCTGGAGGAACGTGGCCCGCAGGTTCGTTGCTCGGCCGGCCTGATCGTACTGAAATTTCGGATAGGCCAGCGCCAGTGCGGCGGCCGTCATCGAGCCGCCGGACACGCTCGAGATGCGGGCCAGCCTGGGGAGCAGCCCGAGCTCGTTCATGCGGAAAATCGCGCCCGCGTGAAACAGCATGGCGCGATAACCACCGCCGGAGAGGCAGAACCCGACGATGTCCTCCAGCTTATCGCCATCGATCGGGGTAGCGCGCGGTGCTGCCGGCGACATCGGAAAACTCCTTGCGAGCGGGTTGTACCCGGCCAGTGGATAACGGGATGGCGTGCCGGAAACAACCGCCGATTTCAAGTCCTTTCGGAACGGATCCCCGGCTTTGCGCGGCCCGTGGCGGCGGGGATGGCCGGGGCCGAGGACCGGCCTGAAGATTCTACCGTCCCGATTGAACCTTTGCCCTGGTGGCCGCGACAAACTCCAAAATGGGGGCAATGCCCCGGGGCGGAGGCATCGATGTCGCGTAAACCTTTCAATCTTTTTGTGGCTGCTTTTGTCGGTTGCCTCGTCGTCGGATCGACCATCGCATGGTCGAACATCCCTCGGCCGGTCGACCCCCAGGTGACTGCGACGACGACCGCGGAAGTCGATCAGCCCGCAACCGCGACCGTGATGCCGCGCATCGACGCCGCGCCGGTGCTCAGGACCAAAGCCGATTTCGATCAGGCTTTCGCCGATCTGACCCTCATGCAGCGGCCCGAGAACACGCCGGCATACCGCGAAAAACTGCGCCGGGTCGGCTGGACGCGGATCATCGGATCGCGCTGAGCGTCGCCGAGGGTCTCCCGCGAGGTCCGCCCCTTCCGGCTGCTTTATCGCACCACTCATCTCTTTCATCGTCATCTGCGTCGCCGCGCCTTGAAACGCGCAGCGACGACGGCAGGCATTTCCGCAGCCCGAAGGGATGCCGGCGAACCGGTGCACCTGTGAGGTCGGCCTTGCCGATGATGCGCTCGGCGCGGAATGTTTCTTCGCCCGGCAGGTGACGACATGAACTTCGGGCACCGCGAAACAAAGCGCCTCGCGAAGACAACAAATGGAAACATTGTACGATTATGAGTTCCGGCCAAGTCGGGGAGGTATGCCGAAGGAAACGGCCAATGACAATATCGAGGGCCAGTACGCGGCGACAGGTCGAAAAGACCCGCCGATCTGATCAAGCAAAGCCTCAGCGTGACCCACGGTGCCGGCCATGAGCGATCTGGCCGGATACCCGTCGCCCACTCCCGAGTTGCTGCTCGGCTCGCGGCCATCCGGAGCGGGACCGTTCCCCATCTCGCTCGCGCGCGTGCCCGAGCATGAGCGGCCCAACATGTTTCGCGAGGTTTTTGGCCGCCTGGGGCTGCGCTACGAGATCAAGCCCTCGGACGACATCCCGTTCGAAGCCGACCTGACGCTGCAGCCGCTGCGCGGCCTGCAGTTCCTGCTGGGCAGGTGGCAAGGCTCGGCCGACCGCAGCTCGCGCGACATGCTCGCCGACGGCACCGACGACGACATCGGCCTGATCGTCAACCTGGGAGGTCCGTATCTGCTCTCCCAGGGTGGGCAGGAGATCGTGCTCGGCGACGGCGACGCCACCCTGGTGTCGCTGGCGGACCCTTGCAGCTTCACGCACCGTCCGCCGGGCGGCATGCTGGCGCTGCGCTGTCCACGGGCGCAATTCTCTCCGCTGGTCGCCGGACTGAACGATCGCCATCTGCGCCGCATACCGTGCGAAACGCAGGCGCTGCGGCTCCTGACCGACTATATCGGCGTCGCGCGGAACGAGCAGACCATCGCCAGCGGCGAGCTGCAGCAGCTCGTCGTCGCTCACCTCCGCGACCTCATGGCGCTGGCGATCGGGGCGACCCGGGACGCCGCGGAGGCGGCGCAGGACCGCGGCTTGCGGGCGGCGCGGCTCGCTTCCATCAAGCAGGACATCGCCGAGAATCTCGACCAGGACGATCTGTCGGTGGCGACGCTTGCCGTCCGCCACCGCTGCACGCCGCGCTTCATCCAAAGACTGTTCGAGACCGAGGGGACGACGTTCACCGAATACGTGCTGGCGCAGCGCCTGGCGCTGGCGCACCGCATCCTGACCGACCCGCGCCGCGCCGGCGACAAGATCAGCGCGGTCGCCTACGATTGCGGCTTCGGCGACGTCTCCTATTTCAATCGCGTTTTTCGCCGGCGCTATGACCAGGCGCCGTCGGACGTGCGGGCGCAATCGCGAGAAGGCGGGCCCGTCATCCTCATGTGAGAAGCGTGCGGAGGAGGCAACGAAATGCCAACATCGACGACCTTTGCGTCGCTGCACACCGCCGGCCCCCCTCGGGGGGAACGGCGCGAGCGCAAGCCGAGGTGCCGGCCATGCGCAATCTGACCAGGCGGCGATCGCGCGTTCCCGACTTGCGGCTCGGCTCGCGGCCGGCCGCCCCGGGGCCACTGTCCTTGTCGCTCGCACGGGTGCCGGAGCCCGAGCGGCTCCGGGTGTTTCAGGAATTCTTCGAGCGGCTGCGAGTGAACTACGACGTCAAGCCTTTCCACGACGTCCCGTTCGTGGCCGATCTGACGCTGCGGCCCCTGCCCGGCCTTCAGGTGCTGGCGGGGACGATGCAGTGCTCGGGCAAACGCGGAGCGCTGCAGACACGCGCCGACGGCGACGACAGCGTCGCCCTGGTGGTCAACCTGGGAGGGGCCAATGTCATATCCCAGGGCCGCCGGGAGATCGAACTCGGCGACGGCGATGCCACGCTCCTGTCCTTGACGGAGCCCGGCAGTTTCGCCCATCGCCCGCCCGGCAGGAGGCTCGCACTGTGCTGCGCGCGGGCGCGGCTCGCGCCGCTGGTGGCCGGCATGGAGGATCGCTATCTGCGCCGCATCCCGCGCGACACCAGGGCGCTGCAGCTGCTGACGCACTATGTCGGCGTCGCCCGCGACGAGCAGGTGATGGCCGGCGGCGAGCTGCCGCATCTCATCGCCACTCACGTTCGCGACCTCATGGCGGTGGCGATCGGAGCCACGTCGGACGCCGCCGAGGTGGCGCAGGGCCGCGGCCTGCAGGCGGCGCGGCTGCGCGCAATCAAGCAGGACATCGCCAAGAATCCCGGCCGCACCGACCTGTCGGTGGCGGCGCTCGCCGCCCGCCACCGCTGCACGCCGCGGTTCATCCAAAGGCTGTTCGAGACCGAAGGAACGACGTTGACCGATTACGTGCTGGCGCAGCGTCTGGCGCTGGCGCACCGCATCCTGACCGACCCGCGCCGCGACGGCGACAAGATCAGCACCATCGCCTACGATTGCGGCTTCGGCGACGTCTCCTATTTCAACCGCGTCTTTCGCCGGCGCTACGGCATGGCACCATCGGATGCGCGCACGCAGTCACGGCAGGGCGGGCCCGTCATCCTCATGTGACAGACCCGCCCGGCCGGCCTTCGCCTCCGAGGGCATCGAAAGCGGTTTCGGGCACGACACGTATTGGCCGCGTCGGGGCCCGCGGCCACAGGGCGCGGCTCACGTAAGGGCATTTTCCAGTTGCTGCTTGGTCATTTTTAACGGCCGGGAATCGACCGCGCCTTGGCGCGCCGATAAAGCGCCGCCTTGGTGGTGCCGCCCACGTTCCGCGCCCTCGCGCCGGCCGCCTTGCGGCCGCGCGCCGTTATTTTCGTCGCGTTCCCTCCGCCCATGGCGGGGCTGCTTTCCCGGCGCCCGCGGGCGCCGACCCGCGACCTGCCTTCGCGTTCCTGCTGATAGGTCTCGCCGCGGGCCTCCTTGCGCTCGGTCCTGGCGAGATTCCGCTTGTTCTTCCTCGCGCTCTCATCCTTCGAGGCGCCGGATTCCTTGAGCGCGATCGCAATGGCCTGGCGGCGGCTCTTCACCTTGCCGCCCTTTCCCCCGCGGCCGCTCTTGAGCTCGCCATGCTTGAACTCGTGCATGACGCGACCCGCGGTCTTGCGCTGTCGGGGGGAGGATGTGGGCATGGCAGCACCTCGATGTTTGTGCGCCAACGCCTCGACTGCCGGATTGTTCCCTGCCGTGCGCCACGGCGGCGGATGCGATCCGTGCCGCAGGGCCGCGCTCTATCGGCCCTCGTCCTTGACGAAGGGATGCCCCCTTCTCTGCCAGTCGCCCAGATCCATCACGGCGGCCGTGACGTTGGTAAAGCCGATATCCTTGAGCTGCCTGGCCGCCAGCGTGGCGCGACCGCCAGTCGCGCACTGCACGTAGATCTTGCGGTTCAAGTCGATCGTGCCGGGAAAGCCGAGCGACTTCCAGATCCGGAACTCCAGACGTCCGCGGGAAACGTTGACCGCGCCGGGGACGTGTCCGGCCTTGAACTCGATTTCCTCGCGCACGTCGAGCAGCAGCGCGCCGTTCGGATTCTTCACCACCGCCAGGTAGCCGTCCATGTCCGTCGTATCGACCGTCTTGCGGACCTGCGTGACGTACTGGTCGATGGAGTCGGGCCAGTTCTCGCCAGCGAGGCCCGGCTGCGGGACGATGAAGGTGCCGAGAACGACGAGGACGAAGCAGGATCGACGAGGCGTCATGAGAGCCTCCCTTGTCACACCGCTTGATTGGTGGGCAAGAGACGGCTTGGCGCATTGCGCCAGATCAAGACTTTCGCGCCACCGCCCGGCGCTCCGGCGGCAGCGCCAACGCGGAACGGCGATATCGGACCGGCTCGCCGCGGCGGACGCGCGCTAGAATGCCACCTTGATCCCGCTGCTGACCGCGGCGTCGTTGCCGCCGTCGCGGGCAAAGGTGGTCGAGGCATTCACGGTGGCGCTGACATTGCCGGAGATGATCGCGGCGATGCCGGCGGCGACTCTTCCGTAGGTGCGAGCCCGGTCGGGGATCGCGGTGAGCACCGGCAGCAGCGGCGTCGTGACCTGGGTGGTGGTCACGGTGCGGCCGGAGCCGAGGAAATCATGCTCGGCGGTCACATTGATGAACGGACTGTACAGACCGGTGCCCAGCACGAACGGGAACCGCAGCTGCAGCCCGGCGTCTCCGGTCAGGTTGTCGAGCGCCTGCCGGTCGACCGCCATGGTGATCAGGATGTCGCCGGTCTCCGTATAGGGCTGGACGACGGCACGGGTGTAGGCGAGGCCGGCGATCGGGCCGATGCGAACCGGCCCGGCGTCGACGAGGTAGCCGGCGCGACCGGCTGCGGTGAACGTGTCGGCGCCGGTGGTGCCACGCACGAGGTCGATCACGCCCTGGCGGTCGAGGTCGTAGTGGTGGTGGCCGTAGGCGACGAGCGCGTCGGCGAACCAGTTGATGTCAGTGAACGAGCCATAGCCGGCAAACTGAAAGGAGTTGATGCGGTCGTGAGCGTTCTGGACGTCGAGCTTCACGTCGGGCGCCGAGTAGCCGAACACCGCCCCGACCCGCAGCTTCGGATCGACCCGGTACTCGATCCCGATGGTGCCGCCGACCGCCTGATAGTCGTAGCCCGCGCCGAAAGCCTGGCGCTCCAGGCTGCCCCTGCCGTAGTTGGCATCCCCATAGACCGACCACCGGCTCTCCGGCGCGATCGGGGCCTTGGTCGGCATGGCCCGCGACATCGCCATCCCGGAGCCGGGCGCGAATGCCTGGAAAGTCCGATAGGCGTCGAGACGCCCGAACACCGAGGTGGCGAAATTCGCCGCAATGCCGCCGGCAATCCCGCCCTGGGGAACCACGGTCGTCGGCGCATCGATCTGGTTGGCCATGTAGGTCGCGATCAGCGCCATGGCGGCGCTGGTCGGGTGGACCGCGTTGAAATAGAAGAAGCTGTTCTGCACCGCATACGAGGCCGCCAGGCAGTTCGCCTGGCCGAGCACAGCCTGGCATCCGCCGGCGCTGGCGAAACCGTACTGGCCCGGATTGGCCGCGATGCGCTCCTGCAGGATTCCGAAGTTGAACAGGAAGATGCGAACCCCCGAGCGCGCCAGCGGCGCCAGCAATTGCTGGGTCTGCTGGTAGTAGGTGTTCGCCCACTCGTCATGCTGCGCGCCCGTGAACACCAGGCCGCCCGCGCCCGTCGGCGGGTCGGGGAACCATTTCGAGCTGCCCGTGCTGAGCCAGGCGATGTTGCGGGCGCCGGCCGCCACCAGCTGCTGCACGCCGGCGACGGCGTTCTGTGCCGACGCGATCGCGCTCGTGCGGATCAGAGCGGCATCGGAGATGGCGGAGAGATCGTTGCCGCCGATGGAGATGGCGATGAGATCGCGATCGGTGAAGCGCGTTCCGCTGGCGGCGAAGTTGGCGAGCTCCTGGACGAAGCCGGTCCCGGGAATGCCGATGGTATTGGTGGTATCGGTGCGTGCCCCGCCAAAGGCGTAATTGGTGGCGGTCGGCAGGCCATAGATGGATTGCAGCGAGTTCGACGAAGTTCGTGCCGCCGGTGAACCGGCAGGTGGGAGCCAAGGGCGGGCCCGCCGGGCAGGGAAAGCCCAGGAGGCGGATGGCTCCGCCCGGAGCAAAACCGGTATCCGCATAGCTGTCGCCGAAATCGGTGATGGTCCTGAACTGTGCGTTCGCCGGAACGACCGCGGCGCCCAGCAGAGCCACGGCCCCGATCATCGCCGTCGCGGCGGCCCTGGGCGCCGCGCGCCGTCTCCATTGATCTGGCTGACGCCAGCCATCAGCTCGTTGCGACGAAATCTGCCGGATAGCCCGAAGGTGCCGCCCCATTCCCAGTCCCTCCCCCGCTCGGATCGCCCCGATCCGAGCCGCCGCATTTGGCCAAGGCGCCGGCAAACAAATGCCTGATTGGAGCGGTCGGTCTCGACCGGGCACCAATGTCTGCAAGACGCTCTGGAACGAGCACACGCGCGCGCCGGATACGGGCTCCGAGCAACCAAGCTCGCCGAAGGCCGGCATTTGCCGAGCCGACCCCTCAGGCGCCGCGGCTCGCGCGTTCCGACAGGCCGAATCGCCTCACGCCGGTCGCGCTGTCATTCCTGCGCCCGCCGGCCATCCGATTCAAGTTGGGGCAAGTACGGTGTCCCCAAGCCTGGCCTTCAGAACCTGCTGGTATCGGTGACGGGAATAACGACCGGCCCCGACGAGGTGGCGGGCTCCAGGACTTTTCGCCAATCGATCTGCAGGTCTTCCAGGACGGCTCGCGCCGCGTGTCGGCCGGGCCAACCCGAGACCGGGCCGCCGGGATGCGCCGAGGTGCCGGTCTGATAGAGGCCCGCGATGGGCATTCGGTAGTTTGCCCAGCCCCTCACCGGCCGGTCGAGACCCATCTGATCCGGAAGCATCTCGCCTCCTTGCGCCGCGCCGCGATGATAGGAGGGATTGGTCCGCTCGATATCGATCGGGCTGCTCACAAAGCGGCCGAGCTCGTCCCCGGGCGCGAATCCGACCACGAGCTTCGCATATTCCTCGACGAGGAAATTTGCGTAGTCCGCCTTCATGTCGTCCCAGCACTGGGGATCCCCGGCGAGTGCATAGGGCGCGTAGGTGATCACCTTCACCGTCCCTTTGCCTTCCGGTGCGCGGGAGGGATCGATCCACGTGGAGCAGGCCGCCAGAATGAACGGCTGGTGCGTCGAGATGCGGCCCTCGGCGGTATCCTTCAATTGCTGCGCCACGCCCTCGACCGTCGACTGGGCGCCGAGCACGGCCGCGATCGAGCCCTCGCTCGTGCGGACGCGCTGGTTGGCATTCACCGAAAGATGCACGACGAACAGCGATGGGCCGGACCGCCAGCGGGCGACACCCGCGGTGAACTCCTGCGGCAACCCGACCGACAGGGCCTTCGGCAGGCTGGTGAAATGCATCGAGGAGATCACCGCCCTGCGCGCCGTGAACGTCCTGCCGTCCGACGTCCGCGCACCGGCCGCGCGCCCGCCCTCGACCAGAATCCGCTCGACCTTGGCGTCCGTCAAGATGCGCCCGCCATGCGCCGTGACGACGCGCGCGAGGCTCTCCGGCAGCCGGATCGCCCCGCCCACCACGTTGAGCCAACCATACTCCGACCAGCCGACCGGCACCGACAGCGGGTAGAGGCCGGTTCCGGGCCGGTCGATCGGCTGCACCACGACCATCCCGAACCACAGCACCATGCCGCGCACGTGCCAGCTCTCGAAGCGCTCGTGCACGACGTCCCAGCAGCTCCGCGCGACATAGGCCCGATACCTCGCCTCGATCTCGGGATCCGTCGGTTCGGGCATCTGGCCGGGTGCATGGACGGTGCGCGAAATATGGGCCGGCAGAAGCCTGGGCCATTCGTCGTGGAGCCGCAGCCAGGCGGCGGCATCCGCCTGGGAGAAACGTGCAAGCTCGGCGGCGGTACGGTGCTTGTCGCGCCACACGGTGATGCTCTCGCCGTCCGGAAACGGCACGACCACGATCGGGTCGCTGCCCACATAGGAGAGCCCGTCGCGAAAAATGCCGAGATCGTCCGCCGTGTAGATCGGATTGGTCAGCAGCCACGGATGGCCGGTGGAGAACGTGTCGTGGCGGAAGCCGGGGATTGTCAGCTCCTCGGTCACCGTGCCGCCACCGATCGTCCCGCGCGCCTCCAGAACGGTCACCGACAGGCCCGCCTTGGCCAGATAGGCTGCGGCAACCAGCGCGTTGTGCCCCGCGCCGATGATCACGATGTCGGTTGCGCTCTCGGGCATGGCGTCAAGCGGCGCCGCGCGGCCGGATCGGATATCCATATCGGCTGGCCCACATCAGGCTCGACCAGGTGTCCCGCGACGGATCGTATTCCAGCCCGATCCAGCCGTCATAGCCGCGGGCGTCCAACTGCTCGACGATGTAGTGCAGATCCACCTCCCCGACCCCCGGCTCGTTGCGCGTCGGCGCGTTTCCGATCTGCACATGGCCGATCACCGGCCAGTAAGCGTCGAGAATTCCGCTGAGCGTGCCGGTCTCCTCCATGCGCAAATGGTAGGTGTCGTAAACAAGCCTCAGTCTGTCGTCGTCGACGAGCCGCAGCACCTGGGCGCCCTGCTCCATGGTGCTCAACACGAAGGGCAGATTGAAACGCGCAGTAGTGACCGGCTCGATGACGACCTTGAGGTCCGTCCCCCTGGCCTGCTCGCATACATATCCGACGTTGCGCGCGAACGTCTCGATGCACTTTTGCCGCTCGACCCCCTTCGGCAACCCGCCATGGCCGACCTGCAGCGACCAGAAATCGCAATGCGACGCGTAGTCCAGCCCGATATCGGCGGCACGCCGGAACTCCTCCTCGCGGCCCGGCTGTCCGCCGAGCCCGTATTCCCCCTTGGTCCAATCGACCGGAACGACGCCATAGATGAACCGCAGGCCGTTGTCGCGCAGCAGCGTCTTGAGCTCGGTCTTGGGGAGTTGGTGCGGGAAATGCCATTCGACGGCATCGAAGCCGAGCCTCGCCGCGGCGGAAAAACGGTCGCGAATATCGAGCTCGGTGAACTGGTGGTACAGATTGGGACAGAAGCGCGCCATCCAGGTCTCCCTGCAGGGGTTTCATCCGTCGCGTGGCCCGGTCGGGGTCGCCGCCGACTGGCCGGTCACCGCAGGGCGGCGAAAACCGAGATCAGGAACGTCACGGTGACCGGGAATGCCATGATGATCGGGATGATCAGCAGCAGCATGACCCAGAACGGAGTCGAGCCGTAGAAGATCGTCCGCATCGAGATGCTGTCATCTGGCACCACCGCCTTGACGGCGTACACGATGATGCCGAACGGAGGTGTCAGCAGGCCGGCCTCGATCGTCAGTATCCCCACCATGGCGAAAACGATCGGGTCGAGCCCCAGCGTTTTCGCGACCGGTGCGAATATCGGCACGGTCAGCAGCATGATCGAGATCGAATTGATCAGCATCCCCAGCACGAACCACACGCCGATCATGAACAGGATGATGCCCCATGGGGGCAGACCGCTGCCGAGCATGGCATTCTGCAGCGTGATGCCGATGCCGCTCATCGACAGCGTGCGCGAGTAGAGCTGCGCCGCGAACACGATAACCATCAGCGGCGTGGCGGAACGTCCGACCGAGAGAATCGTCTGGTAGATCGCCGACCATCGCATGCCCTTGATGAGGCCGACGACCAGCGCGATGATCGCCCCGACGCCGGCGCCTTCGGTCGGAGTGAAGAAGCCGACCCAGATTCCCCCGAGCGCGCCGAAGATGATGGCGAGGAATCCCACCATGCTGACGAACAGATCGAACCGGCCGGGCGCCGCGCCCGCCACCATGGAATCCGGGGCGGCCGCCGTCGCCTCGGCCGACAACGACATGCGGCGCGATGGAGCGTTGCCGACGAGATCGGAACGGACGAGCGATACGCCGAGGATGTAGATCATCATCATGCTGGCCAGCAGCAGTCCGGGCACGATGCCGGCCAGGAAAAGGTGCCCGATCGACTGATCGGTCAGGATTCCCCACACGACCATGAGCAGGCTCGGCGGTATCAGCATGCCGAGACAGGCACTGCCGCTGATGATGCCCAGCGAGAATGCCGGGTTGTAGCCGTATCGCGTCATCTGCGGGTAGGCGATGCTGGTGAACGTGGTCGCCGACGCCACGCTGGTCCCGGTGACGAAACCGAATACGACATTGCCGAGCACGGTGGCGTAGGCGAAGCGGCCCGGCAGCCGGTTGAGCCGGCGGTCGATCGCCCAGAACAGATCGGATGCGACCCCGGAGCGGGCGATGAACTCGCCCATCAGCAGGAACAGCGGGACCACGGCGAACAGGTATTCCCGCAGGGCCTCGTAGGCCGTGCTGCTGATGAAGTTCAGGCTCAGGGCAAAATCCTGCGTCGAAATGTAGAGCGCGAGAAAGCTGACGACGCCGAGGCAGATCGCGACCTCGACTCCTGCGAACACGAGGAGAAGGAGAATGCCGACGAGAATCCAAGTGATCGGCCCCATGTCTGCCCTCTCGCTCCTCTTCTCCAGGGCAGATCCCGTTCAAATCGGATCGGGACAGGCTCCGGCTCGTTGCATCGCCCCCGTTCCGACGGCGATCGGCGCCCGCGCCGCCGGCACAGCCGCTAATCCGCAGCGGGGAATTCCGCGGAGGCAGGCCGAAGCTCCCGCCATCCGACGACGTCGACGACGCGCATGGCATAGTGGAACGCGGCAAGCGCGGAGCCGTACACGATGGCAAATCGCGCCGGCCACGCAGCGACCTCGACCACTCCCTCGCCCTCGTATTCGCCCTTCACCCAGGCGTCGACGGCGGGCCCGAAGGCGCCGGCGGCAAGAGCGCCGAAGAACGCCACGCCGAGGAGATATCCGATGGCCGCCAAAGGCGCCCGGATGAACTGAGGCAACGTGCTGACGAAGATGTCGACCGCCAGCATGCTGCGAATGCGCACCGCATAAGGCAGCTGCAGGAAAATGATGACGATCAGGGTGTTCCTGACATATTCCGGAACGCCGACGAAACGATGGCCGGTGTTGCGTGCGATCACGTCGGTCAGGATGAGGAACGCCATGCCGAACGCGCAAAAGGCCGCGAACACCATCGTGGCCTTCGTCAGCGTATCGATCGCGCGCAGGAATTTGGTCATGGAACGCTCGGGTTGCTGCGGTGGCGCGGAACTGCGCGAGCGGCGTATCGGCTCGACACCGTGGCTTCGCCGCCGCGCCGATCCTCAATCGATCTTGTAGCGGATCGGCCACCGGTGCCCGGCCGCCTCGGTCGCCTCGATGTAGGTGTTCATGACCTTGCGCATCGGCAGGCCGGTCTCGGACTCGATCTTCTTGGCAATCTGACCGGGCGAGTTGGCCAGCAGCTCGGCCCACGCCCTGCGGTTCTCCGGGCTGACATCGACGAATTTCGCGCCGTTCGCCTTGTCGATCTTGAGATACTTCTCGTAGACCTCCTCGGTGAACGTCCCTGCGCGCCCCTCCATGTCGCGGCCGACCTCCACGATGATGTCCCGCACCTCGCCCGGCAGGCGGTTGTAGGTGCGCATGCTGATATTCAGGTTGGTGTTGGTCATGGCGCCGAACCCGACGTGGGCCAGATAGGGAGCGACGTCGTAAAGCTTAAGCGTATCCATGATGCTGACGAAACCGATGACGGCGTCCATCAGTCCGCTCTGGAAGGACGTGTAGACCTCCGGTCCGGTCACGGTCAGCGGAATCGCGCCGGCATTCTCGACCCAGAACATGTTGGGGCCGGCGCCGCCGACCTTGCGGCCCTTCACGTCGGCCGGGCCGGCGATGGGAAAGCGCGACATCAAGGTGTAGGTGTCGAACGGCACGAGCGCGAGAAGCTTCTGCCCGTGCTTCTTCTCGTATATCTCGACGAGCTGGGGAACGGCCTCGTACACCTTGCGCGTCGCCTTGACGGAAATGTCGGGATCGGTCGGTCCGAACGGCAGGTACATCGGAAAGTTCTGCAGTGCCAGTCTCTGGCCTTCGTGGCAGATGCAGTAGATGCCGATATCGATGATGCCGGACTCGAGCCCCTTCAAGACTTCCGTCGCCTTGACCATCGAGCCGGCGAACCCCTCGATGAACTCGATCTGGTATTTGCTCTTCGCCTCGACGCGCTTCTTCACCTCCGGCATGAAGTAGTTTTGCGTCAGCTGAATGAAGTGCCAGCTCGAATTGTGTCCGGAAGCGATCTTGAGGGTGATCTTCTCGGCGCTTGCCGGAGCGGCGGAACACACGATCCCGGCTGCAACCACGAGACCCGCCAGCCGGACGAGCGACTTCGCGAAGGCTCCCGCCATCGTCTCCTCCCCATTGTTTCTGTTGTCGCCGTCCGTTCGGGCGGCCAGTCGGCTTTTTGTGCCGTCGTTGCAAAAAAACGTACTTCCAATTCCACCCATCGTCAAAACTTGTTTTGTTGCACCGGCGACAAGGCGCAAAAGTAGCCGCGAAGGGGAGTGCAATCCGCCGTTGTCGAGCGCCGAGGCGAGCCCCCGGCTCCCGCGAAGCGCCGCGGGAGCGCGCCGATCCAATCGATGAGGATGTCGGCAATCTCAAGCTTGTTGAAGCCCATTATCATCAGCATCTCCGTGTCGCACGCTTCGCCGCTTGGCGGGGGACGACGAACTCGATAGTGTTCCGCTTGCCGCAACAGCAAGCCAATTCGATTGCCGCGAAGTCGGGAGCATGGGATTGCTCCCACCACGCGACCAGCGGGCCGGACGCTTGCGTGCGATCGCGATCTTGTCGCTGCCCGCGTGACCCGCCATCACAGGAGCCTCACGTGACGGATCTGTCGCGAAGCGCGCTCAACATCTTCGATCTCCGGGAGATGGCGCGCCGCCGGCTTCCCCGGGGCCTTTTCGACTTCATCGACCGCGGCTGCGAGGACGATATCGGCCTGCGCAACAACCGGGCCGCGCTCGAGCGCATCAAGCTGCGGCCGCGCGTTCTGCGCGACATCTCCGGGCGCAACCTCGAGACCACCCTGCTCGGCCAACCGCAAAAACTTCCGATCGTCATCGCGCCGACCGGGCCCGCCGGCCTGATGTGCTATCGGGGCGAGATCGCGCTGGCTCGCGCTGCGGCCCAGGCCGGCATTCCGTTCACGCTGGCAAGCTCGGCAACCACCGCGATGGAAACGGTCGTGCGGGAAGCCGGCGGCAAGCAGTGGTTCCAGCTCTACATGTGGCGCGACCGCGACATGTCGTACCGGATCGTGGAGCGCGCCCGGGCAGCCGGCTTCGAGGCGCTGATCGTTACCGTGGACAGCATCATCCCGCTCAAGCGCGAGGCCGACATACGCAACGACTTCACCATTCCGGTCACGCTGACCGCGCGCAACGTCATCGACCTCCTGCGTCATGCAGGCTGGCTCGTCGACGTCGTCGGCCGTCACTGGCTGACGACCGGGATGCTGAAGCCGGAGAATTTCACCAGCGATCCGGGTGCCAAGGTGATGGTCCGGCCGCTGGGCAACCCGATCGACAAGAACGACTCGCTGACCTGGGACGATCTCGGCATCCTGCGGGACATGTGGCCGCGAAAGCTCATCGTGAAGGGTGTCCTGAACGTGCACGACGCCGTCCGCGCGGCCGAACGCGGGGCCGACGGCATCGTCGTGTCCAATCATGGCGGTGTCGTTTGCGACAGTGCGCTGGCGCCGATCGACGCGCTCGCCGAGATCGCGCTCGCGGTGGGCTCGCGGCTGACGGTGCTCGTCGACAGCGGCTATCGCCGCGGCAGCGACATCGTCAAGGCGCTCGCCCTCGGTGCGAAGGCGGTCCTGATCGGGCGTGCAACGCTCTATGGTGCGGCCGCGGCCGGCGAGGCGGGGGCGGCGCGGGCGATCGAGATCCTGCGTGACGAGATGGACCGCACGCTGGGGATTCTCGGCTGCAGCCGGATCGGCGATCTCGAACGGGACCACGTGATCGTGCCGTCGGACCGCGAGCGGCCGGTGAGTGCGCCGGGCTCGGCTGCGGGTGCAAGAGCATTTTCCGCCGAGGCAGAGGCCGGTTCGGCGCCCCGGCCAGGGGCCATGATGGTTGCATCAACGACGGCGTCCGGAGAGGAGATCCCAGCTTGAAGATCGGAATTCTCCTGGGCGACGACATCGGGCACGAGGTCGTCCCCGAATGCGTCAAGGTGATGAAGGCGGCGGCCTCGCGGACCGGACTCGTCATCGATTGGCAAGAGCTTCCGATCGGCAGAAACGGCCACGAGCAGCACGGCAACACGCTTCCGGCGATCACCGAGGCGGCGCTGAAGAATCTCGACGGCTGGATCATGGGGCCGATCGGGCATGCCGCCTATCCGCGCAACGACCCCACCTGGGTCATGCCGCCGGTGCGCAAGAGGTTCGAGCTGTTTGCCGCGGTTCGCCCGTCGCGTTCCTATCCGGGCGTCGCCTCGATCCACAAGGACGTGGACATCGTCTTCCTGCGCGAGCTCACCGAGGGAATGCTGTACTCGGAGACGGTGGTTGCCGGCGCGCCGGAATTCCGCCCGAACGACGACATCACCGTCGCCATGCGCGTCATCACCCGCAAGGGATCGAGCCGGGTCGCGCGCGAAGCTTTCGAGATCGCGCGCACGCGACAGCGCAAGAAGGTCACGGCGGCGCACAAGGAGCCGGTCTACCGGCTGGCCTGCGGCATGTTCGCCGAGGAATGCCGCAAGGTCGCGCGCGAGTATCCCGACGTGACCTTCGAGGAAGTGATGGTCGACACCATCGCGATGAAGCTGGTGATGAAGCCGCAGCAATACGACGTCGTCGTCACCACCAACCAGTTCGGCGACATCCTCACCGACGATGGCGCCGGGCTGGTCGGCGGGCTCGGGCTGGCGCCCGGCCTCTGCGTCGGCGAGCGCCAGGCCATGGCGCAGGCGACCCACGGCTCGGCACCCGACATCGCCGGCAGCAACATCGCCAATCCCTACGCGATGATCATGTCGGGCCAGATGCTGCTCGCATGGCTCGGCCGCAAGCACGGCGAGCCGAAGGCGACCGCCGCCGCGGCCTGCATCCAGGGCGCGGTCGACGCGACCGTCGTCGCCGGCGACAACCTGACCAGGGACCTGGGAGGCAAGGCCGGCACCCGGGACATGGGAGACGCCATTGCGGCCGCGGCGATGCGATAGCAGCGGAACAGGCACCACAAAACTCCGGCCGGCCGCGCCGTGTACAATTCCCCTCTCGTCGGGTTGGAGCCAAGTCTGATCCGGCTCGTCCCCTCTCGCCTTCTCTCATCCAACCGCGGTGACGATCATGATGGAACGCAGGAAGCTCGGAGCATTGGACGTATCGGCCCTGGCGCTCGGCTGCATGAGCATGACGCCGATCTACGGCGTGCCGGATCCCGACGAGGCGATCGCGACGCTGCAGCGGGCGCCGGAGCTCGGCATCGATCTCATCGATACGTCCGACGCCTATGGGGCGAACGGCTCCAACGAGGAGCTGGTGGGCCGCGCGCTCTCGGGGCGGCGCGACAAATACGTGCTGGCGACCAAGTTCGGCAATATCCGCCTGCCCGACGGCAAGCCGGGCGCCAAGGGCAACCCGGCCTATGTGATCGAGGCCTGCGACAAGAGCTTGAAGCGGCTCGGCACCGACCGCATCGATCTCTATTTCATCCACCGGGTCGACGAGAGCGTGCCGATCGAGGAGACGGTCGGCGCCATGGCGCGGCTGAAGCAGCAGGGCAAGATTCTTCACCTGGGGATCTCCGAGGCGGCGCCGGCCACCATCCGCCGCGCCCATCGGGTGCATCCGCTTGCCGCGCTGCAGACCGAGTATTCGCTGTGGACGCGCGACGTGGAGAGCGAGCTCCTGCCGCTGTGCCACGAGCTCGGCATCGGCTTCCTGGCCTATGCGCCGCTCGGCCGCGGCTTCCTCACCGCCGCCGCGCCGACCGGCGACGCAGTCCCGCAGAACGACCGGCGCCGTGACATGCCGCGGTTCCAGGGCGCCAATGCGCAGAGCAACCAGAAGCTGGTCGATGGGCTCAAGGAGCTCGCCGCCCGCGAAGGCTCCACGCCGGCGCAACTCGCCATCGCCTGGCTGCTGTCGCGCCGGCCGCCGGTGGTTCCGCTCGCCGGCAGCGCCCGGCGAAAATGGCTGGAGGAGAACGCCAAGTCGGTCGATCTCAAGCCGTCCGCCGCCACGCTCGCCGCGCTGGAAAATATCTTCAAGCCCGGCATCACCCAGGGCGACCGCTACCCGGCGCCGATGATGGCGCGGCTCGGATTGTAGCGCCGCGGCTTCCCGGCAACCGGGCTCATCGCCCGCATGAAGATCGCCAGCTTCAACATCAACAACATCAGACGACGGCTGCCGAACCTGCTCGCCTGGCTCGGCGAGGCAAATCCCGACGTGGTCTGCCTGCAGGAGCTCAAGGCCACCGACTCGGAGTTTCCCGCCGACGCGCTGCGGCGCGCCGGCTACGAACCGGTCTGGCGCGGGCAGAAGACCTGGAACGGCGTCGCCATTTTGGCGCGCGGCGCGAGCCCGGTCCTGACCCGCGTCGAGCTGCCGGGCGACCCTGCCGATACGCAGAGCCGCTACATCGAGGCCGCGGTGAACGGCGTGCTCGTCGCGTCGATCTACGCGCCGAACGGCAATCCGCAGCCGGGGCCGAAATTCGCCTACAAGCTCGCCTGGCTGGAGCGGCTCAGGCGTCATGCCGCAGAACTCTACCAGGCGGGCGTTCCCGTGGTGCTGGCAGGCGACTACAATGTCGTTCCGACCGACCGGGACATCTACCCGACCAGATCCTGGAATGACGATGCCTTGCTGCAGCCGGAGAGCCGTACCGCATACCGGCGCCTGCTCGCGCAGGGCTGGGCGGACGCCATTCGGGCACTGCATCCGGACGAGCCGATGTACACCTACTGGGACTACAAGCGCAGACGCTGGGAGCGCGATGCGGGGCTCCGCCTCGACCACGTGCTGCTGAGCCCCGACCTCGCCGACCGCCTCAAGGATGCCGGCGTCGACCGCGAGGTGCGCGGGCAAGAGAACGCCAGCGACCATGCGCCGGCATGGATCGTGCTGGGCAACAAGCCGAAACCGCGGCGCGGAATCGCCCGGCGCAGCGCCAAGCCGACGCCGGCGAAGGTCGGCAAGCCGGATGCGCGAAGGACGCCGCCGCCGAAGCCAACCGGCGCGCGCCGGCCCCTGCTGGTCATCGACGGCGACTTGTTTGCCCACCGCTCCTATCACGCATTGCCCAAAACCATTCGGCGGCGCGACGGCAAGGGCGCGGGCGCCATCCTGGGCTTCGCCAACTTTCTGCTGCGCCTGCATCAGGCCGAGCGGCCGCGCGCCGTTCTGGTGGGCTGGGACACGCTGAGCGTGGAGACCGAGCGCCACCAGCAATTTCCCGCCTACCAGAGCGGCCGCGAGTTCGATGACGCCCTCGTCGAGCAGCTCGACGTGCTGCCGGACTTCGTCGCCGCATGCGGCTTCGCCAACGCCAAGGCGCCGGGCTACGAGGCCGACGATTTCCTCGCCGCCGCCGTCGCCGCGGAGGAGCGGCGCGGCGGAACCGCGCTGGTCGCGAGCGGCGACCGCGATACCTTCCAGCTCGCGTCCAGAAAGACGACCATCCTCTACCCGGTCCGCGCCGGCGAGATGGCGCGCATCGGTCCGGCGGAGGTGCGCGAGCGCTACGGCGTCGATCCCGCGCAGGTGCCGGACTTCATCGCGCTGCGCGGCGACCCGTCGGACAAGCTGCCGGGCGCCCGCGGCGTCGGCCCCAAGGGCGCCGCCGACCTGCTGCGCCGATACCGCACGCTCGACGGCGTGCTCGCTGCCGGCCGTTTTCCCACACAGGCGGAGATGCTGCGGCTGTTTCGGTCGATTGCCACCATGGACGCCTCGGCGCCGCTGCCTCCCCTCGGCGGACAGAAGCCGACCTGGGCGGTCGCGTCGGCGCTCGTCCGCAGCTGGGGCCTCGACCAGCTGGCCGACCGGCTCGCGGCGCTGGCTCGGGGCAATCCCGACTGAAGGGGATCCCGCGCCTCGGACGTGTGCCCAGTCTCATATTCTTTCTGGTTGAAACCCGTCAACCTTAGTCTGTAAGCTTCGCGTTCGGGAAAGCGGAGCACGCACTCGGACGCGCCGCCGGCCGGCTGCACCAGAGCACCTGGGAAAGATAGATGGCCACGCAAGTGCAAGAGATCACGTTCGTCGTCCCCGGCACGGTTCTGTCGTCGGGGCAGCCCTCGGCCACGCTGAACGGCACCGTCAAGTCGGCAGTGCGCGTCGGGGCGCGTCGCGCCGCCGCCGAGGCCGTCCGCATCACGGCTCGGCCCGGGGACGATGTCGTGGTCCTGCACATTGCCAATGGCCCGGCGCTCTACCTGCATCCGGACAACGCACGCGAGTTGTTGCGTGCGCAGGTCGGTGCGGTGACGCCGACAGCGCGCGGCGGCGGGACCGAACCGCCGGTCGAGGGCGAAGTGGTGGTGCCGGCGCAGCTCAGCTGGCGCGGTCTCGATGCCGCGACGACGCGCGGCGGCGTGCTCGCCGGACTGGGCGAAGCAGCGGTCGACGCCATCGAGGTCGTCACCGGCCTGTTCAAGGACAAGGCAGTGGACATGATCACTGCCGCAGCGACGAAGAAGCTCGACGGTCAGGTCGATCCCGGCGTGTACAAACTGTCGGCGGACGAGCTGCCGCAGCTGAAGGGCAGCGGGCAGAAGCTCGCCAAGGTGCCGGCCGTCGGGGACGGGGGTCCGCTGCTCGTGCTCGCGCACGGCACCTTCGTCGAGACGTCGAGCACTTTCGGCAAGCTGTGGTCGCTGCATCCGGCGCGGGTGCGGGCCTTGTTCCAGCACTATGGCGGCCGGGTCTACGCGCTCGATCACCCGACCGTGGGAGCGAGCCCCTTTGCCAATGCGCTGACGCTCGCCGAAACGCTGCCCAATGGCGCCCGGCTTCACCTGGTCACACATTCCCGCGGGGGCCTGGTGGCCGAAGCGCTGGCCCGGGTCGCCGGGGGGCAAGGACTGCGGCCCGAGGATCTGGCGCTGTTCAAGGGGGACGCCTACAGCCAGCATCGCGCCGATCTCGATGCGCTCGCCAAGCTCGCCAGACAGCGCCAGTTTCGCGTCGAGCGCATGGTCCGCGTCGCCTGCCCTGCCCGCGGCACGCTGCTCGCGTCGCGCCGCCTCGATGCCTATCTGTCGGTGCTGAAGTGGGGCCTGCAATTGGCGAGCGTTCCGGTGGCGCCGGAGCTCGTCGACTTCCTGTCCGAAATCGCGCGCCGGCGCACCGATCCGAGCGAATTGCCCGGCCTGGAAGCGATGATGCCCGGCCGACCGGTCGCCGAGTGGCTGAACGTTTCCGCCGAGGCCGTGCCGGGCGACCTGCGCGTGGTTGCCGGCGACATCCAGGGCGACTCGATCCTGTCATGGCTGAAGACGCTGCTCGCCGACGCGTTCTACTGGACGGACAACGACCTGGTGGTGCAGACCCGCTCGATGTACGGCGGCACGCCGCGCACCAACAGCGCCGCGAGCTTCCTGCTCGATCGCGGCGGCAAGGTCACCCATTTCAACTACTTTGCCAACGAACGCACCGCCGATGCGATCGCCAATGGGCTGCTGCAGGACCAGCCGGAGGGATTTCAGCCGATCGGCCCGTTGTCGTGGGCGGGCGAGGACGCGAGCGGTACGCGCGCCGCGCGGGCCGCACAGCGTTCGCGCGCGGGCAACGCAAACGAGCGCCCAGCGGTGTTCGTGCTGCCGGGAATTCTCGGGTCGCACCTCAAGGTCGACGGCAAGCGCGTGTGGCTGAGCCTGCGGTTCGCAAACGGCCTGGACCAGCTGAAATGGGATCCGGAGACGGCAAGCCATGTGCAGCCGGACGGACCGATCGGCATGTCCTACGACGACTTCATCGACTATCTCGCCGATACGCACGAAGTCGTCCCGTTCAGCTTCGACTGGCGCCGTCCGATCGAGGATGAGGCGCGCCGCCTCGCCGGTGCGATCGACACCTCGCTGGCGACGCGCAACGCTACGCAGCAACCGGTCCGCATTGTTGCCCATTCGATGGGCGGCCTGGTCGCCCGTGCCATGCAACTCGAGCGCCCTGAGACCTGGAAGCGCATGATGGCGCGGGAGGGCGCGCGCGTGCTGATGCTCGGCACGCCGAACGGCGGCTCATGGGCACCGATGCAGGTGCTCAGCGGCGACGACACGTTCGGCAACATGCTGACCGCCTTCGGCTCGCTGTTCAACGGTCACCGCGCGCGGCAGACCATCGCCGAGATGGCCGGCCTCATGCAGCTGCAGGCTGCCCTGCTCGATACCTCGCTCGGGCTCGACAAGACCGCAGGCTGGCAGCGGTTCGCCGACGCCGATCTGAAGAGCGTACAGGAGCGGCTGACCAAGCAAACCTGGTGGCACAATGACGCGCTGCAGCTCGAGCCGCACAAATGGGGCGTGCCGCCGCAGATCGTGCTGGACCAGGCGGTCGGTCTGCGCAAGCGCCTGGATGCACAGCGCGAGGTGCTCGGCGCCGACGCGGCGAAGATCCTGCTGGTCGTCGGCAAGGCGCCTCTGACGCCCGCCGGGATCCGCCTGGCCGACGGCGGCGTCGAGTACCTCGCCCTGCCCGATGACGGTGACGGCCGCGTGACGCTGGACAATGCCCGACTGCCCGGCGTGCGAACCTGGAGGGCCGATGCGCCCCACGGGGACCTCGCCGACGCGAAGAACGCATTCGCAGGCTATGTGGAGCTGTTGACCCGCGGCGACACGTCGAAGCTCGACAAGCTGCCCGACGCGGGGGCTGCGGTCCGCGGCGCGGATGTCGGCGTGGCCGCTCGCGTCGCGCTGGTGCAGAGCCGCCCGTCGCGCACGTTGCGCGGAGCCGAGCCGCCGGCGGCGCAAAGCGACGTCTTCGCGGTGAGCGCGCGGCCGGTGGCTCCGACCTCGGCGCCTCCCGGTCCGCGACTGCTGATCTCGGTCGTGAACGGGAATCTGAAGTTCGTTCGCCAGCCGTTGATGCTCGGTCACTATCTGTCGGTGAAGTTGACCGGAACCGAAGCCGCGATGGACCAACTGCTCCACGGCGCGATGTCGGCATCGCTGAGCGCCGGACTGTATCCATCGGCGGTCGGGTCGCACCAGGTGTTCGTCAACACCTGGCGGAACCCGGACGATCCCCTCGTGCTGCCGCGCCCGGCGGCCGTGGTGGTGGTCGGGCTCGGCGAGGAAGGCACGGTGCGGGCCAATGATCTCACCCGGAGCGTGCGGCAGGCCGCGCTCGCATACGCGCAGCGCCTCGGCGAGGGCGACGCCGGCGGGCCGACCACCTTCGACCTGGCCGCTACCCTGATCGGCAGCGGCGGTATCGGTGTGCATGTCGGCTCGGCCGCCCAGGCTATCGCCCGAGGAGTGGAGCAGGCGAACAAACGACTGTCGTCTGCCGGCTGGGCGGTGGTGGCAAACCTGCAGTTGATCGAGCTGTATCTCGACCGGGCGACCGAGGCGCATCACGCGCTGACAGCCCTGGCGGCGGCCTATCCGCAGCGCTTCGAGCTGCTGCCGCAGATCGTGCCCGGGCTCGGAGGGCTGCCCCGGCCGCTGCGGTCAGGCTATCGCCAGGCGGGCTACGACTTCATCACCGTGGAGCGGCACGGCGAGGCCGGCGAAGCGGTGATCGAGTTTACCCTGGATACCCAGCGCGCGCGCAATGAGGTGCGCGGTCGAGCGACGCAGCCGAGGCTCATCGATCAGCTGGTCCGGGTCGGTGCGGATGATCGAAACCGCAATCAGCAGATCGGCCGTACCCTGTTCAAGCTGCTGGTGCCGATCGAGCTCGAAGCGTTCCTGTCGAGCTCGTCGGGCGTGCTGCTGCAACTCGATCGCGCCACAGCGGCCTATCCGTGGGAGCTCCTGGACACCCAGGATGAATCCGATTCCCATGACGATGCGCGGCCGTGGGCGGTGCGAACGCGCATGTTGCGCAAGCTGCGCACTACGGAGTTCCGCAGTCGTCCCGTCGACGCCCGGAGCCATGACGACGTGCTGGTCATCGGCGAGCCGCTGTCCGATCCGGACAAGTATCCGCCGTTGCCGGGGGCGGTCGAGGAGGCGCGAGCCGTCGCCGATATTCTGGGCACCCAGGCGCAGCTGCAGCAGGACGCGCTCTCGGTCGTCAACTCGGCGTTTCAACGGCCGTACCGGGCGATCCATATCGCGGGACATGGTATCTATCTCAAGGATGGGACCGGTGGGGTCGCGCTGTCAAACGAGACGGTGTTCGGTCCGCGCGAAATCGAGGCGATGCCTACCGTGCCCGAGCTCGCATTCATCAATTGCTGTTATCTCGGCCGCATCGAACCTGGCTCGGCGGTGCGGGCGAGCATGCGGGGCGATGAGCGCCCGCTGTTCGCCGCGAATCTGGCCGAGCAGTTGATCCGTATCGGTGTGCGCTGCGTCGTCGCGGCCGGTTGGGCGGTGGACGACGTCCCGGCGAAGCTGTTCGCCACGAGCTTCTATCGCGAGCTGACGCGTGGAGGCACGTTCGCCGCGGCGGTGGGCCGCGCCCGCGAGGAAACCCAGCAGAGCCACCCCAACAGCAATACCTGGGCGGCCTATCAGTGCTATGGCGATCCGGACTGGCGCTACCTGCCGGGCGATGGCGCCGCCAACGGGCCTGCACCCGATCTCCCGCCGGTCGTCTCTCCGACCGATCTCAAGCTGGAGCTGGAGACCCTGAAGGTGCGGTCCCAGTACGACGCGAAGAGCCGGGACGAGGTGCGGACGCGGCTCGAGCAGCTCGACGCGGTATATGGCGGTCGCTGGGGAGCCTTCGGTGCGGTCGCCGAGGGGTTCGGCGCCGCTTACGGCGAGATCGGCGATTTCGACAACGCGATCCGCTGGTACTCGCGTGCTGTGGCGGCGGAGGACGGCAGCGCGTCGCTGCGCGCCAGCGAGCAGCTCGGCAACCTGCGTGCGCGCCGCGGCGCAACCACGAAGAACAAGGCAGAGGGACAGCGGGAGATTCGGGCCGCGATCCGCCTGTTGGAGCGCGTCCTCGCTATCGATCCGACGAGCGAGCGCGCAAGCCTGCTCGGCTCCGCCTTCAAGCGACTGGCGATTCTGGAGGCGAAACGCGGAGGACGGGCGGCTTTCCGCCGGGCGATCGGCGACATGGCTGTGCACTATGGCAACGCCGAGAAGCTCGCTCGCCAGAACAATGTCGACAACCTGTACTACCCGGCCGTCAACCGAATGAGCGCCGAGCTGATCCTGAACGTCGGTCAGCGCAACTGGTCCGGGTTCGACGCGGCAGACATCACGGCCGTGCGCCAGTCGCTGCAGAAGAAGACGATGGCGGACCCGGATTTCTGGTCGGTTGTCGGCTTGACCGAGTTGCGCATCATCGAAGCGCTGGGACAGCGGGCGCTTGCCAAGGCTCTGGGCGGCATCCTGAAGGATCTGGCCAACCTGAAGGCCAGGGTGAGCGCCGGGCGCATGTGGAACTCGGTTCGCGACCAGGCCGACTTCACGCTATCTGCCTACGTCGCCGCAGCCGGGCTTCCGACATCCGAGCGCGACGCCGCACGCGCGCTCCTGGCTGAGCTCCAGGACTACGCAACGAAGTAGCCGCCATTGGAGCGCTGAAACGGATGTGACGAAAGGCTTGCCCGCGCGCCGTCGCCACCGCTGGGCATTCTCCGGCCGGGCGGCTCGCGGAGCTCGCTGGCGGGGGCCCGGCTGAAGGGCGTGCAAACCTCAGCGCGCTGCGTCGGCGAGCTCCCGTTCCGTTTCCGCCAGCGCGTCCGGCTCGACCATCAGGCCTTGCCGCTCGTAGCGGCGCCGGGTCTTGCTGAAGCGCACCACCACGGCATGTCGCGGGCTCTTCGCCTTGGCGCGGCGCGTCAGCAGATTATTTCCGGCCGGGAGGAACACGAGATCGCCGAGACCGACGCAGGAGAGGCAGCCCGGGCCGGGATTTTCCATCACCAGAAGATCTCCGGTGCCGCCGCATTTATGGCACTTCCAGTCGTCGTTCAGCGGCATGATCACCAGGAGCTCCGGCGGACGGTTTTCCTTCTCCATCAGGCGCTCGCGCTTGCGCTCGGAGAGCTCGCCCGACACCCAATGGGTGCGATAGGCTTGCTCGATCGCCGGATCGCCGCTGCTGCTGAAGCGCAAGGCCTGGCGCTGCGCGGTGGCGGCCACGTAGTCGGTCTCGCTGGCCACCAGCCCTTCCTCGACCGCCCACGATCGCAACAGGGCAATCGCCTCGGAGATCCGTGACGGATTGATCTGAAGGACGCCCTCGAGGCAGTCGATCTGCCCCTGGCGCCAGCGCTTGACGGTGCCGCCGTCGATCCAGCCGATCCGCAGCATGACCTCGACCGGGCTCACCGAGTGGTGCGCCGCCAGCGCGGCCTCCGCAGCCTCGACCACCCGATCGGCGAGAGCCTTGCGATTCTTTCCTGACACTGTTCGACCCCACATGCCTGGAGCAGTCGCAACCATCCGGACGCATGCCGCTCCTTCGTGCCGGATCCTCCTCGAGTCCGACCGGCATGAAGATGCCGGCTGCCGGGTTCGATTTCAATAGATGCAGGTCATCGGCTTCGTGCTCGGAGCACGTCGGCGGCGCGTCAGCCGGCCGCCGCCACCGCCGGCGGCTCGATCTCCATGGCGTCCGCCAAGCCGGCCCAGACTGCGGCACGCGCCATGCGGCGCTGCGCCGCCAGCGGCGCCAGCTTGCGGTAGAGCGCGATGTAGCGGCGTGCCGAGATGTTCCATCCGAACTCGCGGCTCATGGCGCGCCGCTGGATTTTTCGCCAGGACACCGGCCGGGCGTAGAACGCGAGCGCCCGGTCGAGGCAGGCCAGCATGGCCACGGCGTTGAGATCGCGAAATGCGAAACCGGTGGCATTGCCGGCGCGGACCGTCCATTCGGTCGCATCGACGACGGTGTCGGCGAGACCGCCGACGTGGCGCACCAGCGGCAGCGTGCCGTAGCGCATGGCATAGAGCGGCGTCAGCCCGCACGGCTCGAACCGGGTCGGGTGGAGCAGCAGGTCGCCGGCCGCATAGAAGCGATGGGCCATCGGCTCCTCGTGCCCGATGCGCACCGCAAGGCGCCCCGGATAATGCTGCGCCGCTTCGCGGAATTGCGCCTCGATCGCGGGGTCGCCCTCGCCGAGCACCGCGAGCTGCACGTCGCGCTCGAGGATCGCATGGAGCGCCTGGGCGACGACATCCGCCATCTTCTGTCCGGTGATCCGGCTCAGCCAGACGACCAGAGGAACGTCCGGGTCGACATCCAGCCCGAGCTCGCGCTGGAGCTCCGCCTTGCAGACGCGCTTGCCCGACAAGTCACCGGCGCTGAAGGCGGCCGGCAAATGACGATCTTTTGCGGGATTCCAGATCCGGTAGTCGACCCCGTTGAGAATGCCGCTGGTGCGGCTGCCGCGATGGCGCAGCAGGCCGTCGAGCCCGCAGCCGTAATCCGGCGTCAGGATCTCGCGCGCATAGGATGGGCTGACCGTGGTGACGCGGTCGCTGAAGCCGATGCCGCCCTTGAGAAAGGACACCTGGCCGTAGAACTCGAGGCCGTCCGCCGTGAACAGGTCTTTGGCAACCCCGAGCGAAGGCATGATCGAGCTTGGGAACAGGCCCTGATAGGCGAGGTTGTGAATCGTGAACACGGTCGCCGGCCTCGTCTGCCGGGCGCCGAGCAGAACCGGCAGCAGGCCTGCATGCCAGTCGTTGGCATGCGCGATGTCGGCGCGCCAGCCGGGCACCAGCTCGCCAACGGCGAGACGCTCCGCCACCCGGCAGAACAGGGCGAAACGCTGGGCATTGTCGGGCCAGTCCCTTCCCTCCTGGTCGCGATAGGGGGAGCCCGGACGATCGAAGAGGGCGGGACAATCGACCAGCCAGACCGGCAGGCCCGAGTCCGGCATTCGTGCCTGGATGACGCGGGTGCGCTTCTCGCGATTGACACCCGGCAGCTCCGCCACCACGGATTTCTCGACAGCGGATGCGAGCGCATGCGGATAGGCCGGCATCACCAGGCGGACGTCTATCCCGAGCTCGGCAAGCGCCTGAGGCAGCGCCGAGCTGACATCGGCAAGGCCGCCGGTCTTGGCAAGAGGATAGATCTCGGCGGAAGCGAACAGCACGCGCATAAATGAATTCCCCCTGCGTTGGACATCAGCCGATCGTTGGCCCGCCCGAACGCCGGGGCCGCAAAACAACATCATAGAGACGATTCAAGCTTGCCACATTGATCTGCATCAAGGAGCACAAACAACTTCTGGCCGTTCTTTCGGGGGCGTTTGCAGCCCGATCTGTAGCATCGTACCGATTCATGTGATCTCCATTTGCGACGATCTTCGTCCCGGAGCACGCGCCATCGCGGGTGTCTCCCGGTGCCGTGGGGGACTGCAGGAGGATAGGTTTGTTTGAATCCATCCGATCAGCCGCATCTCGAAAACTGGCGCGCCTGCGAGCAACATCTCGCTCGACGGTAGCCGGACGCTGGAGATGAAAGCATTCGAAAGCATGAAAATAGCAATACGGGGTAAACCGGATGCCTGCTCGCGAGCAGCCGTCAGGTCCACCAACAGGACGGGCGATCGGCATGCGTCGTGCATCAGCAAATCGTGACGTGATCAGTCACCGCACGCCCGCATTGCCGTTGCGGCAATTCCCGACCTTTCCTGATAGGCTTCAGCCGGCGCGTCCGCTCAACCGTTTTGCGACCGGGCAGGCCGAGGAGGTTCCAGCAAATGCTCTTTCCGATTACCGAGCACGTTGTGCGCTCGCCCGACCACACCACCTTCCATCTTGCCTGCGGCGCCGTCGATGCGCCGCTGATCGTGTTCGTTCACGGTTGGCCCGAGCTCTCGATCAGCTGGCGCCACCAGCTGCCGGTATTCGCGGCGCTGGGTTTCCGGGCGATCGCGCCGGACATGCGCGGCTACGGACGGTCGAGCATCCATCCTCGCCATCAGGACTATGCGGTGGAGCATGCGGCGGGCGACCTGCTCGCCCTGCTCGGCGCGCTCGGCCGCGAGCGCGCCGTGTGGGTCGGGCACGATTGGGGCAGCCCAGTCGTGTGGGCGCTTGCCGCCCATCATCCCGAACGATGCGCCGCCGTGGCCAATCTGTGCGTGCCGTATTTTCCGCGAAGGCTTCGCGCCCGAATCGTTTCTGCCGCTGGTCGACCGCGCAACCTATCCGGCCGACGAGTTCCCTGCCGGGCAATGGGACTACCAGCTGTTCTACGAGGAGAATTTTGCCCGCGCCCGGGCCACCTTCGAACAGGATGTCGGGGCGACGGTGCGCGCGCTGTTTCGCCGTGGCAGCCCCGACGCGGTGGGAAAGCCGGCGCGTACCGCCCGCGTCCGCCGCGACGGCGGCTGGTTCGGCGGCGCCGATCGCGCGCCCGACGTGCCGATGGACCCGGCGGTGCTCACCGAGGCGGACTGCAGCGCCTACGTGGCAGCGCTCGAGCGCAATGGCTTCTTCGGTCCGGACTTCATGGTACATGAACCATGCGCGCAACGTCGCCTATGCGCGGAAGGCACGCGGCGGCGGAAAGCTCGGCCTGCCAGTGCTGTTTCTCCACGGCGCCTACGACACCGTGTGCGAGACCATGACATCCCGCCTCGCCGAGCCGATGCGCGAGGCGTGCGCCAATCTCACCGAGGTGGTGGTGCGGTCGGGTCATTGGATGGCGCAGGAGCAGCCGGTCGCGGTCAACCAGGCCCTGGCGGCATTCTTTGCGAGGCAGGTGCCGGAATTCTGGAGCGGCGGAAATCAGCGATGAAGTGAGCACATACTCCCAAGCCGCGGGCGGACAAGACGTTCTTGATCGTTGCGCCGGATGCCATAATTGCGCACCGCACGCCCCCGTTAGGCCAAAATTAACCATGTCGGAGCCAAGCTTTCCGATCTGCATGCAGCCGATCCGGGCTGTGTGCAGCCGATCGAGTGGAGTGGTCCGATGTCGACCGTGTCCGAAGCCGCCCTGCCCGTTCGGCCGCACATCGTGGTTGTCGGCAACCACAAGGGCGGCAGCGGCAAGTCGACGGTCGCGATGCACATCATCGTGGCGCTGCTCAAGGCGGGAAAGCGCGTCGCCTCCCTCGACCTCGACCTCAGCCAGCAGACGCTGACGCACTACATCGAGAACCGCTGGGCCTGGGCACGCGAGAACGACCTGCCGCTCGAGCTGCCCGACCATTGCGCGATCGCCAGCGATGCGCCCGACCGCATCGAGCGCGACGAGGCCGCGGACCTCGCCTGGTTCACCGGCCATCTCGAGACGATCGAGCGCGACCGGACGTTCGACTTCATCGTGATCGACACGCCCGGCGGCGCCCAGCACCTGAGCCTCCTCGCCCACGGCATGGCCGACACCCTGGTGACCCCGATCAACGACAGCCTGGTCGATCTCGACGTGATCGTGGCGATCGGGCCGTCGCGCAACGCCGAGCCGCAGCCGTCGCGCTATGCCCGGACCGTCGCCCGCGCCATCGAGGCGCGTCGCGGCGTATCGGGCCGCGGCACCGACTGGGTCGTGGTGCGCAACCGGCTGGCGACGCTGGCCTCCCACAACCAGCGCCAGGTCGCCGACCACATCGAGACGGTTCGCGCCAGGCTCGGGTTCCGCACCGCACGAGGCCTGTCCGAGCGCCTGGTGTATCGGGAATTCTTCGCCGTCGGGCTCACCGCCTTCGACCGCATGGAACGCGGCGTGCTCGGGGCCAAGCCGAGCGCGACCAACCTGGTCGCGCGACTGGAGGTCCGCGACCTCGTCGAGCAGATCGGGCTTCTGCCCAAGCAGGCCGCCGGCGAAAAGCCAGTGGACATGGCGACTGCAAACCCGCCGGCCGCGGGCGAAGAAGCCCTGGTGGAGGCGCAATCGCCCGCCCTCAGATCCGCCAAGCGCCGGCGCCGGGCCTAACCACTCGCGCCCGCCCCTCTCCTCGAAATCACCGCACGCGCGCCACAAACCGCTGCGAGCCTGCCTGCTCTCGACGCGCAGGCCGGTCCGATTCGCCTCGGACCCATCGGGGAGGCCGACATGGATACGCGAGACGACTGCCGAAAGACCGCGCTCAAGTACTTCCTTGCCGCCGAGGAATTGGGGGATCCCGAAGCGACGATCATCTACCTCGAATCCGCCCAGGAATGGGTGCGGCTGGCAGCGCGCGGCAAGGGGGCGGACTACGGCATGCTGGCGGAGACCGAAGTTCCTGCCGCCAGCCGCGACCCGGCGAGCGGCGGGTGCCTCGTCCGTGGCGTCATCTACAAGGGCCTGAGCGAATTCTGGACCCTGCCGTCGGTGCAGTCGCGGCGGCACTAGCGCTCCGATTCCGAAGTTCGCATCACTTCGCGGCACGGTCTCGTGCGAACTTCGGAATCTAAGGAGCGCTAGCAATCTTTTGATTCTAGTGCGGCTTTGAATTTGAAGTTCCTCCCCCGAGCGTGTGGCAACAATGGGAGGAACTTCAAATTCGCCGCACTAGGCGAGCAGCGGATCCGTCGCACCGGCGAATCCCGCCCGTCAGGCGGGGACCGGCCGGGCACGCTGGTTGTAGAGCAGCTTCCTGATGCGCGCCTGCTCCTCCGGGGGCAGCTTGGTGACGTCGGTCGACAGATCGGTGCGCACCGCCATGCCGCGCTGCACGGCAGGGCGCGCGCCGATCTCCTCGAACCAGCGCTTGAAGTACTTGAACTCCTCGATGTCCTGTCCCTGCCCTTTCCAGTTCACGGTCCACGGATACGAGATCATGTCGGCGATCGTATACTCGTCGCCGGCGAGGTAGCGGCGGTCGTGGAGCCGGTTGTTGAGCACCCCGTACAGCCGGTTCGCCTCGTCGGTGAAGCGGCGCACCGCGTAGGACTGATCGCCCTCGCGGTCCCCGAGCCTGCGAAAATGGCCGCACTCGCCGATCTTCGGGCCCTGGTTGGCCATCTGCCACATCACCCACTGGCCGACCTCGTACTTGCCGCGGATATCCTGCGGCCAGAACCGCCCGGCCTTCTCGGCGATGTACATCATGATCGCGCCGGACTCGAAGACGCTGATCGGCGCGCCGCCGCCGGCCGGCGCATGGTCCACCATCACCGGCATGCGATGATTGGGATTGAGTTCAGAAATTCGTCGTCGAACTGGTCGCCGCGCTGGATGTTCACCGGGATGATCTTGTACTCGAGGCCGCATTCCTCGAGCAGAATGGTGACTTTCTTGCCGTTCGGGGTCGGCCAGTAATAGAGGTCGATCATGACTGCTTATCCTTCACTCGGTGGCACATCCCGATCAGGTGTGATCGGGATGTGCCACAGAATTGTTGGGTGGCGCATGTTCTTGTCGGCGAACCGGTATCCACTTCGCCGGAACATGCACTAGGCGCTCGCCTGCCATACCACGAACTCGGGATTGTCCGGCAGGTCGTCGAGAAAAATCGCGCCATTGGCGAAGGTCGAATTGTAGCGCCAGATCTGGTTCTGCTTGCGCACGGCGACATAGAAATTGCCCGAGCCGTCGAAGCACATGCCGGAAACCTGGTCGGGCGGGGTCGGGGTGAGCGCCTGGGCGGTGAAGGCGAGCGTGCCCTGCAGGCCGCTCTGCGCCGGAGTGCCGACATGGATCGCGCTTCCGGCGGCAGCGTACAGGCTCGATCCCGCGACCAGCAGATGGATCGGGCTGCCGGTGAGACCGGCGCCGGCGCACAGAAAGGTTCCGGTCGCGAGATCGTAGGTCTTGACCAGGCCGCCGGCCTCGTCGGCGACGCACAGAATGCCGTTGCAGATCGCGACGTCGCGCACCGAGTGGCTCATCTTGGTGGTGCTGCCCTTGGCCAGGGAGAAATCGAGCCCGCCGTCCTTGCCGTGCACCTTCGGGGTTGCGGGGAAGCCCGGAACCGGGTCGTGCGAGGCCACGAAGGTGCCGTCGAGGAATGCTTCGCCGCTCTTGACGAATTGGCTGAGATAGGTGGCGGCATTGCCGCTGACCGCGCTTCCCGTCTGGAAATCGGCCGATAGGTCGAGCTGGGTGACGACGTTGGTGTCCTGGCTCGACACATAGGCGTGACCCTGCCCATCGAAGCAGATGCCGAACGGGTGATCGATCGAGTTGACGCCGCCGGCCACGAAGGTTGCCTGATAGATGAACAGCGGATTGGTGGTCTCGGAGGACTGCTTCAGGCAGATGACGTCGTTGACCTTCTTGGCGCCGTTGGCGACGTAGAGCAGCCCGTTGGCGAAGACCAGCGCGCGGAGCTCGGACAATTGCACCGCGGCCGGAACGCTCAGCACGTTGAGGAAAGGCTGCGTCGGGTTCTGGCTGGTCTCGTCATAGGCATAGACGTTGTTGACCGGACAGGGAATGGCGCTCGACGCCGAACCGCCGTGGAAAGTGACGAACAGCATGGCGATGAACCTCCCGGGTGTGGGCGCAGCGGCCGCCAGAAACGCCGAGAGCCTGGTCCGTGCTCTGGCAGTCCGAGGGCGAGCCGGAACCCGCGTCCAAAATCGGATGCAGGAGGGCTAAAGTCCAACCTCCGAGAGCATACACCCGCCGCCCGCGCGCGGGTAGCTCCTTGGCGGGTGGCATCGGGCGGATATCAACCAATCCACAGATTCACCGCCGCGAGGTCGCCGGCGGTCTCGACGCCGTGGGCAATGTCATATAATCTCCACATTTTGTTTCTGCGGCCAGTCGGTATCGTCAATTCCGCAGGTGTCCGATGCGTCACTCCGGTGAAGAGTCCAGTCCGGTCCCCTCGCAGGCCCTGAAAGTCTCGTTTCAGGAGGCGATGGCCAACATTCTCAGCGCCATCTCGCCGAAACGCACGGCCCATCCCGAAAACGCGCCGAAGCTCGAGGAACCGAAATCCGTCGAGCCCAAGTCGGCGGAACCGCGGTCCGAGGAAGCAAAGCCCGCGGAACCGAAATCCGTCGAGCCCAGGTCGGCCGAACCGCGGTCCGAGGAAGTAAAGCCCGCGGAACCGAAATCCGTCGAGCCCAGGTCGGCCGAACCGTGGTCCGAGGAAGTAATGCCCGCGGAACCGAAATCCGTCGAGCCCAGGTCGGCCGAACCGTGGTCCGAGGAAGTAATGCCCGAGACCTCCGACGATGTGCCGCGGGAAACCGCCGCCGCCCCGGCGCCCTACGACATCGCCGACGCCATGGCGGATGTCGCCGGCGCGATCGCGGCGAAAGCATCTTCCGCCGCAAAGGCCGTCGCTCCAACCGCCGTCGCCGCAACGGCCGTTGCTCCCGAGCCGGCCACGCCGCCGACGAATGATTGGCAGCCTGTCGCGACGGCCCCGATGGATCGCGTCGTCCAGGTCGGCGTGACGTCGAAGAACGGGGTGCTGGCCGTCTTTTTTCCCTGTCGGCTCACCGCCAACGGATGGATCAATGCCCTGGTCAGGGCGCCGCTCCTCCACGAGCCGACGTGCTGGCGCGAATGGCGGGATTATTATTTCGACGCCAATTGACCGAGCGCGAGGGCGGCGTCGGCCGGCGCCCGAATGCTGGCGGCTCCTTCAATCGGCGTCCTCGGCGAACCGGCGGGCGATCTTGGAGACGACCTCCATCGCATCCTGGACCGGCGTGATGTCGCGATGGGGTGCAAGTGCCGTATAGGCGCGCCCCAAAATATGTCGCGCCTCGATCCGGCTGAGAACCTCCTTGCTGACGAGGTGATCAAGAAAGCACGCCAGGACCGCGGCGTTGGCCAGGCCGATGCCGCTTGGGCTGTGGCCCACCAAGTCGATCACGGCCGGGTCCGGTAGAGCCAGTGTCCACTGTACTCCTGTTCACATGTGTCCACCGCTGATCGCGAAAGCCCAATAAAATCGGGCTTTATCCAAGCCAACCATCCACAGCTGTCCACTTGCGTCCGCCCGAAACCAGGTTTATTTTGGGGACCTATTTGGGGACCAGGAGGGACGGATATGGGTCGGCTGACGGCGCGGAAGGTCGAGACGGCAAAGCCGGGCGTGTACTTGGACGGGCAAGGGCTGCGCCTGGTCGTCGGCCCGACCGGCGCGCGGAAATGGGTTTTCCGGTTCATGCGGCGCGGCCGCTCGCAGGAAATGGGCCTTGGCGGCTCGGCCGTCTCGCTGGCGATGGCGCGCGAGCTTGCGACCGACGCGCGCCGGCAGCTTGCAGTTGGGCAAAATCCCATCGAGGCAGCGCGGCTCGCCAAGGCGGGGCGGGCGACGTTCGGGCAGGTCGCCGATGAATTCCTCGCCGCGAAGAAATCCGAATGGCGCAGCGCCAAGCACCTCGAACAATGGGAAATCACGCTGCGTCGGTATTGTGCACCGCTGCGCCCGCGTCCGGTGGATGAGCTCGACACGGCGGCGGTGTTGGAAGTGCTCCAACCGCTATGGGTGACCGTTCCCGAAACCGCTTCCCGCGTTCGCGGGCGCATTGAAGCGGTGCTCGACGCGGCGCGGGCACGCGGGCTGATCGGGCAGCACGAGGCCAATCCGGCCCGCTGGCGCGGTCATTTGGACAAATTGCTTGCCAAACGCCACAGGCTGACGCGTGGCCATCACGCGGCGCTGCCGTATGCCGACGTGCCGCAATTCGTCGCCAGCCTACGGCAGCGCGACGCGATGGCGGCGCTGGCGCTCGAGTTTACGATCCTGACGGCGGCACGTTCTGGCGAGGTACTCGGCGCCCGGTGGAATGAAATCGACCTTGCGACGAAAATCTGGACGGTGCCGGCAACCCGCATGAAGGCCGGCCGCGCGCACCGGGTTCCTTTGTCTGACCGGGCGCTGGCAATCCTCGAGAGGCTCGCTGCGGCGCGGACCGGCGAATACGTCTTCCCGGGACAACGGCAGGGCAAGCCGCTGAGCGCAATGGCCATGGAGAAGGTCTTGCGCCGTATGAACGCCGACGGCGTGACGACGCACGGGTTTCGAAGCTCCTTCCGTGACTGGTGCGGCGAGGAGACATCGTTCCCGCGCGAAATTGCTGAGGCGGCACTTGCGCATGTCTCGGGCGATGAGACTGAGCGTTCCTATCGCCGCGGCGACGCGCTCGAGAAGCGCCGCGCGCTGATGGAGGCATGGGCGAACTGGTGCGAGCCGAAGGCGGGTAACGTCGTTTCGATTGCACACCACGCCCGCTGACCGGCGCCGGCCCGTGCCGAGGAAAAAGCAGGCCTGGGGCGGCAGGCGCAAGGGCGCGGGCCGGAAGCCTACGCTTGAACTATGGGAACGATACCGGCTTGCGCGCGACTATTTTCAGCATAAGTGGGGCCGGCTCGAGCTGGCGCTGAATGGGCTGCCGCCGAACAGAAGCGCGATCATTCGGAGACTGATGCTCGAGTATGACGTGAGCCGGCGCATGGTCGAGCGTTGCCTTGCGGAACATCTGCCTGAGATCAGACGGGAATACCCACGCCAGAACCCACGCCGGAAGCGGTCGACTTGATTTCGGTATAAAAGCGCACGACAATCGCGGATTTGTGTGACCAATGGTGGACCCATCGCCGTCAACCGGAGGTGGGCTTCCCATGTTGCAGCAGCAATCAAAACCCGAACCCGATTTGACCGGCCGGCTCGGCTGGCGCGTCCGACCGTTTTGCAAAGCGGCCGGGATTAGCCCTTCCAAATTTTACGAACTGCTGGGCGAGGGCAAGATCGAGACCGTCATCATCGGAGGTCGCCGCATCATCCCGGACGGCGAGGCGCGCCGCATCATGCGGGAGGGGACCTCCGAGCGGCCGTCCCGCGGGACCGCCCGCCTGAAGACCTGATCGGGAATGCCGCAAAAAGGCGCGGGCTCCGCCTCCTGTAGGGAGATCGGAGCCCGGGGGATTGCGGTCAGGCTTGGCGAGCGTGACAGCCAATCTTCTAGCCCCACACCCGGTCAATCGCAAGCGCCGCGCCCTGGGCGGACGCTCGACCACGCTCTCGCGCTCGCCGCTCGTGGCATTCCCGTTTTTCCGTGTGGGATGTCGAAGCGCCCGGCGAGCCCGCACGGCTTCCACGATGCGACAGCCGACCCCGACGCGTTGCGTGATCTGTGGGCCCGGCATCCCGGGCTGCTGGTCGGGGTGCCCACGGGGCCGGCATCGGGGCTCGCCGTTCTCGACATTGATCGCAAGCATCGCGAGGCGATCGATTGGTGGCGGGCGAACCGGCACCGGCTCGCAACCCGCACGCATCGGACGCGCGGCGGGGGCGTCCATTACCTGTTCCATTCTGTCGATGCGGCCCTGAGAAACTCTGAGAGCGCGAGGGTCCGCGGCGTCGATGTCCGGGCCGCCGGCGGCTATCTGATCTGGTGGCCGGCCGCAGGCTTGCCGGTACTGCTCGACGTTCCACTGGCACCTTGGCCGGCGTGGCTGACCAAAGAAGTCCAGCGGGTCAAGCAACGACCGGTCTCGCAATGGCGGGGGGAACCACGCCCCGGCGCGATTGCCGGGCTGACGCGGTTCGTCCTGCGCGCCCAGGAGGGCGAGCGGAACCGCTGTGTTTTTTGGGCGGCATGCCGCGCCGGCGAGCTGGTGCGGACGGGAAAGCTCGACTCCGGCCTGGCCGTGGCGCTGCTTGTCGATGCGGCAGTGTCGGCAGGTCTGCCGGCCGGCGAGGCGCGAGCCACGGTCCGCAGCGGCCTCCGCACCGGAGGCGCAGCATGACCGAACTGCGCGACTACCAAAACGGCGTCATCGCCGACTTCGATCGCGAGGTCGCCGCCGGCCGCAAGCGGATCATGCTGGTGGCGCCGACCGGGAGCGGCAAGACCGTCGTCGCCGCCGCGATCATCAGGACGGCGCGAGCCAAGCGCCAACGCGTCCTCGTGCTCGCGCATCGCCGCGAGATCATCACACAAACAAGCGGCAAGCTGCATGCGCACGACATTCCGCATGGCATAATCCAAGCCGGCTTCCCCACACGGCCGCTCGAAGACGTGCAGGTAGCGAGCATACAAACGTTGTGGCGTCGCGCACTGCACGCCGAGAAGATGCAACTGCCGCCGGCCGATTTGTTGGTCATCGACGAAGCTCACCACTCAACCGCGCAGACCTACCAGGACGATCATCGACGGCTACCCGGACGCCATCCTGCTCGGCCTCACCGCCACGCCATGCCGGGGCGACGGACGCGGGCTCGGCGGCATCTTTGAGGTGTTAATTGAGTGCCCACAGGTCGGCGACTTGATCAAACAAGGCCACCTGGTGAAGACCCGTGTGTACGCGCCGGCCGCGCCCGACCTGCGCGGCGTCCGCGTGCAAGCAATACAGGTAACGAACCAGGCGA
>CAVWIS010000023.1:0-182172 GCA_963755055.1 uncultured Alphaproteobacteria bacterium | reverse complement strand
CTTGGCTGTGTACACGAGCCGCCCCAGCGACCACGTTACCGGCGCGGCGAGTTCGCCTCGCCTCAACAAGCGGACCCGCTGGCTGGCGGCTGGCACGTCGGTGTCGTGCCACAGACGGTTGCCGAGCTGATGAAAAAGGCCCGCCGAAGCGGGCCGGAAAGCTGGTCATCGCAGCGATATTTCAGGCGACGTGAGCTCCCTCACTCAAGGATTTTGCGTCGAGTGAGATGGTGCGTCTCACACCGGCATTTCTCTAGCCGCGACATCCACAGGAGATGATCCATGACTAAGTTCACGCTGGCGCTCGTTGCGGCGCTCATTCTCGGCTCGGCGTCGGCAGCGCTCGCCGATCCGAAAGCATTCCGGATCCCGTCGTCGCCCTCAACGTACAGCGGGACCATGACCGATGAAGGTCAGGATGCTCCTGGCTCGACGATCGGCTCCCGTGACGGGAGGCAACTCTGGACAACTCGGCGGCGCTGAGCGAGCGACCCCCAATTCGACACCCCCTTCGCTCGGCGCCCTTTACCCCCTGATCGAGCCGACTGGGCTGATGGGAGCCTCGACGCCGGACCCGACCGACCGGCCCGCCCCGCTCGGCCGACCTTGACTTGACCTGACCTGATCTCGCCTCGACCCCCGACCCAACCTCCAAAAACGCGCCGCCCCTCCGCCGAAGCCGACCGGGCTCCCCGAGGGCCGGCCCCGACCCGAAACGCGCATCAACAGCCGGTTTTCGAAGCTGTCGGCCGCCCGCGATTGCACCCGACCCGACGAGCCGTGGGGCGGTGTCGAACACCACTCTTGCCCCGCTTCGACCTTCGCTTGGAGGTGGCCACCGTGGCCACTTCCCGGTCGGGCGCTACCTGCAGTTCGGCGACTTTGATTATTTTCGGAATAATCAAACTTGGGTCGACTGGCCAGAAACCTCTCCGGATGGGCGCAAGGGAGCCCACCTGATGCGCCAAAAGGAAGGCCCGCAGAGGCCCGCAGGGCACCGCCGCAGTCTTCCTCGCGAGCCGCCGCGTGTCATGCTTCCGCTTCTTTGCGCGCCGCTCGCTCCTCTTGCCTCTCCAGGGCACGGCGTCGCCTTTTCCGCCTACCGTAGGACTTCGATCCGCGGGAAGACCAGGGCGACCAATATTATTAATGTCATGACGAGTATGAATTCGGCTACTAGTCCTAGTTGAGCCGCCATTTGACTCACCTTCAACAACAATGAAAACAGGCTGGGTCTTGGCGGTTGGCGAAATGCCGGCCGCTTTGTGAGACGTATATGGCGCTCGGCGCGGGGGTCTGGGTGTGAAGCAACTCACACAGGGCGCAAGTTCGTCGCAGCGATACGCGCCGGTCGGTTATGCCTGCGCCGGATGAACACCCCTACCCGGCCGCCGAATGTCAGTTCAGAACGGATCTTTGACGTCTTGAACCGGAAGGTTTTCCAGATGGGCGCGGTCGTGCGAGTCAAGGAAACTCGACATGCCCGTCAGGGCCTCTTGGAACGGTACCCTGCGATCGGCCTTGACCCACAATGCCGTGCCACCTGCGCAGACTGCGCAGGCAATGATGCCAGCCTTAAGTAGCATGGAGCCCTCCCACTCATCGAGGGTCGCCCCCAGGGCTAACAGGAATAGTGGCAGTTTGATACCGGGAGATGTCGCCCTTGTATCGCGGGTGTGTCGAACGTATCGTCGCTTGCCCGGCGAGCGGGTTGATCACCTCACATAGCGAAGGACTTTGACCGCACGCTGCGCGAGTTCGACAGGTGTTCTAGCGATGCCAATGCGCGGAACAAGCGAAGGTTGATCGAACGAATAAAACAAGTTAGGATGGCGTCATATAGCGAGACGTCTTGATCCTGAACACAGGCACCGTAATCGACAGCCTTCTCCTGCCGCAGCTGCTGAGCATCTGCGCACGCTGCGCACGACGGCTGCCGAGGCACAGGCGCTGCGCACAGGGTTGACCGCCGAGGAGCGGCTGCTGCTGTTCTGTGTGCCAGCGGAACCGATCTGGCGCGCGCCGGGATCACCGGGGCGACCTTGCGCACCATGATCATCAAAGACCTGATCAACTGGGAGCGCGAAACGACGCGGCTGCTGTTCACCGCCCGCGGGCGCGCCGTGCTACAGGCGTTGGTGCGTTTCAGTTCAGCGGCCCGGGCTTGATCCCAGCCGACGCCAGCACCGCCTCGGGCGTTCGACGCTGGCCCGCGCCGTGCCGGACGGCCCGCTATGGGTCCACGAGATCAAGCACGACGGCTACCGCTTCATTGTCCGCCGCGACGGCGACCTGGTGCACGCCTTCACCCGACGCGGCGCCCGGCCCAGCGTCGTCTCCGGCGGACCTAAGCTCGCCGCGGTCGGCCGGCTGATGACCGCGGCCGATCCCGAAGAAGCCGCCGGCGCCGTCGGTCCGGCGCAGGTTGGCGCGGCGTCGCCTGATTGCACGCTGAGCGCGGGCGGACCGCGCCGGCATATTCCCCACGCACGGGGAACTGATCCCGGCCGCCGGACGGACGGGTACTCGGCGGCCGGGATCGATGTTGGGGCTCGCGACAGCCCCGCCGGACAAAATAGCTCATAAAGATTGAAGCGCGGTTAAGTGGGGGCGCGCGCCCAACACTGAGGGTGGGCCGTGCCAGTCCAAGGCATGAAAGAGCCCCGGCCACGAGAGTGGACCGGGGCTCCAAGTTGAGAGGATTTGTCGTCGTCAACACCGTACCCGCTCAGCTCCTCGGAAGCAGTTCGGCGATGACGGAGGGCACAGTACCCGGTCCAGGGATCGGGGCATTGACCCAGATCAATCGACGCGAGCGCAGCAGATTACCCCGGTGATCTGCGGGCCCGCACGGCCGAAACTGTAGGCGAGCGCGTCGAGCGCCAACGACACCTGGACGGCAACCCGCGCTCATCGGGCGCGGCGGCGCGACGTAATACGAGCGAGCGCACCGATGCTGAGCGACCTTCGCCCGAGGAACCCCGTTTCGAGGGGGATATGATGTGGATCGGCGTCCAAATTTGGGCGCCGATCCACAGGCGATCCGCGGGATGGCACGAGCGGGTCACGAACGTCAGAGCGGGCCGAGGAGTTGCAAAGACACAAGAAAAGCGAAGCTGGCCGCTAGTCTAGAAATCGACACGGCCACCGTGAATGACAAGCGCGAGAAGGTCCACAGTCGAAACGGATTGTTAACCCATCTAGAAATATCTTTGGATAGGGATAAGACAGACTAAACACACCTAAGGAGAAGCTGATGAACGCTGCAACGTCTGCGGCAGCCGCTGAGAAATCGCTTCCTCTGAAGTCGGCTGTGGAGACAGAAATCAGCAATTTTGTAGAGCAAGAGAGTCCGAAACGTCCTGCTCAGATCGAGAATGATGCCGAACGCATTAGGTCCTCCGTTGCGCGGTTAACTTCAAATTCAATCGCCGAACTCGAAGGGCTAACGTCCGAACTCCAGGAACTGCAAGAGTTCCTAAAGTCCGAGGTTGAGCGCGTGCAGCGTGAAATCGAGAACGCATTGGCCGGAATCAAGATCATAATTGAGACCATTGCTCCCTGGAAAAACACCGCGGAACTCGCTAGCGCCTCCAAGGAGCGCCCGCGCTGTTCGTGGGGGCCCGGCGGCAAATACTGCTTCGGGGTCCCGGCCATACGGGAAGACGGAAACTTCAATACCTGGGGCTCCACGATGACGCCCCGCAGCATCCCCATCCAGAGCCCAGCAGGAAAGCGCTTAGCGAGGCCAGGGATTCGCGATGCCATGTTTCCGCTTTCCGCACTGGCCGGGAGGGGCAAAAACGCGCCGGCGGGCTCCCTAGGGGCTTGGCGACGAAAACCGCCTGAAAGGCTGCCGCGCGCGGCCAGAGGTCGCCTCCCGAAGGTGGCCAACATTGCGAAGGTGGCCATGCTCCTTAGGTGGCCACCTTCGGTCTTTCGTGGCCACCTTCGGGGAGCGCCCATACCCAGCCACCGTCAAATCCGGCTTTGGCCGGCTTTATCCTAAGCGCCTTTCGAGCGCGGCGCAGCGTCCTGGGAGTGATGCCGGCATCGCGGGCGTAGAGCTGGTTTCGGAAATCCGATCCGGCCGCCAGTGCGTCATTGGCCGAGATGTCGACATACTCGTGTCCCCACAGAACTCGCGGCGCGAAGATCGGCTCGCGCAGTTCGTCGTCGTATCCGGCCGTCACGGCCTCGATCGTGTAGGCGAGAGCCTTCGCTCCCGGCTTTGCCAGATTGTTCTTTGCCTTCTCGAACAGGCGCCGCCTCCCGTCCGGCTCATCGACGACGACATAGGCGTGTCGCGCCGGCGTTCGGAGACAGTGCCAATGACATTACGTGTTACCGAAGGGCCACACCCAAATTAATTCAATATCGCGGTCTTGCGGTTGCCCCTCGTGAATTGGTCAAGTGGAGCAAAGGCAACTCGTGCGGTATTGCCGGACGCCACGTGCGCGTGAGGAAAATCGTCGGCGGAGGTGATCCTCGTGAAGAGACTGACAGATTGGTTTGCGAGCCCGTTCAAGGTCGTCGAAGCATTGAACAAACTGTGGAGGGGTTCAGTGCCTGTTCCTTCCACCCACGTCGAGGCAACAGCTGAAAATGCAGAACCAGAAAATTTTGCGATCAGCGCTGCGGACACAGTGGTTGATGAAGGCTCCCCGGTTGAGACGAACATTTTGCTGGCAGATGTCGAAACCAACATTAAGGCTAGAGGTTCAGGCAATCAAGACGAAGCCAGCGTTGCGTCCGGCATCTCATTAGTTCATCAAGACGACGAAAGCCGTCGAAACTTGATAAGGGCGTTATTTAATGGGTTCTGGACTGATGCAGTGGACAAACCCGCGACCTTTGCGGAGCAACTCGATGCCGCCGAGGATTACATTAACTCACAACTGGCGGAGCGTTGCGTGGCGTGGCGACTTGATACCTTGACCCGTAAACAGCTCGGACTGCCAATGTCGGCCTCGAGCAGACCCGTTGCACAAGCTGATACGAACTCTGCGAAGCGTAGCCGCGCCCGGCGAACAGCGGGTCGTACCAAGACGGCGCTAGAGCGCGGGTGACCCGGCAATCATGAATGACAAGGCCAGCTGTGCTGTCAGCTTTTGCCAGCTCCGGACATGCCGCCACATAAGTCTTGGGCCGCAATGTGTCAATGAACGAACCCGCTTACGCGGGAGCGCGCTGCGCGCGAAGGCGGAGCCAGTGGCTCCGATGGAGTGACCAGGTGAGCGGAAACAGGGTGACAGGCCGGGCGTCCCGTCTTGAGGATCAAGGGGTCAACACCTCCACCTCAAGACAGGAGCCCCCGATGAGTGAGAAGCCCACCATCAGCCCGCTGCGCCGGCGCATGATCGAAGACATGACCGTGCGCAACTTCGTCGAGAAGACGCGCAACGACTATATCCGGCACGTGCAGCCTTCCTCGGCCGTTCGCCGGATACGGCCGTGCCTGAGGATCTCCGCCGTTTTCAGCTGCATCAGACACAGACCGGTGTGCGGCCGCCGAGCATCAACGGCTCGGTTGCGGCGCCGCTCAAACCCGCGCCTGCGTGCGTTGCGTCGATAGGCGCCAGCGTCGTGCTACTAAGCCAACCTCCCGAGACGGGCAATTACCGGAAAGTCCACCAAGCCGATGGCGCCCTTGCGGCATTCCCTTGGGGCAGTCACGGTGTCAAAATTTTGGCCCGATCCAGCAAGACGAAGCGGCACTTTGAAACTTACCGGGTCGGCCCACCCTGGTTAAGTGCGGCTGCTACTAACGTCCGCCCCTCGCCGGAAAGACCCCGGTCGGCCGGGCTGGGGTTTTTTGTTGACACCCACTACCGAAGGGCACACCCATGAAAGCATTGCCCTATGTCATGATACCCGCAACGTTGCTCCTGCTTGCAAGCTCAGCAGTAATATTATAATACGAAGCGCATTCCATCATTTCGTGCTGCACATTGTTTAGTGCATTTTTGAGCCGAAGTGCTTGCGCTTCATCTTGCGCAGATGCTGCCTGTCTTGCCGTCAGCAACTACCCGACACAAAAGGTTGACAGATTGCGTGAGATATCTAACGACTTCCTCGATCGCCACAAAACGCCAGAACACTGGGTTGCGTAGAGCGTGGTGAGAAGGGTTTCGACGCGGGCCATTAGCTGTGTAAATTCCGCGCCGGGAAATCATGGGGGGTGATGTATCGATTGCTTTTAGTGCATGGCGCTGTCCTGATTACACTCGCAGGATGCGCCACTCAGCCGTCAAGCAGTTCTGTAGGTTATTTTCGGACCGACGGCCTTCCAACTAATGTTGCTCAAGCGCGGGCGACGTTGGTTCAGTGTCAAGGCGAGGCAACTATGGCGACGGGTCAAGCCCCACTGTCGGGAGAGCCGAGCACGTTGGATCGCTGGTCGGCAGCTTCGCACAACTTTAGCAACGGCCCAGGACTGGGGGCCGGCATTGTCGACGCTATCAAGGGAGCGCAGACGGGCGAAAGGACGGATCGGGTCGGTATGCAGCAGCAAAGAGCGGCGATCATCGTTAACGCCTTATGGCCCGTAATGGCTATCTGGCGCAATAACGGAAAGTAAGAGTCACGCCGCAGGCACGGCGGCTCGAACGCGAACCTGAGCGGCGATTTCCTCGCGTCCGATTGAGCTGCCGTCCGGTGCGACGATCTCCCAGGCAACACCGCCGCGCGCGTTAATGTCATGCGCCATTGCCAACGCGTCGAGGGGGTCGTGATAGTTGTACGGGGAGAGGGTGGTTTTCTGCGCGGCGTATTGAGCCGGTGGCACCGACTGCTCAACGCGGCGCTGTCAGCCGATTACCCTCTCTGTGCAAAACTGAGAAACTGTACATCAATTATCTATTAGAGAACTTTGTCAGCTTCGTCAGCAAGCGCTTTGATCTTGGTTACGATGCCTTCACATAAGGCATCCTTTTCTCTGTAAAGCCGCATAACGGTATCGACTTCAGGGGCGCCAGAGGTGACCTGATCAAAATCCTTTGGCACGACGGTCTCGGCATGTCGCCGTACGCCAAAAGGCTTATGCGATCGCCGTGCGAGCCTTAATGCTCGCAATCATGATTGCGGTCCAGATAAGCTGACATTGTGCTGAGCGCGGAAGAGATTGCTGTAAAGATTGGCGACCCACTGGCGGCCACTCGATGTCACATTAAGGTACCTAATTGCAGTCTGAATTTTGGGAGCAATGCTATTGTAAAAAAAATGAGGATATCGATCTACGATATCGGCAGGTGAGGTATATCCTAGCTGCCGATTAAGACCGCTCTCCTCAAATTCATAGAACAGTGCATTGGATTTTTTAAGGTATTTTGGATCACCAAGTTGCCCAACAAGATCAGCGGCGCGCAAGAGCCAACCTTCTTCGCCAGTGTCTTGCTCCTCTGCCGGGTCAGGCGGAAAGCGGGTGACATTGATCGCTCGCGCGATCCGCTTAGCGTCAAGAACATCAATCGCTTCTAGGCGATCTAAGACGAATAGAATAGATCGGTCGACGTGGTGCGGCAACAAAGCCGCATCGGATGATCCCCGCTGCAGGGACATCTTGCGACCCGTGGCGTCAATTACGTAACCGCTTTCCCCATCGCCCCTGAGAATGCCTCGTACATATCCAATATCATGTAACAGACAAGCCACAATTAGATGAGCATAATCGATTGGCAACGTTAACTCGAGCAGGGCTTTTCCCCGCAGGATGTCGTGCCCCGCGAGTGTAACCAGCATCGTGTGCTCAACATTGTGATAAAGCGCGTCACTGTTTCCGATGCATTCCAACGCGAGCCGCGCAAGCGATGGAACAAGTTCAGTCAGCCGCGTGTGCGAAGACCCGAAGCGTTGCCTCATGTGCGAGGAAAGGAAGGAACCCAACGCCTCTGACGCCAGTTCCGGCACAGTGATCATGGTTTTCCCCTCCCGATGACCGCAAACTAAACCCTGGCATCCAAGTCCCACCCGAACTGTGACAAGTGCCCCAAATCCGCCAAGGCCCTTCTAAGCGCTGAACCCAATACCTGTCGAAACCTGTGGGCGAATTGGAGGACCAGAACGGGTCCCACTTTTGCAATTAGCAACCCGAGCCGCCTTGCGTCTCGCGGCCCTTCTGTTCGACCGGCCAGGCGAGTTGCGCTTCTGAGGTCTCGGGGGGCGGAGGTCGGAAGCGAGGCGACATGCGCAGCTGCGGTTACGGAATTTTTCGCCCGCGGCCTCCTCATGGCGCCGAATGAGACGCTCCAGCGAAAAGAAGTGAATACACATTCGCAACATGCTATAAATGGGTCATGCAGCCCGTCTACGTCACCCTGTCGAGCACCGGGCGAGCCCGTGGATCACCACGAATTGGCCCGCCATGCCCCAGCAGCTCGGCTTTGCGGCGCTGTCGACCAGCGGATCGAGTTGGACGATCGAAAGGACCCTGGACGATGCAACGCGGACCTTATCCCAACAGTTCGACGCCGGCCGCGCTGCAAGGCTATCTCGAGCGACTCACCGGCCCGCTGTACGAGCCTCGCACGACCGCCGGCCGTTATGCCCAGACTGCGGGCGAGTTCCTGCCCGCAGTCCTCGCCGGGGTCGAGTTCGGCGACCTGAAGAAACTGGCGGACCGCACCCGCCTGAAGCCACTGTCGCCGGACGAGCTCGAGGCCGAAGCCGACAAATTCATCGAGCGCCATCGCGGGCTCTACAGCCTCGAGGATGCCGTCAAAGAGTTCGCATATGAGGAAACACCGTGAGCAGGAAACAACACCACCCCGGCATCCCATTTGCCAAGGGCCGCCCCAAGACCGGCGGCCGGCGCGCCGGCTCCCGCACGCACCTGAGCACGGCGTTCCTCGAGGCCGTCGCCGCCGCGTTCGATGAACACGGCGAGGGATGTTTGAAGATCATGGTCGTCGAGGAGCCCGCCGACTTCTTGCGGCTGTGCGCCAGCCTGCTGCCCAAGGAGTTCGAGATCACCGACAATCGTCTGAAAGACCTACCTGATGAGCAGCTCGACCAGTTCATTGAGTTCGCCCGCCGCCATCTCGCCAGCGGTCTTGGAGACGCTGCGGCAGGAGAAGGCGAGACGCTTAACTGAAAACCGGCTGGCCTACTACAAGCCGTACCCGAAGCAACTTGAGTTCCACGCGGCCGGCGCCACGGTGCGGGAACGGCTGCTGTGCGCCGCCAACCAGAGCGGCAAGACGCTGGCCGGCGGCTTCGAGGTCGCCATGCATGCGACCGGGCGCTATCCCGACTGGTGGCAGGGCAAGCGGTTCGATCGGCCGATCGTCGCCTGGGCGTGCGGCGTGACCTCCGAGGTGGTGCGCGACACCGTGCAGCGCGTGCTGATCGGGCGGCCGGGCACCGAGGGCACCGGCAGTATTCCCAAGGACTGCCTGGGCGAGCTGGTGACCGGCCGCGGCATCGCCGACCTGCTCGATGGGATCAAGGTCCGGCACGTCAGCGGCGATACTTCGAGCAGTCCTCAGTACTCGATGATCGGACTGAAGACCTATGCGTCGGGCCGCGAGAAATTTCAGGGCGAGACACTCGACCTGGTCTGGTTCGACGAGGAGCCGCCGGCCGACATCTACACCGAGGGCCTGACGCGGACGAACATCAACAGCGGTCCGGTGATCGTCACCTTCACCCCGCTGCTCGGCATGTCCGAGGTGGTGCGCCGCTTCATGATGGAGCCGTCGCCGGACCGCCTACTCGTCCACATGACGATCGACGACGTTGGCCACTACTCCGCCGAGGAGAAGGCGCGCATCATCGCCAGCTATCCGCCGCACGAGCTCGAGGCCCGCACCAGGGGCGTGCCGACGCTGGGCTCGGGCCGCATCTTCCCGGTTGCCGAGGACCTGATCGCCTGCGAGCAGCGCGACTTCCCCAAGCACTGGCCGCGCATCATCGGGGTGGATTTCGGTTACACGCATCCCGCCGCGGCGGTCGAGGTCGTGTGGGATCGGGATTCCGACGTGGTCTATGTCATCCGCTGCTGGCGGGTGCGGGAGTCGACGCCGGTGCTGATGTCGGCCGCCATCCGGCCGTGGGGCAAGATCCCGATCGCCTGGCCGCGGGACGGGCGCCGCGAGACGCTGGAGGGCGCCGGCATTGCGCTGGCCAAGCAGTACTCCGCCCAGGGCCTCGAAATGTTGCATGAGCACGCCCAGTTCGAGGACGGCAGCGTCTCGGTCGAGGCCGGGCTGATGGACATGCTCGACCGCATGCAGACGGGGCGGTTCAAGGTATTCAAGCACTTGAACGACTGGTGGGAGGAGTTCCGCCTCTATCACCGCCGCAACGGCCTCGTGTTCAAGGAGGGCGACGACCTGATGGCCGCCACCCGCTACGCCCTGATGATGCTGCGGCATGCCCGCACCGCGACGGCCTACGACGCCTTCCGCCGCCCGATCGAGATGCCGAAGATGGGGTTTGCCTGAGATGACATTCCGCTTCCGCCTCCCGACCAAGCACAAGCCGCGGCCAAACTGGAAGCTTTCGCTGACGGGCCATCGCCAGCGCCCGCCCCCGCCGGTCACCCTGGCGCGGCAGCTCACCCTGCCCGGCGATCGTCCGCAGGCATCCCGGCTGGCCGAGGAGCCGGATCAGGCCCCTACGACGGAAACTCGCGCTCGATAAGCTCGCACCACGCCGGCGCTGCCGCCTTTGGGGACTGATTTGGGGACCGCATAAGCTGCGGCCTGATTTTATCCTTTGATATCAAGCGGTTGATTATCTGCGTTGGTAGAGCCAGTGTCCGCATTACTCACCCCCACATGATTCGTCCCTGCCCCGGGGGATCGTCGGGTCCGGCCCGGGCGAAAATATGACCCCGAATTGCCGCGGTCGACGCCCCGGTTCGCCGTCGAATTGCCCGACCTGGGTGATCGTCTGTGTGCCTCGAGGTGGAACATTTAGCGGTCCGGGGCGTTTCCACCCTCGTTTCGCAGGCGGTGTAAGGGAGTGGGACCATGAGCCTGAATGGGGCGACCACCGATCGGTTCGACCATAGTGCGGAGAACCTGCAGCAGATGGCCTTGGCGCTGGACATTGCCTGGGATCTGCTGCCGGTCGAAGCCGATCGCAGCGACGAGGCGCGCCGGGCGCTGGCAACGATCATCATCGGGCATTTCGAGCGCGGCGAGCACGATCCGACGCAACTCGGCGACCTGGCGGCATCCGAGCTGTCCGCAAGGCCCGGTGAGGAGAGCATCCTCGCTTCAGGTTAAATCGTCGATCCTGTCCGTATCTATTTGTTTCTTCCGGATGAAGCTGTCAGCCCCGCTGGTCGGGAGCGGCCGGCCTTGGGAGTCCTTCAACCCGATCGACAGACGTCGGAGCGTCAAAGGCCAGCAAGTGGACCGAAAACCCGGGTTGGCGACGCTCCATCCGACCTATTGTTGAATAAACCGGATCGCGTCCGAACTTTCCTTGGAATCACCCAATCACTGCCACAAACGGATCGGACGGTGGCAACAGTCGGGAGGGGGTGTATCTCGTCCGCCCGGCTCGGGCGGTCCCGGTCACTCCTGGCTTGCCCCCGTGGATGCTGATCGGGACCGTTCTGAACCGGGGCTTGTTGCAGTCAACCCCTTGGCCCAGGCGTCGAGCCTGGGCCAAGGCGTTTCCAAATTCTGCGAATGGTTACGATCCAGCGTGACGGTGTCGGAATTGAATCGAAACCGTGTCGCAATTTGTTTTCCACGATATTCACCGCACAATTTGTGGCCGGCCGCGCGGCGAGCTTGTTGATCATCTCGCGCGCCAGCTGTGCTGTGGCGCGTAGCCGAGCAGGCGTCGCGCCTTGTCGATGGACAGCAGCGTCTCAAATTCTCCGACGTCGCCGCGCAGCGGGACGGCGGGAAAGAACCGGTGCATCAGCTCGCGGCTCGGCTGCCGCATCAAGGTATCGGCGGCGGCGACGATGAACTGATCGGCGCCGGGAACGTCCGCCTCGAGGGCGAGGCGGCAGGCCTGCGCGACGTCGCGGGCGTCGACCCAGCTCCACAGGTTCCATTTGCGCAGTTCCGGGTCGTCCGAGAACGACGGGATCTGCGCGTAGTCCGGCTCCTCGAAGATGTTGGAGATCCGCAGACCGACGAACCGGGTCGCCGGATTCCACCGGTGCATCTCGCCGGCCATCTGCTCGCACAGGACTTTCGCCAGCGCATATCCGGTCTCCGGCACCAGCGGATGCTCCTCGGTGATCGGGGCGAAATGCGGCGGGTTGCGGGTCAGCGGCAGTCCGAACGCAGTCTCGCTCGAGGCCCAGACGACGCGATCGAGGCCGAACAGGGTGGCAGCGCTGAAGACGTTGTAGGTGGTCATCAGGTTGTTCTGAAACGTCACCGCGTCGGGCGCCAGGCTCGGCGCCGGGATGCCGGCGAGATGGATCACGGCGTCGGCGTCCCCGAGCGGGGAGCGGCGGCGATCGATGGTGCCGGCGGCGCGGCGCAACGCGTCCACCACCTGCCCGGGATCATTGAGATCGGCCTTGAAGAAATGGCAAAACGCCTCGCGCGGCGGCGCCAGGTCGACGTTCATCACGCGGTAGCCGTGATCGATCAGCTCGCGGATGACGGCACGTCCGGCCTTGCCGCTGCCGCCGGTCACGACGATGCTCTTCATCGGGCCTTCTCCCTTCGGGATGGGTTTGGCGGGCGCAGGACGAACGGCCGGCGCGGCGAGGACTACCGCCCGGTCAGCGGCGCGAACCCCCAGGAGAACAGCGGCCGGCCGCCGTCGGCGCCGATGGCCACCACCTCCTCCAGCCAGATCCGTTCGTGCTCGCCGCCCGGATAGAGCAGATGGACCGGCACCACCATCCCGTCCTCCAGCACCCAGTCGCCGTTCGGCCGGCCGTCGGCGGTCGTCTGCTCGATATCCATGTGCGAGAGGCCGAGACCATGGAAGAAGATCACGGCGGAAGCCGGATCGGGCACCCCCTCCTTGGCGTAGATCGCCCGGCCCGCGGCCTGCAACGCGCTGATGCGGGCCCCCGGCCTCATCTCGGCGATGAGCATCTCGGCGACGCCGGCGGTCGCGGCGGCGAAGCGCTTCGCCCCGCCCTCGGGCTCGCCCCCGACCACCCAGGTCTTGCCGCCGTCCCAGCAATAGAGGTCGATGGTGCCGTGGCAATCGAACATCACGTGAGTGCCGGGCTCGACCACGTCGTCCTCGCGGCCGGTGGCGAGCATCAGCGTCGGATCGGCGCCGCGCGGATGACCCCACACCATGCCGCCGGGATCGCGCACGAAGCCGCCGAGCCCGGTGACGGCGCGCGCATAGGCCTTGTTGAGGTCGCGCCAGGTGGCGCCCAGGTCCCAGGCGTCGACGGTCAGCGTGATCGCCGCCTCGTTGAGCGCGGTGGCGCGCTCCAAGAGGCCGAGCTCGGTCGGCGTCTTGACCGCGCGGGCAAACATCAGCGGGTCGTAGCCGTCGGCGACCTCGAGCCCCTCGACGCCGAGGCGGAAGCCGAACCCCATGTCGTCGAAGGCGACACGGCCGCGGTCGATCTTCAGGTCCTTCAGCGCCCCGCGCACCGCGCTCGCCATGTCGAACGCGTAAGCCTGGCGCGACCGCGCCAGCCAGGGCACGTCGGCGCTGCCCTGCGGAATGAAGCGATCGATGTCGCTCCGCCTGGCGGGGAGATCGAGCGGCATCATCACGGCGCGAAACGGCCGGATGTCCTCGACCCAGCTCGGCTGGGTGAGGAACGTCGCCAGATAATAGTCGGCGAGCACCATGACGGGATGCTCGGGCGCATGCCGGGACAGGATGACCGCGTAGGGCCGCGGCTCGTCCGCCTTGTGGGCGATGCCGTTGAATCCGGTGAGATAGAACACGTTCCACGGCACTGTCGCCACGATGCCGTCGAGGCCGCGCGCCGTCATGGCGTGGATGAGCCGGTCGAGGTTGCAAAAGCGCTTGGGCAGCGGTGCGCGCGGGAAGGCGTCCGGGCTTCTCGTGCTCGGCTGGTCCGGCATGGCGTCTCCCCTCGCCTGTCGGCGATGATTAAAGCCGTCATCATTCTGCACAGATCGCCGGCGCCGGGTAGGTCCGGCCGCGATGTCGACACAGAGGGCCGGTAGGCGGCCCGGCATCGCCCGCGATGACCGACCGACTCGCCTTTCATCACTGCATCAGCGCAGGAGATCAACGATGATCGCCATGTCCCGCCGCGGCGCTCTGCTGGGCGCCGCCTGCCTGCTGGTGCCGGCCGGCGCGAGCGCCACGACGCCGGATGCCGCGACGAGCCGCCTCGCCGCGCTCGAGGAGCACCACGGCGGTCGGCTCGGCGTTCTGGCGCGCGACACCGGCTCGGGTCGCGAGATCGCCCATCGCGCCGACGAGCGCTTCGCGCTGTGCAGCACGTTCAAGTTCCTGGCAACGGCTGCCGCGCTGGCGCGCGTCGATGGCGGCGACGAGCAGCTCGACCGGCGGGTGGCGTTTGGCGCAAGCGACCTCGACAGCTACGCGCCCGTTACCAAGGCGCACGTCGCCGAAGGGAGCATGACGGTCGAGGCGCTGTACGCCGCCGCCATGGTGTGGAGCGACAACACGGCGGCCAACCTGCTGCTCGGCTCGCTCGGCGGCCCGCCGGCGCTGACCGCCTATGCGCGCGCGCTCGGCGACCCGATCACCCGTCTCGACCGCATCGAGCCGACCCTGAACACCGCCATCGCGGGCGACGAGCGCGACACGACCAGCGTCCGCGCCATGGTCGGCAACATGGACGCGATCCTCCTGGGTCAGGCGCTCTCCGCGCCGTCGCGGCAGCGCCTCGAGGCCTGGTTGGTCGAATCCCCGACCGGCGCCAAACGGATCCGCGCCGGACTTCCCGCCGGCTGGCGGGCGGGCGACAAGAGCGGGAGCGGCGACAATGCCACCGCCAACGACATCGCGATCCTGCGGCCGCCCGCGGCCGCGCCGATCCTCGCCGCCGTCTACTACACCCAGTCGCGGGCGTCGGCGGAGGAACGCAACGCGGTGCATGCCGATGCGGCGCGCATCATCGCGGCGGCGCTCTGAGGAAGACGATCGCCCGGCCGAGTCAGCCGCCGACCACCTCGAAGGCGACATCGACATTGCCGCGGGTGGCGTGCGAATAGGGACAGATCTTCTCGTGCGCCTCCTTGGCGAGCTCGTCGAGCTCGGCCTGCGGGAGACTGGCATCCTCCACACGCATTTTCACCGCGATCCCGAAGCCGCCGCCCTCGCGCGGGCCGATCGACACCGCGCAGGTGATCTTCGCCCCGGTGGCGTCCTTCTTGTGGCGCTTGGCGACGAAGTCGAGCGCCCCGCCGAAGCAGGCCGCATAGCCCGCCGCGAACATATGCTCGGGCGTCGTGGTGCCGGGCTTGCCCGGACCACCCATCTCCTTCGGCACCGACAGGTCGGCGTCCACCGAGCCGTCGCTCGCCCTCGTATGGCCGTTGCGGCCGCCCGTCGCGGTGGCCGTGGCGGTGAACAGCGGATTGATCTTGTCCATGGGGACCTCCCGAAAAAGAGCCGGATCGGAATGTGCCCCATCGGCCGGGTGGCCTGAAGTCACTTTCCTTCGACCGCGCCCCGCCGGGCATCGCAAAGGCTACGCACACTGAAGCCGCGAGGATAGCGTGGCCGGAACCCGGCCGGCGACAGGGAGTTGGATTATGCCGGAATCGCCCCTCGCGGACTTTCCCCTCCGAACGGGCCCGGCAAGCCCCGGCTGCCTGTCTCCAAGGGGGCAGCCGGGGTCCTCGTGGGGCCAACAAGAGCGCATCCCTTTGCACCGGAATCGGATACGCTCATCTGGCGGACCGGCGACCGGCCGCGCCGCGGAAAGGACAAGGGCGAATGAAGGCGTTCGAGCTCTTCGTCGAGCGGCTGATCCTGGCGAGCAGATGGCTGCTGGTCGTGTTCTATCTCGGCCTTGCCGCCGCGCTGTGCATCTACGCTTTCTCTTTCGTCCTGAAGTTCGCCGAGATCGTCCGTGGCGTCCTCAGGTTCGAGGAATCCGAGATGATCCTCGCCATGCTGGGGCTGATCGACGCCGCTCTGGTCGCCTCGCTCCTCGTCATGGTGATGATCTCGGGCTACCAGAATTTCGTCAGCCGGTTCGACCAGACCGGAGACTCGCCGGAATTGACGTGGCTCGGCAAAGTCGACGCGGGAAACCTCAAGATCAAGGTGGCCTCCGCCATCGTGGCGATCTCCTCGATTCATCTGCTGCGGATTTTCTTGAACGCCGAGCATTATACCAACGACAAGATCCTGTGGTTCACGGTACTCCATCTCACCTTCGTGCTATCGGCGGTGATGCTGGCCGTCCTCGACCGCATCTCGTCGCACAAACCGGAGGCCCATTCGGAGCAGGCGTCCGGCTCGTCCTGAGCGGGACGCCGGCACCGGCGCTGCGTCATGCGTGACATCCGTCGAGGCCCGGTCGATGATTGGCGTACCGGGATGCCCCGAACGGCGCCGAGAGGCTTTCTGCCCTGATGTCCGACTGGATGCCGATAGACAGCGCGCCGTCCGACCGCGACATCGAGGTCAGCGTGATAGACCGGGACGGCTATCACGCCTTCGTCTTTCCGGTCCGCCGGACGCCCGACGGCTGGGTCGCTCCCGGCGTCAAGGGGGTCATCTGGATCGATCCGACCCATTGGCGGGAATGGACCAGATAGGTCACCGCGCCCCTTCAGCCGCCTGCAACTCACAAAGACTGTATGATGATACCAGAGCGAATGCGCGCCTGGCGGGGAAGGCCGGCATTGACGCGGGTCAATGCGGCGCCGAACCCTGCAGGCATGATCGCGGCATGTCGGAGTGGTTTCCCATCGCCAGCGTGCCGGCCGATCGCGACGTCGAGGTCAGCGTCAGCGACCAGTGCCGGTATCACGCTTTCGGCTTCCCGGTTCGCCACACCCCGGAAGGATGGGTGTGCGACGAAGCGAGAGGGGTGGTTCCGATCAACCCCACCCATTGGCGCGAATGGCCGCGGCGAGACCTGAACCGCAACTGACGGTTACCGCGACCGGCCGGGCAGCCGGCGGCCGTTCGCGCGCGGGCTCGCACTGTGCGGGTCCGGCGCATCGGCGACGCGCGCCACCGCGTTCTCGGCCGCGTCGCGCATGATGCGATAGCAATCGCAGGCCTTGTGCTCGAGCGCGCCGGCATCGCGGATCTCGATCATTCCGCGGCTGATGTGAATGATGCGCTCGAGCTGCAGCGTGCGGCACACCATGGTGACGGTCGTCCGCTGAACCCCGAGAAGCTGGGACAGCAGCTCCTGGGTCACCGGGAGGGGGCTTCCGACCCGATCCTCGGCGTGCAACAGCCACCGCGACAGGCGCGCCTGCACCTCGTGCAACGCATTACAGGCGACGAGTTGCTGAACCTGCGTCATCAGGGCATCGCCATAAGCGACGATCATGTCGTTGACCGCCGTGCTGCGGCACACGATCTCGGCGAGCCGGTCGGTGCCGATTCGGGCGGCGCTGACCGGCCATTGCGCCACGGCCCGGCTCGAGGCGACCGGCGATCCGGGCGCCGCCATCGTCCCGATGGCGCCTTCGCGGCCGACCGCGGCGATTTCGACGGCGGGCGACCCCGGCATGGGCAGCAGGAGGGACACGAGCCCTCCGTGGATGAAATAGACGTGCTCGATCCGGTCCCCAGCCTCGTGGATCACCGAGCCTGGCGCGAGCTCGACGTCGGTCAGAAACGGACCGAGCAACGACAAATCCGCTGCCGGCAGGGCCGACAGCAATCGGTTGCGCCCGAGGCTGGCGACCGCAACGGTCCCCTCCAACCTGCCGGTCAATCCGCTCGTCATGGCATCACCTCCGAGCTGGCGGCTGGCCTGCCGCGTCACTTCCCGGTCGACAGAACTCCGCCGGCTGCGACCCAATTGGGCGCGCGAACACACTCCCGCGAACGCGCCACCAGATCGCGCGACTGTCGGCTGACCTCCCGCGCCATGGAGATTTCGTGACCCAGGCGCTTGACCGCATATTGCTGCTGATCGGTAAGGCAGGAGGCTTCCCGCGCCAGGGTGCGCGCCTGGTTTCGCAACGCCGACAGGTGCCGACTGGCCCGCGTCTCCTCGAGATAGACCACCTTCGGGGACGAGCGGTCTTGCGGCGGATCGACCCCTTCGGCGAGCGCATCCTCGAGCCGAAGGCTGAAAACCTGTCGTCCGCGCTGATCGCACACGGCAATCGACCAGCCGCCCCATTCGGGCAGCAGGCTGCCGCTGCGGCGATCGCACAGATCCCGGGCGGTCCGGATCGCCTCGTTCCGGGCCACCGCGGCATCGGCCAGCACCATGCCTTCGCAATCCATCAGCGATCTGCGCGGATGGCGAAAATGGAAGAAGTAGCGAGTCATGGTGTTGCCCTCAGCATCGACGGCGGATGCCAGCGGACGCGAAAGGGTGTCCCGATTCGGCAGCGCCCGCACATTGTCTTCCGCCGCGCTTTCTGCCGCCCCGCAATGCCGGCAGGGGCAAGCACGCTCGTCGGCCACTGAAGATCGCCGAAGATGACCGGCAGGCCAGTCGGTTCTACTCCACGACGAACCGCCGTTCAAGGAACTCGCCGGCCGGAAACTCCCGGCGCCCGGCGGGGTCCGTGCGGTCGCGCGTGGGGTGGCAATCCAGACCCCGGCGCCGTCCCCGCGCATTTCGACCGCGTTCACCAAATTGTTATGAACCTTTTGCCGGGTCGGCGCGACTTACCAACATGGCGGTTCTGCGCTTATAACGGTGGGAGGCTCAAAATGCGCGCTGGTGCCATCTTGAATTGGCCGAAAACCTCGCTTTTCGCCCTTGCGGGACTTGGTCTCGTCCTGGGGCTCGTATTCGTTGCGGACCGGCCGGCCGGCGGCGAGGCCCGCGAGGCAGCCACCCTGTGCTCCAAGCTCAATGTGGGCGACGAGGCCTGTGGCCGCGCCTACCTCACCAAGGCGGGCTTCGATCGGGTGTTCGCAGCCGTCGAGGGCGCCGCGGCGCTCAGCGACCAAGACAAGGCCGTTTTCGCCGAAAAGCTTCGCCTCGCCGGCGCCAAGCGGCTCAGCCCGGCTGCTCCGGCCGAACGGATCACCGTGGTGCGAACCCGCGTGGCCGATTTCTCACCGTCGCTCGACGTCGACACCACGCTGCAAACCACCCGGCTCGACCAGACCGCAGTGTTCCGGCTGATGCTCGAGGATCCGACCGGCGCGAGCTCCGAGCAGCGGCTGTCGAAGAACCAGGCCGCCCCGGTGAGCGACGGCACCTGATCCCTGCCGCCCAGCTGTTCCTCTAAGTTTCCATTCCGGCCGCCGCCGTCGATCGTCAGATCGCGGCGGCGCAGCCATTCCGCCGACCCCGAGATCCACCTGATCCCATTGCCTTCTCCGGCTACGCGGCCGCGCCGCTCCTAGCAGGCAACATCCTTGCGATACGGACGAGGTCGGGCGCCCCTTGACCTGGCCCGGCGACCATCGCACCGTCCGCGCCACCACGAAGTCCGGCGCCGAACCAACGGCCGCCCGCGGAGGAACCCCCGAATGATCCCTGCTCGCCCGAGCCGCCGTTCCGTGCTGCGCAATGCCGGCGCCGTGTCGCTCGGGATCGCCGTCGCACCAGCCCTGATCGGCCGGGCGCACGCCGCGCCGATGAAGATGCGGCTCTCGTCCTCCCAGGCCAACGACCCGAAATACGCCAACGGCCGGGTCTACTACGACAACCTGATCAAACATGTGAAGGCCTCAGGCCTCGGCGAGCAGGTCGACATCCAGTTCTTCCCCGACAACCAGCTCGGCCAGGAGATCGACGTCATCAACACGGTCAAGCTCGGGGCGATCGACATGATGGTGTCGGGCTCCTCGATCTCCGCCAATCTCGTGCCCCTGGTCGGGACCTTCGACCTCGGCTACCTGTTCGACAGTTTTCCCCAGCAGACCAAGGCCTTCGAGGCCGGCGCCGCAAAACCGATCGAGGAGGCGCTGCTCAAGGGCGCCAATATCCGGATCGTCGCCTGGGCCTACAATTTCGGCTCGCGCTCGGTGCTGGCGAAGAAGCCGGCGCGCACGCCCGAAGAGCTCGCCGGCCTGAAGATCCGCACCCTTCCCAATCCGGTGATCACCGAGTGCCTGCGCCTGATGGGCGCCGCCGCCACCCCGCTCGCCTTCGGCGAGATCTATACGGCCCTGCAGGCCGGCGTCCTCGACGGGCTGGAGCACGATCCGCCGACCATCATCGCCAGCAAGTTTTTTGAGACATCGCGGTATTATGCGCTCACCCAGCACAATTTCTCGCCGCTGGCGATATACTTGAGCGAGCTGAGCTTTGCCCGCATGGCGCCGAAGCTGCGCGAGCAGTTCCTCGATTGCGTCGGCAGGGCCGCCGCCGACACCAGGGCGCACGGGCTCACGGTGGAGCAGGAAGCGCTGGCGGTCCTGAAGGAAAAGGGCGTCACCATCATGGACTGCGACAAGGACGCGTTCCGCAAGCGGGTGGCGTCGCAGACGGAAAACTTCCTGAAGAACCGCCCCGAGGCCAAGCCGGTGGTCGAGGCGATCAAGGCGACGAAGGCGTAGAATCGCGAAAGGCCAACGGGACTCGGATGACCGGGGACGCCAAGCCGCCTCTCGCCGGCCCCTCCCCCGTCATCCATCCGGCCGCGTCGGCCGCCACCTCGGTGGTATCGCTGCTTCTCGGCCTCACCGACGCCCTCGCCGCCCTGCTGCTCGCCGCCGATCTCGCCGTGGTCTGCGTGACCGTGGTGCTGCGGTCGGCCTTCAATGCGCCGGTCGAATGGGCGGACGACGTGGCACGCGGGCTGATGGTCGGCTCGAGTTTCTTCGGCGCGGCGAGCGCGCTCGCCCGGCAGGAGAATGCCGGCGTCGCGTTCTTCGTCGACAAGCTGTCCGGCCCCTGGCGGAGACGGGTCGACGCGGTCGGCGCCCTGCTCGTCCTCGTCGTCTCCGCCCTGGTGGCGGGAAATGCCCTGAAGCTCGGCGCGCTCACCACCGGCCAGACCACCGGCTCCGGCCTGCCGCTCGAGCTCACCTTCTATCCGATGGGCGCCGGTGCTGCCTGCATGACGCTGTTCGCGCTCGACCAGGTCCTGCGCCGCCCGGTGCGGGATCTTGCCTTCGCCGTCGCGGTCGTGGCGCTGACGGCCGGCCTGTGGGCCGCCTGGAGCACCTTGTCGCCGGACAGCGTCCCGGGATCGGGGACGCTGATGTTGGTCGGCTTCGCGCTCACGCTGACCGGCGGGCTGCCGATCGGCTTCGCGCTGGCGCTCGCCGCGCTGATCTTCATCTGGGTCGAGGGAGCACTGCCGGGGGTGATTTTTGCCCAGCAGATGGCGCGCGGCATCGACAACTTCGTCCTGCTGGCGATCCCGTTCTTCATCCTGGTCGGCTACCTGATGGAGGCGAACGGCATGTCGGTTCGCCTGATCGAGCTGCTCGAAAGGCTGGTCGGGCGCATGCGCGGCGGGCTCAACGTCGTCATGGTGCTGTCCATGGTGATCTTTTCCGGCATATCGGGATCGAAGATGGCCGACGTCGCCGCCGTCGGCTCGGTGCTGATCCCGGCCGCCCGGCGCTCGCGGCAGAATCCGGGCGGCGCCGTGGCGCTGCTCGCCGCCTCCGCCGTGATGGCGGAGACCATTCCGCCCTGCATCAACCTGATCATCCTCGGATTCGTCGCCAATCTGTCGATCGGCGGCCTGTTCATGGCGGGCCTCTTGCCCGCCGGCCTGATGGCGCTCGCGCTCATCGGGGTCGCCGTCCTGTTCGGCGGCGGCACCCGGCTGCCCGCGGGCGAGACGCCGCGCACGCCGCTCGTCAAGCTGTGGGGCGGCGCCGCGGTCACCATCGGGCTGATCGTCATCATCTTCGGCGGGTTCAAGACCGGCTTTGCCACCGCCACCGAGATCTCCGCCTTCGCCGCGCTCTATGCGCTCGCGGTCGGCGGCCTCGTCTTTCGCGAGCTGAGGCCCGGCACGGCGATGCAGTCGTTCGTGCACGCGGCGACGCGGTCGGGCCTCGTCCTCTTCATCGTGGCAGCCGCCCAGGCGCTCGCCTTCGTGCTGACCCTGCAGCAGGTGCCGCACGCGCTTGCCGATACGATGATCGGACTGACCCGGCACAGCGGAACCTGGCTGTTCATGCTGCTCTCCATCGCGATCCTCATCGTGATGGGCTCGGTGCTGGAAGGTGCGGCGGCGCTGATCATCTTCGGCCCGCTGCTGGTGCCGGTGGCAGGCCAGCTCGGGATCGCGCCACTGCATTTCGGCGTGGTGCTGGTGATCGCCATGGGCATCGGCCTGTTCGCCCCGCCGCTCGGCCTCGGCCTCTATGGCGCCTGCCTGATCGGAAAGGTGCCGATCGAGGTCACCGTCAAGCCGATGATGGGGTATCTCGGCCTGCTGCTGGTCTGCCTCCTGGTCATCGCCTTCGTGCCTGGCATCTCGACCTGGCTGCCGGGCCTGCTGGGCTATCGATGACCGACAGCCGGTCCCGCACGGCGTTCATCCGCGCCCAGACGGTCCTGCGGCCGGTTCCCCACGTGCCGGAGATTTTTCTGCATGTCGCCGACGAGGCGGTCCCGCTGTGGCAGATGACGGAGGACGAGCTCGGCGCCATCGGGCTGCCGCCGCCCTACTGGGCGTTCGCCTGGGCGGGCGGCCAGGCGCTGGCGCGCTACGTGCTCGATCATCCCGGTGTGGTCGCCGGCCGCCGCGTTCTCGATCTTGCGTCGGGCTCCGGGCTGGTGGCGATCGCCGCCGCCAGAGCCGGGGCAGTGCCGGTGGTGGCGGCCGACATCGATCCCTATGCGGAGAGTGCGATCGCGCTGAATGCGGACGCCAACGCGGTCTATGTCGAGATGGTGCTCGCCGACCTGCTCGACCGGCCGGCGCCGATCGTGGCGCGTTACGACACGATCCTGGTCGGCGACCTTTTTTACGAGCAGGCAACCGCCGAGCGGGCGCTCGGCTTCCTTGATCGCCATGCGGCCGCCGGCAGCGCGGTACTGATCGGCGACCCCGGCCGCGCCTACCTGCCCAAGGCACGGCTGGTGAAGCAGATCGAGTACGAGATCCCGGTCACCCGCGAGCTCGAGGACCTTTCCATCAAGCGCACCGCGGTGTGGTCGCTCGCCTCGTGAATGCCGTCCCGGCCTCAGGATTGCGCGTCGCGGGCGACGTGACCGGGCAGCGCACGAACGCGCGCCAGCCAGGCCGCGATGCCCGGAAAGGCCTTCAGATCAAAACCCCCTTCGTGGGCCGCATGGGTGTAGGCATAAAGGGCGATATCGGCGACCGAGAAGGATTCTCCCGCAAGCCAGCTTGCTGCCGCGAGGCGCTTTTCCATGACGTTCAGCGCAAACTTTCCGGCCTCGAGCAGCTGCGCCATGCGCTCCGGCGTCGCCGCCGCGCGCCGCTCCGGGTAGACGCTCAGCGCCCGGCGCACCGCGATCGCCGGCTCGTGGCTGTACTGCTCGAAGAACAGCCATTCGTAGGTTTTTGCGCGATCGTAGGGATCGGCCGGCAGCAGCGCGGTTCCTTCCGCCAGATGCAGCAGGATGGCGTTCGATTCCGCCAGGAACCGGCCGTCGTCGAGCTCGACCGTCGGCACCTTGCCGATGGGGTTTTTCGCCAAAAAGTCCGGCTTACCGGTCGAGCCGTCGGACGTCGACACCTCGACGGTACGGAACGGCCGCTTAAGATGCGTCAATGCCAGCCGGACCTTGTAGCAATTGCCGGAATCGTGCTGCTGAAACAGGGTGATCATGTCCGTCCTCGCCGGCCGCGGTATGGCCACTACACGACGCCTTTCCGCCATTGTCGAGGCGCATCCGATGAACCACGACACCCCTGGCGCCGACTAAACGTCCGAGGCAGTCCCGATCCATCGTCAGGGCGATGGGCTCAATGGAGAGAATCATGGCTGGACGAATTCAACGCGGCTGGTCGATCGCCAAGGCGAGCTTTGCGGTCCTCCGGGACCATCCGCGGCTCCTCATCCTGCCGGCGATGTCGGCAGCCGCGCTGATCGGCGCGTTCATGCTGATCTTCTCGGCGGTGATCATCGAGGCCGGCGGTTTCCGGCAGGCCGGCGAGCTGGTGAAATCGATGGAGCGGTACTGGAACGACCACTACGTGATCGGCGTCGCCGTGGCGGGACTGCTCGGCTGGCTGCTCACCTCGATTTCGGTCTATTTCAACGCCGCCCTGGTCTACTGCGTGCTGCGCTGCTTCGCCGGCCAGACCCCGTCGCTCCGCGCCGGGCTCATGGCTGCCGTCCACCGGCTGCCGCAGATCGTCGGCTGGGCCTTCGTCGCGGTGGTCGTCGGCGGCGTCATCAGCGCGATCCAGGAGACCCTGAAGGACAAGCTCGGGTTCCTCGGCAGCCTGCTCGGCGGCCTGCTCGATTTCGCCTGGGCGGCAATGACCTACTTCGTGCTGCCGATCCTCGTGGTCGAGAGCGCCGGGCCGATCACCGCGGTCAAGCGGTCGGCCGCCGTCCTGCGCAAGACCTGGGGCGAGGCCGTGGTCGGCAGCGCCGGGCTCAGCGTGATCGGCCTGCTGCTGGTGCTGCCGGCGATCATCCTGGCGGCGGCGGGCATCGCGCTGACGATCAGCAGCGGCCAGGGCGCCATTGCGTTGGTCTTCTTCGTGATTGCCGGTCTCTACATCGCCATCGTCTCGGTGGTCATGGCGACGCTGGGCTCCATCTTCCGGACCGGAGTCTATGTCTTCGCCACCACCGGCCAGGCGCCGCTCGACGAGACCCTGCTGCGCGACGCCTTCGGGCCGAAGCCGCCGAAGAAGGCCGGCTGGTTCCGGCGCTGACCCTCGGACTTTGCGGTGGCCGGTCGCGTCGGACCGGCCACCGCGACATCGCCGACGCCCCATGCCCAATGGGGCAATTCGTCTCGACCCTGCATGCCGGCAGGCGCCCTTGTCGGGCGTCCGGCCCTCCTCTAGGCTCCGCCACCCTTTTGCGACGGTGGTGTTTGCCCCATGCAGATCCGCGAAGACATCGTCGATGCCATCGGCAATACGCCGCTGATCCGCCTGCGGCGGGCCTCCGAGCTCACCGGCTGCACGATCCTCGGCAAGGCCGAATTCATGAACCCCGGCCAGTCGGTCAAGGATCGCGCCGGACTGTTCATCATCCAGGACGCGGTCGCCAAGGGTCTGCTGCGACCGGGCGGAGTCGTCGTGGAGGGGACCGCGGGCAATACCGGCATCGGGCTTACCGTGGTGGCCAATGCGCTCGGCTACCGGACCGTGATCGTGATCCCGAACACCCAGAGCCAGGAGAAGAAGGATGCGCTGCGGCTGCTCGGCGCCGAGGTCATCGAGGTGCCGGCGGTTCCCTACGCCAACCCCAACAACTACGTGAAAGTGTCCGGCCGGCTCGCCGAGCAGCTGGCGCAAAGCGAGCCCAACGGCGCGATCTGGGCCAACCAGTTCGACAACGTGGCGAACCGCGAGGGCCATGTCCGGACCACCGGGCCGGAGATCTGGGCACAGACCGACGGCAAGGTCGACGGCTTCACTTGCTCGGTCGGTACCGGCGGCACATTGGCCGGCGTGGCGATGGCGCTGAAGGAGCGCAACCGCAACATCAAGATCGCGGCGGCCGATCCCATGGGGTCGGCGCTGTTCAGTTACTACACGACCGGCGAGCTCAAGTCGCAAGGCTCCTCGATCACCGAGGGCATCGGAAACGGACGGATCACCAGGAACGTCGAAGGCGCGCCGGTCGACCTTGCCTATCAGATTCCCGACGGCGAGGCGGTGCCGATCATCTTCGACCTGCTGGAGCACGAGGGGATCTGCCTCGGCGGCTCGTCGGGCATCAACGTGGCCGGCGCGATCCGGCTGGCCGGGGAGCTGGGCCCCGGCCACATCATCGTCACCGTGCTCGCCGACTATGGGACGCGCTACCAGTCAAAACTGTTCAATCCGGAATTTTTGCGCTCCAAAGGGCTGCCGGTGCCGGGCTGGCTGGAGCGGCCCTCCACCATACGGGTTCCGTTCCAATGACCACCGACTGCCTGTTCCGCGAGGATGCCTATCTCAAGAGCTGCACCGCGACGGTTCGCGAGTTGACCGACCGCGGCGGCATCGTGCTCGACCGCACGGTGCTCTATGCGACCTCCGGCGGCCAGCCCGGCGATCGCGGCACGCTGCGGACGGAAGCGGGGGTCGACATCCCGCTCGCCACGGCGGTCTACACGGATCCGGCAAAAACCATCATCGCCCACGTGCCCGCCGAAGGCGTTGCGGCGCGCCCCGCCGTCGGCGAAAGCGTGACCGTCGAGATCGACTGGGAGCTGCGGTACCGGCGCATGCGCATGCACACCGCGCTGCATCTGCTCTCGGCGGTGCTCGCCTATCCGGTGACCGGCGGCTCGGTCGGCGAGGACGACAGCCGGCTCGACTTCGACATCCCGGAGGCCGGGCTCGACAAGGACGAGATCACCAAAAAGCTTGCCGACATGATCGCCACCGATGCCGAGGTATCGACCCGGTGGATCGCCGATGCCGAGCTCGAGGCCAATCCCGGCCTGGTCAAGACCATGTCGGTGAAGCCGCCGATGGGCACCGGGCGGGTGCGGCTGGTGGAGATCAAGGGTCTGGATCTGCAGCCCTGCGGCGGCACCCACGTGCGGCGCACCTCCGAGATCGGCGCGGTGCGGGTGACGCAGATCGAGAAGAAGGGCAAGCAGAATCGCCGGGTTCGGCTCGGCTGGACTTGACCGATCGCGCCCCCCGGCGGGCGCCAAGGATGTGCCATGACCCCTGCCCCGTCCGACACGCTGCCGAGCCGTTGGCTGGTCTCCACCGAGTGGCTCGCCGCCCGTCTCAAAACTCCCGACGTCGTCGTGGTCGACGCGTCGTATTACCTGCCGGCGCAGAAGCGCGACGCCGAGGCGGAATTTCGCGCCGCGCACATTCCGGGCGCGGTGTTCTTCGACATCGAGGCGGTCGCCGATCATTCGACCGGCCTGCCCCACATGCTGCCGAGCGCGGAGGATTTTTCCGCCGCCGCCGGTGCGCTCGGCATCGGCGACGGCGACACCGTCGTGGTCTACGATTGCACCGGCCTGTTTTCCGCCGCGCGGGTGTGGTGGACGTTCCGCGTGTTCGGCGCGGAAAAAGTCTTCATCCTCGACGGCGGCCTGCCGAAATGGAAAGCCGAAGGCCGCCCGGTCCAATCCGGCGACGCCCGGCGCGAGACGCGGCGGTTTTCCGCGAGCCTCGACGCCCGTGCGGTGGCGGCGCTCGACGACGTGAAGGCGGCGCTCGCCGGCGGCACCACCCAGGTGGTCGATGCGCGATCTGGCCCGCGGTTCCGCGGCGAGGAGCCCGAGCCGCGGCCGGGCTTGCGCGCCGGCCACATGCCGGGCGCGCTGAACGTGCCCTATGCGAACCTCATCGAGAACGGCCGGCTGGTCGCTCCCGACCGCCTCGCGGCGGCGCTCGCCGCCGGCGGCGTCGATCTTGCGAGGCCAGTGATCACCAGCTGCGGCTCGGGCGTCACCGCGGCGATCGTCTGGCTCGCCCTCGATGCCCTCGGCAAGGCGCCGGCCGCGCTCTACGACGGCTCCTGGGTCGAATGGGGCTCGCGCCCGGACCTGCCGGTGGCTACGGGATCGAAGTGAGCGCAGGTCTGCGGACGCTCAGCCGCGGTAGGCCTCCGCGAACTTGGCGGTGTCAGTGAATTCCCGGAGCCCCGTGACTTTTCCGCCGCGCACGGTAAAGACGTGCACCCAGTCGCTGTCCGCCTTGCGGCCGGTCTTCTTCACCGCCATGGCGTAGTGTCCAAGCACGAACACGCGGTCATCGGCGGCAAAGAACTCCTTCGGCGAGAAATCGGAAAAGTCGAGGTGCTGTCCGACCAGCTCGAAGAACTGCTGCACCTCCGGCTGCCCGCGGCGCAGCCCCAAGGTGGGGAAATCGCTCGGTCGGCCGACGGATTCCCAGGTCACATCCGGCGTCAGCGCCTTGACGATCGTGGCGATGTCGCCGCGCCCGAAGGCGGCGTAGAGGCTCTGGACCAGCGTGACATTGGCATTGCTCATGGGGCCCTCCCGAGATGATGTGGCGGCAGCTACGGGAGGTTTACGCAAAGAGTTTCACACTGGATCACCGGTCCGAGCGACAGAGGCGCCCTGCTGCGCCCGCCGCTTGAACTCGGGCATCTCCCAGGGAGGCCAGCATGGCGAAAAACGTCCGCCCGGTCGCGCTCGTCACCGGCGCCGCCCGGGGGATCGGCCGGGCCATCGCGCGCGAGCTCGTGGCCACCGGCTGGCGGCTCGGCGTCGTCGACCTGCCGGGCTCGGGCCTCGGCCGCGCTTATGCACGGCACCGGCGCTCGGTACTGGCGATCGAGGGCGACGTGGCCGAGGAGCAGACGGCCGCGCGCGCCGTGGAGGCGGTGACGGAAAAGTTCGGCCGGCTCGACGGGCTCGTCTCCAACGCCGGAATTTCCCGCAACAAGCCGTTGGGAAAGCTCGACCTCGCCGACTGGCGGCGGGTCATCGACGTCAACCTGACGGCAGCCTTCCTGCTCGCCCGGGCGGCGGAGCAGCCGCTGCGGGCAGCCAAGGGCGCGATCGTGCTGATTGCCTCGAGCCGCGCGCTGATGTCGGAGGCCGGCACCGAGGCCTATTCGGCCTCCAAGGGCGGGTTGGTGGCGCTGGCGCACGCGCTCGCCATCAGCCTCGGCCCGGACGTGCGGGTGAATTGCGTCAGCCCCGGCTGGATCATGACCGGCGACACCGCTGGGCTGCGGCGCAAGGACCACGCCCAGCATCCGGTCGGCCGGGTCGGACGTCCCGAGGACATTGCCGAGATCGCGAGAATTCCTGCTCGACGGACGGCGCTCGGGCTTCGTCACCGGCGCCAATGTCGTGGTCGACGGCGGCATGACCCGCAAGATGATCTATGAGGAATAGCCCGGACGGCGCCGTGCGCCATCCGGGCTGGCTTGCCGATCGATGGCGTCAGCTGCCGTAGTTCTTCTTCAGATAATCGGCGATGATCTTTGCGTCCGCCTCGTCGATCGGGGCGCCGAACGCCTTGATCATCTTGCCGACCTCGGCGTCCCACAGCGCGGCGTTGGGGAACGGCGAGTTCATGATGATGTAGTCCAGGCTGTGGCAGGCGCCGCAATTGGCCTCGACCTTGTCGAGCCCCGGCCCCTTCTTGAGCTCGACCGGCTTCTCGTTGGCGGCCGCCGGCGCGGCGAACGCCGCGGCGAGGAGCAGAATGGCGATGGTGCGCATGGGTCCGGCTCCTCAGGCGACGTCGAGGGTGAGCGTCTGGATGACGTTGTGATGATAGCCGGCCGGGTTCTGGATGAGCTCGGACGTCTGGGTCTGGCCGATCCTGTTGGTGGCGCGCGCCATCACGGTCTGCTTGCCCTTGGCCTTGGGGGTGACCGCCACGCTGAAGGTGCGGAAGGCAAAGCGGCCGAGATCCTCGCCGAGCTTCGCCGCCTGCCAGGTCTTGCCGCCGTCGGTCGAGGTGTCGACCGCGGTGATCCCGTAGCCGCCATCCCAGGCGATGCCGTCGATGGTGACGGGCGCACCCGCCTTCACGCTCGACCCGTCATGGTGGCTGGTGATGAGCGAATTCACCACCATCTCGGTGATCGGCGTGTTGGCGGCGGTCTCCTGGGTGGTGAAGCGCGACACCACCGGGAACCGCCCCAGCGGGACGCGGTATGCGGGGTTCATCCAGAAGCCGGATTCCGGCTTGCTCACCGCCTTGATCGAGGTGACGTGCTTCATCCAGTAGGTGCCGGTCCAGCCCGGCACGACGATGCGGGCGGGAAAACCGTTGAAATGCGGCAGCGGCTGGCCGTTCATCTCGTAGGCGATGAGGGCGCTCTCCTCCATCGCCTTCCACAGCGGGATGCTCTTGATGAAATCCGGCGTCTTGTCCACTGCCGGCCCGTCGGCGCCATTGAACACGACCTCGATCGCCTCCTTCTTGACGCCGACCTTGTCGAGCACGTCCTTCAGCCGGGCACCTTTCCAGCGTGCGCAGCCCATGGCGCCGTAGCCCCATTCGACGCCGGCGACATGCGGCTGGAAAAGCCCGCGCCGGTTTCCGGAGCACTGGTTGACCGCCACCACCTCGAATGCCGGCATCCGCTTGAGGTCGTCGAGGGTCAGCTCCGTCTGGCTGTTGGCCGCCTCGCCGCCGACCGCAAGCCTCCAGCTCTTGGCATCGACCTCCGGGATGCTCGACAGGTGATAGCGGACGAAGAAGGCGTCGTTGGGCGTGATCGCGGTGCGGAAATACTCGAGCGGCGTCTCGTAGTTGGGCGGCCGGTAGCTCAGCTTGATGAGCGGCTTCTTGCCCGGCAGCGCATCCAGCACGGCCGCCGCACGGGTTCCCTCGGCAAGCGCCGCCGGCAGGTGCAGCGGCGCCGCCGCGGCGTGGCCGAGCCCGGTTGCCCCGGCCGCCGCCACCGACCCGGTTCCGGCGAGGAAGCGCCGGCGCGTCACTTTCCCGTCCCTGCCCGGCATGCCCGGGCTGGAATGATTGCGAATATCGGTGCTCATTGGTTTCCTCCCCCTCGAGGTGAAACGCCGCAGTCGCCCTTGCACCCTGGCGATCGCCGCAGGATATCCAACCGTAGACGTCTGATTTCCGCTGACGTCCAGAGCGACTTCGGCATCATGGCAACCGAAGTCGCTCCACTTTCACTCCATTTGCGGTGGTCTTGTCCACCGGCAATCCGCCCCGCACCGCCGGTCGAAATCGTCCCCGTGACGACGGCGGAACGGAGCAGACGCCCATGCGTTTTCCGCGATCCGCCAGTCATGGCGGATCGCGGACTTGCCCAGATCGGAACGAAGAATAGCTGTCAGCCGGTCGGCGGCGCCCTCACCTGCGATTCTGCGCGGCGAGAAATTGCTGGAATTTTCCGAACAGCACCTCGCGCTCGCTGTCGGAGAATGCCTTCTGGCCCCGCGAAGCGGCGTATTCGGAGACGAACTGCTCGAACGCCTGCTTCAGGTTCGGCTGGGTCTGCCCGCCCGGGCTGAGCTGCTCCCGCGACAAGGCCACCTTGCGGTGCTCGGCGAGCCAGTCGGCCGCCGGCTTGAACCTGACCCAGCCCGGGATCTCGGCAGCGATGTTGATCTCGCGCCACTTCGGATGCCGTGCGCCGTCCTGGAACTGGTCGATCTTGCCGAAGAACTCTTTGACGAACTTGGCGAGCCGCTGATGGCGCGGCGAGTTCTCCGGCCACGCATAGGCGACCAGCAGGGCCCGGTTGCCGATCGTCGGCACCGTGGTTCCCTCGGGGATCAGCGCCGGATATTCCTCGTGGGTGAGCTCGATCGGCAGATAGTCGTTGAAGATCGCCCCGACATTGCGGCCCGGCAGGCTGCGCTCGTCGAGGGGAAGGAAGTGCACGTTGTCCTCCTTCTTCACCTTCACCATGGCGGCCTGCGGCGCCCCCGACAGGATGATCATCGCCGAGATCTCGCCGTCCTTGAGCTTCTTGATCGCCTCGTCGTTGTCGTAGTTAGAGCGCTGGACCTCGATGTTCAACAGCTTGAAGATGATCTCGGCGGTGACCTCGGTCTGGCTGTCCTTGAGGTTGAAGTTGACCTTCTTGCCGCGCAGATCGTCGTAGCTCTTGATGTCGTTGCGGGCGAGCACGTGGAATTCCGAGTTGTACAGCTTGGTGATGTACTGCACCCGCTGCTCGATATTGGCGTAGAGCTGGGGATCGCGCTTTTTCAGGAGCCGGAGATTGTCCTCGTCGACCACGCCCATGTCGGCGCCCTTGAGAAAGAGCACGTCGTTGAGGTTCTGCAGGCCGCCGACTCCGAGGACCGGCAGGACCCGCAGGCCGTCGGGGCGCAGGTCGTTGACGACGTTGCGGATATCCTCGGCGAAGCGGGCGCAGGTGCAGGACAGGCCCGAGACCACGATGCTCACCGCGATATCGTTGGTCTGGCGCTTCTTTTGCTCGTAGCTCATCTGCGCGCGCTGGGCCCTCGCCTGGACCGTGAGCAAGGGCGCGGCAAACACCAGGCAGAAAATCGCGGAAAGAATCCGGAGAGCGGGCGTGGAGATACGCATCACATTTCCCCCATGACTGAACCCGGGGGGAATTTCAGCGGGCAATGTGACCGTTTTGCGATCCGACGTCGGTCATTTTGCGGCGCCACGCCCGCGACGTCGCCTGTTTGTTGCGGCGCGGTGCCGCACAGGCGCGGGTGTCAGATGCGGAAATCGCGCAGCACTTCCGGCCGGAACGCCAGCCCGTGGCCGGGACGCTCCGGCGCCGTTATCATCCCGTTAACCATACCGACAGGTTCCACCCACAGATCGTCGAGCAGACCCATGTGCTCGATCCACAGGCCGTTGGGAATCGAGGCCAGCAGCTGGACGTTGAGCTCGGGGAAGAGATGCGGCGCCATCGTCATGCCCCAGGTGTCGGCGATCGCCGCCGTCTTGCGCAGGTCGGTCAGGCCGCCCCGCATCGGGTCGGGCTGCAGGATCGGCAGCCGCGGGTTCTCCAGGAACGGTCGCAGGTCATAGCGGCCGAAGTGGGTCTCGCCGCCCACCACCCGCATGTCGAGCGCCTCGGCGATGCGCATGTAGCCGGCAAAGTCGTCGGCGAGCACCGGCTCCTCGAGCCAATAGATGTCGTATTCCTCGAATTTCCGCCCCATCTGGATGGCGACGTCGGCCGTCCAGCCCATGTTGACGTCGATCATGATGTCGATGTCGGGCCCGAGCGCCTCGCGCATGCGCCGGACGTTGTCGAGGTCGGTCTTCAGGTCGTGGACATGGGCGACCTGCATCTTGATGGCGCGAAACCCCTGCGACACGTAGTGCTGCGCCTTGGCGATCATCCCGTCGCCGCCGCTGCCCCGCCAGCAGCCGCTGCCGTAGGCGGGAATCTGCGAGCGGAAGTGACCCCATAGCCGATGCAGGGGCAGGCCAGCCCGTTTGCCGAGCGCGTCCCACAGCGCGATGTCGAGCGCCGAGATCGCCATCATGGCGATGCCGCCGCGGCCGGCGGTGAGCGTCGCGCGCCAGAGATCCCGCCAGATCGCCTCGATGGCGGTGGCGTCGCGGCCGAGCACGCGCGGCACCACTGCCTCCTCGAGGCAGGCGCCGAGGGTGCGCAGCACCGGCGAGTTGAGCGGATTGAGGTAGCCCATCCCGACGATGCCGCCGCGGGTCTCGACCTCGAGGACCAAGACGTCGCGGGTCTTTCCCAGCGCATGGCCCGCCATCCACGGGTCGTCCGGCCACGGCATCCGCAGCAGCGTGGTGCGCACGGCGGCGATCGTCATGTCGGTCATGGCGACTAGTGCACCGATTCCGAAGTTCGCATCACTTCGCGGCACCGTCTCGTGCGAACTTCGGAATCAAGAGGTGCACTAGCAACTTTATGATTCTAGTGCGGTTTTTGGATTTGAAGTTCCTATGACGAGCGGGCGGCACAACTGATAGGAACTTCAAATCCACCGCACTAGTCCCGGGGAAGAGCGCTCAGTGCAGGATCTGGCTGAGAAACAGCTTGGTGCGCTCGTGCCGGGGATTGGCGAAGAACTCCTTGGGCTCGTTGGCCTCGATGATCTGGCCGGCGTCCATGAACACCACCCGGTTGGCGACCTGGCGGGCAAAGCCCATCTCGTGGGTGACGCACAGCATGGTCATGCCCTCCTGGGCAAGCGACACCATGGTGTCGAGCACCTCCTTGACCATCTCGGGGTCGAGCGCCGAGGTCGGCTCGTCGAACAGCATGATCTTCGGGTTCATGCACAGCGCGCGCGCGATCGCCACGCGCTGCTGCTGCCCGCCGGACAGCTGGCCCGGATACTTTTCCGCCTGCTCGGGGATCTTCACCCGGCGCAGGTAGTGCATCGCCACCTCGTCGGCCTCCCGCTTCGGCATCTTGCGCACCCAGATCGGCGCCAGGGTGCAGTTCTCCAGGATGGTCAGATGCGGGAACAGGTTGAAATGCTGAAACACCATGCCGACCTCGCGGCGCACCTCGTCGATCTTCTTGAGGTCGTTGGTCAGCTCCATGCCGTCGACCACGATGCGGCCCTGCTGATGCTCCTCGAGGCGGTTGATGCAGCGGATCATCGTCGACTTGCCCGAGCCCGACGGCCCGCAGATCACGATCCGCTCGCCGCGCCGCACCGTAAGGTTGATGTCGCGCAGCACGTGAAAGTCGCCGAACCACTTGTGCATGCCGGCGATCTCGAGGGCGACCTCGTGCTCGGTGGTCTGCATCTCCGTCGCGGCAGGCCGCGCGGCCGTCGAGGCTTCACTCATCGTTCCCTCCGCATTCTGTCGGTCAGAGCATTTTCCGGAAGAGTGGACACCGGCTTTCCGTCAGAAAATGCGACCAAGCAACGATTCTAGAGCGCATCCCGCTATGTTGAACCGCTTCTCGACAGGTTAGAGCATGAATGCGCTCTAAATTCATTGTGTGGCGCATGTTCTTTATCGGCGAACCGGGTCCACTTCGCCGGAACATGCGCTAGCGCCGCTCGCCCCGCGCCAGCCGCGCTTCCATGTTGCGGGCGTAGCGGGACATCGAATAGCAGCAGACGAAGTAGAAGATCGCCGCCACCGCATATCCGGTCGTGCTGGTCACCGGCGTCGCCCATTTCGGGTCGATGCGCGCCGTCTCGATGGTGTGCAGGAAATCGAAGATCCCGATGATGAGCACCAGCGAGGTGTCCTTGAACAGGCCGATATAGGTGTTGACGATGTTGGGGATGGTGACCTTCAGCGCCTGCGGCAGGACGACGAGGCGCATCATCTGCGAATAGCCGAGGCCGACCGCCATGGCGCCCTCGTACTGGCCCTTGGGGATCGCCTGAAGACCGGCGCGGACCACCTCCGCCATGTAGGCCGAGGCGAACATCGCGATGCCGATCAGGGCGCGGAGCAGCTTGTCCGGCGACAGGTTTTCGGGAACGAACAGCGGCAGCATCACGCTTGCCATGAACAGCACGGTGATCAGCGGCACCCCGCGCACGAACTCGATGAAGATCACCGAGAACAGCCGGACCGCGGGCATGCGCGAGCGCCGGCCGAGCGCCAGCAGGATGCCGATCGGCAGCGACACCACGATCCCGACCGCGGCGACCACGATGGTCACCAGCACGCCGCCCCACAGATTGGTCTCGACCTTGGCAAGCCCGACCAGCGGCCAGCCGCTCAGCAGGATGAAGGAGACGATCGGCAGCACCACGAAGGAATAGACCGCCCCGATGCCGCGACGCGGCGCCCCGAGCCAGGTGGTCCACAGGATGCCGACCGCCAGCAGCGCGAAGAAGGTATCGACGCGCCAGCGCTGGGGAATCGGATAGAAGCCGTAGACGAAGAAGCCGAAGCGCTCGCGCACGAACGGCCAGCAGGCGCCCGCCTGCGGCCGCGCCACCGACGGCAGGCAAGCCTCGCGGTCGGCCCCGGTCCAGGTTGCGTCGATGATCAGGAACTTCACCAGCGGCGGAACCACCCAGGCGATCAGCAGCAGCGATGCCAGCGTGAGCGCGATGTTGAGCGGGCCGGAGAGCAGGTTGGCCCGCATCCAGCCGAACGCGCCGCGCATGGTCGGCGGCGGCGGCATTGCTTCGAGCGGCGACGCGCGGACGAAGGCGGCGGAGATTCCGAGACCGTCACCGACATCGCCCTGCCTCACCGTTCCACGATCGCCATGCGGCGATTGTACAGGTTCATCGCGAACGACGTGACCAGGCTGATGGTGAGATAGACCGCCATGGTGACGGCGACCACCTCGACGGCCTGTCCGGTCTGGTTGAGCACCGTGCCGGTGAAGATCTGCACCAGATCGGGATAGCCGATGGCGACGGCGAGCGAGGAGTTCTTCGTCAGGTTGAGGTATTGGCTGGTGAGCGGCGGGATGATGACGCGCATCGCCTGGGGATTGACGACGAGACGCAGGGTCGGGCCGGGCCGCAGGCCGAGCGAATAGGACGCCTCGGTCTGCCCGTGGGAGACCGCCAGGATGCCGGCGCGCACCACCTCGGCGATGAAGGCGGCGGTGTACACCACGAGGCCGAACAGCAGGGCGGCGAACTCGGGCAGGACCTCGATCCCGCCATTGATGTTGAACCGGCCCTTTTCCGGATAGGCGAGATCGACCGGAGACCCCGCCAGCAGGAACGCGATCAGCGGCAGACCGACGATGAGCGCGAGCGCGACGAGAAACACCGGTGCCTGCGCGCCGGTGCGTTCCTGGCGCCGTCGCGCCCACAGGCGGAAGGCAACCGCCCCGACGATGCCGACCGCGAGAGTGCCCAGCACCAGATCGAAGGCCGGCGCGAGGATCGGCTTGGGGATGAACAGGCCGCGATTGTTGAGAAAGACTTCCCCCGGGATGATGATGCTCTCGCGCATCTCGGGCAGCGCCTTGAGCACCGCGTTGTACCAGAACAGCAGCTGGAGCAGCAGCGGGATGTTGCGGATCAGCTCCACGTAGCCGCCGGCGATGCGCGACAGCAGAAAATTCTTCGACAATCGTGCGATGCCGATCATGAAGCCGAGGATGGTCGCCAGCACGACGCCGAGACCGGCGACCAGGAGCGTGTTGAGGAGGCCGACCCAGAAGGCGCGGCCATAGGTGGAGACCGTGCTGTAGTCGATCAGCGTCTGGCTGATGTCGAAGCCGGCCGTGTTGTTCCAGAATCCGAAACCCGAGGCGATCTTGGCCCGCGCCAGATTGTCGATGGCATTCCTGATCGCGCTCCAGGCGAGAAAAACGATCAGCGCGCACAGGATCACCTGATAGGCGATGTTGCGAACGGTCGGATTGTAGAGCAGCGAGACTTTCGGCTTGTCGGTGTCGGCGACGGTGCTCATCGGGTCCCCCAGCGGGGTCAGGTTCGGCCGGATGGCGGACCAGCCGCCGCTGCGGCGGCAGGCGCCACAGCGACTTCAGGCAACAAGCGTGCCATCGGGCGGGTGCCAGGCCGCCACGCCGGCGCGGCCGGGTGGCCGCCGGTCCCGGCCGGTTCCGTCGCCGGCGCCCTCATCAGCGGACCGGCGGGGCGTACTGGATCCCGCCCTTGGTCCACAGCGCATTGAGGCCGCGGGCGATCTTCAGCGGCGAGCCCTGCCCGACATTGCGCTCGAACGATTCGCCGTAGTTGCCGACATGCTTGATGATTCGCACCGCCCAGTCCTTGGTCAGCCCGAGCTGCTCGCCGAAATTGCCTTCGGTGCCGACAAAGCGCCTGACGTCGGGCTTGTCGGACGTCATTGCCTCGTCGATCGTCTTCTGCCCGATGCCGAACTCTTCCGCCGTGAGCATCGCGTAGTGCACCCATTTCACGATGTCGAACCACTGGTCGTCGCCGTGGCGCACCGACGGGCCGAGCGGCTCCTTGGAGATGATCTCGGGCAGGATGATGTGGTCGTTCGGATTGACCAGGCGCAGCCGCTCCCCGTAGAGGCCCGAGGCGTCGGTGGTATAGGCATCGCAGCGCCCGGCATCGTAGGCCTTCACCGCCTCGTCGGCGCTCAGGAAGGTGACGGTCTTGAGCTTCATCTTGTTGCCGCGGAAATAGTCGGCGAGATTGAGCTCGGTGGTGGTGCCCTGCTGGACGCATACCGCGGCGTCGCTGAGCTCGAGCGCCGAATTGACCTTGAGCGCCTTGCGCACCATGAAGCCCTGGCCGTCGTAGTAGTTCACCCCGGTGAAGTTGAGGCCGAGCGAGGTGTCGCGCGACAGCGTCCAGGTGGTGTTGCGAGCCAGCAGGTCGACCTCGCCGGTCTGCAGCGCCGTGAAGCGGTCCTTCGCGGTCAGCGCCTGGAACCGCACCTTGGTGGGATCGTTGAAGAGCGCCGCCGCGAGGGCCCGGCAGAAGTCGACGTCGAGGCCGGCCCAGTTGCCCTGGGCGTCGGGCAGGCCGAAGCCGGCCAGGGTGCCGTTGGCCCCGCATTGCAGGGTGCCCCGCGACTTTATCGTGTTGAGCGTGCTCGCCGGCTGCGCGGATGCCGCCACGGCGGCTCCCAGGAATCCGGCGGCGGTCAGGAACGTGGTGATGACACGATGCATGATACGGCCTTCTCCGAGCTTTCGCTGTTCCCACATGATGATGCTTTGGTTCGTTATGCCATCGTCAGGGCCGAACGGCCCCGGTCCCCGCCGATGCCGGCAGGCAACCCGTCAAGTCAAGGCTCGCCATGGGGCGCACGGCCCCCCTTTCCCCTCGCAGCGCATCTCAGTCCGATCGTACCTTTAGGTCAAGGGGTTGACGGTGCGCAGACGCAGGCCATTCCGGCGATTTGCCGGGCCGCGCCTGATCGGGGTGCGGCGGGTGTTGATGGACCTGGGCAACGCCGCTCTATTTCCCGGCATTCGGCCAGGGCGTCGACCGGTCGATCCGGACCGGCACCAAACATGCCGCCGTCCGTGCCGATGCTTCGTCAGGCGCTCGAACCCGACCCCGGACGATGCGATCTCGCAGCGGCGCGTCTCACCCTGCCGGCATCTCCGGGTCGCGGCGCTCGCGCAGCACGAAATAGAGATTGCGCCCATAGATGAACAGGCCGAGCCCCTGGCCGGCGATGAAGACCGGGTCGCGGCGGTAGAGCGAATAGACGAACAGCAGCACGCCGCCGGCGATCGAAAACCACCAGAACGCCAGCGGGATGATGCTGCGGCCGGCGCGTTCCGAGGCGATCCACTGCACCAGGAAGCGCATGGAGAACAGCGCCTGGGCGATGAAGCCGAGCGCCACCCACCAGCTGAGCTGCTGGACGAAAACCTCGTTGAGATAGGCGCCGAGCTGGCGGATCAGGTCAGCGAGCATCCGCATTCACCTCCGAAGCCAGCGGCACGCGCCGTCGCCGGCGGATTAGCCAGCGCACGCCGAAAATGTCGGTCAAGCCGACCCACAGCCGGTCCCACGCGCCATAGTTCGAGCGGCCATGCCGGCGCGGACGGTCGATCACGTCGACATAGCCGATCTCGAGCCCGTCCCGCCGCACCAGGGCGGGCAGGAAACGGTGCAGCCCGTCGAAATACGGCAGGGCGAGAAACACTTGGCGGGGAAATGCCTTGAGGCCGCAGCCGGTGTCGCGGGTCCCGTCACGCAGGACCGCACGGCGCACCCCGTTGGCCACGCGGGACTGCAGGCGCTTGAAGGCCGAGGCGCGGCGGCCGACGCGCTGGCCGGCGATGAGACCGATGCGCGGCGAGCCGGCCTCCAGCGCCCGCAGCAGGGCCGGGATGAACGAGGGGTCGTTCTGCCCGTCGCCGTCCAGGGTGACGACGAGCGGCGCGCGGGCTGCCCCGACGCCGCTGCGCACCGCGGCCGACTGGCCGCACGAGGCGGCATGGCGGATCTGGCGCAGCCACAGGCGCTCGGCCATCAGCCGCAGCAGCACCGCGGAGGTATCGTCGCTCGAGCCGTCGTCGACGTAGATCACCTCGAAGCTCCAGCGGCCGGCGAGCGCCGCCGCGATCTCGTCGGTGAGGGCTTTGACATTGCCGGCCTCGTTCTTCACCGGCACGACCACCGAGACGGCGGGAGCCGCCGTCCGCCCCGCGGGCATGGTGGTGTCGGTCATGGCGTGTTCCGTCAGGGGTGCGGCCGAGGCCGAGCTTCTTAGTGAGCCGCGACCCGGCGGGCAACCCTCTTGATGCGCTGCAGCGAAGGCCCCGGCCACGGGGCGATCCTGCCGTCCGGCCCGACCGTGAAGGCGAGCCGCCGCAGGGCAAAAAAGTTGCGCACCAGCAGCGCGCCAAATCCGCCGACGAAGGCGCCGGCGATGACGTCGCTGGGGAAATGCGCCGTGATCACCACCCGGCTGAGCGCGATGGTCGCCGCATAGATCCACAGCGGCAGGCGCGCGCGTGGACACAGCGCCCCGATGGCGATCGCGGCCGCGAAGGCCGTGGTGCTGTGGCCCGACGGGAGGCTTGCATAGTCGGAGCGCCACGAGAGCGGAAAATACTGGAACGGGCCGAGCTCCGATGGGCGCACGCGTCCGATCAGCCGCTTTGCCACCGTGATGGTCAGCCCCGGCAACGCGATGGCCAGAAAGAGGAATTGCAGACGCACCATGACGGCGATGAGCACCGCGTTGGTGATGCGGCCGAGCGCCGGCCTGGCGAGCATCGCGACCGCCAGAAGGATGAGCCCGATCGGCCACAGGAACCACCCGGACGTGCCGAAATCCGTGATCTCGTTGAACGCCTGCACCACCGGGAGCGGCAGCAGTTTCGTCCGCTCGATCGCCCAGGTGTCGAGGAAGGCCATGGCGGCGCCGACGAGGACAATGCACGCCGCCACGCCGAGCCAGAGCGGTCCGGGAGCCGGCAGGATGGAGCGCCGCCTCCCCGCCCCGCGCGGAGGGCGTCCGAGGCGGGCGAGCGCGGCGGCAAGATTTCCCCGCAGCCGCCCGAGCGTGGCGAGGGTCGAATGCGAACCGCCCTTGTCCAACCGGCCGGCCGCCGTCATCGCGCCGCCTCGGAGCGGTAGACCCCGATCGACATCCAGCGGCCGCCATTGTAGTTGAGCCCCTCGATCCGCTGGTCCGGCGCATAGCGCAGGCCGATCGCCTCGGCCCGTTGCACGAAGGCGCGCTCCTGCCGCGACTCGATCAAGGCGAAACGGCAGGCCCCGTCGCGCAGGAAATTGGCGGCCCCTCCTCCGTCGGTGAGCCGCGTCGAGGTGCCGAGCAGAAACACCAGGCTCGGCTCATGATAGCCGGCTGCGGCGAATTCCGGCTTGTTGCAATCGGTCTCGATCGAGGCTGAGAGCCAGGCGCTGGGAAACAGCGGGCGCAGCAGCGGCACGACCACGCCGTAGGCCCCGACCGAGAGCATCAGCGAGGCGACGGCGGCGCGCAGGAACGAGCGCGCCGCCCCGTCGGTGTCGTAGAACCGCCAGGCGAAGAATCCGAAGATGATCGAGGCGCCGGCGAACGGCCAGGCGAGCAGCCCAAGCTGGCGGCGGAAATAGATCAGCCCGACGATCACGATCATCAGCATGAGGCCGGGGATCAGCGGCCAGTGCACCAGGGTGCGCACCACGCGGCGGTCGCGCGACAGCCCGGCGTGCTCGATCGCCCGGGCGATCAGGATCGCGATCGCCGGATAGAGCGGCAGCACGTAGTGCGGCAGCTTGGTGAAGACCAGCTCGAAGACGATCCAGCTCGGCACCAGCCAGGCAAGCAGAAATCTTGTCGGCGCCTCGCGCCGCCCGTGCCAGACGGATGCGGCGGCCAGCGCCGCCAGCGGAGCGGCGGGCCAGAACGTCGCCCAGAACAGCACCAGGTAATAGCCCGGCGGACCGAAATGCGTCTGCTGGCCGGTGGTGAGCTTGCCGAGCAGGTCGTGGCCGACCGACTCGATGAAAAAGCTTTCGCCGGCGCGATTCATGATGGCGACGAACCACGGCAGGACCAGGACGAGCAGCCAGACCGCGCCGATCGCCGGGCGCAAACGTCCGAGAAAGCCCGCCGAGCGGTCGAGCACCACCAGGGTCAAGGCAGCGAGCCCGACGATCATCAGGATCAGCGGCCCCTTGAGCAGCACGCCGGCGGCGAGCGCGGTCCAGAAGATCGCCGGATCGCGCCAGCCCGGGCCATCGGCCGCCTTCGGATCGGCGAAATAGCTGCGCGCCAGCACCCCCATCGCGGCCACGATCGTGAACAGCAGCATCGCGTCGGTCTTGGCGAGGCGCGCCTCGACGCCGAGCAGGATCGAGCTCGCCAGCATCAGGCCGGCCAGAAAAGCGGTGGTCCGGCCGCCGAAGCTGAGCGCGGTCCAGTACGTCATCAGCGCCGCGCCGATGGCGCCGATCAGCGAGGGAATGCGGTAGAGCCAGATCGTGGTGGCCGCGTTGCGGACGCCGAGCGCTTCGGCGGTACGCACTACGGCGGCCTGCAGCCAATAGATGCCGACCGGCTTCTTGTATCTCACCTCGTCCTGGAAGCGGATGTCGACATAGTCGCCGGTCTCGATCATCTGCTTCGTTGCCTGGGCGAACAGCGCCTCGTCGCGGTCGATCGGCGGCACGTTGAAGAAGCCCGGCAGGAAGGTGAGCAGCGAAAACAGCACCAGGAACGCGATCGCACGCCGGTGCGAGGCGGTCGCCGCCGCCAGGATGCGGGCGCCGACATCGCGGGGCGACGGCAGGTGCCGGGATTTTTCTTCAATCGACACAGACATATGGGCCCGTTGGCGAAAACCGGGCGGACAATAGAGAAAACCCCCGGCAGGGGGAAGCAGGCCGGCGGGCGCGACGAGAAGCGCGCTATTGCAGGCGGACCACGACGCTGTCGGTCACCCCGCGCGCATCCATGACGGTGAGCCGCACGAAGCCCGGCCCGTCGGGCTCGAAGAACAGCGTGCGGCGAGCCTCGGCGAGCGGTACGCCGTTGACCAGCACGGTGAGCGGCGCGACGCCGCCGGCGATCTTCAGGGCGACCGGATCCGGCCTGCCACCCGTCGCGGCAAGCTCGAGGCGGGCCCCGTTGGGGGGAAACATGATGCGCGGTGGCGCCTCGGCGTCGTTGCGTGAGCCAACCGGACGGAACCGCTGCAGCGGCGGCGGCAGTTTTCCGCTTGCAGCCAGCATCACGCCCCTGGGTGCCGGTGGCAGCGGCACGATCGGCGCATTCATCCGGGCAAAGGCTTCGAACAGGATCGGGGCCGCCGCGGCGCGGCCGACCAGGCCGGGCACCGGCGCGCCGTCGGGGCGGCCGACCCACACGCCGATGGTGCGCCGGCCGTCGAAACCGATCGCCCAGGCATCGCGATAGCCGTAGCTGGTGCCGGTCTTGAAGGCGATGCGTCCGCCCGCGGCGTTTTCCGGCGGCGGCGCGCCGATCAGGACGTTTCCCACGTACCAGGCGGCCACCGGGTCGAGCAGACGGCGCGGCAGCGGGGCGTCCGGCATGGCGTCGCGGCGCTCGCCGAGCGGCAGCGTGGTGCCGAGCCGCGCCAGGCCGGCATACAGCATGGTGAGGTCGGACAGCGTGATCCCAAGGCCGCCGAGGCCCATGGCGAGGCCGGGCACTTCGCCCGGGGGCAGGACCAGCAATGCGCCGGCATCGTTGAGCCGGGCCGTGAAGCGGCTCGCCCGCACCGCATCGAGCAGGGCCACGGCCGGAACGTTGAGCGAGAGTTGCAGCGCCTTGCGCACCGTCACGGTGCCCTGGAAGGTCAGATCGAAATTCTCCGGCGCGTAGCTCCCGTAGCGCACCGGGCGGTCGTCGATCAGCGTCTCCGGATGAACGAGCCCGTCCTCGAAGGCGAGCCCGTAGATGAAGGGTTTCAGCGCCGAGCCCGGGGAGCGCAGCGCCTGGGTCATGTCGACCTGGCCGGCGCGGCGCTCGTCGAAATAGTCCGCTCCGGCGACACGGGCCAAGACCTCCCCGGTCGCATTGTCGACCGCCACGACCGCCACCGACATGTCGGGGCCGAGCGTCCGCGCCCGCTGGCGGGCGAGCTCCTCCAGGCTCTGCTGCAGGGTCGCGTCGATGGTGAGACGGTGGCGTTTGCGGTCCGGCGCGGACGCGACCGCCTGGTCGGCCGCATGCGGGGCGAGCATGGGCATCGGCATGCGCACCGCCGGCACCGGCTCGCGCCTCGCCTCCGCCACCTCGTCGGCGGGAATCGCGCGCGCCTCGGCGATCCGCTCCAGCACCCGGTCGCGGGCGCGGCGGGCGACCTCGGCGGAGCGGTCGGGCCGGCGGACTTCTGGCGACTGCGGCAGCGCCACCAGCAACGCGATCTCGCCGAGCGACAGCCGGCGCGGCTCCTTGCCGAAATAGGCGAGCGACGCCGCACGGATGCCTTCGAGATTACCCCCATAGGGGGCGAGCCCGAGATAGAGGCTCAGAATCTCGTCCTTGGTCAGCGCCCGCTCGATCTCGACGGCGCGGACGATCTCCTTGAGCTTGACCAGAAGGCTGCGCTCGCGGCGCGGCTCGATCAGGCGCGCCACCTGCATGGTCAGCGTCGAGGCGCCCGACACGATGCGGCCGTTGACGGCAAGCTGCCAGGCCGCGCGCATCAGCGCTATCGGGTCGACGCCGCGATGCGAGCGGAAGCGCTTGTCCTCGAAGGCGATCAGCGCCTCGATCAAGCGCGGATCGACGCTCTCCGGCGTTGCCGGCAGCCGCCAGCGTCCGAGCATCGTCGCATATGGCCGCAGCAGTTTTCCGTCGCGGTCGAGCACAACCGTCGAATAGTCGAGCGCGGCTCCAAGCGGAGCCGGCCCGAGCGAAACGATCCAGGCAGCCGCAATGCCGACGACAAGCAGGAACGCCGCAAGCGTGCCCGAAGCGACGATCCGCAGGCGCCGCCAAGCCGGCGGGCGGGGATCTCTCCCCGCCTGCCCGGGTCGGACCGTCGTTCCGGTCGTGCGGATCGCCGTCACGGTGTCGTCACCGCGCCGCCTGCACCTCGATCGCGCCGGTGCCGGTGCGGCCAAATCGGTCGGGACGGTACATGTCCTCCACATAGGCCTGCGGCAGGACATAACGGCCCGGCGACACCGCCCGCACCACATAGGCCACGGTGAAGACCGGCCGATCGGTGGCGGCGCGGTTGAAGGCAGCCGAGAAGCGATCATCGCGGAACTCGGAATTCACCGGCTCCGCCGCATCCTCGATCCACGACAGCGTGCCGGTCTCGCCCGAGGAGACGAGACGCGGATTGTCGATCTCAAAGCCCGCCGGCAGGTAGTCGGCGACGATCAGCCGGCCGTATTGCGGCTGCCCTTCGGTGATCTTCAGGACCACGACGAAGCGCTGGTTCTGCCTGGCCTTTGACGGATCGGCTGGGTCGCCGGCGAGCGAGTAATACTGCCGCTCGATCTTGAACCCGCGTTCCGCCGCCGGCTCCGGCGTCACCGGCGCGCCGGTGACCGAGACGACGGCCTGCAGGTTCGCTTCGCTGTTGTTGGTGACCTTGACCGGGCCTTTCAGGTCGGCGGCCCGATAGCTTTGATAGAGCGGACGGTTATGCGTCTCGCCTGAGACGTCGAGCGAGATCGCCGCGTCACGGGCGAGCGCCCGGGCGGCAAGCACCATCCAGGCGTTTTCCTGGGTGGAGGTCAGCGGCGTGAGGCCTCGCGCCGCCTCGATCCGCCCGACCGCGCCGGCAAGGATAGGCCGCGGCGCGCCGCCCTCCGAGGCCAGCGTCACCAGGGCGGCGGCATCGCGCAGCTCCGAGCCGTAGTCGATGCGGCTCGGCTGCAGCGATGCCTTCACGGGGAGCGCCTGCAAGGCCGCACCGAACGCCTGCTCGGCGCGCACCCGGTCACCCAGCATGCCGAGCGCCGCACCGATCTGTGCCCTGGCGATCGGGGTGGCGATGTCCTCCATCTTGGTGTCGGCGAGGTAGCGCAGGTCCCCGATCGGCGCCGCGCGATTGCGGGCGAGCACATAGAGCGCATAGGCGAGGTTGCGTCCGCCGTCCTTCGCGGTGTCGGGCGCCGTGCCGATATAGTTGCGCAGACGGTCGACCGCGAGCTTGAAGGCGGTATCGGGGACGACGAATCCCCGTTCCCGCGCCCGGGTGAGGAAGTCGGTGACGTAGGCGTCGAGCCAGACGTCGTCGTCGCTGCTGCTCGACCACGCGCCGAACGAGCCGGTCGAGCTCTGCCGCGCGAGCAGCCGGTCGATGGCATCCCGAACGTGCTGGTCGATTGCGCCGTCGAGCGCCAGATGGGCTTCGGCGGCAAGGTCATTGACGTAGAGCAGCGGCAAGGCGCGGCTGGCAATCTGCTCGGAGCAGCCGAACGGATAGCGGTCGAGCGCCCTGAGCAGGGTGGCGGCGTCGAGCGCCGCCGACGGACCCACCGACAGCGACACGCCGCCGGTTCCCGGCACCAGATCGGCGAAAAGGTCACCAGACAGGGTGACGCTTTCGCCCCTGGCGATCGGTTTGACGGTCCGCCGGGTGAGGATCTGCGTGGCCGGTCTTGCGGCCAGCACGTAGCTTCGCTCGAGCGCGAAATTGTCCGGCCCGGTGATGCGCACCGCGACATTGCCGGTGCCGACGCCGCCGGCGCTCAGCGGCACCGACACATTGGCGCGCTGTCTGGCGGCAAGCTTCAGCGTTTGCGTCCCCTGCCCGACCGCCAGCGGCGCGTCGGCGGTGACGGCGATCCGGTAGTCGCCGGCCGGCCCCTCGACGTTATCAAGCTCGAGACGCACGGTGCCGCGATCTCCGGTGAGCAGGAAGCGCGGCAGCGTCGCGGTCAGCACCACGGGATCGCGGACGATGACGTCGCCGACCGCGTGGCCGACCCGGTCCTTGCTCCAGGCGACCGCCATCACCCGCGCGGTGCCGGCGAAGGCCGGAATGTCGAAGTCGACCTCCGCGGTCCCGTCCGGCGCCACCGTGACGATGCCCGAATAGAGCGCCAGCGGCGGCTGGGTGGGCGGCGAGCCGCTGAGCTCGGCGCCCGACGCGTCGCCGCCGGTGCGGATCTGGCCGCGCGCGCCCTGCATGCCGTCGATCAGCTGGCCGTAGATGTCGCGCAGCTCGGCAGCAAGCTTGCGCTGCCCGAGATAATAGTCCTCGGGCGCCGGCGGCTTGTAGTTGGTGAGATTGAGGATGCCGACGTCGACGGCGGCCACCACGATGCGAGCCTCCTCGCCCGCCGCAAGCCCGCCGACCTTGACGGGGACGCGCAAATGTCCGCGCGGCCGCATCAGGTCCGGCAGCTTCATCTCGACCGCGAGCATGCGCGCCGCGCGATCGACCGAGAACCATTGCACCCCGATGGCGCGGCCGGGCATGCGGTTCGCCTGGGCGTCGAGCGGTCGGCGCAGCGTCGCCACCACATAGGCGCCGGCGCCCCAGTCGCTGCCGACCGTCAGCGGCACCTTGGCGGTTCCCGCCTGCACGTCGGCGGTGGTCGTGGTGATCAGCCGGTCGCCGATCACCGCGATCGACACTTTTCCCGGCGTGCGGGCGGTGACGGCGACCGTCATGGTGTCGCCCGCATGGTATTCGGGCTTGTCGAGCGCGATCTCCAGGAGATCGGGGGTGTCGGCCGAGGCCTCGGCATACCAGCCGGCATCGAACGCGATCGAGGTGACCGGCCCGGCCGGATCCGCGGAGGCGACCTCGAGCCGGTAGCGGCCCCAGCTCACAGGCATGGCAATGCGGCCCGGCTTGTCGATCGCGAGATCGAGCGTGCCATCGGCGATCCGCCGCGTGGTCTTCACCGGCTCGTATTCCCAGCGACCGTCCTGGCGGTACCATTGGTAGCGGCTGTCGATGCGCAACAGCTGCCAGCGCAACCCGCTCATCGCCTGGCCTTTTCCGTCCGGCGCCACCGCGACGATGTCGAACGAGGCGGTCTCGCCTTCGCCGAGCGATTTGCCGGTGAACAGCGGCTTGACGCCGATCATCGAGGCGGATGCGGTCACCGGCAGCGAGATCTTGCGCTCCACCGCACGGCCGCCGGCCTCGTTCAGCCGCACCGTGATCTGCGCCTCGAGCGGGCGCGACGACGCCGGCACCTTGTCCAGCGCCACGGTGAATTTCGCCTTTCCGGCCGCGTCGGTCTCGCCGAGATTCTCCAGCGCCTGGCGCTCGGCCGTCACCTCGTCGTCGGCGAGGCCGAACTGATAGCCGGGAAGCCCCGGCCGCTCCTTGGCGGCGGCGATCACCACCTCGCCGTCGATGTCGAGACCCGATGCCGGCGCCCCATAGAGGAAGTGGCCCTCGAGCGTGACCTCGGCGGGCGTCGACTTGGCGATGCGCCCGGTGGGCGAGGCCAGAGCGAACTCCAGGCGCTCGGGAACGTAGTCCTCCACCAGGAACGTCGCTTCGCCGACCGGCGGCCGCTTGGGATCCGTGTAGGCGCGCGCCCGCCAGGTGCCGGTCGTCGCCGAGGCGACGATCGGCACGCTCAAGGACCGCCCGCCGGCACCCTGGTCGGCGACCACCGCGCGGCGATACTCGTTGCCGTCGGGTCGCTCCACCACCAGGGTGAGCGGCACGCCGAGCGCCGCCACGCCCTTCTGGTCGCGCAACAGCGCGGTGATCTGCACGGTCTCGCCGGTGCGATAGACGCCGCGCTCGGTGAAGACGAAGGCATCGAGGCCGGCCGGCGCCGCCCGGCCGGCAACACCGCGGTCGGACAGATCGAAGGCCGGCGACTTGAGGCTGAGGAAGGCGTAGTCGTCCTTGCCGGAGGCGACCAGCATGGCCGGCGCCAGCCCGCCCTCGCCGCGCGACAAGCCAGCCTCGAAACGGACCATTCCGGCGGCATCGGTGGTGCGGACTGCGAGGATCTCGTTGTTGCGGGCGATGAGGCGGAGCTCGACGCCTGCCTGCGCCTCGGTGCTCGCCAGCGAATGCACGAAGGCGGCGATGCCGTCGCCGCCGGAAAACGCCGTGAGCCCGAGATCGGATACGATGAACCACTGGGTCGCGAGCGTGGACTCGTCGTCGTTGGCCTGGGCAGGCTCCGCCACCATCACGTAGACGCCGGGCTTGAGCTCGCCGACCGCCTGGTCGATTGGGAAGGCCGTGGTGATGTCGGCATTGAGCGTCGACTCGGTCTTGAGCTCGCCCTGCCACACCTGGACGCCGCGCTGGCCGCCGAGCCGTTCCAGCTCGTAGCGCTCGAAATTGCGCTGGAAGTCGCTGCCGAGCACGGTGTCGATCAGGCTGCGGTCGCCGATGCGAAAAATCTTGGCCTTGACGGTCTCGGTATTGACGCTGACCACCGGGATGCCGCGCTGGCCGGTGCGCGGCAGCACATAGGCGCGGCCGGCGAAATGCACGAAGGGCTTGCGGTCGCGCACGTAGATGCTGAATTCCGCCGCCTTCGCCAGCGCTTCGCGCACCGTCGAGGGCAAGCCGGGGCGCAGCGTGACCGCGTAACGCTCGCCGTGCTTGAGACCTTCGACGCAGAGCTGCTTGTCCTCGGCGGTGAGCGCCGGCCGGTCCTGCCCGGCGACGGCGACGAACGGGGAAAAATCCGCACGCCGGCCGGGAAGCGCCTCGGAGAACTGGAAGCAGGCGCGCGGGGACGCGGCATCGGAATCGACCGAGTAGTCCAGCACGCGGAATCCGTACTGCTCGCGCAGCTCCGCGTAGCGGGCGCGCAGATCCGGGGTCTCGCGCAGATCGAGCGCAAGGCGCATCGTGTCGAGCGCCGGCCGCCAGATCTTGCGCTCCGCAAAAGTCCGCCCGAGAAGGACGAGCGCATCCGCCTCCTCGGCCGGGCTGGCGGCGCGCTGGTAGCCCAGATAGGCGGCGGTGGCGGCCCGCTCGATCAGCAGCGCGCGCTCGCTCTCCTGCTTATCCGCCGCGGTGAGGTCGCGAACCTGCAGGATCGTGCGGGAGAGCCGCACCCAGTTCGCGGCGTCCTTCGGCGCCACGACGGCGAGCAGCGACAGCGCCCGCATGGCGCCGCGGGCGTCGCGCTTCTCCAGCGCCGCATCGGCCTCGCGCTTGAGCGTCGCCGCCGGCTTGGCGATCGCGCCGGCATCGGTCTTGAGCTGCGCCTCGAGCTTGATCGCGCTGTCGTCGAGGTCGTCGCGCTGGAAGGCTTTCCCGGCCGAAAACGCGGCGACAGGCAATAGGGTGACGAGCGCGGCAAGCACGCCGGCGCGGACGGTCGCGATCATGGAAAAGCCTCCCTCGACCCGCCGCGAAGGCTTTTTGGCGGGCGGCTGTTGAATTGGGCCCCAATCGTGTCGGCCTCGTGACCACAAGCGCGCCGGAACGCCGAACGGCAAAGGGAAAAGCTTGCCACTATCGGCAAAGGGGCGCCGCCGCGGCCGGATTTTGTTGCCGGTTTCCGCCGCCGTCCGTCGCAATCCGCCAGAACCCTGTCCTTGAGGCTAGCCGGCCGCTACGAAGTAATATATTAGTATACAAGCCGCCGGCACAGGCAGCCACGGGAGGAAAGCCAATGACAAGCCGCCATTCGCTCACGCGTCGCAAGGTGCTTGGAAGCGCCGCCCTCGCGCTCGCCGCGACCGCGGCGGGGCGCGTTGCGACGCCCGCCTTCGCCCAGCAGAAGATGGTCTTCAAGTGCTCCGACGTGCATCCGACGGGCTATCCCACGGTGGCTGCGGTCGAAAGCATGGGCAAGAAGCTCGAGCAGGCCACCAACGGCCGCCTGAGCATCCAGATGTTCGCCTCCATGCAACTCGGCGGCGAGAAGGAGGCGATCGAGCAGGCCCAGGTCGGAGCCATCCAGATGGCCCGCGTCAGCGTCGGCGCCCTCGGCCCGGTGATCGACGACCTCAACGTCTTCAACCTGCCGTTCCTGTTCCGCAACACCGCGCATATGCAGAAGGTGATCGACGGACCGATCGGCCGGGAGCTGCTCGACAAGGTCACGGAAAACCCCAAGGCCGGCCTCGTCGGCCTGTGCTGGATGGATGCCGGCGCGCGCAGCGTCTACGACACCAAGAAGCCGATCAGGTCCATCGACGACCTCAAGGGCATGAAGGTCAGGGTGATGGGCAACCCGATGTTCGTCGACATGATGAACTCGCTCGGCGGCAACGGCGTCTCCATGGGCTACGACCAGGTCTTCAGCGCGCTGCAGACCGGCGTCGTCGACGGCGCGGAGAACAATCCGCCGAGCTTCGTGTTCGACAACCACTTCACCGTGGCGAAGTTCTACACCCTCACCGAGCACCTGATCGTGCCGGAGATGCTGGTGTTCTCCAAGCGGGTCTGGGAGCAGTTGTCGAAGGACGACCAGGCGCTGATGAGGAAGCTGTCGGCCGAGACCCAGGCGGAAGAGCGCGTGCTCTGGGTCAAGTACGAGCAGATGGCGATGGACAAGGCCAAGGCCGCCGGCATCCAGGTGATTGAGCTGGCGGACAAGAAGCCGTTCCAGGATGCGGTGAAGCCGGTGTGGGACAAGTACGGCCCGAAATTCGCCGCCACGATCAAGCGCATCCAGGAAGTACAGTAGCCCGCGGCGCCGGCCGGAAGCCCTTTCTCCAGAATCGGCGATGAGGAGCCTTGCGGCACGGTTGACGGCGCGAGCAGATCACGGTCGAAGCCTTTTGGGGGAAGCATGCTGTTCCGCAAGGCGATGGACGGGCTCTACCTGGCCTGCGTGATCGTGGCCGGCTCGTCGCTGGTGCTGATCTCCGCCGTGATCCCCTGGGCGGTCTATACCCGCTATGTGCTCAACCAGGCGGCTTCCTGGCCGGAGCCGGCCTCGGTCCTGCTCACCATCGTGCTCACCTTCATCGGCGCGGCGGCCTGCTATCGCCGCGGCCTGCACATGAACATCTCCTTCTTCGCCGACATGCTCCCCGAGCGGCCGCGCCGCGCCGTGGCGCTCGTCGCCGAGATCCTGATGGCGATGATGTCGCTGTTCATGGTGGTCTACGGCACCCGGCTGGTCGAGGCCACCTGGCACAATACCATCCCCGACTTTCCCTTCCTGTCGGTCGGGGTGACCTACCTGCCGATCCCGGTCGGGGGCGCGCTCCTGCTGGTCTTCGTGATCGAGCGCATCGTCATCGGGCCGCCGCCGCAAGCCGCCGAGCCGCACGACCCGGCGCCCGCGCTGCCGGTCGATTGAGCCCGGCGGGCGGGCGCGGTCATGGACATCTTCGTTCTCCTGGTCACCATGTTCGTCTGTTTCCTGATCGGGGTGCCGATCGCCTATTCGCTGGCGCTCGCGGCGATCGCCGGCGCCGCCTGGATCGGCATCCCGCTCGAAGCGGTGATGCTCAAGATCTCCGACGGCGTCAGCAAGGTGGCCATGCTGACGATCCCGTTCTTCGTGCTCGCCGGCGCCATCATGGCGGAAGGCGGCATGGCACGGCGGCTGGTGCGGTTCGCCGACGTGCTGGTCGGCTTCACCCGGGTGCGCGGCGGCCTCTCCGTCGTCAACATCCTGGCGACCACTTTTCTCAGCGGCATTTCCGGCTCGGCGGTGGCCGACACCTCGGCGATCGGCTCGGTGATGATCCCGCAGATGGAGAAGGCCGGATATCCGCGGGTGTTCGCCACCAATGTGACCATCACCGCCTCGGTCCAGGCGCTGCTGGTGCCGCCGAGCCACAACGCCGTCATCTACTCGCTGGCCACCGGCGGCACGATCTCCATCATCACCCTGTTCATGGCGGGCGTGGTGCCGGGGCTGCTGCTGGGCTTTTGCCTGGTGATCCTCTGTCTGGTGATCGGCTATCGGGACGGACATCCGGCCGGCCAGATGGTCCCGCTGCGCGAGGCCGGAAAGATCGTGTTCGAGGCGCTGTGGGGGCTGATCACCCTGGTGATCATCCTCGGCGGCATTCTCGGCGGCGTGTTCACGGCGATCGAGGCCGGCGCGGTCGCCTGCGTGTGGGCGTTTCTCGTCACCATGTTCATCTATCGCGACTACCGCTGGCGCGACCTGCCGGCGCTGGTCCACCGCACCTTGAGCACGGTCGCCATGGTGATGACGCTGATCGCCTGCGCGTCGAGCGTCGGCTACGTCATGGCGCTCACCCAGATGCCAGCCAAGATCACGGCGTTCTTCCTCACCATCTCCAGCGACAAGAACGTCATCCTTTTTCTCATCAACATCCTCCTCCTGGTGCTCGGCTGCCTGGTCGACATGGCGCCGTCGATCCTGATCTGCACGCCGATCCTGCTGCCGGTGATGATCAATTTCGGCGTCGACCCGGTGCATTTCGGCATGATCATGATGCTCAATCTCGGCATCGGGCTCTGCCATCCGCCGGTCGGCGCCATCCTGTTCGTTGGCTGCGCCGTCGGAAAAGTCACCATCGAGGAGGTGATGCGCCGGATCTGGCCGTTCTACGGGGTGATGTTCCTGGTGCTGATGATGGTGACCTACATTCCTTCGGTCTCGCTCTGGCTGCCGGGCGTGCTCGGCCTGAAGTAGGCCGCCGGTCATGATCGGCGACGCGCGACCCTCGGGAATCTGCTAAGCGTCGAACGCGTCAATCCCCGGCGCGAAGAGGCGACCGTGCCGTCCTGGCGATATCTTTTCGGCAGCTTGCTGGTCCTGGCGACGGCCTCCGCGGCCGTCCCGACCGCTCTAGCGGCGACCGTCGACTGCGACGCCGGGGCCAAGCTCGCGACGGCACTGGCGCGGGCCAAGCCGGGCGAAAGAATCATGGTGCGCGGCCTGTGTCGGGAAAATCTCACCATTGCGGCGGACCTGCACGATGTGACGCTGGATGGCGGCGGCAAGGCGGCGATCGTCGCCCCCAATGAGCGGCAGACGGCTCTCACCATTCTGGGGCGAAAAATCACGGTGCGCGGTCTCGGCCTCGCCGGGGGACGCCACGGCATCGAGGTTTCGGGTGGCGGAACCGCCTTGATCGACGGTGTGACCGTCGAGGACAACGGCACCGCCGGCCAGCCCGGGTCGGGCATCGGCATCAATATCGACCGGAACAGTTTTGCCGAGATCGTCGGCACGACGGTGCGGCGAAACGCCGATGCCGGAATCGTCGTGCGCGCCTCGACCGCCCGGATCGGCCGTGTCGAGAAGGTTCCGAAGGCAGGCACGATCACCGGCAACGCCGGTGCCGGTATCCTCGTCACCGACAAGGCGCGGGCCGAGGTCGCAGGCACCACGATCAGCAGCAACAGGAGCGACGGAATCCAGGTCACCGCCGGATCCGAGCTCGAAGCCTCCGACAACGCCATCGAGGGCAATGACGGCACCGGCATCTGGGTGTCGGAAGGCTCGACCGCGAGACTGGCGACCGCCAAGAGCCCGCCGCGCAAGCCGAACCGCAGCGGGCCGACCGCGAAGAATCAAGGCTACGGCCTTGCCTGCTCGTCCGCCGGCCATGTGGAGGGAGCGCTCGGCACGCTCGCCGGCGTCAAGGGCGCGACGAGCTTCGAGGCGAGCTGCGTAAACAAGTCCACACCGTAAGGCGGGCGGCGTCGGGGATTGCCGCGACGCCCGACCATGACATGCGGCGGAAACGCGGATAGGTTCGGTAGCGCCGCCGACGTGCCCTCACAAGCCGTCGAGACCATCGCCCGATGGAGTCTTCAGGATCATGACAGGTATCCCCCTGTCGCGACGCGCGGTGCTCGAGGGTGCGACCGCGACGGCGGTCACCGTGGCGGCGTTGCCGCTCCGCGCCGCGGCTCCGGAGCCGGCCGCGGTCACGCCGTCGTTGCTCGCGGCGGCACGGCAGGAGGGCAAGGTCGTCTGGTACACATCGGTCGAGTTGCAGCTCTCCGAAAAGATCGCCAAGGCGTTCGAGGCCAAATATCCGGGGATAGCGGTGCGCGTCGAGCGCAGCGGCGCCGAGCGCATCTACCAGCGCATCGGCCAGGAATATGCCAGCCGGGTCCATGCGGTCGATATCGTCAACTCCTCGGATTCCGCTCATTTCGTCGCCTGGAAACGCGACGGTCTGCTGGCCCCCTATGTGCCGGAGGACGTCGCGAAATATTTTCCACCGGAGCATCGCGACCCCGACGGCATGTTCGCGAGCTTCCGGGTCTATCTGAGCGTGATCGGCTACAACACCGACCTGGTGACCGCCGGGGAAGCGCCAAAGAGTTTCGCCGATCTGCTCGATCCGAAATGGAAGGGCCGGATCGTCAAGTCGCATCCCGGATACAGCGGCACGACGCTGACCTCGACCTATCAGACCGCCCGCGACGTCGGCTGGTCGTACTTCGAGAAGCTGGCGCGGCAGAACGTGATGCAGGTGCAGTCCGCCGCCGACCCGCCGAAGAAGCTGGCGCTGGGCGAGCGCGCCGTGATGGCCGACGGCTCGGACTACATGCTCTCCCTGCTCAAGGACGCCGGCCAGCCGGTCGAGGCGGTCTATGCGACCGAAGGCACGCCGCTGATCATCGGGCCGAACGGCATCTTCGCGGGCGCGCCGAACCCCAATGCGGCGCGCCTCATGCAGAGCTACATGTTTTCGGCGGAGGCGCAGCAGGTCGCCATCGACGTCGGCGCGCTGCGCTCGGTACATCCCCATACCAGGGAACGGCCCGGGCGCACCCCGCTGTCGCAGATCAAGACGATGAAGGAGGACCCGGTCGCGGTCGAGCAGACGAGCGAGGAGATCAAGGCGCGCTACGCGCGGATTTTCCGCGTGTAGAAGGCCCTTCTTGAATCACGGCGTCATCTATCGCAGGCGCGGCGAGCGCGTGGTCATCACGGTGAGGATGCCGACCAGGCTGGCGACCGCGACCACCACGAAAATGGCCTGCGGGTGGCCCGTATCCATGAGCCAGCCGAACAGCAGCGGCGTGACCATGCCGCCGATATTGAAGCCGGTGGTGACGAAGCCGAACACCTTTCCGAACGATCCCGGCGGGGTGACCGAGCGCACGATCATGTCGCGGGCCGGCATGATCACCCCGTTGAAGAACCCGCCGAGCGCCATGGTGGCGATCAGCAGCACCGTGCCGAGATCGATCACGCCGACCAGGACGGCGGTCGCCGCGATGACGACAAGCCCGATGGTCGCCACCATGCCGTGCCGTTCGGTGCGGCTGGCGATCAGGCCGCCGGCAAGAACGCCGACCGCGCTCATCAGCAGATAGGCGGAGAGCGCCGAGTTGGCGATCGCCATCGGCGTGCCGTACAGGGCGCCGAGCGCCACCGGCAGATAGGTCTGCAGGCCGCCGCTGGTCGTCGCCAGCAGGACGAAGAACATGAAATTGAGCAGGATTGCCGGGGAGATCAGCAGGCGCAAAGCGCTCCCCGAGCCGGATCCCGCCGGCACCGGATGGTCGGCAGGCGATGCCGGAGCCGGATCGGCCAGGATGTCGCGCTGGAACACCAGGACGGCGGCGACCACCAGGCCGAGCGCGCCGGCGGCGACGAACGCGCCGCGCCAGCCGTAGACGTTCTGCACCATCAGCAGGGTGACGGGAGCGGCCGCCCAGCCGAGCATCCCGGCGGCGGTGTGGATCGAGAACGCCGGGCCCATCCTGGTCGGCGAGACGTGATGCGACAGGATCGCGTAGTCGGCCGGGTGATAGACCGTGTTGCCGAGGCCGGCGACGGCGAACATCGCCACCAGGAACCAGAACGAGTTGACCAGCCCGGCGAGCACGAAGGCGGCGCCGCCCAGCACCAAGCCGCCGACCAGGATCGTCGCCGCGCCGAAGCGGTCGGCGAGAAATCCCGCCGGGGTCTGCAGCACGGCCGACACCACGTTGAATGCGGTGATGGCGACGGCGAGTTGCATATAGCTCACGCCGTAGTCGGCGCGCACGAAGGCGAACAGCGGCGGCAGCACGAGGATGTAGTAGTGGCTGACGAAATGCGCCGCGCTGACCAGGCCGATGATCCGGCCGTCGCTCGCCTGCCGGGTCCCCGACGGAATCTGCACCGCTTGTGTCATCGCTGCCCAATTAGCATGCATCGGTGACGGCCGCACCCCACTGGGTGCAGACCCCGCATGCGCGGTCGGGCGCATCCCGCAATGGATCGTGTCCGGGATGGATCGTACAAGGATGCGGACGATCGGCGCCGTCGCGCACATTGGCGCTCTCCCCGGCCGCGGGTCGTCGCCATGGCACCGGAAGCCGCGCCCCATGTCCCTGCTCGAGGCCCGCGCGATCAGGCGTCTGCATCTCGGCCCGGTGGATTTTTCGGTCGATCGGGGCGAGTGCGTGTCGCTGGCGGGGAAATCGGGCGCAGGGAAGAGCCTGCTGTTGCGTGCGGTCGCCGACCTCGACCCGCACGACGGCGACGCCCTGCTCGAGGGCAAGGCCTGCTCGGGCATGCCGGCCCCGCGCTGGCGGCGCATGGTCACCTACGTGGCGGCGGAATCCGGCTGGTGGGACGAGCGGGTGGACGGGCACTTTTCGCCCGACATCGACCTTGCCGCCCTGCTGCCGCGCGTCGGCCTGCCGGCCGATGCGGCGGCGTGGCCGGTGGCGCGGCTCTCCACCGGCGAGCGCCAGCGCCTCGCTCTGCTCCGCGCACTGTGGCCGGGCAATCTTGTGCTGCTGCTCGACGAGCCGACGTCGGGGCTTGATCCGGCCAGCAGCGCCCTGGTCGAGGCGCTGCTGCGCGATCGGCTGGCGGCGGGAACCGCGATCCTGATGGTCACCCACGATCCCGAGCAGGCCACCCGCATGACCTCGCGCCACCTGGAGATCCGCGACGGCCGGCTGGTGGAGGCGACGGCATGAACGCGCCGCTGCTCGGTTATGGCGACATCGCGGTGGCGGCCGTCCTGGTCGCGCTCAACGCCCTGCTGTCGTTCCTGCTCGATCTCGGGCTCGCCCGGACCATCCTGATCGCCGGCGTCCGCGCCGTGGTGCAGCTGCTGCTCGTCGGCTTGGTGCTGAAGACGGTTTTTGCTCTGGCCTCGCCGCTGCTGATCGCCGCCGTGGCGCTCGCCATGTTCGCCAGCGCCAGCTACGAGATCGGCTCCCGGCAGGAACGCCGGTTCTCCGGCTGGTGGGGCTACGGCCTCGGCGCCGGCACGACCATGCTCGCCACCCTTTTTGTCACCGGCTTTGCCCTCGTCGGCGCCTTGCGGCCGCAACCGTGGTACGCGCCGCAGATCCTGATCCCGCTGCTCGGGATCATCCTCGGCAACGTGATGAACGGGGTCAGCGTCAGCCTCAACGCGCTCAACACGGCGATCGTCCGCGAGCGGCCGGCGATCGAGGCGCGGCTGGCGCTCGGAGCCGACCGCTATGCGGCGCTCAAACCCCTGCAGCGCAGCGCGCTGCGCACCGGCATGATCCCGATCATCAACCAGATGTCGGCGGCCGGAATCATCACGCTGCCCGGCATGATGACCGGCCAGATCCTCGCCGGCATGGAGCCGGTGGAAGCCGCCAAATACCAGATCCTCATCCTCTTTCTGCTGTCGGGCGGCGCCGGGCTCGGCGCCCTCGCCGCCGTCTATGCGGCGGCATGGCGGATCACCGACGAGCGCGACCGCCTGCGGCTCGACCGGCTGACCGCGCGGCGGTAGCTCGGCGCATCGTCGATACCGGTCCGCCCAGGACGTCTTGCAACAAGTACGTCTCCCGACGCTGACGCCCACCGCATGACGAGATATAATGAAATATGTCGCACGCATTCGCTCCTCGCCTTGATATCCTCCCGGCAGCGCAGCTCCGCCTGTGGCCGGAGCTGGCGAGGACGCCCGACCACTTCACGCTCTACGGCGGCACCGCCATTGCGTTGCGCCTGGGACATCGCCAGTCGGTCGACTTCGATTTTTTCAGCCAAGTCCCGTTCGAGCCCCGTACGCTCCTGGCGGAAGTGCCCTACCTCGAGCGGGCCGCGCTGCGGCAATCGGCGGCCGATACCCTGAGCGTCACCGTGGATCGTGGCGGCCCAGTCCAGCTGTCGTTCTTTGGCGGACTTGGCCTTGGCCAGGTCGCTCCCGCAGAGATCGTGGAGGGGCCGGGCTTTAAGGTTGCAGCGCTGATCGATCTCGCCGGCATGAAAGCCGCGGTGGCGACCCAGCGGGCGGAGCTGAGAGACTATCTCGACATCCACGCCATGTTGACGAAAGCCGGAATGTCGTTGGCCGAGATGCTGGCCGCTGGAGCCGTCATTTATGGTGCGCAATTCAGTCCCTTACTCTCCCTCAAGGCCATCGCCTATCACGACGATCCATCCCTTGCCGATCTCCCCAACAACATCCGGCGCGACCTCAGCGAAGCCGTAAAGGCCGTCGATCCCCGAACTCTGCCGATCCTAAACCCCGTCAGGGAGCGGAGAGCCACGCCATGAAGCCTCTTCCCCGCAACCACGACCTGCTCGACGTGGCGCCGCGAATCATCTGGTTCGAGCCTCCCGAACGCGCGCTTGCCGATCCGATCCGTTTCCTTGCCTATCTGATGACATACGGCACGCTTGAGGAAATTGCCGTGGTTCAGCGCTATCTCTCTCTCGATGACTTTCGCGAGGCACTGGAGCACGCGCCCCCCGGGATTATCGACGAGCGCTCGTGGGCCTACTGGAACACGGTGACCGGCCGCTACCCGGTGCCGCCGATGCCCCGGCGTGTCATTCCCGACAGACCTTGAGAGAGGCGGCGCAGAGGATCTGAGGTTCAAGTAAGATCAGCCAGAGCAAAGCTTTGCCGCTTTGCCCCTATCGTCGCCCAACCATATCGGGCGCTACTGGAGTCGCCACAGGAGCCGAATGCATGACCACCTTTGCTCGTCACGACGGCCGCGTCGCCCTGGTCACCGGCGCGTCGCGCGGCATCGGCAAGGCGATCGCGCTGGCGCTGGCAGAATGCGGAGCCAGGGTCGCGGTGAATTTTCACAGCCGTGTCCATGACGCCGAAGCGGTCGCGGCCGCGATCGAGGCGGGCGGCGGCCGTGCGCTTGTCGTCGCGGCGGACGTGTCGGTTGCCGCCGACGTCGAGCGGATGGTCGCCACCGTCACGGCTGAGCTCGGGCCGATCGACCTGCTGGTCAACAATGCCGGGGTGGCGATCCGCCGTGGCGTCGAGAAACTGTCCGAGGCCGATTTCGACCGGACCATCGCGATCAACCTCAAGTCCGCGTTCCTGTGCTCGCAGGCAGTGATTCCCGGGATGCGGGAGCGCGGCTTCGGCCGCATCGTCAACGTCTCCTCGGGCGCGGCCCGCGGCGCCGGCATGATCGGCGTCCACTACAACGCCTCCAAGGCTGGCCTCGAGGGTCTGACGCGGGGCTACGCGGCGGCGCTCGTCCGGCACGGGATCACGGTGAATGCGGTGGCGCCTTCGTTGATCGATACGGAGATGATGCAGGGCGCCCCGCCGGAAGCCGTCCAACGAATTCCGGTCGGACGCATGGGAACGCCCGAGGAGGTCGCCCATGCGGTCGTGATGGTGACGACGAACGCCTACATGACCGGGCAGACGGTCCAGCTCAACGGCGGCCTGCATTTCAATTAGCTGGGCACGTTCAGGCGCCCCCCTTGAGGAACGCCGCAAACGCCTCCGCGTAGTCGGGATGCCAGCGCGACAGCGGCGGACGGTTTTCCACGATATCGCCCGCCGCCCACAGGATCCGCCGCTCATCGATTTTTCGCGCCACGTCATTGTCGGGGCACAGAATGTAGAAATCGCCAGCCTCGAGCCGCGTCAGCATGAAGTCGACCGTCTGCTCCGGCGTCCAGGCGCCGGCCGGTTTCTCGCTGCGCCCATGCGCGGTGAGCGGGGTGAACACGAAACCCGGGATCAGGAGGTGGGCAGAGATCCGGCATCCTTCGGTATTGCGCAGCTCGTGCTGCAGCGCCTCGGTAAACGCCTTCACGCCGGCCTTGGCGACGTTGTAGGCAGGATCGCCCGGCGGCGTGGTGATCCCCTGCTTCGACCCGGTGTTGATGATCAGCCCCGGCTCGCCGTGCTCCAGCATTCTTGGGCCGAACACCCGCGTGCCGTTGATCACGCCGCCGAGGTTCACCTGGAGCACCGCATCCCAGTTGGCCTTTTCGCCGAACATGCGGCTGCCCGGCTGGATGCCGGCATTGTTCATCAGCACATGGACGCGGCCGAAGGCGGAGCGGGCGACGGCTTCGAGCTTTTCGACCTCGTCCCATCGGCTGACGTCGGTCGGCACCGCCCGGACATTGTCGGCGGACGACATCGCTGCGACGGCCGCCGCCGCAGCGCGCAGGCGCTCGCCGTCGCGGTCGGCGAGCACGACCTTCAGGCCCATGGCGGCAAACCGCTTGGCTGCGGCGAGACCGATGCCGGAAGCGCCGCCAGTGATGACCGCGACGTGGGAAGGCGACAGAGCGAGCATCCGAACCTCACAAATACGATCGTCCGTTCAGCGCATCTTCGACAAAGTCCAGGCGGTCCTGGCCAAAGAACATCTCGTCGCCGACGAAGAAGGTCGGCGCGCCGAACACGCCGCGGGCGACCGCAGCCTCGGTGTAGGTCTTCAGCTTCTCCTTGACCGGCTCGGCGGCACTCTCGCGCTCGACGCGTTCCGCGTCGATCCTGGCGTCGGCCAAAGTCTGCCGCAGCACCTCGGGCTCGCCGAGATTTTTTCCATCGACCCACATCGCCTGGAACACCGCGTCGCTGTACGGCGACAGATACCCGCCCTGCTCTGCCGCCACGGCGCCGCGCATCAGGCGCAGCGTGTTGATCGGAAAGAACGGGTTCATGGCGAATGCCACGCCGTGGCGGTTGGCGAAACGGCGGAGCTCGTTCTGCGAGTTCGGACGTTTCGCCGCGATCTCGACCGGCGAATGGTTGCCGGAGCCCTTGAACACGCCGCCCAGCAGCATGATTCTGGGAACAATGGCGGCGCCGGTGCGCTCGGCGATCGCCGGCAGCCTTCGGTATGCCAGATACGCATTGGGGCTGCCGTAGTCGAAATAGAACTCCACCGTCTTCGCCATCGTTCTCCCCTTCACCACGCCTCGATCCACGGCCGCAGGTCGAGCTCGAACGTCCAGGCATCGCGCGGCTGGCGATGCAGCATCACGTAATTGTCGGCGATGTGCTCGGGACCGAGGATGCCTCCCTGCTCTTTGAGCGCATAGCGCTCGGGAAAATTGTCGCGGATGAACGCGGTGTCGATCGCCCCGTCGATCACCACGTGGCCGACATGGATGCCTCTTGGCCCGAGCTCCTTGGCCATGCTTTGCGCCAGCGCGCGCAAGGCGTTCTTGGCGCCGGTGAAGGCGGAGAAATTGGCCCGCCCGCGCAGGCTCGCGGTCGCCCCGGTGAACAGGATGGTGCCGCGGCCGCGCGGCAGCATGGCGCGGGCGGCCTCGCGGCCCGTCAGGAAGCCGGCGAAGCAGCCCATCTCCCAGACCTTGAAATAGACCCGCGCGGTGGTCTCCAGGATGCCGAACGACACATTGGCGCCGATGTTGAACACCGCGACCTCGATGGCGCCGACTTCGCGCTCGATGCGCGCCACCAGGTCGACCATCTCCTCCTCCTTGCGGGCGTCGACGCCGAACGCCACCGCCTCGCCGCCCTCGGCGCGGATGCGCTCGACCAGGGGGCTGAGCTTGTCGCCGTTGCGCCGTACCACGCAGGCGCAAAACCCCTCGCGGGCGAAGCGCCGGGCGATGGCACCGCCAAGCGCGTCGCCGGCGCCGATGATCAGCGCGGCCTTGCGGTCGGTCGCCATTACGCGTCCGCGACCTTGAGCACGAGCTTGCCGAAATTCTCCCCGGTGAACAGCTTGAGCAGCGCCTCCGGAAAGGCGTCGAGCCCGACCACGATGTCCTCGCGCGATTTCAGCCTGCCCTCGGCCATCCACTGCGCCATGGCGCGCGCCGCCTCGGCATAGCGGTCGGCATAGTCGAACACCACGAACCCTTCCATGCGGGCGCGGTTGATCAGCAGCGACATGTAGTTGGCAGGTCCTTCGACCGCGGTCGTGTTGTTGTATTGCGAGATCGCACCGCAGATGACGACGCGCGCCTTGCGCGCCAAATTGGCGAGGCAGGCGTCGAGGATTTTTCCGCCCACATTGTCGAAATAGATGTCGAGCCCCTTCGGGCAATGCTCGCGCAAGGTCCGCCGCACGTCCTGCGACTTGTAGTCGATCGCCGCATCGAAGCCGAGTTTCTCGACCAGATAGGCGCACTTGTCGGGCCCGCCGGCGATGCCCACCGCGCGGCAGCCCTTGATCTTGGCGATCTGCCCGACCACGCTGCCGACCGCGCCGGCCGCCGCCGACACCACCACGGTCTCGCCGGATTTCAGCTGACCCACGTCGATGAGGCCGAAATAGGCGGTCATGCCCGGCATCCCGAGCGCGCCGAGCCAGGTCGGCAGCGGCGCCAGCGCGGGATCGATCTTGACGACGTCGCCGGCTCGCGCGAGCGCATATTCCTGCACGCCGAACGTTCCGGCGACATGGTCGCCGACCCCAAGGCCGGCCGCGCGGCTCGCCACTACGCGGCCGACGCCGCCCGCCCGCATCACCTCGCCGAGGCCGACCGGCGCGATATACGACCTGCCCTCGTTCATCCAGCCGCGCATCGCCGGATCGAGCGAGAGGTATAGGATTTTGACAACCACCTCGCCGTCGGCCGGCTCCGGCACCGGCGAGGAGGCAAAATCCCAGTCGCTGCGCTTGGGCATGCCGACCGGACGGGCGGCGAGCCGGACCTGGCGGTTGGTGGCGCTCATGAGCGGGTTCTCCCTGACTTTGTAAGTTCCATTTCGGAACCGACTTTGTCAAGCCGGCTCAACGGATCGTCGACACCCCGGCGCACGGCGCATATTGTCCCCTCAACCCTACGGGGCAAACAATGAACGACCGGGAGGACCGATGTCGCAGCACGTGTGGGAAAAATCCTATCCGCCGGGGGTCGCCTGGGACGCGTCCCTCCCCGCGGCGGTTCCGATCGAAAGCCTGCTGCAGACCGCGGCCGCGCAGTGGCCGGACCGGGTGGCGCTCGATTTCTACGACCGCACCTTCACCTATCGCGAGCTGCTCGACCTGGCGACGCGCGCCGCAAAGGGTTTCCAGGCCATCGGCGTGGGACCCGGGGTGAACGTCGGGCTGCACCTGCCCAACACGCCGCATTACGTCGTGTGCTTCTTCGCCGTGCTGATGGCTGGCGGCCGGATCGCCAATTTCAGCCCGCTGGCCGCTCCCCGCGAGCTGAAATACCAGCTCGTCGACTCCGACGTCGAGGTGATGGTCACCCTCGGCCTGCCCATGCTCTACCCGCAGATCGCCGCCCTGAAGGGGACCGGAAAACTTAAGAGCGTGGTGGTGTGCGCGCTGGAGGATTTTCTCCCCGCCCCGATCGTGCGCGCCTTCGCGGGCCCGCCCGCCGAGCGCATCGCCGGCCCTGGCCGCGAGATCGATTTCGCGACCCTGATCGACAATGACGGCGCGGTCGCGCCTCACCCGCGCGGACCGCTCGAGGACGAGGTCGCGGTGCTGCAGTATACCGGCGGCACCACGGGCGACCCCAAAGGCGCGATGCTCACCCACGCGAACTTTTGCGCGGTGATCGAGGTCTACCGGATGTGGGCCGCCTCCTCGATGAACAGGGAGACCGACAAGACGCTGGTGGTGCTGCCGCTGTTCCACATCTTCGGCCTGTCGTTCATCCTGCTGCTGTCGACGGCGATCGGCGTGCAGATGGTGATGCACATCCGCTTCGATCCCGACCGCGTGCTCGGCGACATCCAGCGCAAGAAGATCACCACGTTCTCCGGCGTGCCGACCATGTACACGGCGCTGGTCAACCATCCGAAGATCAAGGAGTTCGATCTGTCCTCGCTCCGCCTGTGCGGCTCCGGCGGCGCCCCGCTCCCGGTCGAGGTGCTGCAGCGGTTCCGCGAGCTCACCGGCCTCACCCCGCGCGAAGGTTACGGGCTCACCGAGACGGCGCCGCTCGGCACCCTGCAGGTCGTCGAGGGCGAGCCGCGTCCCGGCACCGTCGGCGTGCCGGCGCCCCTCACCACCATCGAGGTGGTCGACATCGAGACCGGCACCACCGTGCTGCCGGTCGGCAGCAAGGGAGAGATCTGCTTCCGCGGCCCCCAGGTGATGAAGGGTTACTGGAAGAAGCCCGAGGCGACCGCGGAAGCGTTCCGCGGCGGACGCTTCCACACCGGCGACATCGGCTTCATGGACCAGGACGGGTTCGTCACCCTGGTCGACCGCAAGAAGGACATGATCCTCTCCGGCGGCTTCAACGTGTTTCCGCGCAACATCGAGGAGGCGATCTACGAGCATCCCGCGGTCGCCGAGGTGACGGTGATCGGCGTGCCCGACAGCTATCGCGGGCAGTCGGCAAAAGCCTTCATCGCGCTCAAGGCGGGCGCGGCGGCCTTCACGCTCGACGAGCTGAAAACCTTTCTCGCCGATAAGCTCGCCAAATACGAGGTGCCGACCGAGATCGAGTTCCGCGCCTCGTTGCCGAAGACGCCGGTCGGAAAACTGTCGAAGAAGGAATTGGTCGCCGAGGAGCTGGCGAAACGCGAGCCGGCGGCGGGCGAGCGCAAGCTTGCCTGATCGGGTCGTGCGGACTGCGTGGGCAAGGCGGTTCCGGCTCCGTGCATCAAACAAAGCTCGGGGGCCGCCTTGCCCACCCTACACACTGCGAATTGTAGGGTGGGCAAAATCGATGACCGAACCGCGCGTCTCACCCAAACCTCGCGTACGATTTTGCCCACGCTGTCGGACCGGCGTTTGACCGCGTGGGCAAATCGCCCAGCGGCGCATCATCCGGTCATGCCTGCCGTGCGGGCGATTTGCCCACCCTACGAGAGATGGTCAGACGGCCGCGAGCAACCGACTCACTTCCCCCGCACGATCACCTTCTTCTCCTCCAGCGCGGCGATCTCGGCGGCGTCGTAGCCGAGCTCGCCCAATATCTCGGCGGTGTCCTGGCCGAGCACGGGCGCCTGGTGGCGCACATTGGCGGGGGTGTCGGCGAATTTGGTCGCCGGCCGCACATAGGTGATCGGGCCTTCGCTCGGATGCTGCATGACCTGGAACATGCCGACCGCTTGCAGATGCGGCAGTTTCGGCAGATCGTCGAGGGCAACGATCGGCGTCGCCGGAATATCGGCCTCCTGGCAGAACGCCATCCATTCGGCGGTGGTGCGCTCGCGGGTGATCTCGGCGAGCGCCCGGTAGATTGTTGCGATGTTGGCGTTGCGCTTCTGCCGGTCGGCAACGCCGAGTTTCTCGCCGAGCTCGCGCTTGCCGGCCGCCTCGAAGAACGCGACCCAGTGATCCGACGTGTAGGGCAGGATGCCGATGAAGCCGTCGCTGGTCGGCGCCGGCTTTCGTCCGTCGGCGAGCACGCGGTCGTAGCCCGCCCCGCCGCGCGGCGGGTTGAAGGTCAGCCCGCCGAGATGTTCTGCCATGACGAAGGCCGTCATCGTCTCCAGCATCGGCACCTCGACATACTGGCCGCGGCCGCTGCGCTCGCGATGAAACAGCGCCGCCATGACGGCATTGGCCAGCGCCATGCCGGTGGTCTTGTCGGCGACCAGCGTCGGAGCATAGATCGGCGCGTCGCGTCCGATGCTGACGATGTGCGACAGGCCGCAGGCCGCCTGGATCACGTCGTCGAACGCCGGCTTGTCGCGGTCCGGGCCGTCCTGGCCGAACCCCGTGGAGACGCAATAGACGATGTTCGGATTGATTTTCGCGACGGCCTCGTAGCCGAAGCCCAGGCGCTCCATGGCGGCGACACGCATGTTGTGGACCAGCGCGTCGACCGTGGGAACGAGACGGATGAGGATCTCGCGGCCTTCCGGGGTCTTGAGGTCGACGACCAGCGAACGCTTGTTGCGGTTGAGCGCCAGATAGATCGAGCTCATGCCGGGGTTGACCGACACGCCGCTGGCGCGAATCAGGTCGCCGTCCGGCCCCTCGATCTTGATCACCTCGGCGCCGAAATCGGCGAGGATCTGGGTGGCGAGGGGCCCGAGCACCACCGCCGTCATGTCGAGGACACGCACGCCTTTCAGCGGACCGGTCGCCTCGAGCTCCGGCGAGACATCGACGATATTTTGCATGACCCTCCCCGGCGAGGCATGCCGCCTCGGCTCAGGGAGGAAGCCTAGCATGGAGGCGCGGCGGGTCCACCCGACGCAACAAGGAGCAATCACGCAACAAAATGCCGCCCGCGACCAGGTCGCGGACGGCGCCTATCTGCTCGAAATCCGCCCGTCAGCGGCCCGGGGCCGGCGCCGGCGCCGGCGCGCGCTCCGCGGGCGGCACCATCATCGGGCTCGCTCCCGGCCCGGGGGCGGTACGCGGTGCGGTCGTCACCGGAGGCTTGGCGATATCGGTGCTTTCCGCGGTCCTCCATCCGTTGGAGCCGAACGCGAAAAAGGCAACAACCAGCGCAACCACCACGATTCCGACGATCCAGCCCCAGGTGGGGCCGCCGCCGATCGCGGGATCACGCAAGTACGGATCGGCCATCGGCCGGTTGCCGTATGGGTCTCGCATGTCGCTCATATCGGATCTCCTTGGATCTCCACTGTCGGGTAAAAACGCCGCAGCCATCCACAAGTTCCGCGCCGGTCCCCCTTTGGCGGCGCATCGCCCCAGCGTTCACCGCAATGCTCCGCCACGACAGGAACGTATTTGGTTGCACCGCGGAACTCACGGTATCCGAAACGGTTGAGACAGGCGGCGCGGGTCCGCGGGTATCGAAAGACCGATGGCAGCCACATCCGACAAGAGGCCCATACCGGCCGGCGGCCTCCTGGCGCCCGACCGGGCGACATCGCGGGCCGTCAACATCCTTGCCGTTCTCGGGATCATCGCGGCGCTCTATTTCGGTCGCGCGCTGTTCATTCCGCTCGCGGTCGCCATTCTGCTCACCTTCGTGCTGGCTCCACCGGTGCGGCTCCTGCGCCGATGGCTGGGTCGGGTTCCTTCGGTCCTCATCGTCGTCGTCCTGGCATTCACCGTGATCTTCGGTTTCGGCGCGCTGGTCGCCCAGCAGATGAGCCAGCTCACCGAGCGCCTGCCGCTCTATCAGTACAATATCCAGCAGAAGATCCAGACAGTACGCGAGAAGGCAACACAGGGGGGAACGCTCGCAAGGATTTCCGAGTTTCTGCGCAGCCTCAATCGCGAGATCGAGAATCCGAGACAACCGGAGGCCCCGGCGGCCGCGCGATCGGCCGAGCAGGACCCAAAACCCATGCCGGTGGAGGTCCGCTCGCCGCCGCCGACGCCGGTCGAGGTCGCGCGCCGCATTCTCGACCCGCTGCTCGAGCCGCTGACGACGTCGGCCATCATCGTGATCTTCGTGATCTTCTTCCTGCTGCAGCGCGAGGACCTGCGCGATCGTCTGATCAAGCTCGCCGGCTCGCACGACCTGCGGCGCACGACCGAGGCGATCAACGACGGCGCCAAGCGGCTGAGCCGGTATTTCCTGGCGCAGACATCGCTGAACCTCGCATTCGGCGTGATCGTCGCGGCTGGCCTGTTCGTCATCGGCGTGCCCAACCCGCTGCTGTGGGGCACGTTCGCGGCGGTGCTGCGCTTCGTCCCCTATGTGGGGGCCTTCCTGGCGGCGGCGTTTCCCATCGCCTTGAGCGTCGCGGTCGATCCCGGCTGGATGATGATGGTGTGGACGGTCGCGCTGTTCGCCGTCATCGAGCCGCTCATCGGGCAGGTGATCGAGCCGCTCGCCTACGGCCACAGCACCGGCATCTCTCCGGTCGCGGTGATCGTCTCGGCAACCTTCTGGACCTGGCTGTGGGGACCGATCGGCCTCCTGCTCTCGACCCCGCTGGCGGTGTGCCTCGGGGTGCTCGGACGGCACATCGAGTGGCTGCACTTCGTCGACGTCATGATCGGAGACGATGCGCCGTTGACGCCCGCCCAGAGTTTTTATCAACGGGCGCTCGCCAACGATTTCAACGAGGCCGTCGCCCAGGCGGAGCAATTCCTGCGCAACGAGCCGCTCGTGCGCTATTACGACGAGGTCGTGCTCCAGGCCTTGCTGCTGGCGCAGATCGACGTCAGGCGCGGCGCCCTGGACCAGCAGCATGTCGCGCGGATCAACGACGTGGTCCGCGGACTGATGCTCGAGCTCGCCGACCATGCCGACGAGCCGCCGCCCGAGAGCGGAATCAAGGGGCTTCGCAACGGCAAGAAGGATGGAGCCAGGACCACTCCTGCCCTGCCGGTGCTGCGCCCGGAAGATCTGCCGACGGGCTGGGCGGCGGGAATGCCTGTCCTGTGCGTCGGCGGTCCCGGCCCGTTCGACGACGTCATCGCCGCGATGCTCGCCCAGGTGCTGGAGAAGCACGGCATCGGCGCCCGCATCGAGAGCGATCCGGCAGTGTCGGCGCTGAACATCGCCCGCATGGATGTCCAACAGGTCGAGATGATCGCCATGTCGTATCTCTACCTCGGCCACAGCATGGCGCATCTCGGCTACTCGGTCCGCCGCATCCGCCGAAAGATTCCCGGAGCGAAAATCCTCGCGGGGCTGTGGTGCCACGAAACAGGCGATCAGGTCGCCGCCGAGCTGAACCGCGAGCTCGGCGCCGAGGCGGTTCCCGAATATCTGGCCTATTCGCTGTTCCGGGCGGTCGGCACCTGCATCGCCATCGCCACGTCGGATGAGACGCGGTCGGCCGCCGGCCCGACAGGCGTCCCGCAGGCCAAGCAGAGCGCCGCATAGAGCAAGCCCAAGTCGATCCGGCTCTGCGTCATGCCGCGGGCCGTCGCGGTCGGAAGAAGGACGCGGAGCAACCGCCCGGCGGAACCTTGTCCGAGCAGCGGACGTTCACTCCCCATCCCGGCAACCGGCTGCAACGCGCCGTCACCCAAGGAGGATTTCATGGGCCTGTTTTCGAAAGACATCAAGACGATGGACGACCTGTGCGTCCACCTGCTCCAGGACATGTTCTACGTCGAGAACCAGATCGTGAAATCGCTGCCGAAGATGATCGACAATGCGACCAATGCCGAGCTCAAGCGCGGCCTGAAAGACCACCTGCAGGAGACGGAAAAGCAGGTGGAGCGCCTCAACCAGGTGTTCGCCATGCTGGAGAAGAGCGCGAAGGGCACGCGCTGCCCGGCGATCGACGGGATCATCGAGGAGGCGCAGGACATCATGGGCGAGGTGGAGGATCAGCATGTGCTCGATGCCGCCATCATCGCGTCCGGCCAGGCGGTGGAGCATTACGAGATCACCCGCTACGGCGCGCTGGTCGAATGGTTCAAGGAGCTCGGCCGGGCCGACGTCGCCCGCCTGCTGGCGCAGAGCCTCAACGAGGAGAAGGCGGCCGACAGGAAGCTGACCGCGATCGCCGAGGGCAAGGTCAATCCGCGCGCCGAGGGCCGGCCCGCCAAGCGCCGTGCCGCCGCAACCCGGCGCGCCAAGACGAGCCGCAGCAGCCGTCCCGCCCCGCGGACGCCGACGAAAAAGGCGAAGAAAGGCCGCTCCTCGAGCCGGCAATCGGCGTGAGGGGCTGGCTTTGCGTCATGGCCGTGTGCTCATCACGGCCATCCAGGTCATGGCCGGGAAGAACGAGGTGAATGCGCGGGGACAAGCCCGTGCATGACGCGCGTTACGCCGCCAACGGATGGGCCAGGCGCGCGATCGCCTGGTCCAGCGGGCGCTCGGAGTTCGCAATAGTCCCGCCATGCCGTGCTCTTCCTGATCAGCTCCGGCACGGTCCTCACGGTGAAGCGGGCCGGATCGAGACCGGCGCGGACCTGGCTCCAGGCCAGCGGCATCGACACCGTCGCGCCGGGGCGCAGCCGCGGCGACAGCGGCGCGACGGCCGTCGCCATCCGGTCGTTGCGCAGATAGTCGAGAAAAATTTTTCCCACGCGCTTCTTCTTGGCCATGTCGATCAGATATTTGTCCGGGCTGTCGGCGACCATCCGTTCGCACACCTCGCGGGCAAAGGCTTTCGCCTCGGGCCACCCGAGCTTGCCCTTCTTCGGAGCGGCGAGCGGCGTCACCACGTGCAGGCCCTTGCCCCCCGTGGTCTTGCAGAAGGTGATCAGCCCCAGCTCCTCCAGACGCCCACGCAGATCCTTGGCCGCCTCGATCACTGCGGAAAAGTCGAGGTCGGGCGCCGGGTCGAGGTCGAACACCAGCCGCCCCGGCGTGTCCGGCTCGCCCGGCTGGCAGTTCCACGGATGCAGCTCGAGCCCGCCGAGCTGAGCGACGGCAGCCAGCCCCTCGACGCGGTCGATCTGCAGGTAGGGTTTGCGATCGCCCGACACCGTCACGCTTTCCAGCAGGTTCGATTGGGTCGGCGCGCTGTGACGCTGAAAGAAGCGCTGGCCCTCGACGCCGTCGGGGGCGCGGACGATGGAGCACGGCCGCCCTTTCAGATGCACAATCATCCAGGAGCCGACCGCCTCGTAGTAGCGCGCCAGCTCGAGCTTGGTGACCGGCTTCTCGTCACCAACCCCCGGCCACAGCACCTTGTCGGGATTGGAGATCGGCACGCCCATCACCACGGCGGCTGAGGATTTTCCTTTGCCACGCGGAGCCGCGGGCCTTTTCTCCACCGTCTCGGTGACCGCCTCGACGGCGTCGGAGCGCTCGGACCGCGCCGGCTCCTCGGCCGTCACCTCGGAGGCGGGCTTGTCCTCGCGCAAACCCTTGAAGGCGCCCTGGCGTACCATGCCGTCGCCTGTCCAGCCGGCGAACTCGATTTCCGCCACCAGCTCGGGCCGGACCCAGTGAACACCCTTCGCCTTGCGCGGCGCGGTGTCGCCAGTGAAGGGATTTTCGTCGGTCTCCACGGCCTTCAGCCGGGGCAGCAGGCGTTTGACCACCGCCTGGCCGAACCCGGTGCCGACCCGGCCGACATGGACCAGATGATTTTTCTTGCGCACACCCACCAGCAGCGAGCGGAAGCGCGGCCCTTCCGAGGTCCAGCCGCCGATCACCACCTCGTGCCCGGCCCGGCATTTGGCCTTGGTCCAGGCGTCGCCGCGACCGGAACGATACGGCGCGTCGAGACGCTTGGAGACGATGCCCTCGAGCGACATCCGGCAGGCCGAGCGCAAGACTGCGTCGCCGGCGGTCTCCAAGTGGTCGACGTAGCGGATGAGCGGTGCTCCCTTGCGCCGGCGCTGGTCGAGGATTTGCTTGAGCCGCTTCTTGCGGCGGACCAGCGGCTCCTCGCGAAGATCCTCAAGGCCGTCGAACAGGAGGTCGAACACGAAAAAAACCAGGTCATCGGTCTTGCCGTCGGCGAGTGCGGCCTGCAGGGCGGCGAAATCCGGGGCGCCGTTGTGGTCGAGCGCTGCGATCTCGCCGTCGATGATTCCGTCCGGCAGCCCCGTCGCTTCCTTGGCGATGGCGGGAAACTTTTCCGTCCAGTCGAGGCCTTTTCGCGTCTTAAGGCTGACGTTGCCGTCCTCGACGCGCAGCTGGATGCGATAGCCGTCGAGCTTGACCTCGTGGCCCCATCCCGCGCCGGACGGCGGCCGCTCGACCAGACGGCACAGCTCCGGCGGGACGAAATCCGGCAGCTTGCGCACCGTCACGACGCGGGATTCGGCCTGACGTTTCGCCCCCGAGCCGGCGGCACTGGTCTTGGCGAGACGCGCTTTCGGCGCCGCGCGCACCGTCCGGCGCGCCGGCTCGGCACTGTCGTCGCGGTTGGAGCTCCACACCGCGTCGGGCGCCGCGGCCTTCCTCTTCGCCAGCATGAACGGCTTCGGCCCGGGCTTCCTGCCGGCGGCGATCTCCTCCAGGCTGCGTCCCGAGGCGACCGAGCGGTCTTCCTCGAGGACCGCATCGCCCTCGCCGTCGCTCGCGAACTCGTCGCGGTGCTTGATCAGGAGCCAGTTGGTGCGCCTGCCGCCGAAGCGGTCGCTCCTCATGCGCACCAGCACAAAACCGCCGTGCAGACGCGCGCCGTCGAGGCGGAATTTCAGCTCGCCGGCCTTGAGCTGCTGCTGCGGAGGCTTTTCGCCCTCGGGCGTCCAATACCCGCGGTCCCAGATCTCGACCGTGCCGCCGCCATACTGGCCTTGCGGGATGGTGCCTTCGAAATCGCCGTATTCGAGCGGGTGGTCCTCGACCTCGACGGCGAGGCGCTTGTCATGCGGGTCGAGCGACGGCCCCTTGGTCACCGCCCAGGACTTGAAGACGCCGTCGAGTTCGAGCCGGAAATCATAGTGCAGCGCCCGTGCGGCATGTTTCTGGATCACGTAGCGCAGCCGTTTCGACGGCGCGATCCCGGCTTCCCCGCTCGGCTCCGCGGTTTTCGAAAAATCCCGCTTCGCCCGATAGGTGGTGAGCTTTTTCTTCGCGCCGGAGGTTTTCTTCTTAGCGCCCGAGGATTTCGCCATGTGCAGGCCTCCAACGTCACGCGGCCGGCCGCGACGGGGCAAGCCCCGAGGCTAGAAACGCCGAGACTTTGCTTGAAGTTCCGGAAGACGGTCTCGCTGGTGTCGCGGAGGCGGGCACTGCGCCTCTTCTCCCTCTCCCCGCTCTTCGCGGGGAGAGGGTCGGGGTGAGGGGCTGCTCGCCGCCGATTTGTCGCTCACGGCTCGTGGCAAAGCCCCCTGTACCCTTTTTCCGTTCGTAAACCAGTCTGGCTTGAGACTGGCCGAACGGGCCGACCTGCCGGGAGCGACCACATGCCCCCGCGCCCCGAGCACCTGGTGAGGACTTGTGCCCCGGCAGGGCGGCCGCGACGGATCTCCAGTGAGAGGTTGCGCCGAGAGCGCCAGTACAGGGATCGAGAAGCGTCGCGGTTGGCCCGGAGCAAACGGGAGATCGGAGTGATGACGGAGAATGCGCGTTGGCTGGCTGGCATCGATTGGGCGTCGCAGAAGCACCGCGTCTGCCTGCTCGATGCCCGAGGACAAATTGTGGCCGAGCAGGATTTTGCCCACGACGGAGCCGGCCTGACAGAGCTGTGCAGCTGGCTGCTCGGCAAGAGCGGCGCCGAGCCCGGGCAGATCGAGGTGGCCATCGAGGTGCCGCACGGGCCGATCGTCGAGACCCTGCTGGAGCGTGGCTTTGCGGTCTATGCCATGAACCCGAAGCAGGTCGACCGCTTTCGTGACCGCTTCACGGTGGCGGGCGCCAAGGACGATAGCCGCGACGCCCACGTGCTCGCCGATGCGTTGCGCACCGACCGGCATGCATTGCGACGCCTGGCGGTCGAGGATCCCACTGTCATCGAGCTGCGCGAGTGGTCGCGCATCGACGAGGACCTGCAACGCGAGCGTACTCGCCTGACCAATCAGGTGCGCGAGCAGCTCTGGCGCTATTATCCGCAGGCGCTCGAGCTCGCAGGCGATGACCTTGGAGCCGGATGGTTCCTCGATCTGTGGCACCAGGCGCCGACGCCTGCAAAGGCCGCGCGGCTGCGCGAGAAGACGGTCGCTCGCATCCTCAAAGAGCATCGCATTCGCCGCATCGATGCCGCCAAGGCGTTGCAGATCCTGCGGCGCAAGCCGATCTCGGTGGCCCCGGGCACCGCCGAGGCAGCCAGCGCCCACATTCGCATCGTCGCCACTCGCCTGCGGCTGATCAGTCAGCAGGTCAAGGAGGCGGAGGGCAAGCTGAAAGAGCTCTGCGACAAGCTCGCGGCCGCCGCGGAGAACGAGCCGGGGCAGAGCTGCGAGCAGCGCGACGTCGCGATCCTTCGCTCCTCGCCAGGAATCGGCAGGATCGTCCTCGCCACGCTGCTCGCCGAGGCCCCAGAGCCTCTGCGCCGACGAGATTATCATGCCTTGCGCACGTTGTCGGGTCAGGCCCCGGTCACCAAGCGCAGCGGCAAGCAATGCCACGTGACCCGACGGCTGGCCTGCAATAAGCGGTTGGCGAATGCCCTCTATCACTGGGCACGGGTGGCCAGCCAGCACGATCCCGCCAGCCAGCGCCGCTATGCCGCGTTGCGCAGCCGCGGCCACTCCCACGGCCGGGCGCTGCGCGGCGTGGGTGATCGCCTGCTCTACGTCCTGTGCACGATGCTCGAACGCCAGACGCTGTTCAATCCCGACCACAAGAGCGCGCCCACCGCGATGGCGGCATGATCGCATTCCTTTGTTCGACCCAGGCGGCCATCCCTTCGTCCCGACCTGCCGATCGGCAGAGCGCCGCGCGCAAGCGCTGTCCAGGATGCCGCTTGCGGCACCGGCGCAGCCGGCGCGAAGCGTCCTGGACAGCGCTGAGCACGGCGCTACCCTCGCCATCTCGGGACCACTTCCGTGGACATAACTTTCCGCCTCATTCGCCCAAAATTCCTGTTGACGAAGGGTGGGAGGTCCTCACCCGACGCTTCGCGTCGACCTCTCCCCGCACGCGGGGAGAAATGGAACTCGCGGCAGCGGTTCGGATCTCCGGGCTCGCCAGATACTTGGCGACGCCGTTACGCCCCGTGGCGGCCGACGATGGCGATCGAGCAGACATTCTGGTGGGGAAAACCTCCCAGATTGTGCACCAGGCCGCGCACCGGCTCGGTCGCGCGCTGGCGCTGTCCGGCGCGGCCGTGCATCTGCAGATACATCTCGTAGATCATCCTGAGGCCCGACGCCCCGATCGGATGGCCGAAACATTTGAGGCCGCCGTCGATCTGGCAGGGAACCTGGCCGGTCGAGTTGTAGAACCCGTCCATGATGTCGCGCGGCGCGCCGCCCTCGGGGGAGATGCCGAGGTCCTCCATGGTGACCAGCTCGGTCACCGAAAAGCAGTCGTGCACCTCGATCAGGCTCAGATCCCGTCGCGCGGATCCTTGATGCCGGCTTCCTGATAGGCGCGCTTGGCGGCGATCCGCGTGGTGGCGAAATAGCTGCCGTCCCAGGAATTGTGCTGGGCCTCGACGCCATTGGAGACGGACAGCTGCAGCGCCTTGACGGTGACCAGATCATGCTTGCCGAGACTTTTTGCGATCTCCGGAGTGGTGACGATCGCGCAGGCAGCCCCGTCGCTGACCCCGCAGCAGTCGTAGAGGCCGAGCGGCTCGGCCACCATCGGAGCTTTGAGCACCTGGTCCATGTCGATCTTGTTCTGCAGATGCGCCTTGGGGTTTTTCGCGCCGTTGTCGTGGCTCTTCACCGAGATGTGGGCCATGGCATTCTTCAAATCGCCGGCGCTGACCCCGTGCTTGGCGCGGTAGGCGGCGGCGAGCTGGGCAAAGCTGCCGGGGGCCGACACGTTCGCCCAGTACATCGAGGCGAGCGCGCCGCGGCTGCGCTGCGGCAGGCCGCCATAGCCGGTGTCCTTGAGCTTTTCGCAGCCGAGCGCCAGCGCAATGTCGCAGGCGCCCGAGGCGACCGCATAGGTGGCGCCGCGGAACGCTTCGGAGCCCGACGCGCAATAGTTCTCCACCCGGGTCACCGGGATGTAGGGAAGCTCGCAGCGCCACCGCGAGCGGCACCCCGGACTTGCCGACATGCTGCTCCTCGATGGCGGTCGCGAACCACGCCGCCTCGATCTGCCCGGTCTCGATGCCGGCATCCGCCAGCGCCTCCTCGTAGGCCTCGACGATCAGATCCTCGGCCTCGGCGTCCCAGCGCTCGCCGAACTTCGAGCAGCCCATCCCCAGGATGGCAACCTTGTCGCGAATTCCCGTAGCCATGATCAGGCCTCCGTTTTGGCCGCGCCGGCCGCCTGAGCCGGCACCGCTTTCCAGAAATATCGCACGAAACCGCGCTGCGGATCACGCTCCTTGATGCGGAATACCATGCGCATCGGCATGCCGACCTCGACTTTTCCGACGTCGACGTCGGTGAAATCCGCCATCAGCCTACCGCCTTCCTCGAACTGCACCATGCCGTAATGCGCCGGCGGGTCGGCCGAGTAGGTCAGGTAGTCGGCCGACCACGACAGCACCTTTGCCGGGAAATCGGCGAACGGCTGGTCGTCCTGGGTATTCACCGCGTTGCAGTTCGGGTTGACGCAGATGCGCGATTTGGGGAACTGCACGGTGCCGCAGGTGCGGCATTTGCCGCCGACGAAGCCGAGAATCATGTCGCGCTTGCGATAGAGCGTCGACAGCGGGGTCTGCTTGTCGACCTCGGCGCGCAAACCCTTCTCGATCTTCACCAGATCGTTGAACGCCATGTATTTCTGATAGTTGGTCTCCGGCTTGCCGCGCGCCAGCGATCTTGTGATGCCGACCTCCGGTTGCCCGGTGGCGACCGCCGCGGTCGCCTCGAACAGGAGCCCGTCGCAGCCCTGGCCGAAGCCCGCCACCAGGATGCGGTCTCCGGGCTTTGCCTGCTCCAGCGCGTGCGCCAGCATGACCAGCGCGTGGCTGGCGCCGGTATCGCCGCAGCCGGCATGCAGGTTGTCGCGCACGTTTCCCTCGGGAATGCCGAGGCGCTTGGCGATGCCGGCCGCCACCCGCGGCAGCGTGCAGGGCAGGCAGAAATGCGCGATGTCGTTGGCGGCGACGCCGGTCTTCTCCAGGAGGGTTTTGAGCACCGGCGGGACGATCTTCATGTAGCCCTCGTCGCGGATCCAGCGCTCCTCCCACACATAGTCGAAGTCGCGGCCGTGGCCGCGATAGTGGTCGACGAAATCGACCGAGGCTGACTGGTGGCCGACGAGCTTTGCGACGCCCTCCTCGGGACCGAGCAGCAGCGCCACCGCGCCGTCACCGCTGGTGAGCTCGAGCATGCTCGCCGCCGCGGTGTGGCGCTGCTCGGCGGCGATCACCAGGGCCTTGTTGCTGCCGGCCGCAACCGCGCTCGCCGCGGCGATCAGCGCCGACGTGCCGGCGCGCTGCGAATGGGAGACGTCGAGGGTCGCCACGTCGGAGCCGAGCAGGAGGGCCTGGGAGACGATGCCGCCGTTGAGGCGGTCGTCGAACGGCGCCGAGGTCGAGGCGAAATAGAGCGCCGCGACCTCCTCACGGTCGCGCGTGCCCAGACAATCGCGCGCCGCCTCCACCGCCATGGTGACGGGGTCCTCGTCCCAGTTGCAGATCGCGCGCTCGGACTTCGCCTGCGATCTCAGCGCCGGATTAGCCCAGCTGTTGGCATCGACGATCGCCTTGCGGCTCAGTCTGAGCCGCGGGATGTAGCCGCCGAACGCAACGATACCGACCATGGAAACAATCCTCCCCGTCAATTTTTGTATTCGGCGTAGCCGTTGTTGAGCACCACCACGTCGCGCTCGACGACGCGCGAGCGGAATGCCGCCTGGCCCGGGCCGGTCCGCCAGATCTCGGTGCGGATGGTCTCGCCGGGAAAAACCGGCGAGGAGAAGCGCACGTCCATCCGGATGAGCCGGCTGGCATCATAGTCGCACAGGACTTTGAGCAGCGCATGCCCGGCCGCCCCGTAGGTCCCGAGCCCGTGCAGGATCGGCCGCGGAAATCCCGCCACCCGCGCCACCTCGGGGTCGATATGCAGCGGATTGAGGTCGCCCGACAACCGATAGATCAGCGCTGCGCGCGGCGAGGTCGGCAGGTCGCAGGTGAGCTCCGGCGCAGTCCCGGGAATCGGCCGCGGCGCCGGCGTGGGGCCGCTCGGGCCGCCGAATCCGCCGTCGCCGCGGCAGAACGTGGTGGAGGTCAGCGTGCACAGCTTCTGCCCGTCGCGGCGATCGACCAGGGTGCGGCTCGAATAGATCAGCGCACCCTTGCCGGGCCCCTTGTCGACGATCTCGTCGATCCTGGTGCGCGCCGAAACCTCGCCCTCGGGCGGCAGCGGGCGATGCAGGACGAGGCCCTGCTCGCCGTGCAGCACCTGCTTCCAGTCGACCCCGGAGCGCGGGTCGCGCACCCAGAAGCCGGGACGGCTGAGCACCACCGCGAGCGTCGGCAGCGCGTGCAATCCGTCCTCGTAGAGGAATTTGAGCTGCTGCGGATCGGTCGGGTCCTCGCCGAGCCCGACGCCCAGCGCATAGAGAATCGTGTCCCTGGCGGTGTAGGCCTGGACCACGTCCTCGAACGGCCAGTCTTTCAGTCGCTGATAGTCGATGGTCATCAGATCGGATCCCAGGAGAAGACGTCGCCGGAGCGCTCGAGCGGATAGAACGAGCCCTTGAGCGCGGGGAGCATCTGCGAGGCCAACGTCTCCGGCGTCCAGCCTTCGCTGCGGTGGACGCTGCGCACCGGGCGCGGCTGGCTCATCAGGTAGACCTCGTTGCGCCGCACCCCGAAAATCTGCCCGGTGACCTCTTTCGCAAGATCGCTGGCGAGGAACACCGCGACGGGAGCGATCTTTTCCGAGCCCATGGTCTTGATCCGCTCCACCCGCGCCTTCTCCTCCGGCGTCTCGGTCGGAATGGTGCCGATCAGCCGACTCCAGGCGAACGGCGAGATGCAGTTGGAGCGCACGTTGAAGCGCGCCATGTCGAGTGCGATCGACTTCGACAGGCCGACGATGCCGAGTTTTGCCGCCGCGTAGTTGGCCTGGCCGAAATTGCCGATCAGGCCCGACGTCGAGGTGAAGTGCACGTAGGAGCCGCCCTCCTGCTCGCGAAAATAGCTCGCCGCCGCACGCGAGACGTTGAACGAGCCGTTCAGGTGCACGTCGATCACCATCTTCCAGTCGACATGCGACATGCGATGAAAAATCCGGTCGCGCAGGATGCCGGCATTGTTGACCACGCAGTCGATCCGCCCGAAGCGATCGACCGCGGTCTTGACCATGCGCTCGGCGCCGGTCGCCTCGGCGACGCTGTCGGTGTTGGCGACCGCCTTGCCGCCGGCCGCCTCGATCTCCTTGACCACGCTCGCCGCCGGGCCTGCATCGGCGCCCTCCCCGTCGGCCGACCCGCCGAGATCGTTGACCACCACGGCCGCCCCTTCGGCGGCGGCGAGCAGCGCGATATCGCGGCCGATGCCGCGGCCGGCGCCGGTCACCAGCAGGACTTTTCCTTCAAGACTTTTTCCAGCCATCGGTTCTACCCACTCCCATTGGACCTAAAGAGGGCGGACAAAGACACGGGTTATCCGGTCGGCAGCCGGTAGCCGCCAAACGATTCGCGCAGCGCCAGCTCGTCCCGTTTCGGATGCCTGGCGCCGATGACCGCGATCAACGACGATATCAGGAGCGGCCGATCCATCATCAGCCCGCGCATATTTTCCTCCCGCGCGATCCGTCCGCTCCTCGGCGTTCCCGGGGGGTCGGTTGTCGCTGACTGCCTCGCGATACCTCTTAGTCGGCCGCCCGGCGCCGGACAAGCCGGGCCGCAGGAGCCGAGGCGCGCCGGCACCGCAACGAGGCGGAACTGCGGTTAAGGCTAACAGCAACCGGATGGCGCAAAACCCTTGATTCCACTGCTCATGCATCGACTTGAACGAGCACGAGGTGCACAGTATCGCAGGGGCGCCTCGCGACGTGAGCGCAGGAAGTAACCGGATGAGTTCCACCGGGCTTGCATACGCCGAGCCGGCTCTGGCCCGCCGGCAGCCGACCGCATTGGAAACCGGCCCCGCCAGCGAGCGCTGCGACGTGGCGGTCATCGGCGCCGGCCCCTACGGGCTCGCGGTGGCGGCGCACCTCAAGGCGTCCGGAATTGAGATCAGGATTTTCGGCGAGGCAATGGGGTTCTGGCGCCACAACATGCCGGGTGGCATGCGCATCAGGTCGCCATGGCGCGCCACCCATATCGCCGATCCGGCCAACGAGCTGTCGCTCGACGTCTATGCGGACCGCGTCGGGATGAAGCCGGCCGAGCAGATGCCGATCGCCGACTTTGTCCGCTACGGCGCCTGGTTCCAGAACCGGGCGGTTCCCGACCTCGATCCGCGCAAGGTGGTGAGCGTGGCGGCGGCGGGCAACGCCTTCCGCCTCGTCCTGGCGGACGGCGCGACCCTCGAGGCACGCCGCGTGGTGGTGGCGATGGGCCTCGCCAACCAGAGTTTTCGGCCGGCGCAGTTCGCCGCCCTGCCCTCGGCCCTGGCAAGCCATTCGTCCGATCATGCCGATTTTGGATGCTTTCGCGGCCGCACCGTCACGGTGATCGGGCGCGGCCAGAGCGCCGGAGAATCGGCGGTCCTGCTGCACGAAGCGGGAGCCGAGGTCGCCCTGGTGAGCCGGGGTCCGGTGCATTGGCTGGGCTCGGGAGCACCGGCCGACGGGATCATGCGGACGCTGCGCCGGGCGCTGGGGTCGAAGTCGGAGGTCGGGCCGTTCCCGCTGGACTGGCTCGCCGACGCACCCGGGCTGGTCCGCCTGCTTCCCGACGAGGTACGGGCCGAGGTTACGACCCGATGCCTGCGCCCGGCGGTCAGCGGCTGGCTCAAGCCGCGCGCCGACGGCGTCAGCTTCGTTCCCGGCCGCCTGGTCGCCGGCACCGAGCGCCGCGGCAGCCGGATCGAGCTCAGGTTCGACGACGGCAGCTCGAGGCTCACCGACCACGTGTTGCTCGCAACCGGATACCGGATCGACATCGGCCGGCTCGGCATATTCGGCCCCGACCTGCTCGGGCGCATCGACACGGTCGACGGCTATCCGAGACTGTCGGCCGGCTTTCGATCCTCGGTGCCCGGGCTGCATTTCGTCGGCGCGACCGCGGTAAAAAGTTTCGGGCCGCTGATGCGCTTCATCGCCGGCGCCGGCTACGCAGCGCGCTGCGTGACGCAGAGCGCGCTGGCGACCCGTTCGTGATCGCGAGCAGGCCGGCCCGGCGCAACGAGGCCGAGGTCATGACCAGCAATGGCGGCACGATCACGCGCCGGGCTTCAGCGGAAGCGCTGCCGGCACCCGGCGCGGCGGCCCCGGCCGGCCGGATCCGCGCAACTGCGTCCACGGCATCGCGATGCGGCGCGCTCCTGCTCGGCGGCGCCCACGGAAGCCTGAGCATCGCGCGCAGCCTCGGGCGGCGAGGCATCCCGATCTGGTTCGTTACCGACGAGCACCTGATCCCAAAATACTCACGCTACACGCTGAGGACTGTTTCGTGGGGCGGCCCCGACCACCCCGATGCGGCCTCGTTCCTCATGGCGCTCGCCGAGCGCCACCGCCTGGAGGGCTGGGTGCTGATTCCCGGCGGCGATGCCGAGGTCCGCCTGATCGCGCAGAACTATGGCGAGCTGTCGAAAATATTCCGGCTCGTCTCGCCACCCTGGGACGTGGTCCGCTGGGCCTACGACAAGCGCCTGACCCACCGCCGCGCCGATGCCCTGGGGATCGCCTATCCCCGCAGCTGGTATCCGGGCGGTCGTCATGACATCGCGGGCCTGGACTGCCGCTTTCCGCTCATTCTCAAGCCGACCGTGCGCAAGGGCCGCAATGCCTTCACGCTGGAAAAGGCCTGGCGGGTGGACGATCGCGCCCAGCTGCTGCGGCGCTACGACCAGGCGGTCGCCCTGGTCGGCGAGGACGCGATCGTCCTGCAGGAGCTCATCCCGGGCTCCGGATCGGCGCAGTTCTCCTATGCGGCGGTGTGGGATCGCGGCGCTCCCGTCGCCTCCCTGGTGGCCAACCGGGCACGGCAATTTCCGGTCGATTTCGGCTATACCAGCACCTGCGTGCGCACGCTCGAGGCGGCCCCCATCGAGGAGGCGGCGTGCCGCTTCCTGGAATTGCTCGACTACAGCGGGCTGGTCGAGGTCGAGTTCAAGCACGACGCGCGCGACGGCCGCACCAAGCTGCTCGACGTGAACGCCCGCACCTGGACCTGGAACGGACTGGGCTCGGCGGCAGGCGTCGATTTCGCCGATGTGCTGTGGCGGCTCGCCATGGGCGAGACGGTCGCGCCGCTCCGCGGACGTGCCGGCGCCGTCTGGATCAACCTGTCGCGCGACCTGGTGGCGGCGGCGCAGGAGATGCTGCGCGGCAACCTCTCGGCCGGGGACTATGTCAGGTCGCTGCGGGCGCCCGTGGTGCTTGCCGCCTCGGCCGCCGACGACCCGCTGCCCGGCATCGTCGACCTTCCGCTGGTCTTGTGGCGGGCGTTGACGCGGCGCCTGCCGATCATGGCCCGCGGGATCTGAGCACGGCGGCGCGTCAGCCGACCATGGCGCGGTGGAAAATCTCCGGCCGGGCGTCGAGTTGTGCCCGGTGGGTCCTGGTCACGGTGATCTGCGGCTCGTGCGACGGCGGCGACTGCAGCACCACCCGGGCGGCGTGCCCGATGGTCGCACCGACGGCGCCCACCGTGAGGGCGGAGACCAGCACCGCCCCGTAGACCGCGAGGCGCGTGGAGAGGAGGCAGAGGGCGGCGACGATCTCCAGCACCCCGAACAGATAGCGAAACGCCTGGCCGAGACCGACCACGTCGAACTGCTGGACCATGAGGTTCGCCCCGGCGAGCTTGGCCAACCCGGCAGCCAGCAGCAGCGCCGCGAGCGCGATCCTCGCGCCGCGCAGTACTTCGGTTGTCATGGCACATCCCTGATGAGCGCCTCTGCGGGCGCTTGCCCGACGTCCGCCGCAAGCGAACGGCGCGATCATGGCCCCGCCCACCCCGGCGCTGAGTGAGGTGCTTCACACAGGCCCGCAAGAAATCGCGACCGGAGCCGGCGGCAAGCGGGCCACCCTGCGCGCCAGGGCCCGGCTCCTGGATCTGAAGTACCCAGTCTAACTCATTGCAACAATGGAGGGATATTCAAATGAACGATGGACGACGCCCCGATCAGGTTTGACCGGGACCGTGTCCTGGAATTGTACGGTGGCGTATTGGTCATGCCGGCGAACCGGTAGCCACGTCGCCGTCGCTAGACCTTTTCGGCCTCGGCGCCGGAGGTCGCAACGTCAGTAATCTCGTCGAGCGCAACCACCACGATGCTTCCGCGCTCGAGCCGCACCCAATTGCGCTGCTCCCACAGGCGCAGCTGCTTGTTCGTGCTCTCCCGGGACATGCCGATGATCTGCCCGACTTCGCGCTGGGTCATCTCGATCTTGCGACCCTGCGGGCCATCGGGGGCATTTTCCGCGAGCTTGAGCAGGACCTTGGCGAGCCGCGCCGGCAGATCGAGGAACATGACGTCCTCGACCTGCTCGCTGGTCCGCCGCAACCGCGCGCACAGGATGTCGATGAGCTTCAGCGCGATCTCCGGGTTGTTCTTCATCAGCGGGACGAAATCCCGCCGGTTGATCATCATCAGCTCGCAGTCGGTCACCGCGGTAACCTCGGCGCTGCGCGGACGACCGTCGAGCAGCGCGATCTCGCCGAATATCTCGCCCTCGTTGAGCAGGTTGAACACCGTGTCCTTGCCGTCGAGGGAGGGAACGCTGATCCGCACCGTCCCCGCCACCACGGCGAACAGGCTGTTTCCCGGATCGCCCTTGGCGTAGATCACGGTCCCGCCCGGCACCATGCGGGTGATGGCGTGGGAGCTGAGCTGGTCGATCAGCTCGGGCGCGAGCCCCTTGAAGAAAGGATGCTCGGCCAGAATTGTCCGTTTGCTCAGGCGTGGACGCGTCAATACGGTCTCTGTCGATCCTGACATGGGCTTGGCCCTTTCGATGCCGTCCGCACGGTGCTGGCGAGACTGGAACTCGTTCCCGGGCAGGTCCGTCCTGCCCGACATCGCATTTCCGGCGACCGATCGGCGACCGCGTCGAAACGCTTTGGGTGAGCGATCGCCCTGCTCACCTTGCCCTGCCCGCTCCAGGCAGGCGGCCGTCCCGGATCCGTGGCCGGAACGTCGCGCCGGCTATTCGACTTTCTGGCGCACGGGTGGTCGCTGCGTCAAGGCCCGAACGTCCGGGCCCCGCCAACAGCCTCCGCCGCCGACCCCAGCATGCTCGGAACGCGCTAGCGTGGAATTGTCGGCGGCGTTCCCAGCACGATCGCGCTCAGAATTCAGCAGCGCACCCAGTGACATTATCAATGAGATCATCAGCATGTGTCCCTCGCCTGGTCTCGGTCAACGCGCAGCCGTTGGGGTCTGCCGTTGGTGCACCGCACACTCTGGCGCAGTTACCGCGACTTGAGCGTGAAATGGTTCACATTGCGCAAAGTGTCCAGAATCGGCGCCTTCGGCGGGCCGATGCCGCCGGTCAGGCCCGGCGGCGCCCCTCGGCGATCAGCCTGCCGACCACGCTGCCGAGGTCGGCGAGCTGATAGGGCTTGCGCAGCACCGTGAACCCGCCGGCCGCGCCGGCGGCGGCCTTGTTGTATCCGGTGGCGAGCAGGATCGGCAGCGCCGGATAACGTTCGCGGATCACCTGCGCCAGCGCCACCCCGTCCATCCGCCCCGGCATGACGATGTCGCTCAGCACCAGGTCGAAGGCCTCGTCGCCGGTCTCGATGAGCTTGAGGGCGGCCTCTGCGTCGCCTGCAACGATGGCGCGGTAGCCGAGCTCCTCCAGCAGGGCGGAGCTCACCTGGGCGACGTCGGAATTGTCCTCGACGATCAGCACGGTGCCGCCGGTCTGCTCGGGCTCTGCCTCGCGATCCGTCGCATCGCCGGCCGGGTCGCGCAGCGCCCGCGGCAGGTAGATGGTGATCCGGGTGCCCTTGCCGATCTCGCTGTCGACGGCGACGGTGCCGCCCGATTGGTGGACGAAGCCGTGCACCTGCGACAATCCGAGGCCGGTGCCCTTGTCGATCTCCTTGGTGGTGAAGAAGGGATCGAAGATGCGCGGCAGGACGTCCGGCGGGATGCCAGTTCCGCTATCGGTCACGCTGAGCGCGACGAAGTCGCCCTCGAGCTCCTGCCCGTGGTCGCCGGGCGAAAGCCGGACATTCTCGGTCGAAATGTCGATGACACCTCCGGCCGGCATGGCGTCCCGGGCATTCACCACGATGTTCACCAGCGCCAGCTCGAGCTCGCTGACGTCGACCTCGACCGGCCAGACGTCGGGCGCCGCGGCCGCGACCAGGTCGACGCTGCCGCCTACCGAGCTCGACAGCATCTCGCGGAACGCCACGAAACGCTGCTTGAGATCGACCGCCGCCGGCTCGAAGCGTTGACGCCGGGAGAACGTCAGCAGCTGCCGGGTCAGATTGGCCCCGCGGGCGGCGGCGAGCTCGATCGCCTCGGCGGCGCGCAACGCCTTGGGATCGCCGGCGACCGCCTTCTTTATCACATGGATGTGCCCGCTCACGATCATCAGAAGGTTGTTGAAATCGTGCGCCACGCCGCCAGTGAGCTGACCGAGCGCCTCCATCTTCTGCGCCTGGGCCAGCTGCTCGTGGGCCTTCTGCAGGGCGATCTGCGCGTTCCGCCGCTCGGTGATGTCGCGGGTGATCTTGGCGAAGCCGAGGAGCGCGCCGCGCTCGTCGCGGATGGTGTCGATCACCACGCTCGCCCAGAACAGGGTCGCGTCCTTGCGCACGCGCCAGCCTTCCGCCTCGAACCGCCCTTCCCTGCCGGCCGTCTGCAGGGCCCGGTCGGGAACGCCGGCCGCCCGATCCGCCTCGCAGTAGAACCGGGAAAAATGCTGACCGACGATCTCCTCGGCCGAATAGCCCTTGATGCGTTGCGCGCCGACGTTCCAGTTCACCACCCTGCCGTCGACGTCGAGCATGAAGATGGAATAGTCGACGACGCTTTCCACGAGCAGGCGAAACCGCCGCTCGCTTTCGATCAACGCCTCCTGCGCCGCCCGGCGCTCGGTGATGTCGCGGGTGATCTTGGCAAAGCCGATCAGCGTGCCGTCGTCGTCGCGGATCGCATCGAGGATCGCCGAGCCCCAGAACCGCGTGCCGTCCTTGCGCAGGCGCCAGCCTTCGTTCTCGAAGCGGCCAACCACGCGCGCCGTGTCGAGCGCGGTCTGCGGCAGGCCGCGGGCCCGATCCTCCTCGGTGAAGAACCGGGAAAAATGCTGACCGACGATCTCGTCCCGCGTGTAACCCTTGATCCGTTGCGCGCCGGCATTCCAGCTCGCCACGAATCCGTCGAGGTCGATCATGTAGACCGCATAGTCGGTCACCGCGTCGACGAGGCGCTGCAGCCGGCGATCGTCGTCGCCGGAAGTCCCCGCGACCAGATCCGCCGGCGGCATTCCCCCCGAAAAGTCTCCCGCGCGCTGTCTCGCAACGTCCAATGGTGAATGCCCCTGCCGCCCTGCCCACCCGAAGGTGGTCGCAAACTGCGGATGCGGACCCGCGCGTCGCCACCCCGGAAATGGCGATCAAAAGATAATGCCGGGCGCCGCCAAATGGTTCCCTGCCGGAAAAATCCCCCCGCGTCCAGATGCCGGAGCGGTGCCCCAGAATTCTTGGCTGGCGCCTGTCCTTTGACGGCGAACCGCGCACCGCGCCGGGACATGCGCCAGCGCCTGCCCGCCCGGCTGCCGTCGCCGCGGCGCCACCCGGGCCCGACGGTTGGAACTTTAGGTCCCACCTGACGTTGCTTTGCCACGAACGCCACCACCAAACAAACCAATCGCGGGAGCATGAACATGAGCGACCTGACCAATCGTCCGTTCGCCGGCAGCGGCAACGGCCAGCCATCGAGCCCGGCATCGAGCCTGGGCGACGCCGCCCGCAACCGTGCCGAGAATCTCAAGGACAAGGTCGGCGACGCGGTCGATCGCGGCAAATCCGGCATCGCCGATTCGGCGTCGGCGGCGCGCGACAGCCTCGCCGACGACATGACGCGGCTGCGCGCCGATCTCGCCAAGATGCAGGAGACCGTGGCCAAATTCGCGGCGGAAGCCGGCAGCGAGGCGGCGACCACCGCACGCAGCGTCGGCCAGGCGGTGGCCTCCGAGGTCGGATCGGCGGCGAGCGGCATTGCCGAGGCGGGCGCCCAGATGGCGTCGAGCGCCAAGGAGCAGGTGAAGACGTTTGCGTCCGAATTCGAGGCCATGGCCCGCCGCAATCCCCTCGGCACCATGGCCGGCACGCTGGTGGCCGGCATCGTCATCGGCATGATGAGCCGGAGCAGAAGCTGATGGGCGCCGTGCTGCGGCAGCTGCTGCGGAGCGATCTCCAGCGTCGTCTTCTCGCGTTCCGCGAGGAGACGACGCAGCGTCTCAAGCGCCAGGCCATCGATGTGGGCGTGACGCTGGGCCTGCTGGCGGGCGGCGCGCTCGCCGCGCTGCTGACCTTGCTCATCGGCCTGACGGCCCTGTTCGTCGCCGTTGCGGAACGCAACGGTCCGCTGATCGCGCTGGGCGTGGTGGGCGGCGTGACCGCGATCATGGCGGCGCTGCTCCTCGGTCTCGCCGCGGCCCGCAGCAAATCGACCAAACCGCCGCTCCCCATCGCGTCCCGCCCGCTGGCGTCGAGGCCCGCCCTGTCGGGCGATGCGTCGGCCGCCGAGGTTCTGGCACGCGACGTCGCGGCACGCGCGGCGGCGACCGGTACCGGCGTGGTCGAGGGCGCCTCCGACATCGTGCGCCACGGATCGCGTCCGGCGGTGCTCGGCGTCATCGCCCTGGTGGCGGTCGTCGGCGTGCTGCTCGGCCGCCGCGCGTAGACGGCCGGTAAGACCGCTTGCCTCAGTCCAGCTGCCGGGCGAGATGCTGCTCTTCGTCGCGGCCCTCGGCCATCACTTTCTGTCGCCCAGCATCTGCCGTATCAGAAGGGCGGCCTCGCGCTGCTCCAGATTGCTGATCTCCCGGAACAGGGCGACCGACACCCGGCAATAGTCCCGGTGTCTCGACGCATCGAGCGTCGCGGCGCGGACAAGGTTGATCGTCTCCAGCGAGAAGCGGCCCCCGAGCTTTCTCATCACTTTCTCCCACGAGGCGGTCACCGTCCCGGCGGCCGCGTCCGGGCGCGGTGCGGCCGTCGCGATGACCTGCTCGGAGAGCGCGTTCTCGCGCTGGATCAGCGGCTGCGGGATGTCGGAGGAGAAATTGCGCGTCCCGCCCGTGCCGGAGGCGTAGAGATAACAGAGCGTCGGGTCCTTTGCGCCGAGCGCCGCATATTGCTCGGCGTACAGTTTTGCCAGGTCGACGAGCACGGCATCGTCGGCAAGCGCCCGCTGGACGTCGATGACTCGAGAGATTTTTTCCCGCAGCGCGGCGGTGAGCTCCCCCTCCGTCCGGCCGCTCTGATAGCCGTCGTGGTAGGACGCAATGATCGCGGCGAGCTCATCGGGCAGACGCTCCTTCATCTTCTGCAGAACGGGCAATAGTTTCGAGAGCCTCGTGGCGATGTCCTCCCGGGTCGCATTGGCGCCGTACCCGGAGGCGGCGAACCGGGTTCCGTCGGACACGCCGGAAATCACCCGGGCGCGAAGCAACTCGTCCGCCGACGGCTTCCACAGCTCCTTGTTCGGCGTCGACAGCGCGCGCGTGACGAAGGCGGCATCGAACCCCGCTGCCGCAAAAATCACTGTCTGGGACTTTTCCGATCCGGCCAGATCGTCCTTGCTCATCCCGGGAAACGTGGGCGCATGGAATCCAAGAACCGCGCCCTGCCGCAGCCAGCGCTCGCGGCCGCCGGCGAACGCCAGCGTGCAGGCCGACATGCAGCGCGACGACACATAGGTGATGAGCCCGCGGTCGCGGATGACCTTGTAGAGCTTTTCCGCCTCCCCGATCCGCCCGCCGAGGCTGTCGAGATGAACGATCTTCACAGGCTGCTCGCGCAGGATACGCACGACGTCGTCGGTCAGCGGATATTTGAAGCCGCCGACGACCTCGATCTCCGATCCATCCCGCATGATGCGGATCGCATAGGCCGGCAGTGAGGGATCGTCCATGAACGCCATGCGGGAGGATTCGATGATCTGCGGCACGCCCGAATTGCCGAAGGCCGCGAGCAACCTGATGAAGCCGAGGACGACGGCGAGCTGCGCCACGCGCGCCCAGAACGCGCGCTTGCCGAGCTCCCTGCGGGCCCGGGCGCGCCGCAGGGCTGACCTCCAAACTCCGACCAGCTGCCAGGTCGCAATCACGAAAATCGCCAGCCAGACGAAAACCAGCGCCGCAAAGAAGGTGCGTGGCTCATAGCCGGCGCCCGACAGCGCCCACACCACGCCGAGCGGAATCAGAGCGGCAATGATGCCTCCGAGGAAGCCGATGACCCAGTAGGATACCCACAGCGGAAGCTCGCCGCGCCAGTGGCGGGCGATGAGATTGCCGGAGCGGCGGCGGGGGGCCGACGCGGGTGGCTTGCCGTCGTCGGCGGAGTCGCGGGGGGCTGGTTCGGGTGTCGGCGGCGGCTTAGCCACCTGCGCGGCAAGCTCGGGCACCTCCCTGGCCGGCTTCCAGTCGGGGAAGCCGTCGCGCCAAACGAGAATGTCGCCGGCGTTCGGGAGGGTTGCCAGTTTCGCCGTCAATTCCTCGAAGGTGACGGGCCCTACCTGCTCTCTCCCGTCCAGGAAGTACCAGATGTCGGACACGGACACGTCCCCGGCGTGCTGCCACAGCCGTACAGTAAGACCGAAGACGTGCGCTGTCACGATGTCGACCCGACCAGCTCCGGACGCGATTCACGAAGTGATCGAGCAGGCCGTCAACAACTGCGCGGACATCGTCTTCACCCGCCGCTATCCGAGCTTCCCCGAGAAAAACCGTCAGCGCGCCTTGCCGAACCCCCTCAGAAGTACTGCACGAACGAGTGGGTGTCGGAGCATTTGAAGCAGATGAACACGTAGATCATCCCGCAGTCGGCGATGCACACATCGTCGTTGATTAAATCCAGCTGCGCATAGAATGTCATCTTTCCGTGCCCAGAGCGACAGTGCGGCCAGAACGGATTCTGGATGAAATCCGGCTTGCCGCCAAGCTGATGCCGGGTGCCCATCGGCTTCGGAGCCAGCTTGAACGGAGGCATTCTTGCAGCTTCTTCGTTCAACGGCTCGGGGATCAACTGAAACGGCGGAATCCTCTTCATCGGTGTGACCTCCCTTCATGAGACCCGGCGGGCCGATATCGCTCCGACCCGATCGCGCTGGCATGGGCATCGCCTTCCTCGCGCTGAGTAATCCGTGCGCTGCCTCGGCCCCTACCTCTTCCCGCCCGCCACCACCCGCATGAGCCGGCCGGGGAGATCCGGCGGCTTCCTCGGCGGCAGGTCGGAGAGCCGGGCGCCGCAGGTGCTGCGCGGCTCGTCGCGCCAGGCGCAGTCGGCGGAGAGCCGCGCGACCAGGTCGTCGAGCAGGATCTCCGAACCGTATTTCACCGCGAGCCGCGCCAGCCGATAGGCGCCGGCGCGCTTGCAGACATCGCAGCGCAGCCGGACCAGGACCCAGGGATAATCGACGAGCCGGCGGATGCCCGACATGACTTGACGAATGAGAACGAAACGGGAACAATTGTCAAGGTCCCGTGTCCGGCCGCGGAGGTATTTGCGGGCCGTATCAGCGGGTTGCTATCGCCCCGCCGATCCTCGTGGGACTGGGGAGACGTCACATGCGCAAGGCCATGCGAAAGGCATCATGGGTTGCCGCCGCGCTCCTGCTGGCGGCGTGCGCGACCATCACCAAGGGCACGACGCAGGCAGTCGCGGTGAATACGCCCGGAGTGCCGGGCGCCACCTGCACGCTGAGCTCGCCGACGATCGGCACGCAGACGGTGGTCACGCCGGCGACCATCACCTTGCAGAAGGGCGGCTCGAACATCGCCGTGCGCTGCACCAAGGACTGTTACCTCGACGGCGTCGGCACCATCCCCTCCATGCTGGAGGGAATGGCGGCCGGCAACGTCATCATGGGCGGGGTGGTCGGCCTCGGTGTCGACGCGGCAAGCGGCGCGATGAACAATTATGCGCCCGACATCCAGGTGGCGATGACGCCGGACCCGGCCTGCCGCGCACCGGCGCCGCCGCCCAGGCGGCGATAATTCATTGCCCCGGTGACGATCCGCTCTGCGCCGCGCACGGCATCTGCACGGTCCCCTCGACCAGGAAATCCCGGATCTCGTCGGCGGTGAGCTGGCGGCCTGCCGTGCGGCAGGCGATGGCGACCAGGTCGGAAAGCCCGAGATGCCACAGCCGGATCGTCTCGTCCTCGCTGCGGGTGGCCAGCAAACGGCTGTCCTGCGAAAAGCCGACCAGCCATACCGGCCCTTCGTGACCCCTGAGCACCACCGGCGCCCCCCGCGGGTCCTCGGGATCCCAGACGCGGGCGGTGCGGTCCTCTCCGGTGGTGACGAGGAACCGGCTGTCCGGACTGAAGGCGACGGAGAGGACCCGGCCGGTGTGCCCGGAAAGCTCGGCTGTCGCGAACGAGCCCGGCGTCCCCAGATCGACGACCTTGACCAGCGCATCCCAGGCGCCGAACGCCAGCCAGCGATGGTCGCGGCTGAAGCTGGACTCCATGACCAGGGCGCCGAACGGCACTTCGAAGGCGAGCTTCGGCCCGGCGCCGGGGCGCAACTCGTACAACCTGCCCTTGCCTCCCCAGTTTGCCGCCGCAACCCAGCGGGCATTGGAGCTGATCGCGGTCTGCACCGCCGTCCCGTCGTTGGCGAAAGATTGCAGGCTCCTGCAGGGATCGGCAGCCCGGAGATCCCACAGATGCGCGCCAGCGCCGCCTTCCTCACCGGTCGTCGCGTAACGTCCCTCCGCGTCGAAGCCGAGGGCACGCACCGGGTGTCGCTGCGGGCATCGGTATTTCGCCTCCAGCGACGGCTTGTCCACCGAGACGTCCCACAGGTTGAGCGTCCCCGCGCGGTCCAGGGTGCCGCTCACCAGCCATCGACCGTCGGGGCTGAAACCGAGGCCCCCGGGACCGGTCCGCCCAGGAAGATCGAGCACCGTCTCCGACATCTCGGGGAAGCCAAACAGATGCAGTTTCCGCTCACCGTACACGGCGGCCGCGAGCCAGCGGCGGTTCGGGCTGAACGCGATCTCCGTGGCGTAGCTGGACAGCGACAGCCTGTGCACCGGCTCGCGCGGATTCTTGACCGACCAGATCATCAGCTCATGATCGATCAATCCGGAGCTGGCGATCCACTCGCCGTCGGAGCTCAGCGCCGCAGCAGTCACCTTGCCCTTGTGTCCCCTGAGCACGGTCGGTTCTGCGACGGTGTCCGGGATCGTCCACAGCCGCGCGTCCCGGTCCAGCCCCAAGGTCACCAGATGGCGTGAAGCGGCACCTGGGCTGAAGATCACCCGCGTGATCGACGAGTTGTGGCCCCGCAGCAGCCTGCCGGGAATGGTTCGTGGGCCGGCGAGATCCCACAGATAGGCCGTGGCATCGTCGCCGGCCGTCGCCAGCCACCTGCCATCGTCGCTGAACGCGACCGTCTGGACGGTGGCGCTGTGCCCGTTGAGCAGAACCTCGCGGCTGTCCGTCAGGTCCCAGAGTTTTACGTTGGTGTCGATGCTGCCCGATGCCATCCATCTGCCGTCGGGACTGATGTCGACGGCGTGGACCCATTGATTGTGATACCCGGTGTGGACGGCCTGCTCCGGCGGTTTGTCCTTGCTCAGATCCCACACCTGCGCGGCGTAGCCGCAGCCGACCGCAAGTCGCGCCTCATCGCGGCTGAAGCCGATGGCATTGAGGGACGGCTCGCCCAGAGTCCTGGAGCACTGCAGGATCCTGGGCGGCGCCGGGCGTGGCTCGAGCGCGAAATCCCACAGCAGGATCTGCTTCTTCAGATCCCCGAACGCGGCCGTGGCAAGCCATCGCCCCTTGGCGCTGAACATGACGCGCGCGACCGGCGCGTCATGGGAATTCGAGCACGGCGCTTCGGTGGCGCCCTCGCCGGCGAGCTTCCAGATGCAGACGTGACCGTTTTCGGTCCCGAACGCGAGCCACTCGCCGCCGGGGCTGATCGCCAGCGCGCGTACCGCGCCGTGAGGCTGGGCCAGCACGGGGCCGGCACCGGCGCCGCCCGACGTGAGGTCCCACAAACGAAGAGTGCCGTCTTCGCTGCCGCTGACCAGCCACTTGCGGTCCGGGCTGAACGCCAGGCCGTTGACCGCACCGCGGTGGCTGCCGAGCAGAACCGAGCGGCTGGCGGGATCGGCGTCCTGGAGATCCCACAGGCGGATCGCGCCGTCATCGCTTCCGGTCGCCAGCCAGCGCCCGTCGGCAGAAAACGCCCCGGCCTGTGTCGACTTCTCGTGGCCCGGCAAGGGGCGCCCGCCGGTCACCCGCAATTGCTGCCGCAGCCCGTCGATCGCGTCCAGCCTCTTGCCTGCCTGGAGATCCCCGCCCAGCGAGGCCGCATGCACGCTCAACAGGAGACTGCGCTGGGGCTTCGTCCCGATGTCGCTGGTCTGCCGACCGAGCCGCTGGACCACGCCGACCGTCTTGTTTGCTGCTTCGGCCTGATGCTTGGCTGCTGCGGCCTGCTGCCACTCGTACCAGCCGACCGCCGCAAAACCGGACGCCACGACTGCCAGCGCTCCGAGGGCAGCCATGCGCAAGCGCCGCGCCCGCATCCGTCGGAGGTCGGCCTCGCGCGCCGCCCGTGCCGAGCTATCCACGAAAGCGACGAGCGCAGGATCGAGCTCGGCGCGGCGGCGCGCCAGGAGGCCCTCGCCCTCCGACAACGGCAGGCCACGCGACAACAGCAGGCTGTCGCGGTCGGCGGGCTCCGCCTCGCGCCAGCGCGCCTCGGCCTCCTCGAGACGCACGCGCGTGCGGATGTCCCGCCGGTCGGCGGCGATCCGCTGGCGTGCCCGCGGCCAGTGCGTCAGCAGCGCCTCATGCGCCACCCGGATCCGCGCCGTGGAGCCGTCGCCGTCCGCGACCAGGATCCGCGCCTGCGGCTGGATCAACGCCTCGACCAGGCGGCGGCCGGCGCTCCCCTCGGGGAAGGCTGAGAGCGGCACCAGCCGCGCCGTGGCGACCGCCTGCTCGCCCTGGCCGATCGTCACCAGAGCGCGCAGCACCGAGGGCAGCGCCGCCTGCACGTCCTCGGGAAGGCCCTTGAGCACCTCCTCGGCGCGCTCGCCGATGGCGCCTTCGAGCCCGTTCAGCGCGTCATGGGCCTGGATGGTCAGGACTCCCTCGGGCGAGCGCCGATGCCAGAGCTGGTCGAGCAGGTATTCGAGCAGCGGCAGCGATCCGGGGGATTTCGCCGCCGCCTCGCGGATGGTCTCGTCGAGGCTGCGTCCGCTGCGCTGATCGGTCTCGAAGCGCAACCCCGCCTCGCGCGCGGGACGGCGGATGATCTGCCCGATGTCGGCTCCGTCGGGCGGCGTCAGCAAATAGGTCCCCTCGCCGGCGCACAGGGCGGCGAGCGCCGGGAGCCCCGCCACCCGGTCGAAGAAGTCGCTGCGCATGGTGGCGATCACCCAGACGAGACCGGAGCGCGCCAGGGCGTCGAGCGCCGCGACGTAGTTCTCGCGCTGCTCTCGGGCGATCCCCGCGGTAAAAAGCTCCTCGAGCTGGTCGACGATGAGGACGAGCCGCGCCTCGCCGCGCGCGGTCAGGCCGGCCTTCTGCCCCGCCGCCGACAGCCCTTGGCGGATCGGCTGCGCGGCTTCCGCCGGAACTTTTTCCAGGAGATTGCGCAACCGGTCGGGGGTGTATTCGAGCGGCGTCTCGGCGAGCTCGGGGAGCGCCGTCGGCGAGAACATCGCCTGGGCGAGCGCGGCGAGCGCACTGCCCTTCGTGGCGTCCGGCAGCGAGCCCGGCCGGGTGACGGCATAGCAGCAGAGCGCGACCTGCCCGACCATGCCGGGCAGCAGCAGATCGGGCAGGACGCCCGCCTTGACCAGGCTCGACTTGCCCGAGCCGGAAGCGCCGATCACCAGGACGAAGCCGCAGGCCCGCTCCACCTGGCGTGCCAATGTCTCGCGGATCTCGTTGCGCGCCCGCATGCGGCCAAAAAATACCGGCGCGTGCTCGAGCTCGAAGGATTCGAGGCCGCGATAGGGCGAGCCCTGATACCAGGTCTGGGTCGCCGGGGTCTCGATGTCCTCGGGCCTGGTCAGGCGCTTGCGCAGCAGCGCGCGAAGGTGCTCCTCGAGCTGGCTCTCGAACTCGCTGGCGTCGGCGAACTCCCACGAGGCGGCGGCAAACGACTTGCCGTCGGCGCCGCGGACCCAGCGCCGCATGAAGTCCTCGACCAGCTCGGTCTGACGCTGCTGCTCGTCCAGCGTCGCCCGGTCGCCGAGCTCGACCGTGATCTTCGCCCGCTTGCGGTAGAGCAGGAGATCCGGTAGCCCGCTGGTACGAAAACCTGCCACCGCATCCTCGAACTCCCACTCGGTCCCGGTCACGGCGCCGTGCGAGATCGCGCCGCGGTACTTCTCCTCGGGCAAAGGCACGCCCAGCCGCGACCACAGCACGGTCACCACGATGTCGGTCTCGTGCGGCGGGACGATGAGGTCCTGGAAATGGTGGGTGGCGAGCAGCGGCTCGCGCTCCCACAGCACCGGCTCGAGGCGGAAACAGTAGGCAAATTCCCGCGCGAGGCGTTTCACCACGCGCTCCGCGATGAGACGCTCCGGCCGCACATCCGATGGCGAGGAGACGAAGACTCGAACAGTGCCGGGCTCTGTCATGCCTCCTCCGAATATTTTGGACACCCCGGAGAGCTCAAGCGGAGCGGTGGCGCAGAGAGTAGAAGCCGGGGCAGCGACCATCCCGAACGGCTGACGCGGCGATGGGCCGGCGTGCTTATCCGTGGCGGTGGAATGCCGCGCGTATCATTATACTGCGCATCCAGGAATTGTATACCCGTGAAGCCGGCCCCAGGCGCCGGTCACCGCCGCGGCTCGTCGACCTTGCAAGATTTGGGCATGGCGTCGCGGAGATCGTCCCACCAGAAGCCGCATCGCGAGCAGCCGCCGAGCGCAAGGCCGATGGCAAGAAGGAAAAACAGCCGCCTGAACATGTGCCCGTCCCCTGGGTGGCGGGCATGATAGCAGAAACGAGCCGCGGGCTGTACCGGAAAACGTGATGGTATCGGGAGCCGCGGAGTGACGCAGGGTGGGCAAAATCGAGGCGCCGAGGCTGCCGCTCGCCCGAGCCTCGCGTACGATTTTGCCCACGCGGTTCGGACCGGCGTCGGACCGCGTGGGCAAATCGCCGGCAATGCAGCAAGTCTCGCCGGCCGTGCCGGGCGATTTGCCCACCCTGCGACCCTGCCGCAAAAGCGCCATCGCGCCCCGATAATCGGCCATGCCGATCAGCAAACGAGGCACCAAACAGATGACCGACGAGCTCGTGTTCTATACCCATCCGATGTCGCGCGGCCGCATCGTCCGCTGGATGCTCGAGGAGGTCGGTCAACCTTATCGCACCGAGCTGCTCGACTACGGCACCACCATGAAGGCGCCGGCCTATCTCGCCATCAACCCGATGGGAAAGGTGCCGGCCATCCGCCACGGCGAGGCGGTGGTGACCGAGGGCGCGGCGATCTGTGCCTACCTGGCCGATGCGTTTCCGCAAGCCGGCCTGGCGCCGCCGCCCGGCGATCGCCGCCGCGCGCCCTATTACCGCTGGCTGTTCTTCTCCGCCGGTCCGGTCGAGCAGGCGGTGACCAACAAGGCGCTCGGTTTCGTGATGCCGGAGGGACGCGAACGGATGGCCGGCTACGGCACGCTCGCCGATGCCATCAATGCGCTGGAGGGCGCGGTGTCGCAAGGCCCCTACGTGACCGGCGACAGCTTCACCGCCGCCGACGTCTATGTCGGATCGCAGATCGGCTGGGGACTGCAGTTCGGCACCATCGAGAAGCGGCCGGCCTTCGCGCAATACTGGGAGCGGATCAGCAAACGGCCGGCGGCGCTGCGCGCCAAGGAGATCGACGACGCCCTGACGCCCAAGCAGTAGAGCGGCCGGCGACGGATCAGGCTTCCGGCGACAATTCCGGGAGTTCCTCCGATGGTCTCGACCACCCAGGTGTCCTGATTGGAGACGACGTGCTCTTGTCCGCAGTCGGGACAAACGATCACGGCCGAGAAGACGCCCGCCCCTGCCAATGTGCGTTTGTCGGTCTCGATCCCGGTCTCGATGTTGCGTCCGGTCACCGGACAGATCGTCATCAGCACGCCCATCGAACGCTCCTCGGCTTCCCCTCCAGGCGGCTACTGCAGTGCGAAGCCGACCGGGAGTCGAATGAAGCCGCGCCGCGAGAATCGCAGGCTGTGGACAACCAGCCGGGCGCGCATCCCTGGCGGTGCCCGGCGCGGCGGGTTATTCCATCGCTCCGAGCCTTGAACCATACCGCGCAGGGACGGATGCGGGGGGAAGCGATGGCGGACGGCTTGCCGGACCAGACATTTCGCCTCGAGGAGGCGACGATCGACGACCTGCACCGCGCCATCCAGGCCGGGCGAACGACCTGCGTCGCGGTCGTACGGCATTACCTCGCCCGAGTGCGCGCCTTCAACGGCGTCGCCAGCGTACTGGTGACGGAGGACGGCCTCCCGGTCGAGCAGGCGACCGGCGCGGTGCGCGCCATGGCGCCGGTCAAATTCCCGACGCGGACGGTGAAAGCCTCCACCATCCTGCCCGATCTCGACAAATACCGCGGCCCGCCGCTCGAGCTAGGCCGCATGGAGGCGACCTCGTCCGACCCCGCCGTGCAGCAGCAGTTCGGCATGATCGCCGGCATCCCGGATGCCGGGCAGGTCAATGGGCTGGCGACCCTCAACATCCGCGGCGAGCGGTCGGTGACCTGCCGCGGCGACTTCGACCGGCACCCCTCGGCGGGCCCGCTGCCGCAAGGCGCGCCGCCGGTCTGCGAATTCTTTCGCCGGCTGCCGGACGCGCTGGAGCGTGCCGCCGAGCTCGACGCCCAATTCGGGCGCAATCCCGACCTCGCGGCGATGCCGATGTACGGCGTGGTGTTCTCGTTCAAGGACCCGTTCGACACCAGGGACATGCGGTCCACCGGCGGCGGGGACGCCCGCTACGACATCGATTTCCCGGCGCGCGACCACGTGCTGGTGGAGCAGTTGCGGGCCAAGGGCGCGATCATTTTCGCCAAGGCGGTCAACACCGAGTACAACGGCCGGGCGGGCGATCCCGGCGGCCGCCACAAGCCGGAAAAAGTGCTCCCCTCGACGCTCGGCTATCAGCGCAGCACCTGGAGCGGCAATCCGGCCAATCCGTACGACACAACGCGCTCGGCCTCGCTCGGCTCGAGCTCGGGGTCGGCAGTGTCGGTCTCCACCAACATGGTGATGGCGAGCCTCGGCGAGGAGACGCGGGCGTCGTGCCGCGGGCCGTCCAACCACAACGCGGTGGCGCTGATCCTGCCGCACAAGTCGATGCTGGGCTTCGACGGCGGCGCCATCGGCGCCGACATCTATTGCGACCGCAGCGGCATCCACTGCCGCACCATCGGCGACTGCGCAAAGGTGCTCGACGCCCTGAAGGACCCGACCGAGGGCTACTACGATCCGCGCGATCCCTACACCACGGTGCCGCGCTCCTCGGTGCTCGCCACGCCCTATGCGGGCCACGCCACCATGACCGGCGAACGGGGCTCGCTTGCCGGCATGCGTCTCGGCGTCATCCGGGAATCCATGGTGATACCGCCCGGCTCCAAGACCGAGGAGCCGATCGTCACCGCGGCCGCGGCGGAAATCAAATCCATGCTCGGCGGGCGCCTCGGAGCGACGCTGGTCGAATCCTCCGATCCGCTGTGGACCCCGGATCCCGACGTCGAGCCGATGACGACCGATTTCCGCCGTGCCCTGGCGCGGCTGGTACCGGTGTTCATGCCGGACCTTCTGTTCAGGCTCGGGCGCGACGGCCAGCCGCTGTTTGGCGAATTTGCCGCGGCGATCGTGCCGACCGAGTTCGCGCCGGGAAAGATTTTCGGCACCGGCACGCTGAAGCCGATCGACTATCTGGTGGAGATGGCGGAGGGACGGATTGCGCCGCCGAAGAATCTCGACCTCGCCACCATCCAGCAGCAGGAGCTGGCGATGGCGTTCCGTTTCCACGTCCCGCAATATCTCGGGCGCCGCGCCGCGGACTGGAAGGCGCTCGGGTTCACCGAGACGCTCGCCGATTTTGCCGCGCTCAACGCGCGCTCGAAATTCTGGGGCGACGACCAGCGCGCCGCATTCCGGAACTGGGAAGAGGTTTCCGACCCGCGCAATCCGCTCGGCGGCCGCCAGGGCGTCAACGAGCGCATCATGCTGCGCGAGCTGTTGCGCCGGGTCGACATGATGGTGATTCTCGAGAACCGGCTCGACGCCCTGGTGCGGCTGCACACCCCGTGGCCGCCCGGGCTGATCGGCGGGGCCTATCAGTACGACATCGCCAGCAACTTGAGCCCGGAATCGCTCAGCGGCCCCAATGCCGGCCTGACCGAGGTCCTGGTGCCGGCGGGTTTCGTCACCACCGCCTACGACCCGGTGTACGCGCTCAGCCCCGACGGCACCCGCTACGTCTCGCGCGCCTCGCACACGCCGACGACGATTCCTGCGCCCGGCCTGCCGTTCTCCCTGGTCTTTCGCGCCGAGCCCGGCCGCGAGGACGCGCTCCTGAAGATCGCCTCGGCCTACGAGGCCGCCTCCCGCCGCCGCATCCCGCCGCCGGCCTTCGGCCCGCTGCCGTAGGGTGGGCAAATGCGGCCCCGACCTTTCGTTTGATGCACACTGCCGGCTCCGATTTGCCCACGCGGTCGTGAGCAAATAAACAATAGCTGCCGTAGGGTGGGCAAATCGCCCGCACCGACCGCGCAATCGGATTGAAGCGTGGCCGGCGATTTGCCCACGCGGTACGATGCGGGCCCGACCGACCGCGTGGGCAAAATCGCTCGTAAGCTTCGCGCGAGCCGCCCGTCCGAGCCGCGATTTTGCCCACCCTACGGCGCTGTGCCGCGCCGCAGAAACATCACCCCACCAAACAATCCGCTCAGTGCGCCAGCGGATCGGGGCGCAGCTGGAAGTGCACGGCGCGCGGCTTGCTCCCCCGGCCGGTCTCCATCAGCCACGGCGCGCGATCGCCGTTGGTGGTCCACAGGCCGCGGCCTTTCCAGCCGGCGTTGGCATCGTCGATGCGCCCGTCGAGACCTTTGGCGTAGAACCCCATCGGATACGGCACGCGCAACGAGATCATCCGGCCGTCCTTGAGCGCTACCAGGCCGTCGCCGAGATTGGCGGTGGACATCGGGACATTCTCGCCGAGCCCGAGCGTGTTGTGCTGGTCGACCCAGGTGTAGTAGCTCGAACTCGGCGCTGTTGTCGCCGAGGCCCTCGAAGCCGGGGCCCGGATATTTGTAGAACGCCCAGCCCTCGGGGCAGTGATCGCCGGTCGCCTTCGGCCCGTTGAGCGGACCCTTGCACTTGCTGCGATCGAAGCTTCCGAGCTGGCCGCTCGACAGCGACGCCCACACCACGCCGTTGCCGTCGATGTCGCCGCCGCGGATGCCGAAGGCAGGCTTCGGCACGTTATAGACTTCCGACAGTCCGGTCTTGGGATCGAAGCGTAGCACCGCCGGCGGGCCGCCGAACACGCCGACGGTGTACCAGATCGAGCCGTCCTTCGGATGCGGCATCACCGCATAGGGACCGGAGCCCGGCACGATGCGCTTGTCCTTGGCCTCGTCGATCGGCTGGCTGGGCTCGACATACTCGTCGCGCTTGCCGTTGCCGTTGGTGTCGAGGATGAACGGCGACCAGCCTTGCGCCTTGGCGGCGTCTCCGGTCGCGTCGAACACTTTCGTGTTGACCCAGCCGGCCACCGGGCCGGTACCGCTCAGCCACAAAGTATCGTCGGCGTCATAGCCGAGCTGCGGGTGATGGGTGCCGAAGCAGGTGTCGACGAAGGAATACTTCATCGTCTTCGGGTCGAGCATCGCCACCTGGCGCGACGACTTGTCGAGCGGGAAAATCTTCGCCGACGGATGGTCGGAGCCTTTGCGGCAGAACGCCGGGTTGTCCTGGCCGCGCACGGTCGCCGAGAGCCACACCCTGCCCTTGCGGTCGAACATGGCGTTGTGGTTGTTGGCGCGGGTGTCCCAGATCTTCTCCTCGCCCCAGTAGGCCGAAGGCTGCAGCCGCTTGATGCTCGCCGCATGGCCCGGCCCGAGCGATTCCGGCATTTCCGGATCCGCCACCGGCATCTTGAAGAGCGACGCCTTGCTGATCTTGGGATCGAGGATCGCCATGTTGTCGGTGGAATATTCCGGCGAGCCGAACAGCGGGCCGTAGGCATTGACGGTCGGCTGGCGCCGGTCCGAGGAGACGAGATCGTGCAGATAATGCTTCTCGGTGCTCCATTCCCAGGAGGTCACCACGAGATTGCGCTCGACGCCCTGCGGCCGCGGCGGCGCGGTTCTTGGCAGCTCGCCCTTGGCGATGCGGTCGGTCCAGTCGCCGAAATAACGGAACGGCGCGCCGCCGAAATTGCCGGCGATCTGGTTGGTCATCTGCTCGCCCGACTGTCCCGACTGGATGCGCCGTATCCAGGCGTCCGCGCCCGACGCGAAGGTGCCGAACTGCGCCGGAATCGTCCGCGTCGATTCCTGGCCGAGCTGATGGCAGCCGACGCAGCCGATGTTCTTCACCTGCTTGAGCCAGTCGGTCTGCGTGAGCTTTTCCGGAATATCGCTCTTGCCGCCGAACTCGCTCTCCGGCGGGATCTTCATCATCGCGTACCAATAGATCGCCGGATAGTAATGCGCCGCCGCGGCCGGCGTCGGGGCGGGCACGGCGGCATGGTCGAGATGCTGGCCGGGTTTGGCGCGCAATCTGGCGGAATCCACCAGTCCGTAGCCGCGCACCCAGACGGTGTAGTTCGCCGCCGGCAGGTCGGGGATCACGTAGCGCCCCTGGTCGTCGGTCACCACCATCTTGGCAAATTTGGTCGGAAGCTCGTTGGTCTCGGCGATCACCCAGACGCCCGCCTCCGGCCCGTTGGGGCCGCGCACCACGCCGCCGATATCGTCGTTGTCGATCGCAGGCTGCGCCGCCTGCTGCGCCGGCGCGGGCGCAACCGTCAGCGCCGTAATGCCGAGAGCGGCAACGGTCGAAAACAGGAATTGCCGGAGTTTCATGGTGCTCTCTCCCTGAATGCCCGGCCTTTGCGGCCGTTCGTTTTGGCGTCGGCTGTTTTCCGACGGTCCCCGGCGACCGGGGATGGCCGCGGAGGCTACCACTCTGGCGGGTTACCCGGAAGCCGGGAGCGGGCGTCCGCACGGCAGCCATGCTCTGGACTTGGACATGAATCGCCAGCAGCCTCCGCGATCACGAGTCGACGCACGGAGCCGCCATGCCGGGGATCGGACTGTTCGACGCGATATACTCGGCGCGCTCGCTGCGCCGCCTGAAACCCGATCCGGTTCCCGAGGAGATCATCGCGCGCGTCCTCGACGCCGCGATCCGCGCTTCCTCGGCGGGCAATGCGCAGAACTGGGCGTTCGTGGTGGTGCGGAACGCGGAGCGGCGGCAAAAGCTCGGCGCGATCTATCGAAAAGCCTCCGACATCGCCAGCGAGATCTACAAGGCGCGCGGACGGCCGGCGCATATGACCGAGGAGCAGTACCGGCGCTTCATGACATCGGGCGCGCATCTGTGGGACCACATGGGGGACGCGCCGGTGCTGCTGGTGCCGTGCCTCCGGCACCGCCCTCCGCCGCCGCCGGAGATGCTGCCGCCCATCATCCAGGCGCGCTACGACGCGGAAGTCGCCTACGAGGCCCGCATCCGCGGCGCCAGCATCTATCCGGCGGTGCAGAACATCATCCTGGCCTGCCGCGCGTTCGGGCTCGGCACCGTGATCACCACGAACCACATCCGCCTCGAGGAGGAGGTGAAAACCCTGCTCGGCCTGCCGGAGGATGTCTCCACCTACGCGCTGATGCCGATCGGCTATCCGGAAGGAAAATTCGGTCCGCTAGGGCGCAAGCCGCTGCGCGAGGTGGCGTTCGCCGAGCGCTGGGGTGCCGCGTGGCCCGACTGAGGTGCGGCCGCGGAAAACTTGACCTGACGGCGATCGGGCTTTCAAATCGCCATGGCGGCGCGCAGCCTGCGCAACGCGGACGGGGGGCCACGTCATGACCGATGCCGACAGTACCCTTCCCGTCGCCGAGCCCACCGCTCCGGCCGCGCGCCATCCCGCGACCTTTGCGCCGGGCACCTTCGTGTTCCTGGTCCTGCTGTCGCTGTTCGGCGCGATCATTGGCGTGCAGCTGATCCTGCAGCTCGGCGTCACCCCCAACACCTCGATCATCGGCGCGCTGGTAGCGATGATTCTGGCGCGCGTTCCGATCGCCATCTTCGCCCGCTATCGCTCGATCCATGTGCAGAATCTCGCCCAGAGCGCGATCTCGGCGGCGACGTTTGGCGCCGCCAACAGCCTGCTGCTGCCGATCGGCATTCCGTTCCTGCTGGGACGCCCCGATCTCATCCTGCCGATGCTGATCGGCGCGGCGCTCTCCATGCTGCTCGACGCCTACCTGCTGTACCGGATGTTCGACACGAAAATTTTTCCCGCCTCGGGCACCTGGCCGCCCGGCGTGGCGGCGGCAGAGGCGATCAAGGCCGGCGATGCCGGCGGCCGCCAGGCGGCGCTGCTCGGCGCAGGCCTCGCGATCGGCATGTTCGGCAGCTGGCTGAAGATCCCGATGTCGGCCTTCGGCGTCGCCTTCATCGGCAATATCGCCGCACTGGCGATGTTCGGTGTCGGCCTCCTGGTCCGCGGCTACACGTTGCCGGTTGCCGGCATCGACATCAGCAAATACTACGTGCCGCACGGATTCATGGTCGGCGCCGGCCTCGTCGCTTTGGTGCAGATCGCGCTGGCGATCTGGCGGCGTGCCGACGGCGAGACGCCGGCCGGCAGCCGCAGCGATGACGACCTCAAGGTCACGTTGCGCCTCGGCGGCGTCGGCTATGTGATGATCGCCGCGCTGATCGCGATGCTCGGCGGCCTGGTCACCACGCTGTCGCCCGGTATGCTGCTGGCCTTCGTCGCCTATGCGGCCTTCGCCGCCTTCGTGCACGAGCTGCTGGTCGGCATCGCCGCCATGCATTCCGGCTGGTTCCCGGCCTTCGCCATCGCGTTGATCACCTTGATCATCGGCATCCTCTTGGGTTTTCCGCCGATCGCGCTCGGCCTGCTGGTGGGCTTCAGTGCCTCGACCGGCCCGGCCTTCGCCGACATGGGCTACGACCTGCGCGCCGGCTATCTGCTGCGCGGCTCCGGCAAGGACATGGCATTCGAGCTCGAGGGCCGAAAACAGCAGCTCTACGCCGCGATGATCGCCTTCGTGGTCGCAATCCCGACCGTGTGGTTCGCCCATCCGGCCTATTTCGCGCAGAACATGGTGCCGCCGGTCGACCGCGTCTATGTGGCGGCGATCCAGGCAGGCGCCTCGTCCGACGTGGCGCTGATGCTGCTCGCCTGGGCGATCCCGGGCGCCATCCTGCAATTCCTCGGCGGTCCGCGGCGCCAGCTCGGCGTCATGTTCGCGACGGGGCTTCTGATCCCCAATGCGCTCGCCGGCTGGGCGGTGCTCGCCGGCATTGCCATCCGCATGGTGGCGCTGAGGCTCAAGGGCGACGCGGCGAACAGCCCGATGCAGGTGCTGGCGGCGGGCTTCATCGCCGGCGACGCGCTGTTCGGGTTCTTCAACTCGGTGATGAAGGCGAAGCCGCCGGCCGCCAAATGATCTTCGGGAGAACCCGATGAGTGTTCGCACGCTCGGAACGCTGACCATCGGCCAGGCGCCGCGGGCGGACGTGACGCCGATCATCGACGCCCATGTTCCGCCGCAGACGAGAAGGATTCACCGCGGCCTGCTCGACGGCCTGTCCCGCGCCGAGATCGATGCGCGCTACGGCGCGGCACCCGACGAACCGGTCCTGATCACCCGCCTCCTCGACGGCAGCGCGGTGCAGGTTTCGGCCCGCAAGGCGAACGCGGCCGTGGGCGAAAAAATTTCCGCGCTCGAGGCGGAGGGCTGCGACGTCATCCTGCTGCTGTGCACCGGAACTTTTCATGGTCTGTCGTGCGCGAAGAGTTTCCTGCTGCAGCCGGATCACCTCATCCCACCGGCCGCGGCCGGGCTGACCGGCGGGCACCGGCTCGGCATCGTGGTTCCGCTCGCCTCGCAGATGCGCTCCGAGAGCGGAAAGTGGCGCGCGCTGGCGCAGGCGCCGATTTTCTCCGCGGCGAACCCCTACGCGGACGGGCTCGACGCTGTCGCTGAGGCCGGCACCGAGCTGAAGGAGCGGCATGCCCAGGCCCTGCTGCTCGACTGCATGGGTTTCACCGAAAAACACCGTCGCGCCGCAGCCGACGCGACCGGCCTGCCGGTCATTCTTTCCAATGCGCTGATGGCAAAAGCGGTCGGCGAGCTTCTGGCATGAGGTCACATCCGATGCACTCTCTTCGCCTGCTCGTCTGCGCCGCCCTGCTGCCGCTCGCCCTGCCGGCGGCGGCCGCGTGCCTGAAATCCGGTGGCGAAGGGCAGACCGCTCAGGGCGAACTCACCATCGGCCGGGCGCAGGACGCGGCCGGACGGCCGGAGAAGCCGTACATCCTCCGGCTCGCGGCGAATGCCTGTCTCGATGCCGACGATCCCGACGACGCGGTGAAGAGCACGCGCACGATCCACGTCTTCCCCGCTGACGAAAAGCTGCAACCGGTTTTTCGCCGCCTGGTCGGAAAAACCGTCGTGGTGCGCGGCAACCCGTTCACCGCCCACACGGCGCATCACCACGCCCCCATCGTGATGCAGGTCGACGAGATTTCGGCGCGCTGACCGGCCCGTACGCTGCCAAGACGTCGCAGCGCAAGAGCGATCAAGCGCATTCCACCGCCACCCGGTTAGGGTGGCGGCCATGAACCCGATCCAGAAAGCGCTGTGGTACGTCGAGAGCCACCTCCGCGCGCCGATGACGCTCGAGGACATCGCCGGCCACAGCGCCGCCTCGCCGTACTATCTGACGCGGGCGTTCGCCGCGGTCACCGGCTACTCGCTGATGCGCTACGTGCGCGCCCGGCGTCTGAGCGAGGCGGCGCGGGTGCTGGCCGATGGCGCGCCCGACATTCTCACCGTGGCGCTCGATGCGGGCTACGGCTCGCACGAGGCTTTCTCGCGGGCGTTCCGCGACCAGTTCGGCCTCACCCCCGATGAGTTCCGCGGGGGACGTCAGCCCGGCAACATCAACCTCATGGAGCCGATCGATATGGATTCCACGCCTCTGACCGATCTCGAGAAGCCGCGTTTCGAGACCACAAGGCCGCTGCTGCTCGCCGGCATCCAGGCGCGCTACCATTGCGAGGCGGTTGCCGGCATCCCGTCACAATGGCAGCGCCTGCACGAGCACGGCGATGTTCCCGGACGGGTCGGCACCGTCGCCTACGGCGTCTGCCACAACTCCGACAGCGAGGGTCATTTCGACTACATGTGCGCCGTCGAGGTCGCGGATTTCTCCGACCTGCCCGAAGGTTTCGCCGGCTTGCGGGTTCCGGCGCAGCGCTATGCGGTGTTCCACCAGGGCGGCCACATCGCGACCATCCGCGGGACCTTTGCGGCGATCTGGAGCCGATGGCTGCCGGAATCCGGTCACGAGGTCGCCGATGCCCCGACCTTGGAGCGCTACGGACCGGAGTTCGATTCGCAGACCGGAAACGGCGGTTTCGAGATCTGGATCCCGATCAAGGCGTGAGTGCGAGGTCGGGACGCCGGCTCAGGCGGCGACGGCCAGCTGGCGCCTGGTCTCCTGCTTGGCACCGAGAAGCTGGGTGCGGATCGCGCCCTCGATCCGGACCAACGTATCCTCGGCCTTCAGAGCCCTGGCCTCGGCCGCCTGCACCCGTGCCTCGGCGTCGGACAACTGGACCTCGGCGTCGGCGATGCGCGACTTGGCGTGGCGGAGAGCCTCGCCCGCCTCCCGGAGCCTTCGGTCGGACTCCCTCGCGGCCGCCACCCGGGCGTTCTCCAAAGTATCGATGTGGTTGAGCGCCACCTGCAACTTTTCGAGCGCGCGATTCACCAGGGCCTGGGCCCGGGTCTCGGTATCGTCGGCACGGCGCTCCAGCCCCTTCAGCATTTCCGCCGCCACCGACACGAGATCGAGGACCTGCGCCCCCTCGTCGCTCGTCGGGGCGCGCTGTCCGACTCCGAGAAAATCCTCGGCGGGACAGACGGAGGCGGGCTTGTCGCGGGAACCGTCAAGCCAGGCAAGACCACGCGGACGTGTAGTCGTCATCACCGGAACCCCTTCCAAAGCCGCCCTCCAGAAATCAGGATGAATCATGATGAATCATGGTGAATAAATTCCTAACTCCGCAGCGACGGGCGCTGCCAGCGGCCATTTCCATCGGAAAAACAGCCCCGCCGGGCCGGCGCGCCCGCGCCGGACCGCCATGGACCAGGCCATCCGCCACAATCCGGAGATCTCGCTCCGGCCCTCGCGCCCTACGCCGCCTTGGCGGACGTGACGACGCCCTTGACGTTATCGACAGTCACGGGGCTTTCCAGCCACTCGATCTCCGGCTCGGCACCGTAGCGATCGGCGATCATCTTCCTCCATTCCGCCGTGTACACGCGCTCAGCCGCCTCGCGCGATTCCCACAGATAGATCCCGCCGCCCCTTCCGTTGCCGAACACGTAGTGCTTGGTGATCAGGCCGGGCAGATCGCGATATTTCGGCGCCGAACCCTCGAATGCCTTGGTGGCCTCCTCCAGGGTGGTCCCGGGACGCAATTGGAAGCGGACGGATGCGATGATCATGAAAAACCTCCCATCGGGTTGAGGATCGGACGCCGAGGATAGCAGAAAATACCCCCGCGGGGCTCGCGAGCGGTGGCCGGACCACCGGTTTCCCGCGCCGTCGCCCCGTCAGATGACGCCGGCCTCCTCGAGGCGGCGCATCTCGTCGTCGCTGAGCCCGAGACGTTGGCCGTAGATCTCGCCGTTATGCGCGCCGAGCGCAGGACCCAGCCATTCGACGCTGCCCGGCGTGTCGGTCAGTCGCGGCACCACGTTGGGGATCGCAAGCTCGCCCACCCGCGCGTCGGCGACTTTGAGGATGTTTTGCCGCGCGGCGTATTGCGGGTCGTCAAAAATCTCGTCAATGGCGTAAACCGGGCCGCACGGCACCTGGGCCTCCTCGCAGAGACGCAGCAGCTCGGCGCGGTCGTGGCGCGCCGTCCAGGCCCCGACAGTGTCGTCGACGGCCGCGCGTTCCTTCTCGCGGCTCGCGAATTTTCCCCAGCGGGTCTCGTCGGCGAGCTCGGGCGCGCCCATCGCCTGCGCCAGGCGGGCAAAAATCTTGTCGTTGGTGCAGGCGATGGCGATCCAGCGTTCGTCGCGGGTCGGATAGTGGCTGTGCGGCACCACGTTGACGGTTCCCGGCCCCATGCGCTGCCGCACATAGCCGTTGAGATGATAGGACGGCGCCAGCTCGTCGAGGATGCGAAAGATCGGCTCGTACAGTCCGATGTCGACCACCTGGCCGCGCCCGGTCTTGTCGCGGGCTTTCAGCGCCAGCAGCACGCCGAACGCCCCGTAGAGGCCCGACAGGTAGTCCGGAATGGTGGCGGAGCCGGGCGTGACCGGCGCCCGGTCGGGATAGCCGGCGAGAAACGACAGACCGCCAAAGGCGTTGCCGATGCGGCCGAAGCCCGGCCGATCGCGATAGGGGCCGGTCTGCCCGTAGCCGGAGATGCGGACCATCACCAGGCGTGGATTGACCGCGCTCAGCACGTCCCAGCCGAGCCCCCACTTCTCCAGAGTGCCGGGCTGGAAATTCTCCACCAGGACGTCGGCCTTCTCGACCAGGCGCTTGAGCAGCCTTGCGCCATCCGGCTTGCGCAGGTCCAGGGTAATCGACTTCTTGTTGCGGCATTCCGAGAGCCAAGGAAGGGACTCGCCGCATTCGGTGATCGTGCCGAACTTGCGCAGCGCGTCGCCCACTTTGGGGAGCTCCGCCTTCACCACCTCAGCGCCGAACTCCGCCAGCTGGGTGGTGCAGAACGGCCCGGCGAGAAAGCTCGACAGGTCGATGACCAGGAGGTCGTCGAGCGGCTTCGGCGGGGATATTTTTAGTAGGGTGGGCAAGGCTGCCTCAATGTTTGTTTGATGCACGGCGCCGGAACCGCCTTGCCCAAGCGGTCGGGCGGTTCTTGCAAGCAATGGCAACCGCTGTCGCAGGGTGGGCAGTTCTTGCAAGCAATGGCAACAGCGTGGGCAAGCCGGAGCACGGCCAGTGCACTCCAACACAATGTCGGGCCGGCTTGCCCACCTACGCGACCCTACTCCTGCGGATAGCGCCACGGCGCGGCGGTGACCGGCGCGGTCTCGTCGATCGTCCATTGCGGCAGCGCCAGCCCCGGCGCCACGTCGGAAAACACCATGCGCACGCGGGTGCCGATGCCGACCTTGCGAACCATGTCGGGCGGCGCCAGCACGCCGTCGGCGGTGGTGAGGTTGCCGACCACCCGCAGCGCCTCCTCGGCGCTGGGCTTGCCCTTCTGGGTATCGAGATCGACCAGCAGGACCAGATAGGGCGTGTGCCCCCGGAACGCGGGCTGGATGGCGTGGTGCACCTCGGTATAGGAGTGCACGCTGCCGCGGCCGTCGACCGGCACCCAGCGCGCGCCCGGATTGGCGCACCACGGGCAGGCGGTGGTGGGAGGATAGCGCACCAGGTCGCATTCGGTGCACGCCTGCAGATGGAACGCATGCTCGGCGCAGTGGCGGAAGAATTCCAGATTCTCGCCATCGAGCTCGCTGACATCGAGCGACATGCCGAGATAGCTTGCGGTCATTCCCATGACAAAAAACTCCCCTGCCCTCAGCCGCGCCGCATCACCATGGCGGAGCCGGTGCCCGGCATCGCCCAGCCCAGATTGGCGGTGACTTCCACATTCCTTGCCTGTCGGCACCCGCCCTCGCGGTAGTCGTAGGTGTGACGGCGCTTGCCGTCGTCGCCGACCGGGCAGGAATTGTCGACGTCGTGGCGCAGCTGCCTGACATTCTCGATCACCATGTTGATGCCGTGGGTGTAGCCCTCGCACAGGTGGCCGCCGCTGGTGTTGTTGGGCCGCCGGCCGCCGAGCCGGATGGTGCCGTCGCTGACATAGTCTCCGCCCTCGCCCTTCCGGCAGAAGCCGTAGTCCTCCAGCTGCAGCATGGTGGTGAAGGTAAAGGCGTCGTAGGAGCCGGTGACGTCGACGTCGTCCGGCCCGACCCCCGCATTGGGCCACAGGATGTCTTTCGCGTAATGGCCGGCCACCGTGGAGATCGGGCCGTGCTGGTAGTGCATGTCCATGCGCGGCTTGTTGCAACGGCCGACCACGCCGCGGATCAGCGCCGGCGGGTGCCGGCAGTCCCGCGCTCGCTCGGCGCTGGTGACGATGATCGCGTTGGCGTTGTCGGTCTCCACGCAGCAGTCGAGCAGGTGCAGCGGCTTGCAGATGATGCGGCTCTTGAGCACCTCCTCGACGGTCACCCGGTTCTTGTAGAGCGCCTTCGGATTGTTCGAGGCGTGCTCGCTGTGGATCGCCTTGACGGCGGCGACCTGCTCGGGCCGCGTGCCGTAGTCGTGCATGTGGCGCATGAAGGTCGGCGAGAACATCTGGCCGGCGCTCTGCCAGCCGTAGGCGCGGCTGTGCAGCATGTCGCCGGAGACCGGCACCGCGGAGCGCGCGCCGGTGCCGCCGATGCGCACCTGCGAGTAGCCGTTCATGGCGCGGAAGATCGCCACGGTGCGGCACATGCCGGCTTCGATCAGGCCGATCGCCATGCCCACCAGCGCCTCGGTCGAGGAGCCGCCGCCGAACACGTCCATGTAGAAATTGAGCCGGATGCCGAGGTCGCCGGCGACGAAGGGCGCGAACACCGAGTTGCCCGACTGGTAGGACAGCATGCCGTCGATGTCGGCGGGTTTGAGCCCGGCATCGGCAATCGCGTTGCGCACCGCCCAGGTGGCAAGCGCTCGCGTGGTGCGGCCCGAGCCGCGCATGTAGTCGGTCTCGCCGACGCCGACGATGGCGTACTTGTCGCGCAGGAATTTCGGGCTGGTGGTGTCGACGTCGCTCGGCAGCGGCACTGTGATTCCTCCCTGAGATGATTCTTCGGACGTGCGGCGGACGGCAGCTTACAGCTATTTGCCGGCGAGGCGAGCGATCACGGGTGCGAAGGCATCCATGAAGGGCTCGAAGACGACGCAGTACGAGATTCCCCAGCGCTCGCGGCGCGCCAAAAGGTCATCCACCATCTGCTCCGTGGTTCCAATGAGCACGTAGGGGCTCGCCAGAATGTCGGCGGCGGAAAGCTGCGTCCAGCGGCCTGTAAGCTCCTCGGCAGCGCTGCGGCGATCGTCGGTCACCACCACCCGCTGCACCAGCGCACAGAGCTCGAGTGCTGCGTAACGGTCGCCGGCCACCTCGCGCACCAGCCGCACCCGCTCGTCCACCGCCGATGCCCGAAACGCCGCGAGATCGGGCCGCGCGCCGCCGTCCCGAAACGTGATCCCCGACAGGCCGACAATGTCGGCCTGTTGCGCCGCGAGCGTCAGCAGGCGCCGGCCGTTGCCGCCGATCAGGATCGGCGGATGCGGCTTCTGCACCGGAAGCGGCGCGACTTTGTGGCCCGTCACCTGGTAATGCCGGCCCGCGAACGTGACCTCGTTGCCCGCGAGCAGGCCTTTGATGATGGCGACGGCCTCGGCGAGGCGCTCCACCCGGGTGGCCCCGCTGTCGAAGCGCAACCCGGCCTGGTCGTATTCCGCCTGGATGCTGCCGGCCCCGAGGCCGAGCTGGAGCCGTCCGTCGGCCAGGAGGTCGACGGTGGCGGCTTCGCGGGCGACCAGCACCGGATGACGGAGATCGTTGTTGAGCACGTTGGTGCCGACGCGGATCACCGTCGTGGCGTCCGCCGCGCTGACCGCCGCCGGCATCGGCGCCAGGAAATCGGTGAGGTGATCCGGGACAGTCAGGGTGGCGAAGCCGAGATCCTCGGCCTTGCGCGCCTTGTCGCGCCATTCGGCGCGGGTTCGCGCGTGCCACAGGTTCACACCGAAACGGAACGGCTTCATGGCCGATTTCGCCTTCGCACAACCGCGGTGCCGATCCTGCCGGGTTTTACCAGAATCCCCAAACCCGGCTCTCCGCCATGCGCGATCATGCGTTGACAGCGCCGCCCGCCTTTGCCGCAATGGCGGCGAACCGGGTGGCCCATGGATATCCAGACTTTTCCCGACCCGATCGCACGAGCCCGCGATCTCGGCGCGGCGATCGAGGCGGCGGCCGACACGATCGAGCGCACGCGGCGCATTCCGACGGAATTGCTGACGGAGCTGCACGAGGCGCGGATGTTCCGCATGCTGCTGCCGCGCTCGGCCGGCGGCGACCAGATCGAGCCCGCAACCTACCTGCTGGCGGTCGAGGAACTCTCCCGCCACGACGCCTCGGTCGGCTGGAACATTTTCGTCGGCAACAGCGCGGGCCTGATCGCGGCTTTTCTCGAGCCGGAAGCGCTTGCGACGATATTCGGCGACGAGCCGACCATCCTCGCCTGGGGACCGCCCAATGGCATCCGGGCGAACGCCGTTCCCGGCGGCTACCGGGTCAGCGGCACCTGGGATTTCGCCAGCGGCTGCCGCAACGCCACCTGGATGGGCGTGCATTGTCCGGTGGTGGAGGCCGACGGGTCGCTCCGCCTCAACCGGCTCGGCCGGCCGCTGATCCGCACGCTGCTGTTTCCCGCCGGGCAGGCCACCCTGATCGACAAATGGAACCCGATCGGGCTCCGCGGCACCGCCTCGGACTCCTACAGCATCGAAAACCTGTTCGTGCCCGAGGCCTTCAGCACCACCCGCGAGGAGCCGGAGTTGCGGCGCGAGCGCGGGCCGCTCTATGCATTCACCCAGCAGGGCCTCTATGCGGTCGGCGCGTCGGCGGTGGCACTGGGTATCGCCGACGCCATGCTGGCGGAATTCATCGCGCTCGCCTGCCGGAAAGCGCCGCGCGGGCTCGGCCGCCTCGCCGACAATGCCGTCGTGCAGGCGGACGTCGCCCGCGCCGAGGCCCGGCTCGGCTCGGCGCGCGCCTATCTGGTCGAGACGCTGCGGTCGATCTACGCGCAGGCCGACGACGTCGCGGCGATCGGGACCGGCGACCGCGCGCGGGTGCGGCTCGCCTGCGCCAATGCGATCCACGGCGCGATCGAGGTGGCGGATATGACCTACAAGGCCGCCGGCGTCGACGCGATCTTTCCCGGCAGCCCGTTCGAGCGCCGCTTCCGCGACATGCACACGCTGTCGCAGCAGATCCAGTCGCGCGGCGCGCATTTCGAGGCGGTGGGTCAGATCCTCCTCGGGATGCCGCCGGAGGTGTTTTACTAAAGGCGCGCGGGCGAGCGATCAAACAAACGATCTCATTCGCCGGCGCCGCGCTCGCCTGGCCGTGGCGGCGATCCCGCCGGGGGCGATGCGGCCGGCGCCTCGATGATTCCCTTCACGATCAGCCGTCCGGCGCTGCCGAGCTGCCGGGCGATCTCGCGCAGCCTGATTGCCGATCGGCCGAGCCGCAGCCGGTCGAGCTGGACCAGCTTCGCCTCGTCGAGCTCGAGCGCGATCCGCCCCCACAGGGCGTCGAGATTGTAGGCGTCGCGGCCAGGCGGCATCGCGACCGGCACCACGGTATCGGCCGGGACATCGAGCGCGCGCGCGACCGCGTCGAGGGCCGAGCGGATCGCCTGAGCCTTCGGCCGCACGGGGGTCGCGATGTCGTAGGGCGGAGACCACTCGGCGGCGGGGCGCAGCTCGTCCACATGCGTCAGTGCCAGGAGGACGGGAGGCGGCCGCCGCTCCAGCTGTGTTGCGGCCCATGACCGTAGCGCCTCGAGATGGATCCGGTCGGGCTCGCGGGCGGGCTGCGTCGCCGCCGCGACCCAGAGGACGAGATCCGCCCGCGCTGCCTGCCGCAGCAGCTCGGCGATCGCAGCGCGGTCGCCGAGGCCGGCGGTGTCGACCAGCACCACGGCCGGACGCCCTTCGAGAGCGAGCGGATGTTCCGCGGCGCCCGCAGTCGTCGGCAGCGGCCCGACGGCGCAGCGCACTTCCTGCGCCAGCGCATTCACCAAGCTCGACTTGCCGGCATTGACCTGGCCGGCCAGCAGGATGCGCACCGGGGCGACGATCTCGGCCTCCGGTCCCGCCAAATCGTGCTCGCGCGCGGCATTGAGGTCGTCCTCGGACAGCGCCAGCCGTCCGGAATAGAGATCGATCGCCGCGCGACCGACCTCGAGCACCAGCAGGCGCGTCGCGTAGGCGCGCAGGCGGTGGGACAGGACGTCCTGGGTTTTTCCGGTGATGAACTCGCGTGCCTCCTGCACGGCGGCCTGGAGCGGGTTGAGCGTCGCGCGGGCCGCCCGCCACAGGCCGTAGCCGATGCGCCAGCCGCGCCGCGCCGTCTCGCCGTAGCGCACGCTCTGGCGGCGGACCCAGAGCAGATGGCTGAGCCGCATGGCCCTGATCCCCGGGATGTGGCGCAGCGCCTCGCGACGCAGGTCGCGCGCCAAGCGCTCGGCGAGCAGCAGCACTTCAGGAAACGTGAACTGCGCCCACGGATCGCCGGCTTCCGGATGGAAATGCCTGGCGACGGCCGCGACCGTATCGCGGACCAGCGCGAGCGGTGGCTCGGTCTCGGTGAACGACAGCGGTGCGGCGGCGTCGGCCATTGCCAGCACCTGGACCCAGGCCGCGCGCTCGGGCGCGTTCCACCCGGACGCAGGGGCGGCGAGATCCCCCAGCGCCAGGCGGGCCTCGGCGTCGGCCTGCCGCCGGACCGCGCGCTGCAGCGGCAGGGCGGCGAGCGCCAAGGCGGCGGCTGCCACCGCCCAGACGAGCACATGACCGCCCTGCCATAGCCACAGCAGGCCGAGGGCCAGCAGCGACAGCCAGGGGATCGCAAACAACAGCGCCAGGGCGGCCTCCCGCCAGTGGCGACGCAATGCGTCGGCGATGGTCATGCCGGCTGCCGGGCGTAAGTCCGGCCGTGCCGCCGCGCCTGCCGGAGGCCGGTCGAAAGCCCTTCGGCGAAGGCGCGGCGGACCTCGGCGTCGGGTGCCGTCAGTCCGCGTCGCCGATAGCCGAGCCACACGCACGCCGCCTCGCCGACCCCGACGGTGATCGCGAAGGCGGCCGCCGCATTGAGGGCCCCGGCCGCCGCGGAACCGATGACGGGAATGAGCTTCAGCAACTCGCGCAAACCGTATCTCAGGCCCCACCAGATAAGCGCCCCGCCGCCGACGGCAGCGGTGAATTGGGCGAACGCGCCCGGCGTCCAGGCGACCCCGTACCGGCCCGACAGTGTCCGCAGCACCAGTGCCAGCACGCCGGCGAGCCCGCCGACGCCGACCAGCGGGATCGGAATGGCGCCGGCACCGGCGGCCGCCGCGCCATAACCGTAGATCAGCGGTCGCGCCTTGGCACGGATCAGGTCGCTCTCGGTGTCAGCGCTGGCGCGATATAGCGCCTCGACGGCGAGCGGCCCGGCTTGCCCGAGGGCCTCCGACAATGCCTCGAGACCGAAATCCTGCGGCGGAAAGCCGTCTTCCGGCAATGTGAAGTCGACGGGCACGAAGCGTGGCCGTGGCCCGCGCAAGCCTTCGAACAGTTTTCGCTGATGGGCGAGCGCCTGCCGCAGCGCGTGAGGGATGCTCGCCGGCGCTTCGTCCTGGTCGGCGCGGAACGGGTACGGCACGAGATGCGCGGTGCCGGCCGGATAGAGGCGGTGCAGGCCGGTCTGCGCAACCACCACCGGCCAGTCGGGATGATGGCGGCGCGCCTCGTGGAGAACGCGCAGGACCGTGTCCTGCACCGGGTCGGCGACCTGCATCACCACGAGCAGGAGATGCGATTGGCCCTCGCACCAGGCGATGTCCGCCGCCGGGTCGTAGTCCACCTCGCCGAGCCCGCGGGTGTCGAGAAAGCGCAGCAGCGGCGCCTCCGGTGGCACATCGTAGAACGAAGTGGTCCGCGTGCAGGGCTCAAACCCGGCGCCGACCTCGGCGCGCGGGTCGCCGGTGAGCGCCGCCACGGTAGCGGTCTTGCCGGCGCCGGTCTTGCCGAGGAGCCACACGACAGGCGCGATCGCCCGGGCGCGGGCGCGCGCATCCGCCTCGCCGGCGGATTCCTGTCCGTCGGCGAACAGAACCTCGCTGATCGCCTTCCACAGCCGGTCGAAAAATCCCATGGTAGAGTTATTTCGATAGTGTCGGCGCCGACCGCCTGGTCTGCGGACCGGCGGGCGCGCGGCAGGAAGCATCAGGCACCTGCACACAATACTCGCGTCCGGGGCGGTCGACACGGAACGATTCGATGAAGCCACCCTTCCGCTGGGTGACAAAGACCGTGCGTCCGTCGGGTCCGCCGAAGGCGAGGTTGGTCGGCTCCTTGGCCTGCAGGGAAATTTCGCGCGTCACCTGGCCGTCGGGCGACAGCACCACCACAGTGCCCTTCAAAATCCTCGCCACCAGGAGCCGGCCGTCGATATCGGTGCGCAGCCCGTCGAGGCTGAAATCGGCGAACCTCTTCACCAGCCGCGGCGCCACCAGTTTTTCTCCGTCGAGCCGGTAGGCCCAGATCTCGCGCGTTTCCGATTCACCCACATAGAGGGTTTTTCCGTCCGGGCTGAGATCGATGCCGTTGGCGGTCCCCATCTTCCGCTCGCTCGCCATCACCTCACCGTGGCCTTCGCCGTCGGGCCCGCGGGTGATGCGCCACACCTGGCCGTCGCGGCGGCGCCAGCTCGGATCGCTCGCATAGATGGTGCCGTCCTCGGCGATCGTCAGATCGTTCGGCTGGTTGAACGTATCGGAGTGGAAATAGATCCGCGGCTCCGCGCTGCCGCGCTCGAGCACGAACACATTGTGATTCTTGTAGTCGGCGACATACATGCGCCCGTCGCGATCGAAACGGATGGCGTTGCCGATGCTTCCCGGCGGAAGCTCGGCGAACAGCTCCGACTCCGACGCGCCGGGGCGCAGGCGTCCGATCATCCCCTGCCGGCGGAAGTTGACCACGTACAAGGTACCGGCCGCGTCGACCGCCGGCCCCTCGATGCCGAACGTGTACTCTCCGGGCGGCGTGACTTGGCGGCTGCGATCGGGCGCGGGCTCCGCGGCCGCGGCGCCGATCAGGCCGGCGAGCAGAAGCTCAAAGACCGCCAAGATATTTCTGCTCGATATAATAGCCGCCACCGTCGACGCAGTCGCCGTTGAGATACTGATCCGCTGGACGGAAAATGCGGCTGAACAGCGGCTTTTCCTTCGGGCTCCTGTCGACGACCACGACGAGCGTGCCGTTGGGAAGCGAGCCGCACACCTTTCCGGCGCGGTTCCGCAGGTCGCGCGCGACCCGTTGCCCGAGCGCAAGCCGCTTGCGCTCTCCCGGCACCATCCTGGCGACAAACAGATCGAGCGTCCCGATGAGCGCCTTGTAGGCCGGATCCCTGGCGATCAGCTCCAGCCCGTTCGCCGGCATCACCCGCTCGGCGCCCTTGCCCCAGACGCGGGCATGCAGGCGGCCGGAATCGGGATCGCCCGGATAGACCCATCCGTCCTGGGCGAGCAGGAAGCGCAGCACCGCTGTGTCCTTTTGCACATCGCTCATCCCGGGCTTCAGGTCGAAGTCGGAATGACAACCCAGGCAATGTTTTTCGATCAGTTGCGAGCGGACCTGCGTCAGGCGCCTGCCGCTCTCGGCGTCCTTGGCGACGAATTCGACGAGCGCAGCGATCTGCTCCCCGGTCCTGGCATCGCACGGCAGGATCTCGGCCGTAGCGGACGGCGCCGCATCGATCCGCAGGATCGCCTGGTTCTTGTCCTCGACGATCCACAGCGCGCCGTCGGCGGCGACGGTCATGCCGACCGGCGCGCCCTGCGGCCGCACGCCGTTCACCTTGTACCAGCCGGACATCAGCTCGTTGAACGGCGCCGCCGGAACCTCGTTGCCCTGCCCGGTCTGAAAAACCCGCGTCGGTTCCGCCGCGCAGTTGACGCCGTACCGCACGGGCGGCGGGCTGACGGCCGGAAACCCCTTGGCGTCGACGTCATAGAAGATGACGCGGCTGCCGGTCGGCCGGTAGCCATGGAGCGCCACCACCAGCCGGCCGTCGAGCTCGGGGAATTTTGCGCCGTGGTAATACAGCATGCCGAGGGGAGCGGCGTGCGGCGGCATCAGCGAATGCGGCTGCCGGTAGACCGCCGCATCGGTGCAGAGCTTCTGGTATTCGCTCCTGGTCTGCAGGAAAACCTTGAATTCCGGGCTGGTCGTGGTGAGGTCGTAACAATAGGGCCAGCCGTAGTGCCGTCCCTTCTCCACCGCATTGAGCTCCTCGTTGGGCTCCATGGGATCGGGCAGATCGCGGGCATTCTCGGCCTGCAGGAAGGCCGATCCCGCCGCGGGGAATTCCGGGTGCACGGCCAGCGCCATCGAGTTGCGCAGGCCGCGGGCAAAAATCTCGCGCGGCGGGTTGGCGTCGCCCGGTTTCAGCGCCTTGAAGATTCCGCCCTCAGGCGGCGTGAACGCCCAGATCGCGGCGAGCGGATTGGCGCCCTCGCCCGCCGGGCAACGCCCGGGCGTCTTGCCGAGGCAGTTGTCGGTCGGCGCGCCGATGTTCACGTAGAGCCGGCCGGTCTTGTCGAACACGAACAGCTTGAGCGGATGGGCGCTTTCCTCCACCACGCTCCCGTCGGAGAGCGTGACGCGGCGACCCGGCAGGCCCTGAATGATCGTCTCGACCGTGGTCTGCGGCTGCTTTGCCAGCGGATCGAAGCGAAAAATCTTCTGGTCGGTGCTCGCATAGACGCGGCGGTCGATGCCGACCGCCAGCCCGTGGGGAAAATCGAGCTTGGCCAGGAGCACGGTCAGGCGCTTGCCCGCCGGCGCTTCGGGATCGAGCAGCAGCAGACGCCCTCTCCCGGGGCTCCATCCGCCCATGTCGGCAACGACGAACAGGCGGCTACCCGGCACCTGCACGATGGAGCGCGGAAAAACGAGGCCGTCGTCCTTGCTCGCCACCAGGCCGGCGCAATAGCCGGACCGCATGCCGATGCGCAGTTTGGGAAATGCCAGGGGAGCCTCGCCGCAGCGCTCGTCGCCGAGCGCATAGCCGCTCTTCCTCAGCGGCGTCGCGGCCGAGTCAACGGGGACGGCGCCCGCTTGCGCCAAGGCCGGCCGCTGCGCGGACAGCTGCAGGCAAACGACAGCGAGGATAAACGGAAAAGCGCACGAAACACGACGAAATAGCTGCGATCGCGTCGAAAACATCCCGGTTTCGTCCATCGTTGCGGCGACAATTGTGCCTCGGAAGCGACCTTGAGGCATCACTCAAGAATTGGCGAAACGCGCTGCGGCAGCGGCCAAAGAGATCACGCGGTCACGGAATGCGCCGCCCGCGCCCTGGCCGACCTTGCGCACCAAACGTTCGTCGGCGGTTACGAAAGGGCAATCGTTTGCTGCCGCGAGGGCGATGTACACGCAGTCATAGGCAGGATGGTCCAAGTCGACCGCTATCGACGTCGCGGTCTCGAGCAGCGATCGACTCGGCAACAATTCAATATCAGCACCCTGGAGCAAACGAGCAGCAAAAATCGCTTGGTCCTTTGACAATTCATCCCGGCGAACTTTCTTCCAGAGGATGTTCGCGCATTCGGCGACCAGGAGCTCAGGTGCGATCAACTTGGCCTGCTTGCGCAGCGACAGCGCCTCGGCTGTACCGGCCTCTTCGACGACCCATTTGACGGCGATGCTGGCGTCGACGACGAGCGTGTTCACCGCTCCTCGCGTCCTTCACGCAGCAGGATTTCCGACGGTGTCTGCTTCCGGTCCCTGGTGAGCTTGCGTAAATCCGCCGCCAACGTCTCGAACGAAGGTTCAGTCTCAGTGGCGAGAGCCTGGCGCAGAATCTCCCGGTGCTCGGCCTCGGTCGACCGGCCGTGCCGGGCGGCCCGCCGCTTCAGCCGGGCGATCAGCTCGTCTTCGAGATTGCGCACATGGAGATTGCCTGCCATCGAGGGCCCCTTTGAGAGCATTGATCTCAATGATCTCAAAACCGACCCATCTTGTCAAACCGTGAGCTCGACTGGTCCGCCAAGCGTCAATTCTTCAGCCGGTACCCCGTCTTGAAGATCCACGACACCGCGCCCAGGCAGAGGACCAGGAACAGGACGGTCATCGCCAGGCTGATGCCGACATTGACGTCGGCGATCTCGAAAAAGCTCCAGCGGAACCCGCTGATCAGGTAGACCATCGGATTGAACAGGGTGACGGTCTGCCACGGCTCCGGCAGCACGCTGGTGGAGTAGAAGGTGCCGCCGAGAAAAGTCAGCGGCGTGATCACCAGGAGCGGCACGATCTGCACCTTCTCGAAACCGTCGGCCCAGATGCCGATGATGAATCCGAACAGGCTGAAGGTCGCGGCGGTGAGCACGAGGAATGCCAGCATCCAGGCGGGATGGGCGATCCTGAGCGGCACGAACAGGGCCGAGGTGGCCAGGATGATCAGGCCGAGGATGATCGACTTGGTGGCCGCCGCACCGACGTAGCCGAGCACGATCTCGACATAGGATACCGGCGCCGAAAGAATCTCGTAGATCGTGCCGATGAAGCGCGGCATGTAGATGCCGAACGAGGCGTTCATCACGCTCTGGGTGAGCACGGTGAGCATGATCAGCCCGGGGACGATGAAGGCGCCGTAGCCGACGCCCTCGATCTCGCTGATGCGCGAGCCGATCGCGGCGCCGAACACCACGAAATAGAGCGAGGTCGACAGCACCGGCGACACGATGCTCTGCATCAGCGTGCGGCCGGTGCGCGCCATCTCGAAACGATAGATTGCCCGTACGGCGCCAAGATTCATTTTCTGCGACTCACCAATCCGACAAAAATGTCCTCGAGCGAGCTCTGCGTGGTGTGCAGGTCGCGAAAGCCGATGCCGGCGCGGCCGAGATCGTCGAGCAGCGCGGTGATGCCGGTGCGCTCGCGCTGGGTGTCGTAGGTGAAGACGAGCTCGGTGCCGCCGGCCGCCAGCGCCAGGGGATGGGCGGCGAGCTCGTCCGGCACCGCGTCGAGCCGGTGGTGGAGATGCAGGATCAGCTGCTTCTGCCCGAGCTTGCGCATCAGCTCGGCCTTGTCCTCGACCAGGACGAGTTCTCCGTGGTCGATCACGCCGATCCGGTCGGCCATGTCCTCGGCCTCCTCGATGTAATGGGTGGTGAGGATGATGGTGACGCCGGCGGCGCGCAGCGAGCGGACCACCTGCCACATGTCCTTGCGCAGCTCGACGTCGACGCCGGCGGTCGGCTCATCGAGAAAGAGGATCTGCGGCTCGTGCGACAGCGCCTTGGCGATCAGCACCCGGCGCTTCATGCCGCCGGACAGCGTCATGATCTTGCTGTCCTTGCGGTCCCACAGCGAAAGGTCCCTCAGCACCTTCTCCAGATGGGCGGGGTTGGGTTTCTTGCCGAACAGGCCGCGGCTGAAGGTCACGGTGGCCCACACGGTCTCGAACGCGTCGGTGGTGAGCTCCTGCGGCACCAGCCCGATCAGCGAGCGGGCGGCGCGGTAATCGGTGATGATGTCGTGGCCGTCGACCGAGACCGAGCCGCCCGAGGCCTTGAGGATCCCGCAGATGATGCCGATCAGCGTCGTCTTGCCGGCGCCGTTGGGTCCCAGCAAGGCAAAAATTTCTCCGCGCCGCACCTCCAGATCGACGCTCTTGAGCGCCTGGAAACCCGACGCATAGGTCTTGCTGAGATTGCTGACGGAAATGATTGGCTGCATGGAGGATGGTCGGTTGCGAAAAAAGGACGCGTCGCGCGGCCGAGCCGGGATGGAGACGATGCCCGGCGACGCCGACATAGTCCTCCGGCGACCGGCGCGCCAGAGGGCGTGCCCCGCCCCCTGCCCCACATGCGACATCGGTCCCAATTCAGGCGCTCGCCGGCTCGTGCTCGAGCGCCGCGCCGAGCTTGTCCAGCAGCCAGCGCGATCCCTGCTCGCGGCCGGCCGCGCCGTCAAAACCGTCGAGAAAGACGCCCTGCTCGGTGAAGATCACCCGCGTGCCGGCGCCGGCCGGCTTGAATTCGATCGTCGTCAGCGAGACCGAGATCCGGTCGGCATCGAGATGCATGTCGTAGCTGTAGACGATGCGCTCGTCGGGCACGATGTCCTCATACCGGCACCTGAAGGCATGGACCGTTCCGCCCTTCGGGCCGCCGCTCGAGCGCTCCTCGCCGCCGACGCGGAAATCGAACGCGCGCTCGTGGCTCACCCACTCCTCGGGGCCGCTGAACCAGCGCGCCTTGGCGGCGGGATCGGAAAACATGCGGAAGACGCGCGACGGCGCGGCGTCGAAGGTGCGCTCGATGACAAAGGTGGCATGGTGGGCGGATCGTTCGCTCATGGCGGTCTCCATCTCGGGTCCGATTGCACAGTGATTGCGTTTTGCAACCAGTTGCACTGTACGGATACTGATGCGAGGATGCAACCGATTTTTTTCGCAGGCGAGCGATGAACGACACCCACAGGTCGGGCTGCCCGATCAATCTCACCCTCGAGGTGGTGGGCGACAAATGGAGCCTGCTGGTGATCCGCGACATGATGTTCGGCAACCGCCGGCATTTCCGCGAGCTGCTGCTCAAATCCGAGGAAGGCATCGCGTCGAATATTTTGGCCGACCGGCTCAAGCGGCTGGTCGACCAGGGCATCATCAGCCGGGCCGACGACCCGAGCCACAAGCAGAAGGCGGTCTACAGCCTCACCGAGCAGGGCATCGCCCTGCTGCCGGTGCTGGCGCAGATGGGCGCCTGGGGACGCAAATACCTTGCCGTCACCGAGGAGCTTTCCATCCGCGCCCAGCTCCTGGAGGAAGGCGGCCCGAAGATGTGGGAGGCGTTCATGGCCGAGCTGCGCACCACCCATCTCGGCGCCCCGGCGCGGGCAGGCAGCATCTCCGTTGCCGCCACGCTCCGCGCCGCATATGAAGCGGTGCTCGCCCGGCGCAGGAAGCGGTGACGCCGACGGCAAGCGCCGAGCATCGAATCGACGAGGATGCGTTCATGTGTCGAAACATCAAGACGCTGCACAATTTCGCCCCGCCCGCCACCGACGACGAGATCCGCGCGTCGGCGCTGCAATTCGTCCGCAAGCTCAGCGGCTTTGCCCGGCCCTCGAAAGCCAATGAGGCGGCCTTCGATCGCGCGGTGGAAAAGGTCACCGGCGCCGCCCATGAGCTGCTCGCCTCGCTGGTGACCCATGCGCCGCCGCGCGATCGCGAGGTCGAGGCCGCCAAGGCCCGCGCCAGGGCGGCGGAGCGCTATGGTTCGTAGGATGGGTTGAGCGCTCTTTGCGCGAAACCCATCAAACAAACAAGTGACAGGGTGGGCAACGGCGGCCGCTGCGTCTGGATCGGGGCACGGCGCCTGGTCCGCGTTGCCCACGCGGTCGGCCTTGCCGTCGTCCAAACGAATGCGCTTCGCCCGCGCCAAGCCTCGTGAGCGATTTGCCCACGCGCGGACGAAGCGGCCATCGGACAGCGTGGGCAAATCGCCCGCAGCGCATCGCCACGTCTGCCCTGCCGTCCCAGCGATTTGCCCACCCTACTGGCGCGTAGGGTGGGCAACGCGGCCACAAATCTTTGATTACCGCACCGCGTGACATCCCGCGTTGCCCACGCGGTCAGGCATTACCAAACAAATATGACGCGCCATCCAGCGTGGGCAAGGACGGAGCACACGCCGTAACAAAGCCGCGACGTCTCGGCCGCCCTTGCCCACCCTACCAACAGGAAGCGTCGTAGGGTGGGCAACGGCGGCCGCTGCGTCAGGATCGGGGCACGGCGCCAGGTCCGCGTTGCCCACGCGGTCGGCCTTGCCGTCGTGCAACGGAAGGCGGCCATCGGACAGCGTGGGCAAATCGCCCGCAGCGCATCGCCTCGTCTGCCCTGCCGTCCGAGCGATTGGCCCACCCTACGAGCGCCCCTCATTCGCCGGCGCGCTTGCCCATCCGAACACGGTGCGGCCGCCATAGTCCGGCGAGCGCTGCCGCTCGTCGGCGATCAGTTTTTCCACGCTCGGGCCGGTAGCGTGGCGCTCGAGCAGCCGGGCCTGGGCGTCGAGCCGTTTGAGCGCACCGAGCTCCTCCTCGCGGCCGAGCTTCGCATTGCGCAGCGCGGATTTGAGCACCGCGATCGTCCGGTCGTAGACCGTGAGCGGCACCGGAAACGGATGGCCGTCCTTGCCGCCATGGGCCAGCGAGAACCGGGCCGGGTCGGTGAAGCGGCACGGCGCGCCGTGCAAAACCTCGGCCACCATGGCGAGCGCGCGCACGGTGCGCGCGCCGACCCCGGGCGTCAGCAGCAGCTCAGAAAAATCCGACGGGCCGCGATCGGCGGCCGCCGCCAGGTTGCCGTGCAGCCGCGGCGCCACGACGTCGCTCGCGCGCACCTCGTGGTGGGCGGGAAGCTGGAGATGCGGCAGCAGCGGCTGCGCCGGCGGCGGTGATGCGCGCCTGGCGTCGTCGGCCGCGAGCCTGGAAAACTCGGCGACGATTCCGTCCGGTCCGAGGCGGACAAGAAGCTCGAGCTGGCCGCGTCGCGAGGCGTCCGCCCGGCGGTCGGTGAGATTGACGATCTCGCCCTGCCCCGGCCCGTCGATCGCCGCATGCGGCGCGTCGACGAAACTCTTCAACCCTTCGGACAGCCAATGGTAGCGCCGAGCCTGCCTGATCTCGCCGTTCATCCCCTGCTGGACCACGACCCAGTGTCCATCGTCGGTAACGATGAAGCCGTGCAGATAAAGGTCGAAGCCGTCCTGAACGGCGGCGCTGTCGACCTTGGCCACCAGGCGGCTCGCCTCGGCGAGCGCGGCGCCGTCGAACCCGACGCGTTCGCCGATCGCCACCAGCTCCTGCGGGGTCTGCCGCGAATGTTTTCCGCGCCCGCCGCAGACATGAATGCCGAGCTCTCTTTCCAGCGGCGCGAGCCCGCGCTTGAGCGCGCCGATCACGCTGGTGGTGATGCCGGAGGAATGCCAGTCCATGCCCATCACGGCGCCGAACGACTGGAACCAGAACGGGTGCGCCAAGCGGCGCAGCAGCTCGTCGCGCCCATAGTGGTGGACGATGGCCTCGCTCATGACGGTGCCGAGGCGGGTCATCCGATCCGCCAGCCATTTTGGCACGTGCCCGCCATGCAGCGGCAGGTCGGCGCTTCCCGCTCGTCGGGCCATCAGAAAAAATCCTCAGCAGCACCGCCGCGATTCGCTTCCCGGTCTTTCTACCGCGGCCGCGGTGGTCCGCGACAGCCGGTGCGACATCATGAGGGATCAGGCCGTGGTCCAGATCCGCCCGTAGTGCGACGGGATCGTCAGGAAAACTTGCCCGAGCGCCGGAACCGCCTGGAGGTCGAGGTCGCCTCCGTGCAGCTCCTCGACATAGTCGCTGGCGACCGGGAACCAGAACGGCACCGTCTGCGCGGTATCGCCGGTATTCACGGCGACCAGCGTATAACGCGGCCCATCGTAGCGGGCGAACAGCAGCACCCCGAGGCTCTGATAGCGGCCCCAGTCGTTGAAGAAGAAGAAGCTCCCCTTGCGGATGTGATCGCGCTCGCGCCGGATGCGCAAAAGTTTTCTCACCAGCCCGACGATCGCCCTGCCGGCCGGGTCATAGAAATAGTCCCAGCGCAGCGCCCGCAACAGCGACACCCGCCCGGCGCCGATGTCGGGAAGAAAATAGTTTTCCGCAAGCTCCTGGCCCTGCCACAGCATCGGCACGCCTTTGCTCATGATGAGCGCGATCAGGTAGGGCTGCAGCATGTACCAGCGGCTGCGATCGCCCTGGAGGAAGAGCGGGTCGCCGGCCTCGTCGGGATTGTACAGACCAAAATTGCACAGGAAGCGTTCGTGATCGTGGTTCTCGATATATTGCAGCGCGGTCTTCGGGATCACGTCGCCGTTGGTGCTCTCCTGCTCGGGATAGCCCAGCAGGCCGAGCGACAGGCCCCAGTCGGCGAGGCGCCCGCGGTCGCCGCGCGCGACCGCGCGGGCGGCGTCGAACGTCCGGTTCTGCCAGGTGGCGTTCGAATAGGTGGCGCGCAGCACCTCCTCGGGGCCTTCCAGCTGCTCGGCGACCTGGATGAGACCGAGCGGCGCGCCGGCGCCGGCGTCGAACCGGCCCCAGTAGGCACGACCTTCCGCGATCCTCGTCCGGGCGAGCCGATAGATTTCGTAGACGTGGCTCGCATAGCCGACACCGAGCGGCCCGTCCCACCAGTTCGGCACGCAGTCGTAGCGGAACCCGTCGACGTGATAGACCTCGAGCCAGTGGTGGCTCGCAGTGAAGAAATAGTCGCGCGTGAGCTCTCGCCGGAAATCCGTGCTCTTGCCGAAATTGCTGAAATAGTCCTTGGCGAACGGCCCCATGAACGGGTTGTCGTGGTATGCGAGGCGCGTGTAGGCGTCGTAATAGCCGAAATCCACGCCGGTATGTCCGTAGACGACGTCGACGATGACGGCGATGCCGTGCTGGTGGGCGATGTCGACCAGCTGCTGGAAGTCCGAGCGCTTGCCGAACCGCTCGTCGACGCCGAAATAGCCGATCGGCAGATAACCCCAGTCGACCGTGGCCGCCACGTTGGAGAGCGGCATCACCTCGATGCCATTGACGCCGAGATCGGCCAGATAGGCCATCAGCTCGCCGGTGCGCTCGAGATCGCCGCCGAGCTCGGCAATGTCGATCTCATAGAGAATCAGATCGGCGAGCGCCGGCGTCCGCCAGTTGCTCTCCGCGGCGCTCCAGACGTAGGGCCGATAGCCCAGCGTGAACGCCGACAGCTTGCCGACGCCGAACTCGCGGGCGAAGGGATCGACGATCCAGTCGAGCGTGCCGACGTTCGGGTTGACGATGGTGTAGCGATAGACGTAGCGGCCCTGGCTCCCCCAGGCCGAGCCGGGCACCGCGGGCGCGGTGCCGGCAATCGGCACCGTGGCCGACCAGAAGTCCCCGTACGGCGCGCGAACCTCGTGGGTCAGCGGGAACTCGCGGGGCGGCACGGCCTGCAGGAACTGGTCCGCCTCGTGGATGATCTTGACGGTGACCGCATTGCCGTCGGCCGCCGCGACCCAGGGCAGCCAGAGGCCGAACGTCACCACGCCGTTGGTCTCGACGGCACCGAGCGTCCCGAGCGGCAGCAGGCTCGGCGCGGGGCTCACAGCGCCTTCCAGGCGATGTGGCGAAAGAGGACGCGGCCGGTATGGGTCTGCAGCCCGATGAAACGCGGCTCCTGCGCGGTCGAGGGCAGCCCGCGGCGCGGCGACTGCGGATCGCCGGTGAAATGGAACCGGTTCACGACGCTGCCGTTGAGCCCGACCGTCAGGTCGGCGCCGTCGACCGTGATCTCATAATCGTTCCACTCGCCGGGCGGGCGGACGACCAGCGGTCCGTCGGTCGGTCCCTTGAACGAATAGATCGCGCCGGTGCGGTGGATCGGCGCCTGGTCGGGGCGCGCGAGCTCGTCGATCTGGACCTCGAAGCCGAAATTCACCCCCACATAGGCGGTGTTGTCGTAGCCCTCCCCGCGCGGATCCGGAAAGCCGACAAAGACCCCGGAATTGTCGTCGGGCGCCGTCATCATCCATTGCAGCCGCAGCACGTAGCGCGGCGGCGCCGGCCGGTTGAGCCATAACAGGCCGAGATCGCTGCCGGTCCGCGCCTCGAGCGCGCCGCGGCGCACCAGGAAGCGGCCGGGATCGTCGCGACCCGGCTGGTTCTTGATCGTCGACATCGTCCAGTCGCCGAGCGTCGTGCCGTCGAACAGGGTGTCGAAGCCGGGCTCGGCGGCGAACGCAGGCGGCTGGAGGATGCGGTCGCCGGTGCGGCGGGCGAGCGCGATGCCGGTGAGCATGGGATTGGGCGAGCCGATGGTGGGAAACAGGCACGGGCCGGCCGCATAGAGGTTTTCGGTCTGATGGAAGCGCCCGTCGTCGGCGGTGACGCTGCGCGTCGGGTCGGAGCCCATCCACAACGTTCCGGCTTCGTGATGGGTGGTGCCGAGACCGTCGCGGTTGCTCTGAAGGACCTGCATCGGCTGTCCGTTGGCGAACAGTGCTGCGACCTGCTGGGTCGCCGCATCCATCACGTTCCACAGCTCGTTGTCGCGCGGCCCCGCCGCCAGCGTCACCACGGCGCGGCGCACGCTGTACTCGTCGGTGGAAACGCCGAGCTCGACGCGGTTCGCATGCGCCGCCGGGTCGGCGGGGTCGGCGGGCTCCATCTCGCCGATGGCGCGAATCGCCACCACCACATGGGTATCGGTCGACGTGCTCAGCTGCTCGAAGAAATCGACGTCGGGAATTTTCCGGAACAGCTCGTCGTCCGCAGGCACCGTGCTGGCGCCGCCGGTCGCCGTGATCTGCAGGTGGAAGCGCCCGAGCAGGTCGCCGTTCGCCCGCGTGGCGCGGCCCTTGACGAACAGGGCGGCGGTCTGCAGCTCGTCGGTCGTCGCCATCAGCGCCGGGAAGGCCGAACGCGGCACCCGGAACACCAGGTTCGACCGGAGATGCGCGATCAGGTTCTTGCCCATCCGCGGCAGGGTCGCGAGCCCGCTGCCGTCGAAGGAGACGAGCGCGAGCCGGGCGCTCTCGATGGTGCCGAGCGCAATCACCGCAACGCCGCCCGGAGCCAGGGGGATGAACCCGGCGCTGGTCTCCACGCCGGTGACCCGCCAGGTGCCGGACGCGGTGGGCAGGGTGCGCAGCGAGGTGACGTGGGTGTCGGGCAGGACCATGAATTCCTTGACGGCGTCGACCCCGTTGCAATCGGAGAACGCCGTGCGCGCGGCCTTCATCAGCAGCGGAACGGTGCTGAACTTGTTGAACGGGAAGAAGCCGGCATGCGGCGGCCGCGCCTGCACGGCGAGCGGCGCCTCGAGCTTCAGCAGGTTCATGAGGTCGGCCTGGGAGAGCCCGCCGGCGGAGGGAAGGCCGAGCAGGTCGAGGGGATCTTCCCCGGGCTTGAACAGCGGCGAGGCTGGCAGCTCGGCGAGCGGGATCGCCGCCGTGACCGTCGCAATACCGTCGAACAGCTGCCGGCGCATCGCGTTCTGCAGCTCGCCGAAGATGAAGTCGTTGGTCGCATCGACGCCGATCTGGCTCGTGCTCTCGTCGAAATAGCGGCTGCCGAGGTCGGCAACGGTGGGTGCCGGCCAGGTTACCACCTCCTCGTCGAGCAGGCGCGGCGACCAGCCGCCCCAGTAGAGCGAGCGGCCGCCAACCGTATAGGCGAGCCCCTTGAACGGGATCGACGACTTCCAGGGGATGCCCCACACCTCGTTGTGCGGCTGCTCCGGCTGCGGGGCGTTCTCGTTGAGAAAGAACGGCGTTCCCGGGTCGGCGAACCCCATGATGCCGGTGTTTTGCACATGCTCCGGCACGGTGAACAGTCCGGCCTCGACGACCAGGGTGCGCAACCCGCCGCCGGCCTGTTTCTGCCGGAACCAGATGTGCTCGGCGATCGCCGAGCCGAACGTCCCGCCGCCGACGACGATCACGTCGAACGGCCGGCCGCCGGCGCTCTGCCAGGCATTGACCTCGGTGATGTCGTTGCAGAGGTAGCGGCCCTCGATATCCCGGGTGAAAGAGGTTCTCTCGGATCCCTTTGCCATCGTTCGCCTCCTCGCGGCCGGATGCGCCGGCGGAAGCCCGGACCGGAACGCCGTCCGATGCCGCCCGCATCTTTCCTGTGGGTTCGAAGATGCCGCAATTATAAGTCGAATCTTTGACCTGCGCCAGATCTTGCTCGACCCATCTTGCTTGAGCGCCGCGGCTTCCTGCGGCAGGCCTCGTGTGATCGAATGGGCCCCATGAAGGTCCCCTTCACCACCTACGAGGAGACCCGCCGCCGCTTCCGCTGGGAGCTGCCGGCGACGTTCAACTTCGGCCGCGACGTGGTCGACGACTGGGCGGCGCGGATGCCGGACAAGCTTTGCCTGATCTGGCAGGACGAGACCGGGCGCGAGCGCCGCTTCACCTGGCGCGACATGAGCCTGCTGTCGAGCCGGTTCGCCAACGTTTTGGCCCGCGCCGGCATCCGCCGCGGCGACCGCATCGTCGTCATGCTGCCGCGCATCCCCGAATGGCAGGTCGCGATGGTCGGCTGCACCAGGCTTGGTGCCGTTCCGGTGCCCTGCATCGAGATGCTGACCGAAAAGGACGTGGCCTACCGGGTGGCGCATTGCGGTGCCGTAGCGGCCATCACCACCGGCGCCTCCACGCAAAAATTCGGCGACGCCAGCGGCTTCCGGCTGCGCCTCGCCGTCGGGGCCGCGCCCGGCTGGAGCGAGTGGGAGGCCGCGCTGGCAGGCGAGCCCGACACGTTCGCCTGCGCCGATACCGGCATCGAGGAGCCGGCGATCATCTACTACACGTCGGGCTCGACCGGCCTGCCCAAGGGCGTGACGCATGCCGCGCGCAGCCTCTACGCCTGGCGGGTGTCGGCCTGGTACTGGCAGGAGTTTTGCGAGGACGATCTCGTCTGGTGCACAGCGGATACCGGCTGGAGCAAGGCCGGCACCTCGATCCTGTTCGCGCCGTGGACCTGCGGCTCGACGGTCTTTTTCTACAACGGAAAATTCGATCCGCAGCAGCGCCTGGACCTGATCGCGCGCCGCGGCGTCACCGTGTTCTGCGCGGCGACGACGGAGTTCCGCCACCTGATCGCCCAGGATTTTGCGCGCCACGACCTGACGAAGCTCAGGCTCGCGGTGTCGGCCGGCGAGATGGTCAATCCTGAGGTCGTGCGCGGCTGGGAGCAGAAGACCGGGTGCCGGCTGATCGAGGCCTACGGGCAGACCGAGACGCTGATGACGGTGGCGAACCACGAGCGCATGCCGGCGCGCGCCGGCTCCATGGGCCGGCCGCTGCCCGGCACCGAGACCGCCGTGCTCGACGAGCACAACGTGCCGCTGCCGCCGGGCGAACGCGGACAGCTGGCGATCAAGCTGCCGAACCCGCAGCTCATGCTCGGCTACTGGAACGAGCCCGCCCGCACCGCCGCGACCCGGGCGACGCATGACGGCCAGGAGTATTTTCTGACCGGTGACGTCGCCCTGATGGATGCGGACGGCTATCTCTATTACGAGGGCCGCACCGACGACATCATCTCGTCGGCCGGCTACCGCATCGGCCCGATGGAGGTAGAGAACGCCCTGATGGAGCATCCCGCGGTGCTCGAGTTGGCGGCCGTCGCCGCTCCCGACGCCGAGCGCGGCGAGATCGTCAAGGCATTTGTCGTACTGCGCCCCAGCTTCGCGCCATCGGATGATCTTGCAAAAGAGCTGCAGGAGCATGTCCGGCGGACCACCGCACCCTACAAATATCCCCGCGCGGTGGTGTTCGTCGCCGACCTGCCGAAGACGGCCACCGGCAAGGTGCTGCGGCGCGTGCTCAAGGAGCAGGAATTCGCACGGAGGACAGCTCCCTGAACTGCCCAACAGCGATGCACGGACCGATTATGCGGCCGGCTGTTGACGAAATCTCGCAAGGCTCCCCGCATGCATGATCTTTCCCGGCAGCGGATGGCCGACAATTTCTTCCGCCATCAGCGCGCAGCCGATCAGCGCGTCGAGGTCGATGCCGGTCGCAATCCCCATCTCGTGGCACATGAAGACCAGATCCTCGGTGCAGATGTTGCCGGCCGCGCCCTTGTGGCCGGCGAACGGGCAGCCGCCGAGGCCGGCGCAGGAGGAATCGAAGCTCTCGATCCCCATGGTCAGGCCCACATAGGCGTTGGCAAGGCCAGTGCCGCGGGTGTCGTGCAGGTGCAGGCCAAGCTTGAGGTCAGGCCAGCGCTCGCGCACCGTCCCGATCACCCGGGCGACCGACTGCGGGTTGGCCCAGCCCACCGTGTCGGCGAGCCGCATCAGCTCGATGGTGACACCGTGCTCTGCGGCGAGGTCGAGCAGCATGGCGATGCAGTCGCGCACCCGCGCAGGCGAGATCGCCCCCTCGAAATTGCAGCCGAACGCGGTCATCACGATCGCCGAGCGCACCGGGATGGCGTGCTCGCGGTAGAACTCGAGCGAGCGGCGCTGCTCGGCCAGCGTGTCGGCGGTATTCTTGTTGGTGTTGCGGATGGAGAAAGTCTCCGAGGCGCTGATCTGCAGGCCGCCGGAAATGTCGATCGAGGTTTTGATCGCCCGCTCCAGGCCGCGGACATTGAGCCAGATTCCGGTATAGCGCACGCCCGGACGCCGGCGGATCGCCGCCGCCACGGCTTCCGAATCCGCCATGCCGGGCACCCGGCGCGGATCGACGAAGGAGACGCACTGCACCTCGTCGAGCCCGGTCTCGGCCAGGGCCTCGATGAAGCGGACCTTGTCGGCGGTGGCGATCGGCCCGGGCTCGATCTGGAAACCCTCGCGCGGCCCCTCCTCGTGGATGTCCACCCGTTTCGGCATATCGGTCATGACGATCCCCGTTTCGCTGCCGGCGCCGGATCAGATAGGATCGATCCTCGCCCGTTCGGGCCCCTGTATGGCGCCTGCCGGCGCCATCGGCAATCCGCCCGGCAGACCTTCGCCGATCCAATCCGTTCTCGGGAATTCCTGGATGGACCAACGTTCCGAAAGCCAAAGCCTGCCGCTCTCCGGCATCAGGGTGCTCGATCTTACCCTGGCGCGCGCGGGGCCGACCTGCGTTCGCCACCTCGCCGACTGGGGCGCCGACGTGGTGCGCATCGAGCCGCCGGAGGCCAACGACGTCGGCGGCAACCGCCACGGCTTCGATTTCCAGAATTTGCACCGCAACAAGCGGGCGATGCGGCTCAACCTCAAGGACCCCGAGGGCCACGCCGCCTTCATGCGGCTCGCCCGCACCGCCGACGTGATCGTGGAAAACATGCGCGCCGAGGTGAAGCACCGGCTGAAAGTCGCCTATGACGACGTGCGCGCCATCAACCCGGGCATCGTCTACGGCAGCATCAGCGGGTTCGGGCAGACCGGGCCCTACGGCAAGCGCGCCGGCGTCGACCAGATCGCCCAGGGCATGGGCGGGCTGATGTCGATCACCGGCCTGCCCGGACAGGGGCCGGTCAGGGTCGGCATCCCGATCGCGGATCTGTCCGCCGGCAATCTTTTGGCGCTCGGCATCACCATGGCGCTGCTGGAGCGCACGCGCACCGGGACCGGGCGCTGGGTGCAGACCAGCCTGCTCGAGGCGCAGATCTTCATGCTGGATTTCCAGGCCTCGCGCTGGCTGATCGGCCACGAGGTGGCGCCGCAGGCCGGCAACGACCACCCGACCGGGATCCCGACCGGGGCGTTTCCCACGAGCGACGGCCACATCAACATCGCGGCAAGCTCGGCCAGGATGTGGGACCGGTTCTGCGACGCGATCGCCCGGCCCGACTGGAAGACCAAGGAGGAGTGGAAGACCGGCAAGGGCCGGAGCACCGACCGCAAGGCGATCAATGCGGCGATCGCCGAGATCACCCGGACGAAACCCGGCGAGCACTGGATCGAGCTGTTCGAGGGCGCCGGCATCCCCTGCGGCCCGATCAACTCCATCGACCAGGTCTTTGCCGATCCGCAGGTGAAGCATCTCGGCATGGCAACAGCGATGCGCCACCCGAGCCTCGGCGAGCTCAGCGTGGTCGCCTCGCCGATCAACATGTCGGGCGTGCCGAGGGGGGTTCGCCAGCCGACGCCGGAGGCCGGCCAGCACACCGACGAGGTGCTGCGCGCGGCCGGCTACACCGACGCGGAGGTCGCCGACCTTCGCCGCAAGGGAGTTGTCTGATGGACGCGAAAACCCCGAAAACCCCGCCGCGGGAATACGCCGACGGAAAAATGCTCGCCGCCAAGGATGAGGGCATCGGCTTCATCACCTTCAACCAGCCGGAAAAGCGCAACGCCATGTCGGTCGAGATGTGGCAGGGACTCGGCGAGATCATCGACGACTTTGCCGCCGACGACGGCGTGCGCGTCGTCATCATGACGGGCGCCGGCGGAAAAGCCTTCGTGTCCGGCGCCGATATCAGCCAGTTCGAGAAGCGGCGCGCCACCGCCGACGCCCAGGCCGAGTACACGGCGCTGACCGGCGCCGGACGGGCGAAGCTTGCGGCATTCGCAAAACCGGTGATCGCCTCGATCCGCGGGTTCTGCATGGGCGGCGGGCTCGCTATCGCCATGCAGGCCGACATGCGGATCGCCACGGCGGGAAGCGAGTTCGGCATTCCGGCGGCCAAGCTCGGCATCGCCTATGGTTTCGACGGGCTGCGCACGCTGGTGCAGCTGGTCGGCCCGGCGCATGCGCGGATGATCCTCTACACCGGAACGCGGATCAAGGCCGCCGAGGCGGAACGCATCGGGCTCATCAACCAGATGGTGGCCGACGACAAGCTCGACGAGGTTGTGCTCGACATCGCCCGCACCATCGCCGGCAACGCGCCGCTGTCGGTCGCGGCATCGAAGGTCTGCATCGACAACGTCCTGAAGGATCCCGCCGACCGCAACGACGCCGCGGTCACCGAGGCCGCCCGCGCCTGCATGGAGAGCGAGGATTATCGCGAGGGCCGCACCGCCTTCATGGAAAAGCGCAAGCCGCAGTTCCGGGGCCGCTGACGCGGAGGAACGCGGCGTGCTGGCCACGCATGATGCGCGTCTTCTCCCTCTCCCCGCTCTTCGCGGGGAGAGGGTCGCGGTGAGGGGCTCTCGCGGCAAATTCGCAGCGCCCGTTGCGCGGCAAGTCCCACTCACCCGCCGCCTTCGGCGGCGACCTCTCCCCGTAAGCGGGGAGAGGTGGGCCACGCCGCACATCATCGTCAAATAAAGCAGCGGAGGTGTTGCGTGCCCGCCAATCTGACGGAGGAGCAGAAGCGCATGGTCGCGACCGTGCGCGAGATCACCCAAGGCGAGCTCAAGCCGCGCGGGCTCGCCCACATGGACGGCAGCTTTCCGTGGGACAACATGAAGCGCCTCGCCGAGATCGGCGTGCTCGGCATGGCGGTGCCGGAGGATTTCGGCGGGCTCGGCCTGCCGGTGCTCGACACCGCCCTGGTGCTGGAGGAGATCGCCAAGGGCTGCTACGTCACCGCCATGGCGGTCCTCGGCGAGGTCGGGGTGCAGACCCGCATCATCGCCACCTACGCGCCGGGGCCGATCAAGCAGCGCATCCTGCCCGGCGTGTGCACCGCCGAGTCGATTCTCGCGATCTGCATGACCGAGCCGGACGCCGGCACCGATGTGGCGAGCTACCGCACCAATGTCGACATCGACGGCGCCACCGCCCGCCTCAACGGCGTGAAGACGCTGATCAGCCGGGCCGAGGAGGCCCGCATGTTCGTGGTGTTTTCGCGGGTGAACAAGAAGCCCGGGCGCGACGGGATCGGCTGCGTGCTGGTCGAGCGCGGCACGCCCGGCCTCGCGGTCACCGGGCGCTTTCACACCATGGGCGGCGAATATCTGCACGAGGTGCGCTTCACCGACTGCGAGCTGCCGGCGGAGAACGTGGTGCTGCGCGAAAATGGCTTCAAGAAGCTCATCAACGCCTTCAACACCCAGCGCTGCCTCAACCCGGCGATCTCGCTGGGGCTCGCCGAGGGCGCGTTCGACGAGTCGGTCAAATACCTGCGCGACCGCACCGCGTTCGGCCGGCCGATCGGCGAGTTCCAGGGCATGAGGTGGAAGCTCGCCGACATGTTCCGCGACATCGAGGCGGGACGCGGCCTGCTCTACCGCGCCTGCCGCAGCGCCGACCCGTTTCCCGACGCCCTGCTCGCCGCCACCGCAAAGCTCTACTGCAATGACATGGCGGTAAAAGTCACCGGCGAGGCGGTGCAGATCCACGGCGGCTACGGCTTCACCGACGAATATTTGGTGTCGCGGCTCTACCGCGGCGCCCGCTACGGCTCGCTCGGAGGAGGCACGTCGGAAACCTTGCGCGACCTGATCGGCAAACGGCTGATGGCGGATGTCGAGGAGGCCGATGGGATTGCCGGCATTGCATCGACGTGAGACGAAGTTCAGCCTAATGGGCGTTGGCCGCGACAATGGGTCGAAACTCGCGTACCAGATCCCTGTCCAGCTTTGGCCCCATGCTTTTCAGGATGTCGTATGCGGCTTCGCCCAGCAAGGGCGCCTTGTAGGAACGCCTCTCGATCAACGCTCCGAATACATCCGCGATCGTCATGATACGGACCAGATCCGCTATCTCATTTGCCTGAAGCCCATGCGGATATCCTGATCCGTCGAGGTACTCATGGTGATGCAGCACCATGTCAAGCATCTGCGGGTCGAGCCCCTTGGCGCTGCGCAGCGCATCGGCCCCCAGCACCGGGTGCTCCCGCATGATTGCGATCTCGCCGGCATCGAGAGGGCCGGGCTTCTCCAGGATCTCGAGCGGAATTCCGGCCTTGCCGACGTCGTGCAGCAATCCGGCGACCGCGAGCTTTTTCTGGTCGCCGCTGCCGAAGCCGAGGTTACGACCGAATGTTACCGCCAGGCCGGTGACCAGCAGGCAATGCTGGTAGGTCTGGCTGTGATGCTGGCGGACGGTGTCGATCCATCGGGCGAGCCCGTTCGACCTGATATGAGAAGCGATTTTTTCGCCCGCGCGATCCACCGACGCCAGATCAGGCGCGGCTCCCGAGGATACCGCGGAGAACATGGCCTGCAGTACATCGATTCCGGACGCGATGCCGTCCTCGACCGGAGGGATCGCTGTTTCGACCGATGAAGGCTTATCATCCTCCAGGAGCCTTGCGAGAAGCAAATCCCGGTCGATCGGACGGGAAATGAGTTCAGTCGCACCCATGGCGTACGCCTGGACTTCCTGGTGCCGGACGCCGCGCTCGACAGCAAAGATCACCTTCCCCTTGACCGGGCGGCGCTTCAGCCATCTCCTGACGTCGGATAGTCCGCTGACGTCGCCAAGGTCGATATCCACGACGGTATGCTGATCGGGCTTCGTCGATGGCATGCCATGCCGGTCGAAACACAGCGGCACGAAGAATTTCTTCAATTTCCTGCCGATCAATTCGGCGCTTTCAAGCGTGTCGGATATGATGGAGACGTTGCTCATCTCGACCCCATTTGCAGCCACCGGCCCGCAAGACCGGTCCGCATGAACTGGACGCCAATTTCCCTGTCGTTGCAGAACTCGTTTTATTTACGCTACTCGGGAGCGATTTTGTTATAATTACAACCACCGCGACGATCCGTCAGGATTACGCCTTGCACCGGACGGGATCGGATGAATGTTATAAGAACACAACTTACCAGATTCATAACTTTGCCTGACACCGGGCAACGAAGCGCCGACGTCTGCCGAGTTCCCGCCTCGCGGAGCTTCGGTCTCAGCTACCGCAAGGCCGGCACGCACACCCGCCGACCCGATATGGTTTCCTCCACCCGCACGTCGGTACGGTAGATCGCCGACAGGAGCTCGCCGGTGACGACGTCCTGCGGTAGTCCAATGGCGATGAGACCACCGTCGGCAATAATGGCGACCCGGCTTGCCACCATCAGCGCGTGATCGGGATCGTGGGTGGAGAGCACGATGCCGTAGCCACTGGCGGCGAGATCGCGGATGCGGCCGAGCACCATGGCCTGGTTGCCGAAATCGAGGCTCGCGGTCGGCTCGTCGAGCACCAGGATCGGGGCCCCCTGCGCCAGCGCCCTGGCGATCAGCGCGAGCTGGCGCTGCCCGCCGGAAATCTTCGTGTAGTCGGCCTCCGCCAACGAGCCGATGCCGAGCTCGTCGAGTTTTTCCCGGGCGATGCGCTCGTCGGCCGGACCCGGGCTGGCAAAGGGCTTGAGCCGCGCCGTGCGCCCCATCAGGACGACGTCGAGGACCGAGAAGGCGAATTCCGTGACATGGGCCTGCGGCACGTAGGCCATGCGCCGGGCGATCTCGACCGGCTTGAGCCGCTCGAGCCGATCCTCGTCGATGGTAATCTGGCCGCCGAGCCGGCGCTGCAGCCCGAGCAGGGTGCGGAACAGCGTGGTCTTGCCGGCGCCGTTGGGGCCGAGCAGGCAAAGAACCTCGCCGGGCCCGAGCGACAGCGAGATGTCGCGGCCGACCAGATGGCCGCGGTAGCCGATGTCGAGGTGCGATGCGCTGAGCCGCATCTATCGTGCGGCCGTGATCGTCATGCGGACGGAATTGAACATGGCCCTCGATCGGTCATCTGGCGCGCAACGGCGGATCGTACGCCGCCTCGGTCTTGGCCCAACGATCGTGCCACGGCAAGCCGCGCAGTCGCGTCGCGATGGCGAAGGCCGCGAAAAGAAGCAGCCATGCGCCCATGAGGTCGGCCGATGATGACGACCGCACGAATCGAGCCGGGACCGGGCGGGAAGACGAACCTCTCCCCGCCGGGATCGAGGTTTGTCGCCGGACATGCACGTTCGGTTCAAGCCCGATGGAAAACCGTCTCCAGGCTAGCCGCGCACCGCCTCGGTTCCCGCGCCATGATCGTGCCACGGCAGAGTGCGCCGCCGCGTCGTCACAATGAAGTTCACCACGAAGGCGAGAAGCAGAACCAGACATATGGCGCCTCCGACGAGGAGGTTGATCGCCGGCTGCTCCAGGAATGCGTTCACGAACCGCACCGGACCGACCGCCATCTGGTAGATGCAGGCCACGATGGCCGGAACGAACGGGATCATGCGTATCGCCGTCCGCCGGCCCGACTGCGCGAGGCTCATGGGACCTCCCCCGAGCGGGCGCACGCGCACACCGAGAATGCGCTTGCCTGGCGTCGTCCCGAATTGCCATTCGAGCAGCAGCCAATAGGCGGCGAGCACGAATATCGTCAGGTAGTCCAGATAGAACGCTTCGGTCACATGACCCGCCGGGTCGACCGGAACCGTGACCGAGCGCGTATAGGTCGAGTTGGGGCCGGTCCGGGTGACCTCGAAAACGCCGAGCGACCAGTCGTGGGCCTTGCCGAACACGTAGTGGGTGCAGCGCCGGATGGCGGTGATCTTGAAGTCGCTCGGCAGCTGGAGATCCTCCGGTTTCGGCCCACCCGTCGTGCAGGTCGCATAGTCCACCAGCGTGTTGGCGACGCGCACCTTTCCGTCGGTCGCCCCGGCAAGCACCACGCCGATGCATGCGATGAGCGCGCAAATGAGGATCAGGTCGAGAACGAACGCGATCACACGGCGCCAGAAGCCCGCCCGCGAGGACGTGTCGGGATCGATCATCGTGTTCTCCATCGGAAGGACGAGCAAGGCTCAGATGCTACCCGAAAAAAACTCATTCTTTGACTGATTGCCGGCGTCCATTTTTGCTCCGGCCGCATCGCCGTCGCTATCCCCACGAGCCGCGGCCGCGGGCGAGCAGCCAGAGGAAGAACGGGCCGCCGAGCAGCGCGGTGAGGATGCCGAGCGGCGTCTCGATGCGAGCGATGCTGCGCGCCAGCATGTCGACGACGAGCATGAACGAGGCGCCGAGCAGCATCGCGGCGGGCAGCAGGCGGTCGAAATTGGGGCCGACCAGCATGCGGGCGATGTGCGGCACCATCAGGCCGATCCAGCCGATCACGCCGGAGACCGCAACCACGCTCGCGGTCATCAAGGTGGCGGCGACGATCACCAGGCCGCGCAGCCGGCCGACGTCGACGCCGAGCGCGCGCGCCTCGTCGTCGCCAAGCGAGAGCACGCCGATGCGCCAGCGCAGCAGCACCAGCGGGACGAGACCGACGAGCACCAGCGGCACCACGACGGCGAGATCGCCGAGCTTGACCCCGGCGAGGCTGCCGAGCAGCCAGAAGGTGATGGCGGGCAGCTGGTCGTAGGGGTCGGCAAGAATCTTCACCAGCGAGATGCAGGCGCCGGCGAGCGCCCCCATGACGACGCCGGAGAGCACCAGCACCAGGGTGCGGTCGTGGCCGCGCAGCGCCGCGGCGATCAGGTAGACCAGCGCGACGGTGGCGAGCCCGCCCAGGAAAGCGAGCGACTGGATGCCGGCCACCGGCAGCGACAGCAGGATGCCGGTGACGGCGCCGAGCCCCGCCCCGGTCGACACGCCGAGGATGTCGGGGGAGACCAGCGGATTGCGAAACAGGGTCTGGTAGGCGGAACCGGCGCCGGCGAGCGCCGCGCCGACCAGGGCGGCCGCCGCGATGCGCGGCAGCCGCACGCGGATCAGCACGATCTCGCCGGGGCTGGGTGGCGCGCCGGCGAGACCGAGCAGCCGCCCGGCCGCCGCGACCACGTCGGAGATACGCAGCGGGTACGGCCCGACCGCGAGCGCGAGCACCAGGGCGGCGCCGAGCACCAGCAGCAGCAGCGCGATGACGCCATTGCGTCGAAACCTAGCGCCGGCCCGGGCCGGCGCCGGCGAGGATGCGGTCGAACTGTGCGTCATCGGGCTCCACCTGATAGAACAGCCGGAAGAAATCGCGCGCGACCTCGCGGATCGGTTCGGGAAACTTTTCGGGATAGAGCAACCCGGCGATCCATTTGAGCCCGATGATCCGGTTGATCGACGGCGGCGCGTCGATCCAGCCGAACGGCAGCCGCGGCGCCAGAAAAACCCGGCGGTTCGCCACGGCGGGCACCGTGGCCCAGACCGGATCGCCAAACACGGTCGCGAAGAAGTTGGCGTCCCAGGTGATCACCGTGTCGGGCGCCCAGGCGAGCACCTGCTCGATCGACACGTTGGCGATGCCGGCGCGGCCGCCGGCGCGCTCCGCCACGTTGACGCCCCCCGCCCGCTCGATGATTTCCGTGTTGATCGAGCCGGCGAGCCCGGTCTCCAGGCCGTTGGCCTGGCGGGCGAGATAGACCCGGTGGCGGCTCTTTGCCGGCAGGTCGGCGAGCTTTTCGTCGATCACCCGCATGGTGTCCTCGGCATAGCGGGCGATCGCCTCGGCCCGGTCGGCCACGCCGAACGCCCGGCCGAGCAGCCGGACCGATGCTGCGGTGCGATCGAGCCGGCCGTCGAGCAGCAGGTAGGGGATGCCGGTCTGCTCCTCGACGCGGCGGGCGAGCGACTCGTAGGTCGGGGTGACCGAGCCGAAATCGAACACGATCTGGGGCCGCGCCTTCAGTACGACCTCGATATTGGCGGTATCGCCGCGGCCGGTCAGCCGGCCGAATTCCGGCAGGTCGCGGGCAGCTGGCAGGACGAACTCGCGCTCGACCGGGCGCGGCGCGCTCGGCCAGCCGATCATCGTTTCCGGAGCCAGCACGTAGAGCACGACGGCGGCGGTCGGCCCGGCCGCCATGACGCGCTCGACGCGCTCGGGCAGCTTGACCGAACGCCCGGCGGAATCCACAATCTCGGCCGCCAAAATCGGCCATGTACATGACAAAATACAAGCAATAACAGTAAGATGTCGAGTTATTTTGATCCACCGCCGAACCATCGGCCCAAGCCCCACAACGGTATTCCACGCCCCGCGCACAGCAACCATACCGGGCCATATCGGCTCGCGACAGGCGGCCGCGACTCCGCTAATAAACCGACATGGATTTGATCACGACCTCGAAGCAGTTGGCGCAGGCCTGCGCCCGGTTGGCGAAGCACCCTTTCGTGACCGTCGACACCGAGTTCCTGCGCGAGTCGACCTATTTCCCCATCCTCTGCGTGATCCAGCTGGCGAGCGCCGACGAGGCGGTGGTGGTCGACGCGCTCGCCCCCGGGCTCGATCTCAAGCCCTTCTTCGACCTCATGGAAAACCAGAAGGTCGTAAAGGTCTTTCATGCGGCCCGGCAGGATATCGAGATCGTCTGGCATCGGGCGGGCCTCATTCCGCATCCGATCTTCGACACCCAGGTCGCCGCCATGGTGCTGGGCTACGGCGAGTTCGATCTCCTACGACCAGCTGGTGCAGCGCATCACCGGCGACCATCTCGACAAGTCGAACCGGTTCACCGACTGGGCGCGCCGCCCGCTCACCGAGGCGCAGGTCGTCTACGCGATCTCCGACGTGACCCACTTGCGCGACGTCTATCTGGCGCTGTCCGAGGACCTGACGAAACGCGGGCGGATCGACTGGGTGCTCGAGGAGATGAAGGTCCTCACCTCGCCCGACACCTACCGGCTCGATCCCGACAGCGCCTGGGAGCGGCTGAAGACCCGGGTGCGCAAGCCGAAGGAACTGGCCGTGCTGATCGAGGTCGCGGCCTGGCGCGAGCGCGAGGCGAAGACCCGCGATGTCCCGCGCGGCCGCGTGCTCAAGGACGACGTGCTGGGCGACCTCGCCATCCAGGCGCCGACCACCCCGGAAAAGCTCGCCAGCCTGCGCTCGCTGCCCAAAGGCTTTGAGCGCTCCAAATGGGGCGAGGGCATCTTGCAGGCGGTCGCCCGCGGGCTGGCGCGCGATCCGAAATCGTTGCCGCGGCTCGAGCGCACCAAGCAGGCGGCGAACGGCACCGCCATCGTCGAGCTCCTCAAGGTGCTGCTGCGCATGACCGCCGAGCGCCACGCGGTGGCGGCGAAAGTGATCGCCACCGTCGACGATCTCGACCGCATCGCTGCCGACGACGAGGCCGACGTGCCGGCGCTGAAGGGCTGGCGAAGAGAGCTGTTCGGCGAGCAGGCGATCGCGCTGAAGCACGGCCGCGTGGCGCTGGCGATCGAGAAGGGGCGCGTGTCGGCGGTCGAGCGGGGGTGAACCCCGAAGGCCCGATCCCTGACGACCACGGGACGGCGGGCCGCAAGGCGGCCAGTCCGATTTTGCGCTGGCGCCTTGTCGCCAAAGGCCGCACAGTCGGCATCCCGCAAGGCTCCGAACGGCGACCACAGAATTCGCCGGGAGCACTATTGTCCGAACATCGCGACCGGAAAACCAAGGAGCTTGTCAGCCATGAAAGTGGGAGCGGCGATCGCCGAGATCATGAAGCGCGAGGGGATCGAGATTCTCTGCGGCTACCCGGTCAACCACCTCATCGAGTTCGCCGCGGCGGAAAACATCCGGCCGGTGATGGTGCGCCAGGAGCGCATCGGGCTGCACATGGCGGACGCCATCTCGCGGGTGACCTCGGGCAAGAAGATCGGGGCGTTCTGCATGCAGCATGGGCCGGGTACCGAGAACGCTTATGGCGGCGTCGCCCAGGCGTTCGGGGAATTGGTGCCGCTTTTGGTGGTGCCGATGGGCTATCCGCGTCGGCTCGCCAATATCCCGCCGAACTACAATGCGGTGACGCAGATGCGCGGGGTCACCAAATCGGCCGAGCCGGTGGTGATTGCGGCGGAAATCCCCAACGTGATGCGCCGCGCCTTCTCGAAACTGCGCAACGGCCGCGGCGGCCCGGTGATCGTCGAGGTGCCGTCGGACATGTGGCAGGAGGAAATGCCGGGCACGCTCGACTACACCCCGGTGAAGGCGACGCGCTACGGGCCGGACCCCGCCGCCGTGCGCGAGGCGGCAAAAATGCTCGCCGATGCCAAGCATCCGGTGATCTATGCGGGACAGGGCGTGCACTGGGCGCAGGCGTGGCCGCAGCTGCGCCAGCTCGCCGAGCTCCTGGGCGCGCCGGTCACCACCAGCCTCGGGGGGAAAAGCTCGTTCCCGGAGGATCACAAGCTCTCGCTCGGCTCGGGCGGGCTCGCGGTGCCGCGGGAGGTGAGGCACTTCCTCGACAATTCGGACGTCATTTTCGGCATCGGCTGCAGCTTCACCGAGACCAATTTCGGCGTCGCCATGCCCAAGGGAAAAAAAATCATCCACGCGACGCTCGATCCCGATCATCTCAACAAGGACGTCACGGCCGCGCTCGGGCTGATCGGCGATGCCGCGCTCACCCTCGACATGCTGCTTGCCGAGCTCGGCAAGCTCGTCCCCTCCCCGCGCGACGCCTCGGCGGTCGCCGCCGAGATCGCCGCGATGCACGAAAGCTGGCTCGGCGAGTGGAAGCCGAAACTCACCTCGAACGAGACGCCGCTGTCGCCCTACCGGGTGATCTGGGACCTGCTGCACACGGTGGACGTGCGGAACACCATCATCACCCATGATGCCGGCAGCCCGCGCGACCAGCTCTCGCCGTTCTGGGTGGCGCGCGAGCCCCTCACCTATCTGGGCTGGGGAAAAACCACCCAGCTCGGCTACGGGCTCGGGCTTGCCATGGGGGCGAAGCTCGCGAAGCCGGACAAGCTCTGCATCAATGTCTGGGGCGACGCGGCGATCGGCTTCACCGGCATGGATTTCGAGACGGCGGTGCGCGAGCGCATCCCGATCCTCTCCATCCTGCTCAACAATTTCTCCATGGCGATCGAGCTCAAGGTGATGCCGGTGTCGACGGAAAAGTACCGCTCGACCGACATTTCCGGCGACTACGCCATGATGGCGCGCGCCTTCGGCGGCTACGGCGAGCGGGTGACCGAGCCCGCCGAGATCGTGCCGGCGATCCGCCGCGGCATCGAGCAGACGAGGAACGGCGTGCCGGCGCTGCTCGAGTTCATCACCTGCAAGGAGACCTCGGTGTCGCGCCATCCGCCGCGATAGAGGCCCTCCGCATGGAGACCGGCGGAGCGCGGACTGAAGCCACGGGCGACTACGTCACGGTCCCGGCGACCACGGTGGACGATGCACGGCTGCTGCGGTTCGCGGCGCTCGTCCGGCCGGATCCCGAGCGGCTCCTGTCGAACTGGTGGCGTAAGGCCGGACCCGAATGCGCCATCGCGGTGGTGCATCGCGCCAGCGACGAGGTGGCGGCGCTCAGCAGCGGACGGTTTTGCGACTGGGCGATCGCCGGCCAGGTCCACCCCGCCGCCTCGATCGGCGACTGGTTCGTCCATCCGGAGCACATCGGCAAGCTGCTGGGTCGGCGGATGCTTCGCCATTTCGGGGCCGGGCGCCTCGCCTTCGGGCTGTCGGTGTCCGACCGGGGGGTCGGCTATGTCCAGCGGCTGCGCTGGAAGGGGCCTTACCCGACGTCGCTGCTGGCGATGCCGCTGCCGCGCGTCGCGCGGTTGTGGCTGCCGTTGCGCCGGGGGCCGGCGGGCGTGAGCTTCGACGAGGTCGCAGTCAGCGGCGGCGAGATGCCCGAGACGCTGCGCGGCGATCTCGACCGCATCGATCAGCGGCGCCTTGCCGATCCCCTCGCCCACATGCGGCGCGATGCCGGGACCTGGGCCTGGCACCTCTCGATCGTCCGCGATCGGGTGTACCGGTTCTGCGTCGCCCGACGGGACGGCGAGCCCGCCGGTTATGCGGCGGTGCGCGCGATCCAGCCGGGGCACAGCCGGCAGCTCGGTGCGCTGCCGGCTGCGCTCATCGTCGATCTTGCGGTGGTGGACGACGACCCCGAGGTCACCCGTGGGCTCGCGGCCCGGGCGGCGGGGATCGCCGGCGACCTGGGCGCCGCGGTCGCGCTGTTTCTCACCACCGTGCCGGCGCAGCAGCGCATCTTCGCCCGCCTCGGGTTCCTCACCCCGAACGTCCCGGTGCTGGGGCGGCTGCTGGCGCGACGCTCCCCGGTCTTTGTGTGGAACCCGCGCGGGCCGGGCAGCGGGCTGGCGGCCGACCGGCTGGTCATGACCTTTGCGGACGGCATGCTCGACCTCGACCTGTGAGCCTCGCGAATAGGCGGCGAATGCTTAATATCTAGGCATCCAGCTTCGGCAGGAATCGCCAGGAGCAGCCCGCCTGGGCCGAAGCGGCGCGGCCTGGATTGATCGGGCCCCGGCGGCCCATCCAATGTGCTGGCATATCGATTGCTTGAAAGGCACCATCGCGGCACGGAACCCGACATGGCCGAATCGAGCCTCGAACTGGCGGCATTGACCAAGCGCTACGGGGCGACGGTCGCGGTCGACCGCATCGACCTCAAGGTGCCGGCCAACACCTATTGCTGCCTGCTCGGGCCGTCGGGCTGCGGCAAGACGACGACGCTCCGGCTGGTCGCCGGCCACGAGACCGCGACCTCCGGCGACATCGTGCTCGGCGCGACCAACGTCACCGACATGCCGCCGGCCCACCGCGGCACCGCGATGATGTTCCAGAGCTATGCGCTGTTTCCCCACCTGAACGCGATCGACAACGTCGCCTTCTCGCTGAAGATGGCCGGCGTCGCCAGGGCGGCGCGCCGCGCCCGCGCCCTCGACATGCTGCGCCTGGTCGACATGGCGGCCCATACGGAGCGGCTGCCGGCACAACTTTCCGGCGGCCAGCAGCAGCGCGTGGCGCTGGCGCGGGCGCTGATCACCGAGCCGCAGATCCTGCTGCTCGACGAGCCGCTCTCGGCGCTCGATCCGTTCCTGCGCATTCGCGTGCGCGCCGAGCTCAGGCGTTTCCAGCAGGCGCTCGGCATCTCCTTCGTTCACGTGACCCACAGCCAGGACGAGGCGATGGCGGTCGCCGACGTCATGGTGGTGATGAACGCCGGCCGCATCGAGCAGGCCGGCACCCCGCGCGAGGTGTTCAACGCCCCGATCACGGCGTTCGTGGCGCAGTTCATCGGCGGCCACAACGTGATCGCAACGCCCTCCGGCAGGATCGCGGTCAGGGCGGACCGGCTGGCGCTGCGGCCGATCGGCGGCGCTCCGGGACGGATGGCGGCGACGGTCCGCAACGTCGAGTACCAGGGGATCAACCTGCAGGTCACCCTGCTCGCGGCCGACGCGACCGAGCTCACCGCCACTTTGAGCGAAGCCGAATACGACGCCGCGCCGATGCGGCCCGGCGAGACCGCGATCGTCGACTGGAACGACCGCGACATCCATGCCGTGTCCTGAACCTGACCAGATCCTGGAGGAGCCCTCAATGTCGACATCGACAACGCCCCGTCACCTCGGCGTCCACACCCGCCGCACCGTCCTCAAAGGCGCCGGCGCGGCCGCCGCGACGGCCGCCATCACCGGCTTTCCCGCCGTGCACGCGCAGGAGCCCAAGGTGCTGCGCTATCTCGGCACCGCGGTGAACCAGTCCTCGGCGATCGCCAAGAAGGTCAAGGAGGATACCGGGATCACCATCGAGTACATCCCGGTGACCACCGACGAGGTCACCAAGCGCGCCATCACCCAGCCGAACTCCTTCGACATCCTCGACGAGGAGTACTTTTCGCTCAAGAAGGTGCTGCCGTCGGGCAATCTCCTCGGCATGGACACCAAGCGCATCAAATATGCCGACAAGATCACGCCGATCTTCACCAAGGGCGAGCTGCCCGGCGGCAAGAAGATCGGCGACCAGGGTACCGCGCCGAAGAAGGTGTTCTATCTGGAAGGGCCGAACGCGAAGAAATTCGCCACCGAGCCGACCCAGTGGATCACGCTGATCCCCACCGTCTACAACGCCGATACGCTCGGCATCCGGCCCGACCTGATCAAGCGCCCGATCGAGAGCTGGAAGGAGCTGCTCAACCCCGAGTTCAAGGGCAAGGCGTCGATCCTCAACATCCCGGCGATCGGCATCATGGACGCAGCCATCGTGGTCGAGGCCATGGGCCTGCACAAATACGCCGACAAGGGCAACATGACGAAGGCCGAGATCGACCTCACCATGAAGGTCTTGACCGACGCCAAGAAGGCCGGGCAGTTCCGCGCCTTCTGGCAGGACTTCAACGAGAGCGTCAACCTGATGGCGTCCGGCGAGGTGGTGATCCAGTCGATGTGGTCGCCGGCGGTGACCGCGGTGCGCTCCAAGGGCATCGCCTGCACCTACCAGCCGCTCAAGGAGGGTTATCGCGCCTGGGCGGCCGGGTTCGGCGCGCCGCGCACGCTGTCGGGGCGCAAGGCCGACCTTGTCTACGAGTTCATCAACTGGTTTCTCGACGGCTGGGCCGGCGCCTTCCTCAACCGCCAGGGTTACTACTCGGCGGTGCTGGAGACCGCGAAATCCAAGATGGAGCCCTACGAGTGGGCCTACTGGATGGAGGGCAAGCCGGCCGAGAAGGACATCATGTCGCCCGACGGCACGCTCCTGGAAAAGGCCGGCACGGTGCGCGACGGCGGCTCCTACGAGGCGCGCATGGGCGGCGTGGTGTGCTGGAACTCGGTGATGGACGAGAACGACTACCTGGTCAAGAAATGGAACGAGTTCATCGCCGCGTGACCGGATGACGGTGGAGAGGCCGGCGCCTTCCCGGCAGGAGCAGGGCGAGAGCATTCGCCGAGGACTCGCCGCGGGCGCCACTTCTCCCCGCGTGCGGGGAGAAGTCGACGCGCGCAGCGCGGCGGATGAGGGGGCGTATCCGCAGAACCGGGGCACCGAGCGTGGCGAGAGCGCCCCTCACCCCGACCCTCTCCCCGCAAGCGGGGAGAGGGAGAAGGGGCGCAACGGGCCTGGTCACGACAGCGATCCGAAACCACGTCCCAGGACATCCATCGAGCTGCCGGCGTGGCTGCAGGTCGCGCCGTTCACGGCGATCTTTGCGGTGTTCTTCCTGGTGCCGCTCGGGCTCACCGTGATGGTGAGCTTCTGGGACTACAACGAGTACCAGATCCTGCCGGCCTTCACGGTGCGCAGCTATTTCGAGATCTTCGAAGGCTGCATCGACAGGCTTCCCGAGCTCTGCGTCACCTTCAAGACCTACCTGTCGACGCTGAAATTCTGCCTGCTGGTGTGGGCGATCACGCTCGTGGTCGGCTTCTTCGTCGCCTATTTCCTCGCCTTCCATGTGCGCACCACGGCGATGCAGGTCGCGCTGTTCCTCATCTGCACCATCCCGTTCTGGACCTCCAACATCATCCGCACCATCTCGTGGATCCCGCTGCTCGGGCGCAACGGGCTGATCAACTCGACGCTGGTGCGGATCGGCGCGATCCACCAGCCGATCGAGTGGCTGATCTACTCGGACTTCTCCGTCGTCATGTCGCTGGTCCACCTCTACACCCTGTTCATGATCGTGCCGATCTTCAACTCGATGATGCGGATCGACCGCGCGCTGATCGAGGCGGCCTATGACGGCGGCGCCAGCGGATGGCAGACCCTGTGGAACGTGGTGATCCCGCTGTCCAAGCCCGGCATCGTCATCGGCTCGATCTTCGTCGTCACCATCGTGATGGGCGACTTCGTCACCGTCGGCGTGATGGGCGGCCAGCAGATCGCCTCGGTGGGAAAGATCATCAACACCCAGATGACCGCGCTGCAGTTCCCGCCGGCCGCCGCCAACTCGGTGATCCTGCTGGTCGCCGTCCTGGTGATCATCTGGACGCTCACCCGGCTCGTCGACATCCGCAAGGAGCTGTGAGCCATGCACGGCGCACGCGGCCCGACATTCTATGCGCTGGCCTTCCTGTTCGGGCTGTTCGTGCTTTTTCTCTACGGCCCGATGTTCACCATCGTGCTGCTGTCGTTCCAGGGCCCGGAGGGCGGCCTCACCTTTCCGCTCAACGGTGTCTCGCTGCACTGGTTCGGCAAGCTGTGGCAGGGCCTCGGCGTGGTCGACATCTGGGCGGCGTTCCGCCGCTCGCTCGGCCTCGGCCTCGTCGTCATGGCGCTCACCGTGGTGTTTTCGCTGATGGCGGGCCTCGCCTACCGCAAAGGGTTCCGCGGCGCCAACGTCATGTTCTACATCGTGGTGGCGAGCCTGATCGTGCCGTCGATCGTGGTGTCGCTCGGCATCGCCCTGGAGTTCCGGCTGATCGACGATTTCCTTAAGGCGCTGGCGGAGACTTTTGGCTGGACCTCGGTCGCCGAGACCTACACCACCGCCATGGGCCTCTACACCTCCGGCCTCGGCGCCCAGCTGACCTGGACGCTGCCGTTCGGGCTTCTCATCATGTTCGCGATCTTCAACCGGTTCGACCGGCGCTACGAGGAGGCCGCGCGCGATCTCGGCGCCACGTCATGGCAGAGCCTCGCCCACGTGGTGCTGCCGATCATCGGCCCGAGCGTCATCGGCATCGGGCTGTTCGGCTTCACCCTGTCGTGGGACGAGGTGGCGCGCTCGAGCCAGGCGATCGGCGACCGCAACACGCTGCCGCTCGAATTGCGCGGCCTGACCACCACGGTCACCAACCCGGAAATCTACGCGCTCGGTACCGTGACCACGGCGGTATCCTTCACGGTGATTTTTGCCGCGCTCGGCCTGATCGCCGTGCTCAGGCGCCGATCGTAATCACGCCTTCGCGACGCCCCAGAAGAACGGGATCGGCGCCTGCCCTATGCCGGTGATATTCTTGCGCCAGGCCTGGTAGCGCAGGAAGAAGCCGGTCGGCGCGAACAGCGCGAAATCGATCGCCGCCTTGTTGACGCGGCGCGCCGCGGTCTTCTCCTCCTCCGGCGTTTTCGCCTCCAGCCATGCGGCCATCGCGGCTTCCACCTCGGGGCTGGTCGGCCAGCCGAACCATGCGGCGTCGCCGTTGGCGCGCAGCGCGTAGTAGCTCGTCGGGTCGATGCAGTCGACGCCCGGATGGACCGTATGGAACATGTGCCAGCCGCCCTGCCCCGGCGGCGATTTCTGCGCGCGGCGCGCCACCACGGTTCCCCAGTCGGTCGACACGAAGTCGACCTTGACGCCGAGACGCCCGAGCAGATCGACGGTGACGTCACCCATCGCCTTGTGGGAGGGCTGATCCTGGGCCGCCATGCAGACGACCGGCTGCCCGGCGTAACCGGATTCCGCCAGCAGGCGTTTCGCGGCATCGAGGTCGCGGGGCCCTTTCAGGATGTCGCCGCCCTCCTCGTTGTAGAGCGGCGTGCCGGGCGGAATGAAGCCCGGCAGGGGCTTCCACAATCTGGCATCGTCGCCGACGATGGCGCGCATATAGTCCTCCTGGCTCATCGCCATCAGGATCGCGCGCCGTGCCTTGACGTCGTTGAACGGCGGATAAAGATGATTCATGCGAAACGTGCCGACATTGCCCAGCGGGTCGGCGATGTCCACCATCACGTTGCGATTGCGCCGGAGCAGCGCCACCAGGTCGACCAGTGGCTGCTCCCACCAGTCGATCTCGCCGTTCTGCAGCGCCGCGGCGGCGGTCCCGGGATCAGGCATGACCAGCCACTCGATCCGGTCGACCAGCATGGTCTTGCCGCCGGCGAGCCAGGATGCCGGCTGCGGCCGCGGCACGTAGTCGGTGAATTTTTCGAACACCGCGCGGGCACCGGCCACCCGTTCGCCAGCGACGAACCGCATCGGCCCGCTGCCGACATATTCGGTGATCTGGCGAAACGGATCGGTGCTGGCAATCCGCTCCGGCATGATGACGGCAAGCGGCGCGCTGACCTTGCCGAGCACCGCCAGCATTTTCGGAAACGGCTTCTTCAGGGCCCAGCGGAAGGTGCGGTCGTCGACTGCGTTCAATTCGTTCTCGATCGCACGAATGAGCTTGCCGGCACCGTCGCGCGCCGACCAGCGCTTGAGGCTCGCCACCGCATCGCGCGCCAGCACCGCCTCGCCGTCGTGAAACCTGAGGCCCGGCCGCAGGCGAAAAGTCCAGGTAAGCCCATCCGGGCTCACTTCCTCGGACTCGACCATCTGACGCTGCGGCAGCAGCTCGGCATCGAAGCCGTAGAGCGTGTCCCACACCAGCGCGCCGGCATTGCGCACGATGTTCGCGGTGCCCCAGATGGGGTCGAAATTGGCGAGGTCGGCATGCGGGACGAAACGCAGCGTGCGGGTGCCCTGCGCGATCGCCGGCGCGGCGAGACTGGACAGCAGCGTTCCGGCGCCCGCCGCGGCTTTCAGGAAGCATCGTCGGTCCATGCCCGTCTCCCCCCGGTCCAGACCAAACACATGGCCTGAAGTATTCAGATGACGCCGCGCGTGGCGCGAACGATAGCGGCTTTCTCAATCGCATTGAAGCTTGGAAAAAATGCAGGACCGGCGCCCGGGCGATCAAAATATGATCATCGCGTTCCCGCGAGCAGCCGCGCCAGCGGTTCGCCGAGGCCGACCGATTGGACCGGCCCGGCCGGGACCGCATCGTCGATGCCTGTCCGGGTTTCGCCGCAGCCGGCCTCAGCGCGCCTGATTGCCGCCGCGAGGCCGTCGATCAGCGGCACCGGCACCTCGGCGGCGATCCGCTCGGCGATCCCCACCAGGCCGGCACCGCCGAGGATCACCACGTCGGCACCGTCATCGCGGGCCGCCTCACGGCAGGCGCGCGCCAGGAGCTCGCGGCTGCCGTCCGGATCGGCGGCGATCTCCGCCCCGGTCGGCGCGACGGTGCGGATGCCGGCGAGCCTGTCCGTCAAACCGAGCAGGCCGACGAATTCCCGCAGCATCGGCCCCCAGCCGGCGCCGCCGGTCACGATGGCGAAGCGGCCGCGCCCTGCCGCCTCGAGGCAGGCAGCCTCGGCCATGCCGATCACCGGAACGTTCGCGACCTCGCGCAGAGCCAGCAGCCCCGGGTCGCCGAAACATGCCAGAATCACGACATCGGCGCCCTCCCCGTGCTCCGCATAGGCATCGAGCGCCGCATGGGCGGCAATCGCATAGGTGGCGCGGGTCGCGATGTAGCGGCCGCCGAACCGCGCGGTGGCGCCCTTGACGTCGACGCCGGCACCGGCGATCCGCCGCGCCGCCGCCACCAGCATGTCGGTGATCGCCGCGCTGGTATTGGTGTTGATCAACAGGAGACGCATCGAATTCGCCCGCCGCTGTGGTTACTCTCGCCGGCACGTCACAGGACTTTTCCGGTCGACGCAAGCGGGAGCCAGCACCATGAGCGAGGTCGTCACCTACGACTCCAAGGATCGCATCGCCACCATCACCATCAACCGGCCGGAGGCGATGAACGCGCTCGACGAGAACGTGATCCAGGGTCTGCGCCTCGCCTGGCAGCGACTGCAGGAAGGCGAGGACCGCTGCGCCATCCTGGCGGCCGCGGGCGAGCGCGCCTTCTCGGTCGGCGCCGATCTGAAGAACCCGCCGGCCGAGATGTGGCAGGGCGTGCCCGGCGTCGGCGTCGAGGTCGACAAGCCGGTCATCGCCGCCGTGAAGGGCTATTGCGTCGGCGGCGCCTACGTCATCGTGCAGCACTGCGATCTGGTGGTCGCCGCCGACGACACGGTGTTCATGTATCCGGAGGCGCAGGTTGGCTTTACCGGCGGGCTGATCGCCGGAGCGGCGGCGCGCATTCCCCACAAGATCGCCATGGAGTTCATGCTGCTCGGCCAGCGGTTTTCCGCCCAGCGCGGCTACGAGACCGGCATGGTCAACAAGCTGACGCCCAAGGGCCAGGAGATCACCGGCGCCATGGAGTATGCGACGATTCTCGCCGCCAGCGCGCCCATGGTGGTGCGGACGCTCAAGCGCTTCGTCAACGGCACCGTGGTGGCAAAGAGCCCGTCGGAACTCAGCGCCCTCTGCCGCCGCGACCTTTTGGCGATCCGCGACAGCGCCGACGGCGCCGAAGGCCGCCGCGCCTTCGCCGAGAAGCGCCGGCCGGATTTTGTCGGGCGGTGAGGGTGATGCGCTACCCCGTCAGCATCACTGGCTCGCGGCCGACCAGGCGCGCGAGCTGGCGCAGGCGATTGTATACCCGCTCGCCGGCAAGCGCGCCGAGCTTGCCCTCGAGATGGAGCACCAGCCGGCCGCGCTCGACCACCATGGGCGTGCGCGGCAGCACGCCGGGCATGGCGGCGGAGACCAGGAAGGCGACGCGCAGCGCCGAGCCGAGCACGCGGGCGCGGTCGAGCATTCTTGTGGTGGCGAGCTCGCGGATGCGCGGCGACAGCTCGTCGTCGATCAGCCCGACATGGCGGAAGAACACCGCGAGCGCCAGATAGGCGCGGCCTGGATGATCGATGCCGACAAAGCTCGCATGCGCGATGATGTTGAGCGACTGCTCGCCGCGATAGTCCGGATGGACCCGCCAGCCGACATCGGCGAGCAGGCAGGCGGCATGCCGGTAGCGCTTCTCGTCGGCGGTCTCGTCGATGCCGGACGTCGCCATGAAGCCGTCGGTCCAGGCGATCAGCTCGTGGCCGTGCAGCGGCGAGCGCGAGCGCAGCACGTTGAGATCCTCGGCCGCCGCCAGCAGGGCGTCCTGCCGGCGCTCCTCGGTCTCGAGCAGCGAGTAGAGCAGGCCCTCGCGCACGCCGAGCGCCGACACCACGACTTGGCGCGGCCTGGCGATGCGCACCAGGTGCTCCATGACCAGCGCCGCATAGGCCAGCAGCGGCCGCCTTGCATCGGAGACGACCTCGATGCGCGACAGCATTTCCGGGTTGACCCGGTGCACCAGGCGGGAGAACTCCAGCGCCTCCCGGGCGGGGATGACGTAGCCGTGCATCACGTGGAGCGGATAGCCGGTCTGCCACATGTGCAGGCGGGCGAGCGCGCGCCAGGTGCCGCCGACCGCATAGAACGTCCGCCCGGCGCCGGCGCGCAGGTCCGTGATATCGGAGAGCGCGTCGCGCACGACCTTTTCGGCCCGCTTGATCGACTTGGCCGAAAGGTCCTGCAGCGCGAGGCCGCCGAGCGGCAGGGTGACGCCCGAACGGACCCGCATGCCGCGGACGTCGACCAGCTCCAGCGAGCCGCCGCCGAGATCGCCGACGATGCCGTCCGGCCGGTACATGCCGGAGACCACGCCGAGCGCCGAGTAGTGGGCCTCGCGTTTTCCCGACAGCACATCGACCTTGGCGCCGCAGATGCGCTCGGCCTCGGCGATGAAGCCGCGGCCGTTGGTCGCATCGCGGCAGGCGGCCGTCGCCAGCACCCACAGACGGGTCACGCCGATCGTGTCGCAGAGCGCGCGGAACCGGCGCAGCGCCCCCAGCGCCTTGTCCACCGCATCGGCGGGCAAGAGCCGGGTCGACTGCACCTCGCGGCCGAGGCCGGCCAGGACCTTTTCGTTGAAGATCGGCGTCGGGCCGCGCGCCAAACCCTCGTAGACGACGAGCCGCACGGAATTCGAGCCGATGTCGATGACGGCGACCGGCGGCCCGTGGTCCAGGCGGCCCTGGGCGGGCTCCTGCGGCCGCCGCGAACGCCTACGCGCGCTCGCGCTGGCGTACGAGACTGCGGGGCGACGATTCCTTGAGCGATTTGCCACGTCCCGACAGGCTCGGATTGGTCATGAAATACTTTTGGGCGTTGAACGGCTCTTCGCCCGGGGCGGCCTTTATGCGCGTCGAGGTGCCGTCGGGCAAGAGCTTCCAGCTCTGCTCATTGTCCTTGAAGTTGGCGATCATGATCTGGTCGAGAACCTGCTGGTGCACCGTCGGATTGAGGATCGGGCACAGCACCTCGACGCGGCGGTCGAGATTGCGCGGCATCAGATCGGCGGACGAGATGTAGAGCGCCGCCTTCCCGTGCGGAAGGCCGTGGCCGGCGCCGAAGCAGTAGATGCGGCCGTGCTCGAGAAAGCGGCCGACGATCGACTTCACCCGGATACGGTCGGACAGTCCCGGCACGCCGGGGCGCAGGCAGCAGATGCCGCGCGCCACGAGATCGATCTCGACGCCGGCGCACGAGGCTTCGTAGAGCGCATCGATCACCACCGGATCGACCAGCGCGTTCATCTTCATCCAGATCGCCGCCGGGCGACCGGCCCGGGCGTGGGCGCTCTCCTGGCGGATGTGATCGATGATCCGGCTCTTGAGATTGAGCGGCGAGACCGCGAGCTTCTCGATCTCGGCGGGCTCCGCATAGCCGGTGATGAAGTTGAACACGCGGGCGACATCGCGGGCGATCACCGGGTCGGCGGTGAAGAACGACAGGTCGGTATAGATGCGCGCGCTCACCGGGTGGTAGTTGCCGGTGCCGACATGCACATAGGAGGAGAGCGAGCCGCCCTCGCGGCGCACCACCAGCGACAGCTTGGCGTGGGTTTTCAGCGCGATGAAGCCGTAGACCACCTGGACGCCGGCGCGCTCGAGATCGCGCGCCCAGCGGATATTGGCCTCCTCGTCGAACCGCGCCTTGAGCTCGACCAGCGCGGTCACCGACTTGCCGGCCTCGGCGGCCTCGGCGAGCGCCTTGACGATCGGGCTGTTGGAGGAGGTGCGGTACAGGGTCTGCTTGATGGCGATCACGTCGGGATCGCGCGCCGCCTGATTGAGGAACTGCACCACCACGTCGAACGACTCGTAGGGGTGATGGACGATGAGATCCTTTTGCCGGATCGCCGCGAAGCAGTCGCCCGCATGGTCGCGGATGCGCTCGGGAAAGCGGGGATTGTAGGGAACGAACTCGAGGTCGGGCCGGTCGATGATGCCGGTGAGCTGGGACACCTCGTTGAGCGCCAGCACGCCCTGGACCAGGAACACCTCGTCGTCGGCGACCGCGAGCGCCCGCTGCACGAAGCGGCGGAGCTCGCCGGGCATCGCGCCGTCGATCTCGAGCCGGATCGCCGATCCCCGGCGCCGGCGCTTGAGCGCCGAACTCGAAGAGGAGCACCAGGTCCTCGGCCTCTTCCTCCACCTCGAGATCGGAATCGCGGATGACGCGAAAGGCGCCCTGCCCCTTGACCGCGTAGCCGGGAAACAGCCGCGAGATGAACAGGCCGGTCGCCTGCTCGAGCGTGATCACCCGGGCCGCCCCGCCCTCGGCGGCGGGAAGCCGGATGAAGCGCTCGATCTTGTTGGGAACGCGGATCAGGGCGTTCATCGACTTGCCGTCGCGGGCGCGCGCGAGATTGAGCGCGATCGAGAAGCCGAGATTGGGAATGAACGGAAACGGGTGCGCCGGGTCGATCGCCAGCGGGGTCAGAACCGGAAAAATGTGGTGGAGAAAATGGCTTTCCAGCCAGACCTTCTCCTGCCGGGTGACCTCCGGTCCGTCGACCAGCACGACGCCCTGCGCGACGAGATCGCGACGCAGCTCGCGAAACCGCGCCTGCTGATCGCTGGCGAGCGCCGCCACCGCCTCGCCGATGCGGGCGAGCTGCTCCAGCGGAGTAAGCCCGTCCGGGCTCTTGGTGGCAACGCCGGCACGCACCTGGCCTTTGAGGCCGGCGACGCGCACCATGAAGAACTCGTCGAGATTGTTGGCGCAGATCGACAGAAAGCGCAGCCGCTCCAGCAGCGGATGGCCTTCGTTCTCCGATTCTTCCAGCACGCGACGGTTGAAATGCAGCCAGGACAGCTCGCGGTTGATGAAGCGCTCCGGGCTCTCCGCCAGACCGCCGGCGGGTCCGGCGGCGACCCCCGGAGGGGCTGGGCGCGGCGCTAAGGCCGGCGCGGAATCGTTCAATATGTCAATGGCTTCGGCGCGTTCGACCATGATCTTCCCGGACGGTGTCATACATCCATCATAAAAGCCCGAAGTGACGGCGCGGTGAACATCATGGCGCTGTCGGGGCCCCCGTCAAGCCGTACCCATCGGCATCATGGCGCAAACCCTTGAGCCTGCTATCAATATGGGGACGGCGGGGAAAATCGCCACTGGACCGCAGGATCAGGTCTGGCTGTCGGCCCGCAGCACCTCGACGGCAAGCGCCCGGGTGACCGGTCGCTTGAGCCGCAGGCCTTCGTGGTCGAGCCGCTCGACCGTGCGGCGGGCCGCCGCATATGACCGCTCCAGCCGGCTCGCCAGGTAGCCGACCAGGTTCTCCTCGACGTCGAGCTGGCGGTCGGCGAACAGCTTGATCAGGACCGCGCGCAGCAGGGCATCGTCGGGCGGCGCCAGCGTCACGACCGGCAGGGAGCGCAGCCGCGAGGCGAGATCCGCGGTGCGCACGGTCCACCCGGCCGGCAGGGTGCGCGCCGTGACCAGCAGGAACGCCTCGTGCTCGCGTGCCAGATTGAGCAGGTGGAACAGCGCGCGCTCGGCAAGCTCCTCGGCACCAAGGTCCTCCAGGACGAGGGCTCCGGTCGCCAGCGCGGCCGGCAGGTCGGCGTCGGCGAGCGCACGGCCGGCCAGGAAGCGCGCGCCCGCGCACTCCGCCCAGATCGCCGCGACATGGCTCTTTCCCGACCCTTCCGGCCCGACCAGGGCGACCGTCTGCCCCGGCCAGTCCGGCCAGCGCTCGATCAGGCGCAGCGCCGCGGCATTCTGCGGCCCTTCGAGAAAATCCTCGCGGGCGAAATTCTCCCGATGCGGCAGCGCAAGGGCGAGTTGACGCGGAGCGGGAGGGCTCGCCATTGCGCTCAGGGCGGCGCCGGGCCGTCGGGCGCCGCGGCGGTCTCGACCCCGGTATAGAGCGGGCTCGCCAGGTAGCGCCGCAGCCCGAAGCGCACCAGCACGCCGGCGGCGGCCGCGGCCGGCACTGCGACCAGGAGCCCGACGAAGCCGAACAGGTAGCCGAAGGCGAACAGCGCGAACATCAGCCAGACCGGGTGCAGGCCGATGCTCTCGCCGACCAGCTTCGGCGACAGCACATAGCCTTCGATGAACTGGCCTCCGAAAAATATCCCCAGCACGGTGAGAACCGGCACGTAGTCGGGCCAGAACTGCGCGATCGCAACCGCGACCCCGATGACCAGGCCGGTGAGCGAGCCGAGATACGGCACGAAGGTGATGAGCCCGGCGCCAAGCCCGATCAACATGCCGAAATTCAGCCCGGCAAACGACAGCGACACCGCGTAGAACGAGCCGAGAATCAGGCAGACCCCGGTCTGTCCGCGGACGAAGCCGGCGAGCGCATCGTCGATCTCGCGGGCGAGCCCGCGGACCACCTCGCGGTACGGCAGCGGCACCCAGGCGTCGACCGTTGCCACCAGCCGATGCCAGTCGTGGATGAGGTAGAAGGCGACGACCGGCGTCACGATGAGCAGCGACATGATGGAGATCAGCGCCTGCCCGCCCGACCACAGCGAAGCGACGAAGGTGGCGAGCCAGCCCATGCCTTCCTTCACCAGGTCGCCGGTCGACTTGCCGGTATCGACGAGGCTCTCGCCGACGATCTTGCGCAGCCAGGGCCGCTCCGGATCGGTGGCCAGCGACTGGAGCCGGATGACGTAGGCGGGAACCTTGTCGACGAAGGAGGAGAGCTGGCCGGCGACGATAGGCACGAACACGATGAATATCAGGATCAGGCCGACGATGAAGATCCCGATGATCACCAGCGTGGCGACCAGACGGTTGACGCCAAGCCGCTCCAGGCGATTGGCCACCGGATCGAGCAGATAGGCGAGCGCCATCCCGGCGACGAACGGCAGCAGGATGCCGCGCAGCAGCCACAGCGTCGCCACGAACAGGACCAGAGCCACGATCCAGAACGTCATCGGCCGCGTCAGGTTCATCGCGATCGCCCCGCCCGCCCGCGCCGGGCGATCCTGAGCCGGCAAGCTCACACCTGCGTCTCCGCGGCCCCCATATGGCGCACCCATTCGCGCACATAGGCGCCGACCGAGATCAACGTCAAGGCGGCGACCACATACATGGCGATTGTCAGCCCGATGCCGAGATCGAAGTCGAATCCGAGCGACGCGAGAACGAGGCCGATGAAGACGATCTGCGCCGCGGTATTGAGCTTGGATACCAGGAGCGGCTTGACGGCCACCGGCTTGCCGACCAGCCAGGACAGCATCACCGCGCCGACGATCATCACGTCGCGCGAGACCACCAGGATCACCAGCCAGCGGGGGATCGCGCCGCTGATGCCGAGCGTGGCGTAGATCGACACCAGCAGCGTCTTGTCGGCCAGCGGGTCCAGATAGGCGCCGAGCTTGGTCGACATGCCGAAGCGCTTGGCGAGAAAGCCGTCGACGGCGTCGCTGATCCCGGCGGCGACGAACAGCACGAAGGCAAGGCGCATCTCCGACGACGCGATCGCCCAGACCATGATCGGCACCGACAGGATTCGTGCCAGCGTGATGAGGTTCGGGATACTCACGTGACGCCCCGGTTCAAACTCACCGCACATAGCCCCGCCGGGGGGCGTTGCCAAGCGCGTTGCGCGCCATTGCGCCTCGGCCGATTCGCTCGTAACACGCGGGGCGCAACCAGGGCCGCCGACGGCGGCGGGGGGCGGAGCCGGCGACACCCCGATCCGGGTCGAATTGCTCGGCGAAATGTGGCATGGGGCCGGCTGTGCAATCGTCCATTCCACCGGGCCGGTCGGCCTGCGCCGGCGGCGGTGCGCTACGGCAGGGTTTTGGCGACATTCCGTCATGACCAGGAAGCGCGTCGGCATCCTGATTTCCGGACGCGGCTCGAACATGGCCGCGCTCATCGCGGCGGCCGCCGAGGAAGCTTATCCGGCGGAGATCGCGCTGGTCGCCGCGAACCGGCCGGATGCGGCGGGGCTGGCACGCGCCGGCGCCGCCGGAATTGCCACCCTCGTGGTGGACCACCGCCCGTTCGGACCGGATCGCGAGGCGTTCGAACGTGCTTTGCACGCCGCGATCGAGGTGCACCGCATCGACATCCTGTGCCTTGCGGGGTTCATGCGCCTGTTCACGCCGTGGTTCACCGGGCGCTGGTCCGGACGCCTGCTCAATGTGCACCCGGCCCTGCTGCCGAGCTTCAAGGGCCTCGACACCCACCGCCGCGCGCTGGAAGCCGGGGTGCGGATCCATGGCGCCAGCGTGCATCTCGTGGTGCCCGATATGGATTCCGGCCCGATCCTCGTCCAGGGCGCCGTCGCGGTCGGCGACGACGATACCGCCGAGACACTGGCTGCGCGCGTCCTCGAGGTCGAGCACCGCATCTATCCGCTGGCGCTCAAGCTCATGGCCGAGGGGCGCGTGCGGGTGGTCGACGGCCGTTGCCTGATCGCAGGCGCGGAGCGGGCCGAGAACGTGCTGATCGCGCCGCAAGCCTGAACCGCCGGGGGCTTGTCATCCGGGTGGCGGCCGCCGATATCGGATGTCACACCAGCGAGGACGCCGATGATCACGCTCTATACGTTCGGACCGGGATTCGGCCTTCCCGATCCCAGCCCCTTCGTCATGAAGGCCGAGGTGCTGCTGAAGATGGCGGGCCTGCCCTACCGGGCCGATCGGTCGGGATTCTCCAAGGCGCCCAAGGGCAAGCTCCCCTATATCGACGACGACGGCCATCGCATCGCCGACTCGACGCTGATCGGGTGGCACCTGGAGCGAAAGCATGGGGCGGATTTCGCCCGCGGGCTGTCGGCCGAGCAGCGGGCCATCGGCTGGGCCTTCGAGAAGATGGCGGAGGATCACCTGTACTGGGCGGTGGTGGACGCCCGCTGGATGAACGACGCCAATTTCGCCCGCGGCCCGGCGAATTTCTTCAAGGCGGTGCCGGCGCCCGTGCGTCCGATCGTGGTCGCGCTGGTCAGACGGAAGGTGCGCAAGGCGATGCTGGGCCACGGCATCGGGCGCCATGCCACCGCGGACATCGAGGCGTTCGGAACGCGGTCGGTCGACGCGATCGCCGATTTTCTCGGGACAAAGCCGTACTTCTTCGGCGATACGCCGACGGAAGTCGACGCGACGATGTTCGCCTTCGCGGCCGGCGCGCTGTGCCCGCTGTTCGACACGCCGTTGCGCAGCGCGGCCGAACGTCGGGACAATCTCAAGCGCTACGTCGGACGCATGACGGCGCGCTACTATCCCGAGCTCGGCGAAATCGCGGGCATCAAGGCGGCAGCCTGACGTCCGGGCCGAAAAAGCCCCCGGCACGAGGCCGGGGGCCACGGGAAAAACCCGCCAGACCGACTGTTGTCCCCGATATTCTCGTCACGAGACCTTGAGATTCTCGGCCGACGTCTTGCCGCGATTGGTCACGAGCTCGTACTCGACCACTTGGCCCTCGTTGAGGCTTCCGAGGCCGGCACGTTCGACGGCCGAAATATGGACGAACACGTCCTTGTCCCCGGTCGTCGGCTTGATGAACCCGTAGCCCTTGGTCGGGTTGAACCACTTGACGGTGCCCTTCTGCATCGTCGATCTCCTGGCATGGAAGTCATTCCTCACACGACGGCGCACCCCGCGCCGCCATGCCACAACCCGGTTTTTGGAGAGTCCGAAGCGATCGCGCCGCGAGGCACTCGGGCCGGAACGGCCAAAATCAGATTGCCTGAAGCACTGACACGAAAATTTTGGCGTTAGCATGGCCGTTATCTGATCGCCGCGCACTTGTGCCTTGGCTGCCACATTGCCGAGGAAACGTTGGCGCGGGGACGAGTTCCGCAACATCTTGGCGCATGGCGCCACACCAGCGACATGGTCGGGCCAACCGGCGATGCGCCATTGATTTGCAAGCCTCCATGCGGCTGCGGGGCATCGCCCGGCGCCTGTTCCCAAGCGTGGCGCGATCGCCCGCAATCCAGGCGCCGGCTACGGCAGCCGCCGCGCCCAGACCTTGTTGTCGTGGAATGCGGCACCGCCATAGGGCGCGATCGCATCGGCGCCGGTCAGCGTATTGATGCCGCGCCCGTCGGCGAACGAGGCGTTGGGATGAACCGATTCGACGATCAGCACCCCGCGGCGTACGCCGTCGAACAGGCGGGCATTGAGGCGCACCTCGCCCCGCCGGTTGCCGAGCAGCACCTCGTCGCCGTCGCCGATGCCGAGGGCCGCCGCATCGGCCGGATGGATCATCACCTCGGGCCGCCCCTCGCGGCCGCGCGAGGTCGGCGTCTCGGTGAAGGTCGAATTGAGGAAGCCGCGTGCCGGCGAGGTGGCGAGCCGGAACGGATGGACGTCGTCCGCCTCCTCGATGACCGTCCAGTGATCGGGCAGCGCCGGCATGGCGTCGACCGGTCCGGCATTCCATGGGCTGCGGAACGGCACGTTCGCCCAATCGGGCTTGAAGCGGAATTTCCTGTCCTCCCAGGCGAACCCGTCCACGTAGTGGGCCGTGGCGAAGTCGGGTTGGCAGTCGATCCAGCGGTTTCTTTCGAGGTCCGCCAGGGACCCCCAGCCGGATCGCCGCAGCGTCCAGTCGATCAGCTCGCGCGGCGTCATGGCAAATCCCGGATGCTCGGCACCGAGCCGCCGGGCGAGGCCGACGATCACCTCGTGATTGCTGCGGCACTCGCCGGGCGGCTCGATCAGCTTGGGCCCAAGCTGGATGTACTGGTGTCCGCCGCCCTGATAGACGTCGTCGTGCTCGAGGAACATCGTCGCCGGCAGCACGACGTCGGCCATCCGGGCGGTTTCGGTCATGAACTGCTCATGGACGCAGACGAACAGGTCGTCGCGGGCAAACCCGCGCTTGACGCGGTTCTGGTCGGGCGCAACCGACATCGGATTGGTGTTCTGCACCAGGAGCGCGGTGACCGGCGGACCGCCGGCCAGCGCATCCTCGTCGCCGCACAGGATCGCGCCGATGCGCGACTGGTCGAGCATGCGGATCCCCGCGTCGCGCACGTCGAGCCCCTCGATCATCGACTTGTCCCAGTGGTAGATCGCGCCGTTGTTGTGGAACGCGCCGCCGCCCTCGTGCCGCCAGGCGCCGGTCACGGCGGCAATGCAGCTCGCCGCATGCATGTTGACGGCGCCGTTGCGCGATCGGGAGAAGCCGTAGCCGAGGCGGAAATAGGCCCGCCGGCGCTCGCCGACCAGCCGGGCGAACGCCTCGATCGTGGCGGCATCGCAGCCGGTGATCGGCGCCGCCCAGGCGGGCGATCGGTCGCGCAGATGGGCCTCGAGCTCGGCCGGGGCGTCGGTGTGGCGGGTGAGAAAATCGCGGTCCGCCTTGCCGTCGCGGAACAGGCAGTGCATCACCGCGCAGGCGAGCGCCGCGTCGGTGCCGGGACGCACCAGCACCGCAAGATCGGCCTGCCGCATGGTTGCGTTCATGTAGACGTCGACCGCCACGATCGCCGCGCCGCGCTCCTTGCGGGCGCGCACCGCGTGGGTCATTACGTTGACCTGGGTGTTGACCGCGTTGGTGCCCCAGATCACCACCAGATCGGATTTCGCCATCTCCCGCGGATCGGGACCGGCGAGCCGGCCGGTGCCGGCGATGAACCCGGTCCATGCCGGATTGACGCAGATGGTGGAATGAAAGCCCGAATATTTCTTCGCATGACGCAGCCGGTTGATGCCGTCGCGCATGACCAGGCCCATGGTGCCGGCATAGAAATAGGGCCAGATCGCCTCCGAGCCGTGACGGCTCTCGGCGGCGAGGAATTGCTCCGCCACCAGATCGAGGGCTGAGTCCCACGATATCGGCTGGAAATCGCCCGAACCTTTCGCCCCCCGGCGGCGAAGCGGCTGGAGCAGACGGTCGGGATGATGCACGCGCTCGGCATAGCGGGCGACCTTGGCGCAGATCACGCCGGCGGTGTAGCCGTTGTCCTCGGCGCCGCGCACGCGCCCGATGGTCCGCCCGTCGAGCACCTCGACCTCGAGGGCGCAGGTGGACGGACAGTCGTGCGGACAGGCCGAGGCGGCGATCCGCGGCACCCTTGCGGACGGCATGGCGACGTCGTTCATCGATCGGTCCCTGTAGCGGATCGGGGCGAAGGCGCCCCCTTCGGCGTCTGAAAGTGCCACAACCGCCGCAAAGTTACACGTCCCGTTCGAGCGACCGGCGCCGTGCGCGACGCCGCATCAAGCCCATCGCCACGACGACGGCCGCTCCCAGAATGGCCGCCGGAATCTGCAGACGGTCGATCAGCGTCTCGCCGAGACGGCTCGCCAGAACGGGATCGCTGACCAGAAGGTCACCGGCGATCCAGCCGAGCAGCGCCGCCCCGAGCCAGGCGATGAGGGGAAAACGCGCGAGCAGCGCCATGATCAGCGCACTTCCGGCGATCACCATGGGGATGCTCACCGAGATCCCGAGCGCGAGCAGCACGTAGTCGCCCTTGGCGGCGGCCGCCACGGCGATCACGTTGTCGAGGCTCATGATGATGTCGGCGACGACGACGATCCTGACCGCCCGCCAGAGATCGCCGGCGGTCTTGACCCGGTCGGCCCGGCCGGTCTCGCTCGGCTCCAGCAGATTGACGGCAATCCACAGCAGGGCGGCGGCCCCGGCGAGCTTGACGTAGGGCAGCGCCATCAGGGTCGCGACGATGCCGGTGAACAGGATGCGCAGCGCGGACGCGACGCCGGCGCCGATGATCATGCCCCACAGACGCTGGCGCGGCGGCAGGCTGCGGCAGGCGAGCGCGATCACCACGGCGTTGTCGCCCGACAACAGGATGTTGATCAGGATGATCTCGAGAACCGCCGCCCAGAAGCCGGGCTGGTATGGATCCATGCCGGTGCCCGGGTTCGCTGATCAGGGTGTCATCGCGGCCGACGATGGTCGGCGCTGCCCCACTACAACTGCGCCACTACGAGCATGTTCCGTCCTGTCGAGGGCGGAACGTCCCGGAGAATTGCCGCGGGCCGGATCAACCAACGATCTCGTTGCCGGAGAAGAACTGCCCGATCTCGCTCTGCGCGGTGTCCGAGCCATCGGAGCCGTGCACCGAGTTCTCGCCGACCGACAGCGCGTGCACCTTGCGGATCGTGCCGGCGGCGGCCTTGGCGGGATCGGTCGCGCCCATGATCTCGCGATACCGGGCGATCGCATTGTCGCCTTCCAGCACCTGCACGACCACCGGAGCCGAGGTCATGAACGCGACAAGCTCGCCGAAAAACGGCCGCTCGCGATGCACCGCGTAGAAGGTCTCGGCCTGCTCCCGGGTCATGCGCATGCGCTTCTGCGCGATCACGCGCAGGCCGGCCTGCTCGATCATGGCGTTGATCGCGCCCGTCAAATTCCGCCTGGTCGCGTCGGGCTTGATGATCGAGAAGGTGCGCTCGATCGCCATCTGCATCATCCTTGTGTCTGGAGAGACTTGGTGCGGCTCTGCGCCGGCTTATAGCGGCGGGATATGCCGGCGGCAAGGCATGGGTCGACAGGCATGCGTCGACCGGCATCCGGCTTGACGGCGATGACCGGGGCGGAGCATCGGCGCACAACGGGTGCCCGCCACCCGGTCGCGGCGCACGAAACGTTGGATACAATGTGTCGCCTGTTACGTGAACTGAGGGCCGGTCCCACGCGACCAACGGGCATCAAGGCAATGATGCCTGATGCACCCGCTCACAGGAGAGACCACCATGATCCGCAAGACCCTTCTCGCCCTCGGCGCCGCCGTCACCCTCGGCGCCCTCGCCTTCGCCCCGGCGGCTTCCGCCAAGGGCTTCCACCACCACCACGGCTTCCACGGCGGCTTCGGCTTCTGGGGCCCGGGCTATGTCGCCACCGACGATTGCTACCTGGTGAAGCAGCCCACCCGCTACGGCTACCGGCTCGTCCAGGTCTGCGGCTGATACGGCCGAGATCGTGAATCCCATGCAACCCCGGCCGCCCTGATAGCGGCCGGGGTTTTGCTTTTCCGCGACGACCGGGCGCGGCCCTCGCCCAATTCTGCCGAGACGGTTGCCAATACCAATCAATTCGTTCCGGACCGCCGTCTTGTCCGATATAAGGAGCTCCCGGTCGGGCACTCCGCGAGGCCACAATGACGTCCAGCATTCCGCGCCCAATTGCCGGATTCCGCGGCCTCCTCGTCATGACGATCTTGGTCTGCGGGGCGACGTCGCCGGCCGCAGTCGGAGGTGCGATCGCCGCCGCAATGCAGGACACCCGGGCGGCGCTCGATGCTCTGATCGCAGCCTATCCGGATGCGCTTTCACACCACGACGGCGATCATGTCTTCTGGCGCGACGGCACCGTCATGGCGGCATCGGATGGTGTCGCCGAGAAACCCTTCGAGCAGTTGCTGAAGAACGCGGCGATTCTCGACCAGTTCCGCCTGCCCTATCCGCACGGCCGGCCGTCGGCGCCACCGGCGCTGAACGCCGATCCGGGACGGTTCCGCAACGAGACATTTTTTCGAAAAATGTACGGCGACTGCCGCAAAGGCGAAGTCGAGCGCAATCTGGTCTCCATCGTCTGGCTGCCGAAGAGCTACGGCAAGACCGTTCGCGTGAGCAAGGTGAACGGCATCGCCCGGCGCCTCGAGGCGGTGTCAGGCGAGATCGATGCGCTGCCCCCGGCGATCAAACGCGCCGCCTATCCGACCGCCGGAGTGCTGTCGTGCCGACCCGTCGCCGATACCGGCCGGATGAGCATGCACGGCTATGCGGCGGCGATCGACCTCAACCTCGCGGTTTCGGACTACTGGCTGTGGCAGAAGGGAAAGACCGGAGCCGCCATTGCCTATCGCAACCGCATGCCATACGAGATCGTGGAGATCTTCGAGCGGCACGGATTCATCTGGGGCGGCAAGTGGTACCACTACGACACCATGCACTTCGAGTACCGCCCGGAGCTCCTCGGCCTGCCCGGGAACTAAAGCATGTTCCGGCGAAGTGGATACCGGTTCGCCGATAAGAGCATGCGCAAAGCAAGAGGCTACAGCCGTTTCCGGCCGAAGCGGGCATCAGGTGCGATTCAATACGGCCGGGAACGGCTGTAGGACGGCGACGCATCGCGCGGGCCGATGTGGCGTCCGGATCAACCCAGCCGGCGTGAGCTCCCGGGCGCCCGTGAGGATGCACGGGCGCGTCCCTCCGGGCGTTCCCGCGGCGGCTCATTGAGCCGCGCGTCGCCGGCCTGGTGCCCGTGGCCGATTTCCTCGATGAACAACGGGCGGGCAAAATAATAGCCCTGGCCGTAGCGGATGCGCGTCGCGCCCTGCAGGAAGGCGAGCTCCTCGTAGGTCTCGATGCCCTCGGCGACGACGCTCATCCCCAGCGCATGGCTGAGCGACTCGATCGCCTTGAGGACGCTCTGGCTGCGCGGCCGCTGGTGGATCGCGGTAATGAACGAGCGGTCGACCTTGACCTCGTCCACCGTGATGTCGGCGAGTGCCGACAGCGAGGAATAACCGGTGCCGAAATCGTCGATCGACACCTTGACGCCGATCTCCCTCAGCATCGGCAGGACCGTGCTCTGGAACTCGCCCTTGGCGACGAAGGCGTCCTCGGTAAGCTCGAGCATGAAGCGGTGCGGGCATTCGGTGGCATGGAGATCGCGCGCGAGCGCCCGCATGAAGCTCGCGTCCCCGGCCTGCTTGGCCGCCACATTGATGCTGATCGTCGCGTCGGCACCGAATGTCTCGTTGATGCGATCCAGCGATTCGACGGACTGCGCCAGCATGAAGCGGGTGATCGGATCGATCAGCCCGAGCTCGACCGCGAGCCCGATGAAGTTTCCGGGCGGATTGATGATGCCGTCCCCGTCGCACCAGCGAATGAGCGCCTCCACGCCGACCACCTGCTGGCTGCGGAAATCGACCTTGGGCTGAAACGCACAGCGGAACTTGCGGTCGCGAATGGCGAGCCGCAGGCGCTGCTCGAGCTCCATGCGCGCCGCGACCGCCTGCCCAATGCCGGCATCGTAGAATGCCGCGCCGCCCTTGGCGGCGTGCTTGGCCCGATCCATGGCGCTGTCGGCGCTTCGCCGCAGGTCCTCGTAGCTGCGGCCGTGCTCGGGATGCAGGCTGACCCCGATCGATCCGGAGGTGAACACCTCGAAGCCCTGAATGTAGAACGGCCGCTGCAGGTCCTCGGAGATGCGGTCGATCACGGCGCGCAGCTGCTGCTCGCTCTCGACCGGATCGACGAGCAGGACGAATTCGTCGCCGCTGATCCGTGCCAGCAGGTCGGAAGAGCGTATGCGCGCCGCCAGACGCTGCCCCGCCTTCACCAGGAGAGCGTCGCCGACCGCGTGGCTGTAGTAGTCGTTGATGTGCTTGAAATTGTCGAGATCGATGAAGGCGAGAGCAAACCGGCGGCGCTCGCCGGCGCGGCGGAGCGCAGCGGCTACCCACTGCTCGAGCTGAACATGATTGGCGAGCCCCGTCAGCTCGTCGACGTTGGCACGCCGCTCCAGGTCGCCTTCGGTCTCGTTGCGCGCGGTGATGTCCAGCGAGGTCGAGATCACCATGGTGCGATCGAAGATCCGCGCCGACTGCTGCGACGTCAGCAGCGTTCTGCCGTCGCGATCAACCTGCTCGGTCACGACCCCGACGCCAACCTCCGTCCCGGCCGCTCTCGCGCCCGCGGATGCCATCCGGTTGACCAGGACGAAACGGCCGGCCTCGTCCTTCACCGTCACCCCGACCGGGAGGAGATCGAGGACGCGCTGGAGAAAATCGCGTTGGCGCCGGCCATCGCCGACGGCACCGGCCAGTTCCGTCGAAAGCTCTTGAGACTCGTCCATGCGGTGATGCGACCGGCTGCGCGGCGACATTCCCCGACTGTCGGGGCCGTCGCAGTCCTATAGATCGTCCGAACGAAAAAAGGCTTAAAGGGCCCGGTCGGATCGAGACCGCAGGGGGAAAGTTTGGCGGACCGCGGCCTTCCCGACGGGGTCGTCGGCCGCAAGGCTCCGTTAACGCTGATCGAAGACCGCGAGCCGGATGCCGCCCTAAGGTCAGCCTCGCAGCGTGCCCGTCCCCGCCGGATTAACCCGATATAGAGCGGCTCGGGGCTACCATCGCGCCTCCAATGACACCTCGTCACCGAACAGAGCAGGACGGACAGTGACGCCAGATCAGATCCACGAGGCGGACGCCCGCGCGGCGTCCGCACCCCTCGGCCGCGTGATTTCGGTTCGCGGCTCGCAGGCCAATGCAGAACTCTTCGGCAACCAGTCGACGACGCCCGAGCACCCGCGAGCGACGGTGGGGCGCTTCATCGCCATCGACACCGACAAGTCGCGCCTCGTCGGCGTGATCACCTACGTGTCGCTGGAACCCGCCGTCGCCGGAGCCCCGGGACATCGCGCCACCGCCTACATCGACCTCGTGGGCGAGATCGGCGACCGCGGTACCGCCAGGGCGCGCTTTCACCGCGGCGTCACCGACTATCCCGATATCGGCGATCCGGTGACGCTCGTGCCGGCGGACGAGCTGCGGCTGGTATTCAACATTTCGGGCTCGAGCGTGATCGAGGTCGGCGATCTGCAGCAGGAGCCCGCCATCGCCGCCTGCATCGACGTCGACGACATGCTGAGCAAGCACTTCGCCGTGCTCGGCACCACCGGCGTCGGCAAGTCGAGCGCGCTCGCCCTGATCCTGCAGGAAGTGATGCGCGCGCGCCCGGACGTGCGCCTGTTCGTGCTCGACGCCCACAACGAATACGGGCGATCGTTCGGCGACAGCGCACAGATCGTCAATCCCCGAAACCTCAAGCTGCCGTTCTGGATGTTCAATTTCGAGGAGATCGTCGACGTCTTCTTCGGCGGCCGTCCGGGCTCGGAGGACGAGGTCGACATCCTTGCCGAGGTCATCCCGTTCGCCAAGAGCAACTACGGCCAGCTGCGCGGAACGACCGAGCGGGCAATGATCCGACGGACCGATCCAAGGAGCACCGGCTACACCGTCGACACCCCGGTCCCGTATCGGATCGGCGACCTGCTGACCATCCTCGACGACCGGATGGGCAAGCTCGAGAATCGCGCCTCGCGCATGCTCTATCACCGGCTGATCGCGCGGATCGAGACCGTGCGCAGCGATTCCCGCTATGCCTTCATGTTCGAGAACGCCAATGTCGGCGGCGACACGATGGCGGAGGTCTTTGCCCACCTGTTCCGGCTTCCGGCCGGCGGCAAGCCGATGACGGTGTTGCAGCTCGCCGGCTTCCCCTCCGAGGTGGTCGACGCCGTGGTGTCGGTCATCTGCCGGATGGCGTTCGATTTCGGGCTGTGGAGCGACGGGGCCGCCCCGCTGCTGTTCGTCTGCGAGGAGGCCCACCGCTACGTGTCGGCGGACCGCAACATCGGTTTCGGCCCGACGCGGCGCTCGATCTCCCGCATCGCCAAGGAGGGACGCAAGTATGGAGTCTATCTCGGGCTGGTCAGCCAGCGGCCGGCCGAGCTCGACCCGACGATCCTGTCCCAGTGCAGCACCCTGTTCGCGCTGCGCATGACCAATGATCGCGACCAGGCGATCCTGCGGTCGGCCATCTCCGACGTTGCCGCCAATCTGCTCGCCTTCCTGCCCTCGCTCGGCACGCGCGAGGCTCTCACCTTCGGCGAGGGCGTGGCGCTGCCGATGCGGCTGAAATTCCGCGAGCTGCCGGCCCACGTGCTGCCGCGAAGCGAGGCGGTGCCCGGAATCCGCGACGAGGCCACTGCGATCGATCATCAGTTCGTCGCCACCGTGCTCGAGCGCTGGCGGGGCGCGACGACGAGCGAACGGCTGAACCAGGACGAAAGCGGGCAAGACCCCGATCAGCAGCCGGACGGAGCGGTACCGCTGCAGCCCGCGGCACCGGCCGACGGCGGTCGCGCAAAGCTCCTGAAGAAACCGCTGTCGGAGGCCGTGGCCGGCTATGGCGGCCTGCAGGCGCGCTTCGGCAACCGTCGCGAGGACACCTGACGGGCGGGCCTCCCTGCCGAAAAGATCCGAACCACCCTGGTGCCCGACATTGCCGCGATGCTCCGGCTATCGCGACGCTTCGCGCGCCTCGCCGCGGGCGGATCGGCGGCCGCGAAGGCCAAGGTCACTCGGCGCTGCCGCAGACCTTGTCGGCGGTGGAGTTGCGCCAATAGGCGCGGCCGGTCGGCTTGGCGGCGCCCGACGGAGGCTCATCCGGCCCCGCGCACACATTGGCCTGGCGGCTCTCGCACATGAACGCGCCGGTCGAATAGGCCTCGCCACGATAGATGCAGTAGACCTTGAGATCGTCCGGCTTGACGACGTCGAAGAAAGTCTTGCCGGCGGCGTCCTCCTTGGCTTGCGCCCCTGCTGGGCCGGTGAAGGCCACGATGGCGAGAACGATGCTCGCGGCGCAAACGGCACGGGACATGGCGACTCCTGCGGTTCCGATTCGGCGGAAAATAGCGCGGCCCCGGCTGGCCGGCAACGTGAATGCGCCGACCTGGCAAGTCCGCCACCTCAACCGCCATTTCACGGTATTCCCCTGGGCTTCGCGCCACGCTCCTCTTTGCGTTTCCGGCGGTCATCACCAATATCCCATGTGCAGCCCGGCGTCGGGAGGACTTTGCGGCACGTCGCGCTGACCGCGGACCGAGGCTTGCGACCCGGAAGGACAAGATGAAATCGCGATACCTGATGTTCGCCGGCTACAATCGCTGGGCCAACGAGCGCCTCTACGATGCGGCTGCCGGGCTCGGCGATGCCGACTACCGCGCCGATCGCGGCGCTTTCTTCAAGTCGGTGCACGGCACGCTCAATCATCTGCTGGTCGCCGATCGCATCTGGATGCGGCGCTTCACCGGCGCCGGAGATGCTCCGGATCGCCTCGATGCCATTCTGCACACGGATTTCGCCGGATTGCGCGCAGCGCGGCGTGCCGAGGATGACCGCATCGTCCGCTATGTCGACGGCCTTGCCGAGGCCGACCTCACCGGCCGGCTGGCGTACCGCACGCTCAGCAACCCGCGATCGATCGAGCAGGAGCTCGCACCGGCGCTCGACCATTTTTTCAACCACCAGACCCATCACCGCGGACAGGCTCACTGCCTGCTGACCGCGATCACCGGCGATGCGCCGTCGCTCGATCTCATCGTGTTCCAGCGCCAGACCGGCGCCGGCGCCTAGTGCGGCGAATTTGAAGTTCCTCCCATTGTTGCCGCGCGCTCGTCGAGGAACGTCAAATTAAAAAGCCGCACTAGAATCAAGAGGTTGCCAGTGCTTCTACGATTCCGAAGCTCGCACGAGGCCGTGCCGCGAAGTGATGCGAACTTCGGAATCGGAGCACTGCCGCACGGTCGACTGACCGGGCTCCGCCGGGGCCGCGCTCGGCGCCCCGGAGGCCCGCCTCATTAATGCCAATGTTGGCAGGCGGTTGAACCCGGACGGTCTTTGCAGCACAATCGCCGGGTTCCCGCGGGGTGGGAACCGGCAACATCGGAGTTCCGGCATTGGCGGCAGATCGGGTGGCGATTTGTCGATGCGCGCCCGCCTGGCTGGCGGCGGGGCTGGCGTTCGCGGTGTCGGGCTGCGCCATCGATGCCGACACCTTCGCCTTGCCGGAGTTCAAGAAGCCCGAGTTCAACCGGCCCGACTGGAACATGTCCAAGCAGGCCGATGCCTTCGCCCGCCCGATCACGGCCGGCGACCTCATCGGCCCTGACGGACGCTGCGCGGGCGAGGCGGTGCCCGCAGGCGCCGAAACCCCGCAGGCGCTCAACTTCACCGCCGGCCCGGAGGCTCCGCGACCCCAGCGGCCGGGCTCGATGCCCGCCGGCCCGTCGGCCCCGGCCCAACCCGCCGCGCGTGGCGTCGGCCTCGGAATGTCGGAATGCGAGGTCGTGTTCGCGATCGGTCACACCGACCGCATCGAGGTGGGCAACAACGGCGGCCAACGCACTACGGTCCTGACCTATCTGCAGGGGCCGCGGCCCGGGATCTACCGGTTCTCCGGGGGGCGCCTGGTCTCGATCGAGCGCGGTCCGGAGCCCCCCGCCCCGGCAAGGCCGGAAAAAAAGACCGTCAAGAAGCCCCCGCCCAAAAAGCCTTCGAGCTCGTGAGCGGCCTTCGATCCGCGAGGCTGCACGCCATGGCGGAATTGTACCGGTGCACATTAAGGCGGCCACACAGTCGTGAATGCAGTGCGTGCCTGAGCGTCAGGGCGTTTCGCCGGCCCGATCGCGGTACAGCAAAAGCGTCAGGGAGTTGACTTGACGCTCGGGCCATAGCCGCCGCCAGCCGACCGATTCCGGTCGATCCAGCAGGTCGGATCCGCGTGGCGCGGCCCGCAGCTCGGGAATTATTCGCGGCTGGACGTAGACGACGTTGATGTCCCGCTCCTGGAGGAATTGATCGAGCGGCTGATCTTCTTTCCGGCCTGCCAGGATGCTGTAGTCGAAGGTCGCCGCCACTACGCGTGTAAGGCCGAGGTACAGGGCCAACTCTCCGTTGTAATCGCCGAAAAGAATCCTGTTACGGATGTTGCGAATTGACGGCACCAACGGCTGCAGTATTTGGACATTCTTGTAAAGCGGCCGCTCCGATTGATGATGCACATAGTAGCTCGGCGCCGCTCCCAGGGCCACGGTCAATCCGGCGAGAGCGCAGCGGTTCTGCGCGCGTGGCCATCGCCACGTGACAACGTGCGCGGCCGTTCCGATCATTGCCATCAGGACGACAGTCGTGGAGAAAAGATAGGAGGGGCGAGGGCGCTGGGTCACAATGACCGGTGCCACGACACATGCTACGGCCAGGAAAATGAGCCACGTACCCTTGCGCTCACGAAACCATTCGAGCCACCAGTAACGCCAACGTCGCGCGACCGCAACGCCGGCCGCGGTCACCAGAAGCAGGGCGGCGATGGTCAGGATGAATGCCGTCTGGCTTCGATTGACCGGCGCATAGTCGGGATTGACCGTCCCGGACATGGAGTTGAACAGCGCGACCTGGAATCCGTTTGGCGTAAGGGACAGGTTCCAAAGGAAGTGCTTCAGGGCGGCCTGCGGATTGGCCTGGATCATTTGCACGATGGTGGGTTCCGGCCGTCCGAAGATCGTTTCCATCAGCCCGTGGCACTCGGTCCAGGGGCTCAAGGTCCAATCAGGGTGCCGTTGGGAGTAGCCGAAGGCGTAAACCTGGCACATGTTGAGGGTATGCTTGCCTCTGCTTATTTCGGCTATTTCGGGATACTTGTAGTCCGATCTCCAATAAAAGAACGCGCAGACCGTCGCCGCCAGCACAACGGGAAGCGCGTAGCAAGCGATTATGCTTTGCCATGCATGGGCCGCTGGCTTGGAGCCGTGCCGCAGCCTGGTCAGCTCTCGCCACAGGCAGATCAGGGCGAAGATGCCGCTGGCCACGATCAGTTCGTTGCGGACGAGAACCGTCGCCGCCAGCAGTCCCGCCAATGCGATGCCCCGGGTGCAGGCGGTGTCTCCGGATGCGATCGTCATCCAGATGGCGAGGATCGGCAGAAGCGCAAACAAGTGGACTTCGTAGAGGGTCTCGAAATTGATCGGGAGAATCGCCCACCATACGGCGACGAGAAGCGCCAGCCCCGCCGGGAGAACGCGACGCATGATCGCGAGGACACCGAGCGTGGCGGCCATGACAATGGCGGCGCGGTGCAGAATGGTGGCGGCGTACAAATCTCCGGTCAGCGAATGAAGAGTGCCATAGTAGGCGGTGTAGAGCGGCGACCATACGATGTTCACTGCGAAAGAGTTGGTCCAGCGCAAGGCCATGGTGAAGTAAGCGCTCGTGTCCCCGGTCGTCAGGTCGCGGAAGCGCCAGATACCCCAGATGATCTTGAGTTGCAGCAGCGCCACGGCTGCATAGCTCGGCCATCCGCTGCTCAGAAACCGATCGATGAGAGCATCAAGGAAGCTCATGGAGCGCCGGGCAAGCTTTGCGAGCGAGCGCGCAGGGGGAATGCTCGACATGGGATGGCTCCGGCGCCGGGTAGCCGGTTGATCTGGGATTGTGGAAACGTCACGGCATCGTGGCCAAGACCTGCGGATGGTCGATGTCGAGAAGCCACATCAAGCCGCCCGGCAATCCGACCAGTATCATCAAGAACCCAAACTCGATCGATACCGTGAGCGATGTCGAAGCAGGTATTTCGATCAGGGACATTGCCGTTACCATGGCCCCCTCGCGCATTCCCCAGCCCCCGATGGACACGGGGACGGCGGTGATCAGCATGACGAGTGGCGCAAGCACGACAAAGTCCAGCAGTGGTGCTCGGACACCGAGACTTTGGGCAAGGATCCAGAATGAAGTGCCGACGGCGGCGTGGATTATCACGGACAGAACCGTGGTGCTGCCGATAGTCCTCCAGGACAAGAACACCCGACGGGCCCATATCGGAAGGGTTTTGACCAGCATTACCATCCGCAGTCGCGCCACACCTGGCGGCAACGGAAGCCGATCGAATGACAGGAGAACAAGCAGACCGCCGGCAAAGCCGAGCAACAGCGCGAGCAATCCCCATCGCAGCGAGCCGGGCGGAATGAGGTCGAGCAGAACACCGAGACCAACTATTGCAATGACCGGAACAGCAAATAACGCCACAATGCGTTCGAGAGCCACACTCGCAATGGCGACATTGATTGGCACGTTGGAACGATGCAGACGCCACGCGCGAACAGCGTCGCCGCCGATCGAGGATGGGAAAACCTGATTGAAAAACTGCCCAATGTAGACGTTCTGGCAAGCGGGCCAGAAAGGAAACCTGATACCCAGTCGACGGGCGATTATCCGCCACCGCGCGGCCTGCACGACCACGAGCGCGCTCTGCACAAGGCATACCAGCAGGAATGATGTCCAGTTCGTCTTCGTCACATTGGCTGCGATCTCGGAGAAGCTCACAAGATGAACAAGCCACGCCAGGATGGCTATTGACACAATCGCCTTGGCCCAGATCTTCATTCCGGTCGCTCGCCGACATCCCGGTTGAGATCACCGAGGGCGCAATGTCCCGGCATCAGGAGGCGGCTCGGATGGTGGAACTCTCCTCCGCTCTCTGCAACAGGAACTCCAGTGACGGGTTGGGCTGCAGGACCATGAAGATCTGATAGGAAAACATTCCCCTGGAGAGCGAGATCAGGAGCCGGTTGATGCGGACCATGAGGCGACCAAGCCTTCCCGGTCCGAAAGCCAGCGGAAAGGGACCGGGCACGCCGTGGGTCTGAAGGATGCGGAAGCCTCCTTGCTCGAACAGCCGACGCAGCGAGGCAAAAGTGAACAGTCGGGTGTGAGTCATATCGAGAATCCCGCGCTTGCCGTAGTTGAACTGACCGAGGAGGAGCATCAGACGCGTCACCACGAAGCCGATATTCCCGGTGCTGACGACGATCTTCTTGTCCGGAAACAGCTTCAAGGCGGTGCGCAGTTCCTGGACGAATTTCTCCGGCGCGGAAAGGTGCTCGATTACATCCAGCAGCACGACAAAGTCGAAATCCTGCAACTGGAGATGCGGAAGCCCTTCGTTGAGATCGTGGTGCCTGAAACCGTCGAGGGTTATCTGCGCCGGCAACGGATACATATCGACCCCGACGACATGGCATCCCTTCAGCGTCTTCAGCGTCTCCGCCATGTATCCTCCGGCGCAGCCGAGGTCGAGCACGCGGGATCCGGCAGGGATCAGGTCAAGGGTCCGTGAATGCGGGCTCTCGTAGTCCAACTTCATCTGATATTGGGCGTTTCCGCGGTCTTCCGGTGCACAGTCCAGCCGGCGGTCGTAAAGCAGACCCAGTTCCATGGCTCTTGCCTTGGTGACCGCACGAACCACGTTCAACGCGTACTTCATGCCGTTGACGCGACAAATCTCGTCGCCGTAGTACGTCGGTATCGGAAGTTCGATGATGCGCAACTTGGCGTTGACGAGCTGAATGATTACCTCGGTATCGAAGTGAAAATCGTTGGTGTTCAGATCGAACGGAATCTTTCTCAGAGCGTCGACGGAGTAGATCCGATATCCTGAGTGAAATTCCGTAAGGGACGTCCGCAGCATCCGGTTCTCGAACCAGCTCAGAACCTTGTTGCCGACAAACTTGTAGAAAGGCATGCCACCCTTCAGGGCGCCTCCGGTGGTCATCATGCGCGAGCCGAAACACGCATCCGCCCTTCCTTCCTTGAGCGGCCGCACGAGGTCGGGCAGGCATTCCGGCGCGTATTGGCCGTCGCCATGGACAAGTGCAACGAAATCGAAGCCATTCCTCAGCGCATAGAAGAATCCGATCTTCTGATTGCCCCCATATCCCTGGTTCACCGGGTTGAAAAGGACGGTGAGCGGAAACGCCAGGGTGCCCGTGCGGCGAACCTCGTGGCTGCGCTCGAAGGTCTGATCGCCGGAGGCGTCGTCGATGACCAGAACTTCCGTGTCGTAATTCTCAGCGATCGACTGCGGGATGCGGGAAAGGACGTTGCCGATGGTCGTTTCGGCATGGTAGCGCAACGATGAAGATCAACAGCCTCGGTCGACCGGTCTCCGCCAGGCGACGGATTGGTAGCGGCCCCGGATAACTGGAGACATTGTCACTCTGCTGAATATGCGACATTGGATTCCCGCGAGTGTCACGATACGGCGGAGCTCGCAGGAATAGTACAACGCCTTCTGACTCGCAAGCACAGCGGTTGAAGTTGGCCTGACGCACTGAAAAATGTCGTGACACGACTGGCGCTAGCTCCGGGAGCGGGCGCTACGCCAGCGATTGGCGACGGAATTGGCGCAGGCATCGTGGGTGGACCGCTTACCTTGACATTTCCGGTTCGCGAGCCTCGAACTCCGCCATCTCTGGGCGGCAGCAGCTCGAGGCCAGGCGGAATACGGTGGCCCCTGCTGCAAGCCATCAAGTGTCTGTCAATAGGTAGCCCGGGGGGCGCAATCTCCATGGAAGCTGTCCGATTCCTTCTCCGGCCGGTGCTCGACAATCCCGTCGTATGGGAGTTGACCCGAATTGGCCTTGATCTTGCGTTCGGGCTGTACCGCGGCGGGTCGCCATCTTGCGTGAGTGGAGTGTCGCTGATGCGGGTCTGTCCGTACTCGATGTGGGTTGCGGTATCGGTCAATATGCGGCGATCACGAGCTCGCTATCTAGGCATCGATCTAAGCGCCCGCTATATCGACCACGCCCGCAGGCGCCGCAGCCGAGCCAGCGTCGAGTTCCGCTGCATGGACATAAACGACATCGATCCAGATGTATCGAGCTTCGACATCGTGTTGATGGTGGACATCTTGCACCACCTCGATGCTGTCGACTGCGGTATGCTGCTCCGGTCGGCGACTCGCCTTGCTCGGAAGGGTATCGTCAGCTTTGAGCCGATACCCTAGCAACGGCGTTGGCTCGGGAAGTGGATCGTAGAGAACGACCGTGGCAGCTAGTACGATCGCTCGCCGAGCTACGGGAGATATTTCGTTCGGCGGGCCTCACTCTCATCCGGGACGCACCACTTGAGCTTGGCCCGATCGCCACCCGGGCGATCGCGGCCCGAGGCAGCCCACCGTGATCTCAGCGACGAAGCCAGCATGAATCCCGAGCCCGCGCCGGACTCGGACTCGCGGCTTGCACGGCGCTTCGCCTCAAAGTAGTTTTGCCCCGGCCTAACTGGACGAACGGCTAGGCTTTGTGGTCTATCCTCGCGAGTTCTGTACGGCGGGTGTGTGGCCCTCTTGAGACTGACGAACCAATGAGTCATCGCGCGGGTGCGACAGGCGAACTCGGTCCGGGCGGTTATCTGGTCGCTCGCTGCCCGATCGACGGATCGTGCACGACACGTCCGTCACGCCGGTTAGTGGCCATCGCTCTCGGTTTCATCATCGCACTGTTGGCGATCTCCGCCGCACCGCTCGTGCTGTTGGGCGGCAGCGACTTGCTGCATGACGGCAGTTTTCTCGCAGCGACGTTCGTTGCTTGGTTCGGGTACGTCGCGCTGTGGACGATCGTCGTCGCTCGGATGGGTGCCGGACTCGCCGACGCCACCGACATCGGAGCGGCTCGAAATGATACGCGCGAAATCTCGCTCACGACTCCTGCTCGCGACCGGATTGCTGTTCGCTTTTGCCATGACGGCTTTCTTCCTTCCGCTTCGGTTGCATTTCTGGGGCGGGTATGACGAAGTCAACAGCTTGGCGGACAAATGGGCGGTGATCTGGAGCGACGCGCAGGACACGAAGGCGGGCCGTCCCCTGCTCGGGATGCAGTCATTCATCGCCAGTGTTCTGACCCCCAACCGGATCGAGGGGGTGTTATACGTCGCGATTGGTCTTTGTTTTGTCAATGCACTTCTGTTGATGGGTATCATTCGTCGCTTGCTGCCAGGAGGAGTGCTGATCGGTATGGCGGCGGCGGTGCTTTTTGTCGTCAATCGCTCCGAGCCGTTAATCTTTTTCGTAGCGTGGGCGACCAACTTCTATTGGATGGCTCTGTTCTGGTTCTTGCTTGCTCTTTATCTGCTGTTGGTTTCACACAACCGGAAATCGCGCTGGCTGCTTGCGCTTTCTTGCGTCAGCCTGGGCGCGGCGTTGCTTACGAACGAGGGGCTTTTCCTTTTGACGTTGCTCGGGCCGTTGCTCCTGTATTTCCAGCGCGACGCTCGCAGCCGGCTGCTGGTGTGGACTTCCGCCTGGTTCGGGACCGTGGTACTATTCGCGGTCCGGTTCGCAACATATTTTCTCGGGGGTGTGTCCTATCAGGGAAAAATTCTCGCCACGGCGAACCTGCAAGATATTCTTGTGCACGCCGGCCACCTTCTATTGGGTGCCGGTAGCTACTTCAGCGTTCCGATTTCCCTTCCCGAGCATTGGGGTTTCTGGCTATTAGGGTTCGGCCTCGCTGCAGCTGCCATATGTTCAGTGCAGGATTTGGCGGGTCCTATTCGTCCCGGAATTTGCCTGGCCGGAATGGCAACTGCAGCGCTCGCCAATATTCTGGCGATTGCCCCCTTCGCGCCACTGACCACGGAGTGGCGGACCCAATACTTCGCGGGTGCCGCACAGGCGGTCTTTGTCGCATTTGGTATCGCGCTGCTCGCCTCTGTCATCTGGCAGCGTTTCGGCCGGTTGGCAGCTGTGGTGTTATCCACGCTGGTCGCCGCCAACGCCGCCGCCCAGGCTTGGAGCAGCCAGGAATCAACGAAATCCACAATTCGCTTCGAGAAAACCGTTCATGTCTTCAAGCAGATCCACGCGATAGCACCGAATTTGCCGAACGACACCCTGCTTCTGTTCTACCTCGAGGATGGCACGGATACGCCGCTCGGCGTGAATTACCATGTGGTCAACATGTCGCAGCTCGTACTCGGGGTGCCGGCGCTCCAGGTTAATTTCTCTGACCCTCATGGAGTTACCGCCAGATTTGGCAAAGACGACATCGAGGTCCGGCTCTGGGACCAGAGAGTTCTGCATTATCATTATGATCAGGTCGTCGCCTTCCGGCTGTCCAGAGATGGAACCGTGGCGCTGCTCGGCGATTTGCCGGAGAGCTCACAGTCCGGTCCAGTGAGGGGCCACGCGCCGTTTGCCCGGTTGGCGGGCGGCTCGGTCGGTGAGCTGAGGTTCTTGCGATATCTGTCATCAAGTGAAAGGGCGGTCGATGTTTTCGACACCGAGACGGGAATTATGTTCGGCCGGAACTGGGGTGAGTTGGTCGATGTCGGAGGACAAGTTGGACGATGGGCCGACAACGATGCCGAGCTGATCGTCAACCCGGCTGGCAGGGACCGAGTTCGAGCTTCGGTTCGAGATCGACCCCAGAGGCATGGTCCCCCCGCGTGCCTCGGAGCTTGTTGTGTTGGGCGCATCCGGCGAAGTCCTGGCGAGCGCGCTGTTGCAGGCCGAACGCCCGCGGGTGCGATTGGAGGTGGTGCTCGCGCGAGATCGAGTTACGCCGCTGCGGTTGCGCATTCGGGAGGTCGGTGACGTGCGGCACTCTCCGCCGGGCTCATTCCTCGTCGTGTCATCCGAGCACAAGGTTGCGGCGAGATGGCAACGGTCGGCGGGATCGAATGGTCCGGAGCCCTCCGACATCGTTACTGCTGCCAACCGACTGCAACTTGGGGGCAATTGGCATCAGCTCGAATTGCAGGCCGGCCAGTCGTTTCGGTGGGTCACGAACGACGCCGAAATTCTCGTCGATGCGACGCCGGATAGGTCCGCGGTGGTACGGCTGGACCTCGAAGGCGGACCCTCATTTGGCGGCAAACCTGCAGATCTGCGGATCCTCGGAGAGGATGGCAGCGTTCTCACCGAGGCGGCGGTTCTCGGGCGCAGGACAATCGACGTGGAGCTCCCGTCTGCACCGCAGCGTCGCCGGGTCTTGCGCCTCCATGTCGAAGGAGGAGGCCTTCCGATACCCGGCGATCCTCGCATCCTGAACTTTCGCGTTTTCCGATCTTGTGCAGGGTTTCGGATGCCGGCCAGCGAGAGCCGTGCGACATCCACCGGCGGCCGGCGTCCGAAAGCCGCCAAGGAACGAACCCGCGGAGGTGATGCGCGGAGCATGCCGCGCACTCCGCTATGGGGATTTGGCTGAGGCGGAAGGTGCGAGCGGGAGTGCGCAGAGCTGTTCGAGGCGGTTGATCGCGCACTCGTCGGACAGCGGCGGCTCGGTTTGATGGTCGAGATTGTCGCAGAAAACGGCAGTTGCGGTCGGACTTCGCTGATGGGACGACGCACCTGGGCGAGCATGCGCGCCGGTCCGCAACCAGCGCCGAGCGAGGTTGTCAGTGCGTCGTCGCCGGACAGCGATCGTGGTCATGACGTGTCGATCCTGATGGCGACGATCGGGCCGGTTGGCCGATGACGCGGCGTCGAGCCGCGCTCGAATATCTCGATCGTGATCATGCGTCCGCCGAGACGGACAGGGATGCGAGGGGGTTTGCGGCTCGTTGGGATTGACGGCATCTGCGTCGGGATTGTGGTGTTGCGCCATGGGCAGGCGAGCAGCTGGCGGGCGCGCGCGATGTTGTCGGCGCAGGATGGTCTGGCGAATAGGCCGTAGTGGCGGATGCGGTGGAAGCCCTTGGGCAGGACGTGGATCAGGAAACGGCGGA
>CAVWIS010000022.1:0-463237 GCA_963755055.1 uncultured Alphaproteobacteria bacterium | reverse complement strand
TCACCTCGCGGAGGTCGACGCGACGCTTGTTTCCTCCGCGCTTGGCTGGTGGAATAAAGGGTTCGACATGCCCCCACTCGTCGTCGGTCAGGTCGCTCGGATACCGCAACCTGCTACGGTCGTAGCGCCGACGGTTCTTCGTCGTCCACATTCGGTGACCCCCCTAGAATCAGGCCACCATCCTTGAATCACAGAAGATTCCCGCGACGCAAGGAGATTCCGGACAGACACTAAGGAGGGACTGCTGCGCGGTATCCTCACACTCGAGTACGGCATCCCAAGCCACGACACCTTCAGCCGGGTATTTCGTCTGCTCGACCCGAAGGCCTTCGGCGAGGTGTTCACCCGCTTCATGCAGGCATTCGGCGAGGCCGCCGGCATCCCGGCTCCTTCGGGCGTCGTTGCGGTCGACGGCAAGAGCCTCAAGCGCAGCTACGAGAAGGGCCGCGCGCACATGCCGCCGCTGATGGTCACGGCCTGGGCCGTCACCACCCGCATGGTGCTCGCACAGACCCAAGCACCGAATGGCAATAAGGTGCAAGCAACTCTCGATCTGCTCAAGCTGCTGAGCCTCGCAGGCTGCGTGGTCACCGGCGATGCGCTGCACTGTCATCGCAAGACGGCAAAGGCGGTGCGCGCAACCAGGACCGACTATGCCCTCAAGCTCAAGGATAATCAGCCGGCTCTGGTCGCCGATGCCGAAGCCGTGCTGGCCGCCGCCGGAGCAGCGGCGCCGCATGCCGAAACTCAGGAGAAGGCCCATGGTCGTATCGAGCGGCGACGCGCCGTCGTTGTCGCCGCAAGGCACTTGGCGCAGAAGCACAAATTCGACGGGCTCACGGCGGTAGGCAGGATCGAGTTCTTGGCGCACCCTCAACGGACGCACCAGCACGCACACTCACCTCATCCTGCTATCCAAGGTCATGTCGCCAGCCGAACTCTTGGTCACGGTCCGCGAGCATTGGTCGATCGAAAACCAGCAACATTGGGTTCTCGATGTCGTCTTCAGCGAAGATGAGTCCAGGGCCAGGAAAGACAACGCGCCACGAAACCTTGCGATCCTCCGGCGTCTTTCCATGAATGTCCTGCGCGCTCATCCCGCTAAGACTTCCATGAACTTGAAAAGACAACGGGCCGGATGGAATGATCAATTCCTTCTCCAGCTGTTGACGTACATGCGATAGCCCTGGGCCCAGGGGGGGCAGATGGATATCCCCGGACGATCGGCACGTTGGCCCGCAGGCACGGGGCGTACCGAAGGGTCATTCAGCCGCGATTTGCCGTCGTCGCCACCGGTTTGCTGTGGCGGCTGTTACCGCACTCGATCGAGCGAAGTTTCTCACGCACTGGAGCCACAAGCACCCCGTCTTCGAACCCGGTACCGTTAGAGATCCGCAATGCCCCGTGACGGCTCCATGACCCCGACGGGGTCGGGCATGCGCGCCCTCCTGTGCGGCTGACGCGGACGCTGCACCATTACGGGGCAGGCGGCAAGCGGCGCCGCGGCGACCCTATCCTAAGGGCGAATTGGTTTTGCCCCCGCCGTTCCACTGATGTCGCAGGCTCTCGATGTGAAGGTCGAGATCGCGCTCCGAGAAAGCGATTAGGTCGCTGTGGCCAAACCCTTTCGAATAGTCCAGGACAGAAAAGATTTCTGGCGCGATGCGTAGCAAGACTACGCCGTCCAGTGACGGCTGTGGCGCGATACGCGACAATGCGCCTCCGTGGAAGATCGGCGGCGGCAAGACTGCGTATTCCGGATAACGTTTCAGCCGTAATCCGGAGACGTAGTCGAACTCGCCCTGGTCGGCGACAGCGGATGCTCTTCCAGCGAGCGAAAGGCCCTTGATATTCAGGGGCTGCCTCGCGTCGCTCCCAATCGATATTGATACTCGAGGGTCGCGCAGAATGTTGGCGTACTTCTGTGCATTTGGCGCAACAAAACAATATAGCATGAAACCGTCATTGACGTAGCCAACCATCGTTGCCTGAGGCCAACCGTCCGGCCGAATCGTCGCGATCGACATCACGCGATGCTCGTTGAGGAGCCGAAATACGACGTCCTTCAGCCTCGGCTTCATAGACGATTTTGGCATGGTGCGTATTTCGCAAGAATTTTGCCAAACCCAAGCAGGGGAGTTTGCCCAAAACTGCGCATTGATATAGATCAAAGCGTCGCTGGTCGTCGGTTGCAGCGACCGGGCCAAGGCGATCCTCAAGCCACGCGGCGACGAAGGCACCCGGCTGACGTCTCTTATGGGTGTTGGTCGTGTGGTCAGGGCGATGGCACAGCCGGTCTACCCCCAGGTCCGGAAATGCCCCGTGCGCCCACCAGCGCCATAGTGGGCCGTGGCGCCATTGATGCGCCGCGAGACTAGAAGCGAAGGCTGCAATGGCCTATAGGACCGTTCCCGAATTGATATCTTGCATCTAACGGAGGTATGTGATGGCTCTTGCGATCAATGATATTGCCCCGGACTTCGAAGCCGAGACGACGGAAGGCAAGATCAAATTCCACGATTGGATCGGCACCTCCTGGGCGGTGCTGTTCTCGCATCCGAAGGACTTCACGCCGGTTTGCACCACTGAGCTCGGCTACATGGCCAAGAATCAAGCCAGAGTTCGACAAGCGCGGCGTGAAAATCATCGGCCTCTCGGTCGATCCGCTCGATCGGCATTCCGGCTGGGCGAGCGACATCAAAGAGACGCAGGGCTTCGCGCCCAACTATCCGATGATTGCCGATGTCGACTACAACGTATCCAAGCTCTATGGCATGCTACCCGCGCCGGTGTCGGGCGATCCGACCAAGCGCACGGCAGCCGACAATCAAACCGTGCGCAATGTCTTCGTCATCGGCCCGGACAGGAAGGTGAAACTGATCCTCGTCTATCCGATGACCACCGGCCGCAACTTCGATGAGGTGCTCCGCGTTATCGACTCCCTGCAGTTGACCGCCAAGCACAAGGTAGCGACACCGGTGAACTGGAAGAACGGCGAGGACGTGATTATCGCCGGCTCGGTCTCCGATGAGGACGCCAAGAAGCAGTACCCGAAGGGTTGGAAGGCGCCCAAGCCATACATCCGCATCGTTCCGCAGCCGCGCTAAGCAGGGGTAGGCTGTCGTGACGGTCTCCGCCCGCTCGGATATGATCGGATATGAAGAGGCGGGCGGAGTTGTTCGGATGGAGCAGACGCCATGATCTTCCGCCAGCTGTTCGACAGCGTCTCCGGCACCTATAGCTATCTGATGGCCAGCCGTTCCGGGGGCGAGGCGCTGATCATCGATCCGGTGCTGGAGAAGGTCGATCGCTACCTCCAGCTCGTAAAGGAGCTCGATCTCAAGCTGGTCAAGGCCGTCGACACGCACTTGCATGCCGATCACATCACCGGTCTCGGCGCTCTGCGCGATCGCACGCATTGCATCACCGTCATGGGAGAGCAGACCAAGGCGGACGTGGTGTCGATGCGAGTTGACGAGGGCGACAAGCTGACCATCGAAGGTCTGGCGCTCGATGTGCTCTACACGCCGGGCCACACGGACGATTCCTACAGCTTCCTGATGCGCGACCGTGTGTTCACAGGCGATACGCTGTTGATTCGCGGCACCGGGCGTACCGACTTCCAGAACGGCAACGCGCGCCAGCAGTACGACTCACTGTTCAACAAGCTCCTGAAGCTGCCCGAAGAGACGCTTGTTTACCCGGCCCACGACTACAAAGGCGATACCGTTTCCACGATCGGCGAGGAGAAGGCGTTCAATCCACGCCTGCAAGTGAAATCGATCGATGAATACGCCGATCTGATGGGCAAGCTCAACCTGCCGAACCCCAAAATGATGGATGTGGCGGTGCCCGCCAACATGCGGGTCGGGCTGGCACAGGACGAGATCGCAATGCGCGGTTGGGCCGTGACGGCCAAAGAGGCGATGGCGCTGTTGGGCCAGCCGAATGTGACGCTGGTCGATCTCAGAGAGGGCAGCGAGCGGGAGAAGCAAGGACTGATCCCCGGCTCGTTGCATGCTCCCTATCCCAACCTGCAGGCCAATATCCGGCCCGGCGGCATGCTCCACGAACTGGCGGCCGCGACGGGCAAGCGCATCGTGTTTTATTGTGCCTTCGGCGAGCGATCGGCCATGGCGGTTCAGGCTGCGCAGGACGCTGGGTTCCCCACGGCCTGCCACATCCATGGTGGTCTCGACGCCTGGCGCAAGGCCAGCGGACCCCTGGCGCGGTAGCCAGCGCCTTCAAGGGTTGCGAGCGGGCGCACCGCGTCCACAGCACCCGAGAGGGGCCGGGTTTTCCTGGCGCGATCCGCACAATATCGCTCACGCACCATCCAATCATAAAACCATGGTACCGCACGCACCGCACCTCTTGTCGCGTGCGTACCCTCTGACCTGCTCCCTGAACCCGCCCTGGGTAAGGCCTCGCTCGGTGCGTTTTGAGTGCGCGCCTTCTAGATCCTCGTCATCTTCCTGGGAATTGCTCGAAAAAAGCCAACAAGCTCTGGAAGTTCGGCGAACGAGCATCATCGGAACGTGGCGGGGCGGGGATTTTCAGCAACCTAGCACGGGAAGTGCAGGCGGCAAATGTGTGCCTCAACCGCTGCCTCATTGCCAATTCCGAACCCTGGATGCCGGTGCGGGCTGACGGGTTTGACCAAGGCGGCACCAATCGCCTGACCCCAAAAATTCGAGGTCATTCCGAGCCCCCTCACCGCTGTCGAACCTCGCCCCAGGAGTTGAACGGTACTTGTCAAAAAACATAGATTTTGTAATCAGTTGAGTGCATAGCGGATTGTCAGCACATTGTTTGACGTCAGGCATGTTCGGAATCGAGTTATAGAAAAACTCATATTGGTGTGAATTGCTTCACGTCGGATCCTCCCAGCGTGTGTGACTGTGCGGCCTGCTAAAGCGGCGGGGCACGGATCCGACCGCAGACACACCAGAGGAGAACGACCATGTTGACCAAGATCACGATGGCTCTCGTTGCCGCGCTTGTGCTTGGTTCCGTTTCGGCTGCACTTGCGGGACCAAGGGCTTTGCCGATCCTGCAGGACTACGGCCCATGCGTTACGGGCAACACGGCGTGCACGGCGCCGGGTCCTTGAGCGCAACGAGTAAAGAAGGATGTGCAGGGCGGAATCTCCGGTTCCGCCTTGCACACCAGAATTGACGCGTACGCCCGCCGTGCAAATGGCCGTCCGGCTCTCCGGCGGGCTGCTTCGGCTCAGCGGGGTGCTTAAGCTTAAATCGCTTGTAGACGTCGGTTGGCCATTTCAAGCAGCTCCATTGGGGCCGCCGGCTCGATGACCGACAGGGACAGCCATCCGGTACGGCCAAATGCCGCCACCCCTAGCAGCGTCATCGCAAAAAGGTCCACGGACCGAGTTTTTTCCCGGCGCCGGCCGGCCGGGCTGACATGGACTCTAACTGGCGACCAGCAGGTCGTATAGCCCCGTCGCCGGCGGAACTACCTCCGGGGGTGCCAAGTCTGATGCTGCCTGTCCTAAAGTTCTGTGATGTCCATCACAGAACAGCGGCGCGTTTCAGGCCAGATTGCAGACGGTCCGCAACGACGCGAGGCTGCCAACCTCTAGGAGAAGAGCAAATGACCCAAAAGCTGGTCAACAAGGTCTCCTCGAACTCACAAGCAACCAACGAGAACATTCGCGAGTTAACCGCGGGTGAACTCGAGATTGTCGTGGGTGGCAAACTCATGGATGCAGCGACCCCAAAGCTGTACGAAGCCGCCTGCAAGGGAACTCACATTCCTCAGGTTGTCATCGAATTCTGAACGCCGTGACGCGCTTTCCCTGGGGAACGGCGTGGCCGGAGACCTTGAGTCATTATCCATCCACCGACGGCGGGGAGGCGATCACCGCTTCCGGTCGGATCAAAGGGAGAAGTTCCATGGACATCGACGCAAACCATCCGGACATCCGCGCGCTCGCCGACGATGAGATCGAAGCCGTTACCGGCGGTTCGCTCATCGCCCGTGTCGGCCAGATGACCACCTGGTTCGACTCTGTTTATAACTTCGTGAAGGGTGGGTCTAAGGACTACGGCTCAGGAACCTGCAATACCGACGGCACGTACACGCTCGGCTACGGCGGAGTATAGGCCCTGCCAACCAGGCTTCGGCCGGTTGCGTCAGTCGCGGCCGGCCGTTAGTCCTTCGCGTGCCGTCTCCCGCATCAGTGATGCGGTGGCGACCCCGACGAGCTCAGAGCGCAGGCCACCGGCGCGCCGCTCGCGACCCAGAGGCAGTGACGGCGTCCTCACATCGGCCGGATCGATGTGAAAGTCGAAGAATACCCACCGGTCCTCCAGACATTCGGACCGATTGGTGAAGGCGCAGCCGATCAAGTCAGTGATACATCCGACCGAAGGAGCAATGACGATGAACCGAACAATCGCAATAGACCATGCCGCCACCCTGGGTTTTGAACGCGATGGCGCGACGCGTCAGCGGCGAGGGTTTTCGTGGCTAGCGGCCACCGTGGCGGGAGCGTTGCTCCTGTCGTCGCCGGCCGCAGCCGAGACCAAGGTGCCGAGCGCAGTCAGTCAGGAGATCCTGATTAAGACCTCGTTGCTCACCCTCAACGACGCGAATATCACCGGTAACTATGTCGTCTTGCATGCCAAGTTGGCAAAAACGTTTCGCGAACAGTTCAGCCCGGACCGCTTGAAACAATCGTTCAAGCCTTTTGCCGACAAGAAGGTCGACTGGGAGATCGTCGCCGCCAAGTCGCCGATCGCCACCACGGAGGCGCGGATCGACGAGCGCGGCGCGCTCGTCCTTCACGGCTATTTCGACGTGGCCCCAAGCCGCGTTGCCTATGAGCTCGACTTCGTCTTGTCCGAAGGCGAGTGGAAAGCCATCAAGCTCAACGTCAATGTGAAACCTGCCAACCAGAACTCGACTCCCTCCCATCGGGAGATGGGCATGTCTACGACGAGTATGCCCTCATCGCCGAAGCGGATGGCGCTTCGGGCTTCCGCCGCCCGCGGTCGGACACGGGACTGGAAGGGGCGGCTAGGACTGAACTCTGATGGCTCCCATCTCTCGGCAAATCCTCCAAGTTCAAGTCGAACGCCATGGTGCCTGAGCGACATAGGGCGCGTGCGCCACCGTGATGGCCGGCGGGCGGCGGCGAACGGACGGCGGTGGCGGACGCTTCCGAGTGGGGTCCGCGCGCTCGACCGCCTCGAGACGGCGGCGTAGATCAAGCAAAGGCTGCCGGGTGTCCGGCATTGGCGGTACTCGCGTCCCAAATGGCGCTTCGGCGGGCTGCGCCGCGGCGAAAGAATGGGGTCCCCGCGAAGCTCTGGAATCCATGCCGGTAGCCGATCTTGAGGTGACTGAGCACGCCGCTGGCGAAGCGGCCGCGCGGTTTACCTTTGGTTAACCGTTTCACCGTGATGATCGGTGCTGCCCGGCTGTGTGTCCCGCGTTCCGGGTCGGCGGCGGCCCTGATTGCTGCTCAGTCCCCCCAGTCCCACGAGCAGCGCCAGGCAAGTCAGGGCCGCACCTGATCCAGCATGAGGGGGTGGTCAGGTCGCGTCTTGGCGACCGCTGTCCCGGAGGGCGCCGCCTTCGCCTTTCCTTTGAGCGACGCACCGTTTCCAGCCCCTGGCGAAGGCGCAGAACGCCATTGCAGGCTTGACCCGCCCCGGATCGGAGCATCGTGCGGCGGACCGACATGGCTTGCCGGCAGACCTCGGCTTGGGACCCCGACTACCGTGGTATCGGCCAGGACGTGGTCGAGCGCACAGTCGAAACGACCGCCATCATCCTAAAGCGGGTTACCGTCGCGTCCTGGATCTCAAAGATCGGAACTGTGCCGTTTGCTCAACTTGGTTCCGGTCGCTGACTGCGATCAGACAATCTTCAGGGCTCTGGCAGGGGCCGACGACGGGAGTATCCCCGTTCATTATGTACCAACCCGCTGCGCGCAATCCGTACTTGCGAGCCTCATGGGCACCAAGATACCAAGGAATTGGATCGTACATTTTCGCTCTCCCAGGATTCTTATTTTGTGCGCGTTCATGCAGCACCTTCTTCTTGAGAAAAGGGTTGTTCCGAGCGGACGCAGAATGTTAACGCGCCTTAACTACACAATGACAATCTTAAGGCAATATTGCTCACGGCGCTACAATGAACGGTTGCTCCCACCTAGGGATGCCGTACAGTTGGCCCGGCAACGCGATTGACGCCGGATACCTATCTAAACAGGAGCGGCTCGCCTCTCGACACACCCCGAGTCTTGGGGCACCGGGCGGTCCGTTGGCTGGACCACAGCCCCATCTTCGCCGGATCATAGCCGATACAAGATCTGGTCGGTCCAAAACCGCTCGAGCCGCTGCAACGCCCTGTTCAGATCCGCGAACTGGTGTGCCTGGATCCCGCCGACCTGCTCCACGGTCCGGACTTGCCTTTCGTAAAGCGCCGTCACGATGTCGCGAACTTCGCGCCCTTTCTGGGTGAGCTTGATGCGGGCTGTTCGGCGGTCCACGCGCGAACGCTGATGATCGAGGAGGCCCATTTCGACTACGTTCTTGAGGATATAGGAGACGTTCGAGCCGAGATAGCAGCCGCGCGTGTGCAATTCGCTTGCGGTGAGTTCCTTGTCACCGATGTTGAAGAGTAACAGCGCCTGGACGGGGCTGATATCGCTTCGTCCGCGACAGTCAAGCTCATCCTTGATCACCTTGAGCAGACGACGGTGCAACCGCTCGACGAGAAGTCAAGGATTCCAAATAAGACGGCTTGATAGGATTCACGCTGGACCGATCGACGTGCTCCGCCACTTTGACAACGGACCTCGTCATGACGCCCTCTTCGTATTCAATTGTTCATTTTGGCGACGAGAGCCTGCTTCTCGCCTCATAACAGCACACTAAAAGCGGTGCTCTAAAATCGGCTTAAATTGTACAATAAACATCGGGTTTACTGTTAGCGGTGATGGCCCATCATGGCAGACGATGAATGGAAGGCAATCGAGACGGCGCCCTTCGACCGCCTAATTGAAGTCGCCGTGATCGACCACAATGAGGTTCAGCCGTTCGCGTACCCGGTTCGCCGTGCGGCTGATGGTTGGCTAGCGACAATACCGTTCATTTAAGGATTCGGATCGCCTTTCTGACATTGATTGACGGGAGACGCTTGTCGGTTCGGCGCCGGAGCGGGAAGTTGCTCATCTTTCGTTTGACGCAGCGCTTGTTACGTCGATGCCGACGGGATGGGAGGCGGTCCTGTAGTATCTCGTCGAGCACGGTATCATGAAATGCTCGGCAATTCCGAGGGGGGAATGGCAGGGAAACGGGGAAGTTTCCGGCGGACGACGCGAACCGCATGGATGAAGGAGAGGTCGTCGGGATCATCGTCGGCCTTGAGCGCTGCTTCATGCATCAGGCCACGAATGGCGAAGTGGGCCATCATGAGGCCGTAGAACTCCTGTCGAACCAGATCTGGCGTTTTGCTTCGCAAGACGATCTTGGCGCCGCGCAGGTGGGTCTTCAATTCGTCTAGGGCGGTCTCCACTTCCCAGCGCTCGTGATAGAGAGCAGCCAGCTGCACGGCAGGAGCTTTCTTGTGATCCAGAATTGTGCTGACGAGCCGATAGATCGGCTCGGCGTCGGCAACGCCGTCCAGACAATAGTCGATGATGCGCACCTTGACCCCGTTGGTCTTGCGCCGCCAATCCTGCTCGGACGGGTAGATGTGGCTCAGATACGAACCGTCGGACAATGGCTCTTCACGCGCCAAGCGCATGTTCTTCTTGATCCGCCAAAGCAGATCGGCTCCGGTCGCGCGCGCCAAATTCCAGAACTCGAAGCCGAAAAACTGCCGATCTGCCAAGCACAGCATGCCAGGCTGAAGGCTTGGCAATACGGCTTTGGCTAACGTGATCTCGCCTGTTCCATAGTTCGCCATCTGGCTGCCGAACAACACGTGCGTGCCGTTCTCGACCAAAGAGACAAAGCGGATTTGCGGATAGGCGCTGCTGCCGCGACTTGATCCGGGCCGGCCGAAGACCTCGTCATTCCCCGCCTCGTCGGCAACATCCAGCGTGCTGCCGTCCAGGCTGACCAATCGCCATTCCCGATACCAGGCTCCCCGGGTCGACCGGATCGCGATCGGCTTCACCACCTCGTCATGCAGTCGACGCACCGCTTCCCATCCGAGCCGCGTGCGCGCCTGCGAGATGCCAGACTTGCCGGCTACTTTGATTGTCGCTGACGGATCGAGCAGCCAGTGCACGCCCTCCAGCAAGCAACGAAGCACTTCGCGATAAGACGAGTGCATGTACAGCGCCAGCGCAATCACGTAATAGACCACCACGTGCGCCGGCAGATCGCGCTCGCGCACGCTGGTCTTGCCGGTCGCCGCAAGAATCGCGTGAATCTTGCTCACTGGAAATGTCTTGGCGATCACACCCAAACTGATGTAGTCGGTGATTCGGCTGCCTTCCGGAAGGCTCGCAACGGTCCGTGCCATCTGTTCCGCCTCCTGCTTCGCCATCAGCAGGGTGCCAAATCAATGGTAAACAAAGTATTAAGTGAACAGTATTGGGGCTAGGGAAGCTGGTAGCCGCCGTCTGACAGCGCGCCGACAAATAACCTACAACGCGCCGCCGTCGAACTTAGCAAGTAGCAAGACTGAGTCCACCGCGTCACAAAACTGGTCGAATTTAACGTTAAGGCAGGAGGGGCGGGCGGTAGAGAGCCACGGCCCTCAGATGAGCCCTCCACCAGTTCCCGGCAGGGCTTCCTTTTTTCCCGATTATGTTGCCGCACCAAACTCGCCCTCCCACCGGCTAACGACTGGAGCCGGCTTCATCCTCCTGGCACGCCTATCGATCCATCAAGCCGCGATCGCCCGCTGACTGCGCCCTGATGCTTTTAGCCGTAAATTCGATAAGCCTCGCGAGGCGGTAGACGCCATGCCGTCGCTTGCTAAACTGTTCGCGGCCCTGCCCCCGTCCCGTTTGCACGCCGACCGTCTGGCAGATAACCCCGGTGCCGCCCACCGGGGTTATTTATTTCTATAGTAGCTGCGCCGGGTGCCCGAATGCAGCTTTTCTCAGATTTACCATACGTCAACAATCGGTTTGCGACCCATCAATTATCCATGCCACACCTCACACAGATAGATGTGGCGCTTCAAGGAAACCACCTAATGGCACGATCCCCCATGGCTCTCGAAGAGGTAAAGCGCAACCTCGAGAAAACTTTGGCCGAAGACCCGGATCTTGGCAAGGCGACTACCGCTCCGGCTCTCGATGAAACATTAAATGCTGCGGCGACCGCCAAAAAACTTATCGATTCTTGCGGGGCTACAGCTACCGACATCCAGAATTGCGGCAAAGAGGTCCTCGATATCGCAAAAAACATCGCAGCTGAGACTGAAGCGCTCGCGGAACTCCTGCGCAAGCACAGTACTTCCATTGCAGCGAAGGTTGAGGACTTCACGGCGCTTACAAGACGGGTCGGAGCGGCGGTGGAGGCAGCGCGAAACAATATGAACGCTTCATCTCTAAAGTAGCTGGTCAGGTCCAGGGCGCTTCCATTTTTGGCGATATGCTTGCGAGCCTCGTCGAGCGTTATGCGGTCCATCGTATTGTGCGCGACCGCGGATGGGCTTTGTGCATCCACCTGATGATCTCCTGAGAAGTAGAGCGGGACGCCACCCGCTTCAACACCGAGTTGACCGCCTTCGTGCGCGACGCCAGCAAGGCGAAGTGAGGCTGATCGGCGGGCGTCGGTGGGCAAGCGAAGCGCGCCCGCCGGGCCATCTCCGAACGTGCCGGCTGCTCAACGCGATGTCGCGCGAGGTCCGCGCCGGCTCGCCGTCCGGGTATCCGAGCACATGGACAGCAATGGGCCGGCGATGTTCCGGCACGCCTGCGCCCATGCGCTGGGGTCATGAGCCGCCCCGCCCGATCACGTCGCCGGCGCGCCGGTTTTGCCTCAGTAACCGGACTCGCCGAAGGACGGCTGGCGGGGCGGTTGTGTGCAAAATTCAGACATCCGTACAGCCGGTGAAGAAGAACTCGCTCGATTGCGCTTAGTATTAAACTTCGTCACTACTAAGCGAGACGCTCGGGCCCTAAGGAGGACCAGAACATGAACGGAGACAAAATACGCAAATGCGTCGCCGAGGCGATCGGGACCTTTTGGCTTACTTTCGCAGGCTGCGGGAGTGCGGTGATCACTGCCGCTTTTCCTGAAACCGGCATCGGCCTGCTGGGCGTTGCACTGGCCTTCGGCCTGACGGTCCTGACCATGGCCTATGCGATCGGCCATATCTCGGGATGCCACCTCAACCCCGCGGTGACGGTTGGCCTCGCGGCTGGCCGACGCTTCCCCGCCCGGGATATTGCCCCGTATGTCGTGTCGCAGATCGTCGGTGCCATCGTTGCTTCGGCTGTCCTCTATGGAATTGCGAGCGGAGCTCCGGATTTTACCCTCGCTAAGGGCTTTGCTGCGAATGGCTTTGGCGAGCACTCTCCCGGCCATTATGGCCTTTTCTCGGGCTTCTTCGCCGAGGTGGTCCTGACGATGATGTTTCTGTTCATCATAATGGGATCGACGCACGGGAAGGCTCCGGTCGGCTTCGCCCCCATCGCCATCGGACTGGGCCTGACGCTTATCCACCTTGTCGGCATCCCAATCACCAATACGTCCGTCAACCCGGCCCGAAGCACCGGTCCCGCTCTGTTCGTCGGCGGCTGGGCGCTCGCGCAACTTTGGCTATTCTGGGTGGCGCCGCTGATCGGCGGAGCTCTCGGCGGCGTGTTCTACCACCTGCTCAGCGAAAGACCCTCCGCGCAGGTGACTGGGGTTTCCGGCTGAGCCAAATCCGTGGGGCCTCATCATTCCTCGATCGAGGCTATTCGGCTCCGACTGATTAAGGTAAGCGAACCCAATATCAAGTCGCCAACCATCCATGCGAACAGTAGAACAAAGAGCTTTGTTGCCGCGCCAAATTCGGCGCGACCCCTGGAGACCGCAGTCTCTGCGGCTGCCAGAATGTCGCCGGAGCTTCCGACGCGATGAGGCGCCGGTGAACCCCAGGGCCGCATAGTGCCGGTGAAACCACACCTGAACGGCGGTCGGGCTCATCCCGATGGTGCGCTCGCTGAAGATGACGCGACCGTCCACGTCCACGTTGCGAGTCTCCGAGAGCCGCGCGACTCGCCGCCACGTAGAACTTCCGCCCCGACGACGAGGACGAGCGGCGCGTGCAGGCGCGCCGCGGCGAGATCAGCGCTGCGCCGCGCCCTCTCGCTGTTCGCGGCCTCACCCGCTGGCGTCACCGAGGCGATGAAGTTGGCGCACGGCATCACGGCCGCCGTGCTGCGGGACCTGGAGAGAGCGGGGCTCGCGACCATGCAGCCCGAGAGCCCGCGCAGCGGCGGGCGGATTATCCGGGTTGTCCGGGTGCGGATCACCGACGCTGGATAGCAGGCAACGAATTAGTCCGATCGTCCTTCCACCGCCATTCCCGGTCGTTGCTAAATCGATCTTGACACGTGGCGATTGTCGGGAGCCCGGCCTTGAATGAAGCCGCGAGACGATCAGATCCTCGTGGCCGCCATGGTTAACCAATTTTCGCAATTCTGGTCGACAGCCATTCCACAAATCGAAATCGTCATCACGGTCGGGTGAGGTGTTTCTCGTTCGCCCGGCCCGGTCCCGGTCGGCTCCTGGCTAGCCCCCGTGGAGACTGATCGGGACCGCATTACCCCTACCTGATCCCGACATCTGGAAGTGGTGAAAAAAGCCATCTCGTAGAATTTTGGGCAACACATGTGACCGAATCGCAACATGAGCCCAGGATTTTTTTCTCCGCCGCTCCGGCTTCATCCCGCCCTCCCTCCCGACGCTTGCCCGCGAGGTCCCGGACGGCCCGCACTGGGTCCACGAGATCAAGCACGACGGGTTCCGCTTCATCGTCCGCCGTGGCCGCGACCGGGTCCGGGTGTTCACCCGGCGCGGTTTCGACTGGACCGACCGGGCGCCGGGGATCGTCGAGGCCATGCGCTCGCTCCGGGTTCGGTCGGTGACGATCGATGGCGAGGAGGTGGTCTCTGCCCCGAACGGGGTGACCGACTTCGACCGGCTCCGCTCGGCCCTGGCCGGGGGCTCGCCGGAAGCCTTCCTGTACGGGATGGGCGGGACCTGCGGCAAAACTCATGGGAGGACCGCCGTGGGCAACTGGGGCGGGTCCTGCGGAAAGGCCGCCGTGGCATTCACATTTCCGAGCATATCGAGGGCGGCTACGGGTCTGCGATCTTCGAGGCGGCCTGCGAGAACGGCCTGGCGGAAGGGCCGCCGCAGCCTGTGCTCCGTCCTCATAGCGGCGTCCTCAAAGCTGCATGGAAAGGCCCTGGTCGCGGCTGCGACAGGGCAGACTTTCGACAGACTGGGTCGGCGGGCCCGGCGCGTCACAAGGTGATCCGCAAGCAGAATAAGGGTTTTCCCCCATAGACGACGCCTAGCAGTGGCACGACAATTGCTTGCGTATGGGCGGAAATCGTCACCATTGGGTAGCGGCTCAGCAGCTCGGAGGAGCACGGTGAAAACGTGCATGTCCCACCCTTATGAGAATTTTGCGCCTGTTCGCAGTTGCGGTCGTCTGGGCCATGGCGTTCCTCGGCTTGACGGCGCCATCTGCCGCCCCGCCCCTGCCACGCTCGGTGCTCGTCCTTGATCAATATGGCGGGTCGCTTCCCTGGGTCGGCGCTCGCAACATGGCGTTCCGCACGCTGCTCAATGCGGGTCGTACGGCACCTGTCTCGATCTATGAGGAATATCTCGATCTCAATCGCTTTGCCGCCCCCAACTACAAGAAAAGCCTTAAACTGCATTTCGGCGAGAAATATCGCAACAAGCCCATCGGTTTGATCGTTGCTTTTGGCCCCTTGGCACTCGATTACGCGGCTGATATCCGTGACGAGCTGTGGCCGGCGACGTCCGTCGTGTTCGGCGAGGCCGCCGAAAGAGCCATTTCCCGGTCCAGCCTTCCCGCCAGCGTTACCGGCACAACAATCAATATCACGCTTGCCGAGATGGTGCTTGCAGCGCGCGCCCTGGTACCCGACCTCAAGCGCATCGCGCTCGTCGGGGACCTGCTGGACAACCTGCCGGCCTACCGACATTTCAAGGAGGAGATTCCGCTCGTCACCCGTGACCTGGATTTCCTGGACCTCACGGGCCTGGCCATGGCGGACTTGAGAAGGCGAGTGGCGGCGCTGCCCGATCACACGGCGATCATCTACACAACAATCAATCTGGACGGCGCCGGTGTGTCGTATGTTCCGGCTGAGGCTCTTTCGCTTGTTGCCCAGGCGGCCAATCGGCCGATCGTAATCAGCACCGAGACTTTCCTGGGGCGTGGCGCGGTCGGCGGCTTCCTGGTGACTCCTGGTTCCGTCGGCCAGGATGCCGCGCGATTGGCCTCGCGTATCCTCGACGGTGACGATGCGTCGATCATCGCGGTCGCCGCCAACAGCGTCAATAAGCCGATATTCGATTGGCGTCAGCTGCAACGGTGGGGCATCAGCGAGTCGGTGCTTCCCCCGGGTAGCGACGTGCGTTTTCGCGATCCGACCGCATGGGAGCGGTATCGCCCACAGATTCTGGTGATCATCGCTACACTGGTGGTGCTGGTCATGCTCATCAGCTGGTTGCTATACGAGCGCAGGTACCGTCAACGCGTGGAAATAGTAGCACGCGATGCTGTTTCAGAGCTCAGTCAACTGAATCGAATAGCGGCGGCCGGTGAATTGTCAGCGTCGATCTCCCATGAGCTGAACCAGCCGCTGACGGGGATTGTAACAAGGGCCGGTGCAGCCCGGCGCTGGCTTGCAGCGGAGAGACTGGATATCGACAAGGCGCGAGCCGAGTTAGATAAAATTGAGAATGCTGGCCTCCGCGCAGCCGAAATCGTCCAGAACGTCCGCGCGGTGTTTAGAAAGGATACGAACGAAAAAGTTCCCGTGGACGTCAACCGCGTTGTATTGGAGGTCTTGGCTCTCGGGCAAAATGAATTTCAAAAACACCACATTGAGGTTCACACGGACCTGGATGATCGCTTGCCAAGCGTCACTGGTAATCGAGTTCAGTTGCAGCAAGTCGTCTTGAATTTGGTTATGAATGCCGTTGAGGCCATGCATTCAGCGCAGCCTCGCAGGCTGCGCGTACAGTCCCGCCTCAGCAAACCTGGTGTAGTCCATGTGTCGATCGAGGATACCGGGACGGGAGTTGATCCAGCCAATGTCGATCGCATTTTCAAGCCGCTGTTTACGACCAAGGCGAGTGGCATGGGAATGGGTCTTTCCATCTGCCGTTCGATCATCGAAAGCCACAACGGGCGGATTTGGGTGTCGCCTGGGGCTGAAAGAGGTTCGATTTTTGAGTTTGAATTGCCAACCAACGTTGACGGGTAGCTCAGAGCAACGACTGCTTTGGCTCACTTTGCGACTTCGTTGTCTCGCCTCGACAGGTCCCAATGGCCGGATTACTCGGAAAGCGGACGGTCAACAGTCGACAACACCATGCCCCGCGACGGCTCCATGACTCCGCACGACTGATCGGCCGGCTCGACGTGCTGCGCGTCGAGTGCCGCATCGCTTGCGTGATGCTATCCGGCGTCGCGCAGACGACGGTCCAACGGGCGTTCACCTGGCGTTCATCTACGGAAGGATCAATGTGAGCCGCGCTGCCAAGACGTGCGCCAATGCAGCGCGAGAAACAGGACCGTGGTTTTGGTTCATCAATGGGAGGAAAGAAAATGATTAGATTGATCGCCGTTGCTTTTGCCCTGGCCGTGGTGTCTTCGGCACAGGCTATGCCACTAGCGCCCCTTCAGCAGTCGGACGATATGGTTATTACAGTCCGCCAAGCATGTGGCGCAGGTATGCACCGTGTGTCGGGCGTCTGCGTGTCGCGCGTCGGCACTCGCCACGCCCGGCGCGCCGTCCGCAGGTGCGCCCGCGGAGCCACTTGCTAAGGCTGGCGATTGCCCCCGCCGCCGCGTCGGCGCTTCTGGGGCGGAGGGAGCGGCACGGCTGAAGGGGCTGGCGCCCTGGGGTCCGACCTCTTGTCCCAGGGCGCCACTTAGTTAGAGGCGATTTCGACAACCGGTGCCGATCTCAGTCATGCTCGCGTCCAAATTTTTCGCGCAGGGCGGCAACCACAGCGCTGTGCTGCACGCTTTCACGCGCCGCGCAGCCGTCGCTCCAGTCTGGAACGCGCGGGCTTTCCAACCAGCCGATCGACAGAATGTAGCCATCTTCGCCGGCGAACTCCGTACCAGTGAGCATCTTCAGACCCAGAATGCGTTGATTAGTCTCCCCACCTAACAACGGTAACGTCATCATTCCAGGCAACTGCGGCCACTGCGAGCGTTAGACTCGAGTGCAGCGTCACGTCAATAACAAAGCGATCGACCACCGTCACCATATGACCACCCCACTTCGCGCGCCCGGCACCTTCGTCCTCGGGGTGCCCTATTGCGAGCGAGTGCAGCTCTTCCCCATGCTGCTCGGCACGGATTACGGTACACACAGGCCTGACGCGTGCTGCGACGAACCCGATTGATCGCAGAAATTCGGAGACGATGAGCGACGCTAGAACTGAGGGGTAAGGCGGCTTGCTGCGAACCTCGATCGATGGTTCCTTACCATACTCCGGACCCAGCACATCGGCTATGACTGCTAGGGATTTGATCAACTTGGGCTGCGGCGATCCCAGCACCAGCATATCGCCAAGCGTCAGTGCGTTGATCACATGTTTGTTCATTTCTGTGCCGCCTGTAATGCGCTCGCCTATTCTCGATTTCAGGAGTCGATGTCGTCCAGTTAGTGCCGAGGGGCCACACGAACGTCGGGAATGTTTTCAGCTGGCCCAGAAAATTCTGGCCAGCGTTGCTACCTTGACCTTATTATGTCGACTGTGAAGGCCGCTTGCTTGAGAGAATAGGCAGCGATCTTGCGAAGCATGGACTTGAGTTTGGCGAAGAATTGCTCGATTGGATTCAGATCGGTACTGTATGCCGGAAGGTATAACTGAATTGCCCCTCGGGCTTCGATAGCCTCTTCAACGCCCTCGACCATGTGAACGCTTGCGTTGTCCATGAACACCATATCGTCTTTTTTCAGAGTTGGAGCGAGGAATTGTTCGATGTAGGCCTTGAACGTCTCGCCATTCATGGCGCCTTCGAGCACAAAGGGTGCGGTCACACGATCGTGGCGCAAGGCTGCGATGAAGGTGACAGTCTTCCAGTTTCCGTGCAGCACCTTCTTGACGAGCCGTTCTCCTTGCGGCGCCCGGCCGTAGAGACGCGTGATCGTCGTCGATACGCTGGTTTCATCGATGAACACGAGCTTTCTCGGATCAAGTCTCGTCTGCCGCCGCTGCAATGCCTTTCGGGCGGCGGCCACGTCCGGGCGGTCCTGCTCGGCCGCCCGAAGGCTTTTTTTTAAAGGTCAGCTTCAAATGATGCAGAAACCGAGAGATCGACGACTTGCCGACCGTGATCTTCTTCTTCGCCAGTCGGGCCTCGAACTCCGCCAGCGTGATGTCCGGCTGCTCCGCCACCAATTGCCTGACCAGATCCTCATGCGCCACCAGCGCGAATTCCTTATAGCCGCCAAACTTGGCCGAGCGGACGCTACCCGTTTCCCGGTGAAGCCTAAGGAAGCGGACGACCGAGCTGATGCTCACCCCGCAGTGGTCCGCAGCTTCCGGGATGGTGGCGCCACCCTCGATCGCCACGACCACTCGTCTACGCAAATCCTCCGAAAGCGGCTTCGCCATCCATGCTGGCCTCCTTCCAGCAGGAAGCTTGAATCATATTCGCTCTCCGATGGGAATCCCCGATTTAGCCTTTTCGGGAAATGCTCTAGGTGGGGCCAATCGCCGAGCTGATTGGCATGAGTTACCAACAACTTTTTTGCTCGCGGCCATATTGCATCTCCTTTGAGCACTACAGCGATACCTCGGCGCGCGGCGGTGCTAACCAGCGGCGCGGCAACCATGAAACCGCCGAGGCCCGTGAATACCGTTGGCGACGGTCGTCGCGGTCCGTAATCGGTCGCTTGAAGCTTTCGAGCCGAGATGGATCCCAAACGCACCGTCACTCCTGGCCGGTGGCGGCATTTCCGGGGGAACGCCCATATGGCACACGCCGTGCCGGACGGCCGGCAGTGGGCGCACGAGATCAAGCACGACGGGTTCATTGTACGCGGCGACGACGATTGGCCACCTCGGCCACGATCGACGGCGAAGCGGTCGTCTGCGGCGACAGGGGCGTGACCGACTTCGATTGGCTTCGGTCCGCACTGGCGCGCCGCCGCGGCGCGCCGCCCCTTTGACGGCGTCCGCTTGTCCGAACACGTCAATGATGGCCCGGGCCCAGCCGCCTATTAGGCGGGTGCGGCATGGATCGATCAAGGTCAAGAACCCCGACGCGCTGGCGGTGACGCGAATACTGGAGTGGCCGGCGTGAGCATCTACGACGGGACCAGCGCATAGAAACACTCAGTCCTGCCCAAACTATTTCCCGGCAGATCGGTGCGCTGATCGAGATCCGCGTTGTATTTGGGCAACACATTTCGGAAAAGATATTGACCGCAGCTTTCCTGCCACAAAGCGACCGTGATCCGACAATCAGTTCTGTCCCGAATGGGGGACGATTGAGTGATGAGACCGCGGCACTTTGTTACGTTGGTGGCGTTGTGCGGAACGGTCGCTCTTGCCGGTTGGGGCGCTGCCAGGCTCGAGCTGCCCGAGCCTTCCGTCGCGTCCGCGGCCATGTCCGTCGGCGACAGGGCGACGGCCGATCCCGAGCTTCCCGCATCTACCGTCGCGCCCGCGGCCGGGTCCCTCGGCGACGCGGCGACGGCACATCGCGAGCTTCCCACGTCTTCCGGCGCGCCTGCAGCCATGTCCGCTCGGCGAGGGGGCGACGGCCGATCCGGACTCGCCCGAACCTGCCTTCGTCCTCGCGGGTGTTTCCGCCTCCGAGGTGCCCGTTCTTGAGGCCCCTTTGCCCGACACTCGTCCGACGCCGCCGCCCGAAAGACGCCTGCAGCTCGCGTCCTTGTCCACGTTTGATCCGGTGAAGGAGTACCCGAAGCCGGCCGTACGCCCCGTTGAAACTCCCTACGAATGCCTCGTCAGCGAACTCTCCATCGACGAGTACCTCTGGTCCCTGTACGAACGGACGCTCAAGGTCGACACCATGAAGGTGCGGGAGCGGATCAAGGTGACCGTCGAGCACAAGGGCAAAGCGCGGACAGTCACCAAGACAGTTACCAGGCTCGTCGATAATGACTTCACCTGGAAGGATCCGGCGGCGGCACAAAGAGCCGACATGTCGCTCATGGAATACGTGATCGGAGGCATGGATCCGAGCTTCAAACCGAAGTTATATCATGCGCTTCGCGCGCTGGACGACGCCGGGCTCATGCCTGGTATCACGAGCGCATTCCGCGATGATTACCGGCAATCCCTGGTAAGCGGCTTGAAGGCTGCGACTGACAGCTCGTACCATGGCGGGAGCCGCCGCGGCGGGTACGGCCACGGCCTCGCAGCCGACATCGTGAGCGTAAAGGGCAAGACACGTTCGGAGCGATGGAATTCCAATGAAGCGTTGTGGAAGTGGATCGATGCGCACGAGAAGGAGCTTGGGATCGGGCGCCCGTATCGCGATCGAGACCCGCCCCATGTCGGGCCGATCGATGGGCGGGAATACGCGGTCAAGCGCGGCCATGCAAAGGGTGTGCAAAAGGCGAGATTGGAAGCCAACAAGCGCCGGTTGGCTGCGAGCAACGATCCCCGCGCACCGAAAGTTCTGCTCGCCATGGCCAGCGCCAATGCCGATCAATCCGGCATCGCGTCGGTCTATTCCTACGGACGAACGGCAAGCGGAGAACGGGTCCAGGCCGGCGCGATGACGGCGGCCCATCGGTCATTGCCATTCGGAACCAGGGTTCGGGTGACCAACCGCCATACCGGCCGGTCGGTCGTGGTCCGCATCAATGACCGTGGTCCGTTCGTGCGCGGGCGGGTGATCGACATTACGCCGGCCGCCGCGCATGCCATCGGATTTTCTAGTCTCGCCCCTGTATCGCTGACGGTGATCGGAACCGATCCCGCCATAGTTGGCGTCGATGACGACGGCGCGACCTGACGCGGCTAGCTTCGACCAGGCGGCCAAGCGAACGACGCACAGCTCGCAGGGTGGTGCCTGCAGCAGTCGTCAACGTTCGCGCGTGGTGAAGCCGACACCGAATGGCCCCAGGTCTCGTTGGAGGGCTTTTGAGCGGCGTTTGGGCTCAGAGCGATCGCCCGGTGGCCCGGCAGGCTGCGGCGGGCGGGCCTGGATGCGCTGGCACGGCCCTCCGGTGGCTCCCGGCGGTCCCGGCGCACTGTTGCTGATTTGCCACAAAACTCAAAATAACGCGGCTCTGGGCAAGACAGTGCATGATTTTTAAGCCCGAAACTGGGTAGGGTTCATCCAGTTTGATAGCGGAAGGGGACGATCATGCGAAAATACTTGGTGGCCGGTGCGCTCGCCGTAGCGCTTCCCGCAACTGCATTGGCGGCTGATCTGCCCGTCAAGGCTCCACCGCCCGTGGCTCCGGTATATTACAGTTGGACTGGCTGCTACGTCGGCGGCAACATCGGTGCGGCCTGGCGCGGGGGCGACGGTTGGACGGACACCAGGTTCAACCGGACCTGGGGCGGCGGCGACAACAACGGCCGGTTCATCGGCGGTGGTCAGGTCGGGTGCAACTATCAGTTCGACCGCTTCGTGATCGGCGCCGAGTGGGACGCTGACTGGACCGGGAGGCGCGACGTCAACGCCACGGTTTTTGTCCCGGGCGTTGGAACCTTGGCGGCCACCGGGGGTGCAAGCGGATACGTATCGACCCTCGCGGCCCGTTTTGGCTTCGCCTTTGACCGTGTGCTCCTGTACGGCAAGGCTGGTTTCGGCTTGGTCGGTGCCGAGGGTGACCTCACCATTGCCAACCTGACGACCGGCAACGCGGTCGTAATCAGCGGCGGTGGTTCCAGAAGCGGGTGGGTCATCGGCGCGGGCGTCGAGTGGGGTATCACCGAGGACTGGACGGCGAAGGTGGAGTTTGACTATCTGGGACGTTCCGGCAACACGTTCACTGTGCCGGCCGGGGCACCGTTCTTCGCCGGCGACACGTTCAGCACCGGCAACCGCAACATCTCCATGGTGAAGCTGGGGGTGAACTACCGGTTCAACTGGGGGGCTCCGCCCCGGTCCGCGCCGCCTACTGATCGGCGACGCTGCGGCTGAGCTCACCAGCCGGTCAAACAAAGGGGCCGCTCCTTGGGGGCGGCCCCTGCTTGTGTGCGAAGTGCTTTGTTGAGCCGTGCATTCCAACGCGCGGCCACGATATCGGAAAACAGTATCGGATTTCTCCGCCGGGATGGTTGACCGGACCCGTGTACGCGACCATTGTTGTGCCGCCAATCGCGAAGCCCGTAAGCCCCGCTCGATCGCGCGGCGAGCCGCGGCGGTATCTAAGTCGGGTCACGCGGCGAGGGGCAGCACATGACGGGTGAGAGCAAGCCGCCGCCATCGTCGGCGGGACAACTGCGGTGCATCGAGTGCGGCGCGCTCATGGTTCTCGCGCATGTGGAGCCCGGGGGAACTGACGAACTTCGCGACGCGAGCGCGGAGCTGCGCCGAAACCTATACGACCTGCAAGAGAAGCTCGAAAACGTCCGTCGCTACCGCAAGGAAGTTAAAGTCAAGGACCTGTGCGGCTTCCGCACGGAGATTCACCATGCGCTTGCGCACGTCGCCGACATCGCAAAGCAACTCGGGAGCCTTCTAGAGTTGAGCGAGCGGATGCTGGTTCGGGAAAGATCGCAGAGAAAGATCGGTAGGCCGCCGTATGAACATCAATACGAGCGGCGCATGGTTGTCTGCAATGAATGCAACAACTCTTTCACCTACACCGCAGCTCTCATTGACGGACGGTCATACGTGATGGCGAACGAGGCTGCATTGTACACCAAGCTGAGCAAACACTACATCAGGCTGCTTGCTCGACAAGGTGATCTTCCATCCATTCATTCGAGTGCGGGGTGGCTCATCGACAAGGAGGCGCTACAGTCGTTCCTCACAAAACGCACGATTGACAGCAGTGGAAGTGTCAAATCAAAGCGCGGGAGAGCGCGAAAAGTAATTTAGTCTCGGAAATCGTACATTAGACCGCCTCGCTCACGATCCCTCTCCGGGCGCTGGTGAGCGCGAGCACCCCACGCCAAGACGGCTGATTTCCGCCGGCGAGCGCAGGCCACACAATGTGGTTCAGAAATACGAGAGAAAGATTTGCGACGCGGTGCCGCGCGTCTTGCTCTCATGTGCCAACAGTTTGGTCCTATCGGATATATGCGACGCATGCCGCGCCGGGGGGTGACCGAGTATTAGGTTAGGGATGCGCGGCGGCCCCTGCCCGTACTCCTGATGTTAGTCGGAGCCGCCATTGTCCCGTCGGGCACAAAACAACCCGCTGTGGCTGCAGCATTCTGCCGATGGGGGACGGCACGGGGCATGGCGGCTCACGCCGCCTGCTTGCCCAGGCGTGTCACCTCGCGCCGGATCAGCTCGCGATAGAGCCCGTCGCGGCGCATCAGCTTGTCGGGCGGCCCGTCCTGCATCACGCGCCCGGTGTGCAGAACGACGATCCGGTCGAAATTGCGCAGCGTGGAGAGGCGGTGGGCGATCGCGAACACGGTACGGCCGCGCATCAGACGATCGAGCGCTTGGCGGATCTCCTCCTCGGATTCGCTGTCGAGCGCTGAGGTCGCCTCGTCGAGCAGCACAATCGGTGCATCCTTGAGGAACGCGCGGGCGATGGCGATGCGCTGGCGTTGGCCTCCGGACAGCTTCACGCCGCGGTCGCCGACGATCGTCGCAAATCCCTGCGGCAGAGCGTTAATGAAGCTCGTGCAGCGCGCCGCGTCGGCGGCGGCAAGCACCTCCTCGTCGCTCGCCTCCTGCCGGCCGTAACGGATATTCTCCATGATGCTGCGATGGAACAGCGAGATGTCCTGGGGCACGACGGCGATTGCCTCGCGCAGGCTTTCCTGCGTCACCAAGGTGATGTCCTGCCCGTCGATCAGGATCCTGCCGCTCTGCACGTCGTAGAAGCGCTGGAGCAGCGCGAACAGGGTCGATTTGCCCGACCCTGACGGACCGACGAGGCCGAAGCGTTGCCCCGGCTCGAGCTGGAGGTTGAAGTTTCTGAAGAGCTCCCGCCCATCCGGATACTCGAACCGGATCTTTTCGAACGTGACGACGGCGCCGTGGCGGACCAGCGGCGCCGCCTGGGGATGATCGCGCAGCTCGTGGGGAGTGAGCAGCGTGGAGAGGGCTTCCGAGAGACGTGCCATGTGCTGGGTCACGTCGACCAGCGCCACCGCGAGATCGCGCGTGGCATGCAGAATCGCCATGCCGAGGGTGCAAACAAGCACGACCTCGCCGGTGGTTGCCTGCCCGCGCTGCCACAGGACCACCGCCCAGGCCACCAGGCAAATGGTCAACAGGACGGTCACGATGGCGTGGAACAGCCTGATTTTCTCGAGGTAACGAAGGCTGCGTTTGCGCGCCGTCGTCTCGCGGCTGACCGTCTCCTCGAAGCGCTGGTATTCGCGGCGTATCCCCCCGAATGCCCTGACCAGCGGCATGTTGCCGATTACGTCGACCATCTCGCCGTCGACCGCCGCAGCCTTGTCAGCAAAATCGTGGTGTAGCGGTTTGCCCGCCGCGGCGAGCCGGAACATGGAAAAAACAAGGCAGGCTGCAAGCACGCTCAGACCCGCCGCCATCGGCGCGCTGACGCTCAGCAGGATGAGGATAGCCCCGACGGTCGCGACGCACGGAGGCAGGACGTTCCACACGAGCATGTTCTCGACGGTGAACACCGCGTTCGAGGTCGCCGTAATGCGGCTGGTCAACATGCCGGGAAGCCGTTCGGCGAAATAGCGCGGCGCGTGCCCGGTCAAGTGTTGAAACAGATCGCGGCGAACGTCGCCCGTCACTTTGACGAAGGCGTCGCTGGCGATCCAGCTGGCGAGCCGCCACAAAATATTGTCGGCGGCAATCAGCGACACCAGCAGAGTGAACGGTACCCATACGCTTATGAGGCCATTCGGCCCCTGGGAGAGCACGTCCACGAGAAACTTCACGCCGTACTGGGTCGTCACCGAGCAACCGACGGCGGCGAGAACCGCGATCAGGATTGCGCCGTGGGACACCGGCCGTAGTCGCAGATAGTGCGCGAAGTAGGCGAGGGGATGGTTCGCATAATGCGAAACATTGTCCATCGGGTTGCGAGCTCCCTTCTTCGCCCGGAGCAACTACCAAGCTCGAGGGCGACCGTTCAACGAGGGCGACCGTCCGGGAGTCGGTCAGCCCGGTGGCGCACCTTCAACGCACGTTGCGTAACGTTCCGAAAGGTCCCCGGTTTACGCATGCGGCGGCGACCAATCCGCATTCCAGCTCATTTGTTTCGATCGATCGAGGGAGGTCTTTGTATGCGAATCGCGCAGGTTGCCCCGTTGACCGAGGCCGTCCCGCCGAAGCTTTACGCGTACCGACTGTGTCGTGTCGTGGCTGACCGAGGAGCTCGTGGCGCTCGGACACTACGTCAGTTTGTTTTCCAGCAGAGATTCGCACACTGGCCGCCAAGCTCGAGGCGACCTGACCCAAGGCGTTGCGTCTCGGCGGCGCGAACCGACACATGCGAAGATTATGGCGGGCGAAGAAGACGCGAAGCGCGTTGCTGTTGCCCAGGCCGGTAGCCAACACGGCGGTGTTGGATGAGTCCGCTGAGAACCGCCCCGGCACCCATGCCGCAACATCTACCAACGCCTGAGCGGTCTGCATGTCCCCTCCATGATCCCTTAACTGATACTTAATGGACCAAGATGAGGGCGGTCTCTCCAGTGTCTTTAGGGTTTCGGCTTATACCGATATGGACCGTAACCGTATGCAGCGGGATTGCATCGCTATACTTTGGTTAAACTGAAGCCGGAACTGACCGCCCAGTCAGCGCGAGTACCAGCAATAATTGCTGTTGCCGAGATGGCGGCTCGGTCTTACCCAGCGCCTGTCGATGCCGCACCCCGCACGGATCGGACCAGTCCTCCTTGCGCGGGCAGCTCACGGTTAGCTCAGAGAGCCAGTCCGTCAGCTTGGCGACCGGCCCGAGGCGGGGGCTACAGGCTGGTCGCCCGCTACCGGCCGTGACGGTCGCACTTTGGAAACTGCATTGATCCGCATCAATTGGGACAAAGCGGGCTACGAACAAAGTTTTGACGTTCCTCTTTCACCTGCCCCCCGGAAGCTTGCTCTGCTTCGCGTCGAGTATCGCGGTGAAGAATCCGGGGCGCCGGCTGCGATAAATCATGCACGACACGGCGTTCAGAAAAAGGGCATCAACTCACCTCATGTTTAGTGGTAACCGTTTTAGATCGTTGGCTGCCTCATCGGCGCTAACGCCCGAGAGACACGATGGCCACCTCGTCAGAGTGGCACGCGCACTCCCGCTTAAACGCTCGTTCAATTGAGCTGCTGAATCAGTCCTCGCAGGGGCCGTTCAGCACGCAGGTGATTGCCATTGAGCATCCAACCGCGAGGAGGGAGAAGTGCGCGGACATCGTGATGTGGCTGCGGCGGCGGCAATCGCCTTGCTCGCAGTGCCGGGACCATCGTTCTCTGCCGACAACACCGTCCAGAACCCGCCGACGCTGTCCGCCCAGCCGAATGAGAGCGGAAGCGCGGTCGATACGTTTACGATGGTGCTGGACGACCGTAACGTCCAACCGATTCTCGGCAAGGAAGTGCGCAGCAGTGCCGGCGAGACCATGGGACGGATCGTCGACGTGATCGTCGATCGGTCCGGACGTCCGCGGGCCGCGGTGATCGATTTCGGCGGGTTTCTCGGAGTTGGCAGCCGTCGCATCGTGCTCGACTGGAGAGCCCTGCACTTCTCTCCTCCGGAGCGGAGCGACCAGGTCACCGTCGACCTGACCCGCGAGCAGGTCAAGGGGGCGCCTGAGTTCAAGAGTGGTAAGCCCGTAGTCGTGGTCGGCGCGCTGAACCCACTCGCTCCGGAGATGTGACCTGGCCACGGTTGGGGTGCCACTAACATCCGGTCGCCGATGTCGGCTCAGATCGGATCTTTGACGTCTTGAGCCGGAAGGTTTTCGAGATAGGCGCGGTTGTGAATGTCGAGGACGTTCGGCATGCCCCCAATGGACGAAGTCAGCCGACGCTCGTGGACCGAGCCCCCCGGGAGGCCCTTCATAGATCTTGCTATCAGGCTCGGATTGCTCGCGCTCCTGGTGTACTGGTCGTTTCTCCTCGTCCAGACGTTCATCCCGATATTGCTGTGGAGCGCAGTGCTGGCAGTCGCGCTCTATCCGGCGTTCGAATGGCTCGCATCGCGGCTCGGCGGGTGGCGCGTCCCAGCTGCCGCCATTATCACGGTGTTCTGCCTGCTTGTCGCCGTCGGGCCGGTCACTTGGCTAGGCTTGGGCCTAGTCGAGGGTGTCGGCCACCTGTCGGAGCGGATTGGTTCGGGCACCTTGGCGGTTCCGCCTCCCCCGGAGGTCATCAAGACCTGGCCGCTCGTTGGCGAACCGATCCACCGGTTCTGGGAGCTTGCCTCGAGCAATTTTTCGAGCGCGCTGGCAAAGGCGATTCCCTTGCTGAAACCGCTCGGAACCAGCATGCTCGGTGTGGCTGCAGGCGCGGGCACCGGGATCTTGAAGTTTATGCTGTCGGTCGTCATCGCCGGTTTCCTCCTGCCGCCGGCGCCAGCGATAGTCCGTGCCCTAAAGACGTTCTCATCGCGAATTGTTTCGGGCGGCGGGGGACAGTTGATCGAGCTCGCTGGCGCCACGATCCGCACCGTGACACGGGGCGTTATCGGCATCTCGGTGCTCCAGGGATTGCTGGCCGGAATTGGGCTGACGGTTGCCGGGATTCCGGGGGCAAGCATCCTCACCTTCGCGGCCATGATCGCCGGAATCCTTCAGATCGGCGCCGCGATCATCCTGATTCCGGTCATCGTCTGGAGCTGGTTTCTTCTGGAGCCGACCGCAGCCGCGATTTTCACCGCCTACATGATTCCGGTCAATCTGCTCGACAATGTTTTGAAGCCCTTCATCATGGCCCGCGGCCTGAGCACTCCGATGCCGGTGATCTTCATCGGCGTCGTGGGGGGCACGCTGGCGCATGGGGTGATCGGGCTCTTCCTGGGGCCCGTGGTGCTGGCGGTCGCCTGGGAGCTGCTGGTTGCCTGGATGAGAGACGATGAGGCGAGCGCGGCGGCCCGTTCGACGCAAGGTTCCGGATATTGAGCCGCAGGTGGAAGCCGTCAAAGGCGGCGAGCCGCGGCGGCGCACTACTCCTGCCCCTTCCATGCCCGGCTCCGACTTGAAAATCGCATATGCGCCGGATTCCCTGCGAGCACACGTGCTACAAGTAACAAAGGTAGACGCAAAGACCGAGCGAGAGCGCGACGATAGCGGCGCCCACGAGTTCTATGATGCGGTCTCGTGCCATCAACTTCATCGTTCTACTCGGCTACGGCCCACTTGGGGCTTGTCAGCCTCGGTGGCGGCACTCATCCGCGGCTGCGATACGTGTCTCAGTTTCGAAAAACGCAGTGCGATGAGGTGCCGGTCGACCTCCCAAAGGGGACAGGAGGGACCGGCACCAACGCCGGGTGATTTCCCCGTCCCGGCGTAACGCTTCGCCAACTTTCTAATAGCGACGATCGGATCGCGTCTTGCTATGACGGGCCAACAATTTGACCCGGGCGGACACGACCCAGCGTTTCGCTAAAGCAGCTTTAGAATTTCTGCATCGACCGGAGAGGCCGCTGTTCGCACATAGCGGCCCTGTCGTCCCTCTGCCGTGCCGAGTCTGCTTTCTGGGGTACACCGGCCCGTGCGAGGCAGGCGGTCGTCGCGGCCGGCGCTCCCGCTCTTGACCCAACTGAGACATTGTCAGCGTGCCCCCAATGGGGCGGCCCGGCTTGTAAGATCATTAGACTATTGCCAGACTGGTGCGTCAGGTAGCGGTCAGGGAGGGTTTCCAGTTGGCAAAAGGCAAGCAGAAGAGGCACGAGGCAGCCGCAGCGGCGACCCCGTCCGGTAAAATGAGCAGCAAGGAATTCGAGAAGGAACTCGCGAAGCTCCAGGTCGAGCTTACCCGCCTGCAGACTTGGGTCAAAGACAAGGGGGCACGCGTCATCGTGATCTTCGAGGGCCGGGACACGGCGGGCAAGGGCGGCGTTATCAGCCGGATTACCGCCCGCACGAGCCCGCGCATCTACCGGCACGTGGCATTGCCCGCCCCCACCGACCGCGAGAAGACCCAAGTCTACATGCAGCGCTATATCGCGCACTTCCCGGCAGCGGGCGAGATCATCCTCTTCGACCGCTCATACTACAACCGGGCTGGGGTCGAGCGGGTGATGGGCTTCTGCACCGACCAGCAGTACGAGCGCTTCCTTGCACTGGCCCCCGTGGTCGAGCAGGAGATGGTCGTCAGCAACGGCATCATCCTGCTCAAGTACTTTCTCGATGTCAGCCAAGATGAGCAGCGGCGCCGGTTCGAGGCCAGGATCAACGACCCAGTCAAGCACTGGAAGCTGAGCCCGATGGATACCGAATCGGTGCGGCGCTGGTGGGATTACACGGCGGCCTACCAGCGCATGATTGAGGCCACCCACACGCCGGAGGCGCCCTGGCACATCGTCCCGGCCGACGACAAGCGCCGCGCCCGGCTGAACCTGATCCGGCATCTGCTCGACAGCATCCCCTACAAGAAGGTCGACATAGACCTGCCGAAGGTCCCAAAGGCACAGCCGCGGCCCAAGGGTGCTACCGAGGGTCTGAGTGCGGGCCAGTCGATCCCCAGTCACTACTGAGGCCTCGGCGCGTTGAGCGCCCGAAAGCTTGGGCAGCACGCCGTTCTCGCCCCGCGTTCGGGATGGCCGCGCGAAGCAACCCCATCGCGCATGCGCGATGGGTCTCCGTCGTGCGGGCATGCATGCCTTCGATCCTGGACGCGGATGCCCTCCGCAAGCTCAGCTAGCCGCATCGAACGCACGCTGCCCAAGCCCGCCTGCGGCTTCGCTTTGCGCGCCTAAAACCACGGAGAGAGCCATGACCGCGTTCGAAGACCCCGCGTCGACCAGGCTGGGCCAATTCTTCGGCCCGGCGGCCGAGGCGCATCCGGGCCTCTCCGGCTTCAGCCTCTTGAGCCATGGGCGCGAGGCCTTCATCGTCCGTCTGGCGCTGGCGGACTTGGCCGAGCAAAGCCTCGACATGCAGTACTACGTCTGGGACGGCGATACGACCGGCCGGATCATCCTCGACAGCGTGATGAAGGCGGCCGATCGCGGGGTCAGGGTGCGGCTCCTCGTCGACGATCCCTACTACAAGGCCAGCGATTCCGTTAAAGCCGCCCTCGATGCCCACCCCAATGTCGAGATCCGTCTGTTCAACCCGCTCACCAACCGGAGCTGGTCCGCTCTTGACTTCATTGTCGACTTCGGCCGGGTCAACCGCCGCATGCACAACAAGTTGATGGTTGCTGACAATGCAGCGGCGATCGTCGGCGGCCGCAATATCGGTGACATCTATTATGGCGTGAACACCATCGCCAATTATCGCGATCTGGATGTGTTGGCGGTTGGGCCTGTCGTCCGCGATTTGTCAGGGGTATTTGACCGATACTGGAACAGCTCCTCGACCGTGCCGATCGCAGCCATCGTCGATCGCGCCTATGGCGCTGCCGATCTCGATGCCATCCTGATTCGCTTGCGTGGGTCGATCGCCGCGGCCGACTACCCCTATCCGATCGACGAGCACCTCGACGCGCTGGCGGCCCAGGGCGCCGAGCTTCGCGACAATCTCGTGTGGGCACACGGCCGAGTCATCGCCGACGACCCCGAAACCATCGCCTGCGGCAAGGAGAGCGACGACGTCGTCGAGTTCATCCGCGGGCGGGTCGCTCAGCTGAAAGAGGAGTTGCTTGTCGAGTCGCCCTATTTCGTCCTACCCGCCGGGGCGCAGGCAACCGTCAAGGCGCTGCACGAGCGCAATGTGCGGGTGCGCGTGCTGACCAACTCGCTCGCTTCGAACGACATGCTGCCGGTGCATTCAGGCTATGCCAAGACCCGCAGGCGGCTGCTCGAGAACGGCATGGAGCTATACGAGCTGCGCCCGGATACCGACGCCTTCCGGCCGGGCTGGTCGCTCCTTTCCGCGGGGTCGCGAGCGGCCTTGCATACCAAGGCCATGGCCTTCGACCGCAAAGCCGTGTTCATCGGCAGCTTCAACCTCGGCCAGCGCTCTGCCGTCATCAACACCGAAGCCGGCCTCTATATCGAGAGCCCGGAGCTTGCCGAAAGGCTGACAGCCTACATGGCGACTGGTGTCGTGCCCGCCAACAGCTACCGCGTCCTCCTCGACCTGAATGGCGAGATTATCTGGGAGACCGTGAGGGACGGCGAAAAGGTGCGCTACCGGGACGAGCCCGAAACCGGTTTCCGCCGACGCTTCGTCGCCAACCTGTTGAAGCTCCTACCGCTCGAACTCGCAACTCTGACATCGGTCGCTTGGCAACCGAGGGGAAGACCCGCTTATTATTAGGGCCGCGCCAACGCGCAGTTGCGCGGGGCGGGCTGCGCGAAGATCTACGCCGACAAGGTAAGCGGTGCGAAGGCGGACCGGGCTCAGCTTGGCAAACTTCTGAAGAACCTCGAGCCCGGCGACGCTGTAGTGGTCACCCGTCTCGACCGGTTGGCGCGGTCAACGCGCGACCTGCTGAACATCCTGGACACCATTGCTAAGGCAGGGGCCGGCTTCAAGTCGCTCGCCGATGCGTGGGCGGACACAACAACGCCGCACGGGAGGCTAATGCTGACCGTGCTTGGCGGCCTAACGGAATTCGAGCGCGAGCTAATCCGCGCGAGAACCGGGGAGGGCCGCGCAAGAGCCAAGGCCCGCGGCGTCCACATGGGACGGCCCCCCAAGCTGACCCACCACCAGCGGATGGAAGCGTTGGCGCGGCGCGAGGCCGGCGAAACCCTCGTGGATATCGCTCGATCCTACAACGTCAGCCATCCTACGATCAGCCGGCTGCGCCCGTAACGGACCCAATTCACGTGCGCCAGGAGCCGAGGGCCGTGCTGGCGGGGAGATGGCTCGTGGGCCTCGTAGGAGAAGTCGCTGAGTGGCCTTCAGGGCGGTGGGCCCGCCGCAGTACGAAAATCTCACCAGCGAGCCCCTGAGGGCCTCTCGTCACATGAGGCATCCTCGTATTTCAAGGGGGTCGAGCAGGGGACTTGCGGAACTTGCCGCCTCACGGAATCACCATGGGCATGGATTGGGGCAAGCCATCGAAGATCCGCAGGTCACCGGGCTTCATCGAACCATGCGTCCCGACGCTCGCCAAGGCGCCGCCGGCCGGTGAGGGCTGGCTCCATGAGATTAAGCACGACGGCTACCGGCTGGTCGTCCGGCGTATGGGGAAGCGCGTCCGCATCTATACGAGGCGCGGTTACGACTGGACGGACCGCTTCCCGCTGATCGTCGGGGCAATCGGCAGCCTCCGGCCGGGCTCGATGGTCCTCGACGGTGAGGCGGTGGTCTGCGGGCCCGACGGGGTCGCCGACTGCCTTAAATCAATATTGCGCCGCCGGACCCTCAAAATCGTTTTTTCGACAGTATCGACCCAACCAGACGGCGAGCAGTCATTTCGCCCATATTCTAGTCGCGTGATCTTCCCCTGAGGAAGCGTGACACCACAATCGCATTGAGCTAGGTCAATGAAGATGCCCTAAAAGGGAAGGCAATACCGCGCTGCTGGCCACGACCGCCAGCATTGCCGCTCCGTTGTTTTTGTACGCTTTTTCGCTCGAGCGATCGTGGAATGGTCCAAAATGCGACGACGCAAGTTTATTGCACTCCTCGGTGCAGGATCCGTGTTTCCCCTGGCGGTGAGAGCGCGCCCAAATCACCCAATGCGACGCATTGGCGTATTAACAGGCAATGTCGTGGGCGACCTCGACGCGCAGGCACGGGTTCATGCTTTTAGTAAAGGCCTTGCCGACCTCGGATGGTCCGAGAAACGAAACCTTCAGCTAGAGGTGCTGTGGCCCGGGCCAGACGTCGCCCACCAACAGCGCTATGCTCACGAACTCGTCGCGATGACACCCGAGGTAATCCTGGCCACAAGCACTCGGACCACCAAAGCGCTGAAGGCCGCGTCGGAAACAATTCCAATCGTGTTTGTGGGATTATCTGATCCGGTCGCCACTGGCGTCGTGTCAAATCTCGCTCGCCCGGAGGCCAATGTCACTGGCTTCATGTTGTACGAGCATTCGTTAGCCGGCAAATGGCTAAACCTGCTGAAAACCGTAGCGCCGGCCGTATCCCACATAGCGGTGTTCTTCAATCCGGATACATCACCTTACTCCCAGTTCTATGTGAGGGCCGCGCAACAGGAGGGCGAGCGTCTCGCGATCAAGGTGACGGCTGTCGGCGTACGTAGCGCAGATGAAATCGACCCAGCCATCGCTGCAATGGCGGGTTCCGCTAACGGAGGAATGATTTTTCTTCCTGATGGGGGCTTCACTGCTAATTACGGACCGACGGTAATTGCGCTTGCGGCCAAATACCGGGTCCCCGCCATCTACGCCGTTCGTTTCTATGCCGCAAACGGCGGCCTCATGTCCTACGGGGCAGACCTGACACGTCAGTTTTACGACGGCGCGACCTACGTCGATGGCATTTTGCGCGGGGCGAAACCCAGTGAACTACCGGTTCAGTTTGCAACAACATTTCAGTTGTCAATCAATACCACTGCCGCCAACAACCTCGGTTTGACGATCCCACGCCATTTGGTGGTCGGTTCCGAATTAATCCAGTGATCGCGGCATCGAGGTAATCGAGTGAATTTTCTCAATTTGAAGCGCGAGGCTCCGGCGCCGGCTATCTCGCCGGTCAAGAGCAGACGTCGCCGCCTATTTCGCAAATACATCGCTTTTTTCGTCACCGTCGTTTGCCTGGCCCTCCTGTTGGAGGATCTGCTACAGTCGCGCTTTCTGATTCGAGACTACACGGGTCAAGCCGTGCGCCTTCAGCAAGCGCAAGCGCATGCGGCCGCGAGCAGGATTGACGAGTTTATCAAGGGGATCGAGGGACAGATCGGGTGGACCACGCAGCTGCCGTGGGCAGCGGCCACGCTCGATGAATGGCGTTTGGATGCTGCGCGCCTTTTTAAACAAGTGCCGGCGATCACTGAATACATAAAGATCGATGCGAGTGGGAGAAAGCAACTGCACGTATCGCGACTTGGACCCGAAATTATCGGAAGCGAATCCGACTTCTCTCAGGACCCCAGGTTTACCCTAGCGACCGCTAACAAAGTTTATCATGGTCCGGTCAATTTTCGCCGTGGGTCCGAGCCGTACATAACCATCTCGGTAAGTGGACTCGGAAACGATGTCAGCCTTGTCGAGGTTAATCTCAAATTCATCTGGGAGGTCCTTTCGCAGATCAAGGCTGCGGATGGCGGCAAAGCCTATGTAGTCGACGACAAGGGGCGACTGATCGCCCATCCCGATCTCAGCCTGGTGCTGCGCAACACCGATGGATTGCAACTTCGTCAGGTCCGTATCGCTCGCACCGGCGAACCGCTCGTCGCGCCGGAGGACGAGAGGGCCGTTGAAGATTTTGAGGGTCGAAAGGTCCTGGCCGCATCCGCGACAATCCCCACGCTCAACTGGCTGCTGCTCGTCGAGGTCCCGGTGGACGAAGCCTTTGCGCCACTCCGCGCAACGCTGCTGCGCTCCGGCCTTGTCCTTATGGCTGCTCTCATAATAGCCATACTGGCCGGGCTACTACTTGCTCGCAAGATGGTGGTTCCCATCGAGGCTTTGCGCGCTGGCGCGCAGCGGCTCGGCAACGGCGATTTAGCCCAACGCATTGCGATTAAGACGGAAGATGAGCTGGAGGAGCTAGCGGATCAGTTCAACCAGATGGCCACGCGGCTTCAACAAGCGCATGAAAACTTGCAGATGAAGGTTGAGCAACGAACCGCGGAGCTGACCACCTCTAATCGGAGGCTCGCGTCCGCTGCAGAGCGGCTCCGCCGGACCAATGAATTCAAAAGCGAAATTCTTGGAACAATGGCCCATGACCTTAAGAACCCCCTGCAACTGATCCTGGGACGCGCCGAAATCATGGAGGTGATGATCGATAGGACGCCGTTTTTGCGCGAGAATGTCGTCAAGCAGATCGACTCTATCCGTGACGCAGTCACTCAACTGGTCGGTATGATCAACTCGCTTCTGACCGACGCTATGACCGATGCTCACGAGATTAGCATACGCCATACCGCGGTCGACATTCCCGCGCTGATCGACGAAGTAGCAGACGCGAACCGACCACTCGCCGATAAGAAAGGGCAGATGTTCACGGTTACAAGTCCAGGAAATCTGACTGTGACCGGCGACCACGATCGCTTGAGAGAGGCAATCGATAATCTTGTGAGCAATGCGATCAAATACACACCGCCGGCTGGACATATCGACCTTACAGTGACGCACGAGCGGAGCTGCGCGGTGATTCGGGTGGCCGACAACGGGCCCGGTCTAACCGACGACGATATGACGCGTCTATTTGGCCGATTTCAGCGACTGTCCGCCAGACCTACCGGCGGCGAAAGCTCGACCGGTCTCGGCTTATCGATTGTCAAGCGGATTGTCGAACTTCACGGGGGAAGCGTGGTAGGTACAAGTTGCAGCGCCGGCAGAGGGGCAACCTTTGTTATCTCGTTGCCCCTTGCTTCTGATTGTCCTTTCGTTGAGCGAGATGTTCGGGAACAGGCGCTGTGTGAGTGATTAGATGGGGCTCTGGCGTAATTGAGCCAGAATAGCGACCTTTTATCCGATGTCGGTTTGTGGCACAGGGCCATGAGCAGGACTCGTTTTCCGGCGCACGCCGACCCATGCTTTATAAATCCGGAGCCATACGCGGTCTTGATCCTGTGCATCGGCGGCGGAATTGACGCGAGAACCCGCTCGAAGTGGTCTCGGGCCTTACGAGTTGCCGAAGCCTATGGGGCAGAATTGTTCGAGGAATTCGGGGCCCAATACGGCGGCATCAACGAGGTCGCAGCCAGGTTTTCGGAAATTGCAGAATAGCGATAAAACAGGGCATGCGCCTCAGGCGGAAGGGCATTGGCGAGAGTGCGCTGTGGGCATGCCGCTTGCCGCAGCGACCTAGCGCGCGAGCAGTTTAGTCCTTTTGGCACAAGGCCGACCCCACCCGGTTCGCCCGGCGCAGGTCCGGTCACTGGGGTACACCGGCCCCGTGCGAGGCAGGCCGTCGAAGCGGGCGCCTCTCCCGCTTCACCCCACGGCTTTTCGCCTCGACCAGCAGCTCGCGCCAGCTCTGCGCGCTCTCCCGAGCGCCAACCTGGAAGCCGATGAGTTCCTTCCTGCCTTCTGGCGTCGCGCCGATCAGCACCAGCATGCACTCGCCGTGGTCTTCCAGGCGAGCCTGCAGGAATACGCCGTCGGCCCACACGTACACGTAGCGGCGCGCCGACAGATCGCGCTTCTGCCAGCGCTCATACTCGTCCCTCCACTCGGCCGTCAGTCGCGAAATCACCGCCGGCGACAGGTTCGGCGCCTCCTTGCCCAGCAGTGCCGCCAGCGCCTCCTGGAAGTCGCCCGTCGAGATGCCCCGCAGGTAGAGCACCGGGAGCAGCGCATCCAGGCTCTTCGTCCGCCGCGCCCACAGCGGCAGGATCGCCGGGTGAAGCGGATCCGCTCGCCGTCGCCGGCCGCCCCGCGATCCCGAATCTTCACTCAGGCGACCTCGACCGGACCGATCCCGGTCTGGATGGTGCGCTCGGGTCCATGACCGTGCCGCACAAGACGGTCGCGACCGTCCGCCAGCTTGAGGTCCTTCATCGCTGCGAGAAACACCTCGGGCCCCAGCTCGACAGCCTGCGCAAGAAGCTGCCGCGCACCCGGGTTCTGCGCCAGGGGCGTTCCCTTGACTGCACGTCTCTGTGGGAGGTGGTTTACGAGGAGCCTTATCCCTTCAGGAACCCATTCGGCCAAGAATTGTGTTCGCGCGGCGAGCGTCGCGTATTCGTCGACGCTGACCAGGCACGCGCGGGAGCCCTGACCGTTGCAAACGGCTTGCCCAGCTCGGTGTCGACATAGACGACCAGCACGCCCGCGGACGATTATCTCGAGCGGTCGCCGACGGCGTCGCGATCGGGCACAACGTTGGCAATGACCTTGGCGCCGTTCTCTTCGATCACGTAGACGGCAAACGGACGGGAGTCGCCGTCCTGGCGACGCATCGTCAGGTAGAACACGAAACCGTCATTGCCGTATGCATCCGTCGTCGGCGCAATGGTCGGGCTGTTGCCCAGGGTGGTCCAGCGCGAAAAGAATGGCAGGAGCTCTCCCGTGAGCCATTCCTGCAAGGTGTCACGCCCGATGTCGCGAATGAGCTTCCAGCTGATGAGCTCGAGGCACTTCGCCTCGTCTCCGCTCGCGGCAGCGGCGATGAACGCGTCTGCCGCGGAGCGAAACGTGGCGCTGCGCGCGGCGCGCGCGAGGTCGTCCTTGAACCGCGAAGGCGGTGCTGGGACCGGTTCGACGGCGACGGTTTGAGAGGTCAACGCCGCCGTGAAGGCTTGCCAGGTGGCCCGCCCGTCGTCCTCGGCGTCAACGGGCGGGAGATACGTTATCAGCATGACGTTGGTGTCGATCAGCACCGCGATGTAGGCCATGTACAACCGCCTGACCCGACCGACGTCATCGTCGACGGACGCCTCGATCAGCAACATGGGAATGCCGTTGACCACGCGCTTCTGCAATCGGACATCACCCTTGCTCACGGCCTTGATCTTGGTCTCCAGCTTTGCTTCATCGCAGGTCGGCCCGCAGATGAAGGATTGTTTGCTGCTGTCATAGCCGACTTCGAGGGTCAGCCGCCCGTGAAACCGTCCCGATCCGGAGGGATACTCCTGGGTCAGGCCGAGGTGACGGAGGACCTGGGGGGGCGCCCAGACGACGCCTTTGTACCCGGGCTCGAGCATCAGCATGGCATAATCGGCCGGGAACGCGAGCTGGAGCGGCATGGAACGGGCAAGCTGGTTCTTCATCGCCTCGTCGAAGCTCACGACCCGGAAGTCCGGTCCGATGGCCGCCTGTTGCGGCGAGGCCGTCTCCGCGCATGCCCGGTCGCTCGCGGCGATCCCCAAAAGGCAGATCGCCGCAACGAGGGCCGCGAGACCGGTACGGTTTCTCCGCGCGCGCATGCGTGGGCTCTCCCGCTCGCGAGCCGCCTTCATTGGGGGACCGGCTTGATGTTCACGTTGGATCTTGATCGGCTTCATTCGCCTTCGGATGGAACGAAGTCGAGCCTCGTAGGTCACGCGGTGGGGCGCGGCTACGAAGTAGCCGCGCAGGATCAGCGCGCCGCGGTCGTCGATCTGCGCCTCCACGGTAGAGACCGGGGGCTTGGCGGCGACCATCTCCCCATCGATCTTGCGCTCGGCAAAGTCCTTCCTGCCGGTTGTTATTTGGATCCGGCGCGCAGCCGGACCGTGATGCACGCTCTCCGGTTGTTGAGCTAGCGTGCCTGTACGGCGATCAGCTTGTTGACGACCGGGCGTTTGCCGGGATGCGGACGGGCAGTGAGCACCGCAATCTGATGCGGAGAGGCCGGCATGCCGGCCAGCGTGAGCGTGGCTCCCGGTATCTGCTCCCGGATGCCCGCCGAACTGATTGCGATCACCTGCACCGGCGTCACCGGAAGTCTTTGCCTGATAGGACGGCAGCTCGGCCGACGCCGGCGCGCAGAGCGCGAGAGCGACGGCTGACAGCAGGAATAATTCGTTCACCTGAGGTCTCTCTTGCTCGTTGCCGGCCGGTCCACCAGCGCTCCCGGAGGGACGATCGCCTCCCGCGGGCGCGCCTGGGCCGGCCTTGGCGCGCTCTTAACGGCCGTGACGGCGCCGTTCTTGGACTGGAGCGACAAAGATCAGGACGGCGGCGACAGCGCCTCCACTGAAGGAGTGATACGCCGTGATCGACACTAACGTTTTCCAACTCTCCCAGCCAGGAACTTTTGCCGACACGTTGACCGAGGTTTTGCGAAACGGCGCGCGAGCGCTGCTTGCGCAAGCGGTCGCAGCCGAGGTTGCGGCCCTGCTCAGCGGCCATGCCGACAAGCTGACCGATGACGGCCGGGCATTATGGCCAGCGGTCATGTGAACCACGCAAACAGGCCGAACCCATGGCTGCACCGACCAATGCTGCAAACGTGAAGAAAGCTCTGCCAACTCGGAGCCGTCCGCACATGGCACACAGCGGCCCCGCCATCCCTCCGCCGTGCCGGGTCTGCTTTCCGACCATTCCTGCCATCGGCAGCGCGAGCGGGGCGGACGGGTAGGGCCGCCCTTGACCCAACAGAGACATTGGCGGCCCAATTTGCCGTGATGCACAGCGCCGCATTTCGACAACGGTGTGGTATGGTGCCATGCGTATACCAAGGGGGGCACATGAGGCGCCGCGAGTTCATCACGCTTGTTAGCGCGGCGGTCGCGTGGCCCATACCGCTCAGCGCACAGCAGGGCGATCGGATGCGACGCATCAGCGTGTTGATGGGCTATGCGGAAAACGATTCGGAAGCACAGTCCTGGATCGCGGCGTTTCGGGAGGGACTTCAGAAGTTCGGATGGACGGAGGGCCGGAACATACGGATCGACACGCGCTGGGTGCCCTCCGACGCAGACGCGATGCAACGGGTTGCGCAGGAACTCGTCGCCCTGCAGCCTGATCTCATTCTCTCGCAACTTACCCCCACGACCGCCGCATTGCTGCAACAAACGCGAACCATTCCGATCATTTTCGCGATGGTTGCCGATCCGGTCGGCAGCGGTTTCGTCGAAAGCCTAGCGAGGCCCGGTGGCAACGTCACCGGTTTCGTCACTTTAGAGGGCTCGCTGGGCGGTAAATGGCTGGGCCTCCTCAAGGAGATCGCACCGAGCGTCGTTCGGGTCGTGCTCCCGTTCAACCCGAAAACGGCGACATTTGCCGAATACTACCTAACCCCGGTCAAAGCCGCCGCTGCGTCCGTCGGAATGGAGGCGATCGCGGTGCCCGTCCACGACACGTCCCAGCTCGAATCCATCATGGCCAAACAGGCTCGTGAGCCGAATAGTGGGTTGATTGTAATGCCGGACTCCTTCCTGATCGTCCATCGCGCGGAGGTCACATCGCTGGCTGCTCGTTACCGGTCTTCCTGCCGTCTACCCATATCGTCAATTCGTTGATCTCGGCGGCCTGGTGTCCTACGGGAATTGATCGGCACGATAATTTTCGGCGTGCGGCCGGCTACGTCGACCGTATTCTCAGAGGCGAGAAGCCTGCCGAGCTGCCGGTGCAGATGCCGACCAAGTATGAGCTAATAATCAACCTCAGGACTGCCAAGACACTCGGCCTAGACGTGCCGCTGCAACTCCAACAGATCGCCGACGAGGTAATTGAATAGAGTAGCATGAATACTGGGCACGGGCCGCGTCTGTGCTCTTGTTGCACTGCATGAGTCTGTTCCTGTGCTATGGCACATTGCTGCCGCGGTGGGCGCCGTTCATTTCGCGGCAGCCATCAGAGGCAGAGCGGACCTGCGCCCCACCCGACGAGGGGGCCTCCCCCGCCGTCGGTTGAACTGGGCTCGGAATTGAGGCAGGGCTCGACGAAGCCAGAGGGGCGGTTGGGCAGACGCGAGAGCACAGTGGCTGCAATATTGGGGTGAACCCGCCGCGGTAGCGTTGGGGGGCGCGGGCCGCTCGGTTCAGTGGTCTGTGCCGGCACCAGTAGGATATCAACGGCCACACGGCGCGATGGCGACGAACGCGTCGTAGTGGTCGCGGTACGTCTCAGTGAACGTGAGCGGAGGGCAGAGCGCCGCGCGGCGGCTCATCGCGTCCGCGTCCTCGCGGAGGATGTAGCCGGCCCTCGAGTAGTCGGCCACCCTGGCTTCGAACGCCCGCAGGTACGCCGCGTGACTTTCGAAGCCGAGACCCACGATGGTCTTCACGGCGTCGTAGCTGCCGGTGAACGCGCCGATGAAGTGCGCTTCGCCGAGCTCGACGATGGGCAGCCGCGGCACGAGCTGTCCGCTCGCGTCCACGGCGATCGTGTTGCCGTTCGCGTCGCGGGCGAGCGTTCCATCGTCCGCCGCCTTGAGGCGGGTGCTCGGCGGCGGGCGCGTGCCCACCCGCACCCAGTCATGGCCCTCCAGGAAGTGCGCGCGCAGGGCGGGCTGATAGCTGGCCGGAGTCGTTCGGTTCACGGCGGACGGTACCAGAGGATCGGACCTGTGCGGCGTGCCAGCGACGGCGAAGAGCCGATACTGGTCCGGGAAACCACCGCGGTCGACGAAGCTCGCGGACGCCCCCTCGGCCTCCGAGTTCACCACAATGACCTTGCCGCCGTAGAGGCCGGCGGTGAGCGCGGCCTGCGGATCATGGCCCGAGGCGATGATAGGCAGCGCGAACTCGAACGCCCCGGCGGCACGCCCCGACCTCACCAGGCGCAAGACGGGATCGGAGGAATCGGAAAAGCCGGTGACGTACCGCCGCTCCACGCGGCCGAGCAGCCGTCGGGCGGTGGCATCAACCGCCAGGGCACGGCCGAAGTCGGCAATGATCTCGTCGTCGGTGCGCCCATTCGTGTCGTGGACGCCGCCGTTGATGAACACGCCGGGCGCCGTAGGGTCGAGGATGCGCAGATCACCACCCTGGGGGAATCTGGTCGTGCCCCAGCCGACGCCGGCGTGCGCGAAGCCGCGTGACAGGAGGAAGCTCCGGCCCAGATACGCTTCGAGCGCACCCAGTCCGGCGACGGCATGCGGCGGCTCCACGAGGACGGTACGGTTGCCACGATTGGGATCGGCGGGGGCGGTGATTCGATACGGCACCCGATAGGACCCGGTGGAGGTCTGGCCCTCGAAGATGCCATCGTCCTGGACGTAGGCGATCCCGCCGAACGTCCCCACCTGTGTCGCGCGCGGTTGCCCAAGTCGCCCCTCGGCCGCCGCGGTCACGACTTGAACAAACAACGAGATCAAGATGGCAGCTGATAGCGCGCCGCAGGACGCAAGAATTTTGCGCATTGATCCCCTCCCCACCCATTAGCCGACACTTGGCGTGCTCTTCGTTGCCAAGAGTGATATTTCAGCATGCTGTATCGACCCAGGCAAACTAATACTCAGATGTTATCCGTAAGGAAGACCATGTACGGTTGCGCGCCGACGAGGTGATCGAATAGAGGCACAGATTACGGATTACTGCGCTGCATGAGTTTGCAAGTGTGCAGGTTTTCGGCTGCCGGGATGACGGTCTCACCACGCGGTGAGGCGGCCGGCGGCCGAAAAGCGCCAAGGCACGAAGTCGCGGGGAGTTGGGCAGTGGCTGGCAGCGAGTGCTATGGGGATTTGATGTCGGCGCCGAGCTCGATGGTGGGCGGGACGCTAGCACGGCGGCGCCTGCGTGTCTGCACGCATGGGAGGTCGGCAGAGTTTGGCGGGCACTCGGAGCGTGTCAACGGGCGATCGGCGCGCTGATGGGCGTGGCTGGGTCGAGAGAGATCGCCGCCGGTGTGGAGCCGGCGCGTCGGGACGGGCAAGGCGCAATGCTCACAGGAGGTCTGGCTTATGACGTGTCGATCGTGGGTGGTGTTGGCCGCCAGCTCGGCTGGCAGCCGCGCGCGAACACCTCGATGACGATCATGCGGCGCCACAGCACGGGCAGGGCACGGCAGCACACGTGGCTGTATCCGGCGCGACATCCGGCTGCTTCTGCGGGCTCGGCGTCAGGTGGGGCGGCATGGCGAGCAGCTCGCGCGCCGTCGCGATGTTGTCGGCGCGATTGGCGTTGGCGAACAGCCCGTAGTGGCGGATGCGGTGGAAGCCCTTGGGCAGCACGTGGATCAGGAAACGCCTGATGAACTCATGCGTGGCGAGCGTCATGCGCTTGTATCGGGCGGGGCCGTCGATGCGATAGTCCTTGTACCTGAACGTGACGCCGTCGTCGTCGAGCGCGATCAGTCGGCGGTTGGAGATGGCGACGCGGTGGGTGTAGCGCGACAGATAGGCGAGCACCGGCCTCGGGTCCACGCGAACGGCGCGCTTGCAGTAGACGTACCACTTGATCTTGCGCAGCGGCGCCAGATAGGCGCGTGAAGGCCTTGCGCTCGGCGAGCCGGGCATGCTGGCCGAAGAACTGTCAGCCGGCCGGCCCGGTGGGCGGCGAGGAGCTTTGCCAGCATCAGCCCGCGGAACAGGCGCGGCAAGCACGTCGCACCGGCAGCGAGGAAGCTCGGGCGGCACGACACCCATCGCTCGCCGTCGAGCGAGATGCCGCCGCCCGGCACGATCATGTGGACGTGCGGATGATGGGTCATGCGCCGAGCCCCAGGTGTGCAGCACGGGGTGATGCCGATGCGGGCGCCGAGGCGCTTGGGATCGGCGGCGATCGTGAGCATGGTCTCGGCCGACGCCTTGAACAGCAGGTCGTAGACCACGCGCCTTGTTCTGGTAGGCGATGTCGGCGATCGCGGCCGGCAGCGTGAACACCACGTGGAAGTACGGCACCGGCAGAGCTCGGCCTCGCGCGTCGGCGAGCCATTCGCGCGCCGCTGCGCCCTGGCACTTCGGGCAGTGCCGATTGCGGCAGCTATTGTAGGCGATGATGGTATGGCCGCACGCCTCGTTCTCGCAGCGCGCGACATGGCCGCCGAGCGCCGCCGTGCGGCAGCGCTCGATCGCGCTCATCACCTTCAGCTGGTCGAGGCTCACATGACCGGCATTGGCTTGACGCCATGCCGGCTCCGTGGTCGCGGAAGATATCCGCGACCTCCAGAGTTGGACGGCACATGGCCGCCGTTACGCCGGCGGCTGGTCCTTCCTGCTCTTCTCGGGCGTCTTGTCCGGCTGCGACAGCCGATCGAGCGGGCTCTGACCGCGCGAGATCATGTTGGTGGCGACGCTGCGCGTAGCGCGCGGTCGTCTCCAGCTTGGCGTGTCCGAGCGGACACGAGTCATACTGAACACCTTTCTACGTCATTGAAAGTTAAAGGACTGCTGCGCGGGATTTGGTGTTAGCGGTTCTTGGGATCGCTTTTCGGCGCCGAAGGCGGCTACGTCCTCGGCCTTGATGACCCAGGGTGCACCCTTGCAGAGCTGCCGTCCCTTGAGGTCGCCGCGTTGGATCATGCGCAGCGCCGTCATCGGCGTAACGCCAATGATTTGCGCAGTGGCCTCCAGCGTGATTTCCCCCCGGGCTGCCCACTCGCCTTCGCAGTAGACTGCAATTTCGTGGTGATGCCGGAATGAGCGCACACGCACCTGGGTCCAACCGTTGCCGCGGCCCGTCGGCTTGCCGGAGCGATTGAGCAGTCGTGCGATCTGCTTGTCGGGCATCTGGCGCGCCAGCTCCCGGACCAGGGTCAGCGTGTCCTCGGGAACCGTCCAGCGATGCTTGCCAACAGTATTCATCTTGAGCTTCAGCGCCGTGTGGTCGCCGCCCTGCCAGTGCAGCACCATTTCGATGAAGCCATTCTCGATGCGCGCGATGATCTCATGCAGTGCCGCACGTAGAATCCGTTTGCGTGTGGAAGCGCTCGCGGCCGGATGCGACCAGGCGCGCTCCAGGTCTGCGCCGAGCTGCATCAGGTGCTCCCGCTCCTTGTCGCCCAACGGCCGCGGTCTTTTCGCGTCCAGCGCCGCGATCTCACTCTCGATCCGGTGCCCTGCCTGCAGCGCCTCGTTCCAGCGGCGCTCCAACTCGCCCGCGACCAGCCGATTGGCAGGATCGACGCTGTCATATTGTCGGCGCGCATGGGCAGCCTCGTAGCGTGCTTGGGCCAGCGCCAGCTCGAGCTGCCGCCGAGCCGCAGACACTTCACTCGTCTGAGCTTCGAGCGCCTTGACCGCAGCATCGATGCCGAGTGGCTTCAGGACGCGCAGAACCTCGGTGCCGACGGCCTGATCCGCTCTGAGGCCACCGAAGGAGATACACCGCTCGGTGCCATGGTTCACGACGGCGCCCTGGCAGTAGTAGCGGCCAGACTTGCCGTAGCCCACGTACATCTTTCGGCCGCAATGGCCGCATCTGAGCAGGCCCGCGAGAATGAGCTCGCCCCGCCGTGCCGCCCCGCGTGCGATAGCACTGCCTTTTCCGGTCGCGTTGTCCGCAATCACACGCTGGTTCCTCTCGAACTCCTCCCACGTGATGTAGCCTTCGTGCTGATCTTTGAGCAGCACATCCCATTCCGTCCGAGAGCGCCGAAGTCCGCGCCGCACGCGCTTTCGCCCGTCCTCGACGAGGATCTTGCTCGTCGTGCGTCCGAAGGCATAGGCGCCGGCATAGACCGGATTGGTCAGGATGTTGTGCACGGTGTTGTAGAGCGGCAGCTTCCAGACGATGCAGCGTCCGTTCTCGTCATGCGACTTGGCGGGCAGCTCGATGCCTTCGTCTCTGAGCCAGACATGCACCTGGCGTGCGCTCTGGAACTCGGCGAACTTTGCGAAGACAAGGTGCAAGGCATCCTGTACACGCCGATCGGGATCCTTCTCGATGCGGTCGCGCCCGGTCTTCACGTAGCCTGCCGCAACGCCGAGGAACAGCGCACCGCGACGCGCCTTCTGCTTCAGCGCCTCCTGCGAGCGCTGGCGGAACAGCGACAGCTCAAGCTCGCTCATCGTGCCCTTCATGCCCAGCAGCAAACGATCATTGGGGTGGCGAGGATCGTAGATTCCGTCCTCGTCGACGATGATGGTTCCGACCAATCCACAGAACTCGATCAGCGTATGCCAGTCGCGGCCATTGCGGGCAAGGCGCGACGCCTCGATCGCGAGCACGGCGCCGACGCGGCCCTCGCAGATCGCAGCCAGCAGGCGCTCAAAACCTGGACGGCTGATGCCGCCACCGGAGCGACCGAGATCATCATCGATCACCTCGACGCTAACCCAACCGAGCTGGCGCGCACGATCCGCAAGCCCGTATTGCCGGCGCTGGCTCTCCTGATTGTGCACAAGCTGGTCGGCCGTCGACTGCCGGATGTAGACGATGGCACTGCGTGCGAGATGCTCAGCGGTGATCTTGCTCATCGCCGGCCTCCCCGGTTGCAAGCGCTGCGGTGATCTCGATGAACAGCGCTTCGACCAGCGTCGACAGCTGGGCTTTCTGTGCCGGTAGCAGGGCCGCACATGGCTCGTCCTGATCGAACAGTCCCGGCTGCGGCTTTTCGGGATTTCTGCTTTTTCGTTTCATGCCCGTCTGGCTCCCTTTTCGAGTCGGACGGAAGACAGGCTAGGAGCGCATCGATCTCGATGCGCAGCGTGCGCAGGTTTTCAAGGGAGAACTGCGGCTCGGCCGATAGCGTAAAGCGCGCTGCGGGCTCGTGCGTCATCCATTCCGGGATGCAGGCAACCGACCCGTCAAGCTGCGGGATGACGACCAGATCAACGCCGCGATAGACGAATCGCCTCTGAACAAGCACGGTCTCGCCACAGCGCGGATGGAACGGATACATGATCCGCGCCTCGATCGGCTGTTGGCGGGCAGTTTGTCGTTGTTTCGAGCAACGCCTGGATCACACGAATCTCGGTGCCGCGCTCGAGCAGATGGGTGGCAAAGCTGTGGCGAAGCGCATGCAGCGAGACGCGCTTCTTGCGCATCCCCGCGGCTCTGCGCCGCCTTCTGGAACAGCCGGTTCGAGCTGGCGCGTGGTCATCGGCTTGACCTCGGTCTGCGGCCGGGAAACAGCCAGCGTTGCTCCGACGCGCATGCCGGCGTCGTCACGCGAGTCGGCCGCACCTTCCACCATTGCCGCAACAGATCGAGCGTCCTCTGCGCGACAGCATGACGTGCCGGTCCTTGCGGCCCTTGGACTGCTCGACCCGGATGATCATCTGCGCGCTGTCGATATGCCTGACCCTCAGCCTGCACCACCTCGCCGGCGCGCAGGCCGCAGCCGTAGGCGAGGCTCAGCATGCTGCGGGCCTTGAGGCTGCTTGCCACGGCCAGCAGACGCTTGACCTCCTCGGGGCTCAGCACCAGCGGCAGCTTCTGCGGCTCGCTTGACGTGCTAGATCTCAGCCGCCAGATCGTGGCGCCGCAGCGTGACGCGGAACAAGAACCGCAGCCCGGTCATGATCCGATTGCGGTGCAGATGCTCGCGCCCGCTCTCGGCCAGGTGCAGCTGAAACAGCCGCATGTCCTCGGTCGTCGCCGTGTCAGGCGACCGCTTCAGAAACGCAGCGAACCGCTTGCAGCTGAGATGTGGCTGCGCTGCGTGTGCGCATCGAGCTTGCGCGCAGCTCATGTCCTCGATCATGCGCTGGCGCAGCGGGCTGACAGTGTCCGTGTCGTCATGGGGAGCTCCTGTCCTGAGTGAGGTTGACGACACCTCGATCCTCAAGACGGGGCTCCCCACCCGCTATCGCAGATCTCCCCTCGGCTGGCCACGGCCTCTCGGCTCTTGCCCCCGCGCAGCGGGCTATAGCGCAGCGACTTTGTGCCTTGGCACGAAATCGACCGCCCGCTGCGGTGCAGCATTCCGTCCGGAGTTTGGGGTAGACCGGACCTGTCGCGGACATCCCCGGAATTGGCGCGATTGACCCTGGTTGTGTGCAGACGCAAAAAATCGCCAACCTCGGCAAAATGACCGTGCGAGAGGCCACCTCACGAGGTCGCGTCGTGCCAATGCTTTGGCCAGGCCGTTTCGACACGACCAAGACCCGGAGCAGACGTCAGATGCGGGCCACCGGGTGGGCGCTTGCACGTGCCCACAATCCCTGACAGATAGAAGCGGCCTATGTGATCCTTACATTCCAGAATATCGGCGCCCCGAATTTGAGAACGCCCTGGACATTTTTTCGTAACGCCGTGGGTTGAGACCATTGGCCCCACGGCACGTAGGTCACTTCGCTCAGAGCGACCCTCTGGACCTCTTCGGCAGCTCGCACTCGTTTGGGCTCATCGGGCGCGCGCACCCAATCAGTGATGAGCTTTTCGAGCTGCGGGACATCCGGCCAGCCGTACCAGGCGCGGGAACCGGCGCCCGATAGCGCGAAATGTACAGCAGGATTGATGACATCTGACCCTTGAAAGAACGAGTGAAGCAAGTTCCAGCCGCCTTTGTGGGGTGGGTCCTTCCTCGCCCTCACGACAAGGCTCGTCGACCAATCCATTGGTTTGAGGATTACCTTGAAACCGATCGTTTCTAGCCGCTGGCGCGTGACGATTGCCGCAGCGTTGAAAACGGGCCTGTCGGTGACGTGCAGGACTACGATCGGGTATCCATCGTAGCCGGATTCCTTGACGAGCTGGCGTGCTTTATTCAGGTCGTGCTCAACCATCGGGGGCGCCCCGACCCTCGTCTCGTAGGGGCCGCCACAGGCAAATACCGAATAGCAGGGCCGATAATAGTCCGACTGCCCGATGGCCCAAGCGAGATATGCCACTTGGTCCATCATGTGGAGCAGTGCCTCGCGTGCCTTCTTGTTGTTGAACGGCGGATGAAGGAAGTTCGGCCTGAGCCAGCCTTGCACCCCAAGAGGATCGATGGGGAATGTGTGCAGGTCCGGGTTCTGTTCCATCTTGGGCACGAAGTCGAGCGGCGGATCCTGCCACCAGTCCACTTCACCTGCTGTGAGGGCTTCTGCGGCCTCCCAGGGGTCGGGGATGTACCGCCAGATCACCTTATCGAGGTACACCTTCTTGCCACCGGTTGATCCGCTCGGCGGACCATCGCGCGGGATGTAGTCGGGATTGCGCACGTATACGGCCTGCTCGCCCGCCTGCCATTCATCCCTCGCGAACTTAAACGGTCCCGAGCCGATGATTTCCTTGATTTGCTCATCCGCCGGCGTGGAGGCGATTCGAGCCGGCATCATGAAAGGCACGATGCTTGACGGCTTTCCTAGCGCATCAAGCACAGGACCAAAGCGCTCGGCGAGCGAGAGAGTGAAGGTCTTCTTGTCAACAGGCGTGATCTTGTCTGTATGCGCGATGAGGAGCTGGCCGAAACGGTCGTTCTTGCCCCAGCGCTTCAGCGATTCGACACAGTCTTCCGAACTCGACCGGCTGGCCGTCGTGCCATCGAAGACCGTCGCGCAGCGTGAAGGTATACTTCATGCCGTCGGGAGACACGGTCGTCCGTTCGACCATTTGCGGTTTGACCTGAAAGTTCTCGTCCGTGCCGAAGAGGGTGTCGTACACGAGGTAACCGTGATTGCGCGTGATATAGGCGGTTGTCCAAACGGGATCGAAAATTTTCAGATCGGCCTCGGCCACGAAGCGGAGCGTCTGCTGGTCCTTTTGCGCACCGACCGACGGTGCGCTCAGCATTGTGGCGGCGCTTGCCGCGAGCGCGCCTCGCCCGAATTGTCGGCGGCTAAGCCTGCCCATAGTTCCTCCCGCCGCAACCGACCCACCCCAGAGTCACGGAGCCGTCGGAGGCCGCTCCGGCTATTTAGACTAGCATGGAAAATGTCCCGTTCGAAGCACGGTCGGGCGCCGGCGAGCTGGCGGGTGATAGAGACAGACCTGAAATCGTTCCGGCCATGAGCCGTGGACTGGGGATATCGCCTGTTGGCACTTCGCGATCATGGTCAGGCCCGTTTGTTTTCGTCGGCAATTAGGCCATTGCGGACTAGAACCCGCGTGGCCGCCGGCGCCCCCGGACTCTTCACTTTGACCAAGTCCGGCGGCCGCCCTGAGCGATACCGGCTATCCCGCTTCGACACGTCGCCCTCCAGGCCCTTTTCGCAGGCCGCCTCGAAGATCGGTGGGCGATAGCCGCCCTCGATGTGTTCCGAGAGGCGAATGCCGCGGCGGCCCTTCCGCAGGACCCGCACCAGTTGCCCACGGCGGTCCTGCCGTGGGCTTTGCCGCAGGTACCGCCCAATCCAGCTCCAGGAGGTCGAACGCGCACAGGAAGGCTTCCGGAGGGTCCCTGGCCAGGGCGGAACGGAGCCGGCCGAATTCGGTTACGCCATTCGGGCGGAGACCACGGCCTCCGCCGTCGAGGGTGCCCGACCGGACCCGGAGCGAGCGCATGGCCTCGACAATCCCCGGCGCCCGGTCGGTCCAGTCGTAACCGCGCCGGGTGAACACCCGGACCCTGTCGCCGTCCCGGCGGACGATGAAGCGGAAGCCGTCGTGGTCGATCTCATGCACCCATTGCGGACCGTCCGGGATCTCGCGAGCGAGCGTCGGGAGGCAGGGCGGGACGAAGCCGGCGGGGCGGCGAGCGGTCGGAGCGGAGCGCCAGAGCATGCGCCGCCTGAGCACCGGCAGCCCGGGGCGAGGCTTTGATCTTGCTCAAAGCTGCCTTTCCGTTGGGGTAATATCATTCTGCCAGAACGGGAGCGGGGACCATGAGCGCGGCAATGTCGATTAACCGACTTTTCAACGCGATCGCTCATCATAGTACCTCGGCAGAGTTGACGTGCTGAGCGACTTAAGGGATGGGCGCTCCCGACCGATATAGCTTCCCGGTGCCGATCCATCCCTCGGGCGGACCGATTGCCGAGATCAGAACCCTCCGGGATGCAGCCAAGCTCATCTTGGCGCTCGATCAATGATCAATGCCGTCAGCGCAGCCCGATCTGGATCAAGACGGCGCGAGCACTCGCCCAGGCCATGAGAGTTCGAAGGCAAGCCATGGATTTAGCCTGCCTGCGTTTGGTGCGAGCCCTGCAGCACGAGGGATGGCTGGAGGAGAGGCCAAATGCCCAGCGAAAAGCGCAAGAGCCCACGGCGGTGCGAGTTGGTGTGGTCCAAAGGCCATGAGGTTGGCGTAAAGTTCCGCAAGGAAAACTGAGCCGCATACGCTGTCTTACGTACAGACTTTTGCCGGGGCCGCCTTCAGCCTTTGAGGGTGTCAAACGCAGCAGTCAGCAACACCCGCGCCGTATGTCTGAAGCATGCAGCCCTTTGCGTAGACTTGTCCCGGACAGCGCAGAACGAGGCTCTGCGGAAGTTGCTCCTCGACATGGCCGAAGAGTGGTTACGACGGGCCGGTCAGCCAGGAGCATTGGCCAACGCCATGACTGCAGCAGCTTTGCTGGGATCTGTCCGGAAGCCGCATTGAGTTGATCCCTTGAGGTCACCATTGGTGTCCTGCTGGGGAGCTGAAGCGCACCTGACTGGGTTACCAGCTTAACGCATCCTTCATCGCCCCTCTGGGAATGTCGCTACCGGGCGCGGGGTCGTCCGGGGACGTGCGAACGAAGCTCCACTGCCGTGGCTTGCCTTCGCTATTCTAACGCGCGTTGAGTGGACCAAAGAGGGCAAGCTGCAGCAGCACCTAACTGCAGCACGGTCGGAGGTGATCTATGCGCAGCCCGGAATATTACCGGCTGCAAGCTGCCGAATGTGCCTACAAGGCCAACCAAGCCATCCTGCCCGACATGAAAGATAGTTGGCAGGAGATGGCTGAGTTGTGGATGCTTCTTGCCGGCAGCGCGGAACGGCGGTCTGAACGGGAAGGGCATTGAAAATCAGCAGGTAGCGCGGGAGCGTGCAGAGCAGCTGCGGCCTATTCTGAACCAGCTTGCCCACCTATCACCTCAGAAAGCCGCGGAGGAATTGAACCGGCGGGGTATCAAGACAGTGGCTGGCGGCAAATGGCACGCCATGCAAGTCTATCGTGTGTAAAACGACAATTACGATGGCCGGCGTGTTGCCTCACCGTAGGATGTTACCCAGACGCCTCATCGGAGATGCTACCGGAACGTCGCTGGCCCCTTGCGTGGCCAAGGGGGGCAGCCAAGGAACGCACCCAGGGCCCAGCCGGCGCCCACGGCACCGGATCTGGGCCTATTGATCTAGTGCCGCACACGCCGCCGTTCGAGGCACAATTTCCAAGTCATCATCGCGGCAGTCCAAGGAGGGCCGTCAGGTGGTGACCGGGAGCCCCAGGCTCGCTGCCGCCGGGGGGCTTCTTGCTGTGTCGCCGGGCTGCTATTGCAGCCGCGCTGGGCCCGGCGGCAGCACCCCCGCGGCACCCAGCTGGATGGTCACCGATTCTTAACGAAGTCTGGCCCACACTTTCCCGGCGCCAGCTTGCCACTGGTGCTTCGTCCGAGCCCCGGCGTAGCCGCCCCCAGTAGCCACGCCGGGTTTTTTGCGGTTGCCGCACCGGACTCGCTCCCACCGGCCGATATGCTATCGCCGAGGCATGCGCTGGGGTTCCTCACGAGCCGGCTTCATCGATCGAGAGGGTGTGTCAAGCTGATCCGGTTTCATACTTGCGGACGGTGGCGGCCGTTGTCCGGAACGTACCGGACACCGAGCCAGATGATGACCCGTTCGCGGATATGGGGATTGAAGAATTGGAGGCCCAGTGCCTGGCCGGATTTGCGAGTGCATTCCCCGAGCTTAGGATCGTGCCCGCGGAGCAACCGGCCTCGATTGCCGGGCCGAGTAAGGGGTCGACCGGCCCTCCTCGATCGTCTCGAACCAGGTGCGCCGGCCCTCGACCCGGAAGTGCTCGTCGAGCAGGGTGCGGTGCAGCCGCTCGGCGATGTTCGATCGCTCGACCGCCCGCTTCGTGCCGGCCGGAATGACCAGTCGGCTGCTCGACGCCGGCAAGGCGCGCCGCCTGCTTGATCGGATCGACGTGCAGGCCAGAGAAATTCGGCGGGACGGCGCCCGGCGCGGCGTCGTCTCCGGCGGACGTAAGCTCGCCGCAGTCGGCCGGCTGAACGGCGTGCGGACCCGGACGATCTATCGCGCCGCCCGCTGCTTGCCACAAACCATCCCCGGCGGTGGCCTGGATCGCACCGGCCACGGATCGGAGAAACCCGCCCGGCCGGCAGAGCGAGGACGCTCGGCGCCGAAGCCGCCACGCCTAAACGAGAAATTAATTTCGGGAATCGTCGGCGGACGTCATAGGGTGTCGGATGCCCGACAGATCGCACCCGATTCGATCCAAGATCATCGTCGAACTGCCGCTCGAGCCTTCGGGCGACCGGCAGCATATCGCCGCGAAAGTTGTGGCCCTGGTCGACGGCGCCAAGATACCGGCGATCGTCGTCACAAGCCCCGGCGCCTCAGGGACTTCCTGAGACGCCAGGCCGAGCAGATCCTTGAGCATGCCCGTCAATCCGCTGGGCTCAAAGTTCGTGAAGTAATCAGCGGCGCCCATCGCCCACGAGTTCCGATCTGATCGGCGCGCAATCGCACAGGCCAGCGGACGCCGCCGCCAGATCGCGTGGCGTGACTGCCGCCTAAGAAATCGATCGTCGTCGTGATGACGATCGGGTTCGGGCATTCACCCGTAGATCAGTGAATTTCCAAGTCCCGATACTCGTCTGGGTTCATGGAGGGTAGCGCCCGTCATAGCGTTCTTCACCACGATGCTTGCAAGCTTTCTAAGTCGCTTGTTCCTCACCCGAATGGATGGCGAGTCCGAAAACTCCATATCGGGTTGGACCGGCTTGAGTCTGACTTGGCGGGTTGGGTTACCATCTGTCGGAACCTTGCGTCCCATGACAATTACTCCGATGCTACGTTGGAAATCTGCCCCCAATTCAGTTTCGCTGCCGCGAATCAACGCACAATTCCCCCTTACTAACGGGGCGGAATTGTGAAAGTTCACGATGCTTTCGGTGTTCGATTGCTGCCAGACCCCAAATGTCGAGCAAGAAAAGCGAGCAGGAAGAGAGCATGTTCTGGATCGAGTAACTGCCGGTTGGATCAAAAGCGAGACAGGGGAACACGTCTGACAGAGCTCGATGATCCTACCCCTGACTCCTCGGTCCGGCCATCAGATCGTCAACCCAATCTCCACCAAGCGCGGTCGAACTGGGATCTAAGCTTAGCAGGTCAGTGCCGGGGCTAGCTTGCGCACCGACCCTGCTGGCCACACTCATTGGGACGGCGACAAGGCCGCGACCGCGATTTGTCCTCAAATATTGCTAGTCATCTATGCAGTCCTCACGGGCTGATGCTCCCTATGCGATTCGATGTGATGCGATACGACGGTGCATGGCGGCTCATGAGTCAAGTTCATCCGGGTGCGGTTCGGAGATCAAAGCAACGTGCGCACCTCCTCGGGCGGGACCTTGGCCGCCCAGTCCTCGGTGTCTGCTTGCACCTCGCCAGCTGCCCGTCGCGAGGATGGGATTGAGGTGCGTCGACCCAATGCACCGATCTTGAAAATGGCCACGTCTCCCAGGGCTGCACGGCCAGATGTGTGACCCGGGTATGACGTGGACTATCAAATTTCTGACTCACTGTAACCTGAATTGGCTCGCATGATTCGCAAGTTGCCGTAGGCGCCGGGGGCGTGAACGCGGGACGCAGGTCGCATCCCGCCGGAGGAAACGCATGCCCAAGCGAACTGCCTATCTTGTCTTTGCCAGTGTTCTCGCGGGAGCGCCTGTGACAGCGACGACGCTCTCTGGCGATGCCGCCCCCGCCGTAGCCAAATGCCTCGGCGCGCCGAAACATCAGGCGACCGAAGGCCGTCATTGGTACTATCGGATAGAACGAACGAGCAATCGCAGATGCTGGTATCTCGGGCCCGCAGGCGCGAAGGTTCGCGTTGCCAAGTTGAAGCCCAAGCGCCACCACATGCCGGTCACGAAGCGTCCGGCAAAGCTCGCGGCCGAACCGCCGCCTTCAGCCCGCCACGTGGCGCATCCCGTTGAGCCGAGCGGCACTGCGATGCCGATCGACGATCCTGCCCTGGCCCAAGGAGGCGGGCAACTCTCCGACGAACAGGAGGTTACTGTCTCCGCGCGCCAGGCAGATGTTGCGAGGGTGGATAGCGGAAGGGCGGTCTCCGCGACATCAATGCAGAGCGGGTATAACAACGCAGGTTTGGCGGCTCAATCGCTCAGCGAGTGGACGCTGACGGGTTCGGAACAAAAGTCTGTTCACCCTTTCTCGCCGAAATCGGCGGATGCGGTCGGCTCCCCGGCGAACAGCGCACTCCTCGTCGGTGGTATCGCCACTGCTGCAATTGTGGTCAGCATGATGCTTGGATATTTGGTGCAGCGACAACGGCTGTTTACTGGTTGGCCGTACACCGGTCGCACGTCCTGGTCGCAAGAGGAGTCAATTCTGCCGATACTCGCGCGACTGTCGGCGGCTAAGGCAGCCGATCCAGCAGAGCCTTGGAAGTATCATAATGCAATCGGAATGGGGGTCCCCGCATCGAGTCCTCAAAGAGAGAACATTGCAGTGGCAGAGCGCGGCAACGTCGACCATCAATATTATCCTGATTTGCCCAAGGCCACCCAAGAAATTGATCTCCTGCTGCAAGAACTCGAAATGCTCGCTCAACGCCCTGCAGCCTGAGCAGCGCACCCTTGGATCCGGGTCCAGTGACTCGCTAATAAAGCCCATTTACAGCTCGGGCCTGCGTCTCGTCCTGTTAGGCGAGCGGCGAAGTTGTAGCGGGCTGTTGGCCCGCACGTCGGACTAGCGTAGCGTCATCGGGGTCCAAGGCTAAAGTCTAAATCAGCGTCCAATTGACCCCCTTGAGCGCCGAGTCCGGACAGTAGCGGTCGCCCCGTCGGAGCTGGCCGGGGTTGCGGAGACGGGGCGACCGCGGGTTGGCGGGTGATCGTCGGCGCAGCTCTTGAAGCGCCAACTGTCGTTGCCGGTCTCGATGATGTCGCAGTCGTGGGTGAGGCAATCGAGCAGCGCGGTGGCCATCTTGGGATCGCTGAAGACGCTTGGCCATTCCCCGAAGGCCAGGTTGGTGCACTCGTAGAGTCGGCTCAAGTCGCCCCTTATCCCGCCACGGCCAGTCGGGCGACGGGCTACTCTGGCTTTATGCCCGAGGTCTACCTCAGGCGGCGTATCCCGCGGCACTCGCGTCAGATTGACCGGGAGCCCCGGGCTGGGGAACGGCCTGGGGCTTCTAGAGGCCTTGATTGACCGACTTGTGTGTCGGTTGAGTCAAGTTTTTAGGCTGCGATTTTTGCATGTTGGTACCAGTTGTCGAGAGCGGTTTCGGCGGCCCGAATGGACTTGGCGATCGGGAGCTGTGGATTGGTGCAGGCTGGGGAGATGACGGCCATTCCGGTGCGCAACGAGCGGTTATAGAGGCGGGTGTAGAAGATGGCGATGCGCAGCCCTTTGGCGGTGATGCGGTAGCGGTGAGTTTTGGGGATGCGCTCGATGAGGGCGTGCAGGCGCAGGCGACGCAAGTCGTAGGTGACGCGTCCCGGGGCGTATTGGCTCGGCTTGTGCCCGAGCAGTGGAGCGAGGTGCTCGCGGACATCCTTGTGGGTGAATGTGCCCTTGACGAGGAGAAACAGGAGCAAGACGTGGCAGAGGGCCTGAACGCGGGGATCGGCGAAGCGCAGCGCGGCGGCGCGGCCGGAATCGACGGTGACGGGCTTTTGCATGCCCTGGAAGGACGCTTCGCCGATGAAGCAGTCGTGACCGATGCGTTGGACGTCGAGCAGACGTCGGTTGGCGGCAAAGCCGATCTTGCGCAGTTCGTCGAGATTTTCGATGCGTCGGCCGATGGCGAAGTCGCGTGTGTCGTTGATCGTGGTCTCGGTTCGCAGCGCCTGCCCGTCCTTGTGGTATTGCTTGATGCGGCTCTTCTTGTAGTCGACGTGCAGCGAAGGCACGACGCCTTCGGTGATGACGCGGGTGCGGAACCGGCCGGGGGTGCGGCGGGTGACCTTGCGGTCGAACACCAGGCTGACCTGGGTGGGGCGGCCGATATCGAGGTTCTCGCGGATCACCTCCTCGAAGAAGACGCGTCCGGTCACCGGCTGGTCGAGCACCTGGGTAAGCGAGAACTCGGCCTGCAGGATGGAGAGCTGGTAGCGATAACCGGCGGCACGGTCGCGCGGCGGAAACGGATGCGGCAAGCGCTTGAGCCACTTGCGCAGCAATCGATCGATCTTGTTCGCCGACAGAGCATCGCACAGCCGTTGCGCGAGCTTGGGATCGGCGCAGGACTTGATGCCGTTGTCGAGGGCCTCGAAGCTCACGCCACGCTTGGCGAGCTGGCGCTTGAGGTACTCGTGACCGTTGATGCACAGCTTGGCGTTGTACGGAAAGTACGAGCAGAACTTGAGGAAGAACGGCCCGAAGTCCTCGTCGACACAGTAGAAATAGTAGTGATTGACCATCGCGGTGGATTCCACGATCCACGGATAGGTTCCTCCCGCGGTCCGGCTCTGGCGACGTTGCGTGCGCATGACCCGCGCCTTCTCCTGGGCCTTGCCGACGTAGAGCACGCCTTCGGTTCCCTCGAAGCGCCGCAGGTAGTGCTGGGTGACATCGTCCTTGCGCTGCCGCTTATCGAAGGTCACCAGATCGATGCCTTGGCGGTCGACGAACTCCTCGATGTTGCGAACGAACGCCTCGGTCATCGGCACCACCGCCGTCGTCGAGGCAAATCGTTGGCCCCGGTGGCTGCGCAGGTACCACACGACGCCTCCCACCGCCTGCAGATGCGGCACGTAGACGTTGAGGTACATCCGGTCGATCCCCTCGAGCTCGAGGGCGACGTGATCACGCAGGACGTCGGCTACCGATCGTGCTATGCTCATGGCGGGCTCCGGTCGTCCACGGGTCCTCGGACCCATCGAGCTTCGAGCTCCAATATCCAGGGCATGTCCCTGCAGGCTCGACCGGAGTCCACTTACATCGCCCACAATCCACCGTTTTTTGTCAGCGAACGGCGCCGGACCTCAACCCGGACCGCCGATCACAGCCGCCACATCCGCATGCCGCCCCGGCCGAACGCAGGCCGGACCGCAAGCTTCAACAGGGTCTGCCTCGGACCGACCCTTTCAACACGACGGGCCTGTCAACACGCCTCGTCGGTCTGAGGCGGAGCCTCGTTAGTATTCGGTGGCGGGTCAGGACTGCTCACTGGACTTTTCCAGGGGATCGTGGAGAAGGCGGTGCATCTTCGAATTGCAGTGAGTGTGCCCGGCCCTGTCTACGGAAGACGGGGAGCCTTGATCGGCTACGGCCCAGATTTGTTGGGTAGTTTTCGTCTCGCCGCCACATACGTGGATCGAATACTGAAAGGGGCCAATCCGAGCGATCTCCCCGTACAACAACCTACTAAGTTTGAACTGGTGATCAATCTCAAGACTGCGAAGGCGCTCGGCCTCACCGTGCCGCCCTCGCTGCTAGTCCGTGCCGACGAGGTCATCGAATAGGATGCTCTTTGCTGCGGTGCATGAGTCTCTTCCTGGCACAAGGCCGATCCCCCCCGGTTGGCCCGGCACGGGTCCGGTCACTGAGGTACACCGGCCTTGTGCGAGGTAGGCCGTCGACGCGGCCGACGCGCCCGCTTGTGACCCTGAGCGGACCACACCGTGAGGCACCTGAGCGTAGGAGGTGACTGTTCTCTGAGCCAAATTTCTTAGGAGAGGTCTGATGCTACCTAGGCCAATCGGCGATCTGCTTCAGCGCTGCCTTGGCCTCTTTCAGAACCGGCGTGTCGAGCCCCTCGGTGAACCAGTTATAGATCGGCGCAAGCAGATCGCGGGCTTCATCACGCTTGCCCTGGGCCAGCCACAAGCGCGCGAGAGAGATAGCGGCGTGCAGTTGGTAAGTCCTGGCATTCTGCTTCTGTGCGACCGCAAGGGCGCGCTCAAAACAGCACTCCGCTTCGGCTGTTTCTGACCGCCGATACGCAAGCAGCCACTCTCCTTTCCGGCGATGCAGTTCTGACTCGACGAAGCGTTCGTTCGTCCTTTCGGCAATGTCCAGCGCCTTGGTCAGCAGGTCAAATGCCTCGTCGGGCAGTTCCGCATGTTCGCAGCATTTGGCGAGCAGGCGTAGGCCAAAAGCCTCGGAGCTCAACGCGCCCGTTGCTTTCATGTCTTCATGGCCCTTGCGGGCCAGCGCCAGTCCTTTCGCTGCCTCGCCGCGTGTCACAAGCACGTAACCGCGCAGCATTGTGCAATATGCCAACCAAAATGGAAATCCTTGCTGTGTCGCAATTGCGATCGCCTCCTCCAGCGCGTCGAATGCGGGCTGCATCTTTTCTATTGTGATGAGAAGGCCAGCGGCATGCGCCAGCGCATAAAGCAGGCTGTGCGAGTGGCGCAAAGTTCGACCCCAGAGTACCGCCTGCTCGCCCCGCGACAGTGCTTGGTCCTGATGACCAAGCACTAAGAGATTGTAGCCCAAGAAATTAAGCGCCCTTACTTTAACGTCAACGGCCGTAGCGCCTAGAGGGAGCCGGTGCGTTTCGGGATCATAGATGGCAAGCACACGCTCCTGATGATGCCGGGACGAGGCAAATTCTCCGAGGAAATACAAGGGGGGACCCATGGCACAATGACCAAGCAGCATTGCACTCGTGTCGTGCTGTTTCTCGGAGAGTCTCAACAAATTCTCTGCGCACTCCCGCGCAGCAATGTACTCGCCTCGCGTGAGGTGGAAAGCGCTTTGCCCGCTGAGCACGGACATCAGAGTGGCGGTGTCGTCAAGCTGGGCGCACAGTGCGTGGGCGCGCGCATACGCTCGGCCGGTTTGCGGTGCCGCAAATCCTTTGGAGGCAGCCAGAGCTACACCGAGGGCGATCTGGAGTGGAAGTTCTTGCCGCCCGCAATCCGATTCGTTGGATAGGGATGATAAGAGCTCCAACCCCTTCTGCAACTGCACCACCGCCTCGGTCATAGCCCCGCGTGATATCGCTTGTTGGCCCGCCTTGAGCCGATAGCGCACAGCCTTGTCGACCAAGCCAGCCTCGGCACAATGCCGCGCCAACTGGTCGGGCTGCGTTTCCACGATATCTGCAAATTGCCCCTCCAGGACTTCGCTGATGCGACTATGGAGCTGCTGCCGCTGGCTGCGCAACAAGGTGCCGTGAGCGATTTCCTGCACCAAGGCATGTTTGAAGGTGTACTCGGCATCAGGTGCAGCTCCCCGCCGGAAGATCAGTTCGGCGCTCACCAGCTGTGCCAGAGCATCATCGACTTGTTGCTGCGGCATCTGCGCAACTGCAGTGATCAACTCGTGAGAGAACGAACGACCAAGCGTCGCCCCGATCTGCACCACCTCGCGCGTCGCAGGCAGGCGATCCAGTCGGGCGAGAAGGGAGGCTTGCAGCGTCGTCGGGATCGACAGGGGTGTCACCAGCCCCGTCAGCGCAAAGCGATCACCAGCCGCGGCAACGACGCCACTTTCAACCACAGTCTTGGTCAGCTCCTCGATGAACAGCGGCACGCCATCGCTGTGATCGATGATCTGGTCGGCGATCTCCGCAGGCAATGCCTTGCCGCCGGTCACCCCCGCGATCATCTCGGCACGCTGGGCGGGCGGCAGGCGATTGAGCGTGAGCAGAGTTACGTGCGGGCTGCCAATCCACGGGGGCGCGAACTCCGGCCGAAAGGTAATGATCAGAAGGACCGGCAGGGTAGGCACGCGTTCGACAATCAGGTCCAGGAACTCCAGCGATGTGGGGTCGGCCCAATGGACATCCTCGAACACCACCAGCGTAGGCTCACGCGCGGCCATCCCCTCGAGCTGTGCCAACAGCGCCCGAAGCGTCTTCTCCTTGCGCTTCTGCGGAGTGAGCTCAAGGGGCGGATAACAGTTGCCGGTCGGCACAGACAGCAGATTCGCGATTAGCGAGGCAGCCTCCGTGATGTGGTCGGTCGTGCGGGCAAGCATCGCCGTAAGCTTGTCCAGCCGCTGCTCATCCGTGTCGTCACGCCGGAATCCGGCCGCCCGTTGGAGCTGGCCGATGACCGGATAAAGCGCGCTGTCCCCGTGGTGGGGTGAGCAGAATTGACGCAGGCGGGCATGCGGCTCCACGTGAAGTCGCTCCTGCAGCTCTGCCGTCAGCCGCGATTTGCCGATTCCCGGTTCGCCCGACAGCAGTACCACGCGCCCGTCTCCGTGCACCGCCTGCCGCCAGCGGCGCAACAGCAGGTCTAGTTCCTCGTCACGGCCGATCAGCGGCGTTGCAGGTGCGCGCAGTGCTTCGAAACGGCTGTCGACGCCGCTTGGGCCGAGCACCCGCCAGGCCCGAGCCGGCTCATCGAATCCGTTGAGTGCCATCTGTCCAAGGTCGTCGTAGTCGAACAGGTTGCCGACAAGCTGGCGGGTGCTCGCCGCTATCACGATAGTGTTGGGCTCGGCGGCCCTTTCCAGGCTACGGGCAAGTTGCGGAGCCTCGCCGATAATCATCTGCTGATCCGCGCCGTTGCGAAGGAGATCGCTGACCACGACGGGGCCGGTGGCGATGCCGACGCGCAACTGAAGAGGTCCAGCATTGCCGCAATCAAGCTTGGAGACCGCCTCGACTAGGGTGAGACCCGCACGAACCGCGCATTCGATGTCGTGCTCGTGTGCCTGCGGATGGCCGAAATGCGCCAGCATCTCAGTCCCGGCGAGCTTGCCCATCACGCCGCCGGACCGAGAGATGATCGGCGTGCAGCAGCGCTGGTAAGCAGCGATCAGCGCTTGCAGCTCCTCCGGATCAACTCGGGATGCGAGCGCGCCCGTGCTGGCAAGGTCGCAGACAAGCACCGTGACCTGCCGACGTTCGGGCGAGCGGGGCGTTATCGGCGGTTCAATCTCGACCTCGCAGAGGGACCTCGCCGCAGCATCGGCGCCTGAAGTCGTACTCTGCTGTTGATTCCACTCTCGAAGTATTTCGCGACGCAGGGCTTTGGTCGTCGCGTCCGGTTCGATTCCCAACTCCTTTGCGAGCAGATCGGCACAGGTGCGATATTGGCGAAGGGCCGCGCCGCGTCGGCCCTGTCGGCAATAGAGCTCCATCAGAGTACGATGGACACGCTCCTGCAACGGGTCGGCCGCGAGCAGCCGGGCCGCAGTGCGAATGCCACGTTCGACCGCACCCTTGGACAAATGATGGTCAAGCAGCTTGATCATGGCTTCGAGCGCCATTTCGCGAAATCGCGCGCGTTCCGCCGTCAGCCAACTCTCGAACTCGGGTGCGGCGACCTGGAAGCCCTCGAGCAATTCGCCGCCATAGAATGCGATGGCCTGCTCCAGGCTTTCGGTTCCCGGTTGCGCAATCAGATCGCCGAACACGATGGCATCGGTGGTCAACGCCGTTGGCTCAAAGCTGATGGTGTCCTCGTGAGCAATCACGGCGCGCGAGTCGACATGGGACAGCGCCTTGCGCAACAGGCTCAGCGCCTGTCGCAGGCTGTCGCGCGCCTGCACCTCGCTGTGGTCGCCCCACAGTAGAGCCGCGAGCTTCGGGCGCGCCTGAGCTTGGCCCGGGTGCAGCGCCAGATAGGCCAGCAACGCCCCGGCCTTCTTGGTCGACAACGGGACCGGCTCTCCGGAATCCGTCTGGAGCCGGATACCACCGAGAAGTGCGAGATTGACCTTCGCCATATCGGTCGCACCTATGGGCCAAAGGCGCAAGAAAAGCGCCCGGAGCCGAAGATTTTGCGAATTTATCACGCTTGGAGCCACAGGTCGATTGCAACACTGCGGTAAGTTTTCCGGAAAGCGGCATCCTCAACTGGCCGGTAGCTCACTCAAAAGGAGAGAACATGCGCAGGCTTCTTTCGATCACGAGCGCCACAGTCGTTGTGCTAGGCGGGCTCACTGCGGAAGCTTCGGAGTTGCCGGCTTTCGAAAAGTTGGGATTTCCAATCACCCGGACCCAAGTCTCCGTGCTAGGCGCCGCCGACGTCCAGGAGGGCACACCGATCCCAACTCTCTTATTCGGCGGCATGCCGGCGTCCCCGCATCAAGTCGCTGTCTTGACGCCCCGTTCGAGAATCGCCGAGCAGGCGCGCCCTGCGAAACCGACTACTATCGGCTCCGCGGCACGATAGACGGGAGTTTGCGGGTGCTGACGGCGCTAATTCTCATCTGCTCGGTTACAGCCACAACCGATCTTCAGGACTGCACTCACAACAATGCAACTACCGTCATGCGCATACCGGCAGAGTTCGGAAATCCGGCTACCTGCTTCATGCAGGCGCAGGCCCATCTAGCGGGCACCTCTATTGGGCGGGAGCTCGATGCGGACCAGCGGGTCAAAATCATCTGCGTGCGGAGTGAAGTACTCGCCGCTTCAGCTAAGCGTCGACACTAAGGAGTGCGGTTTCGGTCGCTATTTCGGGGCGCCAGGCGGATTTGGCCACGAGGCCCTGTTCAAGGAATCGCCACAGCGCGATCGCCAATTTGCGCGCAACCGCAACGATCATGATCCGTCGGACACGCCCGCTCTGCCCTGCAGTTCGCTGCACAAACCAGCGGGTGATTGCACTCTTTGGCTGGTGCTTGAGCCAGAGCCAAGCCGCCTGGATCATGGTGCCGCGCACTTGGCCTCGCCCGGCTCGCGAAATCCCCTGGGATCGCTCCACGTCGCCGCTGTCGTGAGGACTCGTTGCAAGACCGAGAAAGCCGGCCACCTGCCGCCGATTGTCGAATTGGCGATAGTAGACCTCACGTGTCATAACGGCGGCAATGGCCGGTCCGATCCCGGTCAAACACATCAACTGAAGTCTCTTTTTTCTCGGTGGCCTTGCAGGGCGTCGGCGCTTGGTCGCGCTCGCGTTCGAGCGTGGCAATCTGCTCCTGTATAAGAGCCAGCCTCGCGATCTCCCGAGTGATCTCGCTAGCAAGCCGTGGCGGCAATGGACCTCCATCTCCAGTGACCAGCTTGTCGATCTGCAGGGTCTTGTACTTAGTCTTCACGTTGATGCCGCGAATGCCTTGACCGAACAGCAGGCCCTTGATGCGATTGATGTGAGCTGTCCTTTCACGGACCAAGCGGTCGCGCTCGCGGTGCGAGCGCCGGAGATCCTCCTCGTCGACATTGGGAACGCGAACCACCGACCAGACGTGGCGATCGCCCTGACCCCACGCGATCAGCGCCCGCAGCAACATGCCAACATCGATCCGATCCGTCTTTGCTCTGCGTGCGCGCCGGATCACCGGTGGCGAGCGTCATCCGCTTGTATCGGGCGCGGCCGTCGGCGCGATAATCCTTGTACCGGAAGGTGACGCTGTCTTTGTTGAACGCGATCAGCCGGCGGTTGGAGATGGCGACGCGGTGGGTGTAGCGCGCCAGATAGGCGAGCACCGCCTCGGGTCCACCGAACGGAGGCTTTGCATAGACGTACCACTTGATCCTGCGCAGCGGCGCCAGATAGGCGGCGAAAGCCTTGCGCCCGGCGAGGTGGGCATGCTGGCCGAAGAATGTGAGCTTGCCGGCCTTGTGGGCGGCGAGGAGCTTCGCAAGCATCCGCCCCCGGAACAGCGCGGTGAGCACCGGCACCGGCAGCAGGAAGCGGGGCTGGCAGGACAGCCAACGCTTGCCATCCAAGGCGATGCCGCCGCCCGGCACGATCATGTGGACGTGCGGGTGATGGGTCATGGTCGATCCCCAGGTGTGGAGCACGGCGGTGATGCCGATGCGCCCTCCCAGGTGCTCGGGATCGGCCGCGATCGTTAGTACGGCCTCGGATGACGCCTTGAACAGCAGGTCGTAGACCACAGCCTTGTTCTGCCAGGCGATGTCGGCGATCCTGGCCGGCAGCGTGAACACTACGTGGAAGTACGCCACCGGCAGCAGCTCGGCCTCGCGCTCGACGAGCCATTCCCGTGCTGCTGCGCCCTGACACTTCGGGCAATGCCGGTTACGACAGCTGTTGTAGGCGATGACCTCATGGGTGCAATCTTCGCAGCGCATGACATGGCCGCCCAGCGCCGCCGTGCGGCAGCGCTCGATGGCAGTCATCACCTTCAGCTGATCGAGGCTCACATGACCTGCATTGGCTTGACGCCATGCCGGTCCATGGCCGCGGAAGATATCCGCGACCTCCAGGGCTGGACGGGACATGGCGCCGTTACGCCGGCGGCTGGTCCCTGCCGTTGTTCCCGGGTGTCAGCGGCGTGAGACGATCGAGCGGGCTCATGACCGCGCGGATCACGTTGGTGGCGACCTGCGCGTAAAGCGCGGTGGTATCGAGCTTGGCATGCCCGAGCAAGACTTGGATCAAACGCACCTCGGTCTTCTGCTCGAGCAGGTGGGTGGCAAAGCTATGGCGCAATGTGTGTGGCGTCACCCGCTTCTCGATCCCGGCCATGGCGGCGGCGGCGTGAACGGCGCGATTGAACTGCCGCGTCGTCATCGGCAGCATCGGATCGCCGCCGGGGAACAGCCAGACCGCCGGCCGGGCGATGCGATACCAGTCGCGCAGCAGCTCCAATAGCTTGGGGGAGAGCATCGCAAAGCGATCCTTGCGGCCTTTGCCTTGCTCGATCCGCAGCAGCAGGCGTTCGGAATCGATGTCCGACACCTTCAGCGCCACCACCTCGGAGACCCGCAGACCCGCCGCATAGGCGGCGCTCAGCGCGGCCTTGTACTTCGGTCCGGGGGCGGCCTCCAGCAACCGCGCCACTTCCTCGGGGCTCAAGACCACCGGTATCTTGCGCGGCTCGCGCACGAAAGTGAGGTGCCGGGCCATCTCGGGTCGGTCGAGCGTCACGGTGAAGAAGAAGCGCAGTGCCGCAACCGAGCCGTTGATGCTCGGCGGACGCACGCCGGTCTGCGTCTGATGCAGCTGGAAACGCCGTAAATCCTCCGGCGTGGCCGTGTCCGGCGAACGTCCGAGGAAGGCTGTGAATGTCCTCACGTGACGGATATAATCGTTGCGCGTCTTCTCGACGAAGTTGCGAACGGTCATATCTTCGATCATGCGCCGGCGCAGCGGGCTGATGGGCTTCTCACTCATCGGGGGCTCCTGTCTTGAGGTCGAGGTTGTTGACCCCTTGATCCTCAAGACGGGACGCCCGGCCTGTCACCCTGTCGCGCTCACCTGGTCACTCCATCGGCGCCACTGGCTCCGCTTTCGCGCGCAGCGCGCTCCCGCGTAAGCGGGTTCGTTCTTTGGCACCAAGCTGCCCAGGGCTCATGCGGCGGCTTGTCCGCAGCCGGCGAAAGCGGACGGTGCATCCCGCGGTGGTGAGCGGCCGGGGCGGCATCGCATTCTCCTTTGCGCTCACCCGCCGGCTCCCGGTCTAAAGCAAAAAATCATCGGCCTCATCGTACCGTCGGCCTCGTACACCGGAGACCACCACACCATGGCTGATGACACCCCGCAGTGATCGTCGACGACCTCGGCGTACGTTGGTACCTCATAGGTTTTCTTCTCGCCGGTTTTTGGATTGGTTAGCTCGACGACGTAGCTGTTCGAGCCGTAGTTCCAGGTCGGCGAGGCGTTGTCGGCGTCATCGCCATTACAGCAAAGATATCCGGCTCGGCTGTATAAATTGGCGATGCAGGAGCGTTGCTGATCCGTGATGCGCGACCATTTGTGTGAAGTCCAATCATGTGCCCATGCATTCGTCGTCATCAAAAATAAAATCAGCACGTATCGCATTCGCCGAATGACGAGCTGGTCGACGTGGTACCGGCCATGGCGGTCGCACTTCGCGCATTCGACGTGCAGCCTTCATCATGGTGGTCGGCAGTACATGCGTATCGAGCACGTTCACATCAATGACGGCGGTCAAGCGATCGTCGGCGCGGTGGGAATCCCAGATGGGGATAAATGAGCTACCCGAGAGCAGTGCAACCAAAGCAAGGGAACACGAGTATGGCAAACGAGGAGATTCAAATGGAACGCGGCAAGATGGACCAGTCAAATGCTGCAACGGATGACGAGATGACGGTCGAACAATGGCTCGCCCTTCGCAAGGAAGCTAGGCTCCGTATCGTAAATGCTGGAACGGATGACGAGATGACGGTCGAACAGTGGCTCGCCCTTCGCAAGGAAGCGGGGCTAACGATCGATCCCGAGACCGCTGAGGTCATTTGGACATATGCACAAGTACTAGACCCCTATGGCGTGTATCCGAAGCTTCCGAGGGAATGCGATCAGGTCGGGCGACAATACTTTGCCCGTTCTCCCGGAACCCAAATCTGGGTCTGTTTTGACGATCTGCCCGATGCGACCCGCAAGGCCTTGTGGCAAAAGCATAGGCAGAACCTGGGATTCCCGGCAGGGCTGGAGGAACTGCTCGACGAGGCAACCCGGCGGCTGTTGCCCGAGCCCCTGCGAGAAGACAATCGTAGTGCCGGCCTACATCGAGTGGATTGAAGTCTGAAAAGGGTGCAGTTCGGGTGTGCACAGGGTGTTTCGGCCCTGTTCCGTTTAGTTTCGAGTGATGCTTTGTCGCGGACCTCTCGGCATCGTTGCGCGGGTTGGGGATCTTCGGCAGCGCCGCATAGGCGGGCGCGGCGCGCCGATGTGGCGCTGGTGTTCTATGCGGGTCACGGCATCCAGCACAACGGCGTCAACTACCTGGTGCCGGTGGATGCCGTCATCGAGGACGAGACGGACCTGCGCAAACTGGTCAACCTCTCCGACATCGTCGAGGACCTGAGGAACGCCAGCCGCGTGCGCGTTTTCATCGTCGACGCCTGCCGCGACAACAAGGTGGTGCAGCAGCTCGCCGGGCGCCTGCCGGCGACGCGAGCCGCGGCGTTCACCCGCGGGCTGGCGCGCATCGACGGCGCCGACGGGACGCTGGTCGCCTTCGCGTCCCAGCCGAACCGGGTGGCGGCCGACGGCGAGGGGCGCAACAGCCCGTTCACCAGGGCGCTGCTCAGGCATCTGCCGACACCGGGCCTCGACATCCGCGTGCTCATGGCGCGCGTGCGCGCCGTGGTGGCGGAGACCACCGACGGCGAGCAGCGCCCGGAAGTATGGGACAGCCTGATCGGCGAGTTCGCGTGAATGACCTGGCCTGGAGCATGGCTCGCCCTACGCCTTCGATCACGTGCGCGGCATCTGCGCGCCTTCACCTGCTGGCACCGGCCTTGATGATCAGCACTTCGACACCGGCCTCTCGGGCCTGCCGAACTATATCGTCCGTACCATCGCCCGAGAAGGCCACCACGAGATCGGGCTTGCCTTCGTCCAGGATGCGCTTATTGCGGATTGGACCGGCGGCGCTCCCGTCTTTCTTCCAATCGGCCGGAAACCGTCTTTGCTGTATGCGCTGCGTGGCCGCCCATTCGCCAGCCAAACGGTCGGCACCAATAGCGTTGCCGTGGATCAGGAGCGTGACAGGACCGTGGTTGTGGTGGAGCCGATCGAGTTCGGCAAAAAGAGCGGCCCTATCTGTGAAGTCGCGCCCTCCGCAGACGAGAATGCGATGGAAAGGGTGCTCGTCACGGGCCGGGGACTTCTTCGGCCGGAAGATCTCAGTGCTCGGAACATAGGGCGTCTGCTGAAGCTTTTTCGCGATAGCTTCAAGCTGCATCGCCAACTGCTTTCGCCTCGATATTAGTGGCGGCTGCCGCTTAGTGCGCTCGGGGTGAACGGTTTCCGAGCCCTGCCTTTGCTTCCTGCTGTCGCCGAAGATCGTCGAGGTGGTCCGCACCGTGGTGGAGCCCGGCCGCGACCGGACGATCGAGTTGACGCTCAAGAAGTTCTCGAGCGGCGGCCTCTCGGGCGAGGAGGCGACCGAGCTCGCCGCGCTCAACGCACAAGTGGTGGTCCCGGTCCTGGACGGGCGGAATGGACGCGACGAGGAGTGACCCGTGCTCGCGGGCAAAGTGCCGGGTGCTTGACCTGACGCTACGTGCGTGGGTGTCTGGGCTCCACCTGTCGCCGGCCGAGGAGGCCGAAAGGACCGCCCTGGTGCTGCTGCTTGCGCCTCAGACGACGCTGGGTGGGGCACAGGCTCTGGCCGACGCCAACCGGCTGCACGAGTTGCACGGCCGGGCGAGCGCCCCGGGGGCGCCGCCGCTGTCGGAGGCGCAGGCCGAGGAACTCGTCGAGGTCCTCGCGCGCCTGGCGCGGTACGAGGCCTCGAAGGAGGGCGTCGCTCGGGGCCGGCTCTTCGCCCTGACGCTCAAGGAGTACAGCCCCGAGGGGCTCACCGCGGAGGAGCGGGCCGAGTACCGCGAGCTCGATAGCCGGTGGCCGCCGCTGCCGCCGGACCCGAGCGACCCGCTGGCCGAACAGTTCAGGGTCATCGAGGAGGTGTGGGCGCGGCTCGAGCGCGGCGACGCGCTGGAGGTCGACGGGGCGGCCGCTGGAGCGCTGCACCGACACGACGGCACCCCGGCTACGATGCGGCCATCGCGTCTCTGACTCGCTGCACCACGGAGGTGCCGACCTCGACGTGGCGGGCGGTCCTGATCAGGCCCACACCCGAGCAGCGATCCATGGGTAATGCGTTGGACCGAAAGAACGGCATCGACGACGTGTCGCCCGGCATGCCGATCATTCAGACCATCGTGGAGTGCCGCCACACTGCTGCCGACATACGCGAAGGCGTGCGCAGGGCTCACGGCTTCGCGCTGACCGACGACGAGATCGCCCGTGTTGTCAACCGCACGATCCGGGTGGCCGACAGGGTGCTGATTGCGGCCTCCAATGCCGCCGATGCCTGCAAGCCGGACGTGCTCCCGACCCTTCCGGCCGCCACCCTTCTATCGCTCGACGCCGCTGCCGGAGTTCGTCAGCGCGCCCTCTCCGACGCCGATATCCTGCCGGAACCGCGGGTCGCGTTGCTGGACCATGCGGCGCCTCGCGGCCGACTCGATTGTCGGTCTTGGGCTTGCGGTCTCGGTGAGCCTGGCGATCGCCGTGTTCGTCGCGGGAAATTCGCTAACGCACGACCCGGTCGCAAGCGATGGCCAAACGGGAGCGGTGGGGCAACCGGCCTCGCCTTGGGCGGAACGGACTTCCGATCCGATCGAGCCAAAGGTCGCTCATCCGACGGAGGCCCGGCCGGTACCGCGGCTGGTCGTCGGCCAAGTCGAGCCCGGCACCACGGTCGAGCATGTGACCGACGATGTCGGTCTCCGGGTCAGCGGCCTTCCCACGGGAGCGGTGGGGCAACCGGCCTCGCCTCCCCTTCGATAATGCTCCCAAAAGGCTCGAGGGGCCTGGTCAAAGCGGCGCGATCGGCCCTGTCGCTCGGGGCGGTGCTCGGACTGGATCAAGGCGCCAGATTGCCCGATCGCGTTTCGGGCCCGATCGCCGGGGTCGGCGTGGACACCGTCACATTTCGGCCCACGTTTGCGGGCCTCAAGGTGGATCCGGATCGTCACCGGAGGACTATTCACGGAAGGTAGATCATGCCGATCATCGCTCTCGTTGATGACGACCGCAACATCCTCACCTCGGTGTCTATTGCGCTCGAAGCCGAGGGTTATCGGATCATGACCTATTCGGACGGCGCTTCGGCGCTGGACGGCTTCAAGACCAGCCCGCCTGACCTCGCCATCCTGGATATCAAGATGCCGCGCATGGACGGCATGGAGTTGCTGCGGCGCCTGCGTCAGAAATCCGACGTGCCGGTGATCTTCCTCACCTCCAAGGAAGAGGAGATCGACGAGTTGTTCGGTCTGAAGATGGGCGCCGACGATTTCGTCCGCAAACCGTTTTCGCAACGCCTTCTGGTCGAGCGCGTCAAGGCGGTGATGCGGCGGATCACCGCGAAGGAAGGGGGCAACACCAAGGAAGCCGACGCTAAAGTGCTCGAGCGTGGCCTGTTGCGCATAGACCCGGACCGGCACATCTGCACCTGGAAGACCGAGAATGTGTCCCTCACGGTGACTGAGTTCCTGATCCTTCAGGCGCTGGCGAGTCGGCCGGGCGTGGTCAAGAGCCGCAACGCGCTGATGGATGCCGCCTACGACGACCAAGTTTATGTCGACGATCGCACCATCGACAGCCACATCAAGCGGCTGCGCAGGAAGTTCAGCGCGGTCGACAATGCGTTCGACATGATCGAGACGCTCTACGGCGTTGGCTACCGCTTCAAGGAAGCATGACGCCACGGCCGCTCCATCTGCCGCCGCGATGGAGGCCGGGTCCGGGCGCTCACCCGTCGCATTCACCCGGTTGCCCAGGAATCGTCGATGCGCTGTGGGCGCTCGGCCTCTGTACTTGCCGGTTGCCTTGGCTTTGGCGATCGCGGGTATGACTGGACCGACTGGGTGCCATTGATTGCCGATGCGCTGAGCTCGCTCCGGGTCAAGTTATTATTAGTTCAATTCGTGACGAAGTTGTTCGATCTCGTCTTTGACATGCAATCTGCGGCGCTTCAGGTCAGCGATCTTAAAGTCATCCCTGGAGTGATGCAGCAGAGCCTCAGCGATCTCGTCTTCGAGGCTTTGATGCCGCCGTTCCAGGTACGCTAGGTTGGCTTCTTTCGCCACGATATTCCCCGGTGCCTGAATAAGCGCTAAACGGCTGCCGATGATCTAAATAAAAAAACCGGCTTTCATTGACTTAGATCAACCCGCTCATCACCTTCCTTGGACGGCACTCTAGCCGAGGTCGATTTCCGCTACTTGAATCGGGTTAGGCTCGGGTCCACGATGGAGAACATGCCGCGCGCGCGTCAAGTGTGACCAGCCTAACCGAGGGGTCTTCGCGGCTGAGGTTGGGCCGTATTTTCGCTAGCAAAATCATGCACGCAAGAACCGTTGACTGAAAAAATTAACAACTTAGAATCAAAATAATTCGGCGCCAGCAAGGCTTACACCCCTTGCTAGCGCCATCCTTGGCGCCGCATAGGATATTTGCGACGATCCTTCAGAATGCTGGGGACGCGGAGTCGGGTCAAGCGGCCGCGGAACAATCGAGGTCGTTTTGATTGCGAAGATTGAATGGAACGTATCTTCCGCCGACAAAAGCGAATTGCCGAGAGTTCGCCGGCCTCAACGGCGAGTTTGTGCGAGCCAGTTGGCGTTTATGATGTAAGAGGCTTGACGTGATCTGGTTGCGGTCCGAAAGCGTTCCTTGAGCACCCATGGAGACTTCCTTGCGGCGGTGCGATTGGTGCGGCGGGAAATTCGGCCTCGTGAGACACCGCCACGGCCGAAAGCAATTTTGCTCTGACGGGAGTCATGGCCGCTGCAAGCAGAACTATCTTGCAGATCAAGCTCTCAGACTAGAGGCTGTCAAGCGAACGTCGTCGGAGTTCCTCGCCGCGCATGGGCCAATGGCCCTGTTGGACTTGGCCGCTCCCTCAGGTGGCGGCTTCGTCCGACCGCATCACCCTGACGGGGACCGCTAAATGGCTCCTGGATGCCGGCAACCGAAACACTCGATGAACCCTATCCGGACGGCCCCCGGACTCATTAAAGACCATGGTATCCCTGCTCGCATCCCCTGAGATTGGCGCAACCCCGTAGCCGCCAACCGTCACGGTCCGGGCGGGCAAATCCACTGTCACAGCCAGCGAGTAATCTTCGACCACCTCGCCGTAGGACCTGATGACGGACATCTTTCCGTCGCATGCCAAAGTGACAGGCTCGGCGGTGTGCGCGACCGAGCCGATAGCCAATGCGGTAGCCACGGCAGCGATTGCGGGCCGGTGATGGAGAGCGCCAGAGCATGCAACCGGCATAGCAGTCGGGCCCGTGGAAAGGCGAGCCCATAGCTGGAAGCCCCCAGGGCGCGTGCTCCCCCAGGGGCTCCCCGGTCAACACCGTAACTACCCTCCTTGGCAAGCTTTCGGCAGTTCGGCAATGACCGGCGGGGAGGATGCCACGAAGCGCGGCGCCTGTATTGAGGTGGATCAACGGGCGGGGTTTTCCAGAGCCGTTTCCGGCCGCGCCAGGGGCACGCTGGAGAGGGCCGCCTGTCGGGCCGGTACCGCTCGATGGCCCGGGCAGCCGGCGTCCGACATAACGGAAAAGACGGAACGGGGCGGCCGTGCGACGGCCGGGATGACCGGGGAGATGTCTCGTGGAACTCGTAGGAGAGTTCACTGAGTGGCCTTTAGCGCGGTGGGCTGTGGGTGGCCGCCCGCCATACGAAAACCTCTCCAGTCGGTCCCTGAGGACCTTGGCGGGCTTTCTAGGACGACAAGCCACCGAGCAAAATCGCCTGGCTGTTCCAACCGGTGCAATCACTTTCGGTGAAGTCGGTCAAAATGACGTAGAGCGACGCGCCACGATCCTCCGGGTGTTCGGCACAATGCCGTTCGCGGGCTCCGTCCCTTTCGGAGAATGGGGTGTTGATAACCACCACGCGGCGGTTGGGCGGCTCCCGCGCGGCGACGATGGCATCAATGCGGGCGGAGAGCCGGTCGATCGTTGCCTTGCTGACCAATGGTCCCCTCCCGAGGTTCAAGGTCGTTCAGTCGCCGCTCGATGCGCTCGAGGGCCATCGCCTCCAGGCAGCCGCGCATCTCGCGTAGGACGTAGACGAGCTTCGTGCCGAGCCGCATCTCGCGGTAGACGGCGCTCATTCTCGGCCAGGATGCTCCAAGGCTGTCCAGATGCCCGATCTGTGGACCTTGTCCTGATGGCTTCGTCCGTTTGCGGCGGCTTTTCATGACCTTGATATATCAAAAATGGGCGGCGCAAAACTCGCGAAGCCCGCGTGCGAGATGAGCGGTTTGCGTCGCGCCCTGCTTGATCCCTCTTCTCGTACGCTCCTGCGCGACGAAAGCAGTGCACAGTGTCGGCGTCCAGAACAAATTCCCGTGCAGAGATTTGCCTCGGGGTGCGGCAAACACCGCCGGGGCTTCATCATCTTCTGCGCCTCACCTCGGGACCAGCCGATGAGGCGGTCCAAGGAGCGCTGCGCTCACCCGCAGATCAAGAGGCGGGCGCTCTTTCTCGGTGGAGCCAACCGAACGTCGGATTTCCATTGTGACCTCGATCAAAAACCAGCCAGACGAAGTCGGTCTTGCCGCCGCCGGGCTTTTCGCCCGCCGCGATGACGTGACCCGGTGGCATGCTAGGGCGCGGTGTCAGAAACCAAATGCGCGCAAGCGGCGTCGCGTTCAGCCACTTGGCGGCATTCAGACGCGCGGTCGGGAAGATAATGGCCACCTTCCGGGCCACTAATTTGAGCGCATGCAACGCGAATTGGCGGGCATTGTCGAACGGCGGGTTCGTCACGATATTGTCGAACTGGTCGGTGCACAGCATGAAATCGCAGTTGCCGGGAAAGTCGCTCGATCGCTCCACCAGATCGGAACCGGACGCAATAAGTCCCGCGCAACGCGCAGCATAGACGATCCGGCCGAAGCCACATGCTGGATCGTGGACCGCCCCCTCGAAAGCTTCTTCCTCGAACAACCGTTGAGAAACCCATGCTGGCTCGACGTAGTGTTCATTTGTCTCCCGTCGCCAGATATGAGCGCCGAGCTTTCTTATGGCACCCGGGTGGGCTGGCTCGGCCACGAGTCGCCGGTGCTCGGTGCCATCACTCATTTCGGTTGCGTGCCTACCGTCATGGCCGCATCAGCACGAAACCCGCAAGCTGCGGCAGCAGCGTCACCCGGCCATCCGGAATGATTGTTCCAAAGTCGGGCACCGTTCATCTCACTCTCCTATATCGTGCGCCTGCGGCATCGCGAAGGATGACCGCGCGCGCGTTGGAATGCTTTACCCCTGCCGCACCCGTCTTGAGCTTAGCGAGCGCCGGTATCGCAGGGCCTTGGCCAGCTCCTCATAAAGCTCGAACGCATCGGGCCGTTCGTCGCGACGTCGCTGCCAATGCGTGGCCGCGTTGCAGCCATCGGGGTAGGGGCAGAGCGCGTCCGGGTATTCGAACGCGGGCCACTGCCACGGAGGTAAGCCGAGTTCGCCGTGCAGCACCTTGTGTGCAAGCCGCCAACTATTACAAGCTGCGCAAGGCTCCGGTCGTTCCCAGTATTTGCCTTCCCAGTCGATGGGCGGACAGGTACAACGGAAGCGCGCGGTTTCCATCTGCCGAAATGCCGCGACCGCCTCGGGCGTGATGCGCAGCTTGCTCGGCGGGCGAATGGGGTGGCGTCGCGTCGTCATAGTGTCGGCGTCCAATGTGCGTGACCGGCAGGACGACCGGGAGGCTTGATTGCCTCGACGTTGATGCCAAGTCGCTGCAGCGTCCTGCAGACGAACGCCCGAGCTGCCAATTCCTCCTTGAGTGCCGGGTGCGCCTTCGGGCCTGGCTTGGCGTAGATCACCACGCCGTCTCGACTAACGCATTCAGCCAGAGCCTCGGCGCGATCAACTGCGGCGCAAGCTTGCGCCAGCAACTCTATGCCGCCCGCGTCGCTGATGTCGTATTCGTCGTGAACCCGTTTCCAGAGCGACAGGCCGTGTTTGCCGAGTTCGCGCGGCGGTGATGGCGAGGTCGATGGCGGTTGCACCAGAGTGAGCGTGGATTTTTTTGCCACGAAATTCGGCCCCTAATGTTTTGCTTACTTTTAGCATAAGCTAGGCGCCGCCGCGTTGGCGCCCGCCCGGAGTCAACAATTTTTTGTCCCCCCCCGGCCCCTTGGGTCCCTGCAGCGCCGTGCGGGGCTCGCTGGCGCGTTTCCCAGTGGCTGGAAGGACCCGAAGCCCATTTGTCATTATAACACACATAATTCAAATCCGACTGGTTCTTCGCAGGCAGGGCGGCACCCGAGCCCACGCGAGACAGCCAGCGCCAAGGGATAAGGGGGGATACTTTGGCCGTAGCCAGTGGCGTGTCAAAGAGAATGACCACTTCGAAAGCGCGATCTCCGCTCTAAAATAGCGTTTGCGACGCATCCGGCGTCGACTGAAAACATCCCTCGCATCCCCCTTATCCCCCGTGGCAGACGCCGGCGAGCAGCGGCCACCTGGGCATGTAGGGGTCTACAATGGCGTGTTGGCGCCGTCATGCTCATGGCAATGGGGCGCTGCGCCGGCCACCACCGCGCGGGTGCCCCATACGCCCGAGCGGTACCTGCTAAGGTAGCGCTGTTCGGCGGTTAGTCGTCCTGGCCGAGAACCAAGCCCGGGGGCAGGGACTTATCATACAGGCTGGCGCGGTCCGACCGTCCTACCGGCACGAACCCTCTGATCTTTGCGGTCTGCAGTGGAGGGACATCGGACTTCTCCATTTTGCCAGCAATCAGGTCGCGCAGCGGCATGGGCACGTCCAAGCTCCGATCGCCGACGACGCGCGCGGCCCGGAGGAACAGAGGCTGCATTTCCAGCAGCTCCGGCTCGGCCCAATCGAAACCCCGGAAGGCGGAGTACGCCTGCTCGACGAGGTCGGGCGAGACGACGGTTTCTGGCCCGGCGTAGAACGGAGCTCGGTTGAGCAGCCGCCCGAGTGCTGCAAGATAAGGAGCGCAGTGCCGTTTGGTGCGCACAAGCGTCACCGCGATGTCGATGAAACTACTGACCAGCTCCGCCTTCGTGGCGTGGGGGATCAGTTCCAGCGATCCCGCGAGGCGCACGAGTTCGGCCGGTGCCTTGCCGCTGCGGATCCTGTCGAGCTCCCTGGCCAAAAGCTTGTTCTGGCGTTCGCGCGTGAGCCCACCCGCCACCCGGCGCCAGAGAATGTATTCCTGGCACTTGATGCGCCGACCTGGAAAACAAGGGCCGGCATCATGCAGCCGCCACAGGGCGTCCATGCGAGGGTCGTCGCCGACAACGCCGTAGCCCGGGCGCAACAGGAATCCGGCCAAGATGAGCCAAGCTTCTTCGAGATCCACCGAGTTTCGTCGGCCGTCCAGCCGCTCGTCCAGAACAGGCCAGAGGGCGCGCAGCAAAGCTGCGTTCCAGCCACTCCTGGGCGAGCCGAGGATGCGCTCCAGGCTCTTGAAAATCGCGCCGACGGTTACCTTGTCCGTTTTGCCGGCGGGATGGGCGAATACGATCCTGATCTGCTCGCGTGCCGTTTCCAGTGCTTCCGCCGTGACGTTCGGCCCAATCTGGACGGCGGCTTCGCGGGCCGGTCCGGGCACGCCCGCGCTGCCTTGATCGTGCAGGCGCAGGTTGAATTCCAATGGCCAGGACTGCCGGTTCGCGGGGTCTGCGCTGACGCAGGAGATCTGGAGCAAGCCCAGCGCGTTCATCTGCGCGACAAGACGGACGGGCACGGTCATGCCGGGCTGGGACGGCTCGACCGCCCTGATGATTGTTTGGAGCGGAGGCAGAGCGTGGAATTCGCCTTCCCGCCACGCAAGGATATCTCCGGCTCGATTCCTGCCATGGCGGCTCGAAGAATAGGCCTGGAAGCGCACCAGCTGATCGGTGCGCACTTCAAGCGCAAGATCAGCAATCTCAAACAGCTCTCCAGGCGATGCACCGCGAGGAAGCACACACACGAGAGAGGGATGCGCCGCCTCTTCAGGCGTCGCCCCTATCCCTTGCACTTCCAGAAACACCGCACGGGCGGCCCCCGCTTCGATGTGCTCCCTCCGGTGGTGGAGAAGGGCACCGAATTGCGCGGCTCCGCGCGCTACGGCCAGGGCCGGCTCCTCGTTCTCCAGAATGTGCGGCGCGAAGCCGTCTTGCCAAGCTGCGATCTGCTCGCGAAGTCTTTGGCGCACGAGCGGTGGTTGGACGGACCCGCCGTTGAACAGGACGGCATCGACGCGCGGTCGATCCCTGAGGAAGTCGGCAAGATGTCGCGTAACCGCGCTGTCGGAAGCATAGGGAAGCCCCCATTCCCGCAGCGCCGCCTGTGTCCGGTACGGCCGCACCCCCGCGTCACACTTGGGGAAGAACCCGTCCAGCAACACGCCCTCGATTTCCGCCCGCGTCACTGTGGCCGCGTGCGACCCGGCGATCATCCCCGATCCGCGACCGGGCAGGGCGATGGCAAACTGCTCGCCCGGCGGGCCTGTGCCCGCCAGCGTGCGCTCCTTCAGATCGCGGCAGGAGGCAATGAGATGATCCCATTGCGCGCCGGAGAGCTGGCCGCCTCTTCCAGCGAGCCGTGGTTCCACGAAGTGTGCGATGGCAAGGTCGACATTGTCGCCGCCCAGTAGGATATGCTCGCTCACAGCCACGCGCCTGATGTCGGGGATCCGGCTTGGCTCGTCGAGGCGCAGTTCGAAGAGGCTGAAATCCGAGGTGCCGCCTCCGATATCGATGACCAACGCATGCCGCGGCCCGGCATCACAATCGTCGAGCCGCTGCCGCAACTCACGCACAGCATCGTGCCGTTCCAGCCAGCAATAGAACGCAGCCTGCGGCTCTTCGAGCAGTCGCACGCCGTCAGGAAAGCCCGCTTCCTCGGCAGCGGCAATCGTTAGTCGCTGAGCACCCGCATCGAACGAAGCGGGGACGGTAACCGTGATCTCTTGATCATCGAATGCAAATCCCGTTTGGGCAAACTCGCTGTTCCAAGTCCCCCGCAGATAGTTGAGAATCAGTGCGGAGGCGCGTACGGGCGATATCTTCTGCTCACGCTCCAGATCCGATGACCCCCACGGGAGGAACGCCGCCGACCGGTCGGCGGCGTGATGGCAAAGCCAGGACTTCGCAGAATGGACGACCCGTCCGGTGTTTCGCCCGCCTTCGTGCGCGCGAAGCGGCCGATGGTCCACTGTCCAGCCCCCACCACCCTGCCACGAAAGTGAGCTGCAACCGCGTCCTCAGGCAGGTAGAGGAAAGAAGGCAGCGTCGGTACCTCCGCCAGCCCGGTCAAATTTTCCCATTGCGGGACGGAAAGAATTTCCGGTGCCGCTTCGCCGACCAGCGGCACGAATGCGAGCACGGAGTTTGTCGTGCCGAGATCGATACCGATGGAGAAGCGGGCGCTGGCCATTGTCAAGACTTCACGGGATGCGGGTCCGGCCCTATTCCGTGCGGACCTGGAACTCGATCTTCCATCGGCGATCGGAGTTCACGTGCTTCATCCAGAGCTCAAGGATGCCGAGTTCCGTGACGACCGCGTTGATGCGGACCGGCACCACCTGCCCCGCCGGGATGTCGCCGAGCGCCGGGATCTCGATTTCGAGCAGGCCGGCGTCCTCAAGTTCACGTTCGGCATCAGGAAGGATTTGCCCCGGTGTGTCGCCGCTTCGCACGGAGGAGGAGAAGAATTGGAACTCCGCCGAACGGCCGGTAACAAGGCCGAACTCGCGTCCCTCGATCAGCAGTTCCGTGCCTTCCTGCATGCCCTGCGGGACGACGCACAGAGCTTTCACCGGCGGCTTGTAGCCTGGTATGGCAAGCATCGAGGTCTCCAGGCCGATGTAATAGGACCGCGCCGCGCCGGCCTTGATGCGTATGCCCTTGCCGGTGGCGCGGTGACGCCCGTAGATCGCGGCCCCGCGTGCGACGGCGAGGTCTGGCTCGAAACCCTGCAGTTCGCGGACTGGCTGCCCTCCGTTCCAGGACGCCAGCAGGTCAAGCACGCGGGCGCGGATCGGCGCGGCCTTAAAGACGCCCCCATTGAACAAGACCACGGTCGGAATCAGCACGTCCGCCTCGGCCCTCGCTCCGACCAGGGCGGCGAGCTTCTCACTCGCCTTCACGTTCTGGAGGCTACGGCCGAGAAACCGAGCGATATGCTTGCTGACCACGGGATCGGACACATAGGGCAGGCCGAATTCCCGCAGCCCTCCGGTGCGGCTCTCGCTGGGCACGTCGTCAATGCCGGTTCTGGCGAAGAAACCATCGAGAACAACTTGCTCTAGCGTCTCGCGATCGAGGCTCGTTGAGACCGTCCTGGCAAGCAGGCTAGAGCCGCGCGAGGGGACCGCGATCGGCGCCTGTCCCAGCGCGCCATCCTCGAACAGGATAATCTTGGCGTTGGACGCGCCGTGCACGAGCGCCTGGAACTGCCAGGAGTCCAGCGGTTTGCCCGCCGCCTCCAGCTGGGCCCCCAGCGCATAGGCGAGCGCCAGATCCATGTTGTCGCCGCCAAGCAGAATATGTTCGCCGACGCTGACCCGCTCCAGCTCCAGGGCGCCGTCGACATCCGTGACGGCGATCAGGCTGAAATCGGCTGTCCCGCCACCGACGTCGCAGACCAGAATGATATCGCCGGCGGCGACCAGGTCGCGCCATGTTCTGCCCGCCTTCGCCGTCCAGGCGTAGAATGCCGCCTGTGGCTCTTCCAGCAATGTCACATCCCCCAGCCCCGCGGCTTTGGCGGCCTCGGCGGTGAGGCTTCTTGCGACCTCATCGAACGAGGCAGGAACGGTCACGACAATCTGGGCCTTCGAGAGGTCCCAATCACGCCCCTTCGCACGCTCCGCGTGCAGAAGCGCGTCTCTGAGGTGCTGCAGGTAGCGGCGAGAGCATTCGAGGGGCGAGAGCTTCTCTTCCGCAATATCAGACCGCCAGGGCAGGATTCGCTGCTTCGGGTCGATATGCGGGTTGGATAACCAGGACTTCGCGGAAGTCACAAGACGATCCGGCACGAGTGCACCATGCTCGCGCGCGAACTGGCCGACGATCGCGGGTTCCCCGGGATGGTTCCAGGGCAGAGGAAACGAACCCTTCGGGAACTCCTCGCAATGCGGGACATACAGAGCCGACGCCAGCGTGGGCGTCTCGCCGAGCTGGTTTGGTCCCAGGATCTGCGTGATTTCGACGATCCTAGTCTCATCACTCTCGAGATCGGCGACCGCGATCGCGCTGTTGCTTGTGCCGAGGTCGATACCAAGGCTGAAACGAACGTTCATGGGGGGATCCTGGTTGCGCTTGGCGTGAGCGGCGCCCTTGGAGTTATGGAATAGCGCCGGTTGCGCCCGCGCTTACTTGGCCAGCTTGGTCGGGCCGCTTATTTATTTCAGTTCCACCTCCGCCGGAGCGATCGCCGGAAGCCGGCCGGGTGAGCTGCGCAGAATGCGCGGCAGCTTCACCGTATCCGTCTTCCAGCCGTGGTGGACAAGCACTCCCGAAAAGGGCGCCGGCCCGCTGATCTTGCCTAGCAGGCGGTATTCATCCGCCGGATAGCCAGCGGCAACCTGCACTGTCGACCCCTCGCTCTCTTCGCGCAGCGGGCGAATCCGGAAATGCTCCTGTAGGGCGGCCTTGCATCCGGCGTGCACGACACGCGCTGCTGCCCCAACCTGTGAGTCCTCATACGCGTTGATGTCGTCCATCAAAAAATCGACCAGCCGGCCCCTTGCCTGCAGTATCGCTAGAAAGCTGACGATCTCGGCATCGGCTTGGCTTGCGTGCATCGGAACAGGCATGGGTCGGACTGCGTAGGCGGCCGTGCTTCCTTTATCGCCCTTCGGGCCGCGTCCGGCCAGGATCGTGGCCAACACGATAAGGCCAAGCGCCAGCGCGCCACCCGACAAATACGGCTGGAATGCATTTGCCGCGGGCAGAAACGCCAAACCGTTCACTGCGAGCAGGACTAGGACAGCTATGATCGAGACCACTCTCATCGTGCGCATGCTTGCCGTAGATCCTTTTGAGGCACATCGGCGCCGCCTGCCGCGCGGACAATATCGGATCTCGGTGGCTGCGGAAAGTTGCCGACGGTACCCAATTCCGGGACCTCCGCCACCGTTGTCGCAGCGATCTGAGTTAAGGAGCGCGCGCCGACGGTTACGGCTATACCCGCTACTGCGAGCTCTACCGCGCCCTCGAGACCACCGCGAGCTGCGCCGGCCAGGGGTGACGCGGGAATGCATCCTTCGCGGATCACCCAACGGCGCCCCTCACCCCCGTCCACAGGCTGGTCGCAATCGCCCGGAGTGGGTGGTCGCGATCAATCGGAACGCCTGGTCGCAATCAATCGGAACAGCTTGTCGCGATCACCCGGTGCGCGCAGCCTGCCGCCAGGATTACCGGATTGGCCCTTGTGGAAGGGTCGACCCAACCACCTTCTTGCCTGCTGATGGGATGCTGTTATCAGCGGCCGCTTGCGCCCTGAACGACTTTCCCCTGGCGCGCCTGGAGAGCCGCTTGAAGTGCCCCCGGTGCGGCTCCCGACGATGCCTCAACAGGCGCGCGCTTAAGCGCGGCTGGCGTGCCTCCGGCGCGGAGGCGGCTCGGCGCGCTTTGAATCAATGGGCAACGCCGATAGGGACTGATCAGTCCGGGCGGCGCCAATCCCGCCAGTGCGTCGGTTCGATCTCTTGCAGGCCCTTGATCCCAACCGCTAGTCAACCGTCGGCCGCACGGCGAACCGGGTACGCGAACGGATGAACCTCATTGCGGCCGATCACGCCGACCTCAATGAGGCGATCGAAAGGCGCCGTCTCGATCGGCTTCCAGTCGTCTTCCGCCATGTGATCGCTTATAGCGCCTCAATGGGACGCTCGTCCCCGTGCCGCCGAAGGTTGGACAACGAATTTGGTCCGGTCCGGCGGATCCGCGGCCGGCTCGGCGTCTTGGAGCGGAGTCACCCTGCCCGTTCCGAGACACGCCTTACACTGGCCAGCGAAGACCCGGCGCCCGTTGTTACGCCTCCTGGGACCGGACCGGACGTGATGCACGCGACAAGCAGCATGTGGCCCAGGGTTGCCACGACATAGCGTCCCACTGCATAAGTCGGAGCGGTTCGCGGGTGCCAACTATCAGGGGGCAGGACCGCACTGCCCACCTGATGCGGACCGTTGCGGGACGGGCGGATCAGAGCCTGGTACTCACCGATGATAACTGCGGTGCACGTCGCGGCGGGAGAGGCGTCGACACAGGCTTGCGCGCCGAGGCGGCGGGCGGTCGCGGCGGCGCTGCTATCTTGCGCCGGATGTCCTCCTCGGCCATCTGCAGCTTGGCGATGTCGCGACCCATTTGCTCCTGCCTAGCCGTGAGCTGCTCCACCGTTTGCTGCAAGGCGGTGAGTTCACGTGCTGCAATATCGCGGGTCATTTGCTCCTGCCTGACCATGAGCTGCTCTACGCTCTGCCCCAAGGTGGCGAGATCGCGTGCCGTCACTTGCTGATGCACCAGTTCTTGGGGCGGGCTCGCGGGTTCGCTCAGCGCGACCGTATTTTGTTCGGTCAGAGCGACAGGTGCTGGTTGTGAAGTTGCTGGATCCGTCATGAGCTGAGATGGCAGCCCTCCGAGCTGCGGCACCCAGCCCGCAATCATCTGTTTGGCGGCCGCGCCGTAGGACTGCCAGGCCAAAGTGGAAGAGACACCAATGAGAGCTGACAGCAGGAAGCAGGCAAAGGTTCCAGCGACTCGCCTACCGAGCGACGGCCGGTTGCTGGGGACTTGGCCATTGTTGACGGCTGCGGGGTGAAGCGTTGTCTCGACCGGTGGCTCAGCCACCCGCGAGCGGAAGAACTCGGAGTCCGCCATGCGGGTGCGTCGATCACGCGCCGCATCCTGCGCGAGCCTGGAGGCCGCTTCTACAGTGCTCGCCAAGTCCTTCGGCGCGAGCAGGACGATGTCGCCGTCGTGATGCGGATCGATTTCTGTTGAACTCAGCGTAGAATCCATTGGCACCCCTCACTCGTTCCAATGTCACGCGGATGGAGCGGCCGGCGGTCCCGCCGAGCCTGGTTCCACCGCACATACGATGTCGATGTGACTGAAGAATGGCGGACCGTAGGATAAATTGAAGTTTGGTTAACGACGATGCCCGCTATCGGTACTTTGCAATGCCTGTTGAAGCTCGCATTTTCCTGCGTGCTCCAAGCAAATAAAGATGGCTTGTCTCGTTAGGCCCGCGCCGGTTTCGCCCAGAAGCTCAGATACAGCGGCGATGAGAGGTCGTGACTACTTATTGGCCCGTCGGCCCCATGACGGCGCGCTCACTACGAGCTCCGACGAGCGGTTTGCCAGGTAGGCGGTTGGCGCGCCCAACTCGCTGGTGCGGGGCTATGCTGTACGTAATGCGCTATGTGCCGCGTACCGTGCTATACGTCTGCGTTGACCCAAAGCAGCTGGTTGGCTTAGTCGGCAAGAAGAAGGCTATTGCCCTCGGGGGCCGCGCGCTCGGCCACAAGTCCTGCCGCAACGACCGCTCCGTCCTCTATCAGCGTTTGCCCAGGCTGTTCGAGGCTCGCCCGCGGCGATGGCCGCACGACTGCTCAAAAGCTTCGCCCGCGTCGACCTGCTCATCCTCGACGATTGGAGCCTCGCTCCCATGACCATAGAGCGCCGGCCCGATCTCCTCGAGATCATAGAGGACCGCCACGCCCGCGGCTCCGCCATCGTCACCAGCCAGCTGCCCGTCGAGCGCACGATAGCACATCGGCGATTCCACCATCGCCGACACTATCTGCTCGGAATCCCGGCCTGATTCATTGGAATACGCAATCCGGGTCATCCGATCGGGGCGCTTCGTGAGAATCGTACCAAATACAGGAGTCCAACGGCAGAGCCTTCGGGAAGTGTGACCCTGCGATCTGGAGCACCCCGCTAGGTGGGGATAGCGGGGATGCAGGGGATACTTTCGGCGGCTCCGGCACGCTGTCGAGTTGACGAAATCAGAGGAACAGCTGCTGATCGCACAACATTGACACGCACCTGGCATCTACCGAGACATCCCCCGTATCCCCGTTATCCCCCCGACTTAGGAGTCACGGGACGGATCGCCCATTTCGCCGGGCTGACATTGGGGCCGCTTGCTCTGACGAGCCGCTGACCGGCCACGATCCGGCCCTTGTTCGAGCGCATCCATCTCCCCAACTTTTCCGCCTCGAGCCGCCCTCGCTCGCTCGCAACTTGCATCAAAGCGCTCCGCAAATCGGGGTAGTGATGGACTCGCCTACTGTGTTCGTTGTTGGGATCTTCCAGCACGGTTTCCTCGGCGGCGTCGATCATCTCCCGGACCGTCACTTCATCGGTGCCGAATACCTGCTGCAAAGCTACGATCACCTCCCGTCGCTCAGCGAGCTCAGGATCCTCGTCCCGCGCGGCCACCATTGTATCGACGGGATCAGCCCTACCGAGCCAGACCAGTGCCTCACGGACCGTTCGTGACCAGTCTTCAAAACTGGCCAGAGGCCGGAGTTTCTTAGGCCGGCCGGCCACGATGTAGGCTCGCACCACCCTAAGCGCCGCGGCCACATACTTGCCGCGGTTCGCGATTACTGCCTCGTGCGGCCTGTCGTTGAACTCTCGCAGCTCCGGTCGCTCCATCTCAGCATCAAGGAGGGCGAGAAGCGCTCTACGGGTCACGTCGCCCCGCAATTGTATGTTGTTCCCGGTCGCGAATATCGTTGACCGGTTTTCGACTTTTTGTTTATCGCTGGCTCCCAGCCTTCTGATATCAACGATTGGCCGCTCAATGGCGACGCACAGTTTGTCACTCCCAAGCTCCTCGCTCACATTGTCGATACATATGATTGGTATTCCCTCAAGAAGGGAGCCATCCAGTCGCTTCTCTAGCTCATCCGGAGACTTTGGAGCAGTAGTAACGGGACACCTTTGGCCAATTGCCACGGCAGATACGACGTCCCACAGATAGGACTTACCTGTGCCCGCCGTAGGGGCGGAAGATACATGCATCGGCACGACCTCCATCGCCGCCCGACAAACGGGAGTTAGCACGGCCGATAGCGCTACGCTTCGACTTGCGGCGTTCACGAACGGAAAGCCGGTAAATAGTCCGTCCAGAATGTCGAGAGCTGCTTCCGCATCAGCCTTCGTCGGATTGTCAGGAATCTCCGGCATCGCCGGCAAATCGACCAGCAAGAGCTGCGTCTCCGGATCGTAACCCTCCGTAGCAAGTAACGTACCGTCCGGTCGGAGAGACGGCGTAGCGATAATTCCAGAGAGTCGCCGAAATCGCCAGCTATCCGGCCGGTTCAAGATTGTCTCTGCCAGCCACTTTGGCGGATTGGCCGGCACGTAGGCCATCGCCATGGAATCCCATCGCTGAACACGTGCCAATCTCGTGAGCCGGTCCAATACCATAGGGCACGTTATGCGAGCCAAGGCCGGAGAACATGTTACCCTGCCATGGAAGGACTTCATGCGAATCACGTAAGGCGTTACGAGAACGCCGCCACGGTTGAAGAACGGCACCAGCGCGTCAACAAGTATTTTCTCCGCTATATCCGCCATCTTCGCCATCTCTCCCGGCTCGAGGCGAATGATGGGCCGCGGATCATTTTCCGCCTCGAATTCCTTCTGCAACTGATCGAAGCGCACACGCAGCAGATAACGGGGGTCGACCAACGCTCGCGGACTAATCCAGCCAGCCTGCAGTGCCAACTCGAGCATCTGTTTTCGATCGACACTTGCGCAGTGCGCGTGAAAGCAGTGAAATGCGAAGCCGCTCGATCGGCTTGTGTCGCTGGCATTGAAAGCAGCGAAGTCAGTATGGCTCCGTTTCTTGCGCGCCTTGCCATTCTTGTCGCTCGGGACGGTGTGCTGCGCAAAATTGGGGCATTCGCAAAGCAGGGCGCGGCCCCGCCAACCGAAAGATGGCCAGCAGAACACCTCGCCGGATTCAGGATCCTCGAAAGCTCCCGCTGCAATGGTGTCAGCGATCTGAAAGGCGCTCCCCCATCGAACCAGCCACTGATCCAGCGTCAGCGCCTGCCCGTTGATCGGATCTATGATCGCCCCAGCAGTCCCTGTATGGCAGACGCTGGCCGGATCCACTCGCTCGTTCGAACGACTAGCCTTGGCCTTGATGCGGGCGTCGATCTTCGCGAAGTGACGCTCGATTTCCTGGAGGTTTACCTGCTCGAGAGCATCGAACAGCTCTCCGTCGATTATTTCTGAAATGCTGCTGCCTCGAGCGGCTTCGCTGGGAATCCGAGGCAAATAGAACAGCCGTGCCACGTCTCTCGCTGCCGGATCGACGGTGATGCCGAGCATTGCGGCAGCTGCCTCGACCGCGTGCCGCCACGCCGCTCCAGCGACAGAATCAGACGGGAAATCGGATCTAACCCAGGGCTTTGCCAGGGGAAGGACGATACGGAATTTCGGAATTGGTGCATGCTGAAAGATGACAGTGTCACCACGCACTTCATGACTGGCGCAGCTCTCAGCAATGTCGGGCACGTAACCTTTCATTTCCCGCAGGTATCGAGCGTCAGTCGCGCCACTGCCCGCACGCTGCCGCCAACCCTCAACAGCCTTACGCGGGACGGCAGTCGCGGTGCTGGTATGCGAGAACGTCGTGTACACGGCGCCTGTAATCCCGAGCCCCTTGAGACGGGCAATTACTGGCTTCACCGGGTAGCCCGCATCGATGTCGAGCCCCATCACTTCTATGCGCTCGGCGTTATTGACCGACCGTTGATCGTTCGCGAACAGTGCCGGTGCGAATGCGTCCCCGTCTTTCACGCCGACTTTGAAGGTAGTCAGAACCTGGAACAAATCGCTGAGCGACACAGCTGTACGGAAGTAGGCTGCTGAATGCGCTGTCGCCCCGAAGGAAACAGAAAGCTGCAGTTTGGCATGTCTCAGCGATGATGGCGCTTCGGTGCTCGCTTCCATGACAGCGACCCCAGCGTGAGGCGAGAAATTGTGTTGGACGTGTGGAGACACTGCCCGGAATTCCGGACGGCGCGGGTCGCGTCACCGTGGGACGGCTACCGCCCGACCGGCTTTCGCAAATACGAGGCGCGGGTTGTCGCTTAGCCGGCGAGCTCGTTGACGAGCCGGTGGATCGAGGAGACCCTGACGCGCCGACTCTTGTCGATCTTGACGCCCTGCAGCCGCCGAGTGCTCAAGAGCTCGTAAATTTTCGACCGGCCAACATTGAGCATCCGGCCCGCCTGCGCGACCGTGACAAGGAGCGGGTCCGGGTCACCTGACGTGCTGGCGTCCCTTGAGCTGATCCTTTCCATGCGGCGATCTCCGTAGCTGAACGGGATAGCTCGCCTTTACCCGCTTTTGTCCGTAAGCGGTTGGATCGTAAAATGCCGATTAATTCGGGCGGTACCCTGGCTGGAGCTCTGCGTTCGTGGGAGTGGGTAGAGGTGTGGGTAGGTCAGGAAATCGGATAAAATTCGCAATTTGTTCAATAGGTCAGCCGCTTAGATAGAATCCCTCTCCCTCCGCCAGCCTTCGCCGCTGCGCGGCTACGGCTGGCAAGCCAGCCACGGACCTTTCCGGCGCAGCGGCGAAGGCTGCCCGTCGAAGCCCGCTTGGGCGAAGACGGGCTGTATCCGATGAAATATGTCTATCTGCTGCAAAGCATTGACCACCCTGAACGGACTTACGTTGGGTTAACTGATGACCTTCGATCACGGCTAGCCGCCCACAATGCAGGACAGTCGATTCACACAGCCAAATTCAAGCCGTGGCGCCTGGTAACCTGCATCGCCTTCTCTGAAGAGAAGAAGGCCGTTGCATTCGAGCGCTATCTCAAGACCGCCTCCGGAACAGCGTTCGCTAACAAGCGCCTGCGCTGAAAGGGTGCGCGCCGTGGTGCGCCAGGAGAGCCGACTGCACTGCTCCGAAGCGTCAACTGGTTCCGCCGACACTGTGCAACCCGCCTGCGGCTTGGTAAGCCGGAGCATCCCGGCGCGCACCTGGCCCGTGGAGAGTTTCCGCAATGGACGAATCCCTTCGTCAGCTCGAGCGCACAATCGGCGCCTGTGAGCATAGGATCGATGCAATGATCGCCGCGGGCGACCATCGTCGTGCCATCGCGGAAGTGCTGCGCGCCACGCCAGCGATCGACGGCTTCATCGACGCGATCGAGCCGACCCTCGAGATGGTCTTGCCGTACGCTGAGCGTTTCCGGGCAATGTGCCAGCGCATCTACGCGGCAGCCTGCCGCAGCGGAGCCGTGGAGCGACGGTTCGGCGACGGCTTCACTCTGGTCGCGTCGTTTCCGCGGTCAGGCAACACGCTGCTGATGGCCGCGCTGCGGGCGATCTCGCAAGGCTATCGGCTGGAGGCGCCCGGCACGTGGCTCGCGTACAACGCGTCCTGCATTCCCGACGGGTTGGATCGGCCATGTTTCGTAAAGGACCACGATTCGCGCGCAAGCCGGCTGTTCGAACGCACGATCTATGCGGTTCGCGACGGCCGAAACGCGATCATTTCGCTTGCCTACATGATGATGAAGCAGGGAGCGATCCGGATCGACGACCCGGACGACATTGCCGGATTCATCGGCTTTCTCAAGGAGCAGTTCGTCTACGGCGACTGGGCGAGCAACGTGCGGTGGGCGCTCGAGGCGCGCGCGCAAAAACGCTCCGAGCAGCTCGTGCTCGCACGCTACGAGGAATTCCTGGAGGATCCTACGCCGACGATCGCGGCGGTGCTGCCCGAAACGGGGCGCGCCGACGTCGAAGCGGCGCTCCCGTCGGCACGGCGCCGGGCCGCGATGGCCTACCGGCTTCCGGAATGGGGCGGGCAGTACCGCATCGAGGACGGAGCGTTCTTTGCGCCGTGGCAGCAGGCGCGCGGGGGGAACTATTGGCGCGAGGTACTCACCGCCAAGGCCCGCCGGGCGTTCCACGAGACCGGGGCAACCGAGCTGCTGATCGAGCTCGGCTACGAGACCGATCCGTTGTGGTGGAAGGCGGGCTGATTGAGGGAGACGGCGAGTTGCGGGCAGGCCGCGGATCCTTTTTTTTCAGGTGCCGGGAACGTTAACGCTGCTTCTTCTCGCCACCCGGAGACTGCATCAGCGCAAGGCAACGATCAGCTTCCGCGGTCAACCGGTGGATCTCGCCCAACCGCTTCTCGCACACCTCACGGAGCGCAATGCTGTCCAGGTAGTCCCGCAGCTTTTCGTTTTGCCGTTCCGGAGAAGGAGGGCGAAAAAAATCGGTAAGCAGCATCTCGACGCATTCGCGCGCCGGTTCGAGCCAAGATGGCAGCTTCCAGCTCAGCCAGGCGGTAGCATCCCAGGGAACGGCCACATCCACGGGTCCCGGAATTGGCGGCCACGGTCGAGCAACGCCGGCTCCCGCGACGCCAGCCTGACCAAGCAGGGTGCGACGTTTGTCGATCTCCATGCGCAGGGTCAGGATCAATTGACGGCGCTGCTCGGCTGCGGCACGCAGCCGGCGTGCCTCTCCCCGCGTAGTTCGCAACGTATCCGGCAAGAAGTTCCTCAAGGTCAATGCGATCAGAGGCAGCTTTTCCGTCCAGGCTGCGGGAAATCGCAGCGCTCTTGTCAGGAGAAATATCTTCATGTGCAGGTCAAGCAGGAGCTCGTCGAGACCTGAGAGCCGGGCGGCTTCCCGATGCCAGGATGAAAGCTCGTTGCGGCGGTAGGTGCGAACAGGTCCCGGCAGCGCGACGATGCGGCCACGCGTCAATGTCGGGACCAGCATGAAAAACTCCATGTGACGGATGACCGGCTGTCCCCGATAGGTGCGGCCGCCGAAGATCGCCCCTTCCAGCGCCTCTCTCCGGAACATGCCGTAGATCGCAAAACAGGCCGGGTCCTGCGGCAAGCGAAAGTAGACGGAGCGCACGTCCCGCGGGTCGCGGTCCGGGTGGATCTGCGGGAACGTCCAGGTCGTAACCTGCCCAGGCCCCTCGAGATCGAGCATGTGGACATCGCTGCCGCAGACCATTACATCCGGATTGGATTCCAGGAATGCCACCGTCGTCCTGATATATTGCGAAGCCGACAGCAGGTCGTCGCAGGCAAGCCAGGTGAAATACCTGCCGCGGGAGAGAGCGAAACTTTGTCCGAAGTTGCGAACCACGCCGAGATTCTCGGCGTTCCGCCAATAACGGATGCGCGCATCCTTTTCGGCATACGCCCTCGCGATCGCCTCGGTGCCGTCCGTCGAGGCGTTGTCGGAGACGATGATCTCGATGTGAGGATAGTCCTGCGCCAAGGCCGAATCCAAAGCCTCGCGCAGGAACTGCGCGCCGTTGTATACCGGCATGCCGATACTGACCAGCGGTGAATCGCCCCTCGGCATCGCAAGCGACCTTCCTGACGGTCATCTCATCGGTGCGGACGGAACATGGTATTTGATGTCGGTCATTCCTGCATCGTCGAAGAAAGACGGTCCTCACGACCTGATCGTCACCGTCGGGAACCCGGGCATCGGGGCAGCCTGCGGCCCGGATCATGTCGAAGCCGTCTTCAAAGGCATTCCGCTTCGGGTATGGCGGACATCGCTGCTGCAAGCGAAGAGGCTGCGACGCCTGTTGCGTTCAAGCCTCTTGTACCATATCCGGTCGCCGATTCTGCAGACGATCAAGGGGCGAACCTCGCGGGGCGAGTGCAAATCGCTCACGCTCGCCTTCTGTCCTGAGCATTGGCGTCGCGAAGATAGTTCGTATTCTGCCGTGCAAGCGGGATCGAGCAGGTGCGGCAATGCTCGAGCTCGTCAATTCGGCCGGTAGACATCAGGTTACGGTGCCGCTGAAAAACCGGGCTGGAGTTCAACATCTCGACCGGATCGTTGTCGATCACATTGCCGATCTCGTACCAGCCCTGATCGTCGACGCAGCAGAGCGCCATCGCGCCGTTGCATTGGATGTATACGCGTTGCCACAGGTCCTGGCACCAGGTGACGCGCGGCCTTGGTCCATTGGCGGCGCTCAGGCGGTCCAGATGGCTGTCATCCGCCCAGTTGTGGACGGGAAAGTACACGACGCGGTCGCCGCGCGACAGGTCTAGATGCTTCGTCCAATATGCCTCATATTCGGGCCATTCGTGGTCGTTCGATCGCTGGCGGATCATCCTGATCCAGATGCGGGTTCCGTAGCCGCTCGCATTTCGCATGCCGATGAAGCGGTGCGTGTGCTCGACGATCTTGTCGTAATCGGTCAGGCGACGGATCGACTCGTGAGTCTGCTTCCTGATCCCATCGATGCTGAAAGTGACCAGATGAATTCCGGCTTCCAGCAGGTCGCGGCCTGCGTTCTCGGTCAGCTCCGTGCCATTGGTGGAAAAATGGACTCCACGGAACCCATTCCTGCGCGCCACTGCAACCTTTTGCGCGATGGTCTTGTCGAGGAGCGGTTCGCCGCAACCTTGCAGAACCGTATGCTCGATGGAGCGAACGTGTGGCTTCAGCCGGTCCAGGATCTGCGCGAAGAAATCGAGCTTCATGGTCCCGACTGGCCGGGTCCAGGATTCGATCGGGCACATGACGCAACGCGCCGTGCAGGCTGTCGCTACGGTCTCGACCTGGACAATCTTCGGCAACAGCATGCGGAGAATCCTCTCGCCTCCCTCCGGACTATAGGGAATGGCCGGCTGTGGGTACATATCAATTCGCCGCCGGCGATTGCTCGCCCGGCACCATGGCGAGTGGCTCGTGCCAGTGCTTCCCCGCAAGCTGCGGGCGCCAGCGGCGGGCGCGAAACGTCCGGTATCCAAGTGCGTGACGGGGAGGCGCACCGTCGCGGTTGCCATCCCGGGCCTCGGAAGGCCACTGGAGATGCGCCATGACTGGACCCGCTGGAAGTGTTCTTCCTGCCGCGCAACCGACGCGGTTTCGCGACCAGGATATCGTCTTCGCCAATGGCGCCCGGGGCCAACCGATCGACATCCCATCCGCCTCGCCGCTCAACTACTATCAGGCCATCAGCGCACCAGCTCAGATGCCGAGGTTGATCGTCGACGGCCAGCTGTTCCTGCCGCCCAAGACCCACCGGGCGCACACGGGCAAGTTGCCGCTGGTCATCATCGTGCCCGGCAGCCTCGGCGTGGCGCCGTCCCACCTTGCCCATGCCGAGACCTTGAACGATGCGGGGTTCGCGACCTTCGTGCTCGACAGCTTTGCCGCCCGCGGCGTCACCTCGACGGTCGCCAGGCAGACCCAGTTCTCGTTCGCCGCGTCCGCCTTCGATGTGCTGGCGGCTTTCACGATATTGCGCGACCTGCCCGTCATCGATGGCGGACGCATCGGTGCCCAGGGCCACAGCCGGGGTGGCTCAGCGGTGCTGACCGCGGCCACCCGACGCTTTGCCGATGCCGTGATCGGGCCCAGCCAGCACCTCAAGGGCGTGCTCGCGGCCTACCCTTGGAGCGGCCACCAGTTTCTCGATCCACGGATCGGCGACACCGAGCTTCGCGTGTTGATCGGGGATGCGGATGAGTGGTGCTCGCCAATGCAAGTTCAAGGGCATTGCCAGGCCGTGCGGCTCGCCGGCGGCCGGGCGAGCATGCGCTTGGTCGGTGGCGCCCAGCACAGCTTTGATCGCGGCACGCCGATCGTCGACATCCCGGAGGCGTCGGTTTCGCCGGCCGCTCCCACCACCTACCTCGGCGACGATGGGGCCTTCATCCACCCGCTCGAAAGCCAAGCCAATCCTCAGCTCACTGACCGTGACGTGATGGTCTATTCGCTCAAGGCCGGCTATGGCCGTCGGGGCGCGAGGATCGGCAGCCGGGACGGTGACGCGGCACTCTTTGCCGAAGATATGGTGGCCTTCTGGCAGTGGGTGCTCGCCGGGCAGTAACCACCTGTCGGCGAATGGGTGGGCGGCTGGATCACGCACCAGTGAGAACGACTTCACTGCTGCCGACTGGCCGTGACGGGACTTGTTCTCCCCATCACGGCAACGGCCCCGTCTCGGGGTCGTTGCCGGATTTCAAAGTGCTTGCAGCAATGTCAGCCGGGCCGATAGGGGTTGGCGGTGCTGTGGCAATTCGGGCCCGGCCCGGTCGCGGCGGCGATGCGGCGATTGATGGCCGCAACCGAGTCGAACATGAAGGCAGTGACTTCAGCGACAGTGGAGCCACCGGATACTCCGTCGAGCTCGGCGTCGCCGAGGGCGCGAATCATCGTCATGAGCCTGGTCCTTGGGGTGTGGGATGATGGGAAGGGTCGAGGTGGGGGCGTTCCCTTCGCCCATGTCTTGTTAGTCGCTTGAGCGGAGCTTTCGGATGTGACCAAGCTCACGGATGGTGGCGGCACCGAATTCAGGCACCAGCGTCGAGCGGATGGCCGGCGCGAAGCCTGGGTGACGACCGAAGCGCTTAACTACTGGAGAGTGAGGCGATGGCAAAGAAGCGCATGGTTCTCGAGATCGGCATGGGGACCGACATCCGCGGCGCGGACCCGACCAAGGCCGCCTGCCGGGCGCTGCGCGATGCGCTCTGGCACAACTCGCTGTCGATCGCGACCGCGCTCGGCCAGCCGCTGGATGCGATGATCGTCGACGTGCATATCGGCGTGCCGCGGCCCGACATGGTGGACAAGGCCGAGGTCATGGCCGTGCTGCCCTACGGCAAGGGGACCGTGACCGTGGTCGAGGGCGGCCTCGAGATTCTCAACGATGCCGGCACCGACAGCACGCTGATTGCCAATGCCTGCGCCATCGTCAGCCTCGACATCGCCTGAGAGACCGCCATGCCCCGGACACCCAAGAAGACCCGCGTCATCCTGGAGCTCGGCTCCGGCAACGATCTGCACGGCTCCGACTACACCAAGGCGGCGCTGCGCGCCGTCGAGGACGCGCTGCATCACAGCTCGCTCGCCTTCGTCCGCTCGCTGAAAATCGACCGGACGAAGCTCGACGTGGATGTCACCATCGGCGTGCAGCGGCCCGAGCGGGTGGACCTGGACAAGGTCAGGGCCTCGTTGCCGGTGGGCAACGTCACCGTGAAGGCCGTCAAGGGCGGTCTCGATGTCGACGATCCGGAGAGCAACGATACTGCGGTCATTGCCAGCGCGGCCATCGCGGTGCGGATCGAGGTGGAGTGAGGCACACTCTCGTAGGGTGGGCAAATCGATGCACTGACCGAGCCTCTTGCCCAGGCGTCGATGGCGATTTGCCCACGCGGAATGCCATCGGTTCTAGTTGACGGCGTGGGCAAAATCCACGCGCGGCCTGCGCCCGCGTTCTCTGCCTGCGCCGGGATTTTGCCCACCCTACGGCGCTCCGACGTTGATACAAGTGGATACGCCACGAATGAGCGACAGCCAGTATTTTCCGCGCCTGTTCAGCACACTGAAGGTCGGCGAACGCACGCTGCGCAATCGCATCGTGCTGCCGGCGACGCTGACGAACTACGGCGCGGGCCATCGCGTCACCGAGCGCTGGACAAATTTTCTCGCCGAGCGCGCCAAGGGCGGCTGCGGAATGATCGTCACCGAGGTCATCGCGGTCGATCCGGCGGCGCTTGCCCACGGCGCCATCGTCACCGGCTATGACGCGGAGAACGAGGACGGCTTCAAGCGTACCGCGGAGGCGGTGGAGGGCGCCGGCGCCTGTCTCATCGCGCAGCTCTGGCATCCCGGACGTCAGCAGCTGTGGAGCCCGGTGCGCTCGCCCAAGGGCATCTCGGACCAGCCGGATGCCTACAGCTGGACCGTGCCGCATGTGATGACCACCGACGAGCTCCGCCAGGTCGTCGACGAATATGTCTCGGTCGCACGGCGGCTCGAGCGCTGCGGCTTCGGTGGCGCGGAGCTGCACGGCGCCCACGGCTATCTGATCACGCAGATCCTGTCGCCATGGTCGAATTCTCGCACCGACCAGTACGGCGGCTCGCTGGACAATCGCGTGCGCTTCGTCGCGGAGGTTTCTGACGCGATCCGGGCGACCTGCGGCAAGAACTTCGTGATCGGCCTGAAGATGCCGGGCGACGAGGGCGTCGAGGGCGGCATCGATCCGGACGAGGCGATGCGCATCACGGCGGCGCTCGTCTCTCAGGGCACGCTTGACTATTTCGCCTACAGCCAGGGCAACTTCACCTTGAGCCTGGAGAACCACGTGCCGGACATGCACTTCCGGCGCGCACATTTCCTCGACATTCACAAGAAGGTCCGACCCGCCACCGGCGGCAGGCCGGTGATGGCGATCGGCCGCGTCGCGATGCCGGCGGAAGCCGAAGCCGCGATCGCCGAGGGGGCGGGCGATCTCGTCGGCATGACGCGCGCGCTGATCGCGGACGCCGACTGGCCGAACAAGGCGCGCGAGGGTCGCGTCGACGACATCCGGCCGTCGAGCTACGACAATTTTGCCTGGGGCGAGATCCATGCCGGCAAGCCGCTCGCCGAGATCCACAATCCGCAGCTCGGCACCGAGGGCGAATCGGGCTGGCGGCCGAGCGCCGCCGTCAGGAGGAAGCGCGTGGTCGTCGTGGGTGCCGGCCCGGCGGGCCTGCAGGCGGCGCGCGTGGCGGCTGAGCGCGGGCACGATGTGACGATGGTGAGCGCGTCACAGCGACTGGGGGGCAAGCTGCGCTGGGAGGCCGGACTGCCGGGTCGCGACGAATATCGCAACGTGCTCGCCTGGATGGAGCGGCAGCTTCGCGCCGCAGGGGCGAAGATCGAGCGCGGAAAGACCGCGACGGCGGACGACGTGCTGGCGCTCGAGCCTGACACCGTGATCCTCGCGACCGGGTCCAGCCTGCGGCCCCCGAAAGACATCGACGGCGGGTCGTCCGCTCGCGATTGGGACGGATATTTGATGAATGCCCGCTCCGACCGTGTGGCGGTACTGTTCGACATGGACCACAGCGCCGCGACCTACGCGGTGGCCGACGCGCTTGCCGCTCGCCACCACAAGCTGGTGCTGCTCACCCCGCGCACGCAGATCGCCCGCAACGTGAACTACTGCAGCGCGATCGGCATCCACCGCCGGCTCTACCACGCCGATGCCGAGATCATCACGGCAGCCGAGCCAGTCTCGTTCCAAGACGGCATGCTGACCTGGCGCAACGTCTTCAGCGGGCGGGTGCGCGAGATCGCGAATGTCGGCCTGTTCGTCTGGTCGACGCCGCGCATTGCCAACGACGCGCTGGCCCAACCGCTGCAACGGGCCGGCGTCGACACGCGTCTGGTCGGCGACTGCGTTGCGCCGCGCGACCTGCTCTGCGCCCTTCATGAAGGCGAGGCTGCCGCCGTGGCGATTTGACGTGCGGATGCCGGCCAGCTCATGCCTGCCGGGAGCCTCACGTCTTTCGCGCGCTCGGGTGCGACCTGCGCATCGTCCGGGCGCCGGCAACCGGCGGCCTCAACCGTCCCGAGTTCGACCCCCTCCCGGTATTGACCGGGGCTGAGATCGAAGGCGCGACGAAACATTTCCGTAAAAGTGGACAGATCCCCGAAGCCTGCATCGAATGCGATCGTGGATATCGGCTCCTTCGTCGTACCCAGATCGACGGCGGCATGCTGAAGCCGTGTCCGCAGCAGATACTGATACGGCGTCACGCCCACGACATCGCGAAAAATCCGGATGAAGTGATAGGGACTCATGCAGGCGATGCCCGCGAGGTCGGCAATCGACAGCGGCTCGGTATGGCGGGACTCGATCACCTGCAGGACGTCCGATATGCGTCTCTCGTTGCGGCTGGCTTGCCGACGGCGGCAGCGCGCGTCGCCGGACAGCAGCGCGAGCACGTCGCCGGCAACGGTCAATGAAAGCTCTTCCCACAGCCCGGCGTCCGGCACCACGGTCTGCATGGCGGTCCGGGCTGCCAGCGGAAGAATTTCCGGAATCGGCGGAATCTTGTGCGTGCGAAATTCGATCCTCTTTGCGACCGGAAAACCTTCCGAGAGCTTTTCGACACATTCATGTGTGTAGTTGAACGATATGCAACGATCACCACGCGAGTGCTCGAAGCTGCATTCGTACGTGCTGCCGGCATTGCCCAGCAGCAGCGCGCCCGGCGCCAGCATCTCGCTTCCATGCGCCGAGCGGTATTGAAAGCTTCCGGCCACGACTGCGGCAATCGTTACCAGGTCGTGCTGGTCCCTCAATAGCGGCTTGTCCGGGTCGCTCGTGTAGGCGACGTCGACGACCCGCCAGCCCGATCCGCTGGCGAGCAGCTGACGGCTCATGCCGACGACGGCGCCGGGTGTCGGCACCAGCTCCACCGGTCGGGTTCGCTGATCCATGGCCGGAAGAATAGCAGCTTTACCCAAGCGCACAACTTGGGCCCGCCCTATCACTCGACCGGACAGACGCAAGAGAAACCATCGGCCATCGGGCCCGAATGGCCGGAAATCTATTGGAGATCCGACATGAATGTGCGCGAGTTTCACGATCGTCGACAGTTCGTCGATCTGCCTCAGGGAAAAATCGCCTACGTCGAGGAGGGAAAAGGTCCGGTCGCGCTGTTCGTGCACGGCGTTCCGCTCAATGGCTTTCATTGGCGGCACGTGATTGCAGGGGTAGCCGACATGCGCCGCTGCATCGCATTGGATCTGATGGGGCTCGGCTACAGCGATATTCGCCCGGCACAGGACGTCTCCTTTACCGCTCAGGCGGAAATGCTGCGACATTTCGTCGACGCTCTCGGGATCGATCGGCTCGATCTGGTGGGCAATGACAGCGGCGGCGCCATCGCGCAGATCTTTGCCGCCAACAATTCGAGCCGGCTGCGCAGTCTGACGCTGACCAACTGCGACGTTCACGACGGCTGGCCGCCAAGAGCCGTGCTGCCGATGATCCAGTCCGCGCGCGAAGGCACGCTGGCGGGTTTCTATCAAAACCTTCTCGACAATCCGGACGCTGCGCGAGCCCGCATGGCCCGGGGTTTTGCCGATCCGAGCGTCCTCACCGACGATATCGTCCGCCTCTATTTCGAGCCGTTGCTCGCCAGCGCCGAGCGCACAGACAGCTTCCACCGGTACTGGCTGGGATTTGATTGCGCGCATACCGTGGCGGTCGAATCGAAGCTGCGGTCCCTTGGCGTGCCGACCCTCATCGTCTGGGCGCTCGACGACATGTTTTTCGATGTGAAGTGGGCGCACTGGTTGCGCGACACCATCCCCGGCGTCGTGACGCTCGTGGAGGTCCCCGGCGCCAAGCTGTTCTTCCCCGAGGACAGGCCGCGCGCCTTGATCGAGCCGTTGCGCGGGCTGCTGCAATCGGTTCCGATCTCCTGAAATCCGGACTAAGGGCCCGTTGAAGATTTGCCGATCGATTTTTCCGACAAGGGATTCCCAGGCGGTTTCCAAGCCCTTAAATCACGGGGTGATTGACGATGCGGCGATCAAGTTGCGCTACGCTTCGCTCGGACCGTATCTGGACGAGCGCGGGCGGCGGTTGTTTGCGGCAGCGGAGGCGCTGGCGGCTGGGTGGGGCGGAATAGCGACGGTTGCGCGGATTACCGGGATAGCTCGCAGCACGATCGGCCGTGGGCTGGACGAACTGCGCGAGGAGGGCGAGCCGGCTGCGGCGGCCGATCGTGTCCGCCGGGCCGGCGCGGGACGTCCGCCGCTGGTCGTCACTGACCCGACGGTGCTGACGGACCTCAAGGAATTGGTCGAGCCGACGACGCGCGGCGATCCGGAGGCCGCGCTGCTGTGGACCGCCAGGAGCCTTCGCAACCTGGCGGCGGCGCTTCGTGAGCGTGGTCACCAGATAGGCCATAATGTCGTGGCCGACCTGCTGCGAGGCATGGGGTACAGCCTGCAAGCCAATCGCAAGACCCGGGAGGGTGCGAGCCATCCCGACCGCAATGAGCAGTTTGAATACATCAACAGGAAGGTGAAGCGAGCGCTGGCGACAGGGGAACCGGCGATCTCGGTCGATACCAAGAAGAAGGAATTGGTGGGCGATTTCAAGAATGGCGGGCGTGAATACCGTCCGAAGGGCCAGCCCGAGCCGGTCCGCGTGCACGACTTCGTCATTCCTGAGCTCGGCCGGGCGGCGCCCTACGGGGTCTATGACATCGGGGACAATAGTGGGTGGGTGAGCGTCGGGATCGATCGGGATACGGCAAGCTTCGCGGTCAACGCCATCCGCCGTTGGTGGCGCACCATGGGGCGTGTGCGATACCGCAACGCGACGCGGCTCCTGATCACGGCCGATTGCGGCGGCAGCAACGGCGTCCGCGTCCGATTGTGGAAGCGTGAGCTGCAGAACCTGGCGAACGAGCTCGGCATCGCCATCAGCAATAGCCGCCGGATTGCAGTTTCGGATGCGGCAGGGCCCCCGATCGGGTTGGGCTTCTTTGCGGCACTAAAGCGGCCCTCCGGCCCGAGTTCGGCTCGCCTCCCGCAGGCGGCTCGAGCGGCCAGCCCGCGCGGCCAGCCCGCGCTTGCCGCTGCGCCATGCCGGTGTTAGCCTGCAAAAAACAACGAGCACCAGGGGAAATGTCGATGAGGAATATCGCGGGACGGCTGCTGGCATGCCTTGCGGTGGTGTTCATGGTGCCCGCCGCGGCCCATGCGCAACGCCAGTTCAGCTTCGCATACGACCAGCCGCATACCACGGCCTACGGGATCGCCGCCGATACCTTCGATGCCAAGCTCAAGGAGTTGAGCGGGGGCAAGCTCAGCATCAACCAGTTCCCCGGAGCCCAGCTCGGCCAGGAGCCGGTCATGCTGCAGAAGTTGCGCTCCGGCGATATCGACTTCGTCATCACGTCGACCGCCAACGCCTCGACGCTGGCGCCGCAGGCGGGCGTTTTTTCCCTGCATTTCATCTTCCGCGACCAGGATCACCTGGCGAAAACCCTGGCCGACCAGAACGTGTCCAAGGCGTTCCGCGAGATGATCAAGGATTCCGTGCAGGGCGCCCAGGTGCTGGGCCTGATGACCATGGGCATGCGCAGCATGTACGCCAAGAAGGAGATCACCTCGATCAACGAGATCAAGGGCATGAAGGTGCGCGTCCAGGCCACCAAGACCGAGGACACGCACTTCCCCGCCTATGGCGCGCAGACGGTGCACATGCCGTTCGGCGAGGTTTACACCTCGCTGCAGACCGGCGTCGTCAACGTCGCGGAGAACGGCGTCAACGTCTATCTCGCCAACAAGCACTACGAGGTCGCGCCGGTCCTGTCGATGACCGAGCACGAGGCCAACAACAACTGCATCTGGGTCAGCGACAAGACCTGGGCGAGCCTGAGCGACCAGGAGAAGCAGTGGGTGCAGACTGCCGCCGACGAGGTCTCGCGCACCGAGCCGGCGAAGGCGCTCAAGCTCGAGGCGGAATTGGCCGAGCGGCTCAAGAAGCTCGGCGTCAAGGTGGTGGAGAAGGTCGACAAGTCCGGCTTCATGAACGCCGCGCAGCCGATCCAGGACCAACTCGCCAAGGAGCTCGGGCCGCACGCGGTGAAGATCCTCGATCTGGTCCGCAACGTGAAATAGCTCGACCTGGGGAGGCATCGGGCGGCTCGGCGATGCGGCCGCCGCCTGCTGCCCCGCAGGATCGCGAGGGGGATGGGTTTGAACGCGCGGTCCCTGGTGCTGCAGCGCCACCGCCATCTGAAATGGCCGGCGCTGGACCCGCTTGAAGCGTTGCTGATGGTCCTGTGCGGGGCATCGATCACCGGCTTCACGCTGGCGGTGTTCTGCGACGTGGTGACCCGCGAGCTCGGGGCCCCATGGCTCTGGCTGCAGCAGGCCACCACCGGCTTCTTCGCCTGGGGCGTCTTCATCGGCATGGCGGCGGCCACGCGCCGCAACGACCATCTCTACCTGGTCGAGATCACCAAGCGCCTGTCCGGCCCCGGCCGCACCTTCATGGAAAGCTTCAACCGCCTGGTCGTGCTCGCCGTCGCGCTGGCGATGGTGTGGTTCGGCTACCGCAATTTCCTGCTCGACATGGGCAGCTTCCGCATGCCCTCGCTGATCCCGCTCAGCGTCTATACGGCTAGCGTGCCGCTGTCCGGCGTGCTGATCGCGCTGTTCTGCGTCGAGCAGCTGGTCAACGGCTGGCGCAACGGATTCGAGGGGCCCGAGGACACCGACGATTTCGCAGGGATCGTGGAATGAGCAACGGGTTGGTCCTGTTCCTGATGGCCTTCCTGTTCCTCGGCCTCGGCTATATGGGGGTTCCGGTCGCCTTCGCGTTGATGGCGGGCGTGCTGGTGGCGACCGCGCTGACCCCGATCAGCCTGCAGTCGATCATCGGCCAGATGTTCCACGGCATCGATTCCGAGACCCTGCTGGCGGTGCCGTTCTTCCTGCTGGTCGGCGAGCTGATGACGTCCGCCAATGTCACCCAGCGGATGATCAGGCTGGCGCAGACCATGGTGGGGCACCTGCGCGGAGGCCTGGCGCAGGTGGTGACCCTGTTCAGCATGTTCTTCGCCGGCATTTCCGGCTCGTCCACCGCCGACGTCGCCGTGCTGAGCCGTACCGTGGCGCCGGAGATGGACAAGGAAGGCTACAGCCGCGCCTTCACGGCGGCGCTGATCGCCTGCGCCTCGACGATGGCGAACCTGATCCCGCCGAGCATCATGGCGGTGGTCTACGGGGCGACCGGCAACGTCTCGATCGGCGGGCTCTTTCTCGGCGGCATCGTGCCCGGCGTGCTCATCGGCATCGGCCTGATGATCTACTCGCACTTCTTCGGGCCGGTGGGCATGAAGAAGCCGCGCGCCACCCTGTGCGAGTTCGCCGATGCGGCGCGCGCCTCGGTGCTGCCCATGATGATTCCGGTCATCATCATGGGCGGCATCCTGACCGGGTGGTTCACGCCCACCGAGGCGGGGATGATCGCCAGCGTCTATATCCTGGCGGTCGTCATCCCGCTGCTCAACAGCGGTCACCTGCGCAACCTGCCGTGGGATTTCGTCTATACCGGCCTGCTCTATTCCATCCCGCTGGCCGCCGTCGCCGCAGCCTCGGCGTTCGGCTGGATGCTCGCCTATCTGCGCGGCCCCGACATCGTGGCGGCGTGGATCGCCGACCATGCGGGCACCGATGCCCGCACCATCATGCTGCTGCTGGTCATGCTGTTCGTGGTGATCGGCGATTTCGTCGATGCCGTGCCGGCCATCATCATCTTCATGCCGATCATCAACAAGCTGACCGAGCTCGGGAGCATCAACAGCGTTCACATGGGGGTCGTCATCATCACCACCCTGGTGTTCGGCCTGATCACCCCGCCCTATGGCCTGTCGCTGCTGGTGGCGTCGAAATTCGTTCGCGTCAGTTTCGGCAAGGCGATGCTGCAGTCCCTGCCGATCTATGTGGTGTTCCTGCTGGTCATCTCGTTCACCGTGCTGTTTCCCGAGGTCATCCTCTTCCTGCCGAAGTTCTTCCTTCCCGAGTCGGTCGGCTGCTTCAAGAATCCGAGCGGCAGCGGATACATCTGCCCCTGACGAGGGGCGGCCGTGCGGTGAGGGCGGGAAAGAGCGCAAATGCGGGCGCGCGGCATTAAATCCACAGTAGCCGATCTGCCCCCTGCTCGTTCTGATCGCGTCGATCGGGTCTCGCCAACGGAACGAGAACCGTTCACTATGCGGTTGCGGGCGACAGCTTAACCCGACGGAGGTGCAGGCAAGACGTTGCGATCGGAGACGGATTGAAATCGATCGCGGCGTCGCAAGCGCGCGAGGGCGACGGCGTGTCAAACCGGTTTCGGGTCTTGAAGGAGGCACGCGCCGCCATGCTGGGGCTCGTGCTGCTCGCCGTCTCGACCGGCGCGGCGCGGGCCGCCGGCGGCGATGCCGCCTGCGGCATCAGCGACATGTTCGGCGCCGTCACCAACTCGATCAGCGACGGCTACAATTTCATGACGTCGCACTCGAAGTGCACGCAGTATTATTCCGACGAGATTTTCTGGGTGATTTCCGGCGGTCTCACGATCGGCACGATCGAAAGCCCCGACCTCAAGAAGGCGTGCAAGGACATCGAGGCTTTCGATGCCACGATCAAGAAATGGAAGGACAGTGTAAAATCCGCGCAGGACAAGCTCTCGTCGGCGCATGACGCCTTGGCGAAGTTCGCCTCGCCCGAGGACATGGCGAAGATCGACGGGTCGCTGGGCGACCTGCAGACATACTATCAGGATGCTGCCGCCTACGCGCAGGAGCTGGAGAACTACTACAATTACATCTATTGCGCCTGTGCGGTCGCCACCGACAGCGGCGCCGCCCAGTTCACCGAGTTCGTCGGCGGCTGCCTCGTCGATCTGATGTGCGAGTGGGAGGAGTGGGTCAACGGCACCTCCTGCCAGGCCCAGGTGCCGCAGCTGATCGACTGCCGCAGGGACCCGTGCGCGCCGGAGAACCTGCTGTGGGCGGCGGACGGAACCTGGTCGTGCGACTGGAACGGCAAGCCGGCCCTGGTCAGCCAGGGCATCCCGTTGGATCAGAAGGGCGACTTCTTCTACAACACCATCCCGGCGATGGGGGGCGGCGGCCAGTTCTGCTATTGCCCGTCGCCGATGAAGATGGTCGATCCGCTGATGAGCGGACAGCTGAACAATCCATATTACAAGATCTGCGCCTGCCCGTCGGGAACGCATTCCGCCGGAGGAAATCCGGCCTCCGGCATCTGCCTGTGCAACAAGACCAACCTGCTTCCGAACCAGGACGGTTCATGCCCCAAGCAGGTGGACCTTCCGCCCTGCAGCTGCAGCTGCGCCAACAACCAGGTGCTCAAGGCGAGCGCGCGCAAACCTGACGGCACCTGCCAGTGCGACTGCGGCTGCGCCGCCGGCCAGGTGCTGGCCGACGGGGTGTGCGGCCAGCCGGCCTGCGCGGCGGCCGGCAACATCCGGCTCGCCGACGGATCATGCTGCACGGCGGGCCAGGTGAGCTCGTGCGGCCTGTGCTGCCCGAGCGGCCAGCGGCCGGACGCGGCGAGCGGAAGCTGCATCGCGATGGGCAAGCCGCAACGGCCGCCGCGGCCGGCGACGCCGCGCCCCATCAACTTGCGCTGACGCCATGCAGTGCGCACCAGCAGCAGCGGTCCGGCGAGCGTCGGGCCGGCCCATCGCGGCACTCGGCATTCTTGCCGTCGCGTCGTTCGCGCTGGCGGTGGCGGGAACGGCCGCCGCCCAGCCGGCTCCCGCCGGCATCCTGGCGCCCGGCAACGCCGCCGTCACCGGCTTTTCCGGCGTGACGCGGCCGACCTCGATCGAGCAGCGCGCCAATCCGGCCGACCGGACGATGATCGATCCGAAAGGTTTTTCGGCCCGCATCGTCGATCTGCAGGACATGGCCGGGCAGGCCCGGGCCCAGCTGGTCCGCGCGGCCAAACCCTATACGGTGACGGCGGAGCAGGTCGGCCAGGTTTTTGCGGTCGCGCTCGACAACACCACGCCGCCGAACATCTATCTGGCGGCGACGTCGGCCTACGGGTTGCCGATCGTGGTGCCGGACCGCGGCGCTGGTGGCGGTCTCAAACGCGCCAGGATCGGCACGTCCGCGGCCACCTTCATGCCGGGTCTGTTCGGCGACGGCGGCGGGCCCGGCTCGATCTGGAAGATCGACGGCGTGACCGGCGCCGTCAGCCTGTTCGCCGATGTGACGCTGGACGGCGCGGCCAATCCCGGGCCGGCGCTCGGCGGGCTCGCGTTCGATCCGCAGTCCAACAGCCTGTTCGCTGCCGACCGCGCCACCGGCATGATCCATCGCTTCGCCCTGAGCGGCGCCGAGACCGGTCGCTACGACCACGGCACCCAAGGCCGCACCGCCCAGGGTTTCGCACCAATGCCGTTCGACCCGGCGGCGCGGCTCGACATCACCCGCCCGCAATTCGACAGCGATCGGCCGGCGACCTGGGGTTATGCGCCCGCCGGCCGGCGGACTTTCGGCCTCGGCGTTCGCGCCGGCCGGCTCTACTACGCGGTGGCCGCCGGGCTTGAGATCTGGTCGGTCGGGCTTGCAAGCGACGGCTCGTTCGGCGGCGATCCAACGCTCGAGATCAGCGTTCCGCCCGCCGCCGGTCCCACGGAAATCTCAAAAATCACCTTCGACGACGACGGCCGCATGTTTCTCGCCGAGCGCCCCGATCCGACCGGCGCCTATGATTTCCGCTCGCTGACCCGGCCGGGCGTCGGGCGGGTGCTGCGCTACGCGATCGCCGATTCCTATCGCGGCGCGCCGCGCGTCTGGCAGAGCCGGCCGGCCGAATACGCCGTCGGATTTCCCCGCACCCATCGCAACGCCAATGGCGGGGTCGCGCTCGGCTACGACTACACCGAGCGCGGCGCGATCGATCGCGGATCATGCGGCGGATACGTCTGGTCGACCGGCGAGCAGCTGCGCCTTCCGGCGGACGCCAATCAGGCGCGACGCATGCTGCGCAACGGCGGGCCGCTGAACGTCGATGGATTGCAGGGCAACGGCGTCTGGTCCGTGCGGCCGTTCAACGTTCCGCCGTTCGACAGCTATTTCGTCGACTATGACGATCGCTTCTTCGGCTGGCCGACCCACGGCCACATGGGCGACATCGAGATCTGGCGTGCCTGCGGCCCGGTGCTGCGCGGCGGCTGGATGGCGCCGCGCTGGATGCTCGGCCTGTGGGCCTGGCCGGGCGGCCCGACAAAGATCCCGCCGCCGATCGATCTCACCTGCGGGCCGGACCAGAAGAAGCCGGGCTTCCAGTGCTGTCCGACCGGGTCCTCGCCCGACGGCAGCGGCACGTGCAAGCCCTGGTGCCCGAACGGTGCGATGGATCCGCAGAGCCAAAAGCTTTGCGGCCTCGGCTTCGATCCCGCCAGCTATGTGGCCAATCAGCCGGACAAGCTGCTTTGCCTGGGCGGCGGCAAGCCGGACCCCGCCAAGGGATATCTCGGCTGTGTGCAGAAATCCCCGGTGCTCAACGCCGCGGTGTGCCAGGCCGGGTGGTCCAAGCAGACCATTGCCGGGTTCGGCACGATCTGTGCGCCGACCGCGCAACAGCTCCAGTGCGGGCCGGGTCAGCAGGTCGGCAATCTCGACAACCAGTGCCACAAGCTGTGCATCGGGGTCGCCTGGCCGATCAGCCAGTGCTGCGCGCCGGGATCGGTGGTCAGCAGCACCGGAAAATGCTGTGCGGCCGGCTCGACGCCCGACGCCAAGACCGGCGTCTGCAAGCCGGCGAGCGCTTGCGCGCCCGATCAGCTCAGCAAGGTCGACAAGACCTGCTGTCCGGCCGGGCAGGTACCGAACAATGTCATCGGCGGCTGCTGCCCGGCCGGCCAGGTGCCGGCGGCGGGCACTGGCGTCTGCAAGATTGCCACTGGGCCTGGCGGGCCGGGCGGCGACGACAAGAAGCCGGGTGACGACAAGAAACCGGGCGATGAAAAGAAGCCAGGCGATGAAAAGAAGCCGGGTGACGAAAAGAAACCAGGCGATGACAAGAAGCCGGGCGATGAAAAGAAGCCGGGTGACGAGAAGAAACCAGGGGACGAAAAGAAGCCGGGCGATGAGAAGAAGCCAGGCGACGAGAAGAAGCCAGGCGACGAGAAGAAACCGGGCGATGACAAGAAGCCAGGCGGCGAGATCACCGATGGGCCGGTGACCGGACCGGGCGGGTTGACTGGATTTCCCGTTGGATTGGAATGCTCCGCCGACGGGAAATGCTGCGCCAGCGGCTACAAGCTTGCGCCCGACGGCTCCTGCTGCCTGGCAGGTCAATTGACTCCGAGCGGCGTCTGCTGCCCAGCCGGCCAGAAGCCCGGTGGGCCGAAGAAGAACCAGTGCCAGCAGGATTCGTCGAACTGGAACCCCGGCGGCGGCTTCGACTGGACCAAGCCGCCCGGCGGGGTGTGCTGCGCCGCCGGGGCGGTTCCGCTCGCCGGCGGCTCCTGCTGCGCGGTCAAGCAGGTGAATGCCGCCGGCCAATGCTGCCCGCAGGGCAACGTGCCCGGCGGCCCGAACAAGGGGCTGTGCTGCGCGCCCAACGATCTCAAGCCCGGCGGCAAGTGCAACGCCTGCGCGGCGCCCAGCCAGGTCAAGAACGGGGTGTGCTGCTCGCCCGACGATCTCAAGCCCGGCGGCAAGTGCAATGCCTGCAGCGCGCCCAACCAGCTCAAGAACGGGGTGTGCTGCTCGCCGAACGATCTCAAGCCCGGCGGCAAGTGCAACGCCTGCGCCGCGCCCAACCAGCTGAAGAACGGCGTGTGCTGCGCGCCGGACGATCTCAAGCTCGGCGGCAAGTGCAATCTCTGCAGCGCCCCGAACCAGATCCGCAATGGCGTATGCTGCACGCCCGAGGAGATGCGCAAGACCGGGGGCGCCTGCGGCCAGGACATCAGGATGAAATGCCTGCCCGGCAATGTGGAGCTGCCCGGCGGCGGCTGCTGTCCGGCGGGCCAGGTCGCCGACGGTGGGCGGTGCTGCCCGGCCGGGCAGAAGCCGAACGGCGCGGTCTGCGTGACGCCCAGCGAGATTCGTCCGCTGATCGATCGCCCCGTCGTCGTGCCGCCCCGCCCGCATCGTCCGCAGGTTCACCGGCCGCGGCCGCCGCGGCCGCAGGTCACCCGCCCGCGCCCGACCCACACGCTCAAGCGGCCGGCCGTCAAGCGGCCAGCCGTCAAACGGCCGGTCCAGACGCACCGGCCCTTCAGCAGGCCGGCGACGGCCACCGCGAGGAAGCGACGATGAGCCTCGTGCGCGCCGATTCTTCGAAAGGGACTTCCACGATGACCCCGATCCGCTCCGTCCTGACAGCAGCCGCGATCGCCATGCTGGCGCCGACCCCGGCGAGCCATGCGGAAACCCCGCCGGCCGACCTCGAGGCGACCATCGAGCAGGTCATCGAGCGTCATCTCGCCAGCCATCCGGAGACGGTCGAGCGCATCGTCAAGGATTATATCGCGCGGCATCCCGAGGTGGTGCAGGGCGCCATCGCCGACCTGATGAAGCGGCGCAGGCAGGCGGCCTCCGCGGAGGTCGCCGACAAGTCCACCGCCGTGAGGAGCAATGCCGCGGCGCTGTTCGGCTCCGCCCACCAGGTCACCCTCGGCAACCCCGAGAGCGACATCACGGTGGTCGAGTTCTTCGACTACAATTGCGGCTTCTGCAAACGCGCGCTCGCCGACACGCTGGCGCTCCTCGAGGAGGAGCCGCGGCTCAAACTGGTCCTCAAGGAATTTCCCGTGCTCGGCGCCGCCTCGCGCGACGCCGCCGAGGTTGCCGTCGCGGTCCGCATGCAGGATTCCTCCGGCGCGGCCTACCTCAAGTTCCACCGCGAGATGCTGGCGCATCGGGGACCGGCGAGCCGGCAGCACGCGCTGGCCATTGCCCGCGAGCTCGGCCTCGACATGGCGCGGCTGGAGCGCGACATGGCAAGCAGCGAGGTCAGGGCGACGCTGGAGGAGAGCGCCAAGCTCGCCAAGGCGCTCGGCATCAACGGCACGCCGAGCTACGTCGTCGGCGAGAACGTCGTGGTCGGCGCGGTCGGCCTCGCCGCGCTGAAGGACAAGATCGCGGCGGCGCGCAAGTAATCCGATGGCGGTTTGCCGTCCGGGACGGCGACGTCGTTCGCGACCCTGTGCCCGGGGGGTGCCATCAGGCGGAGAACGCAATGCTGTACAGCCATGACGGCAAGCGGCCGACCGTCGACCCGACCAGCCGGGTCGCCCCCAACGCGGTGGTGTGCGGCGACGTCACCATCGGCGCCAACTGCTCGATCGGTTTTGGCGCCGTCCTCACCGCCGAGAGCGGCCCCGTCGCGATCGGCGAGAGCTGCGTCATCATGGACACGGCGGTGATCCGCGGCGTTCGCCACAACCCCGTGCGCATCGGCGACAATGTACTGGTCGGGCCGCGCGCCTGCCTCACCGGCTGCGAGATCGCCGATAATGTCTTCCTGGCGACCGGCGCCACGGTGTTCAACGGCGCCCGCATCGGCGCCCGCGCCGAGGTTCGCATCAACGGCATCGTGCACCTGCGGACGGTGCTGCCCGAGGACGCGGTCGTTCCGATCGGCTGGATCGCGGTGGGGGATCCGGCGGAAATCCTGCCGCCGCACGAGCACGAGCGGATCTGGAGCATCCAGCGCACGCTCGATTTTCCCGGCTACGTCTTCGGCGTCGAGCGGCCGGCGCCGGGCGGGTCGATCCAGCCCAGCGTCATGCCCCGCTACGCCAAGCGGCTGCAAGGCCACAACGACGACCGGCCGGTCTGAACCCGCAAGGCCTCAGCGATCGAACACGCCGCCGTGCTCCATGCAGCGCTGGATCGCGGCCTCGCAGGGCTGTGCGCAGGCGAGGCTCGAATCCCTGCCGCCCAGATAGACCGGGCTGCTCGTCACCTTCGCCCGACAGGTAGCGTAGCTCGGGCCTGACGCCGCCTGCGCGTGCGCGGCGACGAAGCATATGACGGTCGCCATGGCGGCAAGCGTCGCCAGCAGGGCGGTTGCCCGTCGGGGAATTGTGATCTGATCGGGAGCGGTCATCCGCAATCTCCCAGCTGGCTTGCGGCGGCGAGAAGCACGGCGCTACCGTCATTTAGGCAGAGGTCCAATCAGTCGCGAGGCCGCTCACAAAGAAGTTTGCCGGAAAATGGCGCGCGTCCGGACCTCACCTCGCCGGCTTCACTGGCTGGCCCGCGCCTTCCATCCGGGTCTCGATGTCGGCTAGCAGCCAGCCGGTCAGTCGCGAGAGATTCTCGGCCTCCTGGCGGAAGCGCGCCGGCAGCGTCGCGCGATACTTCTCGGCGGCCGGGCAGCTGGCGCTGCCCCGATAGGGATGGCGCAGCACGTAGCGGCCCTGAAAATTCTCGCGGTCGCGGGTCTCCATCAGCGCCAGGTCCTCGGGGAAATGCGCCGCATCGTAGCGCACGTGCAGCCGGGTGACGAACACGTTGGAGCCGCCGCGCGAGCGGAACGGAGTGGCGTCGTCGCTGGCGATCCAGCGGGCGCCGAGCTCCACCAGCTGCTTGTTGCTCAGCGGATCGGTCGCGCAGGGGTCGCACCATCCCATGTCCCAGGCATATTCGACAAAAACCGCGCGCATGTCTTCGCGCTCGACCGCACGGTCGAACATCGCCTTGTAGAACGGGCCGAACTCGTCCTTGACGTAGAGCGGAACGTCCATGCCGGTCGGCAGTTTTACGTTGCGGTAGTTCGATGTCTCGACGCGGCCGTTTTTCGTCAGCGTGTAGACGATCAGGTCCTGCGGGCCGCTGGCGTTCACCGTGCCGAGCCGCAGCGGCAGCATGAATTTCGCCGTCTGGTAGCGCACCTGCAGCGGGCGCAAAAACTTGTTGCCCATCAGCTCCATGCGGTCGAGGTTCACCTTGGCGACGAAGAACCGCATGTTTTGCCGGATGTAGCTCGCCAGCACCTTGTCGGCGCCGGCCGGAATCCGGTAGCCGTTGTCGGTCAGCCAGTTGACGAGGCCGTCGCTCTCCTGCGCCGAGAGGATCGAGACGTCGTACTCGCCGACGTCGTAGGTCGCCTCCACGGTCACGCCCTTGTGGCGCAAGCTGTCGGCGCTGGCGGACGAAAAGCGGACCCCGCCGGGCGCGCTGGAGGCGACCGCCATCAGCGGTGGATTGCAGGGATCGAAGTCGTGGTACTCGACCAGCCGCGGCGCCGTGAAGGCGTCGAGATGATCGATCGTCTTCATCTCGACCACGCCGATCTGCTTGCGCTCGATGAAGGTCGGCACCGGGATGACCACGGCGAACTCCTTCGGCTCGCCGTCGTAGTCGCTCGCCATGGTGATCGCGGTGGCGTCGCCGTCGCGCGACAGCACCACCTTGGAGGACTTGTTGAACAGCTTCGAGTCCGCCTTGGCGACGTAGAAGCCGCAGAACGCCGCGGCCGGCCCGGCCAGCGCGGCGAGCAGCGCCGCGCCCGCGACGGCGGCCTTGAGGCGGGAGGTGAGCTTGGCGGTCATGGCAAAACTCCTTGGGTGGCGGGCCTGGTCCAGGTGAACCGCTGGGCGGGCAGGAGGCGGTCGATGAGGAGGATGAGCGGCGAGAGCGCGATCAGCGCCACGTAGAGCGCCGGCCGCATCTGCATGAAGAACGCGAGCCAGTGTCCGAGCCCGGCAACCGCGAGCGCGAACAGGAAGCGGCCGAGCCGCGAGTCCGGCGAGGTTCGCGGATCAGAAATCATGAAGAACGAGAAGATCAGCAGCGAGCCGCTCTGCAGCTGATGCAGCGGGATCGCCAGCGGATCGCCGAGCCACAGCGCGCGACCGACCAGCAGCGCCGCATGGCTGCCGAGGAAGAACAGCGCCATGTCGGCGCGTCGCGCCGCGTGCAGCACCAGGATGGCGAAGAATCCGACCAGCGTCGCGAACCAGATCTCGGCGCCCCACTGGCCGGGCGAGATCCACACTCCGTTGGATGAGACGAGCAGCACCACGATGGCGAGTCCCGCCGGATTGAAGATGTGCTTGCCGTCGACCCGCAGCACGAATTTCGATGCGATCGCGATGAATCCGGCCGCCGCGTGGATCCACGGATCGTCCGCCCGCAGCAGCAGGCTGAGCGACAGCCCGGTGATCAGCGGCGAGCGCAGGTCGAGGCGGGCGAGCCCGAGCCAGCGCGAGCACGCGATCTGGGTCGCCAGCGCGCTCAGGATGGCCAGCGCGCTCGCCGGCGGCCTGGCGCCGAAATCGATCGCGGTGAAATTGATGACGAGCAGCAGCGCGAGCGCGGCAATCTGATAGTGCCGGGCGTCGGCCCAGAAGCTCTTTCGAGGAATCAAATGCGACATCGTTGCTCCGCGGGAGAAGCCGTGGGTTGCCGAACGTCCCCGACGAAGCAGTGCGCCCGAACCGGCCTCCGCATCCGGCCGCATCCGAGCGGTCGATGAGATGCCGGGCAATTCCGGCGAAACATGGGCGAGGCCTGCAAATTTGCGCTTTGCAAATTTTCCGGCGTGTCCGTCCGTAAGGGACACGCTTTTGGTTGGTGAAATGCATGCCTTGCCCCGGAGGTTTTCACCCCTGGGGGAAGGTCGCGCGCGAAGCGCGCGGGGTGGGGTGAAAGGCACGGGCACGGAGCTTGATCGTGAGGCTGTCACCCCCACCCGACCGGCCGTCGCTGCGCTGCGGCCGGTCCCCTCCAGGGCCCCTCCAGGGGGAGGTAGAGCGCGTGTGCGGCGTCGACAATCCATCAGCTGAACGGCCGTGCGCAGAGCGAGCCTAGCTCGCGCCTAATCATTTCGGCGGATAAAGGCGGCCGTTCTATCAGGCCCGGTTATCGTTATAATCCGCCTGTCATTTCTGCCGTGCCGGTTGCTTCGGAGACCCAGTGCAAACGACAGCTTCAGCCCGCGCGCCGTTCGTCGGGTCGCCGGTGGCGCGCCGCGAGGACCAGGCGCTGCTCACCGGCCGTGCGCGGTTCATCGACGACCTGTCGCCGCTGCCGGGGCTCATGCATGCCGCGGTGCTGCGCTCGCCGCACCCGCATGCGCGCATCCGCCGGATCGACACCGGCGCCGCCCGGGCGCTCGGCGGCGTCGCAGGCGTGGTGACCGGAGCCGATCTCGCGGATGCGGTCGGGCCGATCCCCAGCGTGGTCAGGGCCCCGATCGCCTATTACCCGTTTGCCATCGACCGGGTGCGCTATGTCGGCGAGCCGGTCGCCGTCGTGGTCGCCAGCGACCGCTACATCGCCGAGGATGCCTGCGATCTGATCGAGATCGATTACGAGCCGTTGCCGGCGGTGGTCGACATCGCGGCCGCCTTGGTCGACGGCGCCCCGCTGCTGCACGACAAGGCGGGCTCCAATGTCGTGAACCGGCGCACCTTTCGCTACGGCGACCCGGAGCGCGCCTTCGCGGAAGCCGACAGGATCTTTGAGCTCTCCTACTCGTATCCGCGCTACGGCTCGACCCCGATGGAGACGTTCGGCGTCATCGCGCATTTCGAGCCGGCACCCGAGCGCTTCACTGTCTGGTCGAATTTCCAGGGTCCGTTCGTGCTGCAGCCGCTGATGGCCGGCGCGCTGAAAGTGCCGGGAAACCGGCTGCGGCTGATCACTCCGCCCGCCAGCGGCGGCAGCTTCGGCGTCAAGCAGGCGGTGCTGTCCTACATCGTGCTGATCTCCGCGGTCAGCCGCCGGCTCGGGCGGCCGGTCAAATGGATCGAGGACCGCGCCGAGCATCTCACCGCCGCCTCCGCGTCGAGCGACCGCACCGGAACGGTCGCCGGCGCGTTTACCCGCGACGGCGAGCTCACCGCGCTCAAATTCCGCAACGTCGCCAACATGGGCGCCTATATCCGGCCGCCGGAGCCGGCCTCGCTCTACCGCATGCATGCGGCGTCCAACGGCTGCTACCGGGTGCGCAACATCGCGGTCGACAACGAGCTCGTGGTCACCAACCGCACGCCGGTCGGCCTCAACCGCGGCTATGGCGGCCCGCAATTCTATTTCGCGCTCGAGCGCCTGATGGACATCGCAGCGCGCGGGCTCGGCCTCGATTCCGCCGAGTTGCGCCGGCGCAATTTCGTGCCGCCCGATGCTTTTCCCTACCGCTGCCCGGCCGGCTCCATCCTGGATGCCGGCGACTACCCGGCAGCCCTCGACGAGCTCATCCGTCTCGCCGGCTACGACGATTTGCTGCGCCGGCGCGACGAGGCACGCCGCGAGGGCCGCCGCTACGGCATCGGCATCGCGGCGGGAATCGAGCCGTCGGGCTCCAACATGGCTTATGTGGGGCTGGCGCAGACCCCCGAGGAGCGCGGCCGTAGCGACGAAAAGTCCGGGGCCAGCGCCAGCGCCGCGCTGTCGGTCGACCCGAGCGGCAGCGTCACGCTCCGCCTGTGCAGCACGCCGAACGGGCAGGGCCATGCGACGGTCGCCGCCCAGATCGTCGCCGACGCGCTGGGATTGGCGCCCGGCGACATCGAGGTGGTCACCGAGATGGACACGCTGACCAGCGCCTGGTCGATTGCGTCGGGCAACTATTCCAACCGCTTTGCCGCAATAGTGGTCGGCGCCATCGCCGAGGCTGCCGGCAATGTCGCCACCAAGATAAAACTCATCGCCGCCGACGCGCTGGAGACGTCCGCCGACCGCATCGAGCTGGTCGACGGCTATGCGCGCGTCGTCGGCCAGTCCAACCAGGGCCTGCCGTTTCGCCGCGTGGCGGCGCGCGCCCACTGGAATCCGGCGGGCCTGCCGGCCGGAATGGCTCCCGGGCTGCAGGAGACCGTGGTGCTGTCTCCCGCCGAGCTCGGCTCGCCCGACGACCACGACCGCATCGCCTCGGCCGCCACCTACGGCTTCGTCATCGACCTCGCGGCTATCGAGGTCGATGCGCGGACCGGAGCGATCCGCATCGACAAGTATGTCTCGGTGCACGACGTCGGCCGCCAGCTCAATCCGCGCATCGTCGAGGGCCAGATTTTTGGCGGCTTCGCTCACGGGCTCGGGGCTGCCTTGATGGAGGAGTTTTCCTATGACGAGCAGGGCCATTTCTTGTCGGGCACCTTCGCCGACTACCTGTGCCCGACCGCCATGGAGGTGCCGCCGCTCGTCATCGGGCATGTGGAGACGCCGTCTCCCATGAATGCGCTGGGCGCCAAGGGCATGGGCGACGGCAGCTCGATGCTGACGCCCGCCGCCATCGCCAATGCGGTCGCCGATGCGCTCGGCCGCGACGACGTCGAGCTGCCGTTGACCTTGCGCCGGGTGTGGGCGCTGGCGAATGGCAAGGAGCCGGGCGCCGTGCGGCCGTCGGCGAAAAGCGCCGCAGGCGCGTCTCGACCCGTGCCGGGCGGCCTGACTGGCGAGGGCGAGGTCGTGCTCGACGCGCCGGTGGCAGAAGTGTGGCGGCGGCTGATCGATCCGCAGGAGCTGGCCGCAGTCGTTCCAGGTTGCCGGCGGCTGGTGCAGGACGGACCTGATCATTACAGCGCCGAGGTGATGATCGGCGTCGCCGGCATCCGCGGGCTCTATGCGGTGGAGATCGCGCTCGCCGACAAGCAGGAGAACCGCTCGCTGCGGCTCATCGGCAAGGCGAGCGGCGCGCTCGGCTTCGGCTCGGGCGAGGGTTTCGTCACGCTGACACAAGAGGGCGGCCGGACGAGGCTCGCCTACCGGTATCAGGCAAGCGTCGGCGGAAAAGTCGCCGCCGTCGGCCAGCGCATGCTGGGCACCGTGACCCGCCTCATGGTGGCGGAATTTTTCGGCGCGCTGGAGCAGCGGATCTCGCCGCGTGCGGGCAGTTCTTGGCGTCGATTGCTGACGCGACTTGCCGCGCTGCTTGGGCGCGCGCCATGAAGCCCGCGCGCTTCGATTATTGTCGGGCCGAGACGGTCGCTGACGCGGTGGGAACTCATGGCCGAGCTCGGCGAGGATGCCGTGGTGCTGGCCGGCGGCATGACCCTCGGGCCGATGCTCAACCTGCGCATGGTGCGCCCGCGGGCGGTGATCGATATCGGGCGCATTGCGGCGCTGCGCGGCATCGAGCTTCGCGATCAGGTTCTCGTCACCGGCGCCACAGCGGTGCAGGCGGACGCGCTCGCCTCGCCGGTCGTGGCGCGAGAAGTGCCGCTGCTGGCGCTGGCGCTCCCCTGGGTCGGCCACTTCCAGACCCGCAACCGCGGCACGCTCGGCGGCTCGGTCGCGCATGCCGATCCGAGCGCCGAGATCCCCTTGTGCCTGGTGGTGACCGGCGGCGTGGTGGTGCTGCGCGGGAGGCGCCGCGAGCGCCGGGTGCCGGCGCGGGATTTTTTCCTCGGCGCGCTCACCACGGCGCGCCGGCCCGACGAGCTGCTGGTGGCGCTGGAATGGCCGCGGACGCCGGCCGATGCCGGCCATGCCTTCGAGGAGATCGCCCAGCGCCATGGCGACTTCGCCATTGCGGCGGCGGCGTGCCAGGTGCGTCTCGCCGCGGACGGCACGACAATCGAGAATTTGTCGCTTGGGCTCGGCGGTGTCGACAACCGCCCGATCGCGATCGAGACGTCGGCATTCCTCGGCCGCTCCGCCGACGGGGCGCTGGCGGCCGAGCTCGCCGACCATGCGGCGCGCTCCGTCACCCCGATGGAGGATCACGTCGCCGACGCGGAATATCGGCTCGCCCTGGCGCGGGTCCTGGTCGAACGCGTCGTTGCCCGCGCCGTCGCCGACGCGCGAGCGCCCAGGGGCCCGCCATGACCGTGCGCCGGCTTGCATCCGACCAGCGCCACAGGATCGAGCTCACCGTCAACGGCGAGCGCCGCGAGGGTCTTGCCGAGCCGCGGATGCTGTTGACCGACTTTCTGCGCCACGAGCTGCAGATGTTCGGCGTGCATGTCGGCTGCGAGCACGGCGTCTGCGGCGCCTGCACCATCCTGGTGGGCGGCCGCGCCATGCGCAGTTGCACGCAGTACGCGGTCCAGGCCGACGGCGCCGACATCACGACGGTTGAAGGGCTCGGCCAAGGCGCTACGCTCAACGCCCTGCAGCGCGCCTTCATGGATCGCCACGCGCTGCAATGCGGCTTCTGCACGCCGGGCATCCTGATGTCGGCCACCGATTTCCTCGCGCGCAAGCCTCGCCCCGACGAAGCCGCGGTACGCGACATGCTGTCCGGGCATATCTGCCGCTGCACCGGCTATCAGTCGATCGTGGACGCCATCCTCGATGCCGCCGCGACGATCCACGGGGGAGCCGGCTAGCGATGGATCTCGGCACCGCATTCCGCTTCGCCGTCGACCGCCACCCCGCGGCCGAAGCTTTTGTCGAAGGCGGACGCAGGCTGAGCTACGGCGCGTGGTACGCCAAGATCCGTGCCGTCGCCGGCGGCTTACGGCAGATGGGGCTGGTTGCCGGCGATCATTTTGTCGTCGTGATGCGCAACCGCTACGAGATGGCGACGCTCTACTGGGCGTGCCATCTGCTCGGGCTGATTTTTACGCCGGTGAGCTGGCGCGCCTCGCCCGAGGAGATCGCCTATTGCCTGGAGGACGCGGATGCCCGCGCCGCCGCCTATGACGGGGCGACCGGGGATGCGGTCCCCCAGGCTGCCAAAAGGCTTTCGATCGATCCGCGACGACTGATCGTGGCGGTCGACGGCCGCGGCGACGGCGTTTCGTTCGCGACCCTGCTCGACGCCTCGCCGGTCGACGGACCCGCCGGGGTGGACGACGGCGCGATCTGCCTGATGCTCTACACCTCGGGAACGACCGGCCGACCCAAGGGCGTGCCGCGCTCGCATCGCGCCGAGCTGGCGGCGGGCGTGTCGCAGGTCGCCCACCACCATTACCGGCCGGGCGAATCCACGCTCGGCGTGATGCCGATGTTCCACACCATGGGCGTGCGCTCGATGCTGTCGTCGGCGCTGGTCAACGGCAAGCTCGTCTGCATGGCGGAATACGCTCCCGCCGAGGTGCTGCGGCTGACCGCTGCGGAAAAGATCTCTTCGCTGTTTCTCGTGCCCACGATGTTCCACGACATCCTGCGCGAGGAAAAATTCGCAGCGTTCGATCTGACATCGGTGACGCGGGTGAGCTATGCCGGCATGGCGATGACGCCGGCGCTGGTGGAAAAATGTCTCGCCATGCTCAAGCCGGAAGTTTTCGTCAATCACTACGGCTCGAGCGAGATCTACACCTTCACGATCTGCGATCATCCGCGCAAGCCCGGCTGCGCCGGCCGCGCCGGGATCAACCAGCTGATCCGCGTGGTGAGCGCCGACGCCGATCGCCGCGACGCGATCGACACGGATCTTGCCCCCGGAGAGACGGGCGAGATCGTCGCCAGCATGCGGAGCCCAGAAGCCTTTGCGGGCTACTGGAAGCGTCCCGACGCCGACGCCAAATCGATCCAGGGCGAGTGGTATCGCACCGGGGATCTCGGCCGTTTCGACGAGGACGGCGAGCTCTATGTGGTCGGGCGCGTCGACGACATGATCATCAGCGCCGGCGAGAACATTTTTCCAGAAGAGGTCGAGGATGCGCTAGCGCGCTCCAGCCTGGTCGCCGGCGTGGCGGTCGTCGGCGTGCCGGACGAGCGCCTGGGCGCGCGCGTCGTCGCCTTCGTGGAGCCGGCGGACGGCGCGCTGACGCCGGAGCAACTCGACGATGCCTGCCTGAAGGGCGGGCTTGCGCGCTTCAAGCGGCCGCGCGACTACGTGCTGGTGAAATCGATTCCCCGGTCGGCGTCGGGAAAGATTCTGCGCCGCCGCCTGCGGACCGGCGACTACGAAAAGCTGTGAAGGTGGTCAACGAAAAGGACAGACAGAAGATGCCCAAGGATTATGCGGACATGCGCGCGTCGGTGCTGCGCGACCTCGACGGTCTCACCTACGAGGTCGACGAGAAGCGCAGGATCGGCTGGCTCCGCCTCGACCGGCCGCCGCTCAACGTCATCTCCTACCGCGGCCGCTTCCAGATCGCCGCCATCATCGAGGCGTTTGGCCAGGACCCTGACGTCCGCGTCGTGGTGATCCGCGGCAGCAACGGCATCTACACGTCGGGCGGCGACGTCAAGGCTTTTCCGCAGATCGAGCGCGACGGCATGTCCCATCTCGCCTGGAACATCGCGGCGCCGGAGCGCTGCCCCAAGCCGGTGATCTGCGCGATCGAGAAATACGCCATGGGGGTCGGTCTCGAGCTCGCGATGGCGTGCGACATCCGCATCGCCACCAAGGACAGCGTGATCGCGCTGCCCGAGGTGAGCCTCGGGCAGATTCCGGGCAGCGGCGGCAGCCAGCGCATCGCCCGCATCGCGGGGCTCACCCGCGCGGTGGACATGATGATGCTCGGCCGCCGCATCCCGGCACCCGAGGCCTATCAGTGGGGCCTGCTCACCCGGGTGGTCGACGATTCGGCGGCGCTCGACAAGGCCGTCGACGAAGCGGTGGACAAGCTGGTGGCGCAGTCGCCGCTGGCGCTCAAAACCATCAAGCGCGTGCTCAACACGACCTACGATACGAGCCTTGGCGTCGGCCTCGAGCTCGAGGGCCACGCCTACGAAAAGCTGCGCGAAGGCGAGGACTACCGGGAGGGTATCGTTGCCTTCACGGAAAAGCGCAAGCCGAAATTCAAGGAAAGCTGAACAAACACCAGGGAGGGACGCAAGTGCAGAACATCCAGGGAAGGCATCTGGTCGCGGCCGGCGCGCTGATTGCCGGCGCGTTGGCGGCAACGACGGCGTGGGCCGCCGATCCGATCCGGGTCGGTGTCGTCACGCCACTGTCCGGCACCTATGCGCCGATCGGCAAGCAGGTGCGCTGGGGCGCCGAGCTCGCCGTGAAGGAGATCAATGCTGCCGGCGGCGTCAAGGGGCGGCCGTTCGAGCTCATCTTCGAGGACGAGGAGGCCAATCCGCCGGTCGCGGTGCGCAAGGCCGAAAAACTGATCCAGCAGGACAAGGTCGATCTGTTGACCGGCACGGTGAACAGCGGCTCGACGCTCGCGGTCGGCCAGCTCGCCGAGCGCAACGACCGCATTCTGGTCACCACGGTGTCCTACGCGACCTCGATCACCGGCGCGCAGTGCAGCCCCAACGTCTTTCGCGTCAATGCCAACGCCTACCAGCAGTCGAGCGCGCTGACCGCCTGGCTGGTGAAGAACGCGACGGGAAAACGCTACTTCTTCGTCGGCCCGGACTATGAGATGGGGCGCAGCACCATCTCGGCGTTCCAGGACGACATCAAGCGGCTCGGCGGCACGGAGGTCGGCACGACGTTTCCGCCACTCGGCGCAAAAGATTTCTCCACCTATCTGGGTCAGGTGCGGGCGGCGCGGCCCGACGTCATCATGACGGCGACCGCCGGCAACGACACCGTGCGGCTGCTGACCCAGCTCAAGGAGTACGGCATCCTGTCGGACAAGCTGACCATGGCCGGCGCCGCCGGCGCCGTCACCCAGGAGAACATCGGCGCCATGTCGGGGGCGGCGGAAGGTTTCGTCAGCGCCGCCGGCTATGCGACCGACATCGACACGCCCGCCAACAAGGCGTTCGTCGCCGCCTTCCGCAAGGAGTACCAGAGCGATCCCGACCTGTTCGGCGCCGACACCTATGGCCTGTTCCATCTCTTCAAGCAGGCGATCGAGAAGGCCGGCGGCACCGACACGGCAAAACTGCGCGCCGCCATGGAGGACGCCAGCTGGGAGACGCCGCAGGGCATCAAGACGGTGCGCAAGGGCGACCACCAGGCGATCGTCGACATGGTGATCGTGAAAGTGGTCGGCAGCGGTTTTCAGACCGTCGGCCGCGTGCCCGGCGCGGACGCCGTCGGCCCCGACAAGTGCGACCGGTTTTGATGGGCGGTCTGCGCCTCGGAGCCACTTGCTTCGCCGCGCATTCGGCGCCCCTCCTCCCTCTCCCCGCTCTTCGCGGGGAGAGGGTCGGGGTGAGGGGCTCTTGCGGCACATTCGCAACTCTCAACTCGCGGCCACGCCCCCTCACCCGACGCTGCGCGTCGACCTCTCCCCGCAGGCGGGGAGAGGTGGGAGCTTGCGGCGAGACTCTGCCAAACAAATAGCCCGAGCTTGATGACCTGACCCATGGAAGACATCGCCGCCTATCTGCACTTCGTGGTGCTGCCGCAGATGATCGACGCGTTGATCATCGGCGTGGCGCTGGCGCTGGTGGCGCTCGGGCTCACCATGATCTTCGGGCTGCTCGACGTCATCAACTTGGCGCATGGCGACATCTACATGCTCGGCGGCTATGCGGCGCTGGTGCTCATCGGCTGGGGCGCCGGCTATGTGGGCGCGTTGGTGCTGGTGCCGGTGATCGTCGGCCTGATCGGCTGGGCGCTGGAGGAGCTCGGCATCCGTCCGCTGCTGGCGCGGCACGACCGCGCCATCGTGACGCTGCTGCTCACCTTCGGCGTCAGCCTGATCCTGCGCGACCTCGCCCAGGTGCTGTTCGGCACCGAGACCTATGCGATTCCTGCGCCGGTCAGCGGCATGGCGCTCGTCGCCGGCGTCCCGGTCCCGCTCCATCGTCTCGTCGTGCTCGCCTGCGGCAGTGCCGTGATCGCGCTGACCTGGTGGCTCGTCTACCGCACCCGGATCGGCGCGGTGCTGCGCGCCACCGCGGCCGATCCCCTGATGGTCGCCTCGTTCGGCATCCCGGTCCGCCTGGTCTACGGCGCCACTTTCTTCTACGGCTGCGCGCTCGCCGGGCTCGCCGCCGTCCTGCTCAGCCCGATCTACGCGGTGTTTCCCACCATGGGCCACGACTTTCTGGTGCTCGCCTTCGCGGTGGTGATCGTCGGCGGCATGGGCAGCATGATCGGCGCGGTGACGGCGGCAATCCTGCTGTCGCAGATCAACGGGCTCGCCAGCCTGGTCATCCCGCCGGTATGGGCCGAGACGCTGGTCTACGGCGTCATGATGGGGGTGCTGATCGTGCGACCGGGCGGGCTGTTCGGCCGCGTGGGAGCGGCCTGATGGGCCGGGTCTTGCGTACCATCGCGGCGCTGCTGCTCGTCGTCGCCGTCGCCTTTCCGTGGCTCGGCGGAACTTTTTACACCCGCCTCGGCATCGAGGCCTTGCTGCTCGGCGCGGTGGCGCTGAGTGTCGACATCCTGCTCGGCTATGTCGGGCTCCTGTCGCTCGGACAGGCGCTCTATTTCGGGCTCTCCGCCTACCTGACGGCGCTCTGCTATCTGCACGTCACGAGCTCGTTCTGGCTGGCGGCGGCGATCGTCTGCCTGGTGGTCGCGGTATTCTCCGCGGTGCTCGGCGCCGTCGCCATCCGCGCCAAAGGCGTCTATTTCGCGCTGATCACTTTTGGCGCCGCGGAAATTTTTTCGAAGATCGCCAGCAACACCCGAGAGATCGGCGGCTCCGACGGCCTGATCGGGATTCCGGTGCCGACCATCCGCCTGTTGCCGGGGCTGGATATCCCGCTCGCCAACAACACGGCCTTCTACTACGTGGTGCTGCTGGCGCTTGGTGCCGCCTATCTCGGCGTGCGCCGCCTGCTCGACACCGCGTTCGGCAGCGTGCTGCGCGCCATCCGCGACAATTCCGACCGGGTGCCGTATCTCGGCTACAATCCGTTCTGGTACAAGTTCTTCGCCTATCTGCTCGCCGCCCAGGTAGCTGCGCTGGGCGGCCTGTTCTACCCGCTGCTGCGCGGGTTTGTGGCGCCCAATCTGTTCGGCTTCGACATCTCCACCCAGTCCGTCGTGATGACGCTCGTCGGCGGCGTCGGCACGCTGATCGGCCCGCTGGTCGGCGGCATCGTCATCACCTTTCTCGAATCGGTGATCGCCAGCCACACCGAGCGGCACCTCATGCTGCTCGGCGCGATCTTTGTCGTGTTCGTGCTGTTTCTTCCGGACGGCCTGATGGGCCTGGTTCGCCGCACCTTCACCCGTCCGCAGCGGGCCGCCGCATGATCCGGGTCGAGGGTCTCTCCAAATCGTTCGGCGCGCTGGCCGCGGTGCGCGATCTGGCCTTCGAGGCGCTCCCGGGCCGCATCACCTCGATCATCGGGCCGAACGGCGCCGGGAAGAGTACCGTGTTCAACCTGATTGCCGGCAGCATCCCTCCCGACGCCGGGCGGGTCGCGCTCGACGGGCAGGACGTGACCGGCGAGCCGCCGTACCGCATGGCGCGGCGCGGCCTCGCCCGCTCGTTCCAGATCACCAACCTGTTCTTCGCCTCCAGCGTGCGGGAAAATGTCCGGCTGGCCTGCCAGGCGCGCGAGGCCCCGGGCCGCTACCTGCGGCGCCTGACCCGGCTGACGCGCCCCGCCGAGCGCGCCGCCGCCATCCTCGGGGAATTCGGGCTCACCGACGCCGCCGACGAGCTCGCCGGCAATCTGTCCCACGGCGATCAGCGCAAGCTCGAGATCGCGCTGTGCATGGCGCTCGACCCGCGCCTGCTGCTGCTCGACGAGCCGACGCAAGGCATGTCGCCGGCGGAGACCGCGGCGGTCGACGGGCTGATCAAATCGCTGGCCGGCCGGGTGACGGTGCTGATGATCGAGCACAACATCGACCTGGTGATGCACATCTCCGACCACGTGATCGTCATGCACCAGGGCCAAAAGCTGTTCGAGGGGCCGCCCCGCGAGGTGCGCGCCAGCGCCGCCGTGCGCGAGGCCTATCTGGGACACCACGATGGCGCTGCTTGAGGTTTTCGACGTGCACGCGCGCTACGGCCGCGCCCCGGTGCTGCAGGGCGTGAGCTTTCGCGTCGATGCCGGCGAGGTGGTCGGCATTTTCGGGCGCAACGGCGCCGGCAAGACCACGGCATTGAAGACCGTGATGGGCTGGCTCGCGCCCACCGCCGGAACCGTCACGTTCGCCGGCCGCCCGATCCAGGGGCTCTCGCCCGACAGGATTTTTCGCCGCGGCGTCGGCTTCATCCCGGAGGACCGCCGGATCTTTCCGGCGCTCACCGTCGAGGAAAATCTCGGCCTCGGCCTGTTCGGCGACTGGTCGCTCTCGGCCGCCGGGCGCCGGGCGCGGCTCGCCAAGGTGTTTTCGCTGTTTCCCCGGCTCGCCGAGCGCCGCCGCCAGCTCGGCCGGACCCTGTCGGGCGGCGAGCAGCAGATGCTGGCGATCGGCCGGGCGCTGGTCGGCAGCCCAAAGCTCCTGCTGGTCGACGAGCCGTCGGAAGGTCTGGCGCCAAGACTGGTCGACGAGATCTTCGACGCCATCATGCGCATGCGCGACGAAGGCATCGCCGTGGTGCTGGTCGAGCAGAACGTGCGCCGCGCCGCCGCGATCAGCAGCCTGTGCTACGTCATGGAGAAGGGCCGCATCGTCGCCGAAGGGCCACCCGAGATCGTTACCGCCGACGAGGAGGTGCGCAAGCGATTGTCGGTGTGAACGGCCGAAGGTCTTCCGTCCTGCGCCAATCGGTTTGCAGAGTGGTCGAATGATACTTTGTACGCCGAATTGCACATTTTGATCTGGCGCAATGCCCCATTCGGCCCGAGTGATCTGCTTTGAATTTCGGCGGGGGCAAGGTCATGGCCATATCGAGCAGGAAGACAGGTCTCGCTGTCGTGAGTGCGGTAGCGATGCTTTCGCTCGCGGGGTTTCTGCCGGCGCCGGCGGCGGGAGCGGTCGGGGCATGCGGAAAGACCTACTACAGCGCGGAAGGATACGACACCGACAGCGAGGCCAAAGCGGCCGGCGCCGCGCATTTCGGCTGGGAGAAAGCCGTCCGCGCGTCTTCCTACGGCGCTGCCTATGCCAGCTGGGGTCGTGCGCAGCACAAGTCCGAAAGCTGCAAGAAGACCGGCAAATACTATACCTGCAAGGTGACCGCGCAGCCGTGTCCATGAGCTAGGTCAAATCGCATTGTCGACCAGGGGCCATCCACCAAACCACGGCACTAGGCCGCCGCTCGCACCGAGTGCTTCACCCCAGATGCGGTGACAACGCAATACAATGCGCCGGCTGCGCTCGCCGAGGTGTCATACGTCCCAATAGTGCGGCGTTTTGTAGTACCCGTGAACCACAATCTCTTGGCTTCGGTCGCCCCAGTCGAACTCTTGATCCGCCTCGTATGCGGGTGCACGCCTCAACTCTTCGTCCGTCAGATCGAGGTGATAGGCGTCCTGCGTAGGATCGTATTTCAGCCGAGCCCACGGGATTGGCAAGTGCTTCTGTCCCATTCGCAAAAAGCCGCCGAATCTCAGCACCGCGTAAGCAACGTTACCGCTGAGTTTGTCGATCATCAGGCGCTGAATGGTGCCAATCTTTTCACCATTCGAGCGACGCACTGGCGTTCCCTCGACCCGATCGCTCGCGATCAGGCTGTGGGCTTTCAGACCTGTATGCACTTCCATCGCAACCTCCCAAGACTGGGTCTCTTTCTTCAGCGCACCTGCCGGCGCAGATGCTGTGTCTGATACCTGAAGGACGGGGCAGCGTGCATGCGTGGCTGCCGCGAGGTCTGCCAGTACGCGTTGGTGGGGCCGCCGCCGGGCTTCACGGTTGGGACGTTCTTCTTGTGCAATTCCGCCTTGCCGCCGGGATTGACACCGCTCCAGCCGGGATCTCGGCAAAGGCAGCGCAGCCCCCCTTTCTGATGCGGTCTACACTCTTTCACGAACGCGGGAGGACAAGTGCAATCGGGAGTCCACCCACCGGGCGTCCCGCAAGTAAAGGCCAACGCAAAACCCGGGGGCAGCGTCAGCGCGGCTGCGACAAGCATCAAGCAGAGGACCGACCACGGCATGTCGCCCTCCATCGGTGACAAACGCAAGATGAACCCACGGTCTTGTCCGGCGCGCATTGATATCGGTCAATCGAGTTCGGCGACGCCACCCCGCACTACTGCGCACCGATGTCCGCTATCTGACGTTGCGCCCGCCTTGCGGGCGCAGACGCTGCATCTGATACTTGAAGGTCGGGGAGGTGTGCGTGCGCAAGTGCCGCGAGGTCTGCCAGTACGCGCTGGGGGGGCCGCCGCCGGGCTTCACGGTTGGGACGTTCTTCTTGTGCGGCTCTGCTTTGCCGCCGGGATTAATACCCCAGTCGGGGCTGGGCTGCTCGCAATAGCAGACCTTTTGCATGGTTCCCACCCCATAACAGTGCTTCACCGTCGGGGAAGGACACGTGCAATGCTTCCCGCAGGGATAGGCAAACGCAAAGCCCGAGGGCAGCGTCAACGCGGCTGCGACGAGCATCGAGCAGAGGATCGGCCTCGGCATATCGCCGCCCTCCATCCGTGACAGATAAGAAAAATATGAACCCACGATCTCGTCCGGCGCGCATTGATATTGGTCAATCGAGGATCGGGAATGCCATCCCGCGCTATCCCGGCCAGATGTCCGCGATCTGACGTGGTGCCCGGCGTTTGATGGTTGAAGCTCTGCGCCACGTGCGTGCGCGGCTGCCGCGAGGTCGAGGTGATGCCTCCCGGCGATCCTGGGCGGCGCGCCGGTCGAGCACTGCCAGACGGCACTGACGCGGATGGCCGAGGTTCCGGTGTCGAGGTTCCGGTTGCCAGCGAGCGAATGCTGGCCCACCATGAAGACCCCGACCGGCCCAGACGGATCAAGCCCATGAACCTTTCGCCCGATACCCAGCGCGAGATGCTGCGGCGGATGCTCACCATCCGCCGCTTCGAGGAGCGCGCCTCGGCGGACTACCACGCCGGGAAAATCTACGGCGTCGTGCACTGCTATATCGGCGAGGAGGCGGTCGCCGTCGGCGTCTGCACGGCGCTCGAAAGCTCCGACCGCATCATCTCGACGCATCGCGGCCACGGCCACTGCATCGCCAAGGGCGCCGACCTCAGCCGCATGATGGCCGAGCTCTACGGGCGCCAGACCGGCTACTGCAAGGGCAAGGGCGGCTCCATGCACATCGCCGATTTCGGCATCGGCATGCTCGGCGCCAACGGCATCGTGGCGGGCGGGATCGCGATCGTCACCGGCGCCGGCCTCGCGGCGCAGATGGAAGGCAAAGGCGGGGTCGCGGTCTCCTTCTTCGGGGACGGCGCCTCGAACGCCGGGCCTTTTCACGAGTGCCTCAACATCGCGGCGGCCTGGAAGCTGCCGATGCTCTATGTCTGCGAGAACAATCTTTACGCGGCGCAGACGTCCGCTGCCGAGACCCACGCGCTCGGCGACGTCGCGGCGCGGGCGGCCGGCTACGGCATTCCCGGCGAGGTGGTCGACGGCAACGACGTCATTGCCGTCTACCAGGCGGCAAGCCGCGCGGTGGACCGGGCGCGGTCAGGCGGCGGCCCTACGCTGATCGAGTGCAAGACCTATCGCTGGCGCGCCCACACCGAGCGCAAGGGCCAGCCCGATCCCCGCGACACGGAGGAGATCGAGGCGTGGAAGGAAAAGGATCCGATCGCAGGGCTCGTGCGTCGGCTCCGAGACCAGGACCACCTCGACGACACCGGGCTGCAGACCATCGAGCGCGAGGTCATGGCCGCGATCGAGACCGCGGTCGCCTTCGCGACGGCAAGCCCGTTCCCGACACCCGAGCAGGCGACCGACGACGTGTTTGCGGCGTGATCCAAAAACATTTTCCGCCGAAGTGGTCACCGGTTCGGCGCAAGAAAATGCGACCAGCGGAGGAATTCGACATGCGAGAGCTGACCTACAATGAGGCCGCCACCGAGGCCGTCGCCGAGGAGATGCGGCGCGACCCGAAGATCTTCTACATGTCGACCGATTCGATCCCGCAGTTGGTCGGGGAGTTCGGCGACCAGCGGGTCCGGGCGACGCCGATCGCCGAAGGGGCGCTGACCGGCATGGCGATCGGGGCGGCCGGCTCCGGCTTCCGCCCCATCGTCGACTGGCGGCAGGTGACGTTCGCCTTCGTCGCCATGGATCAGATCGTCAATCAGGCATCGAAGATCCATTACATGTTCGGCGGCCAGCGCACGTTTCCGATCCTCTATCGGGCGGCGGTCGGCGGCGGCACGCGGCTCGCAGCGCAGCACGCGCAGTGCCCGTACTCGATGTTCATGAATCTCGCGGGCCTGAAGATGTTTCTGCCCTCGACGCCCTACGACATCAAGGGGCTCCTGAAGACGGCGATCCGCGACAACAACCCGGTCATCTCCTTCGAGTCGAACCGCCTGATGACCCGCAAGGGGCCGGTGCCGGACGAGGACTATACGATCCCGCTCGGCAAGGCGGACATCAAGCGCCAGGGCAGCGACATCACGGTCGTGGCGCTTGCCTGGCTGGTGCACGAGGCGCTGGCGGCGGCCGACGAGCTGGCCGCAGAAGGGATCTCGGTCGAGGTCGTCGATCCGCGCACCCTGGTGCCGCTCGACGCCGAGACGATCCGCGCCTCGGTGCAGAAGACCGGCCGGCTGGTCATCGCCGACGAGGCGGGGCCGACGGCCGGGTTCTCGGCCGAGGTCGCCGCCGTCGCCACCGAGGACGCGGCGACGTTCGCCGCGCTCAAGGCTCCGGTGAAGCGGGTCTGCGCCCTGCAGGTGCCGATCCCCTACAGCCCCGTCCTCGAGGACCATGTGTTTCCGGACCGCAAGCGGATCATCGCCGGGATCCGCGAGGTCTTGGGACGCAAGCCCGCCGCCGCGGCGTGACCGCGACCGCCGCTGCAGGAGGCATCATCGATCCCGATGATCCAGCAGAACCTCGCTGACCTCATCGGAGAATCTCTTCCGGCGCCCCTTGATCAAAACACATTCAGGATCGTCCGGATCGGGCACCGCTCCCGGCAGACCGTGATCGAGCAGCGCCCGGGCGCAGCCGACCCAGTCGCCGCCCTCGACCGGCTCGTTGAATGATGCCCACGACAGCGTGCCGCAGGCATTGTCGCCGTGGCCGTGCTCCTCGGTCCAGCTGGCGCCGTGCTCCAGCAGGAACCGGGTCAGTCCGGCATCGCCGCGGAAGACCGCGAGATTGAGAGCGGATGCGTTCCAGTCGCCCCCGCGCACCGCGATCGGCCAGCCGAGTGCGACCATGAGTTCTTGCGCCTTCGTCGGCGCCTTCCGCCACCATGTCGGGCAGCGCGCGCAGCTGCGCCGGCGAAAGCCCGCCGGGCAGGTCCGGTCGCCTCGAACGGATGCGCCGGGCCTCGGCCTCGTCGCCGCGCGCACAGGCGGCGATGAACTGCTCCTCTTCGGCGACCGGCTCCGCGCCGCTCTTGTCGTGCAGCAGCTCGGCGACGTCGCCGAGGCCGAGCTGCAACGCCAGCCGGTAGGCGCTGATGCCGCCCGGCGTGGTCGCCGACGGATCGGCCCCCGCCTGCAGCAGCGCCTCGATGTGCCGGCGCGAGCGCCGGCACCTGATCGCCCGCAACAGCGGCGAGCCCCAATCGGTCAGCGGCGGGTTGCGCGCGGGCTCGTTCGGATCGGCGCCGTGCCGGAGCAGGAGCTCGAGCGCGGCGACATCGTCGAGGTCGAACGCCCGGTAGAGCGCGTTGCTCCCGGTGACGCGCGCTCCATGCTCCAGCAGGATTCTGGTGCATGCGGGGCTCTCCAGCGAGTGGTAGAGCAACTCGCCGTCGTTCGGATCGGCGCCGGCATCGAGCAGCAGTCTTGTCAGCTCGGGATCGTGGTTCCTCCCGGCGGCGCCGTAGAGCGCTGACAGCCGTTCATTGTCGTTGGGCTTGCTCAACGAAGCCGGCGGCCAGCGGTTGCCGATCCGCTGGTTGGGATCGGCGCCCGCCGCCAGCAGCAACCGCGCGCAACCATGCAGGCGTTCGCGAAATTCCGGCACCCGCAGCAGGCTCGAATGCGTGATGGCGACCAGCGGCGGCAGGTTCAGCGGCCCGCCCGGGCGATCGACCCATGCCGGGTCGTCCCTGGTCGCCTGCCGCAGCGCATCCTCGTCGCCGATCGCACGCCAGATACGGGCTGCCGGCCGCGAGCCCGGGGTTCTCCGCGAGCATCCGCACGGCGATGCGGGGAGTGGCGCGATCGACCGACCCGTCGACGTCGCCCGAATAGACCAGATCGAGCCAACGGCGGACGCGCGCTTCGTGATCGCCGCGCGAGGCCGATTGTGCCGCCACGTAGCTCCTCAGATCCGCCCACGAGGCGAAACCGTAGTCGCGCGCCACGCACGACTGCGCGTCGTGCAGGCGGAGCTTCAGCGACACGATCGCGTCGTCGCTGCGGTCCGCGGCCGCCGGCAGCGCACGGCGAAACCGCGCGATCGCGTCGCGATCGCCGTCCCGGTAGAGACGGATCAGGTCCTTGGCCTGCTTCTTCAGGTGGTCGAGATTCGACCGATCGGGCAATCGGTTCATGGGAGACCTCCGTGCAAAATCGCCGACGGCCCGCAACACCGGCTGCACAAAGGCTCTATAAATAGCTCAAAAGCTGCAAGTGGGTTCAACCCTTCCCGCGGGCCCGGGTGCGGCTTGCGACCGCAACCAAATAATATGGTGGGCACCCGCAGGGGTCAATCCGACAGGGATCGGCGCGAGAAATCGGGATCCAGCCTGATACCGGCGATTGGCTGATATGCGGGTCGAGCATGCAGATATGGTGGCTGACGATCTGGCGGGAATCCGCCGGCTCAATCCCTTTGCCACGGCACCAGCCGGCGCTCGACGGCGTCGAGCACGAGCGCGAACAGGAAGCCGAGCACCGCGATCACCAGCAGGCCGACATACATCGTGTCGACGGAAAGGATCTGCCAGGCGTTCCAGATCATGTAGCCGATGCCGTTGCGCGCTCCGATCATTTCGGCGATGGCGATGAGGATGAGGCCCATGCCGACGCCGAGCTTGATGCCGGCAAAGATCGACGGCAGCGCGCCGGGCAGCGCAATGGTCATGAAGGTCTGCCAGCGGTCGGCGCGATAGTTGCGCCCGACGTCGAGATAGACCCGGTCGATATTGGCGACGCCCGCCACCGTGTTGATGAGCACCGGATAGAACATGCCGAGCGCCACCATGGCGATTTTGGAGGCCTCGCCGAGGCCGAAGATCAGCAGGACCAGCGGCAGGATCGCGCTCTTGGGGATCGGATAGGTGGCGGCGACCAGCGGGTCCACCGCGGCGCGCAGCGGCCGCGACAGTCCCATGGCGAGCCCGAGAAACAGCGCCGGGACGCCGCCGACGATCAGCCCGAAAAACAGCCGCTGCAGGCTCGCCGCCAGGTGACCGATCAGCTCGCCCGTCATGGTGAGCGTCACCAGGCGCTCGAGCACGCTCGACGGGGCGGGAAAGAACCGCACGTCGATCATGCCGGTGCGCGCCGCGATCTCCCACAGCAGCAGCAGGGCAATCGGCGTGAGCAGGCCGATCAACGTCTCCGATCGGCGGGTCATCGCGCGGGCCATGCATAGGATCGTGCAGGTGCCCGGCCGCGCGGCGCCGCAGCCAAGCGGGCGACATATGACGGTGCTGCCTGTTGAGCACCGCCGTGCCGCGAAGTCCACCCTCCCGCCCGTTGGCGGGGAGGGTCGACCACCTTCGCGGAGCGAAGGAGGTCGGGGTGGGGGGGCTATTATTTGCTCCGAATCTGCGGTGCGACCCCCCACCCCATCCCTCCCCGCCGCAAGAGCGGGGGGAGGGAGGAATTTGCGGCACCCGAGGCACCAAACAAAAGACGCTGGCATCCTCCGCACGATCTGCGTCATATCCTCATGCTCCACCTCATGCGGGCTGCTGCGCCTGGGCGCGCCGCACCTCCTCGCGCAGATGCTCCCAGATGCCGAACACCAGCTCGCCATAGGCGGGATCGTGGCGCAGCTCCAGCACATGGCGCGGCCGCGCGAACGGCACCGCGATCACGGCTTTGGCCCGTCCCGGATGGGCCGTCATCACCATGATGCGGTCGCCCAAGGTTACCGCCTCGTCGACGCTGTGGGTGATGAACACCACGGTCTTGCGGGTCGCCTCCCAGATGCGCAGCAATTCCTCGTGCAGCAGCACCCGGTTCTGCTCGTCGAGCGCCGAGAACGGCTCGTCCATCAAGAGGATGTCCGGATCGTTGGCAAAGGCGCGCACGATCGACACCCGCTGGCGCATGCCGCCCGACAGCTGATGCGGATAGTGGTCGGCAAAGCGCGCAAGGCCGATCTTTTCCAGCATCGGCTCGACGACGGCGCGAATCGCCGCCGCTGGGAGCCGGCGCATGCGCAGACCGTAGGCGGCATTCTGATAGACGGTGAACCAGGGAAACAGCGAGTCGCCCTGGAACACCATGGAGTTGACCGGACGCGCCGGGTCGCTCTGCGCGATGTCGATGCGGCCGGATGTCTGCTGGTCGAGCCCGGCCAGGATGCGCAGCAGCGTGGTCTTTCCGCAGCCGCTCGGACCGACGATGACGAAGAATTCCGCTGGTGCGATCTTTATCGAGATGTCGTCGATCGCCACGAACCCGTCAAAAGTTTTCCGCAACCCCTCGAGCGAGATCTTTGCGTCGCGGACCGGCGCCGGCTGCCCTGCGGACATGGGGCGGCGGCCGCGGCTCAGTTGTTCGGCTGGTAGGGGCCGAGAATTCTTCAGGGCGTGATCGACGAACGACATGTCGACCGCGCTCTCGGCCGCCACCGGTTTTTCCAGGTAGCCCTGCATCTCGTAGAACTTCAGGTCCTTGCGCAGGCTGTCGAGGTTCACGTGCCCGTCGGGATTGATGCCGTTCGGCACCATCTTCCGGTACAGCGCGGCGTCCTTCAGGCCGGTGTTCTGCACCATGATGTCGATGACGTCGGCCGCATTCGCGCCGGCGAACCGTCCGTCCTTCAGGGCGGCGTTGAAATAGCGTGCCGCCTTGACGTAGGCGATCATGAAGCGCTCGGCGACGTCGCGCCGCTTCCTGATGAAGTCGCCGCCGTAGAGCAGCACCGCCACCTGCTGGTTGGGATAGACGTCGTCGGCGAACCTGACCGCCGCCCCGGTGGCGATCGCCTGGGTGGCCGACGGCTCCGCCGTGACGCTGGCGTCGACCGCCGCATTGAGCAGCGCGCCGACATGCTGCGGATACGGCATGTAGACGTGCTGCACGTCCTTGTAGGCGAGACCCGCCGGGCGGAGCGCCTCGTTGAGCTGCGAGCTCTGCGAGCCGCCTTCGCCGCCCTCGGCGATGGTCAGACCTTTCAGATCCGCCATGGTCTTGACCTTGCCGCTGTCGATCAGCGCCTTGCGGACCAGAATCCCCATGTACTGATAGCCGGGCGGCATCGAGCCCTTGTCGGCGACGATCTTGACGTCGATGCCGCGGGCAGATGCGTTGAACAGGCCAGCCGAGGAGGCGCCGGCGCCGACGTCGATCTGCCCGGTCGCCAGCGGCGCGATCATGCGCGGCCCGAGGTCGAAGGGGATCAACTCCACCTTGATCCGCTGCTCGGCGAAATAGCCCTTCTTCTCGGCGATGAAGAACATGGCGTCGCTGATCACGCCGTTGTTGCCGACCTTCACCTGGTCGAAACTCTGCGCCGCGCCGGTGGTTGCCGCGATCAGATGCAGAGCGGCGCCGAGCAGGATGGCGCGACGGGCGAGGAGATACTTTGTCATTGTTCCATCCCTCAGAGTCCTGCAGTCCGCCGCTCGTCAGCTCCCGTTCATCCGGCGCCGCCAGTCGCCGCCGGCTTCGAGCACCGCGTCGAGATCGACGCTCTCCTCGCCGGGCACGCGGATGCGCTTGAAGCGCAGCGGAGGCGCATCGAGCGGCTTGGTGGCGTCGAAACCCATCTTCGCGCCGACGCCGTTGCGGGTCGACGGGTCGAGCTTCGATCCTTGCGCCTCCGCCACGATGACGAGATCGCGGTCGGCCTGGAAGCGCGTGGCGATCGCCCACTCGACCTCGGTGGGATCGTGGATGTTCACGTCCTCGTCGACCACCACGACGTGCTTGATGTCGTAGTGGCCGCCGAACGCCCCCATGATGACGTTCTTGGCCTCGCCGTCCTGGAGCTTTCGCATCTGCACGTAGAGGTGATAGCGGCACACCCCGCCCTTGGCGAGGTGGACGTCGCGCACGCCGGGAAAGCTGCGGCGCAGATGCGCCAGCAGGGTGGCCTCGCGGGGAATGCCGCCGAGCAGCAGGTGCTCGAGGCCGCCGCCGTTGATGGTGTGGAACAGCGGGTCGCGGCGGTGGGTCAGCGCATCGATCTCGATCACGTGCTGGTCGGCGCGCTCGCCGTAATATTGCGGGAACTCGCCGAACGGTCCCTCCGGCTCGCGCACCTGCGCCAGGATGCGGCCTTCGAGCACGATCTCAGCATTGGCCGGCACCCTGACCTCGCTGGTCAGGCAGCGCACCACGTCGAGCGGCCGTCCGTGCAGCGCGCCGGCGATGGTCAACTCGTCGAAGTCGAGCGGCGCGATCGCCTGCGAGGACAAGAGCGTCAGCGGATCGACCCCGATGACGATGGCGATCGGGAGATCGTTGCCCGCCTCCTCGGCCATGCGGAAATAGCTCAACGTATGGCGCGGCAGCATCAGGATGCCCAGTCGGTTCTTTCCGCTGACCTGCAACCGATGGATGGTCACGTTCTGGATCCCGGTCTGCGGATTGCGCGAGATCACCAGGCCGGCCGTGATGTAGGGGCCGCTGTCGAGCTCGTTGTGCACCGGGATCGGCAGCATTGTGGTGAGATCGAGCTCGCGATGCACCACCTCCTGCGCCGGCGCCGATGTCACCTCGCGCCACGGCAGCGGATTGAGCGCCGCATTCTGGAAATAGCCGAGCAGACGATCGGGCGTCACCCCCATGGCCTCCGCCATCCAGCCGCGGTCGGAGACGAGACCGGAGATCACCGGCATCGCATGCCCGCCGGGCCGCGGAAAGAACGTCGCCTGGCGTCCGTCGAGCCGCTTGACGATCGCCGCGAGCTCGAAGCGCAGGTCCACGCCCGGCCGCGCGATCGCCAGGCGCTCGGTCGACGCCAGATGGTCGAGCCAGTCGCGCAGGCTGGTGAACGGGCCCTGGTGTCCCGCGGGCTGTGTGGCGGGCGGCATTCTGCCGGCAACCTGCGTGGTCATGTGTCGATCCCGTTCTGGCGGCCCTGCCGAGGCTAACAGTCCGGCCGCATCGACTCCAGGCCGTCGCCGGCGGCGACTTACCTTCCCGGAGGATTCTGTCTAGAACCTCGTGTACGGAGCCCGGCGCGGGCTTCGATCAGCAAGGGGCGGACCTTGTGACTCATCAGCCGCGATTGGTGGTCGGCATTTCCGGGGCCTCGGGCATCGCCTACGGGGTGCGGCTGCTGGGCGTGCTGCGCCAGACCCCGGTCGAGACCCATCTGGTGATCTCCCGCGCCGCCGAGATCACCATCGCGCACGAGACCTCGCTGAAGGTCGCCGACGTCCGCGCGCTCGCCGACGTGTGGTACCAGCCCCAGGACATCGGCGCGGCGATCTCCTCGGGCTCCTTCCGCACGCTGGGCATGATCGTCGCGCCGTGCTCGATCCGCTCGATGTCGGAGATCGCCACCGGCGTCACCACCACGCTGCTGACGCGGGCGGCCGACGTCGCGCTGAAGGAGCGCCGCCGCCTCGTCCTGATGGTGCGCGAGACCCCGCTGCATACCGGCCACCTGCGCACCATGACGACGCTCTCCGAGATGGGCGCCATCATCTATCCGCCGGTGCCGGCATTCTATCCGCGGCCGGAGACGATCGAGGACGTGGTCGACCAGACGGTCGGTCGCGCGCTCGACCAGTTCGACCTCGACGTCGGCATCGTCCGCCGCTGGAAAGAGCCGGACGAGGCGGGCGCGAAGGGAAAGGAATAGCGCTGCCAACATGCGCCGATGACCCGCCGGCCGTCCTTCGCTGAATCCAAGGCCACCGCTATGTCATTTGACACTATCCTGTACGAAACCACCGACCGAATCGCCCGGCTCACCCTCAATCGTCCGCAGCGCCTCAACGCCATCAACCAGGCGATGCTCGGCGACATCGGGCGGGCACTTGATGCGGCCGAGGCCGACGACAGGGTCAGGGTCGTGCTGGTGAGCGGCGCCGGATCGGCGTTCTCCTCCGGCTTCGATCTCAAGGAGCAGATGGAGAAGCGGCCGAGCGGCACCGAGCAGTGGCGCGGCATCCTGCGGCGCGACTTCGACGCGGTCATGCGGTTCTGGCGCTGCCCCAAGCCGACCATCGCTGCGGTGCGCGGCGCCTGCCTGGCGGGCGCCTGCGAGCTCGCCATGGCGTGCGACATCACGATCGCGGCGGAGGATGCCTTCTTCGGCGAGCCGGAGCTCAAATTCGGTGCCGGCATCGTCGCCATGATCCTGCCCTGGATGGTGGGGCCAAAGCTCGCCAAGGAGATCATCTTCACCGGCGAGGACCGGATCTCCGCAATGCGCGCACGCGAGATCGGCATGATCAATCGGGTGGTCGAGGCTGGCCGGCTCGAGGCGGAGAGCCTGGCGCTCGCCCGCCACCTCGCGGTGATCGACCCGGCGCTGATGCGGCAGACCAAGCGTGCGATCAACCAGACCTACGAGGCGCGCAGCATGGCGGAGGCGCTCGACGCCGCGCTCGATATCGATCTGGCGATCGAAGGCGAGGGCTCGCCCGACAAGCTCGCCTTCATGGAGGTGGCGCGGCGCGACGGCCTGCGCGCCGCGCTTGCCTGGCGCGACGCGCGCTTCGCCAAGGGCCCGACCGGGTAGACGTGTCGGCAACACCGGCGGTGGAAAGCGAGCAGAACACGTTTCCCCTGGGCGGCTTTTGCCTGTAACAGCTTGAAGACCCTGGCGGCCCGCGGATACTTCGCTCGCAATGGATTCTCCCAGCAAAGACGCGTCCGCCATGGCCTCTGGGGCCGTGATCCGTGAGCTTGCCCCCGGGGTGCTGATCTCGGCGCTGGTTGCCGGTCTCGCGGTCGCCGCCGAGGGGCCGGTGCGGACGGCGCTCGGCGCGCTCACCGGGCGGCCGCTGACGCTGCCCGCCATGGTGATCGCCCTGATCCTCGGCGTCGCCCTCAACCGCATCGCCGCCCGTCCGGCCTTCGCCGCCGGCATCGCGTTCTGCGTCAAGAAGGTGCTGCGCGTCGCGGTCGCCCTCCTAGGGATCCGGATTGCGCTGGCCGACATCGCGGCGCTCGGCACCGCCACGGCCCTGATCGTCGTGGGCTCGATGGTGCTCACCCTGGTCAGCGGCCTCGCCTTCGCGCGGATGTTCCGCCGCCAGGCGCCCTATGGGGCGCTGGCCGGCGCCGCCACCGCGGTCTGCGGCGCCTCCGCGGCGCTCGCCACCGCGACGGTGCTGCCGGACTATGAGGAGAAGGCCGCCGACGTCGCCTTCGTGGTGGTGGCGGTCAACGCGCTGGCGACGCTCGGAATGCTCGCCTATCCGCCGCTCTGCGTGCTCATCGGCTTCGACGAGCGGATGACCGGCGTCATGCTGGGGGCAACCATCCACGACGTCGCGCAGGTCGCCGGCGCCGGCTATGCGGTGTCGGACGCCGCCGGCAACAGCGCGGTCATCGTCAAGCTGTTTCGCGTATTTCTGCTGCTGCCGGTCGTCCTCGCCGTGGGCTGGTTCTTCGCGGCACGCGGGGCGCATGCGGAACGCCGCCGGGTGCCGGTGCCGCTGTTCGCCCTCGTCTTCCTCGGCCTGGTGCTGGTCAACAGCGCCGGTATTCTGCCGCCGATGCTGACCGCGGCGATCGTCGAGGCGTCGCGGTGGGGCCTCTTGCTGGCGATCGGGGCGCTCGGGCTGATGACGTCGTTCTCCGACATCACCCGCGCCGGATGGCGGCACCTGGCGGTCGTGGTCGCGGTGAGCGTGGTGGTGCTGGCGACGGCGACCGGCGCGCTGTGGGCGATGAACGCGGGGTTCACCTGGCCCCGGTAGCCCCGAACAGGTCGGGCCGCCGAATCCGCAGGGTCTGCACCAGCACAAGCGTCTTCATGTCGGCCAGCTCTCCGGCATCTGCCATGGTGGCGAGCTCGGCAAGCCCCAGCTCGACCACGGTGGTGTGCTCGTGCTCCTCGGCCAGTCCGCCGCCCGCTCCGACCCGGTCCGCCGGCCCATAGGGGGCGAGATAGAGGTCTATGCGCTCGGTCGAGATGCCCGGCATCGTCCAGGCCGCCACCACATGCTCGAGCGCATCGAGCCTGAGCCCGGCCTCCTCGAACGCCTCGCGCCGCACGCAGGCCGCAGGGTCGGGACCCTCCAGGAGCCCGGCGATCGCCTCCAGGGTCTCATCCTGTGCGGCCGAAATGAACACCGGAGCCCGGAACTGGCGGACCAGGATCGCGGTCCGCCGGCCGGCATCGTAGGGGAGCACGCAGACCGCATTGCCGTGATCCTCGATCTCGCGACGAACAGCCTGCCCGTCCGGCTGCCTGAACGTGGCGACCAGATACCGGCTGAAACCCTGATAGAGCGTCTCGACGTGCGGCTCGGGAATCGTCATGCTCGTGGAATCCTCATCGGGGAGCGGGGAAAAGGACGCCCTTCCCCAGCGTAATGACTACGGGCGACAATCGCCCGTAGTCGAATACCGCATACGACCGGGCCGCGGCAGAAATTCTCCACATCCGCATCGGCAAGGTGCGACACGGAACAGCGGCAGGCAATGTTGAGCAGACAGCCGGCGCCCAAGCAAATCTTGCGAGACCTGTCGCGCCGAGCATCATCCGCTGGCCATCATCCAATATTGCACACAGAGGCCGGTGGCGTTGTCTTAGCCTGATCTGGTTGAATATTCATCCCTGCTTGTCTTAATCATAGCCGCATGCAGGTCGGAATTCGGCTTGATCTCGTGAAACGGTTGCCTTATCAGAACATGAGGGTAGTCCACGAAAACAGATACGGATGCTTTTTCTTGTTGACGTCTCGGCGGGATCCTGTCGTCGCGCTCTGGCGACCAGGGAACGCGCGGCGCAGTCCGGCATTCGATCGCGGCATCTCAACGCCGACGCAAATCGCGGATCACTCCCGGCAAATCTTCCGCGTTCCAACGGATCGTGCGAATAATGAACGGCTGCAGCTGCAGCCATAAGCTGTCTCCAGAGGCGAGGTGGTGAGGTGACGATGACTGGTGTTCGTGAAGTGACGATAAACAAGCGTAGTGGCGACCCTCGGGATGTGGAGATCGGCAAACGCATCCGTGCGCTCCGGCTGGAGCGCGGTCTGTCGCAGACCGAGCTCGGCAACCTCTTGGGGGTGACGTTTCAGCAGATTCAGAAATACGAGAAGGGCGCCAATCGGGTGGCAGCCGGACGGCTGCAGCGGGTCGCCGAATCCCTCGAGGTGCCGATCACCTTCTTCTACGCCGGCTCGACGTCGGCCGATCTGCCGGCCAACGCCGATTCGGATTCGGTCGATGTCGGTCTGGGCTTTCTCGAGACTGCCGGCGCGGTTCGGCTGGTTCGCGCCTTCTCGCGCATCCAGGACCCGGAAATGCGCAGGGCGCTGGTGGAGCTCACGGAGAAGATCGCCGGCTGACCGGGCTCTTGCGTCATGGCCGTGCCCGCCACGGCCATCCACGCCCGGTTCTGTTTGTTGCCCCGGCTGTCGTCTTGATGGCCCGGGGACGCTTCCTGGCCTCTAAGCCAAGACGTCGCTGCGCACGACGGCGTGATTTTCTGCAGGAGCCGAGGATGCTCGGCTCGCCATTTTTCTCCGACAGTCGTCAGCCTGCCGCCAGCTCGAGCACCGGCTCGACCAGCAGCGCGGATTCGTGGAGGTAGCGCGTGGCCTTGCGCTTGGCGGCGATGTCCCGCCACACCAGATGGACCTGCTCGCGGGTCAGCCCGGCCTCCCGGGCCACCGCATCGGCGGCGACGCCATGGTTCAGGCCGTAGAGGCACAGATCCATCAGGTGATAGGGCAGCGAGAAGTAGAACTCGTCCTGGGTCTGGGCGAGCGACCAGGTGTCGGTGGTCGGCGGCCGCCGGCGGATCTCCTCGGGGATGCCGAGATATTCGGCGAGCTGGTAGACCTGGCTCTTGTAGAGATGGGCGATCGGCTTGAAGTCGGCCGCCCCGTCGCCGTTCTTGACGAAGAATCCCTGGTCGTATTCGAGCCGGTTGGGCGTGCCGGCGACCGCGTAGTTGAGCCGGTCGGCGTGGTAGTACTCGATCTGCTTGCGGGTGCGCTGCTTCATGTTGGTGGCGGCGACGATCCCCAGATAGACGTCGAGCGGCATGCGCATCTGCCGCCGCTGCCCGTCGGGTGACTGCACCACCAGGGACGTGATGTTGTAGCCGCGATTGTTGAGCGCGTTGGCGAGCACCACCTTGCAGCCCCAGCCGGTCCCGAAGTCGGGAACGATCCGGCGGATGCAGTCGTCGCGGCGCCGATAGCAGCCGGACGCGGTGAGCACCGGCTCGATATCCTCGACGACGCTGCGCAGCCCGAGCCCCTCCGCCACCAGGCGCCCGAGATGCAGGCTGTCGGCGTCGGAATCCTTCTCCGGCATGAACACCGCGAGCACGTTCTCCGGCCCGAAGGCGGTCGCGCACAGCGCCGCAGTCACGCTCGAATCGATGCCGCCCGACAGGCCCACCACCGCCCCGCGGCGGCGCAAGGTGCGCAGCACCTGGTCGCGGATCGCCAGGCAGATCCGTTCCGCTTCGCGCATCGGGTCGAGGCGCAGCGTGTCGGCGGAAAACGCCGGGGGGGCCGGCGCCGGCTCCTGGCGGATCGCCCGCTCCAGGGTCTCGAGCATCGCCTCGCTCATCATCATGCGGGCTCCAGGTTCAAGGCCTCGACCTCGCGGCGGCTGATCTTGCCCGACTCGGTCTTCGGCAGGCGGTCGCGGAACTCCACGACCTTCGGCACCATGAAATCTTCCAGATATTTTGCGCAGTGGCGGATGATGTCCTGGGCGACGAGGCCGCAGTCCGGCGTGGTGGCGACCACCGCCTTGATGGCCTGGCCGAGGACCGGATCGGCAACGCCGATGACCGCCGCCTCGCGCACCCCGGCGAGGCCGTAGAGGACGTTCTCGACCTCCTTGGGGCTCACCTTCTCGCCGCGCGTCTTAATGATGTCGTCCTTGCGGCCGACGAAATAGAGGTAGCCCTCCGGGTCGGTGCGGAAGAGGTCGCCGGTATGCAGCACCTTCTCCCAGGCATGGCGGCCGGGCCGCAGCGCCCGGTCGGTCGCCGCCGCATCCTCCCAGTAGCCCTTCATCACGTGGGCGCCGCGGATCACCAGTTCGCCGACGACCCCCGGCGCGCAGCGCTCGCCGCTGTCGTCGACCACATAGGCCTCGGTGTTGGGGATGGCGATGCCGACCGATCCCGGACGCCGGTCGAGCTCGGCGGGCGGCAGATAGGTGCAACGCTTGCACTCGGTGAGCCCATACATCGAGAAAACCTTGGCGGTCGGAAAAAGCTGCCTGAGCCGCTCGATATGGGCAGGCGGCAGCGCCGCGGCCGTGTTGGTGACATAGCGCAGATGCGGAAAGGCGTCGGGCCCAAGATCCTTCATCTGCAGGATGATCGCCGCCATGGTCGGCACCAGCGGCAGGCCGGTGACGCGCTCGGCGGCCATGCGCTCGAAGATCACCTGCGGGTAGGCGAAGGATTTTTCCAGCACCAGGGTGGCGCCGACCTTGGCGGCCATCAGCACCTGGTAGAGCCCGTAATCGAACGAGATCGGCAGCACGTTGAGAATGACGTCGTCTGCGGTGTTCTCCAGGTAGGTGGTGATCGAGGTGGCGGCGGCGTCGACGTTCTGGTGCGACATCATCACGCCCTTGGGAAACCCGGTCGAGCCTGACGTGTAGATGAGCATCGCGAGATCGATGTCGATGCCCGGATGCGCCGGCCGGGCGTCGGGCTCGGTGGCGAGCGCCGTCTCGAAGCTCATGGCGCCGCCCGCCGGCATGCTGCCGTTGCCGGAGACGACAGTGAGGGCAACCGACGGCGCCGCCGCCACCGCGGCGTTCGCCACCGCGAGCAGGCGGTCGAGCGTGATCAGCGCGGCGGCGCGGCAGTTGTTGATCACGTAGGCGAGCTTGTCGGCCTTGGTCGACGGATTGATCGGGCAGAACACCGCGCCGGCCTTGAGCACCGCAAAGATCGCGATGACGGCCTCGGCGCAGTTGTCCATGAAGATGACCACGCGATCGCCGCGCCCGAGCCCGCGCCGCGCGAGCGCCACCGCCAGCCGGTCCGATGCCGCGTCGAGCTCGCCGAAGGTCAAACGCCGGCCGCCGGCGACCAGGAAGGCCTTGCCGGAGAACCGCGTCGCGCTGTCGCGCAGGAACTGCTCGATCCGCATGATGTTTCTCTTCTTGCTGTCTCGCCGTCGCCGGGACGACGGCGTCAAATCCTCATCCTTGTGCGGCGCATGTTCTTGCCGGCGAACCGCGCACGCTTCGCCGGGACATGCGCTAGGCTGCCGCGGTCTCCGGCAGCCGGCCCTTCACGTAGGCGACGATCGCCTTGAGCGTGTCGAGATTGTCGGGAACGATCTCGGCATCGGCGACGCGGATGCCGAACTGCGATTCGAGGAACGCCACCAGCTCGAGGATGCCGGTCGAGTCGATCAAGCCGGCATCGAGCAGCGACTCGGTGTCCGACAGGGAGGCGTGATCCTCCCGGAACAGGAAATTGTCCTCGATGAACTGTCGCACCTGATGCTCGATGTCGTTGGTCATTGCGATCTCCTTTTCAGGCGACGAGATGCGATGCGGCAGGCGATGCGCTCGCCTCCGCGTTGCGGACGAACTGGCGGTGCCACAGCTGCGTCGACAGCACGCCGACCAGGGCCATGTTGTCGCGGAAGCCGACAAAACTGTTGGCGCGGCACTTGGCGGCGAGCTTGTCGACCGCGCGCGGGTCGAAATAGCCGGCACCGGCGATTGCCGGCCCGGCGAGGCTAGCCGCCACGTAGGCCGGCGCACCGGCGCCGAAGAACGACTGGCTGTCGGGCGCCCGGTAGGGCTGTTTCGGTCGGTTGCCGATGGAGCCGGGGACGAGGTCCCTGGCGCTCTGGCGCAGGATGTGTTTCTCGCGCAGGCCGCGGATCTTCAGGCTGGGCGGAATGCGCGCGGCGAACTCCACCACGCGATGATCGAGGAACGGGAAGCGCCCCTCCACGGCATGCGCCATGGCGACGCGATCGCCCTGCGAGGACAGGATGTAGCCGGGCAGCAGGTGGGCGGTCTCGAGATACTGGGCCTGCGACAGCGGATGCCAGCGGGCGAACTCGGCCGGCAGGCTGTCGCGCAGCTCGGCCACCGCGTCGTAGCCGTCGAGCGCCCGGCGCAGCTCGGCGGAAAAGAACTTCTTGGCGCCCGCGGTGGTGCGGAATCTCGGGGCATGGGAGAACAGCGGGTCGCCGGTCTCGCCGAGACCGCTGGCGAAGAACGCCTCGAGATATTTCTGCGACTGTCCCTGCAGGCCCGGCAGATACGGATAGAGCCGGCGGAACAGCAGCGGACGGAAGCGCGACTGCGGCTGGCGGGCGCAGAAGCGGCGGAGTTTTGCTTCCTTGAAGATGTCGTAGCCGGCGAAAACCTCGTCGGCGCCCTCGCCGGTCAGCACGACCTTGTAGCCGCTGCGGTGCACGAGGTCGGACAGCATGATGAGCGGCGCCGGTGCGGTCCTCAGAATCGGCCGCTCGGCATGACGAATGACGGCGGGAAACACCTCGGCGATGTCCGCCGGCGTGCAGGCGATCCGGTCATGCTCGGTTCCGAGCGCGCGGACCATCTCCTGCTGATAGGCGCTTTCGTCGAATTCCGGCGTATCGAAGGTTACCGAGAACGTGCGCAGGCGCTCGGGTGCGAGCTTGCCGACCGCCGCGGTGATGATCGACGAATCCAGGCCCCCGCTCAGATAGGCGCCGACCGGCACGTCGGAGCGCAGCCGGATGCGGGTGGCGTCGAGGAGCAGTGCCTCCAGCTCCTCGGCGATCCTGGCTTCGCCGCGGCGATCGAGCGCGCCGTCGTCGCCGATCTCCGGGTAGGCGAGCCGCCAATAGGGGCGCACCGCGAAGCGTCCGGACTCGCCGACCAGCAGGTGTGCCGGCGGCAGCTCGAGGATGTTGCGGAACGGCGTGCGCGGCGCCAGCGGAAACCAGAACGTGAAAATCTGGTCGAGCCCGATCGGATCGAGCTCGGCGGTGATACCCGGCACCTCCATCAGCGCCTTGGCCTCGGAGGCAAAGTAGAGGCAGCCGCGATCGATTGCGTAATACAGCGGACGCACGCCCATGCGGTCGCGCGCCAGCATGAATCGCCGGGTGCGGCTGTCCCACAGCGCGAAGGCGAAATCGCCGTTGAACGCGTCGACGCAGTCCGCTCCGCGCTCCTCGTAGAGATGCAGGATGACCTCGGTGTCGGAATCGGTGCGGAAGCGATGGCCGCGCGCGATCAGATCGTGGCGCAGCTCGACGTAATTGAAGATCTCGCCGTTGAACGACAGCCAGACAGTCCCGTCGGCATTGCTCATCGGCTGCTGGCCGGTGGCGAGGTCGATGATGCTCAGCCGTGCATGCCCGAGGCCTGCCCCGTCGCCGACGAAAACCCCGCTGGCGTCCGGGCCGCGATGCACGATGGCGTCGGTCATCCGCCGCAGCAGCAGGCGCGGCGGCAGCGTCGCGTCCGGCGTCCCGAAATAACCGGCAATGCCGCACATGGATGTCCCCAGGCCCCGCGCGAAGGATCTCGATGCTTGCTCGAGAAGCCGACCCCATGGTCTTAGTCGAGCCTCAGGGATGCATACAACGTCGAACCAAAAACGGCGTAAACTTTAGACTAAAATTCTATGCGTTCGGATTAAGATTGTGTTCATCAAACAAAATCATCGCCGACCAGACGCGTCCACGATTCTCCCGCAAGCCCGGTCATGAGGTCGTCGCCCTGGCGGATCGCTCCGACGAGCTCGGCATCTCTTGTGTGCACCACCGCGGCCGAGCGGCAGACGAACAGGCAGCGGCGCTGCTGCAGCGCGTCCAGGAGTTTTGGCTGCGCGCGTCCACGGACCGCGACATTGCGGTGATGGTGGGCGTGGGCGAACAGGCTGTCGACTACAGTGGCGGCCGCCCCGGGACGGGCGAAGAGCTGCAGCACCGTGGCGATCCTGCCGGCGCCGCCGTAGTACAGATAGCAGCCGAGCGCCTTGCCGTCGCGGGCGTAGATGGCGCGCCGGAACAGGGTGCCCGGCCGCTGCTTGCGCGCCGCCTGCGCAAGGAGCCATGTCACGGTTTCCGGATCCCACCGGGGACGCAGCGAATAGAGATCGGCGAAATCGATCAGGTGCCGCGTGAGGGTGTCGTCGTCGACGTCGGCGTCGCGGATGGGACCTTGCGGCTCGTCGAGGCGGAAGAAGGCGCTGACCCGGTCCGCCATCCAGTCGAAGCCGGCGGCGGCCGGGCGGAGCAGCGCCACCGGCGGAAACCGTCGGCCGGCGGCGACCAGCGAAAACCCGGCGGGATGGAAGATGCGGAACCAGTCCATGCTCTCGCCCGCAACCGGCTCGCCGCCGAGCTGGTCCCACATGCGGCGCGACAGGGCGTTCGCGGTCTCGCTGACCGATAATTCCTGCGGGCCGGTCATGAACGAGCGCAGCAGCCGCGCCCCGGCCAGCGGATTTTCCTCCGGCCGGTCGACCATCAGCGAGCCCGCCGCCGCGGCGCGCACCGGGCGCCCGCGAAACGACATGCGCAACGGCAGCACGCCGATGAATCCGCCGACGCTGCCGTCGGGCCGCACGAAGACTTTCGACGCAAGCTCCGGGTCGTACCACGGGTGGTGGAGAAAAAGCTCGTCCAGATAGGAGATCAGCGACGCCGGGGCCTGCCGGCGCGGGTTGCGGAACGTCTTTTGGAACAGCGCCGCGATCGCCGGAATGTCGTCGGAGGTGCAGGCTCGGATCAGCGCCATCGGGGCAGTGTGGAGCAACCGGTAAGCGGGCGCCGCAGGAATCGCGGCGGCCGAACGCTACGCCGCATTGTTTCACAAGATGTTACGGCACGGGCATCGTGGCTCGGCGGGATGCTGAGAGCACGCCGACGTCCCGGAGAAATTGCCACAGAAGCTCGACGCCGGCCGACGGGTCGAGCCCGTCGGTCCCGACCGCGAGGTCGGGCGTGGCCGGTCGCTCGTAGGGCGCGCTCACCCCGGTGAAACCGGCAATTTCGCCGGCCCGGGCGCGGCGATAATGGCCCTTGGGGTCGCGCCGCTCGCAGACGTCGAGCGGGGTCGCGACGTGCACCTCGTAGAATTGCGGTCCGGCGATCGCCCGCGCCCGCGCCCGGTCGGCGGCCAGCGGCGAGACGGCGGCGACGATGGCGACGAAGCCGTTATGCGCCAGGTGCGCCGCCACTTCGGCGACCCGCCGGACGTTTTCGGTGCGGTCCGCCGGGGCAAAGCCGAGATCGGCATTGAGCCCACCGCGCAGCGTGTCGCCGTCGAGCAGCACCGCCGCGCCGCCGTCCTCGAACAGGCGGCGCTCGAGCCCGCGGCCGAGCGTCGATTTCCCCGAGCCGGGAAGGCCGGTGAGCCAGATGACCGCACCACGGTGGCCGAAGCGCCGCAGCCGCTCCCCGGGCGTGATCGCCGACTCGACCGGGACCACGTCGGCGCCCGCCGGACGGTCTGCATCGCCCGAGAGAATGAGGCCGCCGCCGGCAATCCGTCCGTCGGCTTCGAGCACGATGCGGCCGGTCCGCGGGTTGACGGCGAACGGGTCGGCGGCGACCGGTCGCGCCAGCGCGATCTCGATCTCGCCAACGTGATTCTGCGCGATGTCGCGGGCGCCGCCCGAGGCCAGCCGCCCGGGATCGACCGAATGCTCGATCCGCGTCACCGTGCCGCGCGATCCGGCGGTCCCGATCCTCGCCTCGATGGCGGTGCCGACCTTAAGCGGCGCGCTGCCCAGCCAGAATACCCGGGCGGTCAGCCGGCGCGCCGCCTGCGGTCGCGCCGCTGCCGCCGCCACCACGTCGCCGCGGTTGACGAAGATCTCGGTATCGAGCGTGATGCCGATCGATTGCCCGGCCCCGGCGGTCTCCGCGGCGCCGGCCGGCGCCGGCCAAGTCTCGATCGAGCGCACCCGGGCGGTCCTCCCAGCCGGCATGGCCACGATCTCGTCGCCGACCGCGATGCGCCCGGTCTCGATCCGGCCGGAAATGATCCGCCGGTCGTCGAACTTGTAGATTGCCTGGACCGGCATGCGCAGCGCCATTTCGTGCAGCGGCGGCGCCGGCGCGAACCCATCGAGCGCCTCGAGGACGGTCTGGCCGCGATGCCACGCGGTTGCCGCGCTGCGGCGCGCCACCCCGTCGCCCTCGCGGGCGGAGATCGGAATGACCGCCTGCGCCGCCAGGCCCATGCCCGCCAGCACCGACGAGATGTCGGCCTCGACGCTGCGGAAGCGTGCCTCGCCGTAGCCCACCCGGTCCATCTTGTTGACCACCACGGCGATCTGGCGGACGCCCAGCAGGTGCAGCAGATAGGCGTGGCGGCGCGTCTGGTCGCGCACGCCTTCCACCGCATCGACGATCATGAGCGCGGCGTCGGCCTGGGCGGCGCCGGTGATCATGTTGCGCAGGAATTCCGTGTGGCCGGGCGCATCGATGAGCACGACGTCGCGGGCCGGCGTGGCGAAGCGGATCTGGCTGGTATCGATGGTGATGCCGTGGTCGCGCTCGGTCTGCAGCGAATCGAGCAGGAACGACCACTCGAACGGCATGCCGCGCCGCGCGCTCGACGAGCGCAAGGTCTCGAGCTTGCCGTCGGGCAGGCTCCCGGTCTCGTGCAGCAGGCGCCCGATCAGCGTCGACTTGCCATGATCCACGTGCCCGACGATGACGATGCGCACCAGCGCGCGCGGCTTCCTCCGGGTCTCGGCGAGCGAAGCGGCGAGGGGAACGTTCATCACAAAACCTCACAAATATCCCGACGCGCGCAGCCGCTCGAAGGCGTCCTCGGTCTCGTGGTCCATGGCGCGTCCGGATCGCTCCGGGACCTTGGTGGCGGCGAGCTCGACGATGATGTCGCCGATGGTTTTCGCCTGCGAGGCGACCGGAAAGGTGATGTCGGCATCGCCGAGCGAGCGGTAGCGCTTGCCGTCGCGCGCCAGGTAGAGCGGGATGATCGGGATGTTTTCGCGCTGCGTGTAGGCCCAGATGTCGGCCTCGGTCCATTGCAGGATCGGATGCACCCGCATGTGGGCGCCGGGCGGCGGGCTGGCGTTGAAATGGTCCCAGAATTCCGGCGGCTGGTCGCGCACGTCCCAGCCTCCGGCTTCGCCGCGCGGCGAGAACACCCGCTCCTTGGCCCGCGTCGGCTCCTCGTCGCGGCGGATCCCGGCGATCAGACCGTCGAAGCCGTGCCGGGCGAGGGCGAGCTTCAGGCCCTCGGTCTTGCGCGCCGCCGAGCGGGCGGCTGGCGGCAGCGTCGGATCCATGCTCTCGAGCGGCGGGCACGGCTCGACGATGAGATCGAGCTGCCACTCCGCCCGGTAGCGGTCGCGGAACGCATACATCTCGGGAAACTTCTTGCCGGTGTCGACGTGGAGCACCGGAAACGGCAGCCGCCCGAAGAATGCCTTCCGGGCGAGCCAGATCATCACGTTGGAATCCTTGCCGAGCGACCACAGCAGCGCCAGACGGCGAAGCCGGGCGAACGCCTCGCGCAGGATGTAGAGGCTCTGCGCTTCGAGATCGTCGAGCCGGTCCATGTGAGGCCCTCGATTCGCGTCGGATTCCGGCGCACGCACCGGAACAGGATTGCTGTTTTCGGCCGGTCGAAACATCGGATGTTCTACACCTCGTGGGCCGCGCAGATAGAATATTTTTGTCTTTGCGGCGCTCATATTCTGTCTTATATAGAAAAAAATTCTGGTCAACCCCCGAAAAGGTGCCATGCGGTTCTTTCCAGTGTTTCTCGACCTTGGCGGCGGAACAGTCGTCCTCGCCGGCGGCGGAGAGGCGGCGGCAAACAAGCTGCGTCTGCTGCGCGCGGCCGGCGCGCGCGTGCGCTGGTATGTCGATGATGCGGGGTACGACAGCGAGATCGAGGCCGACGAGCGGCTCGAGGTGGTGGCGGCGGATGGCTCGCCGGTCGACCTGTCGGATGCCGTCGCGGTCATCGCGGCCAGCGGCACCGGCTGGGCGGCCGGGATCGCCGCGCAGGCCCGGGCACGCAAAATTCCCGTCAATGTGGTCGACCGGCCGGATCTGTCGACGTTCATCGTGCCGGCTATCGTCGATCGCGGCGATGTCGTGGTGGCGATCGGGACCGGCGGCGCCGCCCCGGTGCTGGCGCGCCGGCTGCGCGAGCGCATCGAGGCGCTGCTGCCGGCACGGATCGGCGAGCTTGCTGCCCTGATGGGGCGCTACCGCGAGCGGCTCGGCGCGGCGCTGTCGAAAACTGTCGCGCGCCGCCGGTTCTGGGAGAGCGTGGTCGACGGGCCGATCGCCGCTGCCCTGCTGGCGGGCCGCAGCCTGGAGGCCGAAGCCGAGCTGGTGGGCGCCATCGATGCCGCCGGCCGCGCGCCGACGTCTCCCGGCACGGTCTTCATGGTCGGCGCCGGCCCGGGGGACGCGGACCTCCTCACCTTGAAGGCGCTGCACGCGCTGCAGAGCGCCGACGTGGTGCTCCATGACGAGCAGGTGACGCTTGAGATTCTCGAACGCGCCCGGCGCGATGCGGTGCGCGTCTTCGTCGGCAGGCGGGCAGGCGAGCCCGGGATCGGCCAGGACGGCATCAATCGCCTGATGCTGCAGGCGGCCCGCTCCGGGCAGACTGTGGTCCGGCTGACGGGCGGCGATCCGTCTGCGTTCGGCAGCGGCGGCGCGGAGCTGGTGGTTCTCAGGGCGGCCGGAGTGCGGGTCGTCGTGGTTCCGGGCGTTGCCCCGCTCAGGCGCGCGGCGGAAACCGCCATGCCGCTCGAGGAGGCCGCATGACCGCGCCGCAGCAGCAGAAGCTGAAGATCACCGGGCCGGTCGTCGTCACCGCCAACCGGACCGCCGACGGCGCCGTGGTGTTCTGGACCGCCGGCGGCGGCTGGAGCACCGATCTCGCCGCCGCCGCGGTTGTGACCACCGCCGGCGATGCCGGCGCATTGCTCGCCGCCGCGACCGCCGACGATCTCAGCGCCGTCGGCCCCTATGTGGCGCCGGTGACGCCTGGTCCCGACGGCCGCCTGCTGCCGGGGAATCTGCGCGAGCGCATCCGCGTCGCCGGCCCGACCGTCGCGATCGCCGGGCGAGGTCGCCCGCGTGAAGGAGTGCCGCCATGTACGTCTATGACGAGCTCGACCGCACCCTCGTCGCCGAACGGGTCGCCGAGTTCGCCGACCAGGTGCGGCGGCGGCTCGCCGGGGAGCTGACCGAGGACGAGTTCAAGCCGCTGCGGCTGATGAACGGCGTCTATCTGCAGCTCCACGCCTACATGCTGCGCATCGCGCATCCCCTACGGCACGCTGTCGTCGGAGCAGATGCGCACGCTGGCCCATGTCGCGCGCCGCTACGACCGCAACTACGGCCATTTCACCACGCGCCAGAACATCCAGCTCAACTGGATCAAGCTCGAGGACCTGCCCGACGCCATGGCGGACCTGGCGCGCGCCGGCCTGCACGGCATGCAGACCAGCGGCAACTGCGTGCGCAACATCACCACCGACCAGTGGGCGGGCGTCGCCCCCGACGAGATCGAGGATCCGCGCGTCTGTGCCGAGATGCTGCGCCAGCATTCGACGCTGCATCCGGAATTCTCCTTCCTGCCGCGCAAGTTCAAGATCGCGGTGACCGCTGCCGCCCACGACCGCGCCGCCATCAAGGTGCACGACATCGGGCTGCGGCTGCATCGCAACGGCGCCGGCGAGACCGGCTTCGAGGTGATCGTCGGCGGCGGGCTCGGGCGCACGCCGTTCATCGGCAAGACCATCAAGCCGTTCCTGCCCAAGCGCGATCTGCTGAGCTATGTCGAGGCGATCCTGCGCGTCTACAACCAGTACGGCCGGCGCGACAACATCTACAAGGCGCGCATCAAGATCCTGGTGCACGAGCTCGGCGCCGAGGCGTTCGCCCGCGAGGTCGAGGCCGAATGGCAGTCGATCAAGGACGGCGCGCTGGCGCTCGATCCGGCGGTGATCGCCGACGTCGCCGCGCCGCTTCCGCTATCCCGACTACGAACGGCTCGCCGACGATCCGGCCGAGCTCGCCAAGGCGCGCGCCAACGACCGACGCTTCGACGCCTGGCTCGGCAACTCGGTCGCCAACCACAAGGTGCCGGGCCATGCCATCGTCACGCTGTCGCTCAAGCCCGAGGGCGGCCCGCCGGGCGACGCCACCGCCGAGCAGATGGAGGCGATCGCCGATCTTGCCGATCGCTATTCGTTCGGCGAGATCCGTGTCGGCCACGAGCAGAACCTGGTCCTGCCGCATGTGCGCCAAGCGCGACCTGCCGGCGCTGTGGCAGGCGCTCGACGCCATCGGCGTCGCGACGCCGAATGTCGGGCTCGTCTCCGACATCATCGCCTGCCCGGGGCTCGACTATTGCAGCCTCGCCAATGCCCGCTCGATTCCCGGTGGCGCAGGAGCTGACCCGCCGGTTCCGCAATCTCGATCTCGCCCGCGAGTCTCGGCCGGCTGCACATCAACATTTCCGGCTGCATCAATGCCTGCGGCCATCACCATGTCGGCCATATCGGCATTCTCGGCGTCGAGAAGAACGGCGAGGAATTCTACCAGATCACCCTCGGCGGGCGCGCCGACGAGCATGCCGAGCTCGGCGCGCTGCTCGGGCCCGCCGTGCCCTATGCGCGAGGTCGCCGACGTGGTCGAGGACGTGGTCGCAGGCCTATGTCGAGCTGCGCGAGCGGCCCGACGAGCTCTTTGTCGACACCGTCAAGCGCCTCGGCGTCGAGCCATTCAAGGAGCGCGTCTATGCGGCTCGATTAGAGCGCTTTCCGGCCACGGCATCAGTTCGCTGTCGACTGAGCGAACGCTTTCGTGCGGCGTCGCATCGATCGACGCGCCGACTGCCCGGAGCCGACGGCGCGGTCCTGGTTCCGGCCGCGCGTTTCCTCGCCGATGCGAAAGAATTCGCCGGCCGCGACGCGCCGACCGGCGTGATCTGGCCGAACAATCGCCAGGTGCGCGAGCTTGCGCCGCATCTCGACCGGCTCGCTTTGGTGGCGCTCGTCTTCCCGATCTTCCGCGACGGCCGCGCCTACAGCCAGGCCCGGCAGCTGCGCGAGCACTACGGCTTTCGCGGCGAACTGCGCGCCACCGGCCAGGTGCTGCGCGACCAGTTCATGTTCCTGCTCCGCGCCGGCTTCGACGCCTTCGAGGTGACCAAGGACGCCGATGCGGCGGCGTTCCCCGACGCGCTGCGGCGCTTCAGCGTGTTCTACCAGCCGACCGGCGACGGCCGGCCGACGGCGCTCAGGGCTCGCATCGGCACGACGGCTCCGGGCCGTGGCGTCCCGCATCTCCAGGAGGCGGACCGATGAGGGCAACCCGATCGCTTCTCGCCACAGCCGCCATGCTCGAGCCCGGGATGCTGGCGCTTGCCGCCGAGGAATTGTCGCGCCGCCTTGCCGGCGCCCGGCCGGTCGACATCGTTGCCGCCGCGGTAGAGCGGCTCGGTCGCCACCGCGTGGCCGCGGTCTCGTCGTTCGGAACCGAATCCGCCGCGCTCTTGAAGATCGTCGCCGACGTCGACCGGGCGATCCCGATCGTCTTCGTCGATACCGGATGGCTGTTCGAGGAGACGCTCGCCTACCGCGACACGATCGCGGCGCATCTCGGGCTCACCGACGTGCGCACCATCCGGCCGGCGCCGGCCGCCCTGCGCCGGGACGCGGCGCGCGACCTGTGGCATTCCGATCCCGATACCTGCTGCGCCTTGCGAAAAGTCGCGCCGCTGCGGCGCGCGCTCGAGGGTTTTGACGGCTGGATCAACGGCCGCAAGCGGTATCATGGCGACGCTCGCGCAACGCTGCCGCTGGTCGAGGCCGACGGGCTGCGGCTGAAATTCAACCCGCTCGCCCAGGCGACGCGGGACGAGATTGATGCTATATTCCGCACCGCGGGCCTGCCCCGACATCCGCTCGAAGCGCGTGGTTTCGCCTCGGTCGGATGCATGCCGTGTACGAGCCGGGCAGAGCCGGGAGAAACCTGGCGCGCCGGACGCTGGAGAGGGCGCGACAAGACGGAGTGCGGGATCCATCTGGCGGGCGAGAGCGTTGTCACGCCGGACGATCACATCGTTCCGTAGGCCGGAGCAGGTGCTCTCGTCGCGACCGGGCCCCCTGGGTCCGTCCGACCGCAATGGATGGAGACCCGGATGGCACGCATGCTCGCCTTGGTGGCGGCGGCCCTTTCCCTGGTGTCACCGGCACTCGCCGCCGACGTCACGCTGCTCAACGCATCCTATGACCCGACGCGGGAGCTCTACGCCGCGATCAATGCGGCCTTTGCCAAGCAGTTCAAGGCCGAAACCGGCAAGACCATCGAGATCAAGGCCTCGCATGGCGGCTCCGGCAAGCAGGCGCGCTCGGTGATCGATGGCCTCGCCGCCGACGTGGTGACGCTGGCGCTCGCCTACGACGTCGACGCGCTCGCCGATCGCGGGCTGGTCGCGGCCGACTGGCAGAAGCGCTTTCCGCAAAACGCCTCGCCCTACACGTCGACCATCGTGTTCGTGGTGCGCAAGGGCAACCCCAAGCAGATCAGCGACTGGCACGACCTGGTCAAGCCGGGCGTCAAGGTGATCACCCCGAACCCCAAGACCTCCGGCGGCGCCCGCTGGAACTACCTGGCGGCCTGGGGCTATCGGCTCAAGCTCGACGGCAACGAGGCCAAGGCCAAGGAGTTCGTGCGGGCGATCTATGCCAATGTCCCGGTGCTCGACACTGGCGCCCGCGGCTCCACCATCACGTTCGTCGAGCGCGGCGTCGGCGACGTGCTGATCGCCTGGGAGAACGAGGCCATGCTGTCGGTCAACGAGCTTGGCCCCGACAAGCTCGAGATCGTGATGCCGTCCCGCTCGATCCTGGCGGAGCCGCCGGTCGCCGTGGTCGACAAGGTGGTGGACCGCAAGGGTACGCGGGCCGCGGCGGAAGCCTATCTGGGTTTTCTCTACACCAGGGCCGGCCAGGAGATCGCGGCGAAATCCTATTATCGGCCGCGCGATCCCGAGGTGGCGAAGGCCTTTGCCGGGGTTTTTCCCAAAATTGACCTGTTCACCGTCGACGAGGTTTTCGGCGGCTGGCGGGCCGCGCAGAAGAAACATTTTGCCGACCGCGGCATTTTCGACGAGATATACAGCCAGTGAATCGAGATCGGGATTTTTGCCGACGCCGGATTGCACAGGACGCGACGCCGCGTGACCACCGTCTCGACGCGCCGACGCAAGCCCCCCGCCAGCGTGATTCCGGGATTCGGGATCACCTTGGCGATCACCTTGACGTGGCTGGCGCTGATCGTCCTCATCCCGCTCGCCGGGCTGTTTCTCAAGACCGCTGAGCTCGGCCCCGACCAGCTCTGGGCGATCCTGACAGCGCGTCGCACCCTCAATGCGCTCAAGCTCAGCTTCGGCCTCTCGCTGGTGGCCGCCGCCATCAACCTGGTGTTCGGCGCCATCGTTGTATGGGCGCTGGTGCGCTACGAATTTCCGTTCCGTCGGGTGTTCGACGCCATCGTCGACATCCCGTTTGCCCTGCCGACCGCTGTGGCCGGCATCGCGCTCAGCACGCTGTTCGCCCCAAGCGGCCTGCTCGGCTCGATGCTCGGGCTGGTCGGATTGAAAATCGCCTTCACGCCGCTCGGCATCCTGGTGGCGCTCATCTTCATCGGGTTGCCGTTCGTGGTCCGCACCGTCCAGCCGGTGCTGCAGGATCTCGACGCCGAGCTCGAGGACGCCGCGGCAAGTCTCGGCGCCAATCGCCTGCAGATCGTCATGAAGGTGATCCTGCCGTCGATCGGCCCCGCATTGCTCACCGGTTTTGCGCTGGCGTTCGCGCGGGCGGTCGGCGAGTACGGGTCGGTGATCTTCATCGCCGGCAACATCCCCAACGTCTCCGAGATCGCGCCGCTGCTGATCGTGATCCGGCTGGAGGAGTTCCGCTATGCCGACGCCACCGCAATCGCGGTGGTGATGCTGGTCGCCTCTTTCGCGATCCTGCTGGCGATCAACCTGTTGCAGCGGTGGTCGGAGCAGCGGACGGGTCGGTCATGACGGTGCCCAGGCGACCGAGACAGGCGGTGCGCACGGAGCCGGCCCCGCTGCGCTGGATCATCATCGCGACCGCCGTCCTGTTCCTCGCCGTCTTCCTGGTCCTGCCGCTCGCCACCGTGCTGCATCAGGCTCTTGCCCGCGGCATCGGGCCCTATCTGGCGGCGCTCAGCGAGCCCGACGCCGTCGCGGCGATCCGGCTGACCCTGCTGGTCGCCGCCATCTCGGTCGGTCTCAACCTGCTGTTTGGCCTCGTCGCCTCCTGGGCGATCGCCAAGTTCGAGTTTTGGGGGAAAAGCTTTCTGATCACCCTGATCGATCTGCCGTTCTCGGTGAGCCCGGTGATCGCGGGCCTCGTCTTCGTGCTGCTGTTCGGCGCCCAGGGCCTCGTCGGACCGTGGCTGCAGGCCCACGATATCCGCATCATCTTCGCGGTGCCGGGAATCGTGCTCGCCACCCTGTTCGTCACTTTTCCGTTCGTGGCGCGGGAGCTCATTCCGCTGATGCAGGAGCAGGGCACCCAGGAAGAGGAGGCCGCCCGCTCGCTCGGTGCCTCCGGGCTGGTGACCTTCCTGCGCGTAACCCTCCCCAACGTCAGATGGGCGCTGCTCTACGGCATCCTGCTGTGCAATGCGCGCGCCATGGGGGAGTTCGGCGCGGTCTCGGTGGTGTCCGGTCATATCCGCGGCGAGACCAACACCATGCCGCTGCACATCGAGATCCTCTACAACGAATACCATTTCATGGCGTCATTCGCGGTGGCCTCGCTGCTCGCCCTCCTGGCGCTGGTCACGCTGGTCGCCAATACGCTCCTCGAACGCCGCCTCGCCACGGACTGAGGCGATGAAGATCGACATCAGCAACGTCACCAAGCGGTTCGGCGCCTTCGCGGCGCTCGACGCCGTCGATCTCGACATTCCCGCCGGGCAGCTCACGGCGCTGCTCGGGCCGTCGGGGTCGGGCAAGACCACGCTGTTGCGCATCATCGCCGGGCTCGAATGGCCGGAGGACGGCGAGGTCCGCTTCGACGGCGTCGATGCGCTCTCGCGCAGCGTCGGCGAGCGCAATGTCGGCTTCGTGTTCCAGCACTATGCGCTGTTCCGCCACATGACGGTGTTCGAGAACATCGCCTTCGGCCTGCGCGTCCGCCCCCGCCGGCTTCGCGGAAGCGAGGAGGAGATCCGCGCGCGCGTCGGCAAGCTGCTCGACCTCCTGCGCATCGGCCGGTTGGCCTCGCGCCAGCCTGGCCAGCTGTCCGGCGGCGAGCGCCAGCGCGTGGCGCTGGCACGGGCGCTGGCGATCGAGCCGCGGGTGCTGCTGCTCGACGAGCCGTTCGGCGCGCTCGACGCCAAGGTGCGCAAGGAGCTGCGTCGCTGGCTGCGCAGCCTGCACGACGAGATCCACGTCACCAGCGTCTTCGTCACCCACGACCAGGAGGAAGCCCTCGACGTGGCGGACCGCGTGGTCGTGATGAACCGCGGCCGCATCGAGCAGACCGGCACGCCGGCAGAGATCTACGAGCGGCCCGCGACCGCCTTCGTGCACGAGTTCATCGGCGAGTTGATCATGCTGCCGGTGACGATCGCGACCGCCGCCGTCAGCTTTGCGGGCTCGCCAACCGGGCTCGACGCCCAGGGTGTGCGCGACGGGGCCGCGAGCCTGTTCGTTCGTCCCTACGAGATGGCGCTGGTGCCGCCGGATGGCGCGGCGTTCACCGGGACGGTCCGCCGGGTGCACGGCATGGGGCCGGCCCGGCGCGTCGAGATCGCCATCGGCGCCGCCGACGGCGCCACCATTGTGGCGGTGGACGTGCCGCGCAGCCACGATCTCGGCATCGGTCAATCGGTCGGGCTTCGCCCGCGCAATCATCGTATATTTCCCGCCGCGAATCCTTGAACCGGTCCGGCATGGAATTCATCTCGGCCATCAACCCGCTCCACTCGCTGTCGGGGTTCTGCGTCGGCATGCTGGTGGGAATGACCGGCGTCGGCGGCGGATCGCTGATGACGCCGCTGCTCATCCTGCTGTTCGGCTTCCATCCGGCGACCGCGGTGGGCACCGACCTGCTCTACGCGTCCGCCACCAAGACCGCGGGCACGTTCATGCACGGGCTCGGCCGCACCATCGACTGGCGCGTGGTCGGGCGTCTCGCCTCAGGCAGCGTGCCGGCCGCGGTGATCACCCTCATCGGGTTGTCGCGCGTCGACCTGCACGGCTCGGCGGCGCACCAGCTGATCACCGTGGTGCTGGGCGCGGCGCTGTTTTGCACCGCGTTCATCCTGATCTTCCGCCGCACCCTGTTCGCTGCCTATGCGGCGCGCGTCGGCGAGCTCGACGTGCGGCGCACCGGCATGCTGACGACCATCGTCGGCGCAGGGCTGGGCATCCTGGTCTCGATCTCCTCGGTCGGCGCCGGCGCGATCGGCGTGACCGCGCTGATCATGCTCTATCCCCGGCTGCCGATCGCCAGCATCGTCGGCTCCGACATCGCCCATGCGGTGCCGCTCACCCTGATCGCCGGCCTCGGCCACTGGATGCTGGGCTCGATCGACGGGATGCTGCTCGGCTCGCTGCTGGTCGGCTCGCTGCCGGGCGTCGTGCTCGGCAGCCACCTGGCGACCCGGGTTCCGGAAGCCTTTCTGCGGCTGCTGCTCGCCGCCATGCTGCTGGTCGCCGCCGGCAAGCTGCTCTTCTGATCTCGGTCGCGTCAGCCAGATTTCGCCTGCCTATTTTTTCGGCAAATCCCGGCAGATTGTATGCAATCCGTCGGAGCGGACCTGCAGCGCGCTCCCGGGCGTCGCCTCCTCCCACCCGAATCATCGATTATCGCTAGACCCTTAGCCGCGATCCGGCGGAATCGTCGGGCGACTGGCACGACCTTTGCGGTTGACGGCCCGATCAACGCCGGAGGCCCCCCGCATGAAGCGCCGAGAGTTCCTCAAGTCGATGACCGCCGTGGCCGGCAGCATGGTCGCCGCTCCCGCGGTCTGGTCCCCGGCCAAGGCCCAGTCGCGCCAGGAAACCCTTCTCCTGGTGAGCGAGAGCGGGCCGAACAATCTCGACATCCACGGTGTCGGCACCATCGTGCCCGGCTATGAGACGTCGTGGAACTGCTACGACCGGCTGCTCACCCACGAGAAGAAGACGCTTGCCGACGGCAGCGACTATTACGACCGCGACAAGATCGTCCCCGAGCTCGCCGAGGATTTTTCCGTCGGCGACATGTCGATCACCTTCAAGTTGCGCAAGGACGCGGTGTTCCACGACGGCACGCCGATCACCGCCCATGACGCCAAGTGGTCGTTCGATCGCGCCGTTCTGGTCGGCGGCTTTCCGACCTTCCAGATGAAGGCGGGTTCGCTGGAAAAGCCCGAGCAGTTCGTCGCGGTCGACGATCACACGTTCCGCGTCGACTTCATCCGCAAGGACAATCTCACCATCCCCGACCTCGCCGTCATCGTGCCCTGCGTGATGAACTCGAAGCTGGTGAAATCGAAGGCGACGGCGAGCGACCCCTGGGGCCTCGACTACGTCAAGACCAACGTGGCGGGCGGCGGCGCCTATCGCATGGTGAGCTGGCAGCCCGGCAGCGAGCTGATCTACGAGCGCAACGACGCCTGGAAAAGCGGCCCCATGCCGAAGATCCGGCGCATCGTATGGCGCATGGTGCCGTCCGCCGGCAACCGGCGGGCGCTGCTCGAGCGCGGCGACGCCGACATCTCCTTCGACCTGCCGCCGAAGGATTTCGCCGAGATGAAGCAGCAGGCCAGGCTGAAGATCGTCTCGACGCCGATCAGCAACGGCATCCAGTACATCGGCATGAACGTCAAAAAGCCGCCGTTCGACAATCCGAAGGTGCGGCAGGCGGTGGCCTGCGCGATTCCCTATCGCAAGATCATGGACGCGGTGATGTTCGGCCAGGCGAAGCCGATGTTCGGCGCGCCGCACGACGCCGCCACCACGGTGTCGTGGCCGCAGCCGCACAGCTACGACACCGATCTCGACAAGGCGCGCGCCCTGATGGCGGAGGCCGGCCTCGCCGGCGGCTTCGAGACCACGCTGTCGTTCGACCTCGGCTTCGCGGTGGTCAACGAGCCGCTCTGCGTCCTCCTCCAGGAGAAGTCTTGGGCAGATCGGCATCAGGACCACGATCAACAAGATCCCCGGCGCCAACTGGCGCAACGAGCTGATCAAGAAGGAGCTGCCGCTGATCGCCAACGTGTTTTCCGGCTGGCTCGACTATCCGGAATATTTCTTCTTCTGGACCTACCATGGCCAGAACGCCGTGTTCAATACCATGAGCTACCAGAGCAAGGAGATGGACGCGCTGATCGACAACGCGCGCGCCGCCGCCGCCAGCGGCGACCAGGCGACCTACGACAAGGACGTGAAGGGTTTCGTCGACAAGGCTTTCGTCGACCTGCCGCGCATCCCGCTCTACCAGCCCTATCTCAACGTCGCCATGCAGAAGAACATCTCCGGCTATCGCTACTGGTTCCACCGGCGGCTCGACTATCGCACGCTGGCGAAGGGGTAGCGCATGTCGGAGAACCGTAGGGTGGGCAAAATCGCTCACCACAGCAGCAAACATCTGCGCAGGCCCCGCGTGCGATTTTGCCCACGCGGTACGCCCTCGCGCATTGGCACCGCGTGGGCAAGTCGCCGGCAATTCATCATTCGATTTACGGCGTCATTGCGGGCGATTTGCCCACCCTACGAGCTCAACGGGCGATCTTGCCCACCCTGCGGGTAGGCCATGCTGGGCATGATCGCCAGGAGATTGCTGGTCGCGGTGCCGAGCCTGGTCGGCGTGGTGATCGTCACCTTCCTGCTCACCCGGATGCTGCCCGGCGATCCCGCCGCCTATTTCGCCGGTCCTGCCGCCACCAAGGAGGCGGTCGAGCAGATCCGCGTGCGTCTCGGTCTCGACCAGTCGTGGCTCCAGCAGTTTGTCCGCTATGTCGGCGATCTTGCCCACGGCGATCTCGGCACTTCGCTCACCACCGGCCAGCCGGTGGTGACGGAGATCGCGACGCGGCTGCCGGCATCGGGCGAGCTCACCTTGCTCGGGCTCGCGGTCGCCATGGCGATCGCGATCCCGCTCGGCATTCTGGCCGCCACCCGGCCGGGCTCGCTGATCGACCATGCCTGCCGGGTGATCGCCACCGCCGGCGTGTCACTGCCGGTGTTCTTCACCGGGCTGATCCTGGTCTACGTGTTCTACTATCTGCTCGGCTGGGCGCCGCCGCCGCTCGGTCGGCTCGACGTCTTCTTCAGCGCGCCGCCCCAGGTGACCGGCTTCTATCTGGTCGACAGCCTGATCGCCCGCAACGGCGAGGCTTTTGTCGCCAGCCTGAACCAGCTCCTCCTGCCGGCGCTGACGCTCGGCATCTTCTCGCTGGCGCCGATCACCCGCATGACCCGCGCCTCGATGCTCGCCGTGCTGTCCTCCGATTTCGTGCGCACCGCGCGCGCCAGCGGGCTCTCGCCGTTCACCGTCGTTGTCACCTATGCGTTCCGCAACGCCATGCTGCCGGTCGTCACCACGCTCGGCATGGTGTTCTCCTTCCTGCTCGGCGCCAATGTGCTGGTGGAAAAAGTCTTCGCCTGGCCGGGCATCGGCTCCTACGCGGTCGAGGCGCTGATCGCCTCGGATTTTGCGCCGGTCCAGGGCTTCGTCCTCACCATGGCGGTGCTCTACGTCGCGCTGAACCTGATGATCGACGTGGTCTACGGGCTGATCGATCCGCGCGTGAGGCTCGAATCGTGATCGCGATGCTGCGCCATGCCCGCTACGTGATCGGCGAGAACCCGGTCACCGGGCTCGCCTTCGGGCTGTTCGTGCTGATCCTGCTCGCCGCCCTGGTCGGACCCGTCCTCGTACCGATCGATCCGCTGGCGAGCGACACCGCGGCGGCGCTGAAACCCCCGTCGGCGGCCCACTGGTTCGGCACCGACCAGCTCGGTCGCGACATCTTCAGCCGCGTCGTCGTCGCCACCCGGCTCGATTTCACCATTGCGGTGGTCTCCGTCGTGCTGGTCTTCGCGGTCGGCGGTTTTGCCGGCATCGCGGCGGGACTTCTTCGGCGGCTGGACCGACCGCATCGTCGGCCGCATCGCCGACACCATCATGGCGTTCCCGCTGTTCGTGCTCGCCATGGGCATCGTGGCGGCGCTCGGCAACACCGTCACCAACATCATCATCGCCACCGCGATCGTGAACTTTCCGCTCTACGTGCGGGTCGCACGCGCCGAGGCCAACGTGCGGCGCGATGCCGGCTTCGTCGAGGCGGCACGGCTCTCCGGCAACGGCGATCTGCGCATCGTCGGCTTCCAGGTGCTGCCCAACGTGTTTCCCATCATGGTGGTGCAGATGTCGCTCACCATGGGCTACGCCATCCTCAACGCGGCGGGCCTCTCCTTCATCGGGCTGGGCGTGCGGGCGCCGACGCCCGAATGGGGGATCATGGTGGCGGAAGGCGCCGCCTTCATGGTGTCGGGCGAATGGTGGATCGCGCTGTTTCCCGGCCTTGCCCTGATGATCGCGGTGTTCTGCTTCAACCTGCTCGGCGACGGGCTGCGCGACATCGTCGATCCGCGGAGGCGCACGTGAATGCATTGGCGGCGACCGCGGACGACGCATTGCTGCAGGCCATGCGGCCGAACGCGCCGGCGGCCGCCCCGGCGCTCGCCATCGAGGACCTGTCGGTCGAGTTCCGCACCCGTTCGGGCGTGGTGCGCGCGCTGGAGAAGGTGAGCTTCTCGGTCGGCAAGGGCGAGACGGTGGCGATCGTCGGCGAGTTCGGGCTCGGGCAAGTCGGTCACCGCCTATGCGGTGATGGGAATCCTCGACGCCGCCGCCCGCGTCACCTCCGGCCGCGCCATGCTGGGCGGGCTCGATCTGCTGGGGGCCAGCGCCAGCGAGCTTGCCGAGGTCCGTGGCCGCGAGATCGCGATGATTTTTCAGAATCCGCGCACCGCGCTGAACCCGATCCGCGCGGTCGGGCGGCAGATCGCCGACGTACTGATCCGCCACGGCAACGTCACCCGCGCCGAGGCCCCCGAGCGCGCCGTCGAGCTTCTGCGCACCGTCGGCATCACCGACCCGGCGCGCCGCGCCAAGGCCTATCCGTTCGAGATGTCGGGCGGCATGTGCCAACGGGTGATGATCGCCATCGCGCTCGCCGCGCGCCCGGCGCTGCTGATCGCCGACGAGCCGACCACCGGCCTCGACGTCACCACCCAGGCGGTGATCATGGACCTGATCGGCGATCTCGCCGCCGAGATCGGCATGGCGACGGTGTTCATCACCCACGACCTCGCGCTCGCCGGCCAGCGCGCCGGCCGCATCGTCGTCATGCATGCCGGCCACGTGGTGGAGAACGCCGCAACCCGCGAGCTGTTCGACCACGCCGCGCATCCCTACACGGCGGAGCTGATCGCCGCGACGCCGGATGCGGCGGCGAGCCTCGACGACCTCGCCTCGATTCCGGGCGCGCTGCCGGACCTGCGCCGCGCCGATCTGCCGCCTTGCCGCTACTCCGAGCGCTGCCCGCGAAAGATCGCCGCGTGCGATCAGCCGCTGCCGCGCCGGATGCGCGCCAACAGCCACATGGTCGCCTGCTGGAACCCGGTGCAATGACCGCGCTCCTCGACGTCGCCGAATTGTCGAAACGCTTTCCGGTCGGCAAGGCATTGGGGCCGCTCGGCCGGCTGCGGCGCCGCGGGCCGCAGCAGCTTCCGCACGTGGTCGCGGTCGACGACGTGAGCTTTACGGTGCGCAAGGGCGAGACGGTCGGGCTGGTCGGCGAGTCCGGCTGCGGCAAGTCCACGCTGGTGCGGCTGCTGGCGCGGCTCATCGACCCGAGCGCCGGGATCATCCGCCTCGATTCCCGCGAGACATGTCGCTGACCCAGGCGCGCCGCTTCGCCCATGATCCCGATCGCGCGCGCATCCAGATGGTCTTCCAGGACGCCGACGACAGCCTCAATCCGCGCTTCACCGCCTTCGACGCCATCGCCGACCCGCTGCGGCGGCTGCAACATCTGGCGGCGGCAAGCGCTCGCCGCGCACGCTGCGAGTGGGCGGCCGACGAGTGCGGGCTGCCGCTGGCTCTGCTGTCGCGCTATCCGCATCAGCTCTCCGGCGGCCAGAACGCCCGTGTCGGCATCGCCCGCGCGATCGGTGTCGAGCCCGACCTGCTGATGCTCGACGAGCCGACCGCCGCTCTCGACGTCTCGGTCCAGGTCGTCATCCTGCAATTGCTGCAGCGGCTCAAGGCCGAGCTCGGCATGAGCTATCTGTTCGTCTCCCACGACTTCAACGTGGTGCGCCTGCTGTGCGACCGCATCCTCGTCATGTATCTGGGCCAGATCGTCGAGGCGGGTCCGGCCCGCGCGGTGTTCGATTCCCGCCGCATCCCTATACGCGGGCGCTGGTCGCCGCGGTGCCGCGGCTGCGCGAGGACGGCGGCGACCGCCTGCGGCTGACCGGCGAGCCGCGCAGCCCGATCGACCCCGATCCGAACGTCTGCCGGTTCTATGGCCGTTGCCCGAACGGCCGCGATGCCTGTAAGGAGATCATGCCGCTGCTGCGCCGGCTCGGCACCGACCGCGAGGTCGCCTGCCACTTCGCCGAGGAGACTGCGGAAAGCAAGGCCGCGGCCAACGGGGGGACGCCATGACGACGCCGGATGCGCTGGATCAGCTTCATCGATGCGGCGGCGCCGGTGCTCGGCCTTCAGGTCGAGCCGGCCTGGAAGCCGGCGATCCGCCAGCACCTCGAGGTGACGTTCCGGATGGCCGCGCTGGTGGCAGGGCTTCCAGCTGCCGGACGAGGCCGAGCCGGCGCCGGTGTTCGCAGCCTGACTGCCGCCGACGCGCATGGATGCCGCCTGGATCTCGGCCGCCGAGATCGCCGCGAGCGGTCGCGGCCGGTGAGACCAGCGCGGTCGGCACCGTCGAGGCTGGCGCTCGCGCGCATCGCGGCGCGCGACAAGGCAGCTCAACGCGTTCACCGCCGTCACCGCGCGATCGCGCGCTGCGCCAAGGCGCGCGCCGTCGATGCGGCGCGCGCGGCGCGGCCGCTCGCTCGGGCCGCTCGCCGGCGTGCCGTTCGCGGTGAAGAACCTGTTCGACGTCGCCGGCCTGCCGACGCTCGCCGGCTCGAAGATCAATCGCGACCGCCCGCCGGCCACCGCGCGACGCCACGCTGATCGAGCGCCTCGAGGCGGCCGGCGCCGTGCTGGTCGGCGCGCTCAACATGGGCGAGTACGCCTACGACTTCACCGGCGAGAACGTCCATGACGGCCCCTCGCGCAATCCGCACGACCCGTCGCGCATGACGGGCGGCTCGTCGGGCGGCTCGGGCGGCGCGGTCGCGGGCGGCCTCGTGCCGCTCGCGCTCGGCTCCGACACCAACGGCTCGATCCGCGTGCCGGCCTCGTTCTGCGGCCTGTTCGGGCTGAAGCCGACCTATGGCCGGCTGTCGCGGGCGCGCAGCTTTCCGTTCGTCGCCAGCCTCGATCATCTCGGGCCGCTGGCGCGCACGCGCCCGCGATCTCGCGCTCGCCTATGACGCCATGCAGGGCCCCGATCCGGACGATCCGGTCTGCGACCGAGCGCCGGCCGAGCCGGCCTCGCACGCTCGATCGCGGCGCCGAGGGCCTGCGCATCGCAGTGGCCGGCGGCTATTTTCGCCGCGGCGCTGTTCCCGAGGCGCTCGCCGCGGTCGACCGCGTGGCCGCCGGCGCTCGGCGTCACGCGCGAGATCGAGATCCCCGAAGCCGCGCGGGCGCGGGCGGCCGCCTACGTCATCACCGCGACCGAAGGCGCCGCGCCTGCATCTCGATCGGCCTGCGCCGGCGCGCCGGCGATTTCGACCCCGCCGTGCGCGACCGGCTGATCGCCGGCGCCATGGTGCCGGCCACGCTGGTGATCCAGGCGCAGAAATTCCGCCGCTGGTATCGCGAGCAGGTGCGTGGCACTGTTCGATGGCGTCGACGCCATCCTCGCGCCCGCCACGCCGTGCACCGCGCCCGCCGATCGGCCAGCAGACATTCGTGCTCGACGGCGTCGAGCTTGCCGCTGCGGCCCAATATCGGCATCTACACCCAGCCGATCTCGTTCATCGGCCTGCCGGTGGTCGCCGTGCCGGTGCCGCTGACGCCGCTGCCGATCGGCGTGCAGATCATCGCGGCGCCGTGGCGCGAGGACGTGGCGCTTGCGCATCGCCCACGCGCTGGAGACATGCAGGCGTCGTCGGCGGCGCCGCGGCCCAAGTCTGTAGGAGAAGCCGCATGGAGATCGACCTGCCCGAGGTGGTCGCCGAGGTGCAGCGCCGCCTTCGAGCGCTACGAGCAGGCGCTGGTGACCAACGACGTCGCGACGCTCGACGCGCTGTTCCGCGACGACCCGCGCACCATCCGCTACGGCGTCGCCGAGAACCTCTACGGCTATGCGGAGATCGCGGCGTTCCGCGCCGCGCGCTCGCCGGTCGGCCTGGCGCGCACGCTATCGCGCACCGTGATCACCACCTATGGCCGCGACTTCGCGGTCGCCTCGACCCTGTTCCATCGCGTCACCATGCCGGGCAAGGTCGGCCGGCAGATGCAGACCTGGGTGCGCTTCCCCGAAGGCTGGCGCGTCGTCGCCGCCCATGTGAGCCTGATCGAGGCGGCCGGCGACACGCGTTGAGGGGAGCCTTGTCGTGCTCGAGCGGCGCGCCGCAGCAAAGACCCGGAAGCCGAAAGGGGCGCCCGCCCGCCGCGTCGCCGTGCCGCGAAAGACGCTGGCCGAGGAGCTGCGCCACGCAGCTCGCCGACGAAATCGTGCGCGGCGTGCTTGGCGCCCGGCACGGCGCTCGACGAAACCGAGCTGGCGCGCCGCTTCGCGGTCTCGCGCACGCCGGTGCGCGAGGCGATCCGGCAGTTGGCGGCGAGCGGCCTGGTCGAGGCGCGTCCGCATCGCGGAGCCGTGGTGGCGCATCCCGGCGACGACCGCCTGCTCGGCATGTTCGAGGCGATGAAGGAGCTCGAGGCACTGTGCGCGGCCTTGCCGCCGCGCGCATGACCGGCGCGGAGCGCCACGCGCTCGAGGCCGCGCACGAAGGCCTCGCGCGCGCTGGTCCGCGCCGGCGATCCGCAGCGCTATCACGAGATCAACGAAGCTTTCCACATGCGCGATCTATGCCGGCGCCCACAACGACTATCTGGCCGAGCTCACCGCGGCGACGCGGGCCGCGCATCGCGCCGTTCCGCCGCGCGCAGTTCCGCGGCCTCGGGCGGCTGGCGCAGTCGCATGGCGAGCACGGCAGGTCATCGCGGCGATCCTGCGCGGCGATCGCGACGGCGCCGCCGCAGCGATGCGCGACCACATCGAGACGGTACGCGAGGCCTATGTCGACTATTCGGGATCCACCGGTGTCGACGCGGCGCCCATCGGGCGTTCTTGAATCTGAAGGTGTTCCGAAACCGTGCCCCTCGGCAAGTACCTGGTATAATGACGAGAGGCCGGAAGGACGCGCCGGCTCGCGCCTGGGCGCGCGTCACTCTGCAGGAGGCTTCCGATGCAATTCACCGTCGGGCTCAAGCTGAATGGAAAGATGGACCGCATCCTGGTGGATGCCGAAGACGCGCTCATCGCGGCGCTCAAGGTCAAGACCGAACGTCCGGATTCGGTCATCATGTACGTTCGCCCGCAAAATCGACGTGGCGACGCACGTCACCCGTCGCACGCCCTTGCCAAGGGTGCGCGCTGAAAGCAGCGCTCCGGTGCGGGCGAGCTATTTCGAGAATGATCGCGAAGAATTGCCGTCTTTTCCGGCGAGACCATCCGTCGACGAACAGGAGCAGCCATGACCAATCGCGTCGTCCATTTCGAGATTCCGGCCAACCAGCCCGAGGCGCTCACCAAATTCTACGCCGAGCTGTTCGGCTGGAAGTTCCAGAAAGCCGAGATGCCCGGGCCGGAATACTGGCTGTGCGATACCGGCTCGGACGGCCCGGGGATCAACGGCGCGGTGATGCAGCGACTCAATCCGCAGCAGCCATGGATGAACTATGTCGACGTCGCCAGCATCGACGCGGCCATCGACAAGGCGGTGAAGCTCGGAGCGTCGGTCGCGCTGCCCAAGATGCCGGTTCCCGGGGTGGGTGCGGTGGCGGCCGTCATCGACCCGCAGGGCAATATCTGCGGCCTCTGGGAGCAGCTGCAAACCGGGAGCACGTCCCGCTGAGATCGGTCCACCCCTGCGGCCATCGCGCTCGGCGACGAATCCTCGTGGGCGATCGCATCGCCTGAGCGGGTTCGCCGGCCGCGACAACCGGCGAACCACGACGTCTCGCCGGACACTCTGCGGTTTACTTGTCAAAGACCGTGACGAGCCATAACGTCGCCTGCTCGGGGCGACGGCGCCCAGTTTTCCAGGTGTTTCACGTGAGATTGAAGGACAGAGTGGCCATCGTCACCGGTGGCGGCCGCGGCATCGGCCGCGATATCGTGCTCGCCTATGCGCGCGAGGGCGCCCATGTGGTGGTCGCCGACGTCGATCCGGCGACCGCCGCGGCGACCGCCAAGGACGCCGAAGACCTTGGAAGCCGCAGCCTTGCCGTCGTCGCCGACGTGGCGAAATCCGCCGACGTGGCGCGCCTGATCGAGATCACGGTGAAGGAGCGCGGCCGGATCGACATTGTCGTCAACAATGCGATGCGCATCGTGCCCGGCAAGCTCGAGGAGCTTCCCGAAGCCGCCTGGGACACCACCATGAACATCGGCCTGAAGGGCGCCTTCATGGTGAGCCAGCAGGCGGCGCGCCACATGATCGCGCAGCGCTCCGGCTGCTTCGTCAACATCGCCTCGGTGGCGGGAATTTTTCCCTACAATTGGGCCGGCGCCTACAGCGTGGTGAAGGCGGGCCTCCTGATGCTGACAAAGCTGCAGGCGCTCGAATGGGCGCCCTACGACATTCGCTCCAATGCCATCACCCCGGGCTACATCCGCACGCCCGGCACCGAGGCGATGTACGCGGATCCGGAGATCTACGAGGGCCGCCGCAAGGGCGTGCCGATGGGTCGCGTCGGCAGCGGCGAGGACGTGACCGGGGTCGCGGTATTCCTCGCCTCCGACGACGCGCAGTACACCACCGGCAGCGTGGTCGGTGCCGACGGCGGCCAGGCCGTCGGCTATTTCCTGTCGGTGCCCGGCCGCCGCTTCTCCGGCGGACGTATCGACTGAAACGAGGCGCGGCATTTCGCGACGGCGTCCTGTTCGGATATGATGCCGCCAACCAGCCCACGGAGGAACCAATGACCAGCGCCTTCACCCCCAACGCCAACCACCAGGGACTGGGGCCGCTCGCCTCGCGGCTGGTGAACGTGAACGACATGCCGTGGGAGCCGATCCGCTATCCCGGCTGCTACGTCAAGACGCTGCTGGTCGACAAGGAGTCCGGGCTGCTCACGGTGCTCTTGAAGATGGACCCCGGCGCCGAGCTGCCCGACCACGAGCATGTCATGCTCGAGCAGACCTACATGCTGGAAGGCCGCCTGGTCGACAAGGATGGTCCCGAATCCGGGCTCTCCTGCGGCCCCGGCGAGTTCGTCTGGCGCCCGGCCGGCAGCCGGCATTCCGCCTGGACGCCGGAAGGCGGCCTGATGCTGGCGATTTTTCAGATCCCCAACAAGTTCTTCGAGAAGGACGGCCGGGTGGTGGATCTCGTCGGCAACGACTGGGGCACCCGCTGGGGCACGGCGCTCGCCAAGGCGTCGTGAGGCGACGCCGCACCGGCCAGTTTCATCTCGACAGCGCGGTCGGTTGCCCCGATTTGCGGGCGGGCCATTTGTTTGCCGCGATGCAAACCGCGTACGGGCCAATACGTACGACAGGGGAGAATTCATCTATCGTCGGGGCAAATAGATCCCCATCCGGCATCGCTTCCAATGTCGGATTCAACGCCTGTTAAGGGCGGGTGTGTAAAACCTTTCGATCTGGCGGACGCCGATCTTCCGAAGAAATTGGGAGAGAATCGAATCCGGCGCGCTTTCCCGGGCCCCGCGATGTCCGGGTCAATCCGAGCAAGAAGCGCCCCCTGCGTCACGCCGTCACGAGGAGCATCGAGACGTGTTGAAGCATTTTCGCCTTGGCGTCGGGCAGAAGATCTACGCCATCATCGCCCTGAGCTTCCTCGGCTTCCTCGGCATCATGGCTTTCCAGATGCGGCAGCTGAGCGTCGGGCTGGAGAACCAGAAGCGGTCTGAATTGATCCATCTGACCGAGCTCGCGGTCGGCATCGTCAAGGAGGAGTACCAGAGCGCCGAGAAACGCACCGTCACCACTGACGAGGCGAAGAAGCGGGCCGCCGCACGCGTCGCCGCCCTTCGCTACGGCGACGGCGACTATTTCTTCATCTTCGACGTGCATCCCCGCATCGTGATGCATCCGAACCCGAAGCTCGTCGGACGCGATGTTACGGACGAGAAGGATGCCACCGGCAAGCGCCTTTACATGGACATGGTCGACGTCGTGAAGCGTCAGCAGGCCGGTTTCACCAATTACATCCGGCCCAAGCCCGGATCGGACAAGCCGCTGCCCAAATTGTCCTATGTCCAGGCCTTCGCGCCCTGGGGATGGGTCGTCGCCACGGGCGTCTATGTCGACGATCTCGAGCAGCAGATGTGGGATACCGCCAAGGTCGCCCTGCTCGTCACCGCGATCGTGCTGCTGCTGACCGGGGTGGTCTCGGTCGTCGTCGCCCGCGGCACGTCCCGGGCGATCGGCAGCATGACCCGTGCGATGGCCGATCTGGCGACCGGAAACTTCGATGTCGTTCTGCCCGGTCTTAATCGCAAGGACGAGATCGGCGCCATGGCGCGTGCGGTCGAAGCCTTCAAGCTCAAGGCTGTCGAGCGTGCCCACCTCGGGGCCGAGCAGGACGAGGCCAAGGCACGGGCGGCCGCGGCCGAACGGAAGGCCGACATGCATCGGCTCGCCGACGGCTTCCAGGCTGCGGTGGGCAGCGTCATCCACACCGTCTCCTCGGCGGCGACCGAGCTCGAGGCCGCGGCCGGCAGCCTGACGCAGACCGTGGCCACCACCGAGCAGCTTTCCACCAGGGTCGCGGCCGCTTCGGAGCAGGCCTCCGCCAATGTGCAGTCGGTTGCCTCGGCGACCGAGGAGCTCGCCGGATCGGTGAGCGAGATCGCCCGCCAGGTCCACGAATCGAGCCGGATCGCCGGCGATGCCGTGCAGCAGGCGAGCAGGACCGACAGCCGCATCAACGCGTTGTCTCAGGCGGCAGGCCGCATCGGCGACGTCGTCAAGCTGATCTCCGCCGTCGCCGAGCAGACCAACCTGCTTGCTCTCAACGCCACCATCGAGGCCGCGCGGGCCGGCGAGGCCGGCCGCGGATTCGCGGTGGTCGCCCAGGAGGTCAAGGCGCTGGCCGCCCAGACCGCCAAGGCCACCGACGAGATCGGCACGCAGATCGGCAGCATGCAGACGGCGACCCAGGAATCGGTAGCCGCCATCAAGGAGATCGGCGCGACCATCGGACGAATATCCGAGATCTCCGAATCGATCGCGGCGGCAGTGGAGGAGCAGGGCGCCGCAACCCAGGAGATCGCCCGCAACGTCCACCAGGCGGCGAAGGGAACCACCGAGGTCGCCGGCAATATCGGAGAAGTCACCCGGAGCGCGAGCGAGACCGGCTCCACGTCGAGCCAGGTGCTTGCATCCGCGCAGTCGCTGACCGGCGAGAGCAACCGGCTGCAGGCCGAGGTCAATCAGTTCCTCGCCACTATTCGCGCCGCGTAGATCAGTGGAACGTGCGGCCGGAATCGATCACCACGGTCTGGCCGGTCATCGTCTCGGTGCGGCACATGGTGACCACCTGGTCGGCGACGTCGTCCTTGTCGGCCGCCTTTTTCAGCAGCGAGGTGCTGGCCGAGTGCTCGATATTGGCGGGCAGCAGGTTGGCGGTGGCGCGCGTTCCGGTGAGCAGGCCCGGCGCCACGCAGTTCACCAGGACGTGCGGCGCCAGCGCCACCGCCATGCATTTGGTCAGGTGGATGAGGCCGGCCTTGGACACCGCATAGGCGATCGAGGAACCCTGCGGCCCGAGCCCGGCGATCGACGCGATGTTGACGATGCGGCCGCGGCCCTGCTTCTGCATCACCGGCGCCACCGCCTTGATGCAGCGCAGCGGTCCGGTGAGATTGACGTCGAGGATTTTCGACCACTCCTCCATGGTCAGCGCGTCGAGATCGCGAAAAGGAATCGCCTTGTTGTAGGCGGCGTCGTTGATCAGGATGTCGAGCCGGCCGAAGCGTTTCACCACCTGCTCGACGAGGCCGTCGACCTGCGCCGGGTTGGTCACGTCGCAGGCGAATGCCGCGGCCTCCGCCCCGGTCGAGCCCAATTCCTTCACGACGCCCGCGGCCTCCTCGGCGCTCTGTGCATAGACCACCGCGATATGGGCACCGGCCGCGGCGAGCGCATGGCAGATGCGCTGCCCGAGCCCGCCATTGCCTCCGGTGACGACGGCGACGGTGTTTTCGAGTTCCATGGTCGGGCAGCTCCGCTTTGGTGCGACGCCAAGGTGTCATGCGGCCAAGCCCATGGCAACATCCCACAATAGAGGCAAGTGCCAAAGTCGGTGGTCAGCAAACTGCGAGGCGGAATCCCGCCCTTGTCCGCAGAGCGATCGCATATGATGTCTGGGGCACAGTCGTGCCGCGAGTCCACCCTCCCGCCCGTTGGCGGGGAGGGTCGACCGCCTGAGCGAAGCGAAGGCGGTCGGGGTGGGGGGACTGTTATTTGCTCCGAGCCCGGCAACACCCCCCACCCCATCCCTCCCCGCCGCAAGAGCGCTAGGGGATGCGCACATGTCTGAGGCTCCATCCGGCTGCGATGGCATAGAATTCGTCGAGGCCGTTCTTGAAAGTGATAGGACCGGGAGGCTTGGAGGAGGGATAGCCATTCCAACCTCCGAGCCGGGCGATGATCCAACCGGCCCAGGCGAGAGTTGCGGCAGGATGAGGGTTTTTCTGCAGGGCCGTGGGGCCTTCGTACTCGGCATCGAGTTTGGCCAGGACTTGGATTTCGTGTGGCGCGAAGGCGACGGAGGCCGGTTCGCAGGTGCTCCCGTCGCGGGCCTGGACGAGTTGGAGGGTGACGGAGGCGGCTTTGGTGGCGATGGCGGTGAGCTTGACGAGGCGCTCGGCGGTTGCGACCTGACTGTCTTCGAGCTTGAGGCCCTGAAGCTTCAGCACGCGCCAGAATTGCTCGATGATCCAGCGCTTTCTGTACCAATCGACAATCTGCCAGGCCGCCTCGGCATCGGCGACCTCATGGGTGGTGAGAAGGCGCCAGTGCACCGGCTCGCACCCTGCGGGGGGATCGGCTTCGACCACCTCGACGAGCATCAGCGGCACAGTTTTGGGCAGATCACGTTCGGTGGTGTTCTTGGGGCGGGCGAGTTCGACCCGACCGAACCGCAGGCTCAGCGTCGCCAGACGGGCCCGGCGTTTGAGAGCTCGGTCCGGCAGATCGACGAGCCGCGTCGTGGTCAGGGCAAAACGCTCGCCCGCCGCATAGAGACGTTCCCCGCTCGCCAGTCGACGGTCGTGCATGGAGCGGGTGATCAGATGGAAGTTCGGCTCCGGCAGCCTCGCCCACTCGGCGAAGATGTCGCTTTCGCGATCGGCCACCACCGTGACCATCGCGGCAGCGGCCAGCACGGGCTTGCTCTCGGTGGCGGTCGTCAGCCAGCGCTCGGATTCCTTGTCTTTCAGCCGGCGCTTCTGGTGGGCGACCTTGACCCGGCCTTTGCGCGTCCAGATCCGTCCCGCCACCAGGCCGAGGCAGCCGCCAGTCCCGGCATCCACCGCCAACATGGCGTGCAGCAGCAGGCCGCGACCGACCCCCTTGCCGATCTCGCCGAGCCCGCGCCGACGCCGCGGCGTCGTGGAGAAATTGATCTCGCTGGTGTCCTGGATCGCCAGCACATGCCGGCCGGCCACTGCCGATGCCGTCCGATCGCCCCATCCTTCGATCAGGCGATCAACAGTCACTTTGCGGTTTGCCAAAAACCGCCCAAACGCTACCTCCCGCGATCTGCGCCCGCGTCCGAGGCGGCGCAAGCAGACCGTCGGGCGCGCAACCATGCGCTGGAGCAGCGCCGCCCCCTTTTGTCGAGGCGACGATCCCCAAACCGACCCAATGACAAGGTTCTCAGCGACATGGCGACACCCCGGTTCGACCAAAGCGTCGCGCATAGAATCACACGCCATCGGCAAAGCGGAACCCAAAATGTTCATCCCGAGTCACTCTGCCGCACCAAGACGTGTGCATCCCCTAGCGCAAGAGCGGGGGGAGGGAGAAACTCGCGGCAAGCGAGGGGCAAACAAACCAAGCCGTTGTCGTCGGCATGGTCTTTGTCACATGCGATTGCCCCAACGCTCGTCAGCCCCGCCACTCCGGCGCCGGGACGCGGGTCCACGGGCGCTCCAGCTTCAGATCGTCGGCGATCGCATTGGCGGCGATGTAGCCGGGCGCACCGTTGATGCCGCCGCCGTTTCCGGTCGACGAGCCGCAGAGATAGAGTCCCTCGATCGGGGTGCGGGTTCCCGACAGCAGCGGATGCGGCCGGTTGATGCCGAGCTGCGACGGCACATAGGCGCCCATGCGCACCGCGCCGCGCCGCATGTTGACGTTGAGGCGTTCCACGTCGAGCGGCGTGAACAGGAATTTTGCCCGCACATTGTCGTCGCCGAGGTTTTCCGCATATTCGCGCCACACGGCGAGCACGCGCTCGGTGTATTCCGCCTTGTTGCGGTCCCAGGCGGTCGCGTCCCCGGCGATCGCGTAGGGGGCGAACGGCCACCAGAACGCCACGTGGCCGTCGCCCGGCGCATAGGTCGGATCGACCGCGCTGTTGCAGGCGCCATTGCCCATCAGCACGTCGGGAAATTTTTCCGCCGCGCAGTCGTCGAAGCAGCTTTTCACCTGGTCGATGTCGTCCATGCCGAAAAAAATGTTGAAGGCGCGGTCGATGTCGGGGTCGAAGCGCGCCGAGCGGTAGGCCGGGCGGTTGCGCAGCGCCAGATGCAGCGTCACCAGGCTGTGGTTGCCCCAGTGCCAGGAATTGAGCTTCTGCCGCACCTCCTCGGGAAACAGCGTCTCGCCCGCCATCCGCATGGTGGCCGGCGCGTCGATGGCACTGGCGACGATCTTGCGCCCCTCGACGGTCTCCCCGCTCGCCAGGCGGACGCCGGTGGCGCGGCCGTCGTGCACCAGAATCTCCCGGACGTCGGCATTGTTGATCACCGCGCCGCCGCAGGACTCGACGAGACGCGTCAGCGCGTCGGTAAGGCTCGCCGCGCCGCCGACCGGCAGGGTGAACTCCATCACGTTGGCGAAGATCAGCGGAAACACGATCCCCGCACCCGGCACGCTCTCGGTGGTGATGACATGCATGTAGGAGGTGAACAGCGTGCGGATGCGGTCGTCGTCGAAATGCTTGCGCACCACGGTGAAGAGGTCGTGCTGCACGTTGGAGAGAAATTCCTTGCCCTGCGGCCCGGAGAGGCGGTCGCGCAGCACGGCGGGCGCCAGCGGCGCGTTGTAGGCGAGCGAGGTGAACAGCGGCCGCATGGCGCCCGCATACATGTCATGCAGCTCGCGAAAGGTCTCGGCGTCGCGTTTGGAGAAACGGGCGAGCGACTGGCAGGTTTTTTCCAGATCCTTGTGGATCACCACGCAGGTGCCGTCGCGGAACGCCGCTCCCTGCTGCACCGGCGGCTCCACGTAGGAGAAGCCGAAGCGGTAGAGCTCGAGGTCGCGCATCAGCGGCGAATGGCGAAATCCCATGAAGAAGTTGGAATGCAGGTTGAAGCGATAGCCCGGCAGAGTGGGCTCGTCGGTGGTGCAGCCGCCGCCGGTGCGGGCATTGCGCTCCAGCACCGCGATCCTCATGCCGGCGCGCGACAGATAGGCCGCAAGCGTCAGCCCGTTGTGTCCCGCCCCGATCACCACGCCGTCGTAAGTGTGCATTTGAATTTGCCTCCGATCAACCAACCAGCCTTCGCTCCACCATGGCGTGGATGCCCTTGTTGCCGTCGACCAGCTGGGTCACGCGGAGATCGCAGGCGAGGCTGCAGAACACGTAGGCCTCCTCGGCGCTCCAGCCTTTCATCTCGACCAGCCAGCGGATCATGTCGCGCAGCGCCTGTTTTGCCGCGTCGTCGAGATCGGGATCGACCCCCATGGTGATCAGGTGCGACGGGGTGACCGCGCGCGGCATGTCGAGCCGCTTGCCCTTGTGCAGGATCAGCTGAAAGGTGCCGCGCAGGCAGGTCTCCAGCGCCGTCAGGCACACCTCGCCGTCGCCCTGCACCGCATGGCCGTCGCCGCAGGAGAAGTTCGCGCCTGGCACGAAGACCGGGAAGTGCACCGAGGTGCCGACCAGGAATTCCTTGTTGTCAAGGTTGCCGCCGAAGTCGCGCGGCTCGACCGTGGAGCAGAGCCCGTATTCGGGACGCGGCGCCACCGCCATGATGCCGAAGAACGGCCGCAGCGGAATGACCGGGCTCCACGGCAGCTTCGCCGTCATGGCCTTGCGATCGATCGGGATGATCCGGCAGCGGAAGTGAGGAAAATCTTCCGGCAGGGTGCCGCGCAGCGGGCGGATCAGGTTCCAGCCCCAGTCGACGGTGAGCTCGATCGCCTGGATGCGGACCTCCAGCGTATCGCCGGGCTCGGCGCCTTTGACAGCCACCGGCCCGGTCAGGATGTGCGGCCCCGGCATGGGTTTGAGCTTTTCGCAGATCTCGCGATGGTGCGGCAGCATGATCGAGGTGTCGCCGACATCGGCGAGCCCGCCCGACACGGTATCGATCGTCACCGTGTCGCCGGATTCCACGGTGAGCCGCGGCGGGATTTTTGCGTCGAGAAAGCCCCAATGGACGGTCTCGGGGCTGGGATCGAGCCGGTGCTGTGTCGGCATGCTGCAGTCCTTTCTGATCAGATGAGCTTGGCGCCCGCCACGCCGAGATGCTGGTCGAGTACCTGCGTCGCACCGGCGAGCTCCGCCGGCGTGCCGTGAAAAACGATGCGGCCGGAGGAGAGCACATAGGCGTCGTCGGCGACCGCCAGCGCCAGCCCGAGATTCTGCTCGACCAGCAGGATCGCGTGGCCGCGCTCGCGCAGGCGCCGCATGATTTCCTGCACCTGGAGCACCAGGCGCGGAGACAGCCCCTCGGACGGCTCATCCATGAGGATCAGCTCGGGATTGGCCATCAGCGCGCGGCCGATCGCCAGCATCTGCTGCTCGCCGCCGCTCAGCGCCCCGCCCGGATGATCGATCCGCTCGGCGAGCTGGGGGAATTCCGCGAGCACCGCGGCGAAATCCCAGCGCCTCCCCGGCTCGCCTGCGGGCGCCGAGCGGCGCGCCAGCACGCTGGTCGGCAACAACAGGTTCTCGCGCACGCTGAGCGAGGGAAAGATGCGCCGGCCCTGGGGCACGATGGCGATGCCGGCCTGCGCGATCGCGTAGGGCGGCTTGCCGGCGAGCGCAAGGCCGCGATAGCGGATCTCGCCGGCGCGCGGCGGGGTGAGCCCGGCGATCGAGCGGATCAGCGTGGTCTTGCCCATGCCGTTGCGGCCGAGGATCGCCGCGATCCGCCCCTTGGCGAGCGTCAGGCTGACGCCCTGCAGCACGTAGCTGTCGCCGTAATAGGTGTGGATCTGAAAAACCTCGAGCAGACGCTCGGGCGTCGCTCCTGCAGGAGCAGGGGGCTCCGTTATGGTGCCGGGCTCAGGCATGGCCGAAATAGGCCTCGCGGACCTGCGCATTGGCCTGCACCTCGGCGGGCGCCCCCTCCGCCATCACGCGGCCGCGGTTCATCACGGTCACGCGGTCGGCGAGGCCGAGCGCCACGTCCATGTCGTGCTCGATCAGCACCAATGTGATGTCGCGCGGCAGCGCCGCACCATGCGAAAGATGCGCTGGCGCTCGCTCGCCGACAGCCCGGCGCACGGCTCGTCGAGAAACAGCAGCCTTGGCCGCGTCGCCAGCGCCAGCGCCAGCTCGAGCTGACGGCGCTCGCCGTAGGACAGAATGTCTCGCCGGATGGTCGGCGCGGTCGGCGAGCCCGACCGCCGCGAGGCTGGCAAGCGCCGCCTCGCGGATCGCCGGAAACGAGGCGACCGAACGGTGCAGCACCCACTTGCGGGCGTCGGTGCCGACCAGCGCCAGCGCCAGATTCTCGGCGAGCGTCAGATCCGAGAACACGTTGGTGATCTGGAAGGTACGGCCCATGCCGAGCCGCGGTGCGCGGCATGCTCGGCAAGCCCCGTCATGTCGTCGCCGAACAGCTTTACCCGGCCCGACGAGGCTGAAAGCGTCCCGGTGACGCAGTGGAACAGCGTCGTCTTGCCGGCGCCGTTCGGGCCGATCAGCGCCCGCCGCTCGCCCGGCTCGACTTTCAGCGTGACGTCGTCGACGGCGCGCAGCCCGCCGAACGTCTTTGCCAGATTCTCCACCTCGATCGCGGCCGTCATGGCGGTTCTGGCGCTTTCGCGCGTCCCGCTCGCAGACGATTGACGAAGCCGACGATGCCGTCGGGCGCCCACAGCACGGTGGCGATGAACACGAGCCCCATGACGGCGGTGTGCATCTCGAAAAAGCTGCTGACCCAGTTGCGCATGCCGAGCATGATGCCGGACCCGAGAAACGGGCCGAGGATGGTGCCGGAGCCGCCGACGATCGCCATCAGCACTGCTTCCACCGAGATCGGGAACGAGGCCGAGACCGGATTGATGAAGCGGTTGTAGTAGACGTAGAGCACGCCGGCGATGCTGGCGAGCGCGCCAGACAGCACGAACGCCACATAGAGATGCAGGCCGGTGCGGTAACCGAGGCTGCGCATCCGGCTCTCGCTCGCCTTGATGCCGCGCAGCGCCAGGCCGAACGGCGAGCTGACCAGCACGCGGTAGCCGAGCGCACAGGCGAGCACGATGCCGAGCACCAGATAGTAGTAGGCGGTCTGCGATGCGACGGCGACACCCGCGACCGACGGCGGCGGCACGTTGGTGACGCCGTTGTCGCCGCCGGTGAACGAGGACCAGCGGTAGACCGACGCCCCAGACGATGTAGCCGAACGCGAGGTGATCAGGATGAAATAGACGCCGCGGGTGCGCACCGAGCTGCCGTAGAGCACGGCGAGCAGGGTGCCGGCGAGGATGCCCGGCCGGCGCCGCCACCACGGTCGGCTGCGCCGTAGCGCACCTGCAGGATGGCGGTGGTGTAGGCGGCGACCGCGAAGAACGAGGCGTGGCAGAGCGAGAACAGCCCGGCATGGCCGAGCAGCAGATCGGCGGAGAGCGCCAGCAGGCCGAAGATCATGATCTGGGTGACGAGGGTGACCCAGAACGGGCCGAGCGCCAGCGGCGCCGCCAGCGCGGCCGCGAGCACCACGAGCCCCAGCACGATGCGCGCGCCCGACACGTCACCCTCCCTGCCGAAAATGCCGCTGCGGCCGGAACAGCAGCAGCACCGCCATCGGGCCGAACAGCACGAAGTAGGAGAATTCCGGCAGCAGCCAGCGCCCGTAGGCGTCGAGCAGGCCGACGATGAGCGCGCCGATCATCGCGCCTTCGAGGCTGCCGAGCCCGCCGATGATCACGACAACGAGCGCGTAGACCAGAATCTCCCACTCGGCGCCGGGATAGAGCGTGAGGAAGGCGCCGCCGACCACGCCGGCCATGCCGGCGAGGAACGAGGCGAGCGCCGAGACCAGCACGAACAGCCGATCGACGTTGATGCCGGTGGCGCTGACCATCTCGCGGTCGTCGACGCCGGCGCGCACACCGCGCCGATCTGGGTCTTGTGGTAGAGCAGCCACAGCGCGCAGCGCCGACCAGCATCCCGAACAGGATCAGCGACGAAGCGGTAGGTCGGATAGATGATGCCGCCGGGCAGCTCCATCGCGCCGCGCAGCTCGATCGGCATCGGCACCTTGAGGTTGTCGCCGCCCCAGATCTTGAGCGCCACGTCGCCGATCGACGAACGCGACGCCGACGGTGAGCAGCACCTGCGCGAGATGGTTGCTCGCCGGTGCGGCGGATGAGGAAGCGGTCGACCAGGAACCCGAGCAGAACGATGGCGAGCCCGCCGCCCACCACGCGCGAGCGCGAAGCTGCCGGTCGCGCGCGCGATCGACGAGCCCGATATAGCCGCCGAGCAGATAATAGGCGCCGTGCGCCATGTTGACGACGCGCATCAGGCCGAACGACAGCGTGAAGCCGCTGGCGAGCAGGAACAGCAGCGCGGCGAGCGAGACGCCGTTGATCGCCTGGAGGATGGCGCTGGTCATGGGCGATTACCGGGACGCGAACGAACGGCGCGGCCGGTATTGCGGCCGCGCCGCTCGTGTTCGTGTGCCGGCGTCAGCGCTTGTACGGTCCGCACTTCGAGGAACTCTTCCGGCTTCCAGGTCCAGAACTGCGACACCGCCGCGTAGGTCTTGATCGGCACGTTGACCAGCACCGCGCCGAGCACCGGATGCTTGATCTTCTGGATGCGCGTGATGTAGACGTTCTGGATCGGATTGTCGTAGGCGTCGAGCTTCAGCGGCCCGCGCGGCGCCTTGACCTGCGACCGTGCGCATCGCCTTCAGGAACGCCTCGCGGTCCTCGACATTGCCGCTTGATCGCGTCGATCGCGGTCTTGCGTCCACAGGCCCGGCCGTGTAGGCCGACTCGGCGAACCACGACGGCAGCCGCTTGTACTTCTTGGCGAAGGCGTCGGTGAACGCCTTGTTCTCCGGCGTGTCGAGGCCGGCGGCGTAGTGCAGCGAGTTGCCGATCATGCCGATGGCGCGGTCGTCCATCTGCGGCAGCACGTCCTGGTGCATCCAGTAGCCGCCGTAGATCTTGTGCTTCTTGTCCATGCCGAAGTTGAACCATGCCTCGAACAGGCGGATGCGGTCGGCGCCGACCACGACTGCGACCGACACGCCGTCGGAATCGGCCGGGATGGAGGCGATCGTCGGCGCCGTAGTCCTTGGTGCCGATCGGGTTCCAGATGATCTTCGCGACCTTGCCGCCGAGCGTCCGTGAAGGTCTTGCATCGCGCCGAGCGTCACCTCGTGGCCGAAGGTGTAGTCCTGGCCGATGAAGGTGACGTTGCGCAGGCCGAGCTCCTTGTAGAGATACTCGCCGAACGGATGGCCGATCTGGCTCGACGAGACCGCGGTGCGCACGACGGTCGGCGTGCGGTCCCACTTGGTGACGTTGTCGGCGCCGGCGGCGTCCATCACCAGCGGCACGCCGGTCTCCTTGCTCACCTGCGCGACCGCCGGGCCTTCATGGCCGCACAGCGGGCCGACCAGGAAGTGCACCTTCTCCTGCATGCACCAGCGCGGCGCGCCTGGGTGAGCGCCTGGTCGGGATTGCAGGTGGTGTCGGCGATGACGATCTCGACCTTGCGGCCGCCGGCCGGTGTGCTCGGCCTGCTCCCAGAACAGCTTGAAGCCGTCCACCATGTCCTTGCCCGGCGACGCCAGCGGGCCGGTGAGCGGCGCCAGCAGGCCGATCTTGATCGGCGCCGCTTGTGCGTGCGCAGCCGGGGCCGCGAAGGCGGCGGCGAGCATCGCGATGCGCAGGCGACGCGCACGAAATTCCGACCCGATGTCGCGATGGTCATGTGTCCTCCCCCAGGATCGTCGGTGTCCCGCTTCGCCGGGCGGCGGCGTGCAGTGTTTGGAATTGATGCTTGACACGCGTTCGGGCTTTCATGGCTACAGGGAGCGATGCGGCGGCTTGCGTGCATTGTGCCGGCGATCGCGGTTGAGCGTTGCGTGCGCTCGGCCGATAATGCGAAACGGAAATGCAGGCGCGAGCTCGTGTCAGCGAACGAGAAGCAGACTGCCGAGGCGGCTGCCGGGGCCTTGCGCTTCGGCAGCGGCGGCGCCTGCGCAGCGAGGACGAGCCGCTGCTCACCGGGCGCGGGCGCTTCACCGACGATCTCGACGGTGCCCGGCCAGGCTCATGCGGCGTTCGTGCGCGTCGCCGGTCGCGCATGCGCACGATCCGACCGGTCGACATTGCGGCGGCGGCCGCGCATGCCGGGCGTGCTCGCGGTCATCACCGGTCGCGACCTTGCGGCGCGACGGCATCGGGCGCGATCCCGCCGGTGGCGTGCTTTCCGGCCGCGACGGCAAGCCGATGTTCGCCGCGACAATGCCGGTGCTCGCCGACGGACCGCGTGCGCTACGTCGGCGAGCCGGTCGCGATCGTGGTCGCCGAGACGCTGCGCAGGCGCAGGACGCCGCCGAGGCGGTCGCGCTCGAGCTCGATGAGCTGCCCGCCGCGTCCGACGTGGCGCGCGCGCTCGCCGCCGGCGCGCCGGCGATCTGGTCGCCGAGGCGCCGGGCAACGTCGCGCTCGACTGGGAGGACGGCGACGCGGCCGCGGTCGAGGCGGCGTTCGCCCGCGCCGCCCATGTCGAGCGCGTGCGGCTGCTCGATACCCGGCTGGCGCCGAGCGCCATGGAGCCGCGCGCCGCCATCGCGAGCTTCGACGCAGCGATCCGGGCGCTACACGCTGATCGCGCCGCACCCAGGGCGTCGCGGTGGTGCGCAAGATGCTGGCCGAAAGCGTGTTCAAGGTGCCGCCGCAGCAGATCCGCGTCGCTCACGCACGACGTCGGCGGCGGCTTCGGCATGAAGGTGCAGACCTACTGCGGAATACGCCGCGCTCCTCTACGCCGCGCGCCGGGTCGGGCGGCCGGTGAAGTGGTGCGCCACGCGGCTCGAGAGCTTCCTCGCCGACACGCCACGGCCGCGACGGGCGTGCTGGAAGGCGAGCTCGCGCTCGACGCGCGGGGGAAATTCCTCGGCGCTGCGCGTGCGGACCTTCGTCGGCATCGGCGCCTACACGTCGACCTTCTCGGCGATCTTTCGCGACCGCCAACACCAAGAACTGCCTGTCGAGCGTCTACGTCATCCCGGCGATCCACATCGGCGTGAAGATGGTGCTCACCAATGCGGCGCCGCTCGGCCCCTATCGCGGCGCCGGACGGCCCGAGGCGATCTATCTGATCGAGCGGCTGATCGACGGCGCGGCGCGCGCGATGGAGCATCGACCGCGCCGAGCTGCGGCGCCGCAACCTCATTCCCGCCGGCGGCGATGCCGTACCAGCACGCCGAACGGCCCGGTCTACGACAGCGGCGATTTCGCCGCCGTGCTGGACAAGGCGCTCGCGCTCGCCGACTGGAACGGATTTGCGCGCGCGGCGCGCGGCTTCGCGCAGCGCGCGGGCAAGCTGCGCGGCATCGGCATCGGCTGCTTCCTCGAGGTCGCGGGCGGCATCCTCGACGAGACCGCGGACCTGCGCTTCGAGGCCGACGGCAAGGTCGCGCTGCGGCACCGGCGCGCAGGCGATGGGGCAGGGGCATCTATCGACCTTCGTGCCGCTGGTGGCGCGAGCGGCTCGGCATCGCCGATGAGCGCCGTGCGGCTGGTGCAGGGCGACAGCGACGAGGTGCCGGCCGGCACGCCGAGCGTCGCCTCGCGCTCGATGATGATGGCGGGCAGCGCCACGGCGCTCGCCTGCGACGAGGCGATCGAGAAGGGCCGGCGCGGCGCGCGCGCACCTGTTCGAGGCCGACGCCGCCGACGTCGAGTTCTCCGGCGGGCAGTTCCGCGTGGCCGGCACCGACCGCGCGATCCCGATCCTCGAGCTCGCCGCAGCGCTGCGCGACGCGGCGACTGCCGGAGGAACTTGCCGGCGGCCTCGACACCGTCGGCGAAATTCGTCTCGCCGCAGATGAGCTTTCCCGAACGGCTGCCACGTCTGCGAGGTCGAGATCGATCCGGATACCGGCGCGGTCGCGGTGGTCGGCTACGCGGCGGTCGACGACGTCGGCAACGTGCTGCAACGAGACCATCGTGGAAGGGCAGATCCACGGCGGCGTCGCGCAGGGCATCGGCCAGGTGCTGGGCGAGCAGGTGGTCTACGGCGACGACGGCCAGCTGCTGACCGCGTCGTTCATGGACTACGTGATGCCGCGCGCCGACGACCTGCCGTCACTGTCGCGTGCACCACCACGCGGTGCCGTGCACCACCAATCCGCTCGGCGTCAAGGGCGCCGGCGAATCCGGCGTCGCCGGCTCGCTGCCCTCCGGCGGTGAACGCGGTGCTCGACGCGCTCGCGACGCGCGGCATCACCCATCTCGACCTGCCGATGACCCCGCAACGCATCTGGGCGGCGCTGCAGCGCGCGAAACCGTAGGATGGGTTGAGCCCTTGGCGAAACCCATCAATTTGTTTACGTCGGAATTATTTGTTTGCTGCAACGATGCCGATGGGTTTCGCTGACGCTCAACCCATCCTACAAAATCCTCAGGACGCGCTCTCGACTCCGGCGGCCGACAGCATGTCGCGCAGCTGCTTGCGGGCGTAGAACATCCGGGTCTTCACGGTCGCGACCGGGATGCCGACGATCTCGGCGATCTCGTCGGTCGACTTCTCGTGATAGTAGGCGAGGTCGATGATCTCCCGATGCTCGCGCGACAGCGCGGCCATGCAGCGGGCCATGATGGCGCCGCGGTCCTTGGCCTGCATCGAGGCCTCCGGGCCGTCGGTCTGGTCCTCGACCGTCAGCGCCTCGTCGAGCGGCTGGTGCACGCGGCGCGAGCGCAGCGCGGAGAGCGCCTTGTAACGGGCGATCGACAGCAGCCAGGTCGCCACTGCGGCGCGGCCCTCGAACCGGTCCGACTGCCGCCAGACGTCGAGGAAGACATCGCTGATGAGATCCTCGGCGATGGTGCGGTCCTTGACGAGGCCGAGAACGAAACGGAACACGCGGACGTGGTGACGGGCGAACAGCACCTGCATCGCCAGCTTGTCGCCGGTCGCGATCCGACCGATCAGCGCTTCATCCGTCGTGACCTGCGCCGCAGCCGCGGGGATGCGCTGGACGTCCTGGGACACCGACCATGTCTGCTGCTTGATCATGTTGCCAGCCTGTCCGGTTATCGGCTCGATTTTCGAGCTCCGGGGCGCGATTTCCCGCCCCGACCCGACGGAAGCTACTCCCGGCATATTTTGCCTTGATTTCGTGCCTGGCCCCGTTGGTATCGTCTGTGTCGCACAAACACGTAGGCTCGGGCCGGCGATACAGACGATACAAATCCGGATTCTCGCGAAACAATCGCGCCCGGCGGCAGCGGTGCGTCGGCGTCAATGCTCCGGAGAAGCTCTCGCCGCGCGCTCGACGTCTGCAGCCGCTCACGCTTCGACGCGGCTCTCCGCCAGGAAGGCGCGCCAGCCGCCGAAGCGCGAGATGTCGCGGGCGCCGGCCACCGCCTCGGCCTCGACCAGGAAACCCTTGACGCCGCTGCCGTCGGCAAGCTGCAGCGTGCCGATCGACATCGGCGGCGGCACCGCGGCGACGAAGCGCCCGAACGCCTTTGCGGAAAGCGCCCAGGTCTCCACCTCGATGGCGCTGCCGTGTCCGGCCGCGACCCTGAGGAGGCCGGGCTTTGCCGGCGCGGTGCCGGCGAGCGCGAACAGCCGATAGTCCGGGGCGGTTGCGGTCTTTTGCAGAAATCTCGCACCAAGCGCGGCGAGCTCGCCGTTGAGCGGCATGCCGGACAGATGGGCGCCGACCACCGCGACGGCAATCTCGCCGTGTCCGGCGACCGCCGCGAGCGGCGCGGGTGGCGGCTGCACCAGGCCGAGGGCGCCGAGCGGCAGGCCGGTCGCGGCGTGAAACACCCGGCCGAGGCTGGCGAGCGCGGCGTCGCGGCCGACCGGCGCCAGGAAGGTGACGCCGAACGGCGTGCCGTCGGCGGCGATCGCCGCCGGCACTGCGAGGCCGGCAAGGTCGAGCAGGTTGACGAAGTTGGTGTAGGTCCCGAGCCTGGTGTTCAGGCCGATCGGGTCCGCGGCGATCTCGGCGACCGTGTAGGCGGCGGGCGCCGTCGGCACCATCAGGGCGTCGACCGGGCCGAGAATGTCCCGGGCCCGGGCACGCAGCGCTTCGAGCCGGTAGAGGGCGCGAAACGTGTCGACGGCGGTGGGCGCGGCGCCGCGCTCGATGATGGCGCGGGTCACCGGGTGGACGTCGCCGGGCCGCCGGGCGATGAAGCCGCCGACCGCGGCCCAGCGTTCGGCCACCCACGGGCCCTCGTAGAGCAGGCTCGCGGTCTCGGCGAACGGGGCAAAATCGATCTCGACGATGGTGGCGCCGAGCGCAGCGGCGAGCTTCAGCGCCGCCGCGAACGCGGCCTCGGCACGCGCGTCGCCGAAGAACACGAGATCGCCGCCGCGCGGCACGGCGATGCGTATCCCGGGTGGCACGCCGCCGAGCGCGCCGAGCCGAAAATCCCGGGAGAACGGATCGGCGCGGTCCGGTCCGGCGAGGGTTTGGAGCGCCGCAAAGGCGTCGTCGGTGGTCAGCGCAAAAATCGACACGCAGTCGAGCGAGCGGCAGGCCGGCACCACGCCCGCCGCCGAGATGAGCCCGAGGCTCGGCTTGAGGCCGACGATATTGTTCAGGCCGGCGGGCACCCGGCCCGAGCCCGCCGTGTCGGTGCCGAGCGCCAGGGGCACCAGGCCGGCGGCGACCGCCACCGCCGAGCCCGAGCTCGAGCCGCCCGGGCTGAGATCGGGGCGGAACGGGTTGCGCGGCACCCCGTAGGGCGAGCGCACGCCGACGAGCCCGGTGGCGAACTGGTCGAGATTGGTCTTGCCGACCACGATGGCGCCGGCGCTGCGCAGCCGCGCCACCGCGGTCGCGTCTTCGGCCGGGTCATAGGCGAAGGCCGGGCAGGCCGCCGTGGTGGGCAGGCCGGCGACGTCGATATTGTCCTTCACGGCGACCGGGATGCCGAGCAGCGGCAGGTCCCGATGCTCGCGGCCGAGCGCGCGGGCCTCGGCGAGCGCCTCGGCCTCCGGGCGCAGCGAGATGAACACCGCCGGGTCGTCATGCCGGCGGATGCGCGCAAAACTGCGCGCCACCGTCTCCTCGGGTGCCGCCTCCCCGGACCGATGCGCCGCGACCAGCGAGGCGATGGTTTCACTCAAAGTCCAAAAACCTCCGACGCCAATAGGGCAGGTGGTAGCGCGCAATGAGACAGAGGGAAAGCCGGTCAGCCGGGCCGATCGCCTGCGGGTTTTGCCGAAGACATGCCGCGGGCTCCCACCGCTCGCGGGGAGAGGTCGACCGCGCGCGAGCGCGGTCGGGTGAGGGGGCCTTGCCCCAGGAGCTGTGCTGCGGATTGCCGCAAAGCGCCCCTCATCCTGACCTTCTCCCCGCGAAAAGCGGGGAGAAGGAGAAGAGGCGCCGAGCTCGTGGCAAGCAGGTTCACCGCATCAACCGACCTCGCAAGGAACACATTAGGAATTATGATCGCTGCCATTAGATCATGGCATTTGCCGTGATCCGACGCGCGACTTTAAGTTTGCCCATGCGGACAAGCGCCTCGCCGTCAGAGCGAGGGGACCGAGGGAGGAAACATGTCCAGCGCCATCGCCCAAGCCCGAACGCCCGGCGCCAAGCGTGCCGGACCGGGCGAGCATCATTTCGAGCTCGCCAAGGTCAACCACATCCTGGGCGGACCCGACTATTCCACCGCGATCGGCGCCTGCGTGGAGGGCGACCGCATGATCGTCGCCCTGATGCGCATGGCGGCGGGGACGGGAGCCGAGCCCCATTCGCATCCCAACGAGCAGTGGATCTACATCCTCGAGGGGACGTTCAGGGCGAAGATCGGCGGCCAGGAGATCGAGGCGAAGGCCGGCTCGGTCGTCTACGTGCCGGCCGACACCGTCCATTCGGGACGGGCGACACCCGATGCCGACGTGGTGTTCTTCACCGTGAAGGACGCTTCCCACAGCCTGCATGGCAACAAGGCCGCCTGACGCCGCGATGGCAGGGCGCGCCGATCCGCGGCCGTCGCCGCAAGGACCGCGGAGGACGACATGAAGCGGCTCTGCCTTCTGGTCTGGGCCCTGGCGCTGGGGCTCGGTGCCGCGGCGGCGAACGCCGAGGACTATCCGAGCCGGGTGGTGAAGATCATCGTGCCCTATGGGCCGGGCGGTGCCACCGACATCGTGGCGCGCGTGCTCGCCGAGGACCTGCACCGCACGCTCGGCCAACCCTTCGTGATCGAGAACCGGCCCGGCGCCTACGGCATCATCGCCATCGAGGCGATGAGCCGCGCCAGGCCCGACGGCTACACCCTGATGGTCGGCAACGTGTCGACCAATGTCATCACCCCGCTGCTGTTTCCGCAGAAGCTGACCATCAAGTATGATCGCGACGTGGTGGCGGTCTCCCGCCTGGTGGACGTGCCGGCCTTCGTGGCGGCGACAACCAAGGATTTCCTGCCGAAGACGTTCGCCGAGTTCATCGCCTATGCCAGGCAGAACCCCGGAAAGGTGCGCTACGGCAGCGTCGGCGTCGGCAGCTATCCGCATTTCGACACGGCGCTGCTCGCCAACAAGGCCGGCCTCGACCTCGTGCACATTCCCAACAAGTCGGGCGCCTCCGGGGTCATCAATGACATGATCAGGGGCGACGTCCACATCTCCTTCATCAACGTCGCGAGCAGCGGTCCCATGGTGCAGGCCGGCCAGCTCCGTCCGCTGGCCCTCGTCAACGACAAGCGCTTGCCGGACTATCCGGACGTGCCGACCATGGCGGAGGTCGGCTATCCGGAATTCGGCACCCTCGCCTGGCAGGGGATGTTCGCACCGGGCGGAACTCCAAAGGATGTGCTGGAGAAGCTGCAGCGCGCCATCGTGGCGGCGATGAGGACGCCGGCGGTCGTCTCGGCGTTCGAGAAGCAGAATTTCCGCCTGGTGCCCAACGCTTCGATCGACGAGGCCAGGACCTGGCTTGCCGAGGAGCTGACGAGCTGGCGCAAGGTCACCGAAGAAGTGAAGATCGAGATCAACGAGTAGGCGTCCGAGCGACGATTTCCGGCGGTCGGCAGCCGCATGCTTTCGACATGCGTGCTCGCGGTCGGGCCACCCGGGGAACCAGATGACGAAACAGCAGACGATCGACGTGCATGCCCACATCCTGTCGGAGGAGACGATCGGGCTCATCGCCCGTGAGGCGCCGAAGGTCGCGCCAAAACTCACCCCGCTCGACGCCGAGTCGGGGGTGCTGGAGATCGCCGGGACCGCCTATCGGCCGTTCCCGCGCGGCGGTTTCGACCTGGAGCGACGCTTCGCCGACATGGATGCCTCCGAGGTCGACGTCCAGGTCATCTCGATAACGCCGCAGACTTTTCTCTACGGCCAGGATCCCTCGCTGACCGCCGCCTGCGCCCGCATCCAGAACGAGCAGATCGCCAGGACGGTGGCGGCGCATCCCGACCGCTTCCTCGGCATCGCGACGCTGCCGATGAATGCGCCGCAGCGCGCCGCCGACGAGCTCAAGCACGCCATGCAGACGCTGGGGCTGCGCGGCGCCATGATCGGCTCCAACGTCGAGGGAAAAAATCTCGACGATCCCGCGCTCGAGCCGCTGTGGGAAGCGGCCGCCGCGCTCGGCGCCTTCATCCTGGTGCATCCGGTGAAAGTGGCGGGCGCCGACCGGCTCAAGTCCTATTATCTGACCAACCTGATCGGCAATCCGCTCGACACCTCGATCGCCATCGCGTCGCTGGTGTTCGGCGGCGTGATCGCGCGCCATCCGGCCCTGACGTTCTGCTTCTCCCACGGCGGCGGGTTCATTCCCTACCAGGCGGGCCGCCTGGTGCACGGCTGGCATGTGCGCAACGAGCCGAAGGCCACGCTTGCGACATCGCCCGAGGCGTCGCTCGACCGGCTCACCTACGACACGATCCTGCACTCCAAGGCGGCGCTCGAGTTCCTGGTGGGCTCGGTCGGCCCGTCGCGGGTCATGCTCGGCAGCGACTATCCGTTCGACATGGGGACGCTGGAATGCGTGCGTCAGGTCCGTGCGCTCGATATACCGGAAGCCGACCGCGCGACCGTCCTGGGCGATCGGGCCCGGGCTCTTTTGGGTCCGCCCGCCGATGCGCCCGACCGGCAGCGCGGTGCGTGAGGCCTGACCCATGGCGGAGACAGCGGGAAAAGTTTTGGCCGACGCCTCGCCGGTGCCGTCGCCGGCCGTCGCCGCCTTCATCGAGACCGCGCTGACCGCCGCCGGTCTCGCCGCCGCCGATGCGGCGCACGTCGCCCACCTGATGACCGAAGCCGACCTGACTGGGGCCGACGCCCACGGCGTTTTTCGGCTGCCGCAATATGTGCGCCGCATCCAGGCCGGCGGCTTCAACCCGCGGCCCGAGATCCGGGTGACCCGCACCGCGCCGGCGACCGCATTGGTCGACGGCGACAACGGTTTTGGCCATCTGGTGATGACGCGCGCCGCCGACACGGCGATCGCGCTCGCCCGCGAGGCTGGCGTCGCCTGGGTCGGGGTGCGGCGCTCCAACCATGCGGGGCCGGCGGGGCTCTATGCGGCGATGCCAGCCGAGCACGGCATGGCGGGCATCTACTCGGCGGTCGCCAATGCCAACCACATGGCGGTGTGGGGCGGCGCCGAGCTGCTGCTCGGAACCAATCCGCTGGCGATCGGTCTGCCGGCGAAAGACTCCACCCTGGTGCTCGACATGGCGACCACGGTGGTGTCCTACGGCACCATCAAGAAATACGCGCTGCAGGGCCAAAGGCTGCCCGAGGGCTGGTTCATCGACCGCCGCGACGGCACGCCGCTGACCGATCCGCGGCGGAGCGCCGACGGCCTGCTGCTGCCGATCGGGGAGTACAAGGGCAGCGGGCTCGCCATCATGCTGGGCCTGCTGGCCGGCGTGCTCAACGGCGCCGCCTTCGGCCGCGACGTCGTCGATTTCAACGCGGATTCGTCGACCGCGACCAATACCGGGCACTTCATCGTCGCGCTCGACATCGCGCGGTTCATTCCGATGGAGAGCTTCGTCGCCGAGGTCGACCGCCACCTCGCCGATCTGCGCGCCTCGGCGCTGCTCCCCGGCTTCGACGTCATCCGCCTGCCGGGAGACCGCCGCCGCCAGTGCCGCGAGGAACGCAGCCGCGCCGGCATTCCGCTCCCGGCGGCGCTGATGGATCAGCTTGACCGCCTCGCCGCGGAGCTGAAGATCAAGCCGCTGTCGGCGTGATTTGCTTCGCGCGTCAAGCAACAGATGCCCGGTACCGGGCGTTCATGTCCTTCGCTCGCCGATGACCATGCCCCGCGACAGAAGGCTCGGCCTGCTGCTCGGCGTCGTCGGCATGGCGATGTTCGCCGGCACCCTGCCGGCGACGCGGCTCGCCGTGACGGCGCTCGATCCGGTCTTTCTCACCGTCGCCCGCGCCACGCTCGCGGGCTCGGCCGGGCTCGCGATGCTGATCGCCACCCGACGCCGCCTGCCGCCCAGGTCGCTCAGGCTGGAGATGCTGGGCGCCGGCTGTTGCACCGTGGTCGGCTTCCCGCTGCTCGCCGCGCTTGCCATGATGACGGTGCCGGCCGCCCATGGCGGTGTGGTGCTCGGCATCATGCCGCTCGCCACCGCGGCCGCCGCGGCGGTCTTTGCCCACGAGCGGCCGAGCCTCGGATTCTGGCTCGCCAGCGTGGTCGGCGCGATCGTGGTGCTCGCCTTCGTGTGGCGGCGCGGCGGCGGCCTGACGGTGTCGGCCGGCGACCTTTTCCTGCTCGGCACGGTGGCGGCCGGTGCCGTCGGCTACACGCTTTCGGCCCGGCTCACCGCGCTGATGCCGGGCTGGGAGGTGATCTCCTGGCAGGTCGTGATCTTCCTCCCCCTCGCCGCGCTGGCGACGATTTTGCTGTGGCCGCCCGACATCGCCGGCGTGCCGGTTCAGGCCTGGATCGGCCTCGCCTATGTGGGCCTGGTGAGCCAGTACCTGGCGTTCTTCGTGTTCAACGCCGCCATGGCGATCGGCGGCATCGCCCGCATTGGGCAGGTCATGCTGCTGCAGCCCTTCGTCATCGTGGCGCTGGCGCTGCCGGTCAACGGCGAGCCGATCGATGCCGAGCCCCTCCTGTTCGCCGGCGCCGTGGTGGCGACCGTGCTGGTCGGCCAGCGCATGCGGGTGGCGCGGCGGTGACGGCGGTGGGGTGGGCAACGACGGCCCCGGCATCTGTTTGGTGGTCTGCACCGCTTCCGTCGTTGCCCACGCGGTGAGGCCTCTCGGCCCGACCGCGTGGGCAAATCGCCCGGCGACGCCTCAAGGTTACCACGTCATTGCGGGCGATTTGCCCACCCGCGCTGATCGGCTTGCCTGGTCACATTTTGCTTTGCGCCATCAGCAGTGCCGTGATGTCCGCGGGCGGGCCCGCTTGATTGCCTCGATCCGCCCGCGATCCTGCGCCTGGAGGTATCGCCCGCGTTCGAGAATCTCGAGCGTGTACTCCGTGTAGGTCAGGCCCACCGCCTCGGCGCGCCCCAGTCGAAAAAGCGCGATATCGCGCGGAACCGCCTTCCACGCCGCCCGGTGGGCCCGCTTCCAGCAGAAGTACACGTAGGGGTCGCCCTCTCCCCACTCGGGACCTGCATAATCCGCAAGCGCCGGGCCGCGATTGTGGCCTCGGCCGGGTGGCTCGGTCATGGCCGTTTCCGATGATAGAAGCCATGGGGTGCCGGCCGGTCGCATGTCGAGGCTGCCATGCCGTGGCTTGCCAGGGAGGGAAGGGAGATTGCGTGCTGCATGACGATATCGTGCGTGGGTACCAACAGCATTATACAATGGGTGGCGGCTTTTGCAGCATATCGTAACGAACCGGATCGCGGCTCAGCCGACTAACCGATCGGATCATCGAACCGACGGAGCGCCTCCCATGCGAAACGTCTTGCTCGGCATCGTCCTGTGCACCCTGATCGCCGTGCCGGCCACGGCCTGTGGATCCAAGGTCAAGGGCAAGTTCGTCAATCCGCCGCTGGCGGCGCGGATTGACGATCTGTTGCCGCAATCCAGCTTGTCCGAAGCGGACCTCGAGAAGGTTCGGGCGCTGCGAGCTCAGGTTGCGCAGCTGGCCGCGGCGCACAAAGGGGCGGCGGCGCGCAAGGCCGAGGAGGAAGCGATGCGCATTCTCGGCTATCGCAAAGTCTGGCTGAAATGCGGCGAAGGCAGTTTTGCCTGGATGAAGAGCTGAAGGCTGCACGTCCAAAACAAGAATTGTCCGGCGATCCGGTGCGGTCCACTATTCGAAGACTCCCGGCGAAGTCCCTGACGCTGGCACGCCCTCGCCGGACGACCACACGGAGGTGTCGATTGCCCGCACACAACACAACCTCGGTCGAGGCGGACTACGTGATCGTCGGCGCCGGGTCGGCCGGCTGCGTGCTGGCCAACCGGCTGAGCGAGGACGGTGCCCGCGTCGTGCTGCTGGAAGCCGGCCCGCGCGACTGGCATCCGATGATCCACGTGCCGGCCGGCGTGCTGAAACTGCTGCACAATCCGCGGGTCAACTACAACTATGCCAGCGAGCCCGAGCCCGGCATCGCCGACCGCGCCATCCACTGGCCGCGCGGAAGAGTGCTCGGCGGCACCAGCTCGATCAACGGCATGCTGTATGTGCGCGGCAGCGCCTCCGACTACGACGGCTGGGCGCAGGCCGGCTGCCGCGGCTGGAGCTACGACGAGTGCCTGCCGTATTTCCGCAAGTCGGAGCGCTATGCGCCGGGCGACCCGCGCTTTCGCGGCAAGTCGGGTCCGCTCCTGATCGAGGACTATCGCACCGTCCTGCCGCTCACCCACCGTTTCGTCGAGGCGGCGCAGCAGGCGGGCTTTGCCTTCACCAAGGATCTTTCGGGCGCCGAGATGGAGGGCGTCGGCTATTCGCAGATGTCGCGCAACGGCCGTTTTCGCGGCTCCACCGCGCGCACGTTTCTGGCGGCCGCGCGCGGCCGCGCCAATCTCAAGGTCGAGATCAACGCGGTGGCGAGCCGGCTCCTGCTCGAGGGAAGACGCTGCGTCGGCGTGGCGTTCCGCCAGAACGGCGAGGACCGCGAGGTCCGCGCCCGCCGCGAGGTCATCGTCTCCGGCGGCACGGTGAACTCTCCGCATCTGCTCCAGGTGTCGGGCATCGGGCCGGCCGCGCATCTCCAATCGCTCGGCATCGAGGTCGCGCACGATCTGCCGGGGGTCGGTGCCAACCTGTCCGACCACTACGCGATCCGCATCTCGCATCGGGTGAAGGACGCGGTCTCCATCAACGAGCTCTCGCGGCTGCCAAAGCTCGCCGGCGAGATTGTTCGCTGGATCGTCACCGGCCGCGGCGCGCTCACCTTCGGGGTGTCGAGCGCGCAGGTGTTCTGCCGCAGCCGCGAGGGCCTGGCGAGCCCCGACATCCAGCTGCTGTTCTCGCCGGCGAGCTACGACACCAAGCGGTTCGGCGAGCTCGAGCGCGAGCCCGGCGCCACCGTCGCGGTGTCGATCGCCCGGCCAGCGAGCCGCGGCACCATCATGGCGAAATCGAACGACCCGTTCGACCGCCCGGTGATCCGCCCCAACTATCTGTCCGCTCCGGGCGATCTCGACGTTGCGATCGCCGGCCTCGGCCTTGCCCGGAAAGTCTTCGCGCAGGCCGCCTTTGCGCCGCATTCGGCCGGCGAGATCGTGCCCGGGCCCGATTGCCGCACCGACGCCGAGATCGCCGACTATATCCGCCGCAACGGCACCACCATCTATCACCCGGTCGGCACCTGCCGGATGGGCGAGGATCCGATGGCGGTGGTCGATCCGCGGCTGCGCGTGCGCGGGCTTTCGGGCCTGCGCGTGGTCGACGCCTCGATCATGCCGCAGGTCACCACCGGCAACACCAACGGCCCGACCATCATGATCGGCGAGAAGGGCGCCGCGATGATCCGCGAGGATTCTTCGCACGCATGACCGCGCGCGGCCGGTCAACCGGTCTCGATCGGCAACGTCGGATCCTTCGCCCACTCGCCCATCGACCCGTCGTACAGGGTGAGGTTCGTGAATCCGAGCTGGTGCATCAGAAAAAGGTCGATGGTGGCGGAGATGCCGCCGCCGCAATAGGCGATGACCGGCTTGTCCTTGTCGACGCCGGCGGCGGCGAACTTCTTCGCCGCATCGTCGAGCGACGTGAAGGATTTGTTCGCCGGATCGACCAGGCTTGCGGCCGGCACGTTGACGCTGCCCGGCACGCGGCCGGGCCGGCCGTAGCGGCTGGGCTCCAGGCCCTTGTGGAATTGCGGGCCGAGCGCGTTGACGATGGTGGTGCCGGGATTCTTCGTCGCGCCGAGCACCGCCCGCCGGTCGGTGAACCAGCCGGACCGCGGCCTCGCAGTGAATGTTGCCGGCGGATAGCCGTGCGCCGGCCCGCCTTCGACCGGGCGCCCTTCGGCCTGCCATTTGTCAAAACCGCCGTCGAGCACCGCGGCGCCGTCGAAGCCCAGCGATTTGAGCATCCACCAGAAGCGCGTCGCCCACATCATGCTGCCGATACTGTAGAGCACCACGCGGGCGCTATCGCCGATGCCGTGGCGGCCGAACGCTGCCGCAAGGTTTTCCACCGGCGGCATCATGAAGCGCAGCCGCGTCGTCTGGTCGGAGAATTCTCCCTGCAGGTCGAGAAAATCGGCGCCCGGAATATGCGCCGCCGCAAAGCTGTCGCGGCCCGGCACCGCGATGTAAGGGTCCTCGCTCCCCGCGGGCGTCGGTTGCAGATAGGTGGTGCAGTCGTAGATTCTCACCTCGCCGCGGCCGAGCATGCCGGCCAGCGAGTTGGTGGTGATCAGGGCGTCGGGCTCGCGCATGTGTCGTCCTCCTTCAATCAAATCCCGGGCGCGGGACGTGGCTCATCAGCGTCTGCGCATAGCCGCCGTCGACCAGGATCTCCTGGCCGGTGACGTAGAGCGCGCGGTCGCTCGCCAAAAACACCGCGACGTCGGCGATATCGTCGGGGCGTCCCACCCGCTTGAGCGGCACCACGGCGTCGCGGCGCTCGGCGACGCCCGGCGCCTGGTAGAATGCTTCGCTCAGCGGGGTGCGCACCAGGCCCGGGCTGATGACGTTGCTGCGCACGCCGCGCGGCCCCCATTCGAAGGCGATCTGCCGCGACAGCATGACCACGCCGGCCTTGCTGGTGCTGTAGGCGCCGCTCAAGGCCTGTGGATGGCTGGCGGCGATCGACGCGACATGCACCAGCGCGCCCGCGCCGCGCTGCAGCATGTCGCGGCCGAATTCCTGGGCGCAGGCCAGATAGCCGGTGAGGTTCACCGCCATCAGGGCGTTCCAGTCGGCGAGCGGCACCGTCGCGATGTCGCCCGCCCGCAGGATGCCGGCATTGTTGACCAGCACGTCGCAGCGCCCGAACGCCGCCAGCGTGTCGCGTGCTGCCGCCGCCACGCTCGCCGCGTCGGTGACGTCGCAGGTCACGGCGACCGCCGTGCCTCCCTGCTGCTTTGCCAGATCCACCGTCAAGGCGCAGCCGTCCTGGTCGCGGTCGAGGCAGGCGACCTTGGCGCCCACCGCGGCGAATTCCACCGCGATGCCGCGGCCGATGCCGCTTGCCGCGCCGGTCACCACGCAGACCCGGTCGCGCAACCCCAGCCAGTTGCCTTCGTCGATGCTCATCGTTCGTCCCGTCGTGCCGGCCTTGACACTGCCATCGGCCGGCTCCTAGCTTTGCCGAAAGCGCTTCCAGAACGCTCTTCCGGGGAGGACTTTATCACGGCCAGGCGCGCGATGTCCGCGCCCAGCCGCCATCGATCCCTCGATCAGCAACCCGGCATGGTGGCGCGCGTACCAGGAAGACTAAGGGGTCGACGACGCGCCGTGATCGAGGCCATACACCATCCGCGCAGGAGATTCGGCGAGCAGGAACGCTTCTCGCTGCTCCTGATATGTCCGGCGGCGCTGCTGATGGTGCTGTTCCAGGTCGTGCCGATCGTGATCGGCGCCAATGCCAGCTTTCGCGACTGGAATCTGAGCAACCCGAAAAAGACCTGGCTCGGCCTTTCGCACTATGTCGAGGTCGCCACCGATCCCGCCTTCCTGCAGGTGGTGCTGCCCAACACTTTCCTGTTCATGGCGCTGACCGTCGCCGGCGCGCTGGCGATCGGGCTCGGCCTGGCGCTGCTGCTCAACCGGGGCTTCCGCGGCCAGAAGCTGGTGCAGACGGTGTTGTTGCTGCCGCTGATGGTGGCACCGGTGATCGCCGCCATCATGCTGCGCTGGATGTTCAACGACCAGTTCGGCATCGTCAACGTGGTGCTGGAGGCGATCGGCCTCGAGGGCCAGCCGTGGATGGCGCAACGCTGGAGCGCGTTCGGCGTCATCCTCCTGACCGACATGTGGCTGTGGACCCCGTGGTTCACGCTGCTGCTGCTCGCCGGCCTGCAGAGCCTGCCGAAGGAGCCGTTCGAGGCCGCCGCCATCGACGGCACCTCGTCGTGGCGCGTGTTCCGCTACCTGACGCTGCCGATGCTGCGCCCGGTGATCCTGGTGTGCATCGTGATCCGCTCGATCGACGCGTTCCGCACCTTCGATATCGTGTGGACCTTGACCGGGGGCGGCCCGGCGCGCTCGACCGAGCTGTTCAGCCTCTACGCCTACGTCCACGCCTTCCTCAATCTCGATTTCGGCAGGGGCTCGGCCGCGGCCATCATCGGCGCGATCATCATCCTGGTGGTCGGGCTCGGGCTCTACCGCCTGCTCGACCGTGTCATGAGGGCGTAGGCCATGCCCATGGTCGAGAGCCGCATGTTCGTCGCTCTGCCGCCCGCCGCACGGCGTGCCTTCTTCGCGCTGGTGCTCTTTGCCATCTGCCTGCTGTTCGCCTTCCCGGTGCTGTGGCTGATCCTCACCTCGCTGCGGCCGGAATCGGGCGTCTACTACGTCCATCGCGGCACCGAGTTCACGCTCGGAAATTTCGCGCAGGTGCTCAACGACGAGCGCATCGTGCAGGCCTTCGTCAACAGCGGCGTGATCGCCACGCTCGCCACCGCGCTCTCCCTCGTCGTCACGGTATCGAGCGGCTACATGCTGTCGCGCTTCCGTGGGCCGATCGCCAGCACCTGGTTCGGCACCATCTACGTATTCCGCTGCGTGCCCTATATCTCCTGGGTGCTGCCGCTCTACTTCGTTACCCAGAGCTGGGGCATCTACGACACCTATGTGGGCCTGCTGCTGCCGCACATCGCGGTGCACATCTGCTTCTTCTCCTGGTTGATGAAGGGTTTTTTCGACGGCATCGACCCGTCGATGGAATACGCCGCGCTGATCGACGGCTGCACCCGCTGGGGCGCCTTCCTGCGGGTCGCGCTGCCGTCGGCGATTCCCGCGATCTCGGCGCTGGCGGTCCTGTGCTGGCTGTTCACCTGGAACGAATTTCTGTTCGCCCTCATCCTCACCGGGCAGCGCACCCCGGTGGTCACCGTGGTGATGGCGCAGTTCGTGAGCGAAATGGGCCTGCAGTGGAACCTGATGAGCGCCACCGCCGTGATGGCCCTCGGCCCGGCATTCCTGCTCACCCTGTTCGGCCAAAAGTACGTCGTCCGCGGGCTGAAGATCTGAATCCACGTCAACGAAACGGGAGGAAAGCGATGAAACGACTGAGACGAGCGATCGTCGCCGGCATGGCCGGCTTGGCGCTGACGGCGGGCGCCGCCATGGCGCAGCAGAAGGAGCTCCGGGTCGGCTATCAGCCCAACCCGATCCAGGACGCCTCGGTCGCCATGATGGAGAAGTGGGCGGCCAAGCACGGCATCAAGCTCGTCAAGGTGCCGAACTCCTACGGCGTCTATGTCGAGAAGATGACCGCGTCGCTGACCTCGGGATCGGACCAGTACGATGTCATCTGGCACAACGACGACTGGGGCCAGCTGTGGGCGCACCTGCTGGAGCCGACCGACGATGTCGCCGGCCTGAAATTCGCCGATCCGTGGGGCATCGACGGCATCATCTTCAACAATGCCGAGGGCCGCAACACGGTGGTGCCGATGGGCCACACCTTCGGCGTGTTCTACTACCGCTCCGACCTGATCGCCGAGGCCGATGTGCCGAAAACCTGGGACGAGCTGGTGACCATCAGCAAGAAGCTGCAGGCCGACGGCAAGGTGAAGTTCGGTTATGTCGGCGGCATGTCGATGAACCACACCTGGTTCACCTGGTTCTGGTCGATGTGGGGCAACAATTGCGACGTGCTGCTGCCGGTCTACGAGCGGGCCAACGCCAAGCTCCTGGCCAACGACTGGAAATCGGCGCTCGCCGAGCCGTGCATGCGCCAGTCGGCGGAATTCTGGTGGGACGCCATCAACACCCACAAGATCAGCCCGCGCGGCATGCCGGCCTATGACCGCAACGAGGCCAATGCGGTGTTCATGGCGGGAGATGCCGCGTTCACGGTAGGCGATTCGGTGTATTGGGCGACGTTCAACGATCCGGCGAAGTCGAAGGTGGCCGGCAAGATCAACATCTCGTTCTTCCCGCTCGGTCCCGGCCGCAAGGAGCATTTCGCCTGGAACGACATCTGGGGCTGGGCGATCCCGAAGTCGATTCCCGCGGAGCGCAAGGCGCTGGTCAAGCAGATGCTCAACGACATGATGACCGACGAGGAGGGCCAGCTCGAGCTGTGGAAGCGCACCGGCGCCCCGCCGCCCAACAAGAGCCTGTGGGACAAGATCGCCGCCAGCGACACCTTCATGCAGCAGCTCAAGAAGGTGAGCCTCGACGTTCCCGGCAAGGTGCGCGGCGCGTACTACTTCGAGAAATGGCCGGGCGTGCACAAGGCGTTTTCCGACGCCGTCATCAAGGCGGTGACTGGCAAGCGCGAGGACATCCCCAAGGCGCTGGCCGACGGCGCCCCCCTGGTGAGCAACGCCGCACGGTAACGTCTGCTTCTGCTGCGGAGCAAATATGATGTTGCTGGGTTTCGAGCACAGTCGCGCCGCGAGTCCACCCTCCCGCCCGTTGGCGGGGAGGGTCGACTACCTTCGCGAAGCGAAGGCAGTCGGGGTGGGGGGGCTGTTATTTGCTCAGCACTTGCCGCAACACCCCCCACCCCATCCCTCCCCGCCGCAAGAGCGGGGGGAGGGAGGAATTTGTGGCATGCGGGGTGCCAAACAAGGAAAGCCCACTGCCGCGCCGGCTCCGAGCACGCGGGGCGCACCTCATGGCTGAAGTCGAGCTGCGCCGGCTCAACAAATACTACGGGCAGGCCTACCACGCGGTGAAGGACGTCGACCTCGTCATCGCCGACCAGGAGTTCGTTGCCCTGGTCGGCCCTTCGGGCTGCGGGAAATCCACCACGCTGCGCATGATTGCCGGGCTCGAGGACATCAGCGGCGGCGACATCCGTATCGGCGACCGGGTGGTGAACCACCTGCCGCCGCGGGAACGCGATGTCGCCATGGTGTTCCAGAACTATGCGCTCTATCAGCACATGAGCGTCTACGACAATCTTGCCTTCGGGCTGCGCAACAAGAAGGTGGCCGAGGACCGGATCAAGGAGGAGATCGACCGCGCCGTGGGCATTCTCGGCCTCGGCGAGCTGCTGCGGCGCAAGCCGCGGGAGCTCTCCGGCGGCCAGCAGCAGCGCGTGGCGCTCGGGCGCTGCATCGTGCGCAACCCCAAGGTTTTTCTGTTCGACGAGCCGCTGAGCAACCTCGACGCCAAGCTGCGCGCGCAGATGCGGGTGGAGATCAAGCGTCTGCGCAGCCGGGTGCCGACCACCTCGATCTTCGTCACCCACGACCAGGTCGAGGCGATGACGCTCGGCGATCGCGTGGTGGTGATGCGCGACGGGCGCATCCAGCAGGTCGGCACCCCGCTCGAGGTCTACGGCAACCCGGCCAACCGGTTCGTCGCCGGCTTCATCGGCGCGCCGGCGATGAATTTCATCGAGGTGACGATCGGCGGCGATGACGGCGCATTGGTTGCGGCAGCTCCGGCATTGCGCTTTCCCGTGGCGCCGGCCGCCGACGGGGCACTGGCCGCCTTTCGCGGCAAGCGCGTCCACATGGGAGTCCGACCGGAGCATCTTTTGCTCGGCAACGACGGACCGTGCCGATTCGAAGCCGTGGTCGAGGTGATCGAGCAGCTTGGCTCGGAGATGATCCTGGAGACCCGGGTCGGCGACGCCTTATGGACGGTGGCGCGCGTCGACCCGCAGGCCCGCGTCGCGGTCGGCGAAAAAGTCCTGCTGTCGGTGCCGCCCGGGCGTCTGCATTTCTTCGATCCCGCGACCGAGACGGCCATCCGTTGATCCGTAGGGTGGGCAAATCGCCGGCAATGACGGCGAGTTTCGATTGATGAGTTGCCGGCGATTTGCCCACGCGGTCCGGTGCGGGTGCGGACCGCGTGAGCAAAATCGGAGCGGCACCGTGACACCCGGGACGCCCCGGCCGATTTTGCCCACCCTGCACGGGAATTGCCCTATCCTGTCTGACCTGAACTCGAGCAGCGAAGCCGGCATGCCGTCCCGAAAATTCCCCTCCCTGTCGACCAGTCGTTTGACCCTGCGGGCGCCGAAGCCGGCCGACGCCGCGGCCTTTCGCGCGGTCCTTTCGATCCCGGAGGTCACGCGCTTCTCCAATTGGCCGGACGCGCCGAGCGCGACGCAGGTCGAGCGGTCGATGCGATGGATGGCGAAGGTTCACGCCGGCGGCAAGGGCTGCGCCTGGATCATCGAGGACCGCGGCTCAGGTCGCCTGATCGGGGCGATCCGCTTCAATCATTTCGAGAGGAAATGGAAGGTGGGCGAGATCGGCTACGAGCTGCATCCGGACTTCTGGGGGCGCGGGCTGATGACCGAGGCGGTGCGCGCCGCCGTTGCCTGCGGCCACGAAAATTTCGGGCTCAACCGCATCGAGGCCTGGACGCTGCCCGGCAACGGTGCATCCGACCGCGTGCTGGAGAAGGCAGGCCTCCGTTACGAAGGAACGCTGCGCCAGCGCGCCTGGTTCAAGGACGCGTTCCACGATTTCCGCATGTTCGGCCGCGTCGCCGGCGATCCGAAGTGCCCGTAGGGTGGGCAAAATCGGCCGAGGCCTCGCCCGGCGACACCGCGCGCGCTCCGATTTTGCCCACGCGGTCGGAGCCGCCTCATGCACGGTTCCGTCCGACCGCGTGGGCAAATCGCCAGCGACGCATCAATCAAAACGCGCGGTCGGTGCGGGCGATTTGCCCACCCTACGACAGCCCGATCTTGCGCACCACGCCGAGCAAACGCTCGGTGTCGCACCATCCTTCAGCAGGTCGCGCCGGTTGGTCATGTCATGCTCCAGATCGCTTTACTTGCTGCGTTCGGCGCCATGCCCGTTCATCGCCCGCCAGATGCGCTCCGGCGTCGCCGGCATCTCGATGTGACGCACGCCGAATTCCGAGAGCGCATCGACCAGCGCATTGGCGACCGCCGGCAGCGCGCCGACGCAGCCCGCCTCGCCGGCGCCCTTCACTCCCAGCGGATTGGTTTTCGTCGGCACCGGATGGCTCTCCACCGCGATGGCGGGGAGCTGGCTTGCCCGCGGCATCGCATAGTCCATGAACGATCCGGTCAGCAGCTGGCCGGAGGTTTTCTCGAAGCGCATGTCCTCCATCAGGATCTGGCCGATCCCCTGCGCCACGCCGCCGTGGATCTGGCCGTGCAGCAGCAGCGGGTTGAGCACGGTGCCGACGTCGTCGACCACGGTGTAGCGCAAGATCTCCGCCTCGCCGGTGTCGCGGTCGATCTCGATCTCGCAGACGTGGCAGCCGTTGGGAAAATTCTCCACGTCCGCCCGATAGACCGACGTCGCCGCCAGGCCCGCCTCCATGTCCCTCGGCACCTTGGCGGGGTTCGCGGCGTCGCGGGCGACCTCCCGCATGGTCAGCGTCCGGTTGGTCCTCGCGCTGGAAAAAATGCCGTCCTTGAAGCTGACGTCGGCGGCATCGACCCCGAGCAGGTGCGCGGCGAGCGCGGTCGACTTGGTCAGGATTTTTTCCACCGCGCCGTGGAAGGCCGATCCGGCAAGCGTCGCCGAGCGCGAGCCGCCGGTCCCCTGGCTGAAGAAGATGGTGTCGGTGTCGCCCTGGAGATATTCTGCGTCATCGGGATGAATCCCGAGCCGGTCGCAGACCAGCTGCTTGAACACGGTCTCGTGCCCCTGGCCCTGGCTGACGCTGCCCGACAGCAGCGTGACGGTGCCGGAACGGTCGAACCTCACCTCGGCGCCTTCGAAGCCGAGGGTGCCGGCGCGCTCGATGGAGTAGGAGAGGCCGAGCCCCCGCAGCTTTCCGCGCGCCCGCGACTCGTCGCGGCGCGCGGCGAAACCCGCCACGTCGGCGCGCGCCACGGCCTCGTGCAGAATCTTCTCGAACTCGCCGCAGTCGTAGGTAAAGGTGAGGGCGGTGCGGAACGGCATCGCCTCGGCGGGAATCATGTTGCGGCGGCGCAGCTCCACCGGATCGATGCCGGTCTGGTCGGCGGCGAGATCGACCAGCCGCTCGATCACATAGGCTGCCTCCGGCCGGCCGTTGCCGCGATAGGGCCGCACCGGGCAGGTATGGGTGTAGACCGCGGTGACGTCGGCGTGGATGGCGGGCGTCCGGTAGACACCGGCCAGCGTTCCCAGATTGTTGAGGAAGTTCGGCGTGCCCGCCTGCAGGTGCGCCCCCATGTTGGCGATGGTCTTGACCCGCAGCCCGAGAAAGTTTCCGTCGCGGTCGAGCGCGAGCGCGGCCTCGGTGACGTTGTCGCGGGCCGCCGCATCGCTCAGGAAAGCTTCCGACCGCGTGCTCAGCCACTTGACCGGCCGGCCGATCAGCCGGGATGCCAGCAGGACGAGCGCCACCTCGTTGAAGATCGCCGATTTCATCCCGAAACTGCCGCCGACATCGTCGGTGATCACTCGGACCCTGCTTTCGGGGACTTTCAGCACCTGCTGCGCCAGATCCTGGCGGATCGTGTGCACGCCTTGCGTCTGCGCATGGACCGTGTAGCGGCCGCTCGTCGCCTCGAACTCGCCGATGCAGCCACGCGGCTCCATGGTCGCCGCGGTGACGCGGTTGATGACGAACCGGTGGCTTGCCACGTGCGCGGCCTGGGCGAACGCCGCATCGGTCGCCGCCTTGTCGCCGGCGAGGTGAACGAAGCAGATATTGTCGGGAGCATCCTCCCAGACCCGCGGTGCGTCGGGCGCCAGCGCATCGATCGTCGCGGTGACGGAGGGCAGCGGCGCGTAGTCGACCTCGATCAGCTCGGCGGCGTCGAGCGCCTGCGCAAGAGTCTCGGCGACCACGAAGGCCACGCAGTCGCCGACCCAGCGGACGCGATCGGCGGCGAGCGCCGGATAGCGCGACCGCACCATCGGGCTTCCGTCGCGCCGTTTGTAGCCCGACGGGACCGGCAGGTCGCCAAGACCCGACAGCGCCCAGTCGGCGCCGGTCAGGATCTTCAGCACGCCGGCCGCGCCCTCGGCCGCGGCGCAATCGATGCGCAGAATTTTCGCATGCGCGTGGGGCGAGCGCAGCACGCAGCCGAACGCCATGCGCGGCAGGACGAGGTCGTCCACATAACGGCCGCCGCCCATCAGCAGTCGCGGATCCTCGAACCGCGATACGCCCTGGCCCACCGCAAACTCGCCCATCGAGCGTCTTCCCCTGCTTCCGCGCGCCGGCGACAGTAGCGATCGGTGCCGGGCGAATCCATCGGCTGCCCCGCATGGGGCGATTGCACGGTGAAGCGATCAGGTCGCGGTCGCCGAGGCCATGCCCGGCGCGGCGAAATCGCCGACCGCCGCGTAGACGCCCTGCCGCGACAGCCACTGAAAATCGTCCGCGTGCTGCACCACCCCTGCCACCACCGGCACACGATGGCGTTCGGCCAGGCGCGGGAGGGAGAACACGGTCCACCAGGCGCGAAACACCAGCCGTGTCCACGGGCGCTCGTCCCAGCCGATGAACAGCAGGTCCGGCCGCCAGGCGCGCATGGCGCCGGCGATATTCCACGGACCCACGACGATCGCGCCGAGCCGCACCGGCCGCGCCTCCATCCAGGGAAAGGATTGTGCGACGTCGGCGAATCCGAACACGACCGCGCGATCGGCGAGCCCGCTCGCCACCAGCGCGGCGATGACCGCGGGGGCGAGGCCCGGCTCCTTGAGCTCGACGAAGAGCTCCAGTCTCGTCCCGGCGAGAAAGCTCAACGTCGCCTCGAGGCTGAGCGCATCCTCGCGGGGCCGCGGCGGGTCGTGCGACACTGCCAGGATCCCGCCGTCGGCCGCGCGTCGCACGTCGAGCTCGACACCCGATATGCGGGCGTCGCCGGCGGCACGCGCGAACGCCGCGAGCGTGTTCTCGCCGGCGCCGGCCGACCATCCCCGATGCGCGACGAGCTTCACGACCGGCGTCCCCCCGATGCGGCGCGATCATGCCGGTGTTGGCGCCGAGGGCGCAAGCATGCGGGCGGCGCAATGGGCGGGCCCGAGCCGGCGGTGGGTCGCGCCGTTGCTCCGTCAGGCGGCGCGCACTGTATTCAGGAAGCGATCGACCTCGACCTTGAGCTTGTCGCCGTCTCTCGACAGCGCCTGTGCCGAGCACAGCACCTGGTTCGATGCTGACCCGGTCTCGGCGGCGCCCTTGTTGACGTCGGTGATATCGGCGGCGACGTGCGCGGTTCCCTTCGCCGCCTCCTGGACGTTACGGGAGATTTCCTGGGTTGCGGCGCCCTGCTGCTCGACCGCGGCGGCGATGGCCGACGCGATCTCCGCGATGCGGCCAATCGTGCCGCCGATCTCCTTGATCGCTTTGACCGAATCGTCGGTCGCCGTCTGCATGCCGGCGATATGGGTGCCGATCTCCTTGGTCGCCTTGGCGGTCTCGTTGGCGAGCGACTTGACCTCCTGAGCGACGATGGCGAATCCCTTGCCGGCGTCGCCGGCGCGCGCCGCCTCGATCGTGGCGTTGAGCGCGAGCAGATTGGTCTGCTCGGCGATTGCGGTGATCAGTTTTACCACGTCGCCGATTCGCGCCGCCGCCTTCGACAGCTCGGCGATGCGAGCGTCGGTCCGCTCCGCCTGCTTGACCGCATCCACCGCGATGTGGCTCGAACTCGTGCACTTGCCGGCCGATCTCGCCCACGGAGGCGGCGAGCTCCTCAGCCGACGAGGCGACCGACTGGACATTGACCGAGGCCTGCTCCGAGGCGCTGGCGACCGCGCAGGACAGCTGCTGCGTCGTGCCCGCGGTCCGGGTCAGCGTGGAGGCGGTCGCCTCCAGCTCGGTCGAGGCGGAGGAGACGCTCGCCACGACGTGACCGATTGCCGCCTCGAACTCGTTGGCGAGCCGGCTCATGTCGGCCTTGCGCTGCGACACCGCGCGCGCCTCGGCCTCCTTCTGCTCGGTCTCCATGGCCTCGATGCGCAGCAGGCTGTCCTTGAAGGTCTGCGCGGCCTTGGCGGTCTCGCCGACCTCGTCGCTGCGCTCGACGTAGGGGATCTCCACCGTCTTGTCGCCGTCAGCCAGCGCCTTCATCGCGGCGCTCATGACGACGAGCGGCCGGGTGATCGACCGCTTCACGTAGAACGCCATGAGGCCGCACAGGCCGAGTGCGAGGGTCACGGCGCCGATCGTCAGGTACTTGGTGAAGTTGTAACGCTCGTTCGCCTGGTCGTGCGTATGCTCGGCGCGCTTGAGCTCGTTGGCGACGATCGCGTCGAAGGCATGCTGGGTCGCTTCGAACTGCTTGACCGCAACGCCGAGGACCGTGTCCTCGGCATCGTCGAAGGCCTGCTTTTGCAGGGCGGCGATCGCCGGCTTGATGCCTTTGCCGACCAGGATGTCGCGTTTCGAAGTCCAATCCCCGAGCAGCTTCCTGTCGTCGTCGCCGATGACGTGCCGGGAGTATTGCCCGACGAGGCCGTTGATGTCGCTCAGGTTCCTTTCGACCCGGTCGATGTAGGGCTGGACGTTCTTGGGGCTGGGGCGTGCGATGACCGCGATGGTCAACTGCTCGACGCTGACATGCATCAGGTCATTGATGCGGGACAGCTGGCTCACCGGAACCAGGCGCTCCTGGTAGACCTCGGCGATATCGTCGTCGGAGAGTTTGAATCCATGCAGGCCGACCGCCGCGATGGCGACCTGGGTGACGGCGATCACGGCGAAGACGAACATCATCCGTGTCGCGATGCTAAGCCTGCTCATGTTCGACCTCCGGGCAAACGCGGTCTCGCGTTCGTCCCATGATTTTTCCGCGAGACCGGGGCCCCGCTCACGCCAGGCCCCGGCGGTCTTGCGCCACTATTCTGAAGGCAGGCCCTTCGACTTCCAGTCCGGGAAGCCCGAGCGGTACCATTGGACGTTGGTATATCCGCCTTTGATCGCCGCGGTCGATGCCTTGAAGCTCTTCCAGCATTCGGGCCCGTTGCAGTACATCACCATGGCGGTGCCCTTGTCGGCCGGCAGCTTGGTCAGATCGAACTGGTCCTGGCCCGCGTCGAAATTGACCGCCTTGGCGCTCTTCTCGCGGTAGGGAACGTTGATCGCACCCTTGAGATGACCTTCCGCGTATTCGGAGGCGACGCGGGTATCGATCAGCACCGCCCCGCCGGCGACCGCCTTCACGATGTCTTCCGCGGCGACGAGCTTGGTTCCCGCCAGCGTCGCCGGCGTGTCGTCGGCGCGCGCGGCGCTTGCGAGCACGCCGGCGAGTATGAATGTGGCGGCGATGCACTTGATCACGGCAAGGCCGGCAGGAAACTTGACTTTGCGCAGCATGGTGGAATCCTCGAGAGTTAGGGTGCGGTAATATTTGACCTGAGGAGTGAAATTGATGTGAATTAGCGCCTACGTATGAGTACGGAGCAACAGCCCCGGCAACACGTCCAAGTCCCTGGGGTGTCGCACTCCGGCGGCCCGCGGCCGAGGAGAGCCCATGACCCAAAGTCCGTCCCCCGATGCCTGGCCGGATCTGCCCTACGCCGCCTGGAAGGACACCTGCGCGACGCTCCATCTGTGGACGCAGGTGGTGGGAAAGATCCGGCTTGCCCGCACGCCGTGGCTCAATCATTCCTGGCACGTGCCGCTCTATGTCGCAGCGCGCGGGCTCACCACCTCGGCGATCCCGTGGAATTGCGGCTCGTTCGAGATGCTGTTCGACTTCAACGCACATGTTCTCGACATCGCGACCAGCGACGGCGCCCGGCGGCAGGTCGCGCTGGCGCCGCGGACGGTTGCGGATTTCCATGCCGCCGTGATGGCGGTGGTCGCCGAGCTCGGCATCGCGGTCGAGATCGACGATCGCCCGTGCGAGATCGCCGGCGCCATTCCGTTCCGCGAGGACCGCGTGCATGCAGCCTACGACGCCGAGTATGCCGGTCGCTTCTGGCGCGTGCTGGTCGAGACCGATCGGCTGCTCAAACAGTTCCGCACCGGATTCGTCGGCAAGGCGAGCCCGGTACATTTCTTCTGGGGCAGTTTCGATCTGGCGGTGACGCGGTTCTCCGGCCGCACCGCGCCTCCCCATCCGGGCGGCGTGCCCGGCATGGCGGACGCGATCGCCCGCGAGGCCTATTCCCACGAGGTGAGCAGCGCCGGGTTCTGGCCGGGCAATCCCGCCCACGGGGAGGCGGCGTTCTATTCCTACGCCTATCCGGAGCCCGCCGGTTTTCGCGGCAGCGCGGTGCGGCCGCCGGCGGCGTCGTTCAGCGCGACGCTCGGCGAGTTTCTGCTGCCCTATGAGGCGGTCCGAACGGCACCCGATCCCGACGCCGCCGTGCTTGCTTTCCTGCAGAGTACCTACGAGGCTGCCGCCGTTTCCGCCCGCTGGGACCGCGCGGCGCTCGAATGCGCGCCCGGCGTTCCCGGCGTGCCCCGCCCGGTTGATTGAAGGACAAGTCTCCGCCTATCCGGTCGCCGCGCGCCTCTCCGGCTTGTCGGCGTCCGATTGATGCGCCAGCATCGCCATGATGTCGGCGGGTGACCGCGCGCGCGAGAATACGTAGCCCTGGACCTGCTGGCAGCCGAGCTCGCGGAGCAGCTCGAGCTGCTCCGTCGTCTCGACGCCTTCGGCGACCGTCGACATGCCAAGCGCGCCGGCGAGCCCGATGATGGTGCGCACGATGGCGGTGCTGCTCTCCTCGACCCCGATCTCATCGACGAACGACTTGTCGATCTTGATCTTGTCGAAGGGAAATCGCCGCAGGTAGTTCAGCGACGAGTAGCCGGAGCCGAAATCGTCGAGCGCGACGCCGACCCCCAGGCCGCGCAGGCTCTGCAGGATTTCGGCGATCTCCTCCGTGCTCTCGATGAAGGTCGATTCGGTGATCTCCAGGTCCAGCCGGCCCGGCGGCAGGCCGCTCTGCGCCAGGGCGTGAATGACGGTTGCGTGCAGACGGCGGTTGCGGAACTGCACCGGCGACAGGTTGACCGCAACGTTGACGGAAGCGGGCCAGCGGCAGGCTTCGCGGACCGCCTCGCGCAATACCCACTCGCCGATCGGAACGATGAGCCCGGTCTCTTCCGCCACCGGGATGAACTCGGACGGCGTCACCGTTCCCCATTCGGCGGACTCCCACCGCAGCAGCGCCTCGCATCCGGCAATGCCTCCGCTGGCGAGATCGAGCTGCGGCTGGAACACCAGGCGAAGCTCGCCGCGCTTGAGCGCCGAGCGCAGCCCGATCTCCAGGCCATGGCGCCGCCGCGCCTTGTCCTCCATGCCGGGCTGGAACACCCGATAGGTCCGGCGCCCCTCTGACTTCGCCTGGTAGAGCGCAAGGTCGGCGCGCTTCAGCAGCTGATCCGCGTGCTCCGCATGGATCGGCGCAATCGCGATGCCGATGCTGGCGGTCATCGCGATCTCGCTGTGCTCGAGCGTCAGGGGGACCTGAAGGGCGGCGAGAATTCGCCGGGCAAGCTCGATCGTGTCCTGAGGCTGGGAGGGGGAGCGGCTCAATATCGCGAACTCGTCGCCGCCCAGGCGGGCCACCACATCGCCGTCCGACGCGCAGGCTTCCAGGCATTCACCGACGGCGGCGAGAAGCTCGTCGCCGATCGGGTGCCCGAGCGTATCGTTGACCGATTTGAAGTGATCGAGATCGAGGTAGAGCAGGCCGACCGGGGTGGCATTGGCGCGCGCCGCCCGCACCGCCCTATCGGCCTGCTGATGAAATGAGAAGCGGTTCGGCAGGCGGGTGACCGGGTCGTAGCACGCCAGATAGGAGATCCGCTCCTCCGCCTGCCGCTTGTCGGTGATGTCGGCGCCGACACCGCGATAGCCGATGAAGACGTGGGCGTTGTCGAGCACGGGCTTCGCGGTCATCGACCAGAAGCGCTGCTTGCCGCCGACCTGCAGCGGCACCACGACGTCGCGGAACGGCACCCGGGCGCTCATCAGGCGAAGGATCTCCTCGACCGCCTCGCGGCCGTCGTCGCCGGCTCCGGCGAGCAGGATGTCGGACAGCAGGGCGCTGCTGATGTCCTTCATCTCGGCGGCCTCGGCGAACCGTTTCGACGCGAACGTGAGCCGGCCGTCGACATCGGTCTCCCACAACCAGTCGCTGGCATTCTCCTGAAAATCCTTGAGCAGCAAGCCGATGACGTCCCCCTGGGAGCGCAACTTGACCTGATCGCGCAAGTGATCGACGAACACGATCCCGTGGGCCACCAGATTGCGGGAGGTGAAGACCGCGTAGATGAGCAGGAACAGCGCGACGACGATATAGGCCGCCTCACCGGTCGCGAGGATCGCGGCGGCCGATGCGAGCGTCAGCGTCCAGGTATAGGTCAGGCCGGCGCGAGGAACTGTCGATAGGCCGAAGGCGCCGCCGGAGATCATGCCGGCGGCGACGCATGCGAGCATCAGCTGCGGCACGGGGTCCGCATGGGGAAACAGCATCAGCGGCGCCGCGCCCCAGGCGGCGGCGAGCACGAAGGCGTGCAGCGTCATTCTCCGCAGGGCGCGCGGCGAGGCCGTATCAGGCGGATGCCGCCGCGTGCGCTGCCAGGACACCATCGCGGCGGCCGCGGCGAGGCTGATCATGGTGGCCCACGCGAGGAGGAAGGCAGCGATCGCGGAATCCCAGAACACCTGCACGATGATCCATGCATTGAGCACGTTCATCGGCATCGTCAGGGGAACCAGCTGCACCACAGCGTTGATCTGGGCGGCGCGGATGCGCCCCGCGTCCTGCCGGTCGAGATCGTCGAGGCTGACCTCGTCCGGGATCAGAAACCTCGATAGCGATCTGGCGAGCAAGCGGACGCTCATGGTGTGGGCCTGCCGTGCATGTTGCTCCAGGCTGACCGTCGTCCGCAAAAATGTGATTAAAAACAGCTGCAGTGCTGCGCGTTATCGGAAAGTAACCCTGACGGCCCGATAACCGGCGCGGCGAAAAACTGTTTGCTGACGTTCGAGCATACGCATATTTGCTTACGAGAAGTCATGATCAAACCTGATCGCAATGCGCTCTAAGCCCGCAACCGATCCGCGAGACGCCGGGGCTCGGCCACCAGATCGGCCAGCGTGCGCCCGTCGAGGACGGCCAGATAGGCCTGAAGCGCCTCCTTCAGCACTCCCTTCAGTCGGCACACCCGGCTGATCCGGCAAACATTCTCCGCGCCGAAGCACTCGACCAGGTCGAAGTCGTCCTCGGTCGCGCGCAGCACGGCGCCCAGCGAGATGTCGGTTGCGGCTTCCTTGAGCCGCATCCCGCCGCCGCGTCCGCGCACCGTCTCGATGAATCCCGCGGCCGCGAGCTTTTGCACCACCTTCATCAAGTGGTTCTCCGAGATGCCGAAGGCGACGGCGATCTCCCGGATGGTGACCAGCCGGCCGGGTGCCGTCCCGAGAAACATCAGGACGCGCAGCGCGTAGTCGGAGAGCACGGTGAGCCGCACGGCGTCGACCTCGAAGAATCCGGCATGGCGATATTGCCAACGGGGCGATCCGGGCATAAAGATGTATCAGAGATACTTCTTTTATCCAAGAGCGTGCCGATGGCGAAACCTCCCCACCCCAAGCACCCGGTCTCGCGGTCGGCGTCACCGAGCGCATGATCCGCGACCTGGTCGAGGCTTTCTACGCGAGGGTCCGGGACGATCCGGTGCTTGGTGCCGTCTTCGAGGCGGCGATCGACGATTGGCCGGCGCACCTCGACAAGCTGTGCGCATTCTGGTCCTCGGTGACCTTGATGACCGGGCGGTACAAGGGCAAGCCCGTGCCGGTCCACGCGCAGCTGCCCGACATCGGCCCCGCCCATTTCGCCAAATGGCTCGTTCTGTTCCGGGAGACCGCCGGAACCGTCTGTCCGCCGCCGGCGGCCGCGCTGTTCATCGAGCGGGCGGACCGGATCGGCGAATCGCTGCAACTCGGTCTCGCCATTCACCGCGGCGAGAGCGTGGTGCCGCCGTTCGGACTGGTGCCGGTGCGCTCCGCGACCCCGGCGTGAGGACTTCGAGCCGGCGTCCCGCCAACTGGAGGCGGCAAGAGCGTCAACAAAATACCGGGAGCCCGCAATGGATCTTGATGTCTTCTATCGGGCGCTCGCCGTCGAGGCTCCTGACGCCGTGGTGCTGTCCGATACCGACGGAATCATTCGCTTCTGGAACGAGGGTGCCCGGCGGATTTTCGGGTTCACCTCGGCGCAAGCCTTGAACAGCTCGCTCGACCTCATCATACCGGAAGGCCTGCGCGCCCGCCACTGGCAGGGCTATCGCGAGACCATGCGGACGGGAAGATCGCGATATGGTGCCGGCGATGTCCTGGCGGTGCCGGCGCTGCGCCAGGACGGCGCCCGCATCTCAGTCGAGTTCTCGATCCTGCCAATTCGCGGCCCGGATGGCGCCCTCATGGGTATCGCCGCCATCATGCGCGACGTGACCAGCCGCTTCGAGGAGCTCAAGGCGCTGAGGAGGGAGCTTGCGGTGCTGAAGGGGTCCTGACCGCATAGCCCGCATGCCCGGCTGCCGCGCGGGTCGTCGGCACCTGCCCGGACACGATTGCCGCCTGATGGCCATCTGCTGGTCCGCCTCCGCCTCCCTTGGTAAGGTGAGACCTCGCGTGCTGAAGCGAGCCAGTCCCAGGCGAGCGATGTTGATATTCCCGCGCAAGCACGGCGTTGCAGCTCATCTGGAGCCGGGCGAATCCGATCAGGATTCCGTGGACGGCGGACCGCGCGCGCCGCGGCTGCTGCCCAACCCGGCGATCGACGACCCCGAGGTCCCCGACCGGATTCCGATTGCGGTTCCGCTCGGTGCGGCCGATCTCGGGAATTTCGGCCGCGACGGCTCCTTCGCGGCGACGTTCTTCGGGCCGAAGTCGCTCGAGAGCGACAAGATACAGAACGAGGATTTCGCGCTTGCCGGCACGGTCGACGGCCCCGACGGGCCGCTGTCTTTCGGCATCGTGGCGGACGGCGTGACGTCCCGGACCTTTTGGCCCGCGCGCGCCTCGCGGATCGCGGCCTTTGCAGCCTACCAGGCGGTCAAGGATCTCGCGCTGAAGGGCTGGCAGCCAGGCGCGGGCGATGCCGGCGAGGTCGCGCTGCTGGTCGAACGGCTCTGCGAAATGCTCGAGGACGGGTTTTCCCGGGATCATGCGACTCTCATGGAGCGCGGGGCCATTCCTTCGAGCTGGGACGAGGCGCTCTATGTCGAGCATCGCGGCAAGACAAATTTCTGGTACACGACGACGCTGCTGCTGGTGGTGATCGGGCGGGGCGGCGGCTGGTTCGTCTATTGCGGGGACGGGGGAGCGGTCCGGGTGCTCGCCGACGCCGGCGTCATCACCGATACCAAGATCGCGCTCGAATCTCCCGCCACCGTTGAGCTGCCGACGGCCGTGACGATCGGCGTGAAGCCGGACCGGTTCACGCGCGTGTTCATCCGACCCGCCCCGGCCGGACTGTCGCTCCATCTGATCCTGTCGTCCGACGGTGTGGATCGATCGCTCCGGAACAAGGGAACGGGGATCGGCTATACGGCGCTCGATCTCAGCTCGCAGTCCGCCGCCCAGGCGACCCTCGAGGCCATCGCCGGGTGGCCGGAGGCGGACCGGGACAACATGAGTCTCGCACATGTGTGCTTCCCGCCGGATGCACCCTCGCTCGTGCGCACACCTCCGGCTCCGCCGGAGAATGCCGCTCGCCCGGGACCAAGCGAGGCTCCCGCGCCGTTCGGCACGTCGGCGGCCCGGTTGCCGGCGGCGACGCCCGAGGTTCGACGCGGGGACGACGTCCCGCGGCGTTCATGGCCGGGCCTTGCGCTCGCCGTCGGGCTGGCGACGGGCGCCCTGGCAGGCTCCGCCATCACCCTGGTCTCGCTGGCCGCTGGATTTGGCCATCCATTGGTGGCCTGGCTTCATGATCGCCTGACAGGGGCGCCGCCGGTGCAATCAGCGGCGCCTGCGGTCGTCTCCGTGGCGCCGCCCGCGTCTGATCCCGCAACCCGATCAGTCCGGCCGGAGGTGTCTCCCGGCGAGCCGATCCCGGCGCCGGTCGCTGAACCCCGCCAGACCTCGGCGGAGGCGCCGGCCCCTCCGGTGGCTCCCGTCGCCGCCCATGAGCAATCCGCCCCGAGCGACTCTGCTCCGGCTCCGGCATCCGATGCCACCCTGCCGGCGCCGCCCGAGGCGCGTCCGCGCGAGCCGACCGCAACGGTGCTGGCTGAACCCGACCCTGCCACCACAGGTGCACCGGGCCGCGCTCGGCTGCGTGGCGCGATCCATGAGCAACCAGCCCCGAGCCCTTCGTCGTCGCAGCATGTGCGCAAACGGGAAAGCAATGTCGGTGAGGAGCCTGACGATCCCGCGCAATGCGGCGCCTCGGAGGACGCGACTGAGGGCGATGACGACTGCGATGGAGCGGTGCCGTGACCTATTCCATCACCGCGGCCAAGCTGAAGCAGCTCTATGGAAGAAGCTTGCAGACCAGGGCGCGCGACGGATCGGATACCACGATCCATATTCCGGTCCAGCCGGCTGGCTGGCCTCGCTCCGGCGTGGAAGCGTACGGGCTCAAGACCCATCTCGACGTCAAGCGGGCGGCCGGCACCGAGACGATCGTGGCATTCCTGAAAATCTTCAAGACCGAGGTGCGGGAGCGCGAGATCAGGACCCGGTTCCTCATCGAGACGGAGCTGGCGAAAAAGAACGATTTCTTCTTCGGGATACCGTTCGGGTGGCTCGGCCGCCTGAACATCAACGGGGTCGATGTCATCGCCCACTTCACCCGGATGGTCCACGGCCCTTACGACGGCGGACCGGAAGACTTCGGACGGTTGCGGTCGAGCGGCCGGTGGGCGCGGTTCGCCAATGACACGCGCCACACCTTCGCGGCCGAGCTGGCCGCCACGGTCGCCGGGCTGGAGCGCGCCGGCATCATCCATGGCGACATTTCCTCCGGCAACATCCTGGTCGGACAGGCGAGCTCCGGCAGGGAAATCTGCATCCTGTGCGACTATGACGGCTTCCAGAACAATCTGGCGCCGCGCCTCCCGCGCAAGAACGGCAAGATGCCCTGCAGGCCTCTCGGCACGCCGGGATACCAGTATCCCGAGCTGATCGCCGCGCTGGAGAAGGACCAGCACAACGACGCCGACATCTGGCCCGAGACCGACCGGTTCGCGCTCGCCGTCGCCATTTGCGAGATGGTCGTGTGGTCGGACGACATCGAGACCATGCTGCAGGAGGAGGGCCGGGGACAGTTCCTGACCAAGGAGGTGATCACGGCCCGCGACCTGTCGCGCCTGCCGTACCGGATTCTCGACGCCTTTCCCTCCGGCTTCCTCCTGCTCGACAAGGCGCTGCACGCCACCGGGCCCGCCTCGATGCCGAGCCCGGAGGACTGGCTGCGCATGCTGGGCTTCGACGACGAGCCGCACGAATACCACGGACGGCCGGTGATCACGGTGTTTCGCACGCGCGGCAACTCGCGCGCCAAGCAGTCGGCATTCCGTCTGGCGAGCGCCACGGGCGATTTCGGCGCCGCGATTCCCGAGCTCGCCGGGCTCGTCTACCATCTCGAGAGCAACACGCTGGAGTTCCGCTTCGGCTCCGGCCATAAGGTCAAGCGCCGTCGCGACGGGCGTCTTGCCGACATCACCGCGGGAGTAGGCTCCGTCGTCGCCAATCCGGGCGACACCTACTACGTGAACGAGCTCGAGCTCGAGATCGCCGACTATGTCGAGGTTCAGCAATCGATATGACAGGTCGCGCCCGCGAAGAATGCTTCGGCGTCACGGAACTCTGTTCATCATGCGCCGATAGGTCTCGCCGATGATGGCGCCGGTCATCGCGATCTGCAGATAGAAGATCGCGGAGAGCACGATCATCGGCAAGGTCTGATCGCCCGTCGCCGCCAGCCGGCGCGTCCAGTCGGCAATGTTGTCGTTCAGGATCGCGATCGGCAGCGTCCCCACCACGATGGCGAAGATCACCAACGGCATGCGCAGCACGAAGATGAACCAGCTCGCCACCGCGTTCTGATGCTCCCACAGGATCAGCGGCATGAGAAAAAGGGCCGGCACCATGGCGGCCGAGTAGGCGAAGGGCTCGAGCAGTGTGGCAGCGGCCGGCAGGTCGTACAGCGGCAGATCCGGCCGGCCTGTCGCCATCGACGCGTAAGGACCGTGAAGCGGCCACAGCTTGGCGAAGAAAACCAGCGAACGGAGCTCGAGAGCGAATTGGTCCTCGGTGATGATGCGGTTGGCGAGAGCCGAGACGACGGCCGTGATCGCGACCGCGGTGGCGATATCTCCGGCGGTCATTCTCAGGCTGAACGGCTTGCCGACGTCCGTGCGTGCATTGCGGATCCACAGGCCGAGAACATAGGAGCAGAGGACAACGAAGATCAGCTGGGTGACGAGTTCGTCGCGTGCGATGGTTCCGGCCTTGATGTTGGCCTGGACCGCCGCGATCGAGCCCTGGCCCATGATCACGGCGAACAGGGCGCCGATGAAGATGAACGCCCCGCCATGACGCCAGATCGCCATCACGGCGGCGCCGCACGCGATCACCGGATTGCCGTAAGGCAGCGGATGGCGTGTCGAGACCGGCACGGCGGCAGGAGGCCGCGGCGGGGGCGCCGCCGGCTTCTGCCGGGAGGGGAACTGGACGACCTTCGGCGCAGCCGGCGGCGGGGCGGCGGCGGTCGTCCTCGGCGGGTCGCGCGCGCCGGCCAGCACCGTCGGCGTGACCGGGCTGGCCTGAATGCCGGGCCCGGCAGCCGCGCGCCGCAAGCTGCTTTCCGTGACCGGAGAAGCCCGCTTGCCCGCCTCCTCGCCGAGGCTAGTCAACTCTTGGTAGAGAGACCTGATATAGTCGCGCCGGGCATGATCCATGGCGGCAAGGGAGCTGGTTGGATGATCCGCCCGGGCCTCACAGATCGATGATCGCCTGGTCCACGGCATGACTGCCGCCCTCGCCGGTCACCAGGGTGCCGATCACCGGGAACAGCCGATTGAGATCCTCGGGCTTCTGCAGGTGCTTGACCAGCTCGGGATTGGTCGCAACCTGCCGAAGGAAATCCATGTTGACGCCATCCCCGAGGCCGATGGCGACGAGGTGCGGTTTTCCGGCCGCCACCTCCATGTCGCGGATCGCCTGCGCTGCCTTGAGCGCGGCGCTTTCGTTGTCGGGATGACCGTCAGTGAGCAGGAGGATGTAAGGCTCGAAGTCGGTCGGGTTGCCCGGCTTGCGTTTGAGGACCGCTGCGGCTTCGTTGAGCGCCGCCGCCATGTTGGTCCCGCCGCTGTCACCCTTGAACGACGTGATCTTCATCTTGTCGATTATCTTCTCGCTCTCGCCCTCCGCCAGGAGTTGGACATTGCTCCCGAACACGATGATCGAAAGCTTGAAATAGGGCTTGGTGCCCATCGATATCAGCTTCATCTCCTCCAGCATCGTGTCGAGCGACTCGTTGAGCTTGGTCGCGGCAACGCCGGCCATCGACCCGGAGTTGTCGAGCACGAGCACGAGATGCCAGGGCGAATTGCTGGTGACGCGCTCTGCGGGCATTGGCGGGGGCTCCTGGAGTGGAGAAAGCGGACGCTCGGGACATGGATTACCAGTTGCGCGGTGGAGTGGAAAGGCCTTGCCGAGCCTCCATCGCGGCCGGGGACGCGGCAAAGCCGGAAACTCTGCAGACGTTGGCCACGATCAAGGGCCGCCCGCCAGGATGACGAGAGCGGCACGCGGGCAATGTTCGACTCGCCGCGGCGACGCTATGATGGTGCGATCAGCGGTCGGCCGGCGATCGGCCACACCGGGCCCGTCGAGGTCGAGGAAGCATCCTGATGGCTTCGACGAGGTCCTACAATCATCGCGCGCCGGGCGCACCGCAGGGTTGGCCGGTCTTCGTGTGCCATCAGGGAGCCTTCCTGTTCGATCCACGGGTGCATGCTCGCGTCGATCCCGAGCAGGTCCTCGAAGCGTTCGGCTCGGTCGATGCCGATCCCCGGCGCGGGCTCGTCGCGCTGCCGGCCTGTCGCGACAAGGACAGGCTTCTGCCGCAGCCGCCGCTCGGTCTGCATCTGACACAGGGCGATGCCGAGAAGCTCATCGACGACACGACCGGCGCGACCGGGGTGCTGGCGGCGACCGACATGGGACCGAGCGGCCAGGACAAGGGGTCCAACCAGGATTTTGCGCTGGCGGCGACCATCAGGATTCCGCGGCCGGGCGGGCCTCCGGCAGTCTACCAGTTTGCCGCGGTGGCGGACGGGGTGACGACCCGCACCTTCTGGCCGGAGCGCACTGCCCGTCTTGCCGTCCTCGCCGCCTGGCGCGTCGTGCGCCGGCACGTCGAAGCCCATGGCGGGTTCTCCGACGACGATGTCGACCGGTTTCGCCAGGCGCTCGTGCGTGGCATCCGCGATGCGCTCGAGGCGGACATGAGGAGCATCGCGGCCGCCGGCGACAATCTGGTTCCGGCGGGCTGGGCACGCGATACCTATCATCACTTCAGGGGCCGGCGCGAGCTTTGGTACAACTCGACGCTGCTGGTCGCGTTCGTCGGCGCAGAGGCCGGCATGCTGGCGGTCTGGGGCGACGGCGGCGCCGTCGTGCGCAAGAGCGAAGACGGCCGGACCACATCGACGGTGCTCGTCCGCTCCACCGACGACGTCGCCGTCAGCGGCGTGATCTCGCTTGCGGCGGATCGCTTCGACTTCAGCCCGGTTCGCATTGCGCTGGCGCCGACGACGCGCCTCGAGATCATCCTGTCCACCGATGGCGTCGATCGGGCGCTCCGCCACGACAGCGACGCGGCTGATTTCGACCCGTACGATGCGAGCTTCTCCGGGCAATCGTCGTCGCAGGCCCTCAATGCGATGCTGGCGGCTCGACTGGACCAGGTCGCCTCCCGCGATATCGACAATATCAGCGCGGCAGTCCTGCAGTGGCCGCATCCTCGCCTGCCGCCATTGAACGGGCCTCGCGATCGCCGCGCGATCGCGGCGGCCGACATGCCGGGCGACGATATCCATGCGAGCAGGGAACCGATGCGACGCAGCGTCCTCGACGGACCCGTCGCGCCGGCGAGGCCGCCGGGAACGACGCCGCGGGCCGTATGGGATCCGCCCCGTCGAGGCGTCCGGGATGCACCGGTTCCTGGACGAGAGCAGGCTCGACCGGTGGCCAATGTGGTTCGGGCGATCGACCAGGCGATATCGCTCTCCGAAACGGTATCGCGGTTCGGGGAGCATGATCTTGACGCGATATTCCAGATGCTGCGCAAGGCAACTCATTCACAGGAGTTCATGCAGAACAATGAGGCAGGCGAGCTGACCGCGACCTGCGGCAAGATCATCTTCCTCATGTTTGCCGATCGCTACGCGCCCCGCTGGCTTGCCTCGCGCAACATGGAGGATGGGCGGGTCGACAGCCAAGTGGATCGGTTTTTCCTGGAGAAATGCGGCTTCACGCCCACCCTGAGCGGCAGGGACATCGATGTTTCCAAGAGCTACGACTTTGTAGGCAGGTTTCTTGCGCTCTTGAGGGGCAACAATTTTCCGAAGGAAAAGATCGAGGCCATCAAGCTGTCTTTCTGGGATTTATGATCATGCGGCCGATCGTCGTCAATGCCCTGATCGCCGCCGCCGGCGTTCTCCTCGCGGGTTTTTTCGGGATCTACCTGGGAGTGGCCTTTCCCAGGATCCCCATGCCCCTCCATATGATCCTCTGCTTCGTCGTCTTTCTGGTCGCCTGGGATCTGGCCATTCGAATCAGGCCAGGAAACAAGCCGGTGACCGGCCTGCTCGCGAAGCGTCCGAGATCGAGGAAGACGCTCATCGGGCTGGTGGCGCTGATCATCCTGATGGCGGCGCGCACCTTGCTGTTTCAACCGTTCTCCATCGCGTCGGCGGGAAACAAGCCGACGCTGTTTGCCGGCGACTACGTGCTGGTGGCGAAATATGCCTACGGCTATTCCCGTTATTCCCTGCCGTTCGCGCCGCCGCTGTTCGACGGCCGCTTACCGGGCGCGGTTCCCGAGCGCGGCACGGTCGTGGTGTTTCGGTTGCCGCGGGACGATTTGATCGACTACATCCTGCGCATCGTCGGGCTGCCCGGCGAGCGCGTTCAGATGATCGACGGGGTGCTGCACATCGACGGCCAGCCGGTGAAGCGCGAACGCATCCCGGATCTGGTCGAGGACGAGCGGGGCGGGCAGGTCACCAGTACCAGACGCTGGCGCGAGACGTTGCCGAACGGCGTGAGCCACGCGACGCTCGAGCTTGCGCAACCCGGCGCCTACGACAGCACACCGGAATATGTCGTGCCGCCGCGGCACTATTTCCTGATGGGGGACAACCGGCACAACATCGTGGACAGCCGCGCGCCGGGAGTCGGCTACGTTCCGCTGGAGAACATCATCGGTCCGGTCAGGTTCATTCTCTGGCCCAACATCAGGCAGACCGGCGTGGTGCGCTCGCCGGTGCTGTGACGGCGAGCGCGGAGACCACGTCCCGATCTTGTCGAATCATCGCGTCATGCGCTGGGTATCCCTCGCGAGATCGCCGAGGCCGTGCGCGCGGGCCGAAAGATCGAGGCGATCAAGTTGTATCGGCAGTCGTCCGGCGCCGGGCTCAAGGAGGCAAAGGAATTTATTGAGGGGGCGCAGCGTCGCGCCAGCGCGGCAGATCCGCGGCAGGGCGCGCGCGCGTCAGCCGTCGAACACCATCAGGATCGCCGGCCCTTCGCTGCTCTCGACCACGGTGTCGCCGCGAAATCCCGCCTTCGCGTAGGCCCGGCGGGCGCGAAAATTGTCCGCATCGGGATCGATCGCCACGAGCGGCGCGCCCTCGCGCCGCAGCCGCTCGGCCAGCAGCCTCAGGTATCTGGAGCCGTGGCCACGCCCGATCATCTCCGGCTCGCCGATGAACGAGTTGATCGCGCGCGATCCCGGCGGCAGATGCGCGAAATGCGGCTGCGGCCAGGCGTCGACCGCATAGTCCTGCGCATAGGCGAAGGGCCGCCCCGCCAGCGAGACGATCCGCATCACCATGCGCGGCTCGGCGAGATCGTCGCGCAGCAACGCGGCCTGCTCCTCGGGATCGCCCCACCAGCGCACGACCTCGGGGGTGCGCAGCCATTGCCGCAGCAGCGGCAAGTCCGGGCGGGTCGCCGGCCGGAACGCGTAGGCGGAGGCGTCGGACGATCCGCGGCCGTCGCTGCTCGGCGTGATGGGAGCGGAACCCGGCATGCCTCGATGTCAGCCACGCAATGCGGCAAGCGCATGGCGCCCGGTCGCGGTGGACGGGTTCCTGGCGGATCTCCCGCGGATTTGATTGCCCGCTTCCGCCCGACATGGTACCAGAACGGGAGCCGGAAGCCGGACATCTCGACGGCGCCCGCCGCACGCTCGTGGCTTCCGGACGGGTTCACCGAACGACAAGGTTCGACACCCCTTCCGGCCACGCCGGCAATCGGTGTAGTCTCATCGAGACAGATTTGCGCACTCCATCGCTCGATCCGCTGCTGGCGCTGGGCTTGTGCCCAAGGCGTCGGCTGCTGCCGAAGTTGCGCGCATTTGCGGGCTCGATGCGGGAAGCTTGCTTCATATGACGCTCATCCCGTTCCTGTTGGCAGCCATCGGCGTCATTGCATTGACCGAGCGGACCGTTGACCGGCTTGTATTTGCGATGGTCGCGCTCGCTGGCATCGCGGCTGTGTTGCTGTTGATCGTCGCCGATCTCGAGAGAGCAACGCTGCTGGCTGCCATCCTGGCCGCGGCGATCGTCGGGGCATCGGTGGTCAAGCATCATCACAGCGGCATCAAGCTGACGGTGGCCGATTTCCGGCTGGCATTCGCCGGCACGGTTCCGTTTCTTGTGACGCAATACCGGCGTGCCGCAATGATCGTGCTGGTCGGGAGCATCGCGCTCATCCTGGCGGCGGTCGCGACCCTCATTTACGCTGCCGGCTCGCCACTGTCTCTCGATCTCCGCGTTCTTCTGTTCGCCGTTGCTTTCGTCGGCTGCCTCCTGGCCTACGGGGCCAGCGGCGGGGCGGTCTCTTTCCGGCGGACATTGGCTCAGCGGCGGTGCTTTTTCTCGACCTTCATGGCCTCGCTCATCGACACGTCCTCCTGGCGGCGATCGGGAGGATTGAGCCTGAGCATGGCGAAAGACCCGCTGCCGCTGATGGCGGCCATACCGGCGCGTACCGCCGTCGATCCCGACATCATCGTCATCCAGCACGAATTGGTCTTCGACCCGCGCCTGTTCGGGCTCGCGGTCGAGCCGAATGTCGAGGCCTTCCTTTCTCCGGCCAATGGTCTCTGGGGAAGCCTCGACGTCGACATTTACGGCGGAGGGTCGTGGCAATCCGAGTTCAGCCTGCTGACCGGTCTTTCGAGCGCGACATTCGGGCCCGATGCCTACTTCCTGTTCAAGAGAGGCGTCGGCCGGTTCCATCACAGTCTTCCCCACGCCTTGGCAGCCCTCGGCTACAAGACGATGCTGATGTCGAGCTGTCGTCGAAGTTTTCTCGACTACGATGCCTTCTACCGTTCGATCGGCATCAGCGAGCGCATGTTCTCCGATGATTTTCCGCCGCCCTTCGACGTCGGCCGGTTCGAGCGGACGAGCTCCGATGCCCTGTTCCTGGAGGCGGCGCTCGGTGCCTTTGCGGAGAGGATCGCCGGCGATCCGGCGCCGCGTTTTCTCTATGCGCTGACCAACTTCAATCACGGCCCTCACGATCGCCGGCGGGTGGCGCCCGGCCGCTTCGAGGCGGAGCGCGCCTTTGCGGCCGAAAACCTTCCCGACGCGCAATATGCCGAGTACTACGCCCGGCTTGCCGAGACCGCGGCGACCTGGCAGCGGCTCAAGTCGAGGCTCGCAGCCTCCTCTCCCGGCCGCCCCATGCTGATCGTGCACTACGGCGATCACCAGCCCGTCATGACAAGGCGCATCGAGCGGCATCTCCGGCTTCCCGAGGACGAGCGGCGCCAGTTCCGCACGTTCTATGCCATCGAGGCACTCAATACCGGCCCCGATCAGTCCGTGTCTCGGCGGGGCGCGATCCTGGACATTGCTTTTCTCGGGACCATCGTGTTGCAGGAGGCCGGTCTGCCGCTCGATCAGGTCTTTGCCACGCGCGCCAGCCTGCTGGACAATTGCGGCGAGGCTGACTGGGCGTCGTCTTCCGACCGAAGGCGCCGCTTCCACCGCACGCTCGTGGATCTCGGCCTGATCGATCTGGCACAGGCCCCGCGTGGCGGAGCCGCAATTCCGCCCGTTGGCATGCGGCGCTAGTCCTTCGTCTCTAATCGCCATCACCAAGTCGAAATCGCCGCGCGCCGCACGGAAGAACAGGGTGTTGGCCGGCAGCGGGCCGTAGACTTTCCAGCCCCTGGCGCGGCAGGCCGCGATGGCGGGCTCGATGCTTTTCTGCCTCCTCGCTGCGGCCGAACAGGCCATTCTCCCCGGCATGCGGATTGATGGCGCAGACGCCCATGCGCGGGCTCACGATGCCGGCCTTGACCAGGGCGTCGTGGCCGCGTGCGATCGTGCGCTCCACTAGGCCGGATTCGATCAGCGCGATGGCGTCGAGAAGCTCGAGATGGGTGGTGACGTGGATCACCCGGAAGTTCTCGGCGCCGTGAGCATCATCGACACCCGGCGTGCCGGTCAGGCGGGCCAGCGCGCGGTGTGCCCCGGAGCCCGCGGTAAATGGCCTCCGGTCTATGAGCTTTCGTCCAATTCTCTAGGGTCCAATTCTCTTCGGTTGCGGCGGATCTCTTTTGCGCGCTACAATACTGCGCAAGGACTGCTATCCTTTTTGCCCTGGCGCTCTACTCGTACTCCCGGGGGTGTACAGTGAAGCTTTCGAATAGTCGCAAGGAGGAAACCAAATTGGTTCGCTCCGCACTACCCTTTACCATTGCTTCGCCCCTCGTGGTTACACGAGCGGCTAGTGGATTTGTAGCACAAGGGCAGAATGTCTGACCATCCGTCTGCCCGCACCTTTATATCGTACTCGCGCAATGATGGGGCCGAAGTAGCGGGCGAGATACGAGATTGGCTACTCAAGGAAGGACTCTCTGTCTGGCAAGACCTCATCACGCTCGAAGGCGGACGCGACTGGTGGAGTCAGATTGAAGACGCATTGAAGTCCAAAAATCTGCAGCATTTCGTTCTCATCGTCACTCCAGGAGCTCTAGCCAGCCCGGTTATTCGGCGAGAGATAAGACTTGCGCGCCAAGAGGGCAAAACCGTATGTCCGGTCAGGGGACCAAGTCTAGGCGATCTCGGCAAGCTGCCGCGGTGGCTTGGTCAAATTTACGACCTCAACCTTCCAGAACATCGCACGACGCTGGTACGCGTTCTGCAGGACCAGAGCCGGCAACAACGCGTCGCCATGATGGCACCGGACCCCCCAGCTGACTTTGTTGAGCGGCCTGTCGAGTTTAACGCCCTCAAGAGACGACTACTTGATTCGAAAGGAGACGCGATTGCCATTACTGCTGCCCTCCGTGGGGCTGGTGGTTATGGCAAGACGACGCTTGCTAAGGCGCTCGCCTATGATTTAGATATACAGGATGCATTTCTCGATGGTATTCTTTGGGTTGAACTAGGCGAACAGCCCAGCCTGCTGTCAATAATCTCCGATCTCGTCGAGATCTTGTCAGGCGATCGTCCTGGGCTCGAGAACCTGAACGCTGCCACGGCAAAACTGAGCGAGGCCCTGGGCCATAGACGCATACTCTTGATAGTCGACGACGCTTGGCGAGAGCGGGACCTCCGCCCCTTCCTCCAGGGTGGAAATAGTACAACGAGGCTAATCACGACGCGACGCGACGATATCCTGCCGCACATCGCTCTGCGACAGGCGGTCGACGCTATGCAAGACCCCGAAGCGTTGGCATTGCTCGCTGGTGGTCTGCCTCAGGAGGAAATCGCAACTCAGCGTGACCAGTTAGGCAAGCTTGCCGCGCGTCTGGGTGAATGGGCGCTCCTCTTGAAGCTGGTAAATGGGTTCCTGCGCGACCGCGTGACAAAGAAACAGCCGCTCGCCCAGGCCATAGCTGGAGTTAATCAGCGGCTCGATGAGAAGGGCCTCCTCGCGTTTGACGCACGCGACGAGGTCGATCGCACTAATGCCGTCGCCCGCACAATTGGCGTGAGCTTGGACCTCTTGGACAATGCGCGCCGAGCCCGCTTCGGTGAACTTGCCGCATTCCCCGAAGATGCCGACATCCCGATCGGCATTGTTGGGCAACTTTGGGCCGATACAGGCGGTTTCGATGCTGCCGACACAGAGGATTTCCTTAACGAGCTTTACGACCTGTCCCTGCTCCTCGGACTTGATTTCGATCAGAGGACGGCACGTTTACATGACACTGTGCGTCACTTTCTGCAGGGCCAAACCGGTAAACAAGGACTGGTCGGGCAGCACAAGCGTTTGTTGCAATCGCTTGAGGCGTTTGGCGCGTCAACCGGCTCCGAGGCAGCGACCCGACGCTATTATTATCTTTGGTTGCTATACCATCTAGCCGAGGCAGGCCAACGCGAGAGGCTAGACGCGCTCCTGCTCGATCCCGCCTGGCTCCACGCAAAACTGACGGTCACCGGAAGTCCGCAGACGCTTATCGATGATTATCGTACGCACGGCGCTGGTGAAGCGCAAAGTCTTATCGAACGGACACTGCGACTGGTAGCGGGCATCTGCTCGCGCGATCCACGACAACTTATACCGCAGCTATTGGGCCGCCTGGGGTCTAGCGAAAGCCGTGTAGTCAGGGATTTTCTTGCCGACGCACGCCGCAAACTCACCTCACCCGCAATCCTAACACAGCAATCGAGTTTGACGCCGCCGGGCGCGGAAATTGCCCGCCTTGAAGGGCACTCTGACTGGATAGCTGCGCTCTGTGAATTGCCAGACGGCCGCCTCGCCTCAGCCTCGGCCGACAAAAGTATAAGGCTGTGGAACTTGCACTCAGGTGACGAGGCTGTTCGTCTCGGAGGGCATCAGCATTGGGTGCGCACTCTATGTATCGTTGACGACGGCCGGCTTGCGTCAGGCTCCTGGGACAGAACAGTCCGACTTTGGGATGTTGAAACGGGTATCGAAGCGGCCTGCCTCCGGGGGCACTTAGATTTGGTCGCTTCACTATGCCTGCTCCCTGATGGGTGCCTTGCTTCAGGCTCTACTGATAAGACAATTCGACTATGGGACGTGAATAGTGGGACCGAGATTGCGCGCCTCGAAGGACACTTGGGCTCGGTGGATTCGCTTTGCGTTCTACCGGATGGACGACTTGTTTCGGGTTCTGACGACGGCACGATCCGCCTATGGGACGTGAAGGCCGGCGCGGAGGTGGCCCGCCTCGATCAGCCTAGCGGAAAATCTGTCGCAGCTCTGTGCGTGTTGCCGGATGGGCGACTTGCTGCAATTAGCCAAAAAGCGATCCGGATTTGGGATGTTAATACCGCTGCGGAGGTTGCTCTTCTTGAGGGGCACTTGAGTACGGTCCGAGCGCTGACCCTTTTGCCAAACAATAGGTTGGCCTCTGGTTCACATAATAGGACCATACGGATTTGGGATGTGACATCCGCTCAGGAGGTATCTTGTGTAGCAGGCCATTCAGGGTCGGTTAGTGCCCTCTGCACTCTGCGGGATGGTCGGTTGGCTTCAGGGGCGAACGATAAGAGCGTTCGACTATGGGACGTAAACTCTCCTCCTGCCAGCTTTCATGCCGTCAGCCACTCGCAGTCAGTAACGGCCATGTGTTTATTGCCAAATGGGCAACTTGCTTCTGGGTCTAGCGATAAAACGATCCGTATGTGGGACGTTAAGACCGGAGTACAAACTGCGATTGTCTCTGACAAAGCGGATCGGGTGGGCGCACTTTGCGTCATACCTGGGGGGCTACTTGCGTCGGCGTCTGTGAGCAAAACGATTCGTCTGTGGGACCCTACGTCGGGAGCGCTGACTGCAGTTCTCTCGGGCCACGTCGATAGCGTGCGCACGATATGCGTGTTGTCCAAATTGCACATCGCTTCGGGTTCCGCTGATGGAACAATTCGGCTATGGGATATCAGAATTCCTACCGTCAAAGGGGACCCAAGTTCACATCCGCTACTTATATTGCGTGGAAATGTGTTTAATTCAGGTCCTGTTCATGCCATTTGCCCGTTGCCAGATGGGAAAATCGCTGCAGGATCCGATGACGGAACAATTGGAGTATGGGACCCAAAGAACGGGACGCACGTTGCGCGTCTTATTGGGCACCGGCAGTCGATTAATTGCCTCTGCATACTATCAGATGGACGACTTGCATCAGGCTCTGGCGATAGCGTTATAAAATTGTGGGATGTGCAGGCCGGGCTCAATGTCGCAAACTTGTCAGGACATTCTGGTTCGATTAACGCTTTGTGCGAGCTTGGAGCTCATAAACTTGCCTTGTGCTCAAGCGACCATACCGTTCGAGTTTGGGACATAGCGAGGGGTTTGGCTATTGCCTGTCTTGAGGTCGACGCTGCGGTCCAAAGCCTTGCCGCGTTGGACAACCGTCGTTTCGTTGCTGGCGACCAGCTCGGCCGCCTACATTGGCTGGAGGTCGTGAATTGAGATTAGATCATCCAGCCAAGGTAGCTACGAGCACGAGTTCAAACGATCCGTTCTGCCAAGGAGGGTCGCTTCTGGTGTGAAGTAACCCGCTAAAGACCGTGTCAGAAGCGAGAGCTGCGCCCCGGCTTCTACGGCGATCACCAGCCCGTCATGACAAGGCGCATCGAGCGGCATCTCCGGCTTCCCGAGGACGAGCGGCGCCAGTTCCGCACGTTCTATGCCATCGAGGCACTCAATACCGGCCCCGATCAGTCCGTGTCTCGGCGGGGCGCGATCCTGGACATTGCTTTTCTCGGGACCATCGTGTTGCAGGAGGCCGGTCTGCCGCTCGATCAGGTCTTTGCCACGCGCGCCAGCCTGCTGGACAATTGCGGCGAGGCTGACTTGGCGTCATCTTCCGACCGAAGGCGCCGCTTCCACCGCACGCTCGTGGATCTCGGCCTGATCGATCTGGAACAGGCCCCGCGTGGCGGAGCCGCAATTCCGCCCGTTGGCATGCGGCGCTAGACTGGAGCATGCTCGCCAAATGCAGGATTGCATCTTCTGTTCGGTGATCGTCCCTACCTCAGCGCCGCGAGCAGCGGCAAGACGTCCCGGGCGAACCACCGGATCTGCTGATCCCGCTGCTCGTAGGGGCCGACGAAGTCGAGGAGCACGTGCCGCACACCGGCGGCATGGAAGTCGCGGATCCGTTGCGCCACCTGCGCGGGCGGACCAAGCGCCGCATAGCGCGCCGCGGCGCGACGGAAATCCATGGCGTAGCGCTGGCTCAAGGTGATCGTCGCGGCCTCGAGCGCCGCCTCATAGGTCTGATCGAGCCTCGTGAACAGCAGATGCCCGGTGCCGAAGCGCGTCAGCGCCCGCCCGGCGGCCGCGTCCGCGATCTTCCTGAGCGCGTCGCCGTACATCTCCGGCGTCACCACGTAGGCGAGCCAGCCATCGCCGAGCCGTCCGGTACGCCGCAGCGCACCCTCGGAGCGGCCGCCGCACCAGATGGGCGGTCCGCCCGCCTGGCGCGGCGGCGGCTGCATCGCCACGCTTTCGAACGCGGAATAGCATCCGCCAGGATGGCTTGCTGGCGCGCCGCTCCACAGCTTGCGCATGATCGTGATCGCCTCGCTCAGCCGCGCGCCGCGCTCGTTGATCGGCACGCCGCAGACCTCGTATTCCTTGGGAAATTCGCCGCCGACGCCGACGCCGAAGATCAGGCGGCCTTCGGCGAGGTGATCGAGGGTGGCGACCTGCTTCGCGACGGGGGCGGGATGCCGGAGCGGCAGCAGGTAGACCGAGGTGCCGAGGACGAGCCGGCGGCTCACCACCGCCGCCTGGGCGAGTTGCAGCAGGGGGTCGAGGATGGCGACCGGGAACGAGATGTGGTCGCCGACCCAGAGCGAGTTGAAGCCGCAGGCGTCGACCAGCTCCACCAGCTCGCGCATCTCGTCGATCGCCGGCAGCCACGGCCCGGTTGCCGGCTCGGTGCGTCGATGAATGGTCTGCACGCCAACCTTGAGCTTCGGCTCGAGCGGTAAATTCATGGCGGTGTTGTTCTCCCCTCGAAAAGCGATCCTCTACGACACTCACTCGTCCCGCCGCGCCAGCTCCACCGCCTGCCGCAGCGCTTCCAGCAGGCTCCGCTCGTCGGCGGTGCCGGTGCCGGCGATGTCGAATGCGGTGCCGTGGTCGACCGAGGTGCGCACCACTGGCAGGCCGACCGTGATGTTCACGCCGGCCTCGATGCCCAGCACCTTGATCGGCCCGTGGCCCTGGTCGTGATACATCGCTACCACCAGGTCGAAATCGCCGCGCGCCGCGCGGAAGAACAAGGTGTCGGCCGGCAGCGGGCCGTCGACCGCCCAGCCTCTCGCGCGGCAGGCCGCGATCGCCGGAGCAATCTTCTCGGCCTCCTCGCCGCGCCCGAACAAACCATTCTCGCCGGCATGCGGATTGATGGCGCAGACGCCGATGCGCGGGCTGGCGATGCCGGCCTTGACCAGGGTGTCGTGGCCGCGTGCGATGGTGCGCTCGACCAGCCCCGGCTCGATCCGCGCGATGGCATCGATGAGGCCCATATGGGTGGTGACGTGGATGACCCGGAGCTTTGGGGCGGTGAGCATCATCGACACTTCCGGCGTGCCGGTCAGGTGCGCCAGCAGCTCGGTGTGCCCGGGATAGCGGTGGCCCGCGGCATGCAGCGCCTCCTTGCTGATCGGCGCGGTGCAGATGGCGTCGGCCTCGCCTGCCACCGCCATCCGGCAGGCCCGCTCGATGAAGTGGTAGGCGGCCTCGCCGGCCTGCGCCGAGACCACGCCGAACGGCAAATCGGGTGGCACGCCGCCGACGTCGACCACGTCGACCGTCCCGGGCGCAAAGCGCGCCGCATCGCCGCTCGCCACCGCCTGCACCTCGAGGCTCGACCCGACGATCGCCCCGGCCCGGCGCAGGCGGCCGACGTCACCAATCACCAGCGGGCGGCACGCCGAAAACACCTCGGCATGCGCAAGGCTCAGCATGACGACTTCCGGGCCGATCCCGGCGGGATCGCCCATCGTGATGGCAATGATGGGGCGCGACATTTTTTGCTGTGCTTCCTCAACCGTTACTGCTTGAGCCCCTCGAGGCAGCGGCAGAGCGTGCCGGCGTCGCCGAACACGCCCGCGTTGCCGCAGCGCAGATGGCCTCCCAGGTCGACGCGGGTCTTGACACGTTCAACGCTTATTCGCGGTTCATCGACACAAACAAACAGCAGGCAAAGCACGTAACCGAGCCGCCGGGCGCGATCCAGGATGTCGAGCTTGCTCGGGTGGGAGAAAACCGTCTCGAACGAAAAGCTTCTTTTCGCATCGAGGGCCGCCGCGCGCCGATGGTCAGCGATGGTCTGCGCCTCTCGTACACGGTCGTCATAGGGCCCCTTCAGGTCAGCCGACCGCGAGAACCTCGACGCGTCCGTCCGGATAGACTTTGACCAAGTCTGAGCCCTCTCGGCCAACGATCGGCACCCCGGCCTGCAATGCGGCCATGGATGCCTCCATCCATGCCTCACCGGCGAGATGCTCAAACTCCTTGTCCATGAGCTCCGAAATGCGCTTTGCCATCAGAAACACATGCCATCAAGACCTGTTCAGCGCAAGATCTGAGCAAAAATATCACATGAGATCAATTGCTTAGTGATATGGCCACATCCTGTCCTCTCCTTCGCGGAGATCAGAAGGATTTGAGCCGCTCGAGGCAGCGGCAGAGCGTGCCGGCGTCGCCGAACGCGCCCGCCTTGGTGACGACCGGAATCGACAGCGCGCCAAGAGTTCGTTCCCAGCGGCACCCCCGGCTCGACCTCGTCGACGAGGCGGATGCCCCGGACGTCGAGGCGCGACAACACCGCATAGGCGATCTGGCCGCCGGTGGCGACCATCGCGCCGATTCTTGGCGCGGCCTCCGCCACCATCTCGGCCAGTCCCGCCGCCACCTCGCCGCCGCGGGCGAGGTCGGGGCTCGCGGACGGGCCGATCTCCAGCAGGACGTCGGCCTTTGCCGCGAGACTGTCGGCGAGGGTTCCGGCAGCGTCCGGCCAGCCCGGCATCCGCGGGCCGGCGAGCAGGATTTTTGGCGTCACGACGAGATGCTTGACGCCACCGCTCTGCGCCAGCATCCGCGCCTGGAGCCGCGAGGTTTCCGCAAGGCTGCCGACCACGATCAGGACCGGTCCGCGCCGGAGAATCGTCGGCGCAGGCAAGGGGGCGCCAGGAGACAACGCCGCCGCAAGCGCTGCAGCGAGGCCGGCGGAGCCGACCCACACCGCCTCGGTGAGCCCGAGCGAGGCCTCCGCCACCACCGCGAGGTCGGCCTCGGTGGTGCTGTCGCAGACGACCGCGGCGACGCCCTGCCGCTCCGCATCCCGCATGCGCCCGAGCACCTCGTCGCCGCCGGACCGGACGGTGTCGAGGCCGATGACGTCAGCGGCCAGTCCGGCCGAGGTGAGAATTTCCGGGAGAGCCGCGCTCGCGTAGGAGTGTTCGCGGCCCCACAGGCCGGACTGCTCCAGCGGCAGTCCATCGAGCAAAACCCGGCCGTCCACCGTGGTCCGGCCGGTCGCCGGAAAGGCTGGCGCCATGACGGCGAGCGGGGCGCGCCGGCCGGTCGCGGATTCCAGCGCCGCCAGCTGGCCGGCGAGCTCGGCGGCGGGATTTCCGCGCAGGGTGGAATCGATCTTCTTGTAGAGCCGCGTGCCGGGCTGCCAGTGGGCGGCCTGCGCCGCCACCTGGCAGGCGGCGGCGGCGGGGGCGAAAAAATGCCGGCTGCCGGCATCGATCGCCAGCACGGTCGCGGCGCAACCGGCGCCGTCGCCCCACGACACCACGGCGTCGAGCCCGTGCCGCACGAACGCGATGGCGCAATCGGCGGCGCCCGTCAGGTCGTCGGCGAGGATGAGCCATCGCGCCGTCATGATCCGCCTCGGAGAACCGGCCATTTGTCCGCGGCTGCGTTCTGCCGCAGACTGCCCGAAAGCTCAACGAACGCCACCGGGAGGCGCGCGCCCCATGAAGATCACCGACGTCACGATCACGCTGTTTGCCTGGGACGACATCCCGGCGACCCGCTATGCGGCGCATACCGGGCGGTTCGCCGGCGGCAGCCAGCTCGGCCTGCTGAAAGTCGAGACCGACCAGGGCATCGTCGGCCACGCCTTCCTCGGCTCGGCCTATCATGCGGCGAGCCACGACGGGCCCAGCCTGATCCGCTACCTCAAGCCGATCCTGATGGGCCAGGACCCGCTCGACCGCGAGCGGCTCAATCAGGCCCTGTGGAAGCGCAGCCGCACCGCCTCGGTGCGCTCCATCGGGGCGGTCGACATCGCGCTGTGGGACATCGCGGGAAAAGCCGCCGGCCTGCCGATCCACCGGCTCATCGGCACCTACCGCGACAGCGTGCCGGCCTATGCGAGCTCGCAGGTGCACGAGGCGCCTTCCGCCTATGTGGACCAGGTCCAGCACTTCAAGGCGGCCGGCTGGCAGGCCTACAAGATCCACCCGCCGCAGAGCTGGCGCGAGGATATTTCGGTCTGCGAGGCGGTGCGCCGCGCCGCCGGCGACGACTATACGCTGATGCTCGATTCGGTCTGGGCCTACGAGTACGAGACGGCGTTGCGCGTCGGACGCGCCATCGAGCAACTCGGCTTCTACTGGTACGAGGACCCGCTCGCCGACCAGGACATCTACAACTGCGTCAAGCTGCACGAAAAGCTCGACATCCCGCTGATGGCGACCGAATACCCCTCTGCCGGCCTCGACAGCTACGCTCCCTGGATCCTTCAGCGCGCCACCGATTTCCTGCGCGGCGACGTCGCCGTGAAGGGCGGCATCACCACCCTGATCAAGACCGCGCATCTCGCCGAGGCGTTTCACATGAAGTACGAGGTCCACCACGGCGGCAACTCGCTCAACAATTTCGCCAACCTGCACGTCATCATGGCGATCCGCAATTGCGAGTTCTTCGAGGTGCTGCTGCCCGACGGGGCGCAGAAGTACGGGCTCGAGCAGGACATTGCGGTCGATGCGGACGGCCTCGTGCACGCGCCCGCCGGCCCCGGCCTCGGCGCGGCGATCGATTTTTCGCTGATCGAGCGCAAGAAGGTGGGGGTGCTCGCCTGACGAAAAACCTATGTCGGCCGCTTTGCCCACATGCCGAACGTGAGCACCTGCACCGGCTGCCACCAGCCGCATGGCGGCGAGGTCAGGGCCGCTATGTCCTGCAGTTGCTCTACGATTTGCTGGAAAGTCTGGCGGCGAGCGGCAAGGCCAACGTCGATATGCGCGGCAAGGTGCGGCCTTAGCCAGGGCCTACTCGCCGAGGCTCATCCGCTTGCGTCATGGCCGTGCCCGTCACGGCCATCCACGCCTTCCTTCGCGACCAGGAAGTGGATGGCCGGGACAAGCCACGACAAGCCCGGCCATGACGGCGAGCCTCAATGGGCCCGGCCGATTTGTCGCATGCGCGCGGCCGGCAGGATCGTGGGGACAGCGCCAGAACTCCGGTCCCCGCCCAGCCGCAACGTGGTAAGAGGTTCGCGACCGAGCCAAAGAACCTGCCGAGATCGCGAATGGACGCACGCAAGGAAGCCTACAAGCAGTCCGGGGTGGACACCGCGGAGGCCGATTCGGGCCTCGGGAAAATCGTGGCGCGGGTGCAGAAGACCTGGCCCGCGGCCGGCCTCGGCCGCGTCGTGCTGCCGATCGGCTATTTCGCCAACGTGATCGAGGCCGACGGTGTCGGCATCGCGCTGTGCACCGACGGCGTCGGCTCGAAGACGATGATCGCCGACATGATGGGCAAGTACGACACCATCGGCATCGACTGCGTGGCGATGAACGTCAACGACCTGATCTGCGTCGGTGCCCGGCCGCTGTCGATGGTCGACTACATCGCGGTCGAGCGGTCGGATGCCGCGATGCTCGATGCGGTCGGCGCCGGCCTGTGCGCGGGCGCCGAGATGGCGGAGATCTCCATCTCGGGCGGCGAGACCTCGCAGCTGAAGGACATCGTCAAGGGTTTTGACCTGGTCGGCATGGCGGTCGGCCGCGTCGACCTCGACAAGGTGGTCGACGGCGGAAAAGTGGCGGCCGGCGACGTCGTCATCGGGGTGCGCAGCAGCGGCATCCACAGCAACGGCCTGTCGCTCGCCCGCCGGACGTTCTTCGAGGCGAACCGCTTTTCCGTCGACCACCGCTTTGCCGAGCTCGGCGCCACGATCGGCGAGGAATTGCTGCGGCCGACCGACATCTATGTTCGCGACGCCATGGAGATCCTGCAAAAGGTTGCCGGCGTGAAGGCGCTGATCAACATCACCAGCGACGGCCTGCTCAACCTGACGCGGGTCGCCGCCCCGGTCGGCTACGACATCGACCGGCTGATCGAGCCGCATCCGGTGTTCGGCCTCATCCAGAAGCTCGGCGGCGTCGACGACGCCGAGATGCACGAGGTGTTCAACATGGGCATCGGCTTCTGCTACGTGGTCGATCCGGCGGATGCCGACCAGACGCTGGCGATCCTGCGGCGGCACGGGCGCGCGGCCCAGCCGATCGGGCGCGCCGTCGCCGACGCCGAAAAGCGCGTCCGCGTTCCCGAGCGCAATCTTATCGGCCAGCACAAGAAGTTCTGGAAGGCGGACCGCACCGCCCGCCGCGCCGGCTGAGCGCCCTCGCGATCATGGCCCCTGGGCATCACCTGTTGCCAATAGGCAACGGCCGGGAAGAATTGCCCGCCGGCGACGCTTGGTCGATCCAAGCGCCACATAAACCTGATAATCGTTAAAGCTATAACGGTCCCGATCACATCCACGGGGGCAAGCCAGGAGCGACCGGGACCGGTCGAGGCGATTCCACCCCCCGACCGGGGTACGATGTTAAAGCTTTATGGCAAGGTCGGGGTCTTTTGACGGCGGTGCCGTGATGCTCCCCCGTCAGAACTGCCAGTTTCTTTCGCGCGTTGCGCGAGCGGCCGGCCGGGTACAGCCAAGTGGCCGCTACCGGCGTGCGAGGAAATCGATCTCCACCCGCGCGCCGAGCGCGAGCCCGCTCACCCCGATGCAGGTGCGCGCCGGCCGTCGGTCCGGCGGAAAGTAGGTCGCGTAGACCGCGTTCATCGCCGCATAGTCCTCGCTAAAATGCGTCAGATAGGCCCGGGCCGAAACCACGTGGGCGAGATCGAGCCCGAGCCCGGCCAGCACCAGTTGCAGGTTCTGCATCACCCGATGGGTCTGCGCGTCGATTCCGTCCGGCAACGGCGCGTCGGGGTGATGCGGATCGGTCGGCATCTGGCCGGTGAGAAACACCCAGCCGTCGACCTCCACCGCGTGGCTGAACGGCGCGACTGGTCGGGGAGCACCCGCCACCATGTGAAACAAGGCCGTCGACATCGTGCTCCCCCGCCGCCTCATTGAGGTCGCGCTTGTCTTATCGTCCATGATCTGGCCGAATGCTACAGGACGCAGGGGCAGCCGAGCAGAGGTTTTCATGAAGATCATCTGGGCGGCGGTCGCCGCCGTGGCGTTGTCGTTGTCGACCGGCGGAACCGCCTGCGCCCAGACCACCATCAAGGTCGGCCTCACCCTGCCGAAGGGCCTCAAGGGCGCAGCGCCGTTGAGCGGCGCGTTCGAGACCTTCAAGGAGGAGGTGGAGAAGAACTCCGGCGGCCAGCTCAAGGTCGACATCGTCTACGGCTCGGCGCTCGGCAACGAGTTCGAACGGCTCAACCAGGTCCGCCGCGGCGTGATCCAGATGTGCGACTGCAACGAGGCGACCATCGCCACGGTGCACAAGGACATCCAGGTTTTCTCCATGCCCTTCCTGTTTCCCAGCGAGGCGGCGGCGCTCGCCGTCCTCGACGGCCCGCTCGGCTCGCGCATCGCCGCGCAGGTGCTCGAGAAGACCGGGATCAGGCTGCTCGGATGGCTCGAGCACGGCGGCTTCAAGCACTACAGCGGCAACGCCCCGCTGACCAAGCCCGCCGACATGAAGGGCCGCCGCATGCGCGTGCAGGGCCCGATCTTCGCGGTGCCGGTCCAGGCGATGGGCGCCTCGGCGGTAGCGATTCCGTTTCCCGAGCTCTACACGTCGCTGAAGACCGGCGTGATCGACGGGCAGGACAACGCGGTCTGGGCCTTCAACGTCGCCAAGCTCTACGAGGTGCAGAAGTTCCTCACGCTGAGCGGCCACATCTATGCGTTCGGGCCGATGAGCATCAACAACGCATTCTTCACCTCGCTCAGCCCGGCGCTGCAGCAGGTGGTGGTGGCGGCGGCGCAGAAGGGCGTCGCCTTCAATCGCACCGCCTCGCGCGCCAGCGAGGCCGCCGAGATCGAGCTCGCCAGGCAGAACGGCGTGACCGTGACGGTGCTGTCGCCGGAAACCAAGCAGGAGTTCTTCGCCGCCACCCAGCCCAAGGCGATCGAGTGGCTCGGCCAGAACATCGACACGCCGGCGCTGGTCGACGAGGTGGTGGCGGCCGCCAGATCGGCCGGCCGCTAGACGATGCTCGACCGGCTCGAGCGCGCCGCCGACTGGTTCGGCTCCGGCTGCCTCGCGCTCCTGCTCGCCCTGATGACGGCGCAGGTGGTGATGCGCTACGGCTTCAATCACACCCCGTTCTTCACCGAGGAGGTGAGCCGCTATCTGCTGGTCTGGTCGGCGCTCGCCGGCACCGCGATCGCGGTGCGCCAGGGCACCCATATCCGCATCGCGTTCCTCGCCGACCTGCTGCCCTGGCGGCTGCGCCGCTGGTGGTTCGCGCTGCTCGACCTCGTCAGCCTGGCGCTGTTCGTCACCATCGCGCTGGCAGGCGTCGACATGGTGCGGTTCGCCTATGCCCAGACCAGCCAGGGCATGCAGATCCGCCTGGCCTATCCGTATGTGGCCGTGCCGCTGTTCTTCCTGCTGGCCGCCGTATTCGCGCTCTCGGCTCTCGTGCCGCGGCGGCCGTCCGAATGACGGCTTCGCTGGCGCTTTTTCTCGGCTCCTTCCTCGGGCTGATGCTGCTCGGGCTGCCGGTCGCCTGGTCGATGGCGGCGGCTTCGGTGCTGTGGATCGCGGTGACCGGGCAATGGTCGTTCCTGCTGTTTCTCCCCGAGCGCATCTTCCAGGGCATGGACGTCTTCGTCCTAGTGGCGCTGCCGCTGTTCCTGCTCGCCGGCGAGTTGATCAACGAGGGCGGCATCACCCAGCGCCTGGTGACGCTGGCCAACCTGCTGTTCGGCTGGATGCGCGGCGGGCTCGCCCAGGTCACCATCGGCACCTCGATCCTGTTCTCCGGCATCACCAGCATCGCGCTCGGCGACATCGCGGCGCTGGGAAAAGTCTTTATCCCCTCGATGGTGCAGCAGGGCTATTCGAGCTCCTACGCGGCCGCCGTGGTCGCCGCCTCCTCGATCATCGGCCCGCTGGTGCCGCCGTCGCTGATCGTCGTGGTCTACGGCTCGATGACCGGCGTCTCGATCGGCGCGCTGTTCGCCTCCTGCATCGTGCCCGGCCTGCTGATCGGCCTGGTGCAGATGATCCTCGTCGCCTTCCAGGCGCGCCGCTACGACTTCGCGCCGGTGAAGGCGGACCGCCGGCCGCCGGCGCTGCTGCGCGCCGCGCGCGGCGCCCTGGTGCCGCTGATGATCCCGGTGATCATCCTCGCCGGCATTCTCGGCGGGGTGATGACGCCGACCGAGGCGGCGGCCGCCGCCGCGTTCTACGCCTTCATGCTTTCGGTGCTGGTCTATCGCAGCATCGGGATGCGCGAGCTGCACCAGGTGTTCTCGCGCTCCATGATGTTCTCCGCCCAGCTTTTGATCATCGTCGGCTGCGGCGCGATGTTCTCCTGGGTGATGGGCATCGAGAACGTGCCCGGCATGCTGGCGAGCCTGATCGAGGACTGGCACATGACGGCGGGCAGCACGATGCTCGCCTTCAACATCCTGCTGCTGATCGTCGGCATGTTCATGGACTCGCCCGCCGCGCTGATCCTGTTCGCGCCGCTGCTCAGCGTCGCCGCGGTCCAGGCCGGCATCGACCCGGTGCATTTCGGCACCGTGATGATCCTCAACCTCAATATCGGCCTGCTCACCCCGCCGATCGGCTTCTGCCTGTTCGCCGCCGAGCGCATCGCCGGCTGCGGCCTGCCGGCGCTAATCCGCTCGATCGCGCCGTTTCTCGCCGTCAACACCCTGGCGCTCGCCGTGGTATCGGCATTCCCGCGCCTCTGCCTGTGGCTGCCGCATCTGCTCGGCTTCTGAGCGTTTGGTTGCTTTCCGCGTGTCGACCAGGCCCGTAGGATGGGTTGAGCGCAGCGAAACCCATCAACAATGGCGTCCATCGCGTGAGCTGCTGATGGGTTTCGCGTTCCGCTCAACCCATCGATTTCCGCGCGTCGACCAGCGCACCCATCAGGATGCACGGCTCGGTGCCGCGGTTCGCCCATGCATGGTTGGTGCCACGCTGCACCACCACGTCGCCGGCCCTGAGCAGATGCTCGGTGTCGTCGAGGATCAGAAAAACCTCGCCCGACACGATGATGACGTAGTCCACGGTCTCGGTCAGGTGCATGTAGGGGTGCCGCGCCTTGTCGCCCTGGGCCAGCGTGCCGGCGGCGTTCATCGCGGCGAACGCCGCCTTCGGATCGACCTTGCGCATCACCTCGGGATCTTCCGGCGCCAGCTCCAGCGCAATGAACTGCGTGCCGCCGCGCGGCGGCAGCAGGTTGACCGGATGCGCATAGGCGTCGGCATTACCCGAATTGTCCGCCGGCACGTTTGGAGTGTCCCACAGCGCCGTCATGGTGGCGCCCGGACGGGCGTCGGTCGCCAGCACGTTCGGCGCCGGCCCGTCCATGATGCAGATCGATTTGCCGCTCTCGTCGTGGCCGGTGACGAAGCGGCGGATGCGTCGCGCCATTCTGATCCTCCCGGTGTCGGCCGCCGCGGCCTATCACGTGCCACGGCGAGGCCGAGCCCCGGAAGCTATCGGATCCACAATGTGAGCGGAACGCCGCGGCGGTCCGGACAGGTCATCGCGCCCTTGTAGGCGTCGGTCAGGCTGGCGCTGAAGCTGCACGCCACCCCGTCGATCACCAGGGTCGCCTGCAGCTCGGGCGCCCGGCCAGACAGGCGCAGGCGGATTTCTCCGGTCTTCTCCTCCGGCCCGTCCTGTGAGCACACCCCGACATGGCGCATGCTCACCGGTCCGACGAGCTCGCGGGCGCCGTCAGCCGCCCGGTCGGTCACCGTCGCGACGATCTCCCACTCGCCGAGATAGCCCGCCTGGCCGCTGACCTCGCGGGTCTCTCCGCGCGCCGCCGCGCCGCCGAGCATCAGGAGCAGGATGGCGGGACCGACCGCGCGCCGCAACGGCGATCGCCGCGGACATGAACCTCGCGCACTCCTCATGCCCGTCACCACCCGCAGGTCCTCGCGCCCGACCTCACCGGCTTCTCGCGAGAAAAGCCTGCGCCTCCCGGGCTTCCGGACGTTCGGCGTCGGCCTGTGCGGACAACTCGGAGACTTTGGCCCAATACGCCTTCGCCTTGCCGTCGTCTCCCGCCAGGTCGGCGGCGCGTGCCGCGCCGATCGTGGCGCCGAGCCGGTTCGGCTCCTTCTTCAGCACCGCCTCGAAGGCGGCGAGCGCCTCGGCCGTCTTGCCGCCCTCGAGCAGCATGGTGCCAAGAAGCTCGCGGGCGGGTGCCAGCGGTCCGGGCGTCACCGGGTGCTTTTCGGTGCGGTCCTCGGCGTCGGCCGCGGCGCCGAGCGCCGCCACCGCCTCGTCGCGGCTGCCGGCCGCGGCAAGCATCCAGGCGACCGCGATCTGCCGCTGGATGTCGGCCTGCTCCGCCCAATAGGCGTCCTTCTTCTCGCGCAGCTGGTCGCGCAGCGCCGCGAGCCGCGCAATGTCGGTCTGCGCGGATTCCGGGTCGCCGGTGCGCAGCGCGCCGAGCGCGCGGGCGAAGTGGGTGACCGCCTGCACCTGCGGCAGCGGGCTCGGCCGCACCTCGAGCGCGGCGGCGGCCTTCCAGTCGCGCCGCTCCACCGCATAGCGCGCCGGCGAGGCCGCGAGCGCGAACGGGCCGCCGATGAAGCCCTCGGAAAAGCCCGTCACCGTCTTCATCTCGTCGATCATCGCACGGGCCTGCCGGTCCTGGCCGAGCTGCAGATGCGCATAGACCAGGTAGTCCATGGCGTGGAGCTGGTCGTGCGGCTCCTTGTCGGCCTTGGCGACGCGTGCCGCCATCGTGTTGGAAGCGATCGAGTCCTTCCAGTATCCGACCCGGGTGAAGATGTGCGACGGCATGTGCTGGGCGTGCGCCGCATCGGGCGCCACCTTGGCGTAGCGCCGGGCTGCCTCGAGACCCTTCTCGGCAAGCGCCGGGCTGTCGTAGAGATGGATCAGATAGTGGGCGACGCCCGGATGGTTGGGCTGGCGCGCCCAGATCTTTTCCAGGATCGCCGCGCCGGCGAGCTGGTTCGCATAGGTCTTGTCGGTCGGCGACGCGCCGACATTGAGCGCCAGCGCGTAATGGATCTGCGCCTCGTCGTCGTCGGGATATTTTTGCGCGAGCGTGCTCATCGCCTTCAGGTAGGCGAGCACGCGGGTGCGGTGGTCGACCTTGTCGTGGTCGTCGTACATCGCCGACAGCGCCGCCAGAAAGTCGCGTTCCCGCTCAGTCTTGGCGCCGAGGGCCTTGCCGGTGGCGAGCGCCGCGGCGCCCTCCGTGAGGTTCTTCGCCGGCGGTGCCGCATGGGGGTTGAGCAGCAGGCTGAGCGCGATGCCCCAATAGGCGATCGCGCAGTCCGGGTCGGCCTTCAGCGCCTCCCCGAAGGCACGCTGCGAGGCGCGATACCAGAACGAATGCTGGTAGAGCATCGCCTTGTCGAACGCCGCCTGGGCGGACGGATTGCACGAGGTGGCGAAATGCACGGCGCCGAGTTGCTCGTCGGATTGCGCCGGGGCGCGGTCGGGCAGCGCCACGATGGCCGCCATCGAGGCGGCGGCAAGGCAAAATCGGATAGCGGATGGCATGGGTTCCTCCTCGGTCGAACAGGGTGATCTGCGAGAGGTGGAGGCCATTTCATTAGCACGATCGGCGGCGTGCCGCCATCTGCCGCAATCACGGGCCCTTGCGGGCGGGGGCGCGCACCTGTAGGACGCGTCCATCCCATTCGCTTCAGAAAGGTCATCGCCCGTGTCAAAGGCCGAGCTCGGCACCAGGCGCGTCTGCACCGGTTGCGGCGCCAAATTCTACGACCTTTTCAAGGACCCGATCGTCTGCCCGAAGTGCCAGACCGCGTTCGCCAAGCCGACGGCAAAATCCCGCCGGGCGGTAGAGGAGCCGCGGCCAGAGGCAGCGGCCGTGCCGGTTCCCGCCGTAGCGGAGACTGAGGTCGACGAGGGTGACGAAGGGGAGGTGAAGGCCGGCGGGAAGGCGACCGAGGACGACATCGAGATCGACGGCCCGGCCGACGACGAGGTTCTCATCGCGCCGGACGAGGACGAATGAGACGCCCGCGCGGCTGCTCCGGCTCGCGGACCGTCAGCGCTCGCCATCTCGTCAGTTTTGACGCAGCGACCGCCCCGGCCTGACGACCGGCGGTTTTCCCCTATTGTGGCGCCGGCAGCTCGATCAGCTTGTGCACTCCGTCGACGGCGTCGTACACCGCCACGTGGAGGATCGGGTAGTCCTGCTTGATCGCCAGTCCTGCCGCCTCGGCCGCCGCGTAGGTCGCGTACGAGGACTTGGTCTGCCGATCCACCTGCAGGCGGAACTGGCCGTCGTCCGGCCGGCGGCGCTGGCCCGGCGGCTGGTCGGAGTCCGCCGGATCGCCGTCGCCTGTCATCCTGGTCCGTCGTCGCGGTGCCATGTCGGTTGTCCCGGTTTCAGCGTGCCATGGGCTCGCGGGGCGGGCCGCCGCGCCCGCCGCCCGGTCGCCCGGGGAGCTCCTTCTTCTTGGGAGCGGCGATCAGGCCTTCGCGCTGCGCCTGCTTGCGCGCCAGCTTGCGCGCCCGGCGGATTCCCTCGGCACGCTCCCGCGCCGTCTTCTCCGACGGCTTCTCGTAGAACCTCCGGCGCTTCATCTCGCGAAAGACGCCCTCCCGCTGCAGCTTCTTCTTCAGGGCGCGTAGTGCTTGGTCGACATTGTTGTCGCGGACGAATACCTGCAAGAGAGGTTCCCTTCTGTCTGTCTGGAAGACCTCGCTGCGGTCTTCGGGCGGCTCGGCCCGATGCGGGGCAGAACCGGGTTCTCCGGCGGTCGCGGCCGCGAGCGCCGGTGCGCGAAACGGAATGAGCGCGACGTCGGTCGCCGGCAAGACGGGGCGCAGCCCCGATCATCGAGCCGCCGGCGCGGGGCCCTGCTCGTGTCGTAGCGGAGCCGGAGGCCCGCCACAAGCCCTCCGTTGGCACCGGCGCGTGGCGGCGGCCCCAGAGAGAGCCGCCAGCCGGTCCTTATGGCTCAGTACGGCGCGTAGCCATTGCACGCGTTGACCTGAACCAATCCCCAGGCAGTCTGCACCAGCTGCAAGCACCCGTCGTCGTATGCCCCGTAGACGCCCGCGTCGTAGTAGCCCGCGTCGTAGTAGCCAAGCCCCAGGCCGAGCCCGACTGCGCCGGCGAGGAACGGGGCGCCGCGGAAGTGGCGGTGGTGGCGGAACCCGGCTCCCGCGAAAGCCCGGCCGGCTCCCATGGTGCGGACTCCGCTGAAGCTGCGGACGCCGGCGCCGCTGAAGCTGCGGACCCCGACACCGCTGAAGCTGCGGACCCCGACACCGCTGAAGCTGCGGACCCCGGCACCGCTGAAGCTGCGGGCTCCCATGCCGCTGAAGCCGCGGGCGCCCATGCCGCTGAAGTGAGCACCGCCGCCGCTGAATCCGCGAGCCGCCCCTCCTCCGAAACCGCCCATTCTGGCGTAGCTGCTGTCGGGCATCAACGTCAGCAGCATGGCCGCGACCGCGGCCGCGCCCGATAATTTGCGAAGCATGGTTGTCCTCCTCCGAATTGTTGCTGAACCAGGACGTGGACCGTCGATAACAAAGCTAAACGCCGAAACCGGGGGCCGTGTTCCCACGGCGGCGAGTGGTCGCGCCGCTGTCCGGTTGCGTGATGGCCTCGCCCGCCCGCCACCACAAGCCGTGCGGGTTCTGTGCGGCAAGGATATGATGCCGCTACGAGGCCCGCCGGTCACGTTTGCGTGGCCCGAACCCCGGGGGCGATGACCCGGGTCTGCCGCTGGAAGGCGATCGATGCGACCGCCGCCGAAATGATCCCGAATTCCCGGTCGGTCGCCTGGTCGGAAGACCTTGGCAGGCCTGGAGCCGTCCGGTATTCAGCCCGCTCCGACTGACGATGCAGCGCCGTACGGACCGGAGCAACACGATGAACCAACAAGACCGACCCTCCGGTCCGCCCGCGCTTCATCACGTCAACCTGAAGACGACCCGTCTCCAGGAGATGATCGACTGGTACGGAACGGTGGTGGGTGCGAAACCCAATTTCCAGTTTCCCACCGCGGCGTGGCTCACCAATGACGGCGCCAACCACCGGATCGCGCTGATCTCGTCGGCGAAGATCAGCGACGATCCCGACAAGCTGGCGCATGCCGGCATGCACCACATGGCGTTCGAATACGCCTCCTGCGACGAGCTCCTCGCCACCTTCACGCGCCTCAAGGCGCTCGGGATCGAGCCGCACATGTCGCTCGACCATGGGATGACCACGTCGTTCTATTACGTCGATCCGGACGGCAACAGCGTCGAGCTGCAATACGACAATTTCGCCGACTGGCAGGCCTCGACCGAATGGATGCGCACGGCGGAAGAATTCGCCCGCAACCCGATCGGCGTTCCCGTCGACCCGGCCCGGATGGTGGAGGCGCATGCGGCGGGAGCCTCGCGCGAGGAACTGCACCGGCGCGCCTATGCGGGCGAGTTCCTGCCGTCGACGCCGCTCGATCCGCGCATGCCGCTGGATTAGCTCCTGATCGGGCTCCGAGCCCGCCGCCTGGAGAGGATGTCATTCATGCTGCTCTACGAGCATCCGCTCTCGTCCTACTCCCAGAAGGTCAAGATCGCGCTGCGCGAGAAGGGCGTGGCGTTCGAGACGGAAGTGCCCGAGACTTTTGGCACCGGGCGCACCGACGGGCCGTTCGTCGCCGCCAATCCGCGCGCCGAGGTTCCGGTGCTGGTCGACGGAGCAACGTGCATCTTCGAGTCGACCGTCATCATGGAATACATCGAGGAGCGCTGGCCCGACCCGCCGCTGCTGCCGCGCGGCGTCGAGGCCCGCGCCGCCGCCCGGATGACCGAGGACGTGTGCGATACCCAATACGAGGCGGTGAACTGGGGTTTCGGCGAGGTGCTGTGGTTCCGCCGCGCGACCGGCGCGCTCGCCGATCTGCTGCGGGCCGAGGCGGCGCGGCAGACCGCGGTGCTGCAGGATTGGCTCGCGGTGCGTCTGGGCGAGGCGGACTGGTTCGGCGGGGATGCATTCGGCTGGGCGGATGCGGCGGCCGCGCCGATGGTCAACCGTTCCGTCCATTACGGCATGGGGCCGGCACCGGGCAGCCTGCTCGCCCGCTGGCATGAGCGGGTGCGGAAGCGGCCGTCGGTCGCCGCCACCTTTGCGGAATTCGATGCCGCGGCGGCGCGCATGGCGGCCGCCGCCGACCTCTACACCACGGGCGGGCGGCGGCGGGAATACCGCGACCATCGGCTGGAATGGATGGTGAAATCCGGCGGGATCGAGGTCGTGCTGGCGGGCTTGCGCGACCGCAACATCCGTTTTCCCTGGCCGGGCGCGTCGTAGCTCGGCATTGCAAGCCGTCGTCATGCCGAGCGCGGCGAGACCTCTGCGCGAAGCTGGTCGCGCCGCTGCTGGAGGAAGCGGCGGACGCTCGGATCTTTTTCCAGGCCGATCGCCCGTTCGTAGGCCTCCTCCGCCGCGTCGACCGCGCCGGCGCGCGCCAGCAATCCGGCACGCGCCGCCCAGTAGGGCTGATAGTCGGCAAGACGCGGATGCCCGGCGAGCGCGTCGAGTTCCGCGAGGCCGGCGGCGGCGCCGCGCGTCTCCGCAATGGCGACCGCGCGGTTGATCGCCACCACCGGCGAGCCGGAGATCGCCAGCAGGGCGTCATAGAGCGCTTCGATCGCTGCCCAGTCCGGTTGCCCGGTGCGCCGGCGCACGACGTGGGCGGACTGCACCGCCGCCTCCAGCTGGTAGCGGCCGATCGCGCGCAAGCGACTGGCGCCGATGAGCAGCGCCTCGGCCTCCGCGATCAGGTCCGCGTCCCACGCTGCCGGATCCTGGTCGGCGAGCGGCACGTAGTCGCCGGCGGCGTTGCGCCGCGCGCCACGGCGCGCCTCGGCATGCAGCATCAGCGCCAGCAGGCCGAGCGCCTCGGGCTCGTCGGGGAGCAGCGAGACCACCAGCCGGCCGAGCCAGATCGCTTCGGTGGCGAGATTGCGCCGGCGCGTTTCCGTGCCGTCGGGATCGGACCAGCCTTCGGCGAAGGCCGCGTAGATCGCCTCCAGCACCGCATCGAGCCGGTCGGCGAGCTCCGCCCGCTCGGGGACCCGCAACGGGACGCCGGCCTGCTTGATCTTTCTCTTGGCGCGCACCAGCCGCTGGCCCATCGTGGCGGGCGACACCAGGAACGCCGACGCGATGGTGGCGGCGTCGAAGCCCAGCAGCGTCTGCAGGATCAGCGGAGCGCGGATCTCGGGCTCGATCGCCGGATGCGCGCAGGCGAACATCAGGGCGAGGCGCTCGTCGGGAATGCCCATGTCGGTCTCCGCCGCGGCCCTGAGCTCGTCGGCGATCAGCTCCAGGTGAGGCGCGGCGGCAGCGCCGCTGCGCCGCCGCCGGGCGGCATCGATCATCCGCCGCCGCGCCACCGCCAGCAGCCATGCCTCGGGGTTGTCCGGGGTGCCGCGCGCCGGCCAGTCGGTGAGCGCGGCCGCGAAGGCGTCGGACATGGCGTCCTCGGCCCCCGCGACATCGCGCATCCGCGCCGCCAGCCAGGCGACGAGCTTGCCGTAGCTCTGCCGCGCCACCGCCTCGGCGGTCTCGCGCGCCTGCTCGTCGACCGCTGCGGGCATCGCCGGCTCTCACATCTCCCAGATCGGACGAACCTCGATGGTGCCGTAGCCGGCGCCCGGGCAGCGCGCCGCCCAGGTGAGCGCGGCGTCGAGATCGGGCACGTCGATCATGTAGTAGCCGCCGAGCTGCTCCTTGGTCTCCGCGTAGGGCCCGTCGAGCACGTTGGTCTTGCCGTCGGCGACACGCACGCTGGTCGCCGACCCGGTCGGGCGCAGCCGGTTGGCTCCGACGAGAACGCCTGCCTTCTTCATGGCCTCGGTATAGGCCATGTAGGCGGCGGTCATCTGGGTTGCGGCCTCCTTGCTGGCCGCCAGCATGCCGGCTTCGTTTCCATAGATGAGCAGCATGTATTGCATGGGTAATCTCCTGGATGGTCGCGGGCGGGCACGATGCCCCGCCGGCCCAAAGACGTTCGAGGCAGCGGGAATTCGACAGGGCGCTCGAAAGCGCGACGTTCTGGGCAGAAATCACAAGGCCAGGGCGCGACCGCACCTCCGGCCAGCGGGGCCACGACCGGCGGCGTACCACGACAGCGCAACCGTTGACACGTTCAACGAGATCCGCCCGGCGATTTCACCCAAAGCGTCAGCCGAACCGGCCCTCTGTCGGGGCAGGTCATCGTCCCAGCATAGGAGTCCGACAATTTTGCGCTGAAGGCGCACTCGACGCCGGCAATCAGCAATGTCGCGTTCAATCGCGACGGCCAGGCGGATAGCTGAAAGCGTATCTCCCCGGTCTTCTCCTCGGGGCCGCCCTGCGTGCACACGCCGACATGCGTCATCGTCAACGGGCCGGAGAATTCACCGGTTCGTTGCGAGGTTGCCTGGGTGACCGTGGCGGTCAGCTCCCACTCGCCGAGCACGCCGACATATCCGATCACCTGGAGCGATTCGGCTCCGGCCGGCGTCGCAAGAGCAGCCAGCGAGATCAGCAGCCGGAATGCTCTCACGGCGCGCTCCTGTTTCGCCGCATGCCTCTCAGTGGCTCGCCATAAATGCGCGTGCGCTGGCGATCTCCGGCCTGACCGGGTCGGCAGCCTCGGCGAGCGCAACGGCTCTTGCATAGTACTGCCGGGCCTTGGCCGCATCGCCCGAGCTTTCGGCGGCCCGGGCAGCGCCGATCGTGGCACCGAGCCGGTTCGGCTCCTTGGTCAGGGTCGCCTCGAAGGCAGCGAGCGCTTCCTTGGCCATCCCGCGGTCGAGCAGCATGACACCGTAGAGCTCGCGCGCCGGCGCCAGCGGACCCGGGGTAACGGTGCCCTTCTCGGTCCGGTCTTCCGCATCCGCAGCCGCGCTCAGGGCTTTCAAGCCGTCCTCGTATCGGCGTTCCGCCGACAATATCCAGGCGGCCGCGATCTGCCGCTGGATCTCGACTTGCTCCGACCAATAGCCATCCTTGGCCTCGCGCAGCTTGTCGCGTATCTCGGCGAGCCTCGCGAGGTCCGCCCGCGCCGCATCCAGGTTGCCGGTGTGCGCATTGCCCAGAGCCCGTGCAAACTGCGTGATCGCATCGACATAGCCGAATTTCGAGGGGCGAAGCTGCAGCCGCGCCGCTCCCGCCCAGTCGCCGCGTTCGACGACATAGCGCGCGGGGCTTGCCGCCAACGCAAAGGGGCCGGTGTTCCTGTCCGCATTGTAGCCCGCGACGGCATTCATCCCGTCGATCATCTCGCGGGCTTCGCGGTCGCGCCCCACCTGCAGATACGCATAGACCATGTAATCCGACGCGTGCAGCTGATCATCAGGCTCCTTGCCGGCCTTCGCCAGCTCGGCTGCGGCCCTGTTGGAGACAATGGATTCGTTCCAATAGCCGACGCGGGTGAAGATATGCGACGGCATGTGCTGCGCGTGAGGCGCCGCTTCGGCGATCCTGGCATAGCGCAATGCCGCATCGAGGCCTTTCTGCGCGAGGGTTGGATAGTCGTAGGTGTGGATCAGGTAGTGCGCCACGCCGGGATGCTGCGGCCGGCGCTTGAAGATCGGCTCCAGGACCGCTGCCGCCTTGATCTGGTTCGCATAGGTCTTGTCCGAGGGCGCTGCAGCGATGTCGAGCGCTAGCGCATAGAAGATCTGCACCTCGTCATCATCCGGATGACGAATCGCCATGTCCTCCATCGCCTTGACATAGGCCTGTGCGCGCGTCCGCTGGTCCAGCTTGTCGAAATCCGCATAAAAGACCGCCATCGCCGCGATCAGATCGTTCTCGCGCTGCGTCCTGGCGCCGACCTGCTTTCCCTTCTGAATGGCGGCGAGGCCCGCCGCCAGGTTCTTTGCGGGAGTCGGATTGAATGGATTGGCGAGCAGGCTCTGCGCAATGCCCCAATAGGCGATGCCGCATTCCGGGTCGGCCTTCAACACGTCCTCGAAGACCATTTGCGATGCCCGGTACCAGAACGAGTGCTGATAGAGCATGGCCCGGTCGAAAGGTTTTTGCGCCTCCGGCTTGCACGACGTCTCGAAATGCACCGTGCCGAGCTTCGCCTCGTCGGATTGCCCGAAGGCCGGCTGCGCAAGAGCGATCGCGGCCGCAGCAGCGATGACGAATGACGTCTTGATCATGATCGAGCTCCTGGTCAGCAGCAAAATTCGACCGCCCTCAAGCTGAGCGCAGCCATGGGTGCGCGGCGCACGCCTCAATTGCCGCCCCACCATGCCAGGACACAGATGTTCGTGCTTTCAGGGCGCCTCAATAGACGCTTAGGGTTCCCTCCTATTTTCCTTTGGGGCTGTGCTACGGTCGTCGCCGGTCGGCATGCGGCGAGCGGGATGGGACCTTGCGCTATCGCTTCGAGGACTGTGCACTCGACACGGATCGTCGCGAGCTTCACCGCGGACCTGCCCTGGTGGCTGTCGAGCCCCAGGTCTTCGATCTCCTTGTCCACCTGATCCGGCACCGCGACCGTGTCGTCAGCAAGGATGATCTGCTGGCGGCGGTCTGGCATGGGCGCATCGTCTCGGAGTCCGCGCTGTTCAACCGGATCAACGCGGCCCGCAGCGCGATCGGCGATACCGGCGACCAGCAGCGCCTGATCAAGACACTGCCGCGCAAGGGCATCCGTTTCGTTGGCGAGGTCTGCGAGGACGAAACGCCGGCCGTGGCCGATAGGGAGCCGCCAACGTACCGCTCCCCGACGGTCGACACCTCGGCCCAGGGCGACGCCCCAGGGCTGCCGCTGCCCGACCGCCCTTCGATCGCAGTGCTGCCGTTCGCCAACATGAGCGGCGATTCCGATCAGGAGTATTTTGCCGACGGCATCTCCGAGGATCTGATCACGGGGCTGTCGCGCATCCGCTGGCTGTTCGTCATCGCCCGCAACTCGTCGTTCGTCTACAAGCACCGCGCGGTCGACGTCAAACAGGTCTCGCGCGAGCTCGGCGTCCGCTACGTGCTCGAGGGCAGCGTGCGCCGCGCCGGCAACAGGCTGCGCATCAGCGCACAGCTCATCGACGCGCTCACCGGCGGCCATCACTGGGCCGAGCGCTACGACCGCGAGCTTGGCGACATTTTTACCGTGCAGGACGAGATCACTCGCAACGTGGCGGCGGCCATCGAGCCCCAGCTGCTGGCCGCGGAGGGCGTTCGCGCGCTCTCGCGCTCGGCGAACGACCTCGGAGCCTGGGAGCTCGTGGCGCGGGCCAGAACGCATGTCTGGCGCATGACGCAACCGGACTATGAGACCGCGATCGAAGCGCTGACGCTCGCCGTCGAGGCCCATCCGGACTACGCGCCGGCGCAAAGCCTGCTGGGGTTCTGCCTGGTGTTTGCCGCCCATATGGGGTGGATCGATCGCGATCGGGGATTGCTTCCCGGCCGCCAGCACGCCCTCCGGGCGATCGCCCTCGACGATCGCGATCCCTGGGGGCACATCGCGCTGGGCTATTGCGCGATGATGGAGAGGCGGACCGAGGAGTCGATCGCAGCACTTCGTCGGGCGCTCAGCCTCAATCCGAATTCCGCGGCGGCGCACTCTCATCTCAGCCGCGGCCTGGCTTTTGCCGGGCAGGATCGCGAGGCGATCGAGCGCGGGGAGGACGCCATCAGGCTCAGCCCCCTGGACCCGGAGATGGCGTTGTTTCTCGGCGGCATCGCGGCAGCCAACTACGCGGCCGGGCGATATGCGGAAGCTGTCCGCTACGCCACGGAGGCCGCGCGGCTGCGCCCGGGCTTTCAGGGGGTGCAACGCATGCGCTGCGCGAGCCTCGCCCAGGCGGGCCAGGTCGACGAAGCCCGGTCGTTCCTGGCAACGCTGCGACGCGAGCAACCCCTTCTGTCGCTCGATTGGATCAGAGCAAACGCTCCCTACCAGACTCCCCAGCTGATGGAGCGCTATCTGGAGGGCATGCGGAAAGCGGGCCTGACCGACGATTAGCGCATGTTCCGGCGAAGTGGATACCGGTTCGCCGACGAGAACATGCGCCGCCCAACCGTTCCACCGCACATCGCGATCACACCTGATCGGGATGTGCTGCGGAGCAGGCTTCGGAACAACCGAGGCCTACTCGACCGCTTCCAGGAAGAAGAGCTTCAAGGCCGGCACTTCCTCGGCGAGCTCGTCCGTCCACTGGTAGCGGGTCGGGCCGGTCTTGACGAACTTGCCGCCGCAACTCGCCAGAATATCGCCGGGCTTGCGCATATCGACGGTGAACGTGAGGTCCTGGATCGAGCCGTATTGCCGATTGGCGTTCTCCAGCTTCATGTGGATGTCGTAGATCTTGTAAGGGCGATACGGCGTCTCGTCCTGGCGGGCGGCAAAACGCTTCCTGATCTCCGCCAGCTGCTCGGCCTTGAGACAGAGGAAGTCGAAGCTTTCCGCGTCGAGGCCATAGACCAGCTTGCCGTCCATCTCGATCAGGGATTTCGACATCGGCACCGAAGATCGGGCGATAGGACATCGCCAGGTCGGCCGGCTTGCCGGGCAGGAAGGCATATCTGGCGGAATAGGCCATCTCGAGCTGCCACATCGGTCCCCAGTGCGAGACGATGCCGCGCTCGGCGAGGTCTGCCCGGGCTTCGTTCGAAAGCGTCTGGACCGCCGCGGTGGCGACGGGACCGAAGGGAACGAGCGGGAGTCCCGCGCCGTTCAGGCGGTCGGTCACGTCGATGCCGAGGAAGGTCGCCCGCGCCGAGGTCGCGAAGGCAAGGGACACTCCATTCATCGTCGCGGTCAGTCCGAGGGGGTCGGCGAGAAGGTCGGTGCCGAAGGCCTGTTGATTGTCGGCGTAACCGGAATTGATCGGGGCGAGGGGCAGGTAGAGGTAATAGCTCCCGGTCTCCTGGGATGGATTGAACCGGTAGCGCAACTCGACCTTGTCGCGGGACAAGTGGATGACAGTCGCGCTCGGGTTTATCTCGGTGTTGGTGGCGATCTTCAGGAGCGGCGCGGTGAGTGACGTGTAGACCGGACCGTCATAGGCGACGGCGGCGCCGGCAAGCAAAACCCCGGCAAGACCGAGGAACCGAATGGCTTTGACATTCATGACCGTCCTCCTCGACCGCGTCCGCAACAGCCGGTCGTCCACGGCCCGCCGGGCCATGGCGATGCCGATCCCGAAGCGAGGGGAACCAACCAGACGTGATCAGCGATCGTCGGGCATTGACATGGCGCAAGCCGGTGCGCCGGATCCCTGGCGGACGCGCCGCTGCGGCACCGGTGGGAGGGAGCTCAAGGCCCTCACTTGGCGGTTCCGCGAATCTCCACCACCGTGTCGCCGGCCCGGACCATCGTCCCGACCTCGACGCCGACGGCGGTGACCACGCCGTCGATAGCGGCCAGCAACCGGGTGTGCAGCAGCTGCTCCCGCGCGAAGGTGAGCTGGGCCTGGAGAGCGGCAAGCTGCGCCTTGCTCTGCTCCAGGGCGCTCTTGGCCCGGTCGTAATCCGCTGCCGAGAGCATGCCGCCGGCAGCGAGCTTGCGGGAGCGCGCTTCCTCCGCGGTCGCCCGGCTGACGGCGGCCTGCGCGGCGAGGACCTGCGACTGGGCCCTTTCGACCTCGGCGCTGAACGCGGCGGCGTCGATGCGGGCGAGAAGATCGCCCTTCCTGACCACCGAGCCGACGTCGACCGGGCGCTCGGCGATCGTGCCGCTGGCCCGGAAGGCGGCCGCTATCACCGCAGCCGGCCGAGCCGCCGGCGCCACCGCGGCGACCTGCGCCTTCTTCAGCTCGTCGAGCCTGTGTCTTGCCAGACCCGCAAACGTGCAGTCGGAAAATCGCGCGAGGTGGTCCTCGTACGCGGCGATCGTCCTGATGGCCTCCGCGCTTCTCCAGTGCTCGCTGGCGGCAGCGCAGCGGTCGATCGCCGGCGGAGCGACGGCGGCCTGCAGCCTGCCGTTCAGATAGAACTCGCCGATCAGCGACAGCGACAGCTCGGGCAGCTGCTTCTTCCTGGTCGCCTCGTAGACGTCGGCGCTGACCCGGCGAAAAATCGTGCCGATCTCCTCCTTCTCCTCGATGTGCCTGAGGAATGCCGCCGTGTAGGGGCTGTTGCGGCCGTTGCCGTCGTCCGCCGTTCGCCCCGCCTGGGTCGCATAGGCGACGATCATGCCCTCGGGGCTTTCGATCCTGGCAAGCCCGCGCTGGATCGATGCGGCGCGCGTCCGCCCGATGGAACGCCTGAGCTGCTCGGCGAGCGGATTGTCGCGACAGGAATCGAGAACGAGGATGCGAAGCGCCTTGGACTGCTGCAGATCGGCGACGACGTCGTCGACCCTCGCCATGCGGCGAAGGTCCGCCTCGTCGGTGAGGTTGGCGTCGACCGGTATCAGATAATTGCTGCCGGCGAACTGCATGGCGTGTCCGCTGTAGTAGAACAGCGCCACGTCGGCTGCGCGGGCGCTACGGGCGAAACGGACGAAGGCGTCATCCATGCCCGCCTTGTCGAGATCGGTCCCCACGATGGTCTCGAAACCGCTGCGCCGCAGCGATCCCGCGACATCCTCGGCGTCGTTGCGCGGATTGGGCAGCCGCTGCGCGTGCGCATAGGCCCCATTGCCGATGACCAGCGCGACGCGCTTCTCCGCCTGGATCGGGCCGGCAGTCAGCACGGCCAGCAGCGACGCGATTCCGACCACGAGGGTTGCGCGCATGGCTCTCCCCCAACGCGATTTGCCCAGTCTGCCACAGTCCGGCAGCGGCCCAAAGGCCTGCGTGAACCCGCGCGAAACGTCAAGCCAGCCGTCTTCGACCCGGCGGGCTCGCCGATCCGATCGGCCGAAGCTCCCCGGTCCGGCCGAGCAGGAAATCCTCGTCGCGGTCGAAAACATGCTTGAGCGACTGGCTCACCGCCTTGATCCGCGCCAGATAGCTCTGCTCGGTGCGCACCGACAGCCAGACTTTTCGGCGCACCGAGACCTCACCCGGCAGAATGCGCTCGAGGCCGTCGACGCCGGCCGCCACGAAGGTCGGCAACAGCACGATGCCCATGCCGGACGACCGCGGCGCTGGTTTGCGCGATGATGCTGTTGCTGCGAAAGCTCATTCGTCGGCCCCGCCATCACCTCGTCGAGCCAGCGCACCGCATCGATTGCCAGCAGATCCTCGATGTAGCCGACGAACGTATGCGTCTGCCAGATCCTTGCGGTCTTCTGGGTGCGCCGTGCCGGCGCACGTAGTCCGGCGAGCAGTACAGAAACAACGAAAACTCGCCCAACAGCGAGCTCTTCAGCCCGCGCACCTTTGGATTGAAGAAGCTCAAGAAAATGTCGGCTTCTTTGCGCGAGAGGTCGACCGTCTGCGGGATGCTGACGAGCTCGATCTTTACGTTGCGGCAATCGCGAAGAGCGCCGGAAGGCGCCGGGCGAGGTAGCGGCTGGCAAGCCCTTCCATCGTCGCGATGCGGACCGTCTGCGGTGGCTCGGCGCCGGTCCGGGTGACCGCGTCCTCCAGCGAGCTCGCCTGCATATCCATCTGCTCGATATGGCTTGAGCATGTCGCCTGCGCTTCCTCGCGCACCGCGATGCCCTTCCGGCTGCGGTCGAGAAGTTTCACCGACAGCAGCGACTCGAGCTTTCCGATCCGCCGCGACGGTTGAATGATCGAGCCTGAGCCGTCTTGACGCCGCGTGAACGCTGCCCTGGCGGGCAACCTCCAGGAAGATCCGCAGGTCGTCCCATTTGGCGGCGCTGAAGGCATTGGAATCTCCGTCTGTTCCCGGCGTGCCCGCGCAGGATTAGAGCAAATCGACACAGGTGGTGCAAAAAAACCATAATGAGCCTGCGGCCGCGCGTGATTATCTGGGCACAAGCGACCAATCGGCCACGGCTATCGGCCTGGACGGACGGAGAATCCATCCGTACCCAGGCCCGGGCCGAGTTCGATTTTGCACATCAAGAGGGCAGCGATGCGGATGGTGACCACCGATGTGGTGATCGTGGGCGGCGGCGCCGCGGGTTGCTACGCGGCGCTCAACCTGCAGCGCCACGGCATCCAATCGCTTGATCGTCTGCAAGGGTCTGGTCGGCAAGAGCGGTGCCTCGCTGTTTGCCGGCAACCTGGTCATCTCCGGCCGCGCTGCTCGGCAACACCGACGAGAACGCCCGCAACACCGCGGAATTTCTGATCAAGTACCACAATCAATTCCTGATCGATCAGAACTGGGCGCGTCGCTGCGGCCAATGGATCGAGAGCACCTATTATCCGGAGCTTGAGGAGGCCGGGCTTTATTTCCGGCGCGACGACGCAGGACAGGTGGTGACCAGCCCCGGCAAAATCCGCAGCATCGCCGCCAACGTGCAGGGCAATTCCGGCGTGCCCGTTCATGGACCTGCGGCGCAAGCAGGTCATCAGGGCCGGCATCCCGCGGACTGGAGGAGACCGTCGCGACCGCGCTGCTGCGCAAGCCGGACGGCGCGGTCGGCGGCGTGTTCTGCCTCAACATCATCACCGGCGAGACCGTGGTCGTCGCGGCGCGCGCGGTCATCCTCGCCACCGGCTATTCCGACCGCCTGCACGCCCGCTCGACCGGCACGCGCGAGATGTCGGGCGACGGCATCGCGCTGGCGTGGCGGCTCGGCGCGACGCTGGTCAACATGGAAATGCAGTGGTGGCACACCAACGACATCGCCGATCCGCCGTCGTGGCAGCGCATGCAGGTCTATCCCAATCCGATGCTCGGCTCGTCGAAAACTCGGCGCGCATGGTCAACGCGGCGGGCGAGGAGTTCTTCAACCAGCAGCAGGACGATCCGCTCGCCTTCGGGCCCTACACGGTGCAGCTCAAGGCGCTGGCCAAGCAGGTGCGCGCCGGCAAGGCGCGATACGACGGCGGCTATTATGCCGGCTTCGATCACTGCGACGCCGCCGAGGTCGATGCCTACACCACCTACGGAAAGACTTATCGTCAGCTCGGCCTGCGCTTTCCCGAGCAGCTGGTCGAGACTGCGGTCACCGCCGCACTACCGGCAGGGCGGGATCGACGTCGACACCGAAACGATGCGCTCGTCCGTGCCGGGGCTTTACGTCGCCGGCGGACTGGGCGGGCACAGCAACGGGCTGATCGCGCTCGCCACCTATGACGGCAAGGTGGTAGCCGAGGGCGTTGCGCGCGATCTTGCCGACTCTCAAGCCCGGAGCTGTGCGTCGAGCAGGATATCGAATCGGAAACCCGCAGGCTCGAGGAACTGCGGCAGTCCTCGGGCGACGGCCCAGCTCCCGACCAGGGTGAAGGAACGCATCCGCGCCGTGATGTGGGAGAAAGCTGGCGTCGAAAAGGATCCGACGCCGAGCATGAAGTCGGCGCTCGACGAAATCGAGCAGATCCGCCTCGACCTGCTGCCCGGCATGCGGATCGCCAACCAGACCCGGATCCGCCAACTACGAATGGCTCGATGCCATCGACGTCGTCAACATGATCGATGCCTGCGAGCTGATCGTCCACTCCTCGCTGGAGCGCAAGGAAAGCCGGGGCCCGTTCTTCCGCCGGGATTTCCCGCTCACCGACAATGCGAATTGGCTCGCCGCCAACGTGCTGAAGAAATCCGGCAACGGCTATGCAGTTCGAGCAGCGGCAAGTATGATCTGCCGTTCTTCCAGCCGGATTTCGTCACCAAGGACAATCTGGAGGTCGCGTGGTGACGACTCGAGCTCCACGCACGCCCGGAGCTGGACGCGCGGCGGCTCGGCCAGGTCGAGACGGCCGATACGCTTGCGGCGCGCAATTCGCGCCTTTCCGCCGGCGACAACGATCGCGGTGCGCGATCCGGCGATCCGACGGCGCAGGCGGGCAGCGCCGCGTATCAGGATTTCCCGGTGCCGTATCAGAAATGGATGCGGGTGCTCGATGTGCTCAATTGGATCGCCGAGAACGAAGCCACCGACCTCGCCTATCGATGGTTCTGCGGCTCCAAGATGTGCGGCACCTGCGCGGTGCGGATGAACGGGCGCGAGGTGCTGGCCTGCTGGGAAGCGGCCGAGCCCGTGATGACCATCGAGCCGCTGCGCAATCTTCCCGTCATTCGCGATCTGGTCGTCGACCGCACGCCCTACGAGACGCAAGGTCGCAAGCCTGGAGCCCTGGCTGGAGCGCAGACACGCCGTATCCGCCGTTTCCCGAGCCGCTCAACCACAAGCAGATGAAGGACGCCTCGAAGGCGCTCGATTGCATCGGCTGCATGTGCTGCTACTCCGCATGTCCGGTGATCGGGCTCGGCGATCTCACCGATTTCGCCGGTCCGGCTCCGCTGGTTCAGCTCGGCCAGACCGCGCTCGATCCGCGCAACGATCCCGAGAAGGTCGCGCGCTCGCTGGCGCTCACCGGCATTTTCAATTGCGTCTCCTGCTACAAGTGCGAGGAAGTCTGCCCCGCCGCATCCCGATCGTCAGCCGCATCATCGAGCCGCTGAAGGCAAGCGCCGCGCAGCTTCTTCCCGGCATGGCCAGGCATTCGCTTTGCGCTGCGCGACATCGTGGCGGCGCGCGGACGGGTCGATCCCGGCGCACTGGTGCTTGCGCGTGCAGGGCTTGCGGGCGCTGGCGCAATCTGCCGCGGCGTCATCAGGCTTCTGCTGCGCGGCAAGATCAATCCGCTCAAGACATTCTTCAGGATCAGGACCGCGGCCGTCGGAAGCGGCGGGCCGTATTCTTCGGCGCGGGAGTCTGCCCAAATGAAGTTCGCCTACTACCCCGGCTGCTCCGCGCGCAGCACTTGCGCCGAGCTGAACGAGGCGACCCATCTCGTCGCGGCCAAGCTGGGGCTTGAACTGCTGCAACTCGAGTCGGCGACCTGCACGGGAGCGCGGGAGCTCCGCGCCATCGATCCGGTCGGCTTCTACACGCTGAACGTCAGCATCCTGGCGCTGGCCGAGAGCCACGGCGCTGCCGCTGATGACGATCTGCAACACCTGCACGCTCAACGTGCTGGATGCCCACGCCGCCTTCGTCAGCGACGCCGAGCTTGGCGGCATCGATCAACGGCGCCTGGCGGAGGAGGGGCTGCGCTACAGCGGGCGCACCCGCATCAGCCATTTCCTCTGGGTGCTGCACGAGAACATCGGCGAGCAGCGGCTGCGCGACCTGGTGGTCAACCCGCTGACGGACCTTACGGTCGGCGGCGTTCTACGGATGCCACATCACGCGCCCGCCGCTGCGCTACGGCTTCGTCGACTCCCGCAACAACGCGGCGTTGGAGAAGCTCGCGGAAGTGCTCGGCTGCCGGCCGATCGACTACAGCGGCCGCAACGAATGCTGCGGGTTCCACACCGCCGCCCACGACGAGCGCGTGGCGATCAAGCTGACCGGCCAGCACATCCTGGCGGCCAAGGCCGGCGGCGCCCAGGCCATGGTGACCCCGTGCCCGCTGTGCCACACGGTTCTCGACGGCTTCCAGCGCGAGATCGAGAAGGACGTCGGGCAAAAGCTCGACATGCCGATACTGCATCTGCCGCAACTGGTCGGGCTGGCGCTCGGGCTTTCGCCGGAGGAGCTGAACATCGACCGGCACATGGTCCCGGCCGGCGCGCTGGCGGCATTCGCTGCGAGCAACCTGCGCGCCTGACAACCTGTCCGCATGTATGGGTGGCCCGTGCATTGCATGGAAATACCTCGGACTTACGCCTGCCGGTCGGCCTTCGGGCGATTTGCTGTTGCGTCCACAGACCGCCGATCGGAGACTGCCGCGGACGGCATTTCGCCTCGCAACCAGTCGTGCCGCGCCATGACGCAGACCCTGCTGCTGCTGGCGTTGAACGGCCTGATCTGGGGCCTGATCATCGCGCTGATCGCGCTCGGCCTTTCGATCATTTTCGGGCTGCTCGACATCATCAACATCGCGCACGGCGACTTCTTCATGGTCGGCACCGTGCTGGCCTGGGCCACGCTGGAGGCGACCGGAAACTTCTGGCTCGGCTTCATCGTCGCCCCGCTGATCGGCTTCCTGCTCGGCGCGCTGATCCAGCGCGTGGTCATCCAGCCGATCCGCAACGTCGCCGCGCTGTCGATCGTCGCCACCTTCGGCCTGTCGCTGATCCTGCAGGAGGTCGTGCGCATGACCTTCGGCCCGACGCCGCGCCGCATCCTGCCGCCGATCCAGGGCACGATCCCGCTGTTCGGCATCGAGTACGAGATCTACCGGCTGTTCGCCGCCGCGGTCGCCGTCGCGGCGCTGGTCGGCGTTCTTCCTCTTTCTCAATCACACCAAGATCGGCACCTGGATGCGCGCGGTGCGCCACGATCCGCGACACCGCGATCGCCATGGGCATCCCGGCGCAGCGCGTCTATGTGCTCACCTTCGCGATCGGCTTTGCGCTTGCGGCCTTCGGCGGCGTCGTCGCCGCCCCGATCACGACGGTCGATTTCCGCGGCGGCGTCGACATCCTGCCGTTCTGCTTCATGGCGGTGATCATCGGCGGGCTCGGCAACCTGCCCGGCACCGCCGCCGCCGCCATGCTGCTCGCCGTCGCTCGAAGGCATCATCCAGAGCTTTGCCGATCCGACGGTCGCCCGCATCTCCTCGCTGGTGCTGATGAGCGCCGTGCTGCTGCTGCGGCCGCAGGGCCTGTTCAGAGGGCTTGCCCGGTGACGCGCCGCGCCGCCATCGAGCGCTCGGTGCTGATCGCCTTCGCGGCGCTTCATGCTGGCGGTGCCGTGGCTGGTGCCCGCGCTGGTCAACACTTTCTGGGTCGAGCGTGATCGCCGAGATCCTGATCTGGTCGCTGTTTGCGGCGAGCGTCAACCTGCTGTTCGGCTATGTCGGGCTCTTGTCGTTCGGCCAGGCGCTCTATTTCGGCTTCGGCATGTACGGCGTCGGCATCGGCATCGACCATTTCGGCCTGTCGTTCTGGCCGGCCTTCGGGCTCGGCATCGTCGCCGCCATGGCGATGGCGCTGGTGTCGGGGATTTTTGCCGTGCGCCTGACCTGGCACTACTTTGCCATCATCACCGTGGTGTTCTCGCTGATCTTCTATTTCCTCGCGGTGACCATGAAGCCGCTGACCGGCGGCGACGACGGGATCAACTTTTCCGCTGCCGCCGACATTCTCGCTCGGCGGCCTGCGCCTGGAGCTTCACCGACCAGAAGTTCCAGTACCTCTTCATCCTGGCGACCGTCGCGGTGTGCTTCTGGCTGATGCATCGCGTGATCAGCAGCCCGCTCGGGCAAGGCTTTCCTGGCGATCCGCGACAACGACGTGCGCGCCTCGCTGATCGGGCTGAACGTCTATCTGCTGCGCCTCACTGCCTTCGTGATGGCCGGATTTCTGGCCGGAGTGTCTGGCGCGCTGTTCGCGTTCTTCGGCCGCTATGCCTCGGCGTCCTACATGTTCTACCACGTGTCCGGCGAGGCCGTGGTGTGGGCGATCGTCGGCGGCGCCGGCACGCTGTTCGGGCCGCTGGTCGGCACCACGCTGTTCATCATCATTCGCGAGCTGGTCTCGACGCACTGGGAGCATCATTCGCTGATCGTCGGGGTCATGGCGATCCTCGTGGTGATCTCTGGCGCCGAGGGGCGTCGTCGGGCTGTGGCACGACTGGCTGTCGCGGCTGACCGAGCCGGACGAAGTCCGCCCGGTCAAGGCCGAGCTGGCGGCGAAGCCAGAAGCGAGCAGTCCCTGACATGAGCGAGCCCGTCCTGCGCATCGAAGGATTGACCAAGCGTTTCGGCGGCCTGACGCGCCGTCGACGATCTCAGCCTCGATGTGCCCGCCGGGCGGCTGCATGCGATCATCGGCCCCAACGGCGCCGGCAAGACCACGCTGTTCAACCTGATCTCCGGCCTGCTGACGCCAGACAGTGGCCGGGTTTTTTTCGCCGGACGCGACATCACCGGCCTGAGGCCGCACCAGATCAGCCGGCTCGGCATCAAGCGCACGCTGCAGATCAAGAGCGTGTTCCCGAAGCTGAGCGTCGCCGACAATCTGTGGATCACCGCGCATGCCGGCCACCGCTTCCTGCATCCGTTCCGTCCGGCGGCGCGCGACCGGGCGACCGGCGAGCGAGTCGCGCGCACGCTCGTTCAGATCGGGCTGGCGGCGCTGGCCGAGCGCCCGGCCGGAACGCTGTCCTACGGCGACGTCGCGCTGCTCGAGATCGGCATGGCGCTGATATCGGAGCCAAGACTGCTGCTGCTCGACGAGCCGACCTGCGGCATGAGCCCGGCCGAGACCGAGCGGGCGGTGGCAAAAATCCGCGAGCTCGCGCAGATCGGTCGACATCATCATCATCGAGCACGACATGGAGGTGGTGTTCGGCATCGCCGACGACATCACCGTGATGGCGCAGGGCGCGAAGCTTGCCTCCGGCAGTCCACGCGAGATCGCAGCCGACGAGCGCGTCCGCGAGGCCTATCTCGGCCGCCCCGAGGACGAGGATTAGTCGAGGAGGCCGCCCATGCTTAGGCTTACCGATGTCCAGGTGCATATCGGCAAGCTGCACATCCTGCAGGGGGTGAACCTCGAGGTGCAGCCCGGCGAGGCCGCCGCCCTGCTCGGCCGCAACGGCGTCGGCAAGACCACCACGCTGCGCGCCATCATGGGGCTGACCCCGCGCAGCGGCGGCACCGTCGAGTTCGACGGGATCGACCTCGGCGCCATCGAGCCCCACACCGTGCCGCGCCGGGGCATCGGCTACGTGCCGCAGGGGCGGGGCATCTTTCCCAACCTGTCGGTGCGAGAGAATCTCTTCATCGGGCTGTCCGGGAAATCCGACCCGGAGCGCGAGGATTACGTGTTCGCCTGCTTTCCGCGGCTCAAGGAGCGCCTGAAGCAGGCGGGAAGCACGCTGTCGGGCGGCGAGCAGCAGATGCTGGCGATCGCCCGCTGCCTGATGATGCGGCCGAAGCTGATCATTCTCGACGAGCCGACCGAGGGCATCATGCCGCTGCTGGTGTCGCAGATCCGGCGGGAGATCCACCGGATCAACCGCAGCGGCGTCTCGGTGCTGCTGGTCGAGCAGAACGTGGCGACTGCGCTCAAATTGTGCTCGCGCGTGTTTCTGATGGAGAAAGGCACCATCGTCTACAGCGGTACCTCGCACGAGCTGAAAGCGCGCCCGGAGATCGTGCACCGCTATCTCGGACTGTCCCAGTAGATCCACCTGAAGGAGACATCGACATGGCAAGGAAACTATCGCGTCGCAGCTTTCTCGAGGCAGCCCTTGCAGGCGGCGCCGCCGCCGGCACCGCCAACCTGACGATCATGCGCGACGCCTTCGCGCAAAGCGCGGGGCCGATCGTCATCGGCCATCACTGCGACCTCACCGGCGTCATCTCGTCGTGGGGCTACTGGCACGACAAGGCGGCGAAGGCTCGCGGTCGACATCATCAACAAGGGCGGCGGCATCGCCGGGCGAAAGGTCGAGCTCGCCACCGAGGACACCGAGTTCGAATCCGGCAAGCGGGGCGCGCAAATTGCGCAACCTGATCCAGCGCTCCAATGCCGAGTTCGTGGTCGGCTCGGTGCATTCCGGCGTCATGCTCTCGGCGATCCCGATCGCCTCCGAGCTCAAGACGATCTACTTCTCGACCGGCGAGGCCACCGAGGCGACCGGCCAGAAGGGCACCCGGTTCTCCTTCCGCACCGGCACCGACACCTATTCGATCGCCGCCGCCAGCCTGCCGTGGTGCGTGGAGAATTTCGGCAAGGTCTGGAGCGTCATCTATGCGGACTACGCCTGGGGCCAGAGCACCAACCAGGAGTCCAAGCACTATATCGAGCAGGCGGGCGGAAAAGTGCTGGCCAGCATTCCGGTGCCGCTCGATACGAAGGACTTCGTGCCGTACCTGGCGCAGATCCCGGCCGGCACCGAGGTGCTGCTGCCGGCCTTCATCGGCTCGCTGTCGGTCGCCTTCTATACCCAGGCGAAGACCTCGGGGCTCGACAAGAAGATGAAGATGTACTCGTCCTCGGCCAGCATCGAGTCGATCGCGCCCGACGACATCCAGGGCGCCGCAGAAGGCGTCTACTTCTTCGAGAATTTTCCCCGTCAGCTTTCCGCCAAGAACGACGAGTATCACAAGGAGTTCAACAAGCTGATGGGCATGGACGACGTCGATGCCCGCGAGACCGGCAGCCAGCGCGTCATGGACAAGAGCCACGGCTGGCAGGCCTGGGAGGACATCTTTGCCATCAAGCAGGCGGTCGAGCTCTCAGGCTACAAGACCCGCAAGGACGTCGAGGGCGTGATCCAGGCGCTCGAGGGCATGGAGATGAAGAATTCGCTCGCCCATCCCCAGGGCGACAAGCTGATCCGCAAGGAGGACCATGTCGGCATCATCGACTGCTACATCAGCCGGGTCGAGAAGGGCAAGCTCGAGGTCAAGAAGCGCATTCCCAAGGAGGAGCTGCTGAAGAACATGCCGGTGCGCTTCGACCTGTCGAAGATGTCGGCATGACGAGCAAGCTCGAAGGTGTCTGGCTGAAGCCGAACCCCTTCGGCGTCATGGCCGTGCTCGTCACGGCCATCCACGCCTTGGCCAAGAAAGAAGACGTGGATGCGCGGGACGAGCCCGCGCATGACGACCGCGAGTCAATGCCGCCGGAATTCGCATGATCGAATACCCGAAGACAAAAGTCTGCGCCGCGCACGTGGCGCCGATCTTTCTCGATGCGCGGGCGACCGTCGCCAAGGCGGTGTCGCTCATCGCCGAGGCGGCCGGGGCGGGGGCGCGGCTGATCGCTTTTCCGGAATCGTTCGTGCCCGGCTTTCCGGTGTGGGCGTCGGTGCAGGCTCCGATCCGCAACCACGACTATTTTGCCCGGATGGCCGCCAACTCCATCGCGGTGCCGGGGCCGGAGGTGGACGAGCTCTGCGCCGCGGCCCGCGAGCACGCGATCATCGTCTCCATCGGCATCAGCGAGGCGACGCCGGTCTCCGTCGGCTGCCTGTGGAATACCAACCTCATGATCGGAGCCGACGGAAGCATCCTCAATCATCACCGGAAACTGGTGCCGACGTTCTACGAAAAGCTCATCTGGGCGAACGGCGACGGCGCGGGCCTGCGCGTCTGCGACACCGCTGCCGGAAAGATCGGCATGCTGATCTGCGGCGAGAATACCAATCCGCTGGCGCGCTATGCGCTGATCGCGCAGGGCGAGCAGATCCACATCTCGTCCTATCCGCCGGTCTGGCCGACCCGCCCGCCCAACCAGGCCGGCCGCTACGACCTCGCCGCCGCGATCCGCATCCGCGCCGGCGCGCACTCGTTCGAGGGAAAGGTGTTCAACATCGTGTCGTCCGCCTGTCTCGACGGCTCGGCGTTCGCAGCGCTGCGCGGGCTCGACGCCGAGGCGCGCGAGACACTCGAGCAGAGCCCGCGCGGCGTCTCCATGGTGCTCGGCCCGTCCGGCGAGGTGGTCAGCGACACGTTGTGCGAGACCGAGGGCCTCCTCTACCACGAGGTCGACGTGTCGCTCTGCGTGGAGCCAAAGCAGTTCCACGACGTCGTCGGCTACTACAATCGCTTCGACGTCTTCCGGCTCTCGGTCGATCGCACCCGGCTGGCGCCGATTGCTTTTTCGGGCGAAAGCCAAGAGCCGCCGTCACACGAGTCCGATCCACGCTGCCCGCCAGCCCCCGATCGCACTCGGCGCGACATGTGAGAGGCTCGGACCAGCAACCGCCGCCCTTGCCACAACGCCCGAATGGAGACAAGCTGAGGCTCGCGCTCAAGTCGTCGGGCATGGCGGCCGGATTCAATGGGGCAGTTCAACATCTTCATCGCGAGCTCGAGCGAGCAACTGGCCTATGCCGGCAGGATCGCCGACGCTCTCAGCAAGCTCGATCACCGGCCGATCCGCTGGTGGACGTCGTTCGAGCCGTCCATGTACAACGTCGAGGCGCTGGAGGCGACGCTGCAGCAGGCCGATGCCGGGATTTTCCTGTGCATCGGCGACGATGCCGGCGCGGTCCGCGCCGAGAAGGTGCAGATTCCCCGCGACAACGTGGTGCTCGAGCTCGGCCTCTACCTCGGCGTCCTCGGACGGCGGCGATGCTTCATCGTTGCGGACCAGGACCACAGCCTGCGGCTTCCCACCGACCTCACCGGGATCACCCGTATCCGCTCCACGACGGATCCCGATTCCGTCGCCTCGCTGGTGGTCGAGGCCATCGGCAAGGCGCTCGGCAGCGAGCAGCGCCAGGCGCAGAACGGCTGCATCCACGTCCGCGCCGATGCCGAGATCGCCATGAAGATCAACGGCACCCCGACCCCGGTGGAATGGCATCAGCGCGCCCTCTATTGCGGGACCGAGGGAGCGAAAGCCTGGCTCGCCTATTCCAACGACGAGTTCAACAGCGTGCAGACCAGCGCCGATCGCGACATGGATCGGGAGCAGACGATCGCCGCGCTCGATGGGGGAAGCTGGCGCACCTTCGTGTCGTTAGGGCCGGGTGATTCCCGCCGCGACCAGGACGTGTTCGTCAAGCTGCAGACCAGCAGCATGCCCGTGCAATACGTCCCGGTCGACATCAGCGAGAGCCTCATTCACTACGCGGTGAAGCAGCTTGTCTCGCGCGGCGCCGCGGTTCCGTTCGGCCTGCTGGCGGACTTCGAGGAGGGGCAGGAATTCCTGTTCGACAACATCAACAGGACCTTGCCGCAACCCTGCCTGTTTGGGCTGCTGGGCAACACGCTGGGCAACCTCGACATCGGGGCCGAGCAGTTCCTCCGGCAGTTCGCCACCCGTATACGCCGCGGGGACCAGCTCCTGATCGACATCGCCACCACGGATCGGCAATGGGACTTCGCTCCGCATGAAAAATACTTCGCCTCGCCCATCCGTCGGCAGTTCATCGCCCAGGGTATCGCGCGCCAGCTGGGAAAGGGTACCCAGGAGATCCTCGACCAGTTCCGGGAGCGGATCGCCGCGAAGCGCGTGCCTGCGAGGCATGCGGAGCAGCAGATCATCTACGACACCCAGACGGACAAGATCGGGGTGACGATCAGGGCCTACTATTTCGACAAGTTCCGCGATTGGATAACCAAGAATTTGCCGTTCAAGCGGGAATATGCCAATGAGTACAGGTCGGAAGGCAAGGCTTTCGGGGCCGGCTTGATCCGGCTGTCCAAGCGCTGACAGCCTTTGCGGAGGCTATGACATGCGACACGCACGACTTCGGCCGATCGAGGGGCCTGCCACCCCGTCCCCGGCTCCGGTGGAGAAGCCCGGAGAGCGCGGGCGATCGTGAGCGTGGCGGGCAACCGATAACAGCCCAGTACCGCGGCGCTGCCGGCGTGGCGGCGCGCGCGCCACGGTTCCGCCGCGGCCTTGCTCGGGTTTGCGCACCTCTCCAGATGTCGGCCGACCCTTGACGGTGACGAGGCGCGAGGGCGCAGATCGTGCTCGTCCTGCTCAAGGATGCACGCGTCACGCCTCCAGCTTGGCGATCGCCTGCTCCAGGCCGGAAAGCTCGGCCGCCGCCGGGGTGAGGAGCCGGAGGGTGTCGAGGAAGGTGGTGACCTGCCAGTCGTGCTCGGATTTTTCCACGCCGGCCGTCGCGGCCTTGAGAAAGCCGTCGGTGTCGCCGCGAAAGAGCCTGATCTGCGCCAGATCGAAGAACGACCAGGGGACGTCATAGGGCGGCTCCTGCCTGGTCTGCGTCTCGCGGACGTGCTCGGCGCGCGCCAGCGCCCGGCGATCCGATCCGGTCAGCGCCAGATGGCCGTTCACCTGGGCGCGCAACGCGAGCGCATTGAGCAGCGGGTAGGGGTGGCCGCCGGAAACCTCGAGCGAGCGCTCGTAGGAGGCGAGCGCCTCGGCAAAGCGCTTTGCCCGTTTGAGGACGCCGCCGAGCGACGCATAGGCGTCGAAATCATTGCCGTTGAGCTCGATCGCGCGGCGCAGGGAAGTCTCGCCCGGTGCCGGCTGAACGTCGAGGGCCTGTTTGGCATTCTGCGCGATCTTGTTCTCGGCAATACCCTTCTCCCGATAAGCCTCTCCGTAGCCGGCGCTGGCCGCGATCGCCGCGGTAAACTGCTGCAGCGCCTCCGGCCAGATTCCGCGATCGCGGCAGAGCAGGCCGAGCTTCATGCGCGGGAGCGGATTTCCCGGATCGGCGGCGATCGCGTTCCGATAGATGTCCATGGCCCGCGGCCAGTCCTGGCTGCGAATGGCGTTCTCCGCGTCCTGGAGCAATTTGTCCACCTTGCCGGATTCCCGCTGGGCGGCGAGCGCAATCCGTACCGGGCTGTCGAGCCGGTTGACCACGAGGGACTCGGTGAGCACGCGGGTGATCAGCGCGCGCGCCGCCGCCGCATTGTCGGCGGGCTCGTATTCGTAGGGGAATGCCTTGATCGAGCTGATATCGAACGGGATCGGCGACTGCGCCTGGCGGAAAATCGCGGTTCCGGCCTCGCGCGCCCGATGCCGGGCGCCGAGCTCGTAGGCGACGTTGAAGTTCAGCCCGGAAATGTCGGCGAGCGCGAAACGCGAGTACTCGAGGTACTCGAACATGTCCTGCTTGATGTCTCCGGTGAAGAAGTCCTTGTCGGTTCGATGTGCCTCGAGATGTCCCCCTTCGGGCAGCGGGACCGCGCTGATGGCCGGCAGGAATATGTTGTCGTACAGATCGTCGAAATTCACTTTCCGGCCGCCGACGTCCTTCATGCCGAATGGCATGATCACGAAGCAGATGCGCGGGTAATCGACCATCGGAGGTGTCTCCGGTTTGCAGCCAGCGGACCCGGAGGTTACACCACATCCCGATGGTCTGCAATCTGTACGTGCGGCTCGACGGCGGCGGGAAACGATGCGCGGCGATCTCGCCCGGTGTCGGCAAATTTTAGCAATCGGCTTAAGCCGGCAGCAGCGAATTACCGCTAGGTCAGGCGAGGCCTGCCGCAAATGGGAGGGTCCGATGCACGAGCTCCTGGCGCGCCTCAGGAAGGCGCGCTTCATGACGGACGAGACGGGCGCCACCGCGATCGAATACGCGATGATCGCCGGGGGAATCGCCGTTGCCATCGTGGTGGTCGTCCAGGGTCTGGGAACGACGCTCAACACCACCTTCACCAGCATGTCGAGCGCGCTCAGGTAACGGGCATCGCCAGCGGAGCAGTCCAGTGAACAACCGAATGAAGTTCTTTTGCGTGTCCTGCTTCGCCTTCTTCGCGGCGCTCGCCCTGCATCTCCTCGGCATGGTCGGCTGGCAGGCCTCGGCGTCGGCCTTCCTGGTGGCGACCGGCACGGGAGCGGCGCTGTGGCGACCGGCCACGCTCACCGCGAGTCGTCCCTAGCCCAACTTCGCCGATTCGGAGGGCGTTGCGAGATTTTTGCGTATCTAAGGCATTGATTTTGTGAGATTGGAGCGCGCCTTTTTGGGCAAAAAGCGCTGTAGTGCCGACCAAGTCTATTTTCATGGTTGTTTTTCTGCGGATAATCACCGGCCATGTTCTTGCGCGCCAAGATTCGGCGGAAGGACGGCAAGGAGCACCGCTACTGGAGCCTTGTCGAGAACAAGCGGGTCAGCGGCGGTCGGGTGGTCCAGCGCCACGTGCTGTATCTCGGCGAGATCAACTCGTCGCAGGAACTGGCATGGCGCAAGTCGATCGAGGTGCTGGAAGACGGCGCCGATCGGCCGGTGACGCTGGCGCTGTTTCCGGAGGATCGCTGCGAAGGGGTGCTGCCGGACGCCTCGGTCGTGCGGCTGAAGCTGTCGCAATTGCGGCTCAACCGCCCGCGGCAATGGGGAGCGTGCTGGCTGGCGCTCAAGCTGTGGGAAGAGCTGCGGCTCGATCGCTTCTGGGCCGAACGTCTTTCTCCCAGCCGCAAAGGCACGCGGTGGGATCAGGTGCTTGTGGTGCTGGCGGCGTACCGGCTGATTGCGCCGGGAGCGGAGTGGCATCTGCATCGCGAGTGGTACGGCCGCAGCGCCTTGGCGGACTTGCTGGGCGCCGACGCGGCGCTTGCCGACAGTCACAAGCTCTATCGCTGCCACGACCGGCTGCTGGCGCACAAGCAGGCGGTGTTCGACCATCTGGTGGGGCGCTGGCGGGATCTGTTCAATGCCCGCTTCGATGTTCTGCTGTACGACTTGACGAGCACGTATTTCGAGGCCAGCCCGCCGTTTCCCGACGGCGACAAGCGTCGTTACGGCTACTCGCGCGATCACCGGTCGGACTGCGTGCAGGTGGTCATTGCGCTGGTGGTGACGCCGGAGGGGCTGCCGCTGGCCTATGAGGTCATGGCCGGCAATACGGCGGATAGCACGACGCTGCGCGGCTTTCTCGACCGCATCGAGAGCCAGTACGGCAAGGCGCGCCGCATCTGGGTGATGGACCGCGGGATACCGACCGAGGCGGTGCTCGAGGTGATGCAGCAATCCGATCCGCCAGTCTCGTATCTGGTGGGCACCCCGAAGGGACGGTTGAACCGACTGGAGCAGCAGCTGATCGCCCGCCCGTGGCACGAGGCCCAGCCCGGGGTCCAGGTGAAGCTGCTGCCGCAGGACGGCGAGCTCTACGTGTTCGCCCAGAGCACCGATCGGGTCGCCAAGGAACGCGCGATGCGCCGGCGGCAGCTCAAGTGGCTGTGGGCACGCCTGGCGCAACTGGCGCAAATGAGCCTCACGCGCGAGGAACTGCTCATGAAGCTCGGCGCCGCGCGCGCCAAAGCCCCGACGGCCTGGCGCCTGGTCGAGGTCACGGTGGAGCCCGGCAGCGCGGCATTCACCTATCGGATCGATCGCCCAAAGCTGCGCCGGGCGCGGCGGCGCGAAGGCCGCTACCTGCTGCGCACCAACCTCACCGAGCACGATCCCGCCAAACTGTGGACCTATTATCTCCAGCTCGTGACGGTGGAGGAGGCCTTCAAGGACCTCAAGGGCGATCTCGCGATCCGCCCGATCTTCCACCAGGATGAGCAGCGGATCGAGGCGCACATCTTCATCGCGTTCCTCGCCTATTGCTTGCACGCCACCTTAAGGCGCCGCTTGCAGGCTCTGGCTCCAGGATTGACCCCACGCAGCGTCCTCGAGAAATTCTCCGCCGTGCAGATGATCGACGTCCATGTCCCGACTACGGACGGACGCGAACTGGTGCTCACCCGCTATACCCAGCCGGAGCCCGAGCTCGCCTTGCTGCTCGACAAGCTCAAGCTCGATCTGCCCGCTCAACCGCCGCCCAAAATCAGCGCCGCCCCCGGCGATCCGCCAACCCTCGCGTAGTGCCGACCTTCGGGGGGCCACCCGTGATAAATCAATCACTTAGCCTCTTCGTACCCCTCCAATCGGCGAAGTTGGGCTAGAGCACCCATCCCGATCAGGTTTGATCGGGCTGTGTTCTGGAAATGCTTGTGTGGCGCCTGTCCTTTGACGGCGAACCGCGCAACCCTTCGCCGGGACATGCGCTAGCTCCTTCCCGGCATGCGGCGCGCCCCGAAGATCGCCTTGGCCACATCGCCCACGGCCTCGACCAATTCGGCGACGTCCTGGAAGCAGACGATGCGGCACGGGCAGGCCTCGAGCCCCTCGTAGCGCCACGGAAAGGCGCCGATCACCGCGCGCTGGTTCAGCATCATCTCGATGTCGCCGCCGACGTTCTCGGCATGGATGAGGCCTTCCTGGAAGGCGTAGGAATGGAACGGAAACATGTTCTCGGTCACCCGCCGGCCCGACCGCTTGTGAGTGTAGCTGTACTCGCCGAAAAACTCCTCGCAGCTCTTTCCGACCTTCTGCTCGAAGCGCTTGGCGAGATCGGGACGCATCAGGCGGATCGAGGTGTTCATCGCGTGGTCGCCGGAGCCGCAGTCGATGCCGAACCACTTGATCTTGCGCGCCAGCATCCATTCCAGGAGCGCGATGGTGCCGCCCGGATGCATGCAGAAATAGCGGATGAGGTCCTGCTGCTTCTGGCCCTCCCAGTAGCGGTGCCAGCCGGTGTGGATGATCAGGATATCGCCGTCGCGCACCTCGACCGGCGCGCGCTCGATCATCTCCGGCGTGATCACCGCCCAGTCGTCCATGTGCGCCGAGACGTCGACGACGGCGCCGGGGCCGACCAGGAAGTCGAGCGGATAGGAGGCCATGTCTCCCATTCCGTCGGTGCCGTGCATGGCGCCGTCGATATGGGTGCCGACATGCAGCGCGGTATCGATGCGCTGGGCGACGATCATCTTGGTCTGCAGGTTCTGCGCATAGTACATCTTGTTGCCGGCGTAGCCGACCCAGCCCGGCGTATGCACGTTCATCAGATGCGAGAGATCGGTGATCTTCATGGGGTCGCTCCTGTTCGGGGGCTTGGCGCCTTCGCGGGCTGCGTCGGGTATCAATCTCATGAAAATCGAGGTTGCCGGGGGCGCGCGCGGCGGCTAATCAGCGTCGGGTCGGTATCGCCGACACCGTGCGACAAGGCAAGGCATCGGCGTGGCATGATGGAGACCGCGGCGATCGACGCAAAGACGTTCTGGCGGGCGCTCGGTACCCGCGCGCTCGGCGCCACGGTGGTGACGGCGCACGGCGCCGACGGGCCCGCCGGCTTCCTCGGCCTCTCCGCCACGCATCTCACCGCCGATCCGCCCACCATGATGGTCGCCATCGACCGCCGCACCTCGGCGCTCCCGGCGGTGCTGCATGCGCGGCACTTCGCCCTCAACTTCCTTGCCCGCGGCGACGAGGCGCTCGCCGACATGTTTGGCGGCAGGACCGATGTCCGCGGCGCCGCCCGCTTCGCCCCCGGCCGCTGGCACGCGCTGAAGACCGGGGCGCCGATCCTCGACCAGGCGATCGGCGCCATCGACTGCGCGCTCGAGGAGGCGATCGAGCGCGCCGGCATCACCATCGCGATCGGCCGCGTCGTCGATGTCGTCACCCGCGACGGCGAGCCGCTGATCTTCTTTCGTGGCGGCTATCGCTGAGGCGGACCGGCGAACGCAGACGGGCTGCCTCCGGCTTGCCGAGCTTTGCCGCCGATCATAGGTTACATTTAATTGTTGCGAGGGACGATCATGGCGTTTGCACAGAAGCCAAAGACCTCCCGCCTGAAGGTGCGGGAGCATCGCGAACGCCTGCGCCGGCAAGGCCTGCGTCCGATCCAGATCTGGGTGCCGGACGTGCGCGCCCCGTCGTTCCGCCTGGAAGCGCATCGCCAATCGCTCGCCGTCGCCGCGAGCCCCCATGCCGGCGAAGACCAGGCGTTTATCGACGCGGTGACGGATCGGGGCGATGAATGAGGCGCCGGAGAGAATCGATGACGCGGACATGCACCCATGACGACGCGATCCGCACGGTGACGCCGAGCGCGCGCGGCTGCGAGGAATGCCTGAAGACCGGCTCGGTCTGGGTGCACCTGCGGGTGTGCCGGACCTGCGGCCATGTCGGCTGCTGCGACGATTCCCCGAACCGCCACGCCACCGCGCATTTTCGTGCCACGGGTCATCCGGTCATCAAGGGCTACGACCCGCCCGAAGGCTGGGGCTGGTGCTATGTGGACGAGGTCGAGCTCGACCTGTCCGAGAACACCACGCCGCAGCTCGGTCCGATCCCGCGCTATTATTAGGACCGGGCCGAATTTTTCGTGCGCGCCTCCACCGCCGGGCTCAGCTCCGCCTGATCGGAATGGCGCCGAGAAAATCGCGCTTGCCGATCTCCAGCCCGTTGTGGCGCAGGATCGCGTAGGCGGCGGTGAGGTGGAAATAGAAGTTCGGCAGTACGAAGTGATTGAGGAAGTCGCGGCCCTTCATGTGGCCCTTGTTGGTGGCGCCGAGCGGAAAGGTGATCTCGCGATCCGCCGACGCGTCGATCTGCTTGGGATCGAGGGTCTTCAGATAGGCGACCGTCCGGGCGAGGCGCGCCTTGAGCTCGCCGATCGTGGTCTCCTTGTCCTCGAAGGCGGGCGGCTCGACGCCGGCGAGGCGGGCCGCGCCGTTCTTCGCCTGGTCCGCCACGACCTGCACCTGGCGGGTCAGCGCGAACATGTCGGGAGCAAGCCGCGCCCCGAGCAGCGTTGCGGCGTCCGTCTTGCCCGAGGCCGAATGTGCCTCGGCCTTGTCGAGAATGCCGGAGAGCGCATTGAGGCCGATCTCGAAGACCGGGAGGGATGCCTGGGACATCGACATGGAGCAATCCTTGGGTTTTCCGGGAATTTTGGCCGGGCAACGGCCATGCGGGGGCGGAACATGCATACGATGGCCCGGCATTTCAAGTGGCCGCGCGGCCTACGCGCCCGCCGACACGCGCCGCGTTCCGGCTGTACACTTGTGGATCGCCACCGGCGTCACCCGGGAGATCTGCCCATGCAAGTCCACGTCCCCGAACTGGTCGGCATCGCGGCGGCGCTCGCGAGCCTCTATGCGGCCTATGCGCGGACGATGGTCCTGTTGCGCGCCGCCGCGATCGTGGCCGGCGCGCTCGCCGTGGTCTACGGCCTCCTGGAGGCGGCCTATCCGACGGCGGTGTTCGCTGCGGTCCTCATCCTGATCAACGGGTGGCGGCTTAACGCCATGCTCAAGCTCACCCGCGGCATTGCGGCGGCGGCCGGCAGCGACCTGAACAGCGACTGGCTGCTGCCCTACACCCACCCGAAGCGCTTCAAGGCGGGCGACGTCGTCATCAAGCGCGGGGACTACGCCACCGCGGCCTTCTACATCGTCTCCGGCGAGGCCGAGATCGTGGAGAGCGGCGAGACCATGGGGCAAGGCACCCTGATCGGCGAGATCGGCCTGTTCGCCCCCGACGGCCGGCGCACCTTGACGATCCGCTGCCGGACCGACGTCGAGGCGGCACAGATCGACTACGACCAGTTCAAGGAGCTCTACTTCCAGAACCCGGAATTCGGCTTCAGCCTGCTGCACCTGATCGTCGGCCGATTGCAGGCGAGCCCCGAAACCCCGCGCCCGGCGCTGCGGTCGTAGCGCCGAGTGTCTGCCGCGCAGGGGGAGCGGGCACCCGCCGAGCCGCAGGGTGCATCAGGCCCGGGACGAGCGCGCCTCGCTGCGATCAGCAGGGGCTCGGCGGGATCGGATGCAGCCGGATCGCACGAAACGCCGACAGGTTCAGGCCGTGCACCGGCATCGCCCAGCCGCCCACGCCGCCGCAGGCAGCGTCCAGCTCGGCGTCCTGAAGCGGGCGCATGTTGCGATCGAGGTCCAGGGCCGCGTCGTCATTCCGGTTCATGGCAGTTCTCTCCCGAGAGCGAGCGTTGCCTGCCTCCGATGCAGGCGCCGGCATTCGCCGACCCTCAGGTATTCGCCTCTTGTCCCTCGCGGCGCTGTGACCCGGATCACATTGGAAGCCGCGCGGCCCGACCGCAAGGCCGGGGCCGGCAGGCAATTCGGCCGCGGCATCCGTGGTGACCAGGACGACGTCCGCCGAGGAAACGCCCTTCAGCAGTAGGTCTCGACGTCGGCCCGGTGCTGCCCGTTCAGGCACTGCCGGATCGCCTTCAGCAGGTCGCGCGGCCGGAACGGCTTCTGCAGGCAGCAGGCCGCCCCCAGCTTGGTCGACATTGCGTGAAGATCGGGCGCCGCCGCTTCCGCGGCGCCGCGGAACAGGAAACCCGACGTGGCGATGATCGGCAGTCCGGGCGCCAATCGAACCAGGGTCCCGATGGTCTCGAGGCCGTCCACATCAGGCATGAAGATATCGACGATCGCGACGTCGAAGTTGGTGGTCGAGACCGCCGCAATGCCCTTCCGGCCGCTGCCGGCAAGCTCGACCTCGAACCCCTCGGTATCGAGCCATGCATGCATGGCGGCGAGAATCGCCGGGTCATCGTCGACGACAAGAATGCGGGCCATGGTCTTAGTCCCATCTGTGTCGAATGACACGGTAGTCCAGTTTCCGAGGCCGTTCAGCATGAAATTTCATCGGCCGGCCACAGATTTCTGCCGCGTCATGGCCCAGAAGTAGTTGTTCGAGATGAATGCAATGGAGGGGACTTTATCCGAATCCTGGGTCGTGGTCTGCATGCTGGAGATCTGCGTCCCGATCTCGTCGGTCGCAAGGACGCGTCGTCGTCCTGCGTTGGGACAGCCTGGAAGCATTGAAGGCCTGGCGCAATTCGCCCGAATACGTCGCAGCCCTGAAGAACGGCGAGAAGTATGCGAAATACAGCATCGTCGCCGTGGACGGCGTCAAACAGCAAAAGCCTGGACTGATCAACAAGATGCCTGGCGGGCAGGCACCGGCGACCGACGACGCTTGATCTCGACGGTCACGGATCGAGAGCGGCCGCTCGTCATGGGCTGGATAACGAAATTGGCAGGCCTGGACCGGCTTGGAGCAGTCCTCATCCATTCGCGGCTGATCCGGCTCGCCAGCGCGCCGATCTCGTCATCGGATAGTGTCGGGTGGTTCATCGCGTCCATTGGATTGTCCATTCCGGGCAGATGCGCCTTGCGCCGATGCTTGCGCACCAAAATCGCTCTTGGCCTGCCCTGATCCGTATTGGCGAATAGCAGGCGGCTCGTCGATCATCAGTGATCCATGTCACAATGATCCGGTCGGCGCCTCCCAGGCGAGCCGACAGGTTATCGCGCGCTGCGGCCGCGATGCGGGTTCGGTTCCCACCGCCTTACCGGGCTGCCACGGCCGCGCCAATGCGAGCTCGCGGGTCGGGGCGTCCTTCCGGCCGGTCCCCCCTCGCAATGGGTGCCGAGGCAGCCGAACGACCTCCCGCGCCACTCGATCGGCAACGCCGGGACCGCCACCGTGGCGAAGCAATGTCCGCCCCGGTCCGGACTTGCGAACGTCTTGCCGAATCGTATTATGCTTTGCCTGAAAATCCTCCGAAGCGCGACTGAGCCACACCGGTCATGACGAGTTCTGAGCGCCGCATCGCGCGGATCGGCAAGACTCCTGTGTTTGCTTCCGCCGTTTTCACGGCTCTCTGTGCTGTTGGCGCACTGTGTTGGCAGGCGGCGTCCGGGTTGAAGACCGGCGACTGGGAGCCGTACCGGATCGCGGACCTATTTGCTCTCGCAAACATCCATATCCCGCGACGCTATGAGCCGGCGAGTTTCGGACCGCCCGAAACGCGCCTCTTCGACCTGCAAAGGCTGGTGGATTGGTTGCTCGACACTCCCGTGGTTTTTCCTCTGCTGATCGCCACGGTGCTGATCTCGGTATTCTACCTGTGGCTTTGGCGCATTGAAGACGCACGCCCGGGCGGGGCGAGCGAGGCCGGATCACGCCGAGGGTGATGCCCGATCGGGTGGAGCCGGACCTTCCGCTCGAGCCGGGCATCATCATGATGACACCGCACCGCTTTCGGCGACTTCGAGCCAGCGCCGCCGCACATCCGCGTTGTCCCGGAGTGCCTGCGGTGCGCCGGAGAAGACGATGCGGCCGTGTCCCATGACGTCGACGCGGTCGCTGATGCGCAGTGCGATGGTCATCTTCTGCTCGACCAGCAGGATGGCGACGCCGCGTCGGCGAATCTCGCGGATGACCGCAACGAGGCGCTCGACGATCAGCGGTGCCAGACCTTCGGTCGGCTCGTCGATCAGCATCAGACGCGGATTGCCCAGGAGAGATCGGCAGATCGTCAGCATCTGCTGCTCGCCGCCCGACAGCCTGCCGGCCAGCGCCCGGCGCCGCTCACGGAGCGCCGGGAAAAAGTCGTACATGTCCGCGATGCTCCACCCGGCGGCACCGCGTCGCGGCCGCAAAATGCCGAGGATGAGATTCTCCTCGACCGTGAGGTTGTCGAACACGAGGCGCTCCTCGGGGACGTAGGCGATCCCCGAACGGGCGATCTCGAATGTGCGGCGGCCACGCTGCTCGCGGCCATCGAGCAGGATCGAGCCGCGATCCGCATCGACCATCCCGACCACCGTCTTGAGCGTGGTGGACCGTCCGACCCCGTTGCGGCCGACGAGAGCGACGATGGCGCCTTCCCCGACGGCGAGATCGACGCCGTGCAGCACGTGGCTCTTGCCGTAGCCGGCATGAACATCGCGCAGCTCGAGCATCATTCCGTGCGCTCCCCGAGATACGCCTCGCGCACGCTGCGATCGGAACCGATCTCCTCCGGCGTGCCGGACGCAATCACGTTGCCGAGAACCAGCACCGAGATGCGATCGCAAAGCCTGAACACGACATCCATGTCGTGCTCGACGACCAGCAACGTGCGCTCCCCGGTCACCGTGCGAATGAGCTCGATGAAGTGCGAGGCCTCCTGGGGCGACATTCCCGAGGTCGGCTCGTCGAGCAGGATCACGGCGGGATCGCTCGCCAGCGTCAGCGCGATCTCCAGCGCCCGCTGCTCGGAATACGGCAACTCGCCGGCCGGCACGTCGCGGCGCGCCACCAGGCGTACCGCGGCGAGCAATTCCTCGGCGCGTCCATTGGCGGCCGCATAGGCGTCGGCCGGCCGGGCCACCGAATAGCGCACCCCGAACATCGGGAATGCCGCGATGCGCAGATTCTCGAAGGCGGAGAGGCGGGAGAAGACGCTGGTTATCTGGAACGAGCGCCCGAGGCCCAGCCGATTGATCCGGTCCGGCGACAGGCCGTCGATGCGCCGGCCGCGCAGCCGGATCTGCCCCGCGCTCGGCGGAAAGCGGCCGGAGATGAGATTGAATAGCGTCGACTTGCCGGCGCCGTTCGGTCCGATCAGCGCGTGACGTTCGCCCTCGCGCACGACAAGGTCGGCGCCGCGGATGACGCGAAGCGGGCCGAAGGATTTTTCGACACCGCGCAGCTCCAGAACCGGTGCTTGCGTGGCGTTCACGATGCCGGCCTCTCCGCCTGATCGTGCGCGTGGTTTCGCGAAGCCACCAGACGCATCGCAGTGCGCAGGATCAATGCACCGCCGCCGATGGCCAGCGCCGGAACCACCCAGGTCGCAGCCGCATCGCCGCGCCACGATGCGCCCCACAGCCTGGCCGAGGCCGCGCCGCCCTGCGACTGCAGCGCGAACGGGTCGGCGACCAGCGCCGAGATGAGCTCGGCGACGAAAATCGCCCCCGATGCGGCGAGCAGCGCCCCGGCTGACGCCGCAAGGAGCGGTATCGCGACCCGCGACAGCCGGCGCCGCTGCGCCGGCGCAAACTGCCCGACCGCGAGCCCCAGGATGCCCTGCGGCAGATACATCACGACCACGACGAACAGAATGCCCTGGTAGAGCATCCACAACCGGGTGAGGTCCGAGGCGATGCTGCCGAACAATGTCAGGCCGGCCGCGCCGATGACCGGTCCGAGAAAGAGCCCGGCCCCGCCGACGAACGTGTGAATGACGACCAGTCCGGAGGCCGACGCCGAGAACACGCTGTGATCGACGTTCTCGTTTGCCACCGCGAGCAGCCCGCCGGCCAGTCCGGCGAACATCGCCGACACGGCGAACACCAGCGTCTTGGCGAGGCGGGCGCCGTATCCGAGAAAGCTCACGCGCAGCTCGTTGTCGCCGAGCGCAAAAGCCAGCCGGCCGAGGGGCGTGCGCGTGAAGTAGTAGATACAAGCGGTGGCGATCAGGGACCAGGCGAGCACCAGGTAGTAGACTTCCGTGGTGGAACCGAAGGAGAGTCCCGCCCACGGCATGCGCATGGTGGAAAGTCCGGCCTCGCCGCCGAAGACGCTTTCCCATTGCGGGGCGACCTGGTGGATCACCTCGGCGAATGCCAGCGTGATCATCGCGAAATAGGTGCCGGTGCGCGCGGTTGCGAAGTACCCGACGATGATGCCGAGAACGAACCCGGCGCACAGGCCGGCAATGGCAAGAGCGGCAGCGGCAGCGCGACGGCGCCGCCCGCTGCCGCGCGCATGAGATGAATGGTGGCGAACATGCCGATGCCGAAGAACGCCGCATGTCCGAACGACAACAATCGGGTTTGCCGCCACAGAATGTTGAACGCGAGGGCGAACAGCGTGGCGACCTGCATCTGGATGGCGGTGCCGATGGCGCGGAACGGAAGCCAGAGCGGCAGCGTAGCGAGCGTCGCGACCGCGAGGAGAACCAGCACCGCGGTCGCGGGGAACGCCGATGTGCTGCGTCGCGCGCTCGCTGCATGGCCGGCCACCATCGTCGAGCTCACGCCCTCTCTCCCATCAATCCGGCCGGCCGCACCAGCAGGATGACAAGCATGAGCAGGAAGGGAATCGCCCCGGCCAGCGTCGACAGGCGCACCGTGAACAGGCCGCCGAGAGCCGCCAGCCAGCGGTCGAGGCCGAGCGGACCGCCGAGCCCTGCCAGGGTCCAATCCAGCCCGACCGCGAAGCTGGAAAAAATCCCGATGGTCAGCGATGCGACCAGCGCGCCCTCGATCGAGCCCAGGCCGCCGACGACCACGACGACGAAGATGATCATGCCGAGCTCCTGCGCCATGGTGGGGCTGGTCGGGTAGAACGCGCCCGCCACCGTGCCGGCGAGGCCGGCCATGCCGGCGCCGAGCGCGAACACGGCGAGGAAGACCAACGGCACGTCGTGACCGAGCGCCTCCACCATTTGCGGCCGGTGCACGGCGGCGCGGACGATGAGACCGGCGCGGGTGAGCCGCAGCAGCAGATAAACCGCCGCGAACATCGTGACTGCGACGCCCGCTATGAAGATCCGGTAGAACGGATAGTCGATGCCGAACACGCTGAATGCCGTGAAGGCCAGGGGCTGCGGCATGCGATATTCGACCGGATAGAAGCCGTAGAACAGCTTCACCAGCTCCTCGAAGATGAAGAACAGGCCGAAGGTGAGCAACAGCTCGTGCGCATGGCCGTGCCGATGGGCGCGGCGCAGCATGAAGCGCTCGACGGCGGCGCCGATCGCCGCCACCAGCGCCGGAGCCGCCACCAGCGCCACCCAGAAATTGCCGTAGCGGGCGAACGTGTAGCCGAAATAGGCCCCGAGCATATAGAAGGAGCCGTGGGCGAAGTTGAGCACGCCCATCATGCCGAAGATCAGCGTCAGCCCGGCCGACACCATGAGCAACAGCAAGCCGTAGGAGACGCCGTTGAGCAGCGACAGCAGGACGAAATCCATGGCGCCATAACTCCCGTCGATCGGCCGACGAGGCCTAGTGCACCGATTCCGAAGTTCGCATCACTTCGCGGCACCCTCTCGTGCGAACTTCGGAATCAAGAGGTGCACTAGCAACTTTATGATTCTAGTGCGGTTTTTGGATTTGAAGTTCCGATGACGAGCGGGCGGTACAACTGATCGGAACTTCAAATCCACCGCACTAGGCGCCCGATCTGCGGAATTCTTCCGTCAGGTCAGGACGACCGCTGCATTTTGCAGCTTGCTTGCACCGGATTGATGGCGTCGGGGCCGGGAATCACCAGTACCGGCTTGAACCCGAGCGACAGGCCCTCCCGCTTGTATCGTGCGTCCGGCCCGACCTTGGAGACGATCAGCGGCACGGATGCCTGATGATCTTCGCCGCGCACGCTGATCTGGCCGGCCGGCGTCTCGATCTTCGTGCGTTCGAGCGCGTGCGCGATTGCCGCGACGTCGATCGCCTTCGACAGGTCGAGCGTGTCGAGCGCCGCCTCCAGGGTCTGCAGCGCAAACAGCGTCCGGGTTTCCGACGAGCTCGGGTCGTGGCCGAGGCGCTTGTTGTACTCGCCATAGAGGGCGATCATGGCATCGCCCCCGACCTCCTTGTTGGAGCTCTCGACCGTATAATAGCCGAGCGCGGCCTCGCCGGCGCTTTCCAGGCTGCCGGGCAGGTCGAGGAACATCGTGCCGAACTTGACCTTGAGGCCCGACGTTGCGACCTCCTTCATCAGCAGCACGAGATCGCTCGCCCAGTTGCCGGTGATCACGGTGTCGGCGCCCGAGGCCTTGATGCGCGTCACGTAGGGGCCGAAATCCTGGATCTTGTTGGTATCGTGCAGCACGCGGTCGACCACCGTGTAGTTGCCGAGCTGCGCATAGCCGTCGGTGGCGGCCTGCATGTCCTTGCCCCAGGAATAGTTCTGGTTGATCGAGAACACCCTTGCACCGAGGTCGCCGGCCTGCTTCATGGCGATGACCAGCGCCTTGACGCGCATCTCGGCGTTCGTGGCAAAACGGAAGAAGTAGAAATGGCATTTCTCGCCGGTCAGCTCGAGCGCCTCGGATCCCGGATTGATGTAGAGCACGGGCTGCCTGGTGTTGCGCAGATTGTGCTTGCGCACGTCCTCGGTCAGCTGGCCGGCAATTCCCGACGAGCCGCCCTGGAGGACGACGTGGGCGCCATCGGCAACGGCGCTTCTGAACTTCTCGGCCGCGACGGTGGTCGTTCCCTGGCTGTCGTATTCGAGATATTCGACCTTGCTGCCCTTGATGCCGCCGCGGGCGTTGACCTGCTCGACCCAATAGCGGGCGGCAAGCGCGAATTCGCGGTTGGTGGTCGATCCCGGACCGCTCAAATTCTCGATCACGGCAATCTTGAGAGGATCGGCTGCGGCCGTTCCGGCTGCCGCCGCGACGACGAGCGCGATCGTCATGATGAAATGCCGCATGTGTCCCTCCGTGAGGTGTCGGGTGCGAACGAGCCCCTTCCGTTTCGCGGGGCTACGTACTATGTGTAATGTGTTATGACACGTACCCCAATGTCAAGCCCCCTGTCACGTGATTTGGCGCCACGCCGGGCCGGCGTCCGCCAGAACGTCCTGCCACGGCCGGAGACGCTCGCCGAGGCGGCCTACCAGCGGGTCGCCGCGAGCCTGATGGACGGCGCCTATGTGCCGGGCGACCGCGTTGCCACGCGCGGCCTTGCGGCCGATCTCGGCGTGAGCGCGACGCCGGCCCGCGAGGCGATGCTCCGGCTCGTCGGCGAGGGCGCGCTCGAGCTGCTGAATGCCCGCACCATCGTGGTTCCGACCCTGTCGGCGGCGCGGCTGCGGGAGGTCTACTGCGTGCGCTACGGGCTCGAGCCGATGGTTGCCGAGTACGCGGCGGCGTTGATCACCGACGACGACCTCAGGAAGCTGGAGCGCAGCCAGGAACGCATGCGCGCCGCCTATGCGCGCCAGGATTACCGGACGGTATTCGGCGAGAACCGCGCGTTCCACTTCGGCATCTACACGGCGGCGGCGATGCCGCTGGTGTTGACCTTCATCCAGGTCGCCTGGCTGCGGATCGGGCCGACCTTCCGCCTGCTTTATCCCGCGCTGGCGGTCCCGGCGGACGCCGTGCGTGTCCACGACGCCGCCATTGCGGCCGCTCGGGCGCACGACGGGCCGGCGCTCGCTGCCGCCATTCGCGAGGATCTCCAGCGTGGCGAGAGGCTGCTCGGCCGCGTCATCCAGGATCGCTAGCGCCTCCAGAATCGGTAGCGCCGTCCCCCCAAACAGGTTGCCTTGTCGGCATGCGGATCAGCCAGGCCGGGCATCGGCGTTTCGAGCCGCCCTGGCGCATCGGAATCGATGTCGGCGGGACCTTTACCGACGTCGTCGTGATCGACGCGCGCGGCACAATCGTCGTGAAGAAGTCGCCGACGATGCCGCGGGATCCCGGGGCCGGCATTTTCCGCGCCCTCGAGGCCGTCGCCCGGCAGATGGAGCTTTCGCTCGGCGGGCTGTTGGCTGCATGCGCGGCGCTGATTCACGGTTCGACGATCGCGACGAACATCGTGCTGGAGGGCAAGGTCGCGCGTGTGGGCCTGTTGCGTTTGGCGTTGCGAAACATGATATGTGTTATAGCACATCCACGGCGGGCTTCCGCGATGCGCTGACGATCCGCCGCGGCATCCGTCCCGATCCATGGCGGCACCGCGAGCCGTATCCGCCGCCGCTCGTCCCGCGTCATCTGCGGCTGCCGTTGCGCGGCCGGCTCGGCGCGGATGGACGCGAGATCGAGCCGTTCGTTCCGGGCGACGTCGAGACGGCGCTGCGGCAATTGGCTGTCGCCAAGGTCGAGGCGGTCGCGGTCGCGCTGATCCACGCCTACGCCAACCCGGCGCACGAACGGGCCGCGCGGGCCGCCCTTGCCCGCCTCGATCCGTCGCTGCCGGTCTTTCTGTCCTGCGAGGTCGCGCCGGTGATCGGCGAGTACGCGCGGACCTCGACCACCGTCGCCGCCGCCGCGGTGGCGCCGCGGGTGGTCCCCTATCTCACGGTTCTCGAGCGACGGCTCGCCAGCCAGGGCCTCGCGGCCCCGCTTCTGCTCATGCAGAGCAATGGCGGGCTGGTCACGGTGGCCGAAGCCGCGCGCAACCCCGCCTGCCTGTTGCTCTCCGGACCATCCGGCGGCGTCGGTGCGCTGCGCTGGCTCGCGGCAGCGACCGGTCGGCGCGATCTCATCACGATGGAGATGGGCGGAACGTCGTGCGACCTCATCCTCATGCATGACGGCCGGGTCGAGATGACGGACGAGCTCGACGTCGCGGGCTACGCCATCCGCATTCCCGCCGTCGACATCCACACCGTCAGCGCCGGCGGCGGTTCGATTGCGCGCGTCGACGCCGGCGGCGTGATGACGCTCGGACCCGATGGCGCCGGCAGCGATCCGGGACCTGCGGCCTACGGCCGGGCCGGCAGCGAGGCGACCGACACCGACGCCCAGGCCGTCCTCGGCCGGCTCCCGGCGGGCGCCTTCGCGGACGGCGCCATTTCGCTCGACGTCGGGCGAGCCCGAAAAGTCATCGACGCCAATATCGGCGTCCGCCTTGGTCTCGACACGCTCGCCGCGGCGGCCGGCATCGTGCGCCTGCAGGGCCAGGGGCTTGTTCATGCGGTCGAGCGGGTGAGCGTCGAACGCGGCTTCGATCCGCGGCGGTTCTCCCTGGTCGCGGTCGGCGGCGCCGCTGCGGTCCACGCCGCCACGGTGGCACGAAGGCTCGGTTGCGGCGAGGTGCTGGTGCCGCGGGTCGCCGGAGTGTTTTGTGCATTCGGCATGCTCAACGCCGACATTCGGCGCGACGCGGTGCGCAGCTTCATCGCGCCGTTGTCCGACGCGGCCCTGGCCGACGCCGAGCCGATCTTCCGTTCGTTGGAGCGCGAGGTCGCCGAAGCATTGACCCGACAGTCGCCGCACCCGAGCGCCGCCACCTATGAACGGACGCTCGATCTGCGCTATCCGGGCCAGCAATCGAGCCTGCGCGTGGCCGCCGACCGCGATCCCGCGGCGATCATCGCGGCGTTCGAGGACGCACACCAGGCGCTCTACGGCCACCTGCAGCCTGGATCGATGCCGCAGATCGCGGCCCTCAGAGTCACCGGGTCGATCGCGGCTCCCGCGGCCGGAACGCCGCACTCGCGGCGGACGGCTGCGACCGCGCCGGTGCCGCACGCCCACCGCGGCGTCTGGATCGACGGAATGGGCGTCATCGACAAGGTGCCGGTCTATCGCGGCAGCGATCTTCATCCCGGCCACGATCTCGCCGGTCCGTGCATCGTCGAGGAGCGGACCACGACGATTCTGGTCAATCCGGGAGACCGCCTGACCGTCGATTCCTCCGACGTCATCGTCATCACGATTGGCGCGCCGGCGCGCTCCGTCGAGCGGACGCGGCAGCGCGAGGCCGCGCTGTGAGACGGAACCGCCGCACCGATCCGGTCGAGCTGGCGCTCGGACAGAAGCAGATCGATCACGTGGCGCGCACCATGGGCTGGGTGATGTCGCGCACGGCGCGCAGCCCGATCTTCAGTCAAAGTCACGACTTCTCCTGCTTCGTCGGCGACGCCGACGGCAACGTCGTGAGCCAGGCGGATGGCATCCCGATCCACACCGGCTCCGGCGGTTTCGGTCTGCGCCGGCTGCTCGAGGATTTTGCCGGCGACATCCATCACGGTGACGTCTTCATCCTCAACGATCCCTACGATGCCGGCGGCAATCATTTGCCCGACTGGACGGTGATCCGCCCGGTCTTCGCGCAAAATCTCCTCGTCGGGTTCACCGCCAACCGGGCGCATCAATCGGATATCGGCGGGGGCGCCGCCGGAACCTACAACGCCGCCGCCACCGAGATCTTTCACGAAGGCGTGCGGCTGCCGGTGATGCGGCTTGTCGCGGCGGGCGAACCGCGGCACGACCTGATGCGGCTGCTGCGCCTCAACAGCCGCACCCCCGACCTGGTGGAAGGCGACCTTGCCGCCATGCTCGGCTCGACCGAGGTCGGCGCCCGACGCCTGCTCGCCCTGGCGGAGGCCGTCGGTCCGCGGGCATTCCGCGATCTCCTTGCCGATCTGCTCGATTGGGGAGAGAGCGTGATGCGCGAGGCGATCGCCACATTGCCGACCGGCACCTGGCGCGGAGAGGATTTCCTTGGCACCGATTGCTTCGCGCCGACCGACGCCATGGTGCGCGTCGCGGTCACCAGCGACGGCCAAAACCTCGATTGCGATTTTGCCGGCACCGACGCGCAACTGCGCGGTTTCAAGAACAGCTCATATGCCAACACCTGCTCGGCCGTCTATCTGGCGGTCATTTCGACGTTGGGTGCCCACATCCCGCGCAACGAAGGCGCCTATCGGCCGATCAGGGTCCTGGCACCCAAGGGCAGCGTGGTGAATCCGAATTTTCCCGCCGCCGTCACCCTGTGCACCACCTATCCGGCCCATCAGATCGTGCACGCGGTGTGGAAAGCGCTGGGCCAGGCGATCCCGGATCAGGCTTGCGCCGGCTGGAGCCGGGCTTCGCATTGCAACACATCGGGCTTCGGCCGTGATGGCCGCTTCTATGTCGCCTACCAATGGCTCGGCATGTCGGGTGCGGGAGCCGTCGCCGGCCGCGACGGCTTCGAGACGATGGGCCACATGGCGACACTCGGCGGCCTCACGCTCCCGGACGTGGAGACTTTCGAGGTCGATTATCCGTTCCATGTCCGGCGAAACGAGCTGCGCCCGGATGGCGGCGGTCCTGGACGTTTCCGCGGCGGGACCGGCGCCCTGGTCGAGCTCGATGTGCTGCTGCCTGCCGAATATTCCTATCGCGGCGAAGGCACCGGGACGCAGACGAGCTTCGGCGTCGCCGGCGGCCAGCCCGGCGATACCGGCGCCTGCCACATCGAGTTTCCCGACGGCCGCCGATACGACCCGCCGCAATACGGGGTGGAGCGTCTTGGTCCGCTGCGCCTGATCATCTCCTCGGCGGGCGGCGGCGGATTTGGCGATCCCCGCGCCCGTTGCGCCAACCGCGTCCGCGACGACGTGCGCGATGGGCTCGTGTCCCGGCAATCGGCGCGAGATGCCTATGGCGTCGTGCTGGGCGCGGCGCCGGACTTCGTTGTCGACGAAGGCGCCACCGCCACGTTGCGTGCCGCCGCCGTGCCGACCGGTTGAGCTTGTTTGCAATCATGGATCACAGGACATGGACGAGATCGTGACCGTCGGGCCCAGATCGACAAAACTGTTCGAGCGTGCGCGTCGGGTGTTTCCCGGCGGAACCACCCGCGTCACCATCGAGCGCGACCCGATCCCGCGTTACCTCAGCCATGGGCGCGGCGCCTATCTGTATGATGTGGACGGCCGACGATTCCTCGACCTCAACGGCAACTACACGACCCTCATTCACGGCCATGCTTTCGAGCCGGTCAGTCTTGCGGTCGAACGACAACTGCGCAGCGGAACCTGTTTTGCCAATCCGACCGAGTTGGAAATCGCCTTGGCGGATCTTTTGTGCGGGCGCGTCCCGGGACTCGAGCGGATCCGCTTCGCCAATACCGGCACCGAAGCGGTGATGTTCGCCGTCAAGGCGGCGCGTGCGTTCACCGGCCGCAGCGCCATCGCCAAGATCGAGGGCGCCTATCATGGTGCCTATGACTGGGTCGAGGTCGGCCAGGCGAGCACGCCGGAGAACTGGGGCCCCGCGGAAGCGCCTGCCTCGGCGCCGTACTACCGCGGAATGCCGGAATTGGTGCTGCGCGACGTCGCGGTGCTGCGTTTCAACGACCCCGAAGGAGCCCGACGCATCCTGTCCGCGCGCGCCAACGAGCTCGCGGCCGTCGTCATCGATCCGATGCCGAGCCGTGCCGGCCTGATCGCGCCGACGCCGGCCTTCATCGCGGCCGTTCAGGAGACCGCCCGGGCGAACGGCATCGTGATCATCAGCGACGAGGTGCTGAATTTCCGTCAGGCTTACCGTGGCGCGTCCGCCCGCTGGGGGCTCGAGCCCGACCTCTTCGCGCTCGGCAAGATCATCGGCGGCGGGCTCCCGATCGGAGCCGTCGGCGGTCGCGCCGACGTCATGGCGGTGTTCGATGCGTCGGACACAAGGCCGGCCCTGCCGCAGGGCGGAACGTTCGCCGCAAATCCGTTGTCGATGACTGCCGGCTTCGTCGCCATGCAGGCGCTGGATCATGCCGCCTTCGCGCATCTGGAGGAGCTCGGCGACAGGCTGCGCGCGCTGCTCACGGCCGCGATCGAAAGCCGGCAGGCGCCGTTCTGCGTCACCGGCGCGGCCTCGCTGTTCCGCCTGCACACCAAACGGCACAAGCCCAACGACTTCCGCGAGGCATTCGCCTCGCCCGCCGAGGTCGGCGTCATGAAGGAGCTGAGCCGATTCTTCGCCGCGCACGGCATCATCATCCCGAGCGCGACCAGCGCATCGCTGTGCACGCCGATGACGGTGGCGGACATGAACCTCGTTGCCGAGGTGTTCGATCGTTTCCTGGAGACACGGTCGTCGTGCTACGCGGGCCTGTCGTCATGAGCGGTGCTATTGACACCCTGTCGTGACGCGCCGGATAGTCGATACGGGTCAGCAGAGCCCCAAGAGCCAAATGTCGGGTCGACCGTCGGCGGTCGGCGGGGAGGTCGTCATGCTCCGGCGGATCGCGAGAGCCGCAGCTCTCGCTGTTGCCCTGGTCATCGCCGCCGTGGCGCCGCTTCGCGCTCAGGAGCAGAAGGGCGCGCTCGTCTTCGCCGTCGAATCGCTCGGCGCCCAGACGCTCGATCCGATCCTCGAAGGCCGGCCGGGAAACGCGGTCTACCAGGCGGTCATGTACGACTTGCTGGTCGGCTTCGACCTCAAGAAAGGCGGCGTCGGACCGGGCGTCGCCGAACGCTGGGAGCTCTCGCCCGACGGCCTGGCATGGACCTTCCATCTCCGCCCCGGCCAGACCTTCCACAACGGTGACAGGCTCACCGCGCAGGACGTGAAGTTCAGCCTCGAGCGCCAGATGGGGCCAGGCTCGCTCGCATCCGCGGCGGCAAGCATGCGGCGTACGATCAAGAGCATCGAGGTGATCGACGAGCTGACGGTGAGGGTTGAGACCACCAGCCCGCAGATCGGCCTGCCGGCCGGGCTGTCGCGCGCGGTGGCGCCGGAGGGCGCCATCATGCCCAAGGCCTATATCGAGCGGGTCGGCGAGGAGGAGTTCCGCAGGAAGCCGATCGGCAGCGGCCCCTGGAAGTTCGTGCGCAACGTGCCGGGCGACCGCATCGAGTTCACCGCGGTCACCACGCCGCACTGGCGCGGCCGGCCGCATTTCAAGGATCTGCATCTCCTCCTGGTGCCCGAGGAGAGCACCCGCGTCGCCATGGTGCGCACCGGCGAAGCGGCGATCGCCTCGATCGGGCCGGAGACCATGCTGGGCGCCTCGCGCGCCGGGCTGGAGGTGCTGTCGGTGCCGGGCACGATGCAGGCGGTCTTTCAGTTCTGGGGCACCTACAAGCCGGAGGTGAAGGACTCGCCCATCGCCAAGGCGCGGGTGCGCCAGGCGCTGTCGCTGGCGATCGACCGCCAGCAGCTGATCGAGCACGTCATGAACGGCAAGGGGCGCATGCCGTATCCCTTCGCCACCTTCGGCTACACCGACTACTTCAGCGCCGAGCGCTGGGAGAAATGGGCGGCCGAGGCCTATCGCTACGACCCCGTCCTGGCGAAAAAGATCCTCGCCGAGGAGGGCTATCCCAACGGCTTCGAGCTGAAGTTCGCCAACACGGCGCTGCCGGGCACGCAGTTCATGGTCGATATCGGCACCGCGATCGCCGACATGTGGACCAAGATCGGCGTCAAGGTGACGCTCAAGCACTACGAGTGGGGCTCGTTCGCGCCGATGGAGCAAGGCAACCAGGCGTCGCTCGTCGGCTGGGCCTCGATGTATCGCACGGCGGGCCGGCCCGACGCGCCGTGGCGCTATGACGGCGCTTTCTCGCCCGAAAGCATTCAGCGCCTGCTGGGCGACAAGGACAATTGTCAGGAGGCGTGCCAGGAGTTCGTCAAGACCTACCGCGCCCTCTTGTCCGAGCTCGACCGGACCAGGCGTACGGCGCTGACCGACCACATGGTCGAGCTGACGGCGAATTCGTGGACGGTGGTCCCGATCCTCGAGGGCATGGGCTACTACGCCATCAACACCAAGATGGTCGGGCAGTTCGAGGCGATCGCCGGCCGGCACGAGCTGGGCGACGTGTTCGAGCGCATCCCGCGCCCGGAGCAGAAGCCCTGGAAGAAGTGACAGCGACCAGGAGGCCAGGCGCGCCATGACGCGCTATATCGCCCGCCGCCTGATGCAGGGGGCCGTCCTGCTCTGCATGGTGGCGACGATCGTGTTCTTTCTCGGCCGGCTGACCGGCAACCCGATCGACCTGATGCTGCCCGAGGATGCCACGCCCGAGGACCGCGCGGCACTGACCCAGGCGCTCGGCCTCGACGGTCCGATCCTCGACCAGTTTGCGATCTTCGTCGGCAAGGCGATCCACGGCGATCTCGGCACCTCGATTCGCATGAGGCAGCCCGCGGCCGAGGCCTTCTTCGATCGCCTGCCCAACACCCTCGTGCTCATTCCGTGGGCGATCCTGCTCGGCGTGGGGCTCGGCATTCCGCTCGGCGTGGTGGCGGCGGTCCACCGCGGCGGCATCCTCGACCGTGCGGCGGGCACGGTCGCGGTGCTCGGCGTCGCCATGCCAAGCTTCTGGCTGGGCATCCTGCTGATCTTCGTCTTCAGCGTCGAGCTGGGCTGGCTGCCGTCCGGCCGCATGGGCGGCCCGGCGCACTACGTCCTGCCGGTCATCACGCTGGGCACGTTCCTGGTGGCCGGCTTCATGCGCATCACGCGGTCGGCCATGCTCGAGGTGGTGGAGAGCGAGTTCGTCAAGCTCGCGCGCATCAAGGGACTGAGCGAAGGCGTCGTGATCTGGAAGCATTGCCTGCGCAACGCGCTGATCCCGGTGTTGACCCTGTGGGGCGTGTTCGTCGGCAACCTGATCACCGGTGCCATCGTGACCGAGACCGTGTTCGCCTGGCCGGGCATCGGCCGGCTGACCTACGAGGCGGTGATCTACCGCGATTTTCCGCTGCTGCAGGCGGTGATCATCCTGAAATCGATCCTGATCCTCTCCATCAACCTCGGTGTCGACATCCTCTATGCCTATGTCGATCCGCGCATCCGCCTGGCCTAGCCATGGCCCGCGCTGACCGTCCGCCATCCGCCGGCCCGGTGGCTCGCAGGCCACGTCTCGCCCTGTGGCGTACGCTGTCGCGGCGACGCAGCGATGCCGGGGCGCGGCGATCCGCACGCGTGCCCTGGATTCCGATCGCGATCATCTCGGCGATCGTCGTCATGGCGCTGTTCGCGCCGCTGCTGGCGCCCTACTCGCCGATCGACCAGACCCTGCGCGACAAGCTGCTGCCGCCGGCCTGGATGGCGGGCGGGAGCGACCGGTACTTTTTCGGCACCGACGCCTTCGGTCGCGATATTCTGAGCCGCCTCATCTACGGCGCGCGGGTCAGCCTGTTGGTGGCGCTGCTGGCGCTGACCGGGGGCGGCGGCATCGGCCTGGCCGTCGGCATCGTCGCGGGCTATGTCGGCGGCGCGGTCGACAGCGTGCTGATGCGCCTGGTCGACGCGGCTTTCACCTTCCCGGCCATCCTGTTCGCGCTGCTGCTCGCCGTCACCATGGGCCAGGGCCTGGGCACGCTGGTGATCGCCATCACATTGCTGCTGTGGGCAAGCTTCGCGCGCGTCATCCGGGGCGAGGTGCTGTCGCTCCGGCAGCGCGACTTCGTGGCGCTCGCCAGGGTGCGCGGCTGCTCGGCCCTGCGCATCATGCTGACGCACATTCTGCCCAACGTGCTCAGCACCTTCATGGTCCTGGTCACGCTCAACATCGGCGTCGTGATCATCGCCGAGGCGACGCTGAGCTTCCTCGGCGCCGGAATCCCGCCGCCGACGCCGACCTGGGGCCTGATGATCTCCGAGGGGCGCGGGCGCATCGCCGATGCCTGGTGGGTGGCGCTGATCCCGGGCATCGCGGTGACGCTGATGGTGCTCTCGGTCAACCTGTTCGGCGATTGGCTGCGCGACCGGCTCGACCCGAGGCTGCGCCAGCTATGAGCGGCGAGACCGTCCTCGAGGTGCGCGACCTGCACACCCATTTCTTCCTGCGCCGCGGCGTCGTGAAGGCGGTCGACGGCGTCAGCTTCTCGCTCCGGCGCGGCGAGGTGCTGGGCCTGGTGGGCGAATCGGGTTGCGGCAAGAGCGTCACCGCACTGTCGCTGATGCGCCTGCTGCCGAAGGGCGGCGCCCGCACCATCAAGGGCGAGGTGCTGCTCGGCGGCGAGAACATCCTGGAGCGCTCGCCGGCACAGATGCGCGAAATCCGCGGCCGACGGATCTCGATGGTGCTGCAGGACCCGCAGACCTCCCTCAATCCGGTGTTCACGATCGGCAACCAGTTGCGCGAAGCGATCGTGCGCCGCCGGCGCGCTCCCCGCACCGAGGTGATCAAGGAGGCGGTGGCGGCGCTCCGGCGCGTCGAGATCGCGGCGCCCGAGCAGCGCATCGGCCAGTATCCGCACCAGATGAGCGGCGGCATGAAGCAGCGCGTGGTCGGGGCGATCGCCGTCAGCGGCGAGCCGGCGGTGCTGATCGCCGACGAGCCGACCACCGCGCTCGATGTCACGATCCAGCTGCAGTACCTGAAGCTGCTCAAGCGCCTGCAGGCCGAGACCGGCATGGCGATCCTGTTCATCACCCACGATTTCGGCGTCGTCGGGCGCATGTGCGACCGCGTGGCGGTCATGTACGCCGGCCGCATCGTCGAATGCGGCCCGGTGCGGCAGATCTTCGAGGCTCCGCAGCACCCCTACACCCGTGCGCTGATCGCGTCGGTGCCCGCGATGAGCGGTCCGGTCGGCCGGCTCGCCACGATCGAGGGCCAGCCGCCGTCGCTGATGGATCTGCCTGCCGGCTGCCGCTTCGCCTCGCGCTGCCCTCTGGTCGAGCGGCGTTGCCTGGACGCCTATCCCGGCACGGTCCAGGCCGGCGACGAGCATACGGCGGACTGCTGGAAGGTCGCGTCGCCATGAGCGGGGCCGTCACCAATAGCGGGCCGCTCGCGGACCGCAGCAAGCCGCTGCTGCGCGTCGAAAGGCTGCGCAAGCATTTCGCGTTCACCAAGGGCATCCTGTTCGCGCGCACGCTCGGCCACATCAAGGCGGTGGACGACGTTTCCTTCGATATCCGGGCCGGCGAGACGCTCGGCCTGGTGGGCGAGTCGGGTTGCGGCAAGACCACGACGTCGCGCATGATCCTCAATCTCGAGGAGCCGACCGAGGGTCGGATTCTGCTCGAGGACGAGCCGATCCACGCGCTACGGGGCGCGGCGCTGCGCGCCTACCGCGCCAAGGTCCAGGCGGTGTTCCAGGATCCCTGGTCGTCGCTCGATCCGCGCATGAAGGTCGGACGCAGCATCGCCGAATCGCTGATCGTCAATGCCTGGGGAGACCAGGCGGCGATCGACGAGCGGGTACGCGAATTGCTGCTCCAGGTCGGCTTGCGTCCCGAGCAGGCCCGGCAATACCCGCACGAGTTCAGCGGCGGGCAACGCCAGCGCGTAGCGCTCGCCGCGGCGCTCGCACCGCGGCCGAAGCTGATCGTGCTCGACGAGCCGGTCTCGGCGCTGGACGTGTCGATCCGTGCCCAGATGATGAACCTCTTGAAGGACATCCAGGCGCAGGACGACGTGGCATACCTGCTGGTGGCGCACGATCTCGCCACGGTGCGCCACATGGCCGACCACACGGTGGTGATGTATCTCGGAAAAATCGTCGAGCAGGCGCCGACCGCGGCACTGTTCGAGGACGTTCGCCATCCCTATACCAGGGCATTGTTCTCGGCCGTCCTGGTGGCGCGGCCGAACCGGCCGGAGGAGGAGATCGAGCTCAAGGGCGAGGTCCCGTCGCCGCTCGATCCGCCATCCGGCTGCCGGTTCCATACGCGCTGCCCCTATGCGATGCCGCACTGCTCGCAGCGCGAGCCGGCGCTGCGCGAGGTTTCGCCCGGTCACTCCGTCGCCTGCTACCTGTTCGAATAGGAGAACGCGTCAATGTCCCAACCCCACGGCCCGTTGCAGGGCGTCAAGGTCGTTTCCTGCTCGACCGCGCAGGCGGGGACGGTGCCCTATATGCTGATGGCCGATCTCGGCGCCGACGTGATCAAGATCGAGGCGCCGGAGGGCGGCAACTCCTCGCGCCATATGTCGGTGCTGCCCGGGATGCCCAGCACCTTCTTCGAGACCAACAACCGCGGCGTCAAGAGCGTGACCTTGAATCTGAAGGCGCCGGAGGGCCGCGCGATCCTCCACCAGCTGGTGGCGCGGGCCGACATCTTCGGCCAGAATTTTCGCCCGGGTGCGGCCGAAAAGAACGGCTTCGGCTGGGAGGAGTTGCGCAAGGTCAACCCGAAGCTGGTCTACGTCTCGATCTCGGGTTACGGCCCCAGGGGGCCGAACCGCCACCTGCCGGGCACCGATTCGATGGCGCAGGCGCTGGGCGGCATCGCCGAGGCCTATTCGATGCCGGGCCAGAAGATGCGCACCGGCATCGTGTCGGTGGCCGATGAGAGCTGCGCCATGCTGGCCTTCGGCGGCGCGCTCGCGGCGCTCACCCACGCGCGGACCACCGGCGTCGGCCAGAAGATCGAGCTCTCGCTCCTCGGGGCGACCGTCCGGCTGATGGGCTGGACGCTCACCACCACGATGTGGCGCAACACCAATCCGGTGACCGGCCAGGCGCGCATCACCGGCACGGTTGAGCGGCCCGGCATCAGCGCCAGCTTCAACGACCGCGACGGCAAGCCGCTGGTGTTTCAGCTCACCGGGCCGGAGCACTGGAGCCGCGCCATGACGGCCTTGGGCTTCCATGCCAGGCTGACGGAAGCCGGCTTCGAGCATCTCGGCGTCATCATCGACAATGACGCCAGGCGCACCGAGCTGCTGGCCCTGCTCGACGATCTCTTCGCGTCAGGCACGCGCGAGGACTGGGTGGCGAAGCTGCGCGGGGCGGACATCGTCTCGGCGCCGATCAACACGCTGCTGGAGGCGTCCAACGATCCCGACGTGCTGGCCAACGGCTACGTCGCCGAGATCGACTACCCCAAGCACGGCAAGCGCCTGAAGGTGCACGGGACGCCCTGGCAGTTCTCGGAGACGCCCGCCAGGCTCGGCATCGCGCCGGAGCTCGGCGAGCATAACGACGCGGTGCTGGGCGATCTGGGCTACAGCGCCCAGCAGATCGCCGATTTACGCAAGCGGAAGGTCATTTGACGGAGTCCGGCAAGCGAAGAGCAAGTACGGTGGGCAAATCGCCTGCTCGGGCCGTTCGACTCGGACAAACATCGCCGGCGATTTGCCCACGCGGTGATGCGGATCGGTCCGACGGCGTGGGCAAAATCGCCCGCAAGACCTGTGGTGACCTCATCTGCTGCGAGGCAGGCGATTTTGCCCACCCTACGATGCGGCGGTGCAGAAATCGCAGGGCGGGCAAATCGCTCGCACCGACCGCGGCGCCCGGCGATCCACCTCCGGCGATTTGCCCAAGGGGTCCGATGCCGGCCGTCCGCGCTCGGCATGCCATCTGCTGCCGCCGCCAGAGGTAGTCGGTGATCGCCGACCTTTGCAGAATCCCGAAAAATCCTGGTAAAATCCAGCCACAACCGGAAGATTCAGGTCCGCTATCCGGTCGATCGGATTTTGAGGAGTGGCAGCGATGGCGACTTACTCGATAAGTGATCTCAGCCGCCGTGAGATCTTGAGAATGTCCGCGACCCTGGGCGTCGCCAGCGTGGCCTCAGGCAGGTCTGCAATTGCGCAAACGGCCGGGCGGCGCACGCCAGAGCAAATACTTGGTCCGTTTTATCCGATGAAAACTCTTGGTCAAAATGCCGATCTGACCAAGGTACCCGGCCGGCCCGGGCGCGCTGAAGGTCTCGTCCTCAATGTCATGGGGCGAGTGCTCAATCTGAAGGCGGAGCCGGTTCGCAACGCGCAAGTTGAAATATGGCAAGCCAACACCCATGGGCGCTACACCCATCCAAGCGACCGCAATACGGCGCCGCTCGATCCAAACTTCGAGGGGTCGGCCATTCTGACCACTGACCACGATGGTCGATATCGGTTCAAGACGATCAAACCCGCCGCATATCCTGCGGGCCCCAACAGAATGCGACCCGCGCACATTCACTTCCAGGTCTCGGGCAGGCAGGATAGACTGGTAACCCAGATGTATTTTGCCGGCGACCCCTATCTCGAAGCCGATCGCTTTTTTCAAACCGCCTTGGAGCAAAAGGATTTGCTCGTCGCCAAGCTGTTGCAGCCGACTTCGGAGATGGAGCCGGAGTTGAGATTGGTGGTGTTCGACATCGTGCTGTACGCAGGCTAGTCGGCGATTTTCGGAAGCGCAAGGTCATTTGACGGAGTCCGGCGAGCGAGGCCGGATCGCGCCGAAGGTGACGTGATCAATAGTGCCGCTGCGGCATGTCCGGGATCAACATGGGGATCAGGACCGCAATGATCGCGATCACGACCAGGCCGCCGGTCGCGGCGTCCAGTTCGTCGTCCTCCAGCAGGCGCACCGCCGCATCGGCCTCGGGTGCAAAGTCGGGATTGCTCATCGTGCGATTCCTCATCGGCAACACGGTAAAGCTCCGATCGCCGGCATAGCGCGGGCATCGCGCATTTTCTGTGACCGAGGTCACGGTTGCCCGCAGGATGGCGAAAGCCGCGATGGGCTCGCTGCACGATGGCTGAGCGCCGCGCGTCGTCGGGCGGCGACAACTGCGGCGTCGTCCCTGTTAAGGAGCCTCATGGACAGGAGGTTCCCAACCCGGCCGATTTCGTGCAACGTGAATTGCAGGCTACCGGAATGCAGCGACAGATTTGTTTCGTGAGATTTCTAAAGAGTCGGCTCATGTCGCGGAGCATATCGCTCGTCGCAGAAATGGATTGTGCGGCGCGTGAAGCCGCAAGCACGAACGCGCTGGCGCGCTGTAGCGGCCCAGAAGTGCTGGCCGGATGAACGGCGGCGTCGCTCCGATTGGCGAGAGCCAGCACGAGCCACGGGGTTCGCTGATTGCGTGAAGTGGTGGCGGTAACATATGACGGACAGGGAGGTCTGGCTAGCTATGTGCGGGCGATATGCGATCACGGCCGTTCCGGAGGCGATCCTGCGGTGGCTTAGAGCATTTCCCGGAAAAGTGGACACCGGTTTTCCGAAAGGAAATGCGACAAGTGTCGAATCTTAGAGCGCTTTCCGGCCACGGCCTATCCGATTTCATGGTCAACCTAATCGGAAAGCGCTCTAGGCTGCGTAACGGCTTACGACCACCTTCCCTCGCAAAGGCGATCAAGTCGTTGCTCGTATGGGGAGGCAGCTATGCCGTTAGCCTGTGTAAGGCTGGCTGCGCGTCTCTTTGCGCTTTTTGCTGGGTGACACTATCTTTACCTGTCAACACGACACTTGCAGCGGAGGCTTACCGCGTATTGTCGCCCTCGGGCAGCACGTCACGCTCCGCGGTGTTGCTTGTTCCCGGATGTTCCGGTTTCGTCGCGCACAACGGCGTTAATCTATATGACGAGCGCGCGAAAGTATTGCAGGCCGCTGGGTATCTGGTTGTGTTCGTGGACTACCTGGGACGTCGGAATTTGAGGGACTGTGCTGGCGGCCGTGATGTTTCTCACGCTGAGGTCGGCAACGACATTCTCGAAGCCGCAGCATGGATAGTGGGGCAAGTCGGCGTGCCCTCTGGCAAAACATCCGTCATTGGTTGGTCCTACGGTGGTGGCGGTGTTCTCGCGGCTTTGCGGACTATGCCTCCGGGACCGCCCCTGCTCGCAAGGGCAGTAATGTATTATCCTGACTGCCGTCGAGCGATGCCATGGTCGTCTACAGGCGTCTCCGCATTGATGCTCATGGGTGCGATCGACGAGGTCGCGCGTCCTGCCCTGTGCGACGCTGTGATAAAGGGAGCGCCCCCCAACAGCTTACGCACGGTGTTGTATCCCAACGCCCGTCATGCCTTCGATGTGTGGAGCCTGCCGGAGCGTGCCGAGTTCGGAAGAATTGGCTATAACGCCGAAGCAGCGCAGGCATCCTGGACCACCGTGCTCGATTTTCTGAGATAGGAGCACGTTCCATCAGTTCCACGTGAATTGAGGTGGGTGCGATGAACTTGAGAAATACCGTCCCCAGCCTCGTCATGTTGGTGCTTTCGATGTTGACGGTAGAAAGCGCCGTAGCGACGCTGTACTGCAGTCGGCCATATGCAGAGCTCAAGCGCAATCCTGGAAAGCCATACAATGCTGTTGGCTTGCTCAACAACGGCTGTACAGCGTTCCTGATTGACGCCAACCACATCGTAGCTGCGGCGCACTGCTTCGTGAACGGTGCCACTGGAGCATGGCAATCTGACCTTCGGTTCTACCCAAACTTTCATCCAGATCGCGTAGCCGCCAACGCGAAGCGTGTGCCGCGTGCCGACGTGACACGTGCAGTGGTTGGTTCCCGCACTGGCGAGAAAGTAATGGGCAACGGAATGGATTGGGGCATCGCACGTGTTGACAATTGGAAGGAGATCGCGGGCCTCGACTTGACCCCGCTGGCTCTGTCCGCGGGCGTGCCGCCTGTCGGCACAGCGCTCGTCAATCCCGCCTACACGCGGCATCATTTCCCGTACAACGACAACGATTCTGTGACCTGGGATAATATGGAGAGGGACACGAAGAATTGCGGCTGGGTCGGAGAGTCCGCTCCGGGAAAAAATGACGGCGGAATGTGGGCGATCCGCATGCGCACCGCACCCATTTTCGACGGCGCGCGTCGCGATAGGACGGGGTGCAATTCCCGCTGGGGAGCTGGAATGATCCACGCGAATTGCACGCTGAAGCAGGTGAAAGGCGACGTGGTCGTGCACAACTGCGATACGATCGGCGGCTCTTCCGGATCGCCAATAATCTTCAGGGATGCTGGTGGCACCTGGGGTGTCATCGGGGTCGGGCACGGCGGAGGATCTGCGGCCACGAGGAGCTCGAACGACTTCTCCCAATTCGCTCCGGTCTGCACCCAGGATACGCCAGATCACAGTGACAACACCGGGCCGAGTGTGGAGCGATTCCGCTATGCTCCCCGGTTTGCGGCGAATGTGGCCGTGCACCGGCGTCCCGACAATGCCTCGGCGACGGCGGTTTTCGCTGTCGATGATGATTTGAACCGGGTGGTCTATCGGTTCCGCACCGGATCAACGCCTGCCTATTCAGGCAATTTCAGTTTTTGGCAAGGCCTCGGCAGCCCGCCTCTTCGACAAGGGAAGCTCACGCGGATCGCAGCCTGCTCCGCCGAGGCCAGCGGGAAGCCGCAGATATTCGTCATCTCCGGCGACCCGAATATCTACACCAGCTCGGCACTCCCTGACGGCAGTTGGGGCTCTTGGTCTGACTTTGGCATCGCGAGCACGGTCACCGGCGTGGTCGACATCCATGCGACCTCCGACGCAACCGGTCGCTGCCGGATGTTCATGGTCGCCAATGACGGGAGCGCCTTCACTCGGGTGAAGACGTCCGATTCGACCTGGGGAGCCTGGAGCAAAGTCGCGGCGGGATCATATAGGAGGATCACCGCGCTGAACTATGATGGTGTGGTGTGGGCGGCAATGATCGACTCGGCTGGGGCGATTTGGATGACCTCCCTCGGAAGTGGCGGGTGGACTTCTCCGACGAAGCTCAGCCACCCTCCAGGTGTCGATGCATGGCGCGCGATTGACATGACTTGGGACGAGGCGGCTCGCGGCTTCCTGCTTGCCATCCCGACGAGCGGCGGGGGTCGACTTTGGTTCATGCCCATGTATGGCAGCAAGGCATGGTCGGAATGGCGTTACTTCGAGACGCACCTCTGGGCACCCGGCGCTGGCCCCCAGGACGCACCACGCATGCAAAGCGTTACTGCCTCGCGATGGATGGAGGATGCCGCCGGTACGACTTCGCCGGTCATCTTTGGCACCGACGACAAGGGCAACGTTTACTTCATCGAGTTTGCCAGGATCGGCACCCCTGGATGGGTACTGGACTGGAAGTCCTTCTACCACGAGCGCATTCCCTACAAGTGAAACCAGGTGTAATTCTCGCACCGGACTTGCGGGGCCAACGGGGATATTCAGGCGTACACCGCGATTGAAGTTCGACGTGCGAAACTCTGCTGGGGCAAGAGATCGGCACGCAGGATCAATGGTGTAAATTATACAGTAAAATCAATGCGATAATTAGTAAGATTGGCGGAGAGGGAGGGATTCGAACCCCCGATACGGTTACCCGTATGCCGCATTTCGAGTGCGGTGCTTTCAACCGCTCAGCCACCTCTCCGGAGCCTGTCGGCGCGGCGCGAGTATTAACGGGGCGGTCCGGGGGAAACAAGGGCGCGCCGTGCTGGCCGGATGGCTGCCGGGCCACCGCCTGCCCGGCATGGCGGTCGCGGGGCGGCTCGCGGGGCGTCTCGCGCCGCGCCGGTAGGGTACCCAGGCCCATTGGCGCCTTTATCGTCCGCGCACCCTGACGTTCGATACACGCGGGCGGCTCGCAACGGGCGCCCGCGAAACCCGGCCAAACCGGGTCGCCCGAGCGGTCAGGGGTCATGCCGGTCCAGGAATGTGGACCCTCGACCCGATTCAAGAGATAGCTCAGCTCCCCGCTCGGGACCCGCCCCCGCGCCCGCCCCCTGCGCCGCGCTCCGCCTCCTGGCCTGCGGCGCCAGAGACGCTCGGCCGCCAATGCGCGCGGCGTGCCGACTCAACCATAAATAAGAACAATCAGAAAATTCGAGGAACAAATGTATCCGTGACGCGTTGTGTCAGCAGCCCAACTGGAGGATTTCATGAAAACCCTTGCTTTGATATTTTCGGCGGCACTCTGCTTCACGGCTCTGCCGGCCGCCGCTGGCGCGCTGACCGCTCCCGGCACCATCACGCTGGCCCAGGCCGATGTGAGAATCGGTCCCGGTGGCATCACGCTCGAACGCGATCGTGACCGTGACCGTGACCACGATCGGCGTGGCAATCGCGAGCGGGTCGGCGAAGGCCGCGGACACGACCGGGATTGCAAGACCGTAACGGTCGAGCAGAACGGCGTGACGCGCACGAAGCGCACGTGCGATTGACGTCCGGCACGCATTGAAACGAACGGCGATCCGGCCGGGCCTTCTCGCCCGGCCGGCGCTTTGCGTGAGTCATCTCCGTGCCCCGGTGCATGAGGCATCTCCGTTCAGGACGATGCGTTGGCTCGCGGTTCGCAAGCGCCGCGGCAAGTCATGTCGCTCCCACGATCCGGTCGTATCGTGCAGACATTCCGCAGTTGCTTGTTGCGCTCATCAAGCCGGAGAGCCACACTGCGACGTGAACTTGCGCCTGCGGCTTGTGACTGATCGCGCAGGGCGCGAGGCTCGCCGGGCGAGCCGACGCGCATGATCCGCACGGCGCGGTGAGCGAGGCCGCCGACGTGCCTGATGCCATCCCGGTGCCGACCAGCTCCACTCCTGCCGCCCTCGGCGATCTGCCGCTCGCCGCGCGCCTCGCCTTCCGCTTTGCCGCGCAGCTGCGCTGCGGCACGCTCGAGGCGCTGCTCCCCGACGGCCGCCGCTATATGTTCGGCGGCGCGGAGCAGGGCCCCGCCGCGACCATGAAGATCAACGACCTCCGCTGCATGGCGCGGTTCGTCAGGGGCGGCGAGATCGGCATCGCCGAGGCCTATCTGCGCGGCGAATGGGAGACGCCGGATCTGACCGGGCTCTTCTACCTATTCAACGTCAACCACGAGATCATCCACGAGATGCTCGACGACAGGCCGGTCGTGCGTGTGCTGCAGAACGTCCGCCACTGGCTCCACCGCAACACCAGACGCCAGGCCAGGCGCAACATTCACGCCCATTACGACCTCGGCAACCGCTTCTACGCGTCCTGGCTCGACCCGGGCATGACCTATTCGTCGGCGCTCTACGAGCCGGGCATCGACGATCTGGAGGCGGCGCAGCAGCGCAAGTATCGGAGCCTCGCCGAGCGCATCGAGCTCAAGCCCGGGCAGAATCTGCTGGAGGTCGGCTGCGGCTGGGGCGGTTTTGCCGAATATGCCGCCAGGACCTACGGCGTCCGCGTGGTCGGGCTCACCATCAGCCGCGAGCAATGGAGCTTCGCCCGGACGCGCATTTTCGCCGCCGGCCTCGCCGACCAGGTGGAGATCAAGCTCGCGGACTATCGCGACGAGCGCGGCATCTACGACCGCATCGCATCGATCGAGATGATCGAGGCGGTCGGCGAAAAGTTCTGGCCGGCCTATTTCCGCCAGCTTCGCGACTGTCTGGTGGCCGGCGGCATCGCCGGCATCCAGGCGATCACCATCCAGGACCGCTTCTTCCAGACCTATCGCCACGAGGTCGATTTCATCCGCCGCTACGTGTTTCCCGGCGGCATGCTGCCGGCGCCGTCGATCCTGAAGGCTCTCGGCCAGCGCTTCGACTTTTCGCTGATCGGCGAGCGGGTTTTCGGCCGGGACTATGCGCGCACCCTCGACCAGTGGCGCCGGCGTTTCCGCGCCGCCTGGCCGACGCTGGTTCCGCTCGGCTTCGACGAGCGCTTCCGCCGCACCTGGGAATATTACCTGGCCTACTGCGAGGCGGGCTTTCTGTCCGGCAATATCGACGTGCGGCAGATGGTATTCGCGAAGAGATGAGCCCGGATTGCGCGACTCCCCCGCGTGGGCACAGGCGACGGCGCCGTCCGCCTTTGCCCACCCTAATATGTTTGACCGTAGGGTGGGCAAATCGCCGCAAGACCGCCGCCTCGGAACGATGCGTTGCCGGCGATTTGCCCACGCGGTGAGACGCGCGGCTCGGACCGCGTGGGCAAAATCGTACGCGAGGTCGGTACGAGGCGCGGGGTCCGCGCCGCGATTTTGCCCACCCTACGAAAAAATCTTTGCCTGGCGCCGCGCAAAAAAAGAACCGGTCCGTCTCAAGAAGACAGGCAAAGCCGCGAAGGGCGGTTTCCCGTTTGCACGTCGACGCGAAGCACGTCACGGTGGCCCGCGCGATCCGCTGACCAGCCGCAGGAGGCACCCATGAGGATTCCCACGCTCTTGATCGCCGCGACCGCGGCGGCGCTGCTGCCGTCCGTCGGCGCGCTGGCGCAATCCCCGCCTCCCATCATCCTGCAGACGCCCACCCTGCCGCCGCAGCCACCGCAATCGCTCAACCTGCGGCCGCCGACCGGGCCGTCGCTCTCCGATCTGCCGGCCTCGGCGCCCGCTCAGGCCCAGCAGCCCGCGGCGGCGGTGCCCGCCCGGCCGGCGCAGGCGGCGCCCGTTCCGGCTCAGGCGGCGCCGCGCTGATGTCCGCTTTTCCGACCAGGCTGGCATTCGCCGCAATACTTGCCATCGTGGCGCTTGCCGACGCGCGCGCCGAGGACAGGCCCACCGACAAGCGGCGGCCGGACGTCTGCACCGAGCAATATGCGCCGGTCTGCGGCCAGAAGGGCAGCGTGCGAAAAACCTATTCCAACGCCTGCTTCGCTGCGGCCGACGGCGCGACGGTCGCCGCCGACGGGCCGTGCCGGTGAGGCGCTTCAACGGATTGCCGGCCCCGGGTCGCAGCCGGTCGGCTGAAGAATGCGCGAGCGCCATGAGAACCGCGGCGCGAGCCGCGATCCTCGTCCTTGCCGGCGTTCTTGGCGCCGCCGGCCCAGGCCACTCGGCCGAAAAATTCGTCAGCGACCAGCCGAGTCCGCTGAAGGTGGTCCGGGCCAAGGGAGAACTCGACGGCCACCCGGTTCGCCGGAAGCGTCGAGCTTTCCGGACGGTTCCTGGCGGCCTGGGAGACGATCAGCCGGGAGCGCCGTCACCTGCGGATCATCTTCATGCCGGACGAGCGGTCGGCGGCGCGGCTTCCGCACGCCGCCGGAACCGCAGCCGTCAGCGAGCTGATGTTCTCCAATGCCGAGGAGGCGGCGTCGATGCTGCTGGCGCCCGACACCGCGCAGAAATTTCTCGGCAAGGAGCTTCTGCGCACCGGCGGCGAGGCGACGGTGACGATCCGCGACTATCAGGCCGTCATCGAGTGCGATCACCGCTGGTATCTGGCGCGCCTGGTCTCGGCGAGGAGCGCCCACGAGGTTGTGGCCGCCGCGGGCGACGACCGGCAGCCGGGATGCTGACGCGTCGGCGACACCGTTGCGGCGAGCGGCTGCGGATGCATTTCTTGACCGCCCTGGTATTGCGGTCTAGCTTCGGCGAAGCAGCGTTGGTGCGTTTTCTCTCTGGAACAGACGAGGTTCGACCATGTCGTTGCTGTTGAAATCCGGCGACCAGTTCTTCGAGGTGAGCGACGCCGACCTCGCCGGCTGCGAGATCGTGGCGGACGCGTTCGCGGCGAGGAGCGGCGAGGCCGACGTGGCGGACCGCAGCCTCGTGTTCGACGTCGCGGTTCCGGTTTTTGCCCAATCGGATCCCCCGAGGATCGGCAGCGGTTGCTCGAAGCCGACCTACGGAGCGTCCTGCGGCAAAGCCCCGAATTGTCCGTGAACACCAGGCTTCCGCAGAGTTGACGCATATGCGACGGCCTCCACCTCTCCCCGCGTGCGGGGAGAGGTCGACCGCCGAAGGCGGTCGGGTGAGGGGGCCTCTCCGAGCGCCGTGAGCGTCGAAGGAGCCCCTCACCCCGACCCTCTCCCCGCGAAGAGCGGGGAGAGGGAGAAGAGGCGCCGAGTTGCCGGCCATGGCTGCAATCGGTCGTCCTTCAAATAGGAAACCTTCCGGGAGGTGATCGTGGTGGAGCTGCCCGTTGCCGCCTATGAGGTTCGCCGGCCCTCCGAGCCGGCCCCGGCACACGACCTGTCGCCCCGCCAGCGCGCCGCGCTGTGGGGGTTCCACTCGGTGCTGGTCCCCTCGCGCTACAATGTCTCCGTCGACATGCCGGAGCAGCGGGTGGCGGTCTACAACACCTTTTCCGCCGCGCTGACCATTCTTCCGCGCGCCGCGTGGCAGCGCCTGGTCGCTCCGGCAACCCGGCTCAAATTCTCTCCCGACGCGGTTCCGCCGGCGCTCAAGCGCCTTCAGGCCAACGGTTTCCTGGTGCGCGAGGGGACCGACGAGATCGAGCTGGTGCGGCAGCACTATCAGCGCGGCCGCCATGACCAGGTCTCCGGCTTCACCGCCAACGTACTGGTGACGATGGGATGCAACCTCGCCTGCCAGTACTGCTTCCAGGGCAAGACCCAGGTCGAGACCAAGCCGCGGATGATGGCGCCCGAGACCGAGGACGCGGTGGTGGAATATCTCAAGCGCTCCGCCGAGGGCATGCAGTCGCTGATGGTGTCGTGGTTCGGCGGCGAGCCGCTGCTCGGGCTGCGCCAGATCCGGCGGATGACGCCGCCGCTCACCGCGTGGTGCGACGAGGCCGGCATCGCCTACCATGCGGTGATGACCACCAACGGCGTGCTGCTCGACCGCGAGGCGGTCGACGATCTGGTCGCGGCCCGGCTCTCCCAGGTGCAGGTATCGCTCGACGTGCCGGCCGAGCTGAAGAACGACAAGCAGGGCCACGATACCCAGGAGCGCGTGCTCGACAACCTGGTCTACGCGGCCGAGCGCATCCCGACCCAGATCCGCATCAACCTCACGCGCGATGACGAGCAGGAATGGGACAAGCTGTTCGACGGCATGGTGCGCCGCGGGCTGCAGAAGACGCTCGCCGCCATCTTCATCGCCCATGTGTACGAGCCGGAATTCGCCCGCTGCAGCGGCGTCGGCAGCCCGGAGACGCCGCAGACCTACGTCGAGGTCATGAAGCGGCAGCACCAGCGCGCCAAAGCGCTCGGCCTGCCGCTGGAGCGGGTGGTGGCGAGCAGCTGCGGGTCCGGCTGCGCCGCCACCAGCAGCACCGCGGTGACCATCGATCCGGAAGGGTTGCTGTACAAATGCCCGGACGACGCCGGGCGGCCGGACCGGGCCTACGGCTCGGTTTTCCTCGATACCGTCGTGAGGTCGGAAAACCTGCTGCCCTGGCTGACCTATGACTGGTTCCAGTACGAGGCGTGCCAGCAGTGCACCATGATGCCGCAATGCGCCGGCGGCTGCCCGCACCAGCGCATGTTCCAGCCCGATCAGCCCAACGATACCTACTGCTACTGGCAGCTGCGCGGCGACCTCGAAGGCCGCATCCGCGAGACGGTCGCGCACCTGGCGCCCGTTCCGGCGTAGGATGGGTTGAGCCATCAGGGCGTTCACGCCCGTCTGCGACGGGCTATGGCGAAACCCATCAATGTTTGGTGCGGAGTTGATGGGTTTCGCATTCGCTCAACCCATCCTACATGATTGCTCCCGCGGCGGTCACAAATCCTCGAGGTCGCTGTCGGCGAAGGCCACCACGCGGTAGTGGTTGAGCCCCTTCGCCATCTCCGCCGTCTTGTCCTCGAGCTTGCGGATGCCGGCCTCGAACCGGCTCTTCGAGACGGTCGACCGCGCCAGGACGTCGTCGGGTATCTCGTAGTATTTTCCGTTGTGCTTGACCAGGATCGGCATCTCGCCACTCCCTCCCGCTTGCGCATTGCTTGACGTGTCTAGCCGGGTGGCACGGGGTCGTGCGCGACGGCGTCTTCGAGCAGATCGTTGCTCCTGATACGCCACAGTCTAGCATAGGTGCCGCCGAGCGCGAGCAGGCTGTCATGGGTACCGCGCTCCACGATGGCGCCGTCGACCAGGACCAGGATCTGGTGGGCGTGGCGAATCGTGGTCAGGCGGTGGGCGATGACGAGGCAGGTGCGGTTCGCCATCAGCCGGTCGAGCGCCTGCTGGATGAGGGTCTCGGTGGCGGTGTCGACGCTCGCGGTCGCCTCGTCGAGGATGAGAATCGGCGCGTTCTTGAGCAGCGCGCGGGCAATGCTGATGCGCTGCCGCTCGCCGACGCTGAGGCGGACGCCGCGCTCGCCCACCGGCGTGTCGTAGCCCTGCGGCAGCCGGCTGATGAAGTCGTGGCAGTTGGCCGCCGTCGCCGCGTCCACCATCTCGGCCTCGCTCGCCTCGAGCCTGCCGTACAGGAGGTTCTCGCGCAGCGTGCCGTTGAACAGGAAGGCTTCCTGGGTGACGACGGCGATCGCCTCGCGCAGCGCCGCCAGCGAGATGCCTGCAATGTCCTGCGCGTCGATGGTGATGCGTCCGCGATCCGGCCGGTAGAACCCGGGCAGCAGGCTGACCAGCGTGGACTTGCCGGCGCCGGTCGGCCCCACCAGGGCGACCATCTCGCCCGGACGGGCGGAGAGCGAGATGTCGCTCAGCACCGGCCGGTCGGCGGCGTGGCTGAAGCCGACGTTCTCGTAGCGGACCTCGCCGCGCACCGGGGCCGCGAGCGCGCCGTCGCCGCTTGGCGCGCGCTCCGCTTCGGTGTCCATGATGTCGAACACGCGCTCGCCGGCGGCGCGCGCCGATTGCAGGATCTGGTTGAGGCCCTGCAGCTGGCCGATCGGCTCGTAGAACAGCGTGAGGTAGAACAGAAAGCCGACGAGCTCGCCGAGCGTCATCTGTCCCGCCATCGCCATGGCGCCGCCGCGCCACACCACCAGCACCGTCCCCAGCGACCCGATGAGGGCGATGCCCGGCGAATAGGCCGCCCAGGCCGCGAGCACGGCGAGCGCCCGCCGGCGCAGCGCACCGGCGCGCTCGGCAAAGCGCGCGTTTTCGTGCGGCTGGCGATTGAACAATTTGATCTGGCGGATGCCCTGGAGGTTGTCGAGCAGCAGCATGTTGAGCGTGCTCATGGCGCCGCGCAACGCGCGGAACTGCTGCACCGACATGATGCTGTAGGAGGCGATGGCGGCCGCCAGCAGCGGCAGCGGAATCAGGGCGAGCAGCGCCAGCTCGCCGTTCTTGGCGCACAGGATGGCGAAGACCGCGGCGACGCTGAGAAGCGCGATGGCTCCCTGCTCGCTGCCGTCGATGACGATGCGCTCGACCGCGACGACGTCGTCATTGAGCCGCGTCATCAGGTCGCCGGCGGCGGAGCGGTCGAAGAACCCGACCGGCAGGAGCTGCAGCCGCGCATAGAGGTCGCGCCGCATGTCGAGGATGACGTTCTGCTCGAAGACATTGTTGGCGACGATGCGCAGCGCGGTGAAGACGGCACGCAGCAGGAAGGCTGCCGCCAGGACCAGGACCGCGGGCAGCAGCAGGTCGGCTCGTGCCGGCGCGATGACGTCGTCGATGATGTGCTGGATGATCTGCGGAAACGCCAGCGAGAACCCGAGCGCCAGGGCGGCGCATGCGAAGTTCGCGGCCGCGACGGTCCGGTGCCGAAGCAGGTAGGGCGCCACCCGGCCGAGAATGTCCAGCGCCGACCGCGGCCTCGCCACAAGGTTCGCGCCGGCATCCGATGAAGCGGGCGGCGATGCCATGCGGGCAGTCTAGCGCATGTTCCGGCGAAGCGGACGAAGGTTCCCCGGCACGGCCGCCGTCAATCAACCCCAATCAACCCCGTTACGGGTTGACTATGACATCTTGTCATGTTAAAGTCTGGCTGTCCCTGGGGGCCGCTGGCCTCCTTCGAGGACGAGCGACGCGTTCGCCGGGAAGGTCGGCTGCCCGGAACAGCGAATCCGACCGGAACAGGGAAAGAACAACAAGAACAAGGGAAACAAGGGAAACAAGGGAAACAAGGGAAACAAGGGAAACAAGGGAAACAAGGGAAACAAGGGAAACAAGGGAAACAAGGGAAACAAGGGAAACAAGGGAAACAAGGGAAACAACGCAGCACCGCCGGCGGATCATCCCCGACGGGTGACCCGGCCCTGATAAAACAGGTGATCTACAGGGCAGTCCAGGTGGACTGCACCCTTGTGGTGAGACACGGAAACAAGCGACAGCGGGTGCGCAGGCGCCCCGTCCCGCCATAATTCCTTGACAGTTCGCGTCCCGTTCCTATTATGCGGCTGCCCGGCGCGGTGCTTTCCGCGCCGTTCGTTTTGCGTGGATGCGCCAAGCGGGCCGCCCGGGGGCAGGGCACACTCAAAGCCAGGTCACGACTGGAAGAAGCCGGCCCGGATGTCTCGTGTCGAGACCCTCCGAGCGCCGAGATCGAACACGAGGGAAGACGATGTTCGCAGTCATCAAGACCGGCGGCAAGCAGTACCGGGTCGCCGCCGAGGACGTCATTACGGTGGAAAAGCTCGCCGGCGAGCCGGGGGATATCGTCGAGATCGGCGAGGTGCTGATGGTCGGCGGGGATACGGTCACGGTCGGCAACCCGGTGGTGGCCGGCGCCACGGTGGCGGGCGAGGTGGTCGAGCACAACCGCGGCGCGAAGGTCATCGCCTTCAAGAAGCGGCGGCGGAAGAATTCGCGGCGCAAGCATCGGCCATCGCCAGGACTATACGGTGCTGCGCATCACCGAGATCCTCACCGGCGGTGCCAAGCCGTCGAAGGAACGCAAGGCGGCACCGCCGGCCGACGAGCCGGCCCAATCGCCGCCGGCGGTCGAGACCGCGGTGGAGAGCGGGGCGCCGCCGGTGTGACCAGAGGCACACAGCCCATGATCCCGGCGAAGTGGCCACCGGTTCGCCGACAAGGACATGGGCCACACATGGTGCGCAAAAATAAGTGAGGTGATTCCCGCCGGGAATCAGGGTACAAGCCGGACGAGCTACGGAGACTGATTGATGGCCCACAAAAAGGCAGGCGGATCGTCGCGCAACGGGCGCGACTCGGCTGGCCGCCGACTCGGCGTGAAGCTGTTCGGCGGGCAAACGGCCGTCGCCGGCAACATCCTGGCGCGCCAGCGCGGGACCAAGTGGCATCCCGGGCCGAATGTCGGTCTCGGCAAGGACCATACGCTGTTCGCACTGATCGATGGACGAGTGGAGTTCCGTACCAAAGCAAAAGGCCGCACCTACGTATCCGTGATTCCGATGACGGAGGCTGCGGCGGAGTAAACAGGCGGTTACCCATCGTGGTCCGCCGGCATCCAGTTCCACCGGCGGGCCCACATCAGGGCTCCGATACAGGGGGAGACGGGATGCCGGCTCCCCCTGGGTCGTTTTGACAAACCGGTCGTTTGACAAAGGAGCCCGTGCCATGACGTTGCTGGAACCGATCCCCACCGGGACACTGCGCGAAGGCTGTATTCCCGTCCTCGAGACCGAGCGGCTCACCCTGCGTGCGCCCTCGCTCGAGGACGCCGAGGCTATCGCCAAGCTCGCCAACGACCGGCGCATCGCCGAGAACACCGCGAGCATCCCCCACCCCTACCGGCTGCACGATGCCGAGGCCTTCATCACGCGGGCGAACGGCAGCGACACCCAGGCGAATTTCCTGGTCACGCTCGCCGACGGCACGGTGGCGGGGGCCTGCGGGCTCGCCATTCTCGACGGCCCGGCGCCGGAGATCGGCTTTTGGCTGGGCCTGCCGTTCTGGGGCGCGGCTACGGGACCGAGGCAGTGCGCGCCGTCATCGACTACGCCTTCACCGATGCCGGCAACGACGCGCTGCAGGCCGGCTGCCGGGTGACCAATCCGGCGTCGCGGCGGGTGCTGGAGAAGTGCGGCTTCCAGTGGACCGGGGTCGGCCTCTACCGCATCCGGGCGCTGTCGAGCTCGGCGCCGATCGACCGCTTCCGCCTGGAGCGCGGCATCTGGGCCTCGCTGAAAAGCTGGGGCACCGTGCGCCGCGTCGCCTGATCGCCTATATCGGCGCTGCCGGAACGGACGGGCTCCCCGTCCCGGCGGCGCGGTTGGTTTATTGCAGCCCGGCGGGGCTGATCGGGTCAGGGCGTTCATGAAGTTCCTCGACGAGGCAAAGGTGTTCATCCGCTCGGGCGACGGCGGCAATGGCTGCGTGGCGTTCCGGCGGGAAAAATTCATCGAGTTCGGCGGTCCGAGCGGCGGCAATGGCGGGCGCGGCGGCGACGTGGTGGTCATCTGCGTCGACGGCCTCAATACCCTGATCGACTACCGCTACCAGCAGCATTTCAAGGCCGAGCGCGGCCACAACGGCATGGGCAAGGATCGCGCCGGCGCCAACGGCCGCGACATCGTGCTGAAGGTTCCGGCCGGCACCCAGGTGCTCGACGACGACGGCGAGACGGTGATGGCGGACCTCACCCGGGTCGGCGAGCGCGTGGTGCTCGCCCGCGGCGGCAATGGCGGCTTCGGCAACGCCTACTTCAAGTCCTCCACCAACCGGGCGCCGCGCCGCGCCAATCCGGGCCTCGCCGGCGAGGAGCGCTGGATCCGGCTGCGGCTGAAGCTGATCGCCGATGCCGGCCTGGTCGGCCTGCCCAATGCCGGCAAATCGACCTTCCTGGCCACGGTCAGCGCCGCCAGGCCAAAAATCGCCGACTATCCGTTCACCACCCTGCATCCCGGCCTCGGCGTGGTGGCGGTCGACACCCGCGAGTTCGTGCTCGCCGATCATTCCGGGGCTGATCGAGGGCGCCCACGAGGGCCACGGCCTCGGCGACCGGTTTCTCGGCCATGTCGAGCGCTGCCGGGTGCTGCTGCACCTCGTCGACGGCACCGGCGAGCACGCGGGACATGACTACAAGACGGTGCGCCGCGAGCTCGAGGCCTATGGCAACGGGCTCGCCGACAAGCCGGAGATCGTCGCGCTGTCCAAGGCCGATGCGCTGAGCCCCGAATTGCGCAAGCAGCAGGCGGCGCGCCTCAAGCGGGCGGCAGGCCGGGCGCCGCTCATTCTCTCCACCGCCTCCGGCGAGGGCGTGCAGGAGGCGCTGCGCCGCCTCCTCGCCGAGATCGACACCGACCGCACCGCCGTCGCCGAACCCGCCCATGCCGCCGAATGGCAGCCGTAGAGGCACGGACTCGTAGGGTGGGCAAATCGCCTGCTCGGACAGTGCAACTCGGATAAACATCACCGGCGATTTGCCCACGCGGTGATGTGGATCGGTCCGACGGCGTGGGCAAAATCGCCGCGACGCCTGTGCCGATCTCATCTGCGGTGGCGGGCGATTTTGCCCACCCTACGAGAGCTCCATCGGCCTCGATTGCAAACAAGGCGTCCCTGTGGGACAGGTCGCAATGGAACGTCTGTCTCCGGTCGAGCCGTCCATGGCGAACAATCCCGCGCTCCATGCGTTTCGCCGCATCGTCGTCAAGGTCGGCTCCTCGCTGCTGGTCGACGTCGACGAAGGCCGCGTCAAGGAGGCCTGGCTCGCCTCGCTCGCCGAGGATATCGCGCGGCTGCATGCCGACGGCCGCGACGTCCTGGTGGTCTCCTCGGGCGCCATCGCGCTCGGCCGCAGCGTGCTGAAGCTTCCGCCCGGTCCGCTGAAGCTCGAGGACAGCCAGGCGGCCGCGGCGGTCGGCCAGATCGCGCTTGCCCGCACCTGGGCGGAAGTGCTCGGCGCCCACCGGATCACCGCCGGACAGATCCTGGTGACGCTGGGCGACACCGAGGAGCGCCGGCGCTATCTCAATGCCCGCTCGACCATCGCAAAACTGCTGGAATGGCGCGCCATCCCGGTGATCAACGAGAACGACACGGTGGCCACCACCGAGATCCGCTACGGCGACAACGACCGCCTCGCCGCCCGCGTCGCCACCATGGCGAGCGCCGATCTCCTGGTGCTGCTGTCCGACATCGACGGCCTCTACGACGCGCCGCCCGGCGACAATGCGGCGGCGCAGCTCGTCCCCCAGGTCGCCCGCATCACGCCGGAGATCGAGGCGATGGCGGGGGCCGCCGGCTCCGAGCTCGCGCGCGGCGGCATGCGCACCAAGATCGAGGCGGGCAAGATCGCCACCTCCGCCGGCACCCACATGGTGATCGCCTCCGGCCACGTGGACAATCCGCTGCGCGCCATCGCGGCGGGCGGCCGCTGCACCTGGTTCCTCACCCCGGCGAATCCCGTCACCGCGCGCAAGAAATGGATCGCCGGCTCGCTCGAGCCGAAGGGCACGCTCGTGATCGATGCGGGCGCGGTGGCGGCGCTGCGCCGGGGGAAAAGCCTGCTGCCCGCCGGCGTCGTCCGGGTGGACGGCGGCTTCTCCCGCGGCGATGCCGTCGTGGTCCGCGGGCCGGACGGCGCCGAGGTCGGCCGCGGGCTCTCGGCCTACGACGCCGAGGACGCCGGAAAAATCATGGGCAAGTCGTCCGGCGACATCCTGCTGATCCTCGGCTTCGGCGGCCGCGCCGAGATGGTCCACCGCGACGATCTGGTGCTCGGCTGGCGGACCGCGGACGAGCGGTGACCGGAGGGCCCGGACGGTGCCTGTCCTCGTTTGCTCCGGCGTGGTAGAAGTCGCTCGATCAATCGGCGAGCAGACATGACCGCACCGCTCAAGACCATCGAAAAAAGCTCCGGCGATCTTGCTGCCGTCATGCACGACATCGGCCGGCGCGCGAGGCTCGCCGCCCGCGCCCTGGCGCTCGCCTCCTCGGCTCAGAAGGATGCGGCGCTCGCCGCCATGGCGGCGGCGGTCCGCGCCCGCGCCGGAGAAATCCTCGCCGCCAACCGCGACGACGTCGCCGAGGCGAAGAATTCCGGCGCCGCCGCGGCTTTTCTCGACCGGCTGGCGATCGACGACAAGCGCATCGCCGCCATGGCGGACGGCCTCGACGTGGTGCGGGCGCTGCCCGATCCGGTGGGGCAGGTCATGCAGGCGTGGACGCGGCCCAACGGCCTCTCCATCGAGCGCGTGCGCGTGCCGCTCGGCGTCATCGGGGTGATCTACGAGAGCCGTCCCAATGTCACGGCGGATGCCGGCGCGCTGTGCCTGAAATCCGGCAATGCGGCGATCCTGCGCGGCGGCTCGGAAAGCTTTCGCTCGGCCCGCGCCATCCACCGCGCGCTCGCCGCCGGCCTCGCGGAAGCCGGCCTCACCGAGGACGCCATCCAGCTGGTGCCGACCCGCGACCGCGCGGCGGTCGGGCTGATGCTGGCAGGTCTCGACGGGACGATCGACGTCATCGTGCCGCGCGGCGGAAAAGGCTTGGTCGGCCTGGTGCAGCAGGAGGCCCGGGTGCCGGTCTTCGCCCATCTGGAGGGCGTGTGCCACGTCTATGTCGACAAGGCCGCCGACCTCGCCATGGCGAAGGAGATCGTGCTCAACGCGAAAATGCGGCGCACCGGCGTGTGCGGCGCCGCCGAGACGCTGCTGGTCGACCGCGCGGTGGCGGCGACCCATCTGGCGCCGCTGGTTGCCATGCTGATCGATGCCGGCTGCGAGGTGCGCGGCGACGCGGCGACGCGGCAGGCCGACCCGCGGGCAAAGCCCGCGGCGGAGGAGGACTGGCCGACCGAGTATCTCGACGCCGTCATCGCGGCGAAAGTGGTTGACGGCGTCGACGCGGCGATCGCCCACATCGAGCGTTACGGCTCCCATCACACTGACGCCATCGTCACCGCCGACCCGGCGGCGGCGGAAAAGTTCTTGCAGAACGTCGATTCGGCGATCGTGCTGCACAATGCCTCGACCCAGTTCGCCGACGGCGGCGAGTTCGGCTTCGGCGCCGAGATCGGGATCGCCACCGGGCGTTTTCACGCCCGCGGCCCGGTGGGTGCCGAGCAGCTGTGCAGCTTCAAGTACCGGGTGCGGGGGTCGGGCCAGACCCGGCCGTGAGCGTCCGCCAAGTCGAGCGGTCAGGTCGTCCGGCCGGCGAATCAGCCGACCCTCTTCGCCCGGGCGGCGCCACGGCGGCGCTGCCGATGTCGCGCCTGCCGCCGCATGCCCCGGGCATGACCATCGGCCTGCTCGGCGGCTCGTTCAATCCGCCGCATGAGGCGCATCGCGCGGCGAGCCTTTTTGCCATGAAGCGGCTCGGCCTCGATCGCGTGTGGTGGCTGGTGACGCCGGGCAATCCGCTGAAATCAGCCGATGGCCTGCCGCCGCTGGCGCACCGCGTGGCGGCGGCGCGCGCGGTCGCCGCCCATCCGCGCATCGCGGTCAGCGACATCGAGGCGGCGATCGGCACCCGTTACACGTTCGACACACTGGTGTGGCTTACTCGACGCTGCCGCGGGGTGCGCTTCATCTGGATCATGGGCGCCGACAACTTGCGGGAGTTCCATTGCTGGCGGAACTGGCGCGGCATTGCCGGCCTCGTTCCGATTGCGGTGGTCGACCGCTTCGGCTCAAGCCTCGAGGCGACCGCGTCGCCCGCCGCTCGGGCGCTCCGGCGCTACCGGATCGCCGAAACGGCGGCGCGGCGGCTCAAGTCGGACGCGGCGCCGGCCTGGGTCTTTCTGCACGGGCTGAAATCGCCGCTCTCGTCGAGCGGAATTCGTGCCCATGGAGGTTGAAAGCCTTAACACTGCGTGCCTATCTTGGTGGGTGGCCCCGGGTCTGTTTCTCCGGGGCGGTTGCTGCGAAGCGAAAGGATCAAAGCCCCTGTCAACCCAGACAATGTCCCGGGCAGCGCCCAGGCGCGCGCCCAAGCCCGTCTCCAAGGTGCGACCTGACGCCGAGGAGACTCTCCGCCTCGTCCTCGCCCGTCTCGACGACGCCAAAGCCGAGGACACCATCACCATCGATCTCAACGGCAAGTCCTCGATCGGCGACTACATGGTGGTGACCTCCGGGAGGTCGCAGCGCCATGTCGGAGCGGTCGCCGACCATGTGCTGAAAGACCTCCACCAGGCCGGCGTCGCCGGGCTGCGGGTCGAAGGCATGCGGCAGTGCGACTGGGTGCTGATCGACGCGGGCGACGTCATCGTCCACGTGTTCCGCCCGGAAGTCCGCGCGTTCTACAATCTGGAAAAGATGTGGGCGCCGGGACAGTCGGGAGCACGGCGGGCGAGCTGAGCCACGCCGGCGCATGTTCCGGCGAAGTGGATACCGGTTCGCCGACCAAGAACATGCGCCACCAAGGAGTCATGTTCCGGCGAAGTGTGGAGCGGTTCGCCGACAGGAACCTGCGCCAGGGGGCGGCATGAAGCTCCTCGTTGCGGCCGTCGGCCGGCTCAAGCGCGGATCCGAGCGCGAGCTTTCCGAGCGCTATCGCGAGCGGGCGGAAAAAGCCGGGCGAAGCCTGGGTTTCCGCGGCCTCGACGTGGTCGAAATCGACGAGGGGCGGTCCCGCCGCGCCGAGGACCGCGCCGCCGAGGAAGCGGCGGCTTTGGCGAAAATTCTCCCCGAAAACGCCGCGATTGTCGTGCTCGATGAACGCGGGAAGAATTTGTCGAGCCAGGACATTGCGGGGCTGATCGGGGGATGGCGCGATCACGGCAGGGCGGCTGCGGTATTCGTCGTCGGGGGGGCCGACGGCCTCGGCGAAGGCCTGTTGCGCCGGGCCGAACTGCGGCTCGCCTTCGGCACGGCGACCTGGCCGCACCAGCTGGTGCGAATCATGCTTCTCGAGCAGCTCTACCGGGCGGTCACCATCCTGGCGGGACACCCCTACCACCGGTCATGAGCCACTCCTCTCCTTACGGAATTCCCCCGACTTGCGGCCGCGCCGCAGGGATGCGATGGCATCGCCGCGCTCCGGGCATGGTTAATGGTCTCTTAATCAGCCCCGGGCTTTACTCCAACCCATGACGAGCCGCATGCCGAACGGCGCCAGGCACCCGAGTCGGATCGTTGCCGCGATCCTCGGCCTGTCGCTGTCTTTGGCGCTGACAATGGGCGGGCTCGCCCAGCCGACCGCGGTGCCGCAGCCGGGCGCAGCGGCGCCCGACGAGCCGGCCCGGGCCGCCCGCGCCCAGGAACTCGAGGCGTTGCGCGCCGAGCAGCAGCGCGCCGCCGATACCGAGGCGCGGCTTCGCCGCGAGGTCGAGACCATCGGCGAGGACCGCCGCAAGCTCAACGAGGCGCTGATCGGCACGGCGGGGCGCCTGCGCGCCGTCGAGGACCGGATGTCCGCTTCCGAGGCGCGGATCGCGACCCTGGAGGGAGCAGAGGGCCAGGTGCGCCGCTCGCTCGAAGCGCGGCGCGGTGTGATCGTCGAGGTTCTGGCGGCCCTGCAGCGCATCGGCCGCCGCCCGCCGCCCGCCATCATGGTGACGCCCGAAGATGCCCTGCAGTCGGTCCGGACCGCGATGCTGCTGGGCGCGGTGCTGCCGGAGATGCGGGCGGAGGCGGAGAAGCTCACCGCCGATCTGACCGAGCTGGTGCGGCTGCGGGACAAGCTCGCCAAGGAGCGCGACGATCTGTCGATCGATTTCGCCACGCTTTCGCTCGAGCGCCAGCGCATGGCCATGCTCACCGACGAGCGCCAGCGCAAGCAGGCCGAGACCGAGACGGCGCTCGAAGCCGAGCGTCTGCGCGCCGCCACCCTGGCGCGCCAGGCCGACAGTCTCAAAGATTTGATCGCGCGGTTCGAGCGTGACGTCGCCTCCGCGGCGCGCGCAGCCGAGGCCGCGCGGGCGGCCGAAGCCAAGGCGGGCGACGCCAAGCCGAACTTCGCCGCCCTGAAGGATCCGGGCCGGCTGACGCCCGCCATGGCGTTCGCCAGTGCCCGGGGCGCCCTGCCGCTGCCGGTCGGCGGCGTGCGGGTCCGCGATTTCGGCGCGCCCGATGGGCTCGGCGGGGTCGAGAAGGGCTTGTGGATCGCCAGCCGCGCGGCCGCCCAGGTGACGGCGCCCTGCGACGGTTGGGTTGTGTACGCGGGACCGTTCCGCAGCTATGGTCAACTCTTGATACTCAATGCCGGCGGCGGCTATCATGTCCTCCTCGCAGGGATGGAACGGATTTCTGTCGATCTCGGCCAGTTCGTGCTAACCGGTGAACCCGTGGCGGTCATGGGGGGTGGGCCACAGTCGGCCGCGGCCGTCGCGATTGGTTCGCAGCAACCGGTTCTGTATGTCGAGTTCCGCAAGGACGGAACACCTGTCGACCCAAGCCCATGGTGGGCGATAACCGATAGCGAGAGGGTTCGCGGATAATGCGCAAAACATTCCTGATTCTCCTTGGTGCGGCCGCCGGTGCAGCCCTCACTCTGCTGGCGACCCAACCGCGCCTGGTGCTCGTCGGCGCCAGCGCCAAGGCCGCCACCGCGGACACCTATCGCCAGCTCAACCTGTTCGGGGACGTGTTCGAGCGGGTGCGCGCCGACTATGTCGAGAAGCCGGACGACGCAAAACTCGTCGAATTGGCAATCAATGGCATGCTCAATGCGCTCGACCCGCATTCGAGCTACATGGATCCCAAGAGTTTTCGCGACATGCAGATCCAGACCCGCGGCGAGTTCGGCGGGCTCGGCATCGAGGTCACCCAGGAGGACGGCCTCGTCAAGGTCGTCACCCCGATCGACGACACCCCGGCCGCCAAGGCGGGGATCCTGGCCAATGACATCATCACCCATCTCGACGACGAGCCGATCCAGGGGCTGACGCTGAACCAGGCGGTCGAGAAGATGCGCGGCCCGGTGAATACCAAGATCAAGCTGAAGATCATGCGCAAGGGCCAGGACAAGCCCATCGAGGTCTCGATCGTCCGCGAGATCATCCGGGTGCGCTCGGTGCGCTTCAACAAGGACGGCGACGACGTCGGCTATATCCGCGTCACCCAGTTCAACGAGCAGACCACCGACGGCCTCAAGCGGGCGCTCAACGAGATCACCTCGCAGATCCCCGCCGAGAAGCTCAAGGGCTTCGTGCTCGACCTGCGCAACAATCCGGGTGGCCTGCTCGACCAGGCGATCTCGGTGTCCGACGCCTTCCTGGAGAAGGGCGAGATCGTCTCGACCCGCGGCCGCAATGCCGAGGAGACCCAGCGCTTCAACGCCCGCGCCGGCGATCTCACCCACGGCAAGCCGCTGATCGTGCTGATCAACGGCGGCTCGGCCTCGGCCTCCGAGATCGTCGCCGGGGCCCTGCAGGACCATCGCCGCGCCACCATCGTGGGCACCAGGTCGTTCGGCAAGGGCTCGGTGCAGACCATCATCCCGCTCGGCTCCGGCAATGGCGCGCTGCGTCTCACCACGGCGCGCTACTTCACGCCGTCGGGCCGCTCGATCCAGGCCAAGGGCATCGTGCCCGAGGTCGAGATCATGCAGGACGTCCCGGACGACCAGAAGACCCGGACCGAGACGCGCGGCGAAGCGGCGCTACGCGGCCACCTCAAGGCCGAAGGCGAGGAGCAGACCGGCTCGCAGTCCTTCATTCCGTCGGATCCGAAGGACGACAAGGCGCTCAATCTCGCCTACGACCTGTTGCGCGGCACCAAGGTCAACGCCGCCTTCCCGCCGAATCCGAAGACCGCCGTGCCGAACTGAACGTCGGCTTTGCCGGCATCGAATCATCGCCATCGGGGCGGCAGCTGCCGCCCCGATTTTTTTGGCCCGGAACGACCCGGCGGGTCGCGTGCTAGAATCCGCCGAATGATTCTGCGAGGGTCTTCCGTGTCGACCGACGAGCTGGACGCGCCTCTCGGACTGGAACGGCCGAAGAAACGCCGCCGCGCGATCCCGCCGATCGTGCCGCGGCTGGTCGCCGGCATCCTGGCGCTCTGCCTGGCCGGCTTCGTCGCCTGGGTCGTGCTGATCGACGATCCGTTCGGCGGTGAGCCGACCGCGGTGGCCTCCGCCGATCTGCGCGGCGGTCAGCAGCCCAAGACGGCCGAGCCGGCGGCGCCCGCCGGCCCGCAGGCAAAGCCCGAGCCCGCCGCCAGCCCGGCGCCGGCCGCCGCCGAACCGGCGCGCGGGGGCAACACCGTCACCATCATCGACGGAATGAGCGGCAGGCGCCAGGAGGTGACGATCGGCCAGAGCGCCACGGCGCCGGGCGCCGTCGTTCCGGGCGCCGCCGCCCCGGCATCCGCGGCGGCGCCGTCCCGCGGCCAGATGGTCGACCAGCGGCTGATCGAGACCACGCGCCATGGCTCCATTCCGAAGATCGCCAGCGACGGCGCCCGGCCGGCCGACGTCTATGCGCGGCCGGCGCCGCCGGCATCCGCCAGGATCGAGGGTACGCGCATCGCCATCGTGGTGACCGGGCTCGGCATCGGGGCGAACGGCACCAGCGAGGCATTGGCGAAGTTGCCCGGACCGGTGACGCTCGCCTTCGCGCCCTACGGCACCGACCTCGATCGCTGGGTGACCCGCGCCCGCGGCGAAGGCCACGAGGTGCTGATGCAGGTTCCCATGGAGCCGTTCGACTATCCGGACAACGATCCGGGCCCGCAGACCCTGCTGACCGCGCTGCGCCCCGAGCAGAACGTCGACCGGCTGCACTGGTTCATGAGCCGCTTCGCCGGCTATGTGGGCATCGCCAACTACATGGGCGCGCGCTTCACCGCCAGCGACCAGGCGGTGGCGCCGGTGGTGCGCGAGGCCGCCAAGCGCGGCCTGATCTATTTCGACGACGGCTCCTCGACCCGCAGCCTGGCGAGCCAGATCGCCGGCTCCAGCAATGCGGCCTTCGCCAAGGCCGATATCGGCCTCGACGTGGTGCCGACCGCGGCCGAGATCGACGCCGCCCTGGTTCGCCTCGAGGCGGTCGCCCGCGACCGCGGCGTCGCCGTCGGCGTCGCCACCGCGCTGCCGATCTCGATCGAGCGGATTTTCCAGTGGAGCAAGGCGAGCGAGAGCCGCGGCATCGTGCTGGTGCCGATCAGCGCGGTCGCCAACAAGCCGAAGTCGAGTTGACCGGCCGGACCGGGTCTGCTTGTTGGTGCCATGCCTCCCTACGCCGATCTCCCCTATCGTCCCTGCGTCGGCATGATGGTGCTCGATCGCCGCGGACTCGTCTTCATCGGCCGCCGCAACGGCGGGCCCGAGCATGTCGACGACGTCCACTTCTGGCAGATGCCCCAGGGCGGCGTCGATCCCGGCGAGGACGTCTATCGCGCGGCGCTGCGCGAGCTGCGCGAGGAGACCAATATCAGCTCGGTCGAGCTGTTGGCCGAGTCGAGCGGCTGGCTGTCCTATGACCTTCCGCCCGACGTCGCCGCCCACGCCTGGAAGGGTCGTTACCGCGGCCAGACGCAGAAATGGTACGCGCTGCGCTTCACCGGCGCGGAGTCCGAGATCGACGTGGTGAACCCGGCCGGCGGCCACGAGCCGGAATTCACCGCGTGGCGCTGGGAGCCGATGAAGAATCTCGCCGACCTGATCATCCCGTTCAAGCGGCAGGTCTACGAGCGGGTGGTCGCCGAGTTCGGGCATCTCGCCGGCTCGTGAGCAAATTTTCGCCGCCGGGAGCCGGACGCATGAAATTCGGCATTTTCGATCACATGGACCGCGCCGCGGTGCCGCTGGCGCAGCAGTACGAGGATCGGCTGCGGCTGATCGAGGCGTACGAGCGGGCCGGCTTCTACGCCTATCATATCGCCGAGCATCACATGACGCCGCTCGGCATGGCGCCGAGCCCGAGCGTTTTCCTCGCCGCGGTGGCGCAACGCACCAAGAACCTGCGGTTCGGTCCCGTGGTCTACCCGCTCGCCTTCCACCATCCGCTGCGGGTCGCCGAGGAGATCTGCATGCTCGACCATTTGAGCGGCGGCCGCCTCGAGCTCGGCATCGGCCGCGGCGCCTCGCCGCACGAGATGCGCTACTACGGCGTCGAGCCGGCCGATGCCCAGGCGATGTATCACGAGGCGTTCGCCGTGCTGATGGCCTTCATGACCGGCCGGACGCTGTCGTTCGAAGGAAAGTTCTTCCAGTTCCGCGACGTTCCCGTGGAGATCGAGCCGCTGCAGCGGCCGCATCCGCCGCTGTGGTACGGCGCCGCCTATCCGGACGGCGTCGCCTGGCCGGCGCGCAACAAGGTCAACGTGGTGTGCAACGGCACGGCCGCCGCGGTCGGCGCCATCGCGGAGCGCTATCGCGCCGAATGGGCAGCCGCCGGCCAGCGGGAGGCCGACCTGCCGCTGGTCGGCATGAGCCGCTTCATCGTCATCGCCGACACCGCGCGCGAGGCCGTCGCCATCGCGCGGCGCGGCTATGCCCGATGGTACGAGAGCTTCTTCCTGCTGTGGGGCAAGCACGGCACGCGGCCGATCAACGCGCCCTATCCGGACGATTTTGCCGAGATGCAGCGTACCGGCCTCGGCATCGCCGGCACGCCCGACGAGGTGCGCGAGGCGCTCATCGGCCAGGTCGCCTCGGCGCGGATCAACTATCAGATCTGCCGTTTCGCCTTCGGTGACCTCCTGCTCGAGGAATCGCTGCGCTCGCTCGATTTGTTCGCCCGCCACGTGATGCCGGCGCTGCGCAATGTAATGACGCACGTTTGATTGATGCTTCGCCGGCGATTTGCCCACGCTGTACGATGCCGGTCGACCTGACGGCGTGGGCAAAATCGGAGCGGCACCGTGGCTCTCGGCGACGCCCCGGCCGATCTTGCCCACCCTACGGCACTCGATTTGTTCGCGCGCCATGTGATGCCGGCGCTGCGCGTGTAGGGTGGGCAAATCGCCCGCAATGACCGCGGATGTTGATTGATGCTTCGCCGGCGATTTGCCCACGCTGTACGATGCCGGTCGACCTGACGGCGTGGGCAAAATCGGAGCGGCACCGTGGCTCTCGGCGACGCCCCGGCCGATTTTGCCCACCCTACGGCACTCGATTTGTTCGCCCGCCACGTGATGCCGGCGCTGCGCGTGTAGGGTGGGCAAATCGCCCGCAATGATGGCTGAGTTTGATTGATGCGTCGCCGGCGATTTGCCCACGCTGTACGGTGCCGGTCGACCTGACGGCGTGGGCAAAATCGGAGCGGCACCGTGGCTCTCGATGACGTCCTGGCCGATTTTGCCCACCCTACCTTACTACGGCTCGATCTTGATGTTGGCCGCCTTGGCCACGGCTGTCCAGCGCTCGATGTCCCGCCGGATCACCCGCGCGAGTTCCTCCGAGGTGCTGCCCTCGGGCTCGACCGCAAGATCCTTCATGCGGGCGCTGACATCCGGCAGCCGGGCGATGCGCATCACCTCGGCCTCGAGTTTTTTGACGATCGGCGCCGGCGTGCCGGCCGGCGCGAACAGGCCGCTCCACAACGTGACCTCCATGTCGGGAATGCCGGCCTCCGCCATGGTGGGCACGTCGGGAAATTCCGGCGCGCGCCCGCGCGAGGTGACGGCGAGCGCCCGCACCTGGTTGGCCTTGATCTGGCCGGACACCGGCGGCGCGTCGATGAACGCCATGCCGACCGTCCCGGAGATCAGGGCGACCAGCGAGTCGCCGCTGCCGCGATAGCCGATATGCTCGATCGGCGCCCCGGTCTTGAGCTTGAACAATTCGGTGGGCAGCTGGAACGCGGTCGACGCGCTCGCATAGTTGGATTTCGCCGGATTGGCCTTGGCGTAGGCGACCAGATCCTGGACCGAGCGGTGCGGCGCCGCCGCATTGACCACCAGAAAAAGCGGGAACGAGGCGATCATCGAGATCGGCACGAAGTCGCGTAGCGTCGCATAGCCGAGCTTCTGATACACCGCCGGATTGATCGTCATGGCGCCGCTGGCACCGACCAGCAGCGTGTAGCCGTCGGGCGGCTGGCGGGCGACGTACTCGGTGCCGATGATCGCGCCGGCACCCGGCTTGTTCTCGATCACCACCGGCTGGCCAAGACTCTGCGGAGAGCTTTTGGCCGATCAGCCGCGCCAGGATGTCGTTGCCGCCGCCCGGGCTGAATCCCACCACGATGCGGATCGTCCGGCTGGGGTAGCCCGTCGCCGCGTCATCCCCGGCGCAGGCCGGATGCCACCAGGCGATCAAGGCGGCGAGCAGCACGAGGCCCGACAGCGGCGCAGGGACCGTTCGGCCCGGTCTCATTCACTCCTCCCTCAGGCTTGCCGCGCTGTCCGCGATCACCGATGATAGTGCGGCAACACCGACGTCGGCGGCAAGCCGCGAGGGGGAGGGGGCGCAGTTGAAGCCTGCGGCATTCGCCTATGCGAAGGCCCGCTCGGTCGATCATGCGATCGAGCTGTTGGGCCGGGACGGTGCGCGGCTCCTCGCCGGCGGCCAGAGCCTGGTGGCGACCCTCAACATGCGGCTGAGTGCGCCGAGCCTGCTGGTCGATCTCAACGAGATCGGCGGCCTCGACGCCATTTCGCTCGCCGATGGCGCTCTCGAGATCGGCGCGCTGGTGCGCCACGCCGCGGCCGAGCGGTCCGACCTGGTCGCCCGCCATGCGCCGCTGATCGCGCGCGCCCTGCCGCATATCGGCCATCCGGCGATCCGCAATCGCGGGACGATCGGCGGCTCGATCGCCTTCGCCGACCCGGCCGCCGAGCTGCCGGCCTGCCTGCTGGCGCTCGGCGCCGAGATCGTGATCGCCGGCCCCGGCGGCCGGCGCACGGTGGCGGCGGATGATTTCTTCAAGGGCCTTTACGAGACCGCGCTCGGTCCGCGCGACGTGCTGACCGCCATCCGCGTCCCCGCCGCCTCCGCGCAGTCGCGCCACGGCTTCGCCGAGCTGGCGCGGCGCCACGGCGATTACGCGATGGTCGGGCTCGCGGCGGCGGCGCGAGCGGACCGCGAAACCTTGCGCGACGTGCGCCTCGCCTGGTTCGGCGTCGGAGCGACCGCGCTGCGCGCGCGCAAGGCCGAGGCCGCGCTCGCGAGCCATGGCGTCGAGGCCGCCGTCGCGGCGCTCGCCGTCGACCTCGATCCGCCGGACGACCTGCAGGCGACCGGGGCGGTGAAGAAGCATCTGGCCGGCGTGCTGCTCGGGCGCGTCGCCTCGCAGTTGCTGGAGCAATCAGCATGAGCACCGAGCTCCACGCCATCGCCGTCGTGATCAACGGCGAGGAGGTGCGCGAAAGCGTCGAGCCGCGCACCACCCTGGTCGATTTCCTGCGCGATCAGCTCGGGCTCACCGGCAGCCATGTCGGCTGCGAGCACGGCGCCTGCGGAGCCTGCACGGTACGGCTCGACGACGTCGTGGTGCGCGGCTGCCTGGTGCTCGCCGTGCAATGCGACGGCCATCGCGTCGATACGATCGAAGGGGTTTCCGACTCGCAGACGATCGCCGACCTGCAAAAAGCCTTCGAGCAGCGCAACGCCCTGCAATGCGGCTACTGCACGCCCGGCATGCTGCTCACCGCCGCCGAGTTCATCGGTCGCGGTGGCGTGCCGAGCCGCGAAGCGATCCGCGAGCATCTGTCGGGCAACTACTGCCGCTGCACCGGCTATCACGCGATCGTCGATGCCGTCGAGGCGGTGGCACGCGCCCGCGCCGGGGAGCCCGCATGAAGATCGTCGACGACCTCGCGCCCGTGCTCACGGCGCTCGACCGGCCGAACTCCTATATCGGCCGCTCGGTGCCGCGGCCCAATCTGCAACGCCTCACCCAGGGGCGCGGCCAGTTCGTCAGCGATCTGGTGCTGCCGCGCATGGCGCATGTGGCGTTCGTGCGCTCGCCCCATGCCCACGCCCGCATCGCCCGCGTCGACGGTGCGGCGGCGGCGAAAACGCCGGGCGTGGTCGCGGTGGTGACCGGCGCCGAGATCGCCAAAGTGTGCAGTCCGTGGGTCGGCGTGCTCACCCATCTCAAGGGCATCAAGTCGGCGCCGCAATACGCGGTGGCGGTCGACCGCGCCTGCTGGCAGGGCGAGGCGGTCGCCGCCGTGGTGGCGAAGACGCGGGCGCTCGCCGAGGATGCCGCCGAGCTCGTCGTGGTCGACTATGAGCCGCTGCCGCCGGTCACCGACATGGAGACCGCGCTCGACGCGGCGACGCCGGTCATCCATCCGGAGCTCGGCGACAACCTCACCTTCGAGCGCCGCCACGAGGCAGGCGAGGTCGACCGCGCCTTTGCCGAGGCCGATGCCGTGGTCGAGACAGTCTTCCGCTTCGGCCGCCATACCGGCGTGACGCTCGAGCCGCGGGCCGTGGTGGCCGACTGGAATCCGGGCGATGAGCGGCTGACCGTGCATCAGGGCACCCAGGCCCCGCACATGATGCAGAATCTGTTCGCCAAGCATCTGGATCTCGCCGAGCATCAGGTGCGGGTCGTGTGTCACGACGTCGGCGGCTCGTTCGGCATCAAGGTGCACGTCTATGCCGACGAGATGGCGACGGTGGCGCTGTCGAAACTGCTGCGGCGGCCGATCAAGTTCGTCGTCGACCGCATCGAGAGCTTTGTCACCGACATCCATGCGCGCGACCACCGCGTGAAGGGCCGCATCGCTGTCAAGCAGGACGGCCGCATCACGGCGTTCGAGATCGATGATCTGACCGGCATCGGTCCGTATTCGGTCTATCCGCGCACCAGCGGCATCGAGGCGAACCAGATCGTCAACCTGACCGGCGGCCCCTATGCGTGCCCGAATTATCGCGCCCATGCCCGCGTGGTGTTCCAGAACAAGAACGTCATGTGCCAGTACCGCGCGGTCGGCCATCCGATCGCGACGGCCGTGACCGAGGGCTTGGTCGACCTCGCCGCGCAGAAGATCGGCATGGATCCGGTCGAGATCCGCCGCCGCAACCTGATCGCCGACGACGCCTATCCATGCGCTTCGCCATCAGGGCTGCGGTTCGAAAAACTCTCGCACCACGCCTGCCTGGCAAAACTCGTCGGCATGATGGGTTACGACGCGCTGCGGCGCGAGCAGGAGGACTTGCGCCGAAAACGCATCTGGCGCGGCATCGGCTTTGCGTCCTTCATCGAGGTCACCAATCCGAGCGCGGCATTCTATGGCGTCGGCGGCGCCCGCATCTCGGCGCAGGACGGCGCCACCGTGAGGCTCGACGCCACCGGCGCCGTGTTCTGCCACACCGGCGTCACCGAGCAGGGCCAGGGCGCCGAGGCGGTCGTCGCCCAGGTGGTGGCAACCTCGTTCGGGGTGCCGATCGAGCGCGTGCGCGTCATCACTGGCGACACCGACAACACGCCTTATGGGGGCGGCACCTGGGCGTCGCGCGCCGCCGGCATCGGCGGCGAGGCCGCCTGGCAGGCCGGCAAGGCATTGCGGGCGAACGTGCTGGCGGTGGCCGGCAGCATCCTGCAGGCCGAGCCCAAGACGCTCGACATCCGCAACGGCGCGGTGGTCGATGCCGATACCGGGCGCGAGCGCATCGGGCTCGACGAGGTGGCGCGCATCGCCTACTTCCGGCCCGACACGCTGCCGCCCGGCTTCCAGGCCGAGCTGATGGCGACCCGGCACTACGTGCCGCGCGCCTATCCGTTCGCCTTCACCAACGGCATCCAGGCGTCCTGGCTGGAGGTCGACGCCGACACCGGGTTCATCAAACTCATCGGCCACTGGGTGGTGGAGGATTGCGGCACCGTGATCAACCCGCAACTGGTCGACGAGCAGATCCGCGGCGGCGTGGTCCAGGGCATCGGCGCGGCGCTCACCGAGCACTGCGTCTATGACGCCGAGGGCCAGCTGCGCAACGGCAACATGGCGGACTATCTGGTGCCGATGGCGGCGGAGATGCCCGACATCGCGGTCGGCCACGTGGTGTCGCCGACCGCGGATTCCGAGCTCGGCGCCAAGGGCGCCGGCGAGGCCGGCACCGCCGGCGCGCCGGGCGCGGTGCTGAACGCCGTCAACGACGCGCTTCGCCCGCTAGGCGCCGCCGCCATCACCGAGATGCCGATGACGCCTGGCGTGGTGCTGCGCGCGCTCGGCAAGGTGTAGGGCTTTTCCGTCTCCCCTGAACGCCGTGCGATGAGCCGGAGACGGGGGGCGTCGATTGTTTGGACATGTGCCGCGGTCCGCCGCGGTGCACTGTCTGTTTGGATGCCGCGGCGATTGCAATTTTCGCGAGGATTAACGGGGTAGGGTTGTGTCGGCGCCGAAAAATTCGTCCGCTGTGTGGGCTGCGTCACTGCGCCGGCGTAAGCGAGCCCATACCGTCCGGCCGAGCCTGTTGCCTGCGCCGGAGCCCGCATGCCAGTCGATGCCATCAAGGCCGCCACCGACGATGTGCTGACGGCGGCTCTGCTCGGGGAAGGTTTTCAGCCGGCGCTGTCGCGCCTCGCCGTGGCGGCGGGGGCGAGCGACCTCGCGGTCATCCGCAACCGCAACCGCCGGCTGGTGGCGGCGATCTCCACACCGGACATCGTCGAGCCGATCGCCGTCGTGCTCGCCGGACGCGCTCCGCCGAGCTCCCGGCAGGTCCGGGTCAATCACGATTTTCACCCGGGCTTCCGCGTCGATCACGACGACTATACCGACGAGCAGATGGCCCACGATCCGTTCTATCAGGATTTTCTGCGCCCGGCCGGGCTGTTCTGGCACGCCAATGCGCGGCTCGACTGGGAGGCCGGCGACGAGATCGCGGTCAGCTTCAAGCGCCGCCTCAAGTCCGGCCCCTACCAGCGCGGCGACGCCGTCGCGCTCGACACCATGCTGCCCGACCTCAAGGCGGCGGCGCGCATCGCCCACCGGGTGCTCGATGCCGAGGCCGCCGGAATGGCGCGGCTGTTGCACCGGCGCGGCGACCCGGTATTCGAGCTCGACGCCTGGGGCCGCGTGCTGCGCACTCATGGTTTCGCCGATGACGGCGGGGCGGCGCTGGCGGTCATCGCCCGGCGCCTGGTGGCGGCGGATCCGACGGTGCAGACGGTTCTCGATCTCGCCGTGGTGGCCGCCGTCAGGGCTCCGCAGCGGCCGGCCGGCGTGTCGCTTGTGGCTCTCGACGGCGAGCGCTTCTACCTGCAGATCGTCCCGGTGGGCGGAGACGCCCGCGACGTCTTCCTGGCGGCCGCCGCGGTGGCCTTGCTGATCCGGCGCAACCCGCGACGCGCCCCGGTCAGCCTCCGGCATGCGCTGGTCCGCGACGCCTTCGACCTGACCGACCGGGAGGTCGACGTCGCGGTCCTGCTCGCCGAAGGGTTTACCCTGACCGACATCGCCCGGCACCTGCGCATCCAGGTTGGCACGGCGCGCAACCATCTCAAGAGCGTGTTCGAGAAGACCGACACAGGCCGCCAGGCGGAGCTGGTGGCCCTGCTGGCGCGTCTGGATTTTTAGAGCACGTCGCTATCCCAAATGGGACAGGTGCGCAGGCCGGCTCTGTGCTTGGCTCCGCCCGCCGAAGAGGTGGTCGGGACCCACAGCGAGGCATCGCCATGCAACATAAATTCACGTCCGTCGAGCCGTGTCCGGTCGCGCGCGGGAAGCCGTCATGCTGAGCGCGCCGACCAGGAGCCTTGGTGATCCGGCCGCCTTTCCGGGGCTTGCGGCCCGTCGATCGGCTGAACGTCAGGCCAAAGCCGAGGATCGGCGCTCGCTCATCGTGGTGCTCCTGTTCTGTGCCGAAGGAGCTTTGATCAGCGCCATCCTGCTCATGCTCGGATGGCCCGGCATTCCCGCCGGTCCTTGGTGAGGCGCCGGCCGGCCGGGCGCCAGGAACTCAGGCTGCCCGCATGGTGGCGAGCAGGCGGTCCAGCTCGGTCTTCAGCGAATTGCCCTGGCTCGCCAGCTTTTCGGCGGCGCGCAGCACCTCGCCCGACGCCGCGCCGGTCTCGGTCGCGCCGCGATTGACGTCGGTGATGTTGGTCGCCACCTGGGCTGCCCCGGTGGCGGCCTGCTGGACATTGCGGGCGATCTCCAGCGTGGTCGCGCCCTGCTCCTCGATGGCGGCCGCGATCACCGACGAGATGTCGGAGATCTGTCCGATGATGGTGCCGATCTGCTTGATGGCGCCGACCGATTCCCGGGTCGCCACCTGCATGCCCTCGACCTGCAGGCCGATCTCCTCGGTGGCCTTCGCGGTCTGCGCGGCAAGCGCCTTCACTTCGGTCGCCACCACGGCGAAGCCGCGGCCGGCCTCGCCGGCCCGGGCCGCCTCGATGGTGGCGTTGAGCGCCAGCAGATTGGTCTGCGCGGCGATCTCGCTGATCAGCTTGACCACGTCGCCGATCCGGTTCGCCGCCTTGGAGAGCTCGTTGATGCGGGAATTGGTGTGCTGGGCCTGGCGCACCGCCTCGGCGGCAATCCGGTTCGACTCCGTCACCTGCCGGGAAATCTCGCCGACCGAGGCGGCGAGCTCGTCGGAGGCCGCCGCCACCGTCTGCACGCTGGTCGAGGCGCTCTCGGAGGCCTCGGCGACGCTCGCCGAGAGCTGCTGGGTGGTGTCGGCCGTCTGGGTCAGCGTGCTGGCGGCCGCCTGCAGCTCGGTCGCCGAGGACGACACAACCTCGATGATCGAGCCGACCGCGGCCTCGAAGCCGTCGGCCGCCCGCTGGGTGTCGGCCTTGCGCTGCTCCGCCACCCGGGCTTCCGCCTGCTTCTGCTCGGCCTCCAGCGCCTCCATGCGGACAAGCCGCGCGCGAAACGTCTCTGCCGCCCGCGCATTGTCGCCGACCTCGTCGGCGCGGTCCGTGTAGGGGATGCGCACCTGCTTGTCGCCGTCGGCGAGATCGCGCAGCACCGCCCCGATGCGCTGGATCGGCCGGGCGATACCGAGCTGGGAGAACACCGCCGCTCCGACCAGCAGGATCATCGCCGCCATGCCGACCGCGATGCCGATCCGGTTGGCGCTCGACATCGCGACCAGGACGCCGGCATTGACCTCCTCGGCGGATTTCGCGGCCCGTTCCGAGGTTTCCCCGAGCAGCGCCTCCATGTCGCGGGCCAGCGGCAGTGCGCGGTCGCGGTCGATGGCGATCTTCTGGTCGGCCATCTTCAGCGAATCGTCGAGCAGCGCCACGAAGCGGGAGATGAAGGCCGACAGGGTGTCGATGTCGGCGCTGACGTCCTTGTCGGTCGACAGCGCGCGCGCCTCCTTGACCTTTTCCGAGGCGTTGGTGGCGTCGCGGGCGCTGTTGAGCTTCGCTGTCGGATCGCCGGTGACGACGAACTGCCACGACCTGCTGCGCGCGGTGAGGAAGTAGTAGTCCGCCTCGTGCAGCGCGGCATCGATCTCCCGGCGCTTCGCCTCGTCGGACAGCGCCAGCGAGACCCAAAAGTCCTTCAGCTTCCCGGTCCAGTCCTCGGTGACCTGGGCGCGATCCCGGGCATAGCGCAGGTCCGACAAGACCGCCCGTCCGAGCTCCTCGGCGGCACCTCGGTAGGCATCGGCCAACCCCCTGACTTTGCCGAGGCGGTCCTTTTCGTCCGCCCGCGAGGTCAGCGCCACGGCCCGGTCGAGCGCCTGCGAGCCCGCGCGCGCCTGCACGCGCATCCGGTCGCGCCCCTTGTTGAGGTCGTCGGCGGAGGCCGCCAGCCGCATGTCGCGGACCGCGAGCTGCATGCCGCGCAATGCGATCTCGGCCGCCGTCACCTCGCGGATCAGCGCCTGCTCGCCGTCCGCCGCAACCTTGGAATCGAGCAGCATGGCGCCGCTGAGCTGCTCGTTCGCCACCATGCCGGCGACCAGGAGCACGGCGAGCCCCGCCGTGATGCCGAGCTTCGTGCCAATCCGCAGCTTGAAGAGGTTCATGGATGCAGTCTCCGGCCCGGCGACAAAATCGTCTCAAAGTCGTAAACATCCGCTTAAGGATAATTACTTATGCGGGGCCTGCCGCCCTGGTCTCGCCGCTCCGAGGCGGCTCCCCGCCCGCAGTTCTGGAAAATCCCGCGCATCTCGCCTAAAGCAGCCGGACAGAACCAACGATCAGGCCGGACACGGGAGGAACGCGACATGGCAGACGGGCGTAAAGTGGTGATCACCTGCGCGGTGACCGGGGCGATTCATACCCCCTCGATGTCGCCCTACCTGCCGCTCACGCCGGACGAGATCGTCAAGGATGCGCTGGCCGCCGCGGAGGCCGGCGCCGCGGTGCTGCATCTCCACGCCCGCAACCCGGAGAACGGCCGGCCGGACCAGACGCCGGAAGCCTTTGCCCGCTTCCTGCCGCGCATCAAGCAGCAGACCAATGCGGTGATCAACATCACCTCCGGCGGCAGCCCGTTCATGACCGTGGAGGAGCGGGTGAAGCCGGCCGCCACCTTCAAGCCGGAGGTCGCCTCGCTCAACATGGGGTCGATCAATTTCGGCCTCTACCACCTGCTCGACCGCTACAAGGAGTTCAAGTTCGACTGGGAAAAACCCTTCTTGGAGAGCACGCGGGACCTGGTGTTCCGCAACAGCTTCAAGGACATCGAGTACATCCTCAGAACCTGCGCCGACAACGACACGCGCTTCGAGTTCGAGTGCTACGACATCGCGCATCTCTACAATCTGCGGCATTTCCTCGATCGCGGCCTGGTCAAGCCGCCGCTCTTCGTGCAGTCGGTGTTCGGCATCCTCGGCGGCATCGGGGTGCATCCCGAGGACGTCCTGCACATGCGGCGCACCGCTGACCGGCTGTTCGGCGACAAGTACCGCTGGTCGGTGCTCGGCGCCGGGCGCAATCAGATGCCGATCGCCGCGATGGCGGCCGCTATGGGCGGCAATGTCCGGGTCGGGCTCGAGGACTCGCTGTGGCTCGGCAAGGGCAAGCTCGCCACCTCGAACGCCGACCAGGTCCGCATGGCGCGGCAGATCCTCGAAGGGCTCGGCCTGGAGATCGCCACCCCCGACGAGGCGCGGCAAATTCTCTCGCTCAAGGGCGCCGACAAGGTCGCGTTCTGAAAAAGGACGATCAGGAGACGCCCGATGGATATCACGGTGAGCAAGCAGGCGATCTACGAGGCGGCGGAGAAGCTCAAGAACTGGGGACGCTGGGGCGCCGACGACCAGATCGGCACGCTCAACCTCATAACCCCGCAGGATATCGTGCGGGCGGCCGCGCTGGTGAAGACCGGAAGAGCTTTTGCGCTCGGCATCCCGCTCGATCGCGGCGGCCCGCAGACCGGCCTGTTCGGCGGCCGCTGGAACCCGATCCACACCATGCTGGCGACCGGCACCGACGCGGTCGCCGGCCGCCAGACCAAGGCGCAGACGCTGCTCTATTCCGACGACGCCATCAACATGCCGGTGCAGAGCGCGACCCACTGGGACTCGCTCGGCCACATCTTTCTCGACGACAAGATGTACAACGGTTTCGACGCAAAGCTGGTCGACTCCAACGGGTTGGCGAAGCTCGGCATCGAGCACACCAAGAACCGCATGATCGGCCGCGGCGTGCTGCTCGACGTCGCCCGCCACAAGGGCCTTCCCTGGCTGGAGGACGGGCACGGCATCTCCAACCAGGATCTCGACGACACCGCCCGCGCCCAGGGGGTGGAGATCCGCCGCGCCGACTTCGTCATCGTGCGCACCGGGCAGATGGAGCGCTGCCACGCCGAGAAGCAGTGGGGCGGCTATGCGGGCGGCGATGCGCCGGGAGTGAAGTTCGAGAACTGCTACTGGTGCCACCAGAAGGAGATCGCGGCGATCTGCTCCGACACCTGGGGCGTCGAGGTGCGGCCGAACGAGACCGACGAGGTCAACCAGCCGTGGCACTGGGTGGTGATCCCCGCCATGGGGCTGACCATGGGCGAGATGTTCTATCTGAAAGACCTGGCCGAGGATTGCGCGCGCGACAAGGTCTACGAGTTCCTGTTCTGCGGCCCGCCGCTGGTGATCACCGGCGGCACCGGCTCGCCGATCAATCCCCAGGCGATCAAGTAGTAGGATGGGTTGAGCCCTTGCGAAACCCATCACCTTGAAAGTCAAATTGATGGGTTTCGCTTCGCTCAACCCATCCTACAAGCATCGAGCAGGAGTACCCTATGGCACGCCATCTCAAGCACGGCATCGATGCCGGCGCCGTCAAGGCGGCCGACGCCCAGGTCGGGGAGACGGTGGAAAAAATCCTCGCCGACGTCGAGGAGCGGCGCGACGCCGCGGTGCGCGAGCTGTCGCAGAAATTCGACAACTGGTCGCCGGAGAATTTCCGCCTGAGCGAGGAAGGGATCGAGCGCGCCATCGCCCAGGTCGCCAAACGCGATCTCGACGACATCCGCTTCGCCCAGGCGCAGGTGCGCAGTTTCGCCGAGAGACAGAAGGCGACGATGCAGGACCTCGAGGTGGAGACGCTGCCCGGCGTCATCCTCGGGCACAGGCACATTCCGGTGAACAGCATCGGCTGCTACGTGCCGGGCGGGCGCTATCCGATGGTCGCCTCGGCGCACATGTCGATCGTCACCGCGCGGGTCGCCGGGGTGAAGCGGATCGCCGCCTGCGCGCCGCCCCACCGTGGCGGACCGCATCCGGCGATCGTCGCCGCCATGCATTTCGGCGGCGCCGACGACATCTACGTGCTCGGCGGCGTGCAGGCGGTGGCCGCCATGGCGCTCGGCACCGAGACGATTTCCGCGGTCGACATGATCGTCGGTCCCGGCAACGCCTACGTGGCCGAGGCCAAGCGGAGACTGTTCGGCCGGGTCGGCATCGACCTGCTGGCGGGGCCGACCGAGACGCTGATCATCGCCGACGACAGCGTGGATGCGGAAATCTGCGCCACCGACCTGCTCGGCCAGGCCGAGCACGGGCCGACCTCGCCGGCGATCCTGCTCACCACCTCGGACAAGCTCGCCCGTGCCACGCTGGCCGAGGTGGAGCGGCTGCTGGCGATCCTGCCGACGGCGGAGACCGCCGGAAAAGCCTTCGCGGACTACGGCGAGGTCATCGTGTGCGAGAACGACGACGAGATGGTGCGCGAGGCCGACCGCATCGCCTCCGAGCACGTCCAGGTGATGACCCGGAATCCCGATTATTTTCTCGAGCGCATGACCAATTACGGCTCGCTGTTTCTCGGGCCCCGCACCAACGTCGCCTACGGCGACAAGGTGATCGGCACCAATCACACGCTGCCGACACGGAAGGCCGCGCGCTATACCGGGGGCCTGTGGGTGGGAAAGTTTCTCAAGACCTGCACCTATCAGAAGGTGCTCACTGACGAGGCGAGCGCGCTCATCGGCGGCTACTGCTCGCGGCTCTGCGTGCTCGAGGGCTTTTCCGGCCATGCCGAGCAGGCCAACGTCCGCGTCCGCCGCTACGGCGGGCAGAACGTCGGCTACGCGGAGCCGGCAGCCTAGCGATGGACCTGCCCAAACCTCCCTCGTTCCGCCTCGACGGCAAGCGCGCGCTGGTGAGCGGCGCCGGGCGCGGCATCGGGCTCGCGGCGGCGGCGGCGCTGGCGGATGCCGGCGCCGCGGTGACGCTCGCCGCGCGCACGCGCGACGAGATCGAGGCGGCGGCCGCGGCGATCCGCGCCCGCGGCCAGGCGGCGCAGGCGCTCGTCCTCGACGTGACCGACCTCGCCGCCACCGCCGCGGTGATCGGCGGCGAGGAGCCGTTCGACGTGCTGGTCAACAATGCCGGCACCAACCGGCCGGCGCCGTTCTGCGAGGTGACGGTCGAGGACTTCGACGCGATCTTCGCCCTGAACGTACGCGCGGCCTTCTTCACCGCCCAGGTGGTGGCGCGGCGGCTGGTCGCGGCCGGCCGGCCCGGCTCCATCGTCAACGTCTCGTCGCAGATGGGCCATGTCGGCGGCGCCCGGCGCAGCGTCTATTGCGCCTCCAAGCACGCCATGGAGGGGTTCACCAAGGCCATGGCAATCGACCTCGCGCCCCATCGCATCCGGGTGAACACGCTCGGGCCCACCTTCATCGAGACGCCGCTGACCAGGCCGTTCTTCGCCGACGAGGTTTTTCGCTCCGACGTGCTGAAGAAGATCAAGCTCGGGCGGCTCGGCCAGGTGGAGGACCTGACCGGGGCGATCGTGTACCTGGCCTCCGACGCCTCCGCGCTGGTGACCGGAACCGCGCTGGTGGTCGATGGCGGATGGACGGCGGATTGATGTCGGCCTGGCAGCGAGGTCGCGGCGGCCCCGCTCGGGCGGCGGGCTGAGCGAAACCCGGCACGGCCTGCCGCCGTATCTTCCGGCGCAGCTGATAAGTCCTGACCGCTGAGCGGCTTAACCGCTTGCGGCGCCCGGGCGTTAACCTCTCCGGCATGCCTGGAACCGTCATCCGCAAAAGCGCCTTTATATGTTAGTTACCTAGTCGGTGCACCTTGAGGCAACCATTGCGCCAGCAGCCCCCGAGATGAACCCGATCCTCGTCAAGATCTTCGCCACCGCTCTTGCGCTCAGCCAGGTGACGACCCGGCCGGAAGCCGTGAAGACCCAGTTCGATCCGGCAACCGACCAGGCCGAGGTCGTGCAGATTTTGCAGGCGGGCTGCGCCCATATCCGCAAAGTGTTCGATATCGAGTCGATCAACCTCGATGACCTGATCACCACCGCGATGGACGACCCGCAGGCGATGAGCGGCAATATCAAGGCGCTGCACGGGCTGAAGTTCGACGACCTGTTCACCTCCTACCGCCAGTTCTGCAAGAACGAGGCGGTGGCGAATTCGCCGGTGGACATCCCCGAGGTGGTCGCGTTCTACAACAAGGCGGTGGCCGACCTGCCGGACCACGCCAAGCTCAAGGGCCTCCAGCTCGGCGGCCTGAGCGTCGTCCTCGACCAGAAGGGCGGCCGCTTCGCCGAGCTCGGCGATCCCAGCCACCGGCGCCAATGGGTGCCGCTCGCCGACATCCCGGACTTCGTCCAAAAAGCCTTCGTGGCGGCGGAGGACAAGCGCTTCTTCCAGCACAAGGGCATCGACGAGCGCGGCATGATCCGCGCCTTCGTCGGCAACCTGGCACAGCCCGGACGTCCGCAGGGCGGCTCCACCATCACCCAGCAGGTGGTGAAGAATCTCGTCGTCGGCGACGACGTGACCTACGAGCGGAAAATCCGCGAGATCATCATCGCGTCGCGGCTCGAGGCCACCTTGAGCAAGCAGGAGATCCTGGCGCTCTATCTCAACTCGATCTATCTCGGCCGCGGCGCGTGGGGGGTGGAGCTCGCCGCCCGCAGCTATTTCGGCAAGCCTGCCAAGAGCCTCAGCCTGCAGGAAGGCGCGCTGCTCGCCGGGATCACCAAGGGGCCGAACTATTTCAATCCCGACCGCCACGCCGACCGGGCGCGCGAGCGCCTTGCCTATGTGCTCGGCCGCATGCAGGAGGACGGCGTCGTCGACGCCGACCAGGCCAAGCAGGCGCACGGGCGGATTCCGAAGCTCGTGGCCTATGACCGGCCGCGCCGCGACACCGGCTTCCATTTCGTCGATCACGTCGGCCGCGAGGCCAAGAGCGCCGCCGCGATCGATGCGCTCGGCAGCGCCTCCTATACGGTGCGCTCCACGGTGCAGCCCGCTCTGCAGCGGGCGGCCGAAAGCGCCCTGCAGGAGGGACTTGCCCGCTACGAGATGCGGGCCGGGCGGGCCCGCTATGCCGGCCCGCAGGCCAATCTCGCCGACGCCATCGTGCGCATCGAGCAGGCCCGCAAGGCGCCGATCGCGGCCTCGGCCGAGGTCGATCCTGCCGAGGCGCCGCAGCCGTCCGCTGTACCGATGCCGGCCTGGCGGCAGGCCCTGGAGGCCGCCCGGCTGCCGCTCTACGACGTGCACTGGCCGGCCGCGGTGATCCTCGCCTTGCCGTCCTCCAAGAAGGAGACCGCTATCCGGGTGGGCCTGCGCGACGGGCGGATCGTTCCGCTCACCGGGGCGAGCGGCGAGCTCCGCCGCGTGCTCAAGCTCTACGACGTGGTGCTGGTCCAGGTCGTCGAGGGCAAGGGCAAGCAGGCGCCGCGCGCCGAATTGCGGGTGCCGCCGAGCGTGCAGGGCTCGGCCGTGGTACTGGAGAACAAGACCGGCCGCATCCTGGCGATGGTGGGCGGGTTCTCCTATCCGCTGAGCCAGCTCAACCGCACCACCCAGTCGCGCCGCCAGCCGGGCTCGGCGCTGAAACCGATCACCTACCTGGCGGCGCTCGAGGCCGGCCTGCAGCCCAACACCCTGGTGCTCGACGAGCCGATCACGCTGCCGCCGATCAACACGGCGAATGCGCGCGAGCGCGACTACTGGTCGCCGAAGGATTACGACAATTCCAGTTCCGGCGCGATCACGCTGCGCCGCGCCCTGGAGAACTCCAAGAATCTGGTGACCGCGCGGCTGCTCGACGGCGCCATCTCGGGTGCACCCGAGGACAGCCTCGACCGCGTCTGCGCCATCGCGATGGAAGCCCAACTCTACGGCGAGTGCGTGCGCTACTATCCGTTCGTGCTCGGTGCCCAGCCGGTGCGGCCGATCGATCTGGCGGCGTTCTATGCCGGCATCGCCAACGAGGGCGCGCGGCCCGCGCCTTACGCGATCGAGGCGATCGAGCAGGACGGCAAGGAAATCTATCGCCGCCCACCCGCCCAGCCGGTCTCCATCGGAACCCCCGACCCGGCGGCGTTCTACCAGCTCAAGACCATGCTGCAGGGCGTGGTGGAGCGCGGCACCGCGCGGGCCATGCGCCAGCTCGCCCCCTACGTGGCAGGCAAGACCGGCACCACCGAGAACGAGAACGACGCCTGGTTCGTCGGCTTCACCAACGACGTCACGATCGCGGTCTGGGTCGGCTACGACAATGCCGACGGCCAGCGCCGCACCCTCGGCACCGGCGAGACCGGCGCCACCGTGGCGGTGCCGATCTTCCAGTCGATCATCCAGGCGGTGTGGGCCGACTACGCGCCGCGCACTGCGCTGGCGCCGCCCTCGGCGGCGGCGCGCCGTCAATTGGTCGACCTGCCGATCGACCTGCGCTCGGGAGACCGCGTGGCCGCCAGGGGCGCCGGCGCCTTCGTCGAGCATTTCCGCCTCGACGGCTCGGGCCAGCTCGATGACACCCAGTATCGCCTGGTGTCGCGCGAGGACGCCTATGCGACGCGCGATCCCAGCCTGTACCCGGAAGTGCCGCAGACCTGGGGCTATTCGGACGACAATCGCTACTACAATCCGTACGGCAATCGCGGACCCTATGGCCAGCCGGCGACGCCGCAATGGCGGGTCGTTCCGGGACAGCAGCAGCCCGCGCAACAGCCGGCACCGTGGCGCGGCTGGTTCGGCGGCACGCCGTTCGGCTGGAGCAACGACGAGCGGCAGGCGCCCCGCCGTGTCGATCCGGACTATCCGGGCTGGGGACGCGGCCGCCTGTACTGAAGGAGAAGCTTGATGCGGGTTCGTGACGCCGCCGTCGCGCTCGGTGTGCTCGCTCTGTCGCTGCCCACCGCCGGCGCCGCCGAGTTCCGGCTCGCCGAGGTGCGCTCGCTCGGCGCGGCGCCGGCGCCGGCGCCGCAGTCGATCGCGTTCACCGATCACCGCGACGATGCGCTCGCCGATCCCGCCACCGGTCTCATCCGCTTCGAGGACTGGGCGCGCGCCATGCCGGCGCAAAAGCAGTTCCTCAACCTCTATCCGGGTTACAGCGAGCCGACCGTCAACGTCACCCAGAACGGCATCACCAAGCCGATGACGGAAAAGCTGCACATGTACGTGGCGGAGGCGCGCTTCATGCTGGCGAGGCCTGCGCAGTCGATCGATCTGTCGCGCTATACGACCATCCCGGTGCTCGAGCGCCTCGACCCGGCGATCAAGGAGAAGCTGATCTCGGCGGCCGATATCGCCGGCGAGGTCAACCGCAACCCGACGCGGCCGTGGTGCGAGGCGAAGCCCGGCGTGATCTGCGTGGCGTCGCGCTACGATCTCGAAGGCAGGCTCCCGACCGGCATCCGGCTCGCCAACCAGCTCACCGATTCGAAGAAGAAGATCGCCGAATATCTCGAGTTCCACAGCGAGCTGCGCGTGCTCTCCGCCGCCGAGCTCGACCAGGCGGGACTGGCAAAACTCACGGGCATCGACGCCCCGGTGGTCAGCGCGCTCGAGCAAAACATTTTTCATGTCAACCAGGTCATGCAGTTCGGAAAATTCTTCGCCGTGCTGCAACGGGATCCCGCCAATGCCAACCGCACCATCGCGACGACGTTCATCGTGCTCGCCGTGAAGTCGCGGGTGCTGGAGAACAAGAAGAAATACGAGAACGTTCCGGTGCTGCGCAATCTCGTCCCGGCGCAGGTGCTGATGGGAAAGAGCTCGTTCAACACCGGCACCTCGATCAGCGCCGGCCTGCCGAGCTACGCCCGCAACCGCATCAAGGCGATCGCCGGAATGCTGGATCAGGGTTAGCTTGTAGGGTGGACAAATCGCCCGGCACGACAGATGAGGCCTCATGATGCGTGCGGGCGATTGCCCACGCGGTCCGACGCGGCGGTGTACCGCGTGGGCAAAATCGCACGCAAGGTTATGGCGAGCGGTGAGGCCCGCGCATCGATTTTGCCCACCCTACTGATGCTGCACCGAGCCCATGCCGCGTAACCCACCATCAACGGCACTGCCGCGTGGGTTACGGCGACGCGGCTCTCGTGCAGAACCGCAGCATCGGGCCGCGTAACCCACCCTACATCTTCACCGGATAGACCGGGGCCTCGCCGCTCAGCACGCGGGCCACGTCGCTGGCGCATTTGGTCTGCAGCTCGACCAGCGCTTCCTCCGAGTAGAACCCGGTATGCGGCGTGAGAATCACGTTGTCGCGGCCGATGAGCGGAGAATCCTTGGGCGGCGGCTCGGTCGGCAGCACGTCGAGCGCGGCGCCGGCGATTTTTTTCGTATCGAGCGCGGCGACGAGCGCCTGCTCGTCGACCAGCGGGCCGCGCGCCGTGTTGATGAGCACCGCGGTCGGCTTCATTTTGCCGATCAGCTCGGCGCCGAACAGGCCGCGGGTTGCGGGCGTCAATGGCGCGTGGATGGAGACGAAGTCGGACATCTGCAGCAGCTGATCGAGCGTCACGCCCTCGACGCCCGCTGCCGCGAGCGCGTCCGGCGCCACGTACGGGTCGTGGCTGACGACCCTAAGGCCGAATGCCTTGGCCTTGGGCGCCAGCGCCCGGGGAATGTTGCCGAAACCGACGAGGCCGAGCACGCGGCCCTGAATTCGATGCATCGGCTGAACGGCCGGCACCTCCCAGCGTCCGGCCTGCACCAGTTTGTTGGAGAGGGTGATTTTTCGCGCCAGCGCCAGCAGCAGCGCCATCGCGTGGTCGGACACCTCCTGCATGCAGTAGTCGGGCACGTAGGTGACGGTGATGCGTTTCTCCGCCGCCGCCACGAGGTCGATATTGTCGACGCCGAGGCCGAACCGACCGATCGCCCGGCAGCGGGTCAATTGCCGCAGGATGTCGCCGGTGAGCTTTGCATAGGTCACCAGCACGGCGTCGGCGTCGCGCGCCACCGCCAGGATGTCGTCGGCGCCGGAACTCTTGGCAAAGCGCATCTGCGGATCGAGGCGCTTGAGCACGCTCATTGCGGGGTCGAGCGACGGGAACACATTGTCGGTGACCGCAATCACAGGAGAGGCCATGGTTCGCTCCCGATGCCGCTTCTGGTTTCAGGTCCGGTAGAGCTGCGGATTGACGCAGTTGGGCGGCTGCCGGCCATCCAGCATCGCCAAAATATTGTCGACCACGATGTTCGCCATCACGTCGCGCAGCTCGGCGACGGCGCTGCCCAGGTGCGGAGTGAGCACGACGTTCGGCATCTTCCACAAGGCCGGATCCATCTTGGGCTCGTGCTCGAAGACGTCGAGCCCGGCGCCTGCGATCTGGCCCCGGGCGAGCGCCCGCACCAGCGCCGCCTCGTCGACGATCGGGCCGCGCGCCGTGTTGATCAGAATCGCGGTCGGCTTCATCAGGCGGAGCTCGCGCGCGCCGATCTGATGCCGCGTCTCGGCATTGAGCGGCGAATGCAGCGAGACGAAGTCCGATTGGGCCAACAGCTCGTCCAGCGGCGTGTAGGCGATGCCGGCCTCCTGCTCCTCGCTCTCGGGCCTGCGTCGCGGGCCCCAGTACAGCACCCGCATGGAAAAGCCGCGGGCGCGGCGCGCCACCGCGCGGCCGATGCGCCCGCCGCCGCCGACCAGGCCCAGCGTTTTTCCCGACACGCCGCTCCCGGCGAGATGGTTTGATTGCCCGCCGGGAAAGCCTCGCTTGCGCACCAGACGATCGCCCTCGATCATGCGGCGGGCGACCGCCAGGATCAGGCCGAACGCCAGGTCGGCGGTCGCCTCGCCGACGATCGGCGGGATGACGGTGACCGGAATGCCGCGCCGCGTCGCCTCGGCGACGTCGATGCGGTCCGGCGTGATCGCCATCGAGGCGACGGCGCGCAGCGCCGGATTGGCGGCGAGCACTTCTCCGTCCACGGTGTCGTGCAGCAGCGAGAACAGCACGTCATGGCGGCGCAGCGCGACGCACAGCGCGCGCTTGTTCATGATCCGGCTACTGTCGGGATTGACCTCGACATTGGCGACCTGGCGCAGGCGCTTGAGCGCGCTGGCGGCGACCGGCTGGGTGACGAATACTTTTGGCCGCGCGGTTTTTGTCATCAACGGATCCAGCGCACCACGCCGGCCACCCCGTCGACCGCGACCTGGGCGCCATCGGGAATTTTTCGCGTCGCGTCGAGCACGCCGAGCACCATCGGGATGCCGCGCTCGCGCCCGAGGGACGCGAGATGCGACGTGCTGCCGCCGAGCTCGGCCACCACACCGGCGACCCGCGGCAGCACCTGGCTCAGCGCCGGTCCGGCAACTCTTGTGATCAGGATGTCGCCCGGGCCGACGCGGGTGAGCTCGCACTCGCAGTTGACCACGCAGGCGCGCCCGGCGCCCCAGCCGATCCCGGCCGGGTGTCCGTTGAGCCCCGGATGCTGCAGCCAGATCGCGTCGGGCACGACCGCCGGCTCGACATGCAGCGGGCGGGCCTGCAGCAGGCGGAAGCCCGCATCCTCCAGCGCCCATTCGATCTCGACCGGACCGCCGAGCACCTCCTCGCACCGGCGCAGCATGCGCCCGAGCTTCGTCGCCTCGCCGGGCGTGAGACACGGCGCGGTGACCAGATCCTGCGGCACCGCATCGGCAACCGAGCCGCGACCATGAACGCAGGCCTCGCGGCGGTGCTTGCGGCCGGCCTCGATGGTGCGCACGAATCCCTGGCGGCTGAGCACGATGCGGTCGGGCACCACCTCGCCCTGGGCGATGGTCGAGCCGAGCCCCCAGGTGGCGCTCAAAAGCATCTGGTCCTCGGCGGTGCGGCTCAGGCCCCCGCCCGAGGCGCGTGCCGGAACCAGCGGCTGGATCAGCACCGCCATCGCGGTGTCGCCCGGCTCGATCGCATGCGCCGCCATGTAGCGCCGGGCATTGGTGGTCCACAGCGCGGCCCAGCAGGCGCGCACCGCGGTCAGGAAATCCGCCTCGTTGTCGAGCCCGAGAAAACTCTCGAACTGGCCGGCGAAATTGGCGCCGGCGCGATCCTCGATCAGCGCCGAGGAGCGCACCACGCCGAGCGTGCCGGTCGATTCCCGCTGCGTCCGCCATTCCGCCAGCAGCGGGCCCAGGACATCCGGCGCGATGTCCTTCTGATAAAGCCCGAGCCGGATCTCGACCGACATCCGGCGCGATTCCGCGAGCTCCGCCCCGGCCATGCGGCGTGCCGCGTTGTCGAGGCCGAGCGCCTCGAGCTGCCGCCGATAGGCGGCAGCCGTCAGGCAGAAACCGCCGGGCGTCGGCAGGCCGGCTGCCGCCAGTCGCGCCAGGTTGGCGGCCTTCGGGCCGACGCGCTCGGCATCGGTCGCCTCGGATGCGTCGAGCGGAATGACGAACTGGTCCATGGTCACCGGACGACCGGGGAGGACGCGCAAGGACGATCGGTCCGCGCGCCGCCCGCCGTTTGTCTCACATCAGCGCACGTGATCGCCGTAGCCGGGAATCGGATCGACCACGGTGATCTGCTTGACCGGAAAATTCGAGATGATCTCGACCTTGTCCTTGTGCACGATCAGCATTTCCTCGATGCGCACGCCCCAGCGGAAACGCTTGCCGTGCTGAGTCTCCAGCGCGAACACCATGCCTTCCTTGATCTCGACCGGATGGTCGAGCGACCAGATGCGGGAGATCACCGGCTGGTCGTATTGCGCGAGCCCGAGCCCGTGGCCCCACAGATTGGCGGCCGCCTGGTCCTCCTCGGCATAGCCCCAGGCCTCCTGCGCGGACGGCCATTTGGAGGCGATCTCGCGCGTCGTGGTGCCGACCCGGACTGCCTCGATCGAGTCGTAGAGCCAGTCGAGCGCGGTGGCGTAGACGTCCTTCTGCTCCTGCGAGGGCTCCTTGCCGACGCAATAGGTGCGGTAATAGCAGGACTTGTAGCCGTTCCAGGTCAGCGCCGCGAGATCCATGAACACGATGTCGCCGGGCAGGATGATGCGGTCGGAAAAGTTTCGCCAGTTCGGCCAGGTGTTGGGGCCCGACGACACGATGACGTCCTCGACGTCCTCCATGCCGGGAATGCGGTAGAGGAACTCCATCAGGTGCGCGGTCACCTGGTTCTCGGTGATGCCCGGGCGCAGAAACTTCATGCACTCCCAGTGGGTGGCGTCGCCGATCGCGCCGACCACCCGCATCGCCTCCTGCTCGTCCTCGCTCTTGACGGCGCGCGCCTCCATCATCGGCGTCATGCCGTCGACCCAGGTGACGTTCTTGTCGCGGAAGATCTGCAGCATGTTGATGTCGATGAAGTCGACGCCGAGCTTCTGGCCGGCGACGCCGTGGCGCTTCATCTCGTCGAGGATGGCGTTGGTGAATTTGGTCACCTGCTGCACCGAGGCGGGGCCCGCCGCGCCCTTGATCCACGCATAGGACCAGCGGATGTTCTCCTTGGGGATCCACGGGCTGTGGCGCTCGATCTGGAAGCCGATATCGCCCTGCTCGAACAGCACCGGGGCGCCGTCGCCGCACAGCAGCGCATAGCGCAGGCCGGGTTTCAGCCGGTTCCATCCGGGCGTCAGCGTGCCGGTCACGTAGCGCACGTTCTCGTCGTACATCAGCAGCATGGCGCCGAGGCCGTGCGCCTTCATGCGCTCGCGGGCCCGCTCCAGCCGATAGGTCCGCAGCCGGTCCCAGTTGATCCGTTGCTGCCAGTCCAGTCCGACAATTCCGGCATTCGCCATGGTGGTCTCCGCCCTGATGGTGCTTCCGGGAGGCGCTTCGGCTGGCGAGCGCTCTGGTTCGGCCCCGAAAAAGCGTGGTGGGAGGGTAAATCTAGCTGGACGCCGCCCACAGCCGAAATAATATGTTCTGCGCCGGGGCATCAGGAAGACTAATGAGGGAACATGAATCGGGAGGCCGATGACTGAAGTCAGCGTGCGGCAGATCAGGGCCGTGGTGGCGGTGTGCGAGGAGGGCTCGTTCACCCGGGCGGCGCAGCGCGAGAACGCCACCCAGTCGGGGATTTCTCAGCATATCGCGGCGCTCGAGCGGGTGCTGGGCGTGCGGCTGTTCGAGCGCTCCAATGCCGGTGTGCGGCCGACGCCCGCCGGCATGCGCTACTACCGGCGCTGCGTCGCGGCCCTCGGCACCCTGCAAACTGGGGCCGAAGAGATGCGGGCGCTCGCCGGCCGGGTCACCGGCAACCTGCGCATCGGCCTGATGCCGACCTTCACCCGCGCGGCCCTGGCGCCGGCGCTGAAGGACTATGTGCGCGACCACCCCGACGTGAAGCTGAGAATTGTCGAGGGCTACAGCGGCGTGCTCACCGAGATGGTGCTCGCCGAGGATCTGGATTTCGCCATCGTGCCGACCTTCGAGGGCCGGATCGGGCTGCGCTCGAAGCTGTTGGCGCGCGACCGCGAGATGCTGGTGTCGGGTAGAGCCCGCGGGCTCGTCCCGCTGGCGCCGGTAAAACTCACCGAATGCGTGCCGCTGAAGATCGTGGCGCCCGGCCTGCCCAACATCCGCCGGCGCAACATCGAGACCTATTTCCAGACCAACGGCGTCCCGGTCGAGGACATGATCGAGATGGACGCGATGATCGGCACGCTGGAATTCGTCGCCGCCACCGACTGGGTGGCGATCCTGCCCGGGCTGATCTGCGTCAACGACATTTCCCGCGCCGACCTGGTGATCAATCCGATCGTCGATCCGCCGCTGTTCGCCGAGTTCGTGATGATCGAGCCGGCTCGCCGCACGCTCACCGTCCAGGCGCAGCTTTTCCTCGAGCGCCTCGAGGCGGAGGTCGCCCGCATCCGCGGCGTGCTCAACAACGTGGTGGCAGCCGGCGAGTTCGCCGAGGCCTGACGGGCTTCAATGCGCTCCCGACTTCGGCGCGCCGGGCTGGCGCAGCGGATGAGCGGCCGCGAAGGCGTCGATCTGCATGCAGGCGTCGACGATGCGCGACACCGTCGGAAACGCCTTGGTGTCGGACTGGAAGTATGACGAGCCGACCGCGTGGCTGGTGAGGCAGATATCGGCGATCGTCACGCTGTCGCCGTGGCAAAAGCGGCCGGTCTCCTTGTCGCGGGCAAGATGGGCCTCGAGCGTCTTGAGGCCTTCCACCACCCAGTGCCGGCCCCAGGCGAGCCGCGTGGCCTCGTCGAGCTTGAGCTCGTGCTCCAGATAGTTGCGCACGCGCGGCACCAGCAGCGGATGGCAGTCGCAAGCGACGATGTCTGCAAGCCCGCGGACCCTGGCGCGCGCCCGCGGACCGGTCGGCAGCAGCGGCGGCTCGGGGTGGCACTCGTCGAGATATTCGAGGATCGCCAGCGACTGGAACAGGACCGGACCGTCGCCGTCGATCAGCGCCGGCAGCGCCATCTGCGGGTTGACCGCCTTGAACTCCGGCTTGAGCTGATCGCCCCGGATCAGGTCGACATTAATGACCTCGTCGGGCACGATGCCCTTGAGGTTCATGGCGATGCGCACGCGGAACGTCGCCAGCGAGCGCCAGAAGCTGAACAGTTTCACCAAGGTGTTTCCTCCGTTTGTTTGCCTCGTAGGATGGGTCGAGCGCTTGTGAGACCCATCGGCGGCGGTGCGAATTGCGTGGCATTGATGGGTTTCGCAAGAGCTCAACCCATCCTACACGCCCTTTGCTCCAGGCGACCAAGTAGCGTAAACGAGGCGGCCGAAAAAATCTCCACGGAGGAACCGAATGTCCCGCGTGCCCGATCTCGATCCGGAAAAGCTGTCACCCGAGCAGCGAAAAGTCTATGACGCGATCCTGTCGGGGCCGCGCGGCCACGTGGTCGGGCCGCTCAGGGTCTGGCTGCAGAGCGCCGAGCTCGCCGACCGCGCCCAGGCGCTCGGCGCGTTCTGCCGGTTCGGCACCAGCCTTCCGCCGCGGCTTTCCGAGCTGGCGATTCTCGTCACCGGCGCCCACTGGCAGGCGGGGTTCGAGTGGCACGCCCATGCGCCGATCGGCATCAAGGCCGGGCTCGACCCCGCCGCGGTCGAGGCGATCCGGGTCGGCCAGACGCCGAGCCTGCCGAAGAGCGACGAGGCCGCCGTCCACGCGTTCGCCAAGGAGCTGCTCGACACGCGAAAAGTGTCGGACGCGACCTACCGGCGCGCGGTCGCCGAGATCGGGCAGCAGGCCGCCGTCGAGCTGGTCGGCGTGATGGGCTACTACGGGCTGATCTCGATGACCATCAACGCCTTCGAGGTGCCGCTGCCCGCAGGCGCGCCGGAGCCGTTCGCCGATCGGTGAACATTGTCCCGTAGGGTGGGCAAATCGCCCCCAATGACCGAGCGGCTTGAATGATGCGTTGCTGCGATTTGCCCACGCGGTGTGACGCGCGTTCGGCGCGTGGGCAAGATTGGAGTGCGACGCGCGCGCGGACCGCGTGGGCAAAATCGCACGCCAGGTTCGCGCGAGCGGCGCGGTCCGCGCCTCGATTTTGCCCACCCTACGCGGCATGTCAGTGCTTGCCGCGCAGCGCCCAGTAGGCCGACTGGCTGGAGCCGTCGCGGCCGCCCCAGCCGTCGCGGCTCGCCTGGTCGAAGCAGTCGAGCGTGCGCTCGGTGAGCGGCATGTCGAGCCCGCGTGCCTTGCCCTCCGCCGCCATGGCGCGCAGGTCCTTGCGGCCCGAGTCGAGATCGAACATCGGAGGTCCCGGATCGCCGCCCTTGAGCATGGTGGCGATCGCGGCGCCGCGAACCTTCAGCACATTGGCGGCGCCGGACGTCTCGACGAACAGGTCCATCATCTTGTCGGGATCGAGGCCGAGCTCGCCGGTCAGCGCCAGCGCCTCGCCGAATGCCTGCCAGTAGATCATCAGCGGCAGGTTGATCGCGAGCTTCATGGTGGCGCCGGCGCCGACCGGGCCGACATGCTCGAGCCTGCGGCAGAGCTGCTCCATGATCGGCCGCGCGCGCGCCGCGTCCGCGGCCTCGCCGCCCATCACGCCGATCAGCTTTCCCTGGCGCGCCGGGCCGATCGAGCCGCCGACCGGGCAGTCGACCAGCGCGGCGCCCTTGCGGCGGACCTTGACCGCCAATGCGATCTCGGTCTCCGGGCGGACCGTGCTCATCTCGATGAACAGCTTGCCGGTCACGTCGCCGGCGAGCAGCCCGGACGGTCCGCCATAGACCGCATCGATCGCAGCCTGATCGGTGAGGATGGTGATCACCGCCTCGGCGGCGCCGGCGAGCTCGGCCGGGGTCTTCGCCAGCGTGGCGCCGGCCGCGACCAGGGACTTCGTCTTGTCGGGCGACCGGTTCCACACGGTGAGCGTGTGGCCGACCTCGATCAGCCGCGCGCCGATTGCGGCACCCATCCGGCCGAGCCCTGCAATCCCGATGTGCATGGAGTGTTCCAAGCTGGTTGACGGAAGCGACTTATGTCGCGATTGCGAGGCGCACGGTTATCATGCGCATAGTGTCCTTGTCATCAGGACTTGATTCGTCAGACATCGCACAACGTGAGTGGAGTGAGCATGAGCATTGCCAACAAAGGCAGCGTCGGCGTCGTCGGGCTCGGCATCATGGGCGGCGCCATCGGCCGCAACTTGGTGGCGGCCGGCTGGCACGTGGTCGGCTACGACATCGACCCGGCGCGGCAGAAGGAAGCCGAGGCGGCCGGCATCGAGGTCGAGAGCAGCGCCGCCGGCGTCGCCGCCAAGGCCGCCACCGTCATCACCAGCCTGCCCAGCACCGCAGCGCTCGACGTCACCGCCGCGGGGATCGCCGCGGCAAAACTGCCGCGCCGCGTCGTCGTCGAGGCGAGCACGTTCGCGCTCGACGACAAGATGCGGGCCGAGCAGACACTGGCTGCCGCCGGGCACACGACGCTCGATTGCCCGCTGAGCGGCACCGGCGCCCAGGCGAAGACACGGGACCTCGTGGTCTATGCGAGCGGCGATTCCGCCAGCATCGCGGCGCTGGCGCCGCTGTTTGCCGGGTTCGCCCGCCAGGCCCATGACCTCGGCGCCTTCGGCAACGGCACCAGGATGAAGTTCGTCGCCAACCTGCTGGTCGCCATCAACAATGTGGCGACCGCCGAGGCCTTCGTGCTCGGCATGAAGGCCGGGCTGGCGCCGCAAAAAATCTTCGAGCTGGTCACCGCCGGTGCCGGCAATTCGCGGGTGTTCGAGCTGCGCGGCCCGATGATGGCGGACAACCGCTACGACGGCGACAACGTCACCATGAAGGTCTCGACCTGGCAGAAGGACATGGCGGTGATCGGCGACTTCGCCCAGAGCATCGGCTGCCCGACGCCGCTGTTCAGCGCCACCGAGCCGTTCTATGCGGCCGCCATGTCGAACGGGCACGCCGGCGATGACACCGCATCGGTCTGCGCCGTGCTCGAGGCGATGGCCGGCCTGAAGCGGCGATGACTCGCGAGAATTTGCCGCAGCATCAGCACATTAGAAAACCTAATCCCCTTGTCCAATGTTTATTATTTGCCGAATGGGGGATACTCGACGCTAGGTTAGACGTCCGGCGGCTGTCGAATCCGGGGCGCCGGCCCGATGAGACAATCAAGAATCCCAAAATGGGTCCGGCGCCACATCGAGCAGGGAGGAAACGCAAGATGAGCCACAACCGCAGAACCGTTCTCACCGGCATCGCGGCGACCGCCGCGAGCCTCGCGGCACCCGCGATCGTCCGCGCCCAGGCGGGTCCGATCCGTGTCGGGTTTCTCACCGTGAAGACCGGCCCGCTCGCCTCCGGCGGCATCCAGATGGAGCAGGGGCTGACCCTCTACCTGAAGGAGCGCAACAACATGCTGGCCGGCCGGCCGGTCCAGCTGTTCACCGGCGACTCGGCGGGGGCGCCTGCGGTCGCCCGCACCAAGATGCAGGAGCTGGTCGAGCGCGACAACGTCGCCTGCCTGATCGGTCCGCTCGCCACCGCCGAGGCGCTCGCCATCGACGACTACATCAAGGAGCGGCAGATCCCGACGCTCAGCGTCGCGGCCGCCGAGGATCTCACCCAGCGCAAGGCCAATCCGTGGTTCGTGCGCGCCACCTCCTCGTCGGCCCAGTGCAGCTACGCGATGGGCGACTATGCGGCCAAGGAGATCAAGTACAAGCGCGCCGCGGTGATCGCCGACGACATCGCCTATGGCTACGAGCTCAATGCCGGGTTCCAGCGCGCCTTCGAGGACGCCGGCGGAAAAGTCGTGCAGAAGATGTATCCGCCGCTCAACGCGCCGGACTACGGCACCTACATCGCCCAGTTCAAGCGCGACATCGACGTGATCTTCATCGGCTTCGCCGGCTCCAACGGGCTGAAATTCGTGCGCCAGTACAAGGAATATGGCGGCGCCACTCCGCTCATCGGCGGCATGACGGCGATCGACGAGTTGCTGCTCAAGCAGATGGGCGACGAGGCGCTCGGCATCATCTCGACCTGCTGGTACTCCGGCCAGCTCGACAATCCGTCGAACAAGAAGTTCGCGGCCGGCATGGAGCGCGAGTTCAAGGTGGATCCCGGCTTCTATGCGGCTGCGACCTACACCAACGGCGCCGTGCTGGAGCACACGCTCAATGCCGTCAAGGGCAATATCGAGGACAAGGCGGTCTTCATGAAAGCGCTGCGGACCGCCGTGGTCGAGGATACCTGCCGCGGGCCGGTGAAATTCGACGAGTACGGCAACGTGGTCGGCAACGTCTACATCCGCAAGGTCGAGCGCAAGGGCGGCAAGCTGGTCAACGCGGTGATCAAGACCTATCCGAATGTGAGCCAGTTCTGGACCTACGATCCCAAGGAGTTCCTCTCCCACCCGGTCTACGACCGCGACAACTACCCGGCGTCGCGTTTTCTGGAGAAGTGACGACGATCCCTCCCCCGCAAGGGGGAGGGTGGCCGCCGAAGGCGGCCGGGTGGGGGCGAGGCCCGCACGGCTGACGACCCCACCCGGCTCGCTGCGCTCGCCACCCTCCCCTTTCAGGGGAGGGATTGCAGGAATCTCCGAGCACGCACTTCATGCAATTCTGGATCATCCAGACGCTCAACAGCGTGGCGTTCGGCGGGCTCCTGTTCCTGCTGTCGTCGGGATTTTCGCTGATCTTCGGCCTGATGCGGGTGCCGAATCTCGCGCACGGCGCCTTCTTCATGCTCGGCGCCTATTTCGGCGCGACGTTTCTCGACCTCGGCCTGAATTTCTGGCTCGCCGCGCTCGCGGCAGGCCTGACAGTCGGCCTGCTGGGCGGCGTGCTCGAGCGCTTCATGCTGCGCCGGCTCGCCGGCAACGAGCAGGGGCAGGTGCTGGTCACCCTCGGCGTCGCCTTCATCATCGCCGACGTCTGCCTGGTGGTGTGGACCGGCGATCCGGTCACGGTGCCGGCGCCGCGGGCGCTGCGTCCGCCGCTCCTGGTGCTCGGCTTCGCCTTTCCGACCTACCGGCTGGTGGTGCTCGGCGTCGCGGTGGTGGCGGCGATCGCGCTGCATCTGGTCATGGAGCGCACGCGGCTCGGCGCCATGATCCGTGCCGGCGTCGACGACATGGAGATGGCGCGCGGGGTCGGCATCCCGGTCTCGCTCTTGTTCACCGTCGTCTTCCTGCTCGGCGCGACGCTGGCCGGTGCCGGCGGAACTCTCGGCGGGCCGATGCTCAACGCCTATCCGGGCCTCGACACCGACATGCTGCCGCTCGCCCTCATCGTCGTCATCCTCGGCGGCGCCGGCAGCCTGCTCGGCGCCTTCGTCGGCAGCTTCATCGTCGGCTTCCTGTACAATTTCGGCATCGCGCTCTATCCCGACCTCGCCTATTTCATCCTGTTTCTTCCCATGGTGCTGGTCCTGGTGCTCCGGCCCCAGGGCCTGTTCGGACGGGCCCAGCCGTGAGGCGGACCGTCCTCTGGCTCGGCGTCGCCGCCATCGCGGCGCTGGCCCTGCCGTGGGTCCTCGTCAACGATTTCTACGTCAACCTGGCGAGCCAGATCCTGATCTATGCGCTGCTCGCCGTGAGCCTCAATCTGCTGCTCGGATACGGCGGCATGGTGTCGCTCGGGCACGCCGCCTATCTCGGCCTCACCGCCTATACCTGCGTGGTGGTCGCCGCCGCCGGGTACGGGCATCTGGCCGCGGCCGCGGCGGGGCTCGCGCTGTCGACGGCGGCCGCCGCCCTGTTCGGCGTGCTGGCGCTGCGCGCCTCCGGGCTCGGCTTCCTGATGATCACGCTGGCGCTCGGCCAGATCGTCTGGGGCGTGACCTATCGCTGGAACGAGCTCACCGGCGGCGACAACGGCATCCGCTATCCGGCCCGCCCGCTGCCGTTCGGGATCGACATCACCGGCGCCCGCAGCTTCTACTATTTCGCCCTGATCGTCTTCGCGGTCGCGCTCTACTGCATCTGGCGGCTGACCCGCTCGCCGTTCGGCGCCGCGCTCCGCGGCACCCGCGACCAGCCGCGGCGCATGCGCATGCTCGGCCACGACGTGTGGATGGTTCAATGGCTCGCCTTCGTGATGGCGGGCTTCTGGGCGTCGATCGCCAGCCTGCTCTACCTCTACTACAACCTGTTCATCAGCCCGCACGCCCTGTCGCTGCAGCAGTCCGCCGAGGTGCTGCTGATGGCGATCCTCGGCGGCGCCAGCACGCTGACCGGCCCGGTCGTCGGCGCCGTGGTCATTACGCTGGTCAAGAACGTGGTGAGCACCTATGTGGACCGCTGGAACTCGCTGCTCGGCGCGATCTTCGTGGTGGTGATCCTGTTCATGCCGAGCGGCCTGGTGCCGGGGATCAGGCTCTTGTGGACGCAACTGGCCGCGCGCGGCGCCGCCAAACCGTCCCCCCGGCCGGGCGTCGACGGAGCGCCGCCATGACCACGCCGGCACTGGAGCTCGACGGCCTCAGCAAGCGGTTCGGCGGGCTGCCGGCCACGCGCGAGGTCTCGCTCCGCGTCATGCCGGGCGAGCGGCGCCTGATCATCGGGCCCAACGGCGCCGGAAAAACCACGCTGTTCAACCTGGTGACCGGCGACCTCCACCCCGACAGCGGCTCGGCAAGACTGTTCGGGCAGGAGCTGCTGCGGCTGCCGACTCAGCGGCGCGTCCATCTCGGCCTGGCGCGCACCTACCAGGTGCTCACCCTGTTTCCGCGCGAGACCTTGAGCCACAATGTGGTGCTGGCGCTGCTCGGCCTCGACCGGCTGCGCTGGAATCCGTGGGTGTCGCTCGGCAGTCGCCGCGCGCTCTACGACGAGGCGCGCGAGGCGCTCGGGCGCGTCGGGCTTGCGGCCAGCGCCGACCGGCTGGTCGCCGAGACCTCGTATGGCGAGCGGCGCCGCCTCGAGCTCGCCATGGCGCTTGCCCAGCACCCGAAGGTCTTGCTGCTCGACGAGCCGCTCGCCGGCCTGTCGCAGGAGGAGCGCCAGGCGATCCGCGATCTATTGGAGAAGATCCCCCGCGACGTCACCATCGTGATGATCGAGCACGACATGGATACGGCGCTGGCCTTCGCGGAGCGCATCACGGTGCTGCATTACGGGCAGGTGATCGTCGAGGGCACCCGGGCCGAGGTGGTCGCCGATCCGCGCACCAAGGAGGTCTACCTTGGCGAATGACGCGCTGGCGATCGACGGCGTCGACACCTTCTACGGCGACAGCCACGTGCTGCATCGCGTCGCCTTCGCGCTGCAGCCGGGGCGGCTGCTCGGGCTGCTCGGGCGCAACGGTGCCGGCAAGACCACCTGCATGAATACCATCATGGGCTTCGTCAGGCCGCGCCGCGGCGCCATCGCGCTGTTCGGCGAGCCGGTCGCAGGCCTCGCCCCGGAGGCGATCGCGCGCCGCGGCATCTGCCTGGTGCCGCAGGGCCGCCGCGTTTTTCGCACCCTGACGGTGCGCGAGAACCTGATCGTGGCGGCGCAGCGGACGCGGCGCAGCGACGGCGGCGCCGCCTGGTCGCTGGAGCGCGTCTACCGGCTGTTTCCGCGGCTCAAGGAACGCCAGTCGCAGCTCTCCGGCTCGCTGTCGGGGGGCGAGCAGCAGATGCTGGCGATCGGGCGGGCGCTGATGGGCAATCCGCGGGTGCTGCTGATGGACGAGCCGTCCGAAGGACTGGCGCCGCAGATCGTCGCCGAGGTCGGCCGCACCATCGCCGAGCTCAAGGCCGAGGGCCAGTCGATCGTCCTGGTGGAGCAGAACATCAAGCTCACCCTGGACCTCGCCGACGACATCGTCATCATCAACACCGGCTCCGTGGTCTTTCGCGGCACCCCGCAGGAGACCCGGGCAAACCACGCGGTGATCGCCCAGCACCTCGGCGTCTTTTGAAACATCGGAAGGAGCGGACAGTGACCCAGTCGAACCGTTACGGACCCACCGCGGCCAGGCAGCACGGCCGGCCCGGCCGCGAGGTGCGGCCGAAGAGCACCACGATCGACATCCACGCCCATGTGGCGGTGCCGGAAGCCGCCACCTTCGTGCAGCCGCATCTCGACGTCTCCACCATTCCGCTCGCCCATTTCGCCACGCCCGAGACCAAGGCGCTCAACCAGATGCAGGAGGCCGACCGCCGCTCGCGCATGCTGCAATATGACGAGCGGCTCGCCGACCTCGACCAGATGGGCATCGACATCCAGGTGGTGATGCCGCCGCCGCCGCAGTGCTATTTCACGCTCGCGCCCGAGGTCGCGGTGCCGGCCATCCGCATGGTCAACGACGGCATTGCCCGCTACGTCGCGGGAAAACCCGACCGTTTTGTCGGCATGGGCACCGTGCCGCTGCAGGACGGCGCCGAGGCGGCAAAGGAGCTCGAGCGCTGCATGCGCACCCTCGGCTTCAAGGGCGTGCAGATCCTCACCAACGTCGCCGGCAAAGAAATTTCCAATCCGGCCTTCGCGCCGTTCTGGGCCAAGGCCGAGGAGCTCGGCGCCCTGGTGGTGATCCATCCCAACGGCTTCACCGAAGGGCGGCGGCTCACCCGCTTCTACTTCAACAACGTGATCGGCAATCCGTTCGACACCACCATGGCGCTGCACTACCTGATCTTCGACGGCGTCATGGAGCGGCATCCGAAGCTGAAGATCCTCGCGGTCCACGGCGGCGGCTATCTGCCGAGCTATTCGGGCCGCATCGACCACGCCTGGGGGGCGCGCTCCGACGTCCACGGCGACCTGCCGCACCCGCCGACCACCTACTTGAAGCGCGTCTATTTCGACACCGTGGTGTTCACGCCGCACCAGCTGCAGAACCTGATCGCGGTGTTCGGCGCCGACCGCATCATCATGGGCACCGACTATCCCTACGACATGGCCGAGTACGATCCGATCGGTCATCTGGCGGACAGCGGGCTCGATGCGGCCACCACGGCGGCGGTCGCCGGCGGCAACGCGAAGAAGGTCTTGGGGATCTGAAGGCGCGTCTCCCAGCGACCGGCATGTCGAAAGCGCCCCCCATCCCGACCTTCTCCCCGCGAAGAGCGGGGAGAAGGAGCAGAGGTGCCGAGTTTGCGGCAACCAGGAGTGCCCAACGTTCTGCCGAAGACGGGCCGCGGTCTCCACCTCGCCCCGCTTGCGGGGAGAGGTCGACCGCCGTAGCGCAGCGAAGGCGGGCGGGTGAGGGGGCCTCGCCCCGTAACGGGCGTGTCGAGGCAGCACGGCAATTTTCTCCAAGAAGGCGAGCTGGCTCACGGCGCATCCTTCGTCTCACAGCAACGCCGCCGCATCGGACCTCGGTTCAATGCAGCGGCTCATCCGCGATGGAGAACGCCACATGGCCTCGAACCGCCAGGAGATTTTGACCACGGCCCGACCCGACGATGTGTGGGCCGCCATTCGCGACATCGGCGCCCTGCACACCCGCCTGGTGCCGGGCTTCGTCGTCGCCACCCGGCTCGAGCCGGGCGCCCGGATCGTCACCTTCGGCAACGGCATGGTGGTGCGCGAGCCGATCGTCGACATCGACGACGAGGCGCGCCGTCTCGTCTGGTCGGCGGAGGGGGCACGGACCACGCACTACAACGCGTCGGCTCAGGTGTTCGCCGACGGCGAGCACGGCAGCAGGATCGTCTGGATTTCCGACTTCCTGCCCGACGAGGTCGCCGGCGATATCCGCACCGCGATGCAGCAGGCCGCGGTCGTCATGAAGACGACCTTGGATCGGCTGGTCGAGCCCGCATAGAAGGCGACCCAACCGGCATCCGGCAAACTACTGATGGCGCGCCCTCGTCCTCCTGGGAATGGGACAACTCGTTGTCATTCCTGACGATTTGTCGCGGTTCCGTACCGCCAGGACGGCCGCGACCAGAAGAGTTTCTTAACTGCCTCGGACGATGCTTGTTGCCAACGGTGCCGCAAGTCGAGGCGCCTTGAGCGACGGGATACGAACAATGACGGCTTGGAAGGTTCAGGTGGCGGCGGCTGTACTGGCCGGGGCGGCGCTCGTCTGCGGGCCGGTGTTGGCCGCCGAAAGGGCCACCAAGGATGAAGCTCAGGCGATGGTCAAGAAGGCCGTGGCCTTCCTCAAAGAGCAGGGGCCGGAAAAGGCCTACGCGGAGATTACCAACAAGGCCGGAAGATTCACCGACCGCGATCTCTACGTAGTCGTCTACGGTCTGGACGGGAAGGTGCTGGCGCATGGCGCCAACGCCAAGCTGGTCGGCAAGGACCTGATCGACGCCCAGGACGTCGACGGCAAGTATTTCGTCAAGGAGCGTGCCGAGCTGGCCCGCAAGCAGCCTTCGTTCTGGCAGGACTACAAGTTCGTCGATCCGATGACCAAGAAGATCGAGCCCAAAGAGATGTACTGCGAAAGGCTCGAAGAAACAGCAGTCTGCGCCGGGGTCTACAAGTCCTGACCCTGTCGGAAGCTACCCGCTGCGCCCGGGAGCGACGGTGGTGGAGTGAGCGCGCCGACAGCGATCCAAGGGCTGAGACATGCTGCGTTGGTTTTTCAATCTCCGACTTCGTTGGAAGGTGCTCCTCGCGCCGGCGTTCCTCATCTTGGCCCTGATCGGCCTTGGCGCAAGTGCGTTGCAGATGCAGCGGACCAACCAGGCGACGCTCGACGCGCTGATGACGGGGCCGATCCTGCAGGCGGAGGCGGTCGCGGACTTCAGCACCGCCATATGGGCGGCGCAGGCGAGACTCTATCGCCTCACCGCTACGGCAGCAAATGAGACCGACCAGAACAAGATAAAGACGATCGCCGAGCAGACCGCAAAGGCGATGGCCGGGGTTCCGGCACGCTTGAACGCCGTGGACAGCGTCAGGAGCCATGGCGCCAAGTCGGCCGAAGCGGCCGACAAGCTGAAAGCCGCCCTTGCGGCCTACATGAAGCAGGGAAAGAACGTCATCGACATGGCCGACAGCGACGCCGGGTCGGCGCTGATGTTCATGATGGGCGCGGAGCGCAGCTTCGTGCAGATCGAGCAGCAAATTGAGGAGTTGACGGCGCTCACCAAGGCAGCACGAAATGCCGAGATCGCGCGGACGGACGCCAAGCTTCGCGATCAGGGCATGGTGCTTGCCGGGATAGTGGTGGTCGCGGTTCTGGTTGGATGTCTGGTTTCGTTTCTTGTCAGCGGCGGCATTGCCCGGCCGGTCGTGCGGATTGCCGAGTCGATCAAGCGCATCGCCCAAGGCGATTTCGACGTGATGATTCCGGCCACCGGGCAGCGCGACGAGATCGGCGTCATTGCCGGCGCCGTGGTCATCCTCAGGGCATCGAGCCAGGAAGCCCAAGAGCTCCGACGCGAGCAGGAGGACACAAAATCGCGATCGGAAGCCGACCGCAAGACCATGCTCGATCGCCTGGCGGGCGAGTTCGAGCAGCAGGTCAAGAGCATCGTGGACGCGGTCTCTCAGGCGGCCCGGTCGGTGGGACACAATGCCGAGCAAGTCGTTTCCATTGCCAGACAGGCTGGCGCCCGGACCGTGACGGTTGGCGAGGTGGCGAAATCAGCGTCCGCGAGCGTCCAGGCGGTGGCCTCCGCATCGGAGGAAATGGCAAAGTCAATCACGGATATTTCCCGCCGCGTGGTGACCGCGCGGGATATCTCCAATGAGGCGGTCGCTCACGCCGACGGGTCCGACAAGATCATTCGCGGACTCTCCGAGTCCGCGCAGCGGATCGGCGAGGTTGTCAAGCTGATCGGCGACATTGCCGGTCAGACCAACCTTCTCGCCTTGAACGCCACTATCGAGGCCGCTCGCGCGGGCGAGGCCGGCCGCGGATTTGCGGTGGTTGCCTCGGAGGTCAAGGCGCTTGCCAGTCAGACCGGGAAGGCGACGGACGAGATCCAAGCACAGGTCGCGGCGATTTAGGGCGCTACCGGCGAGGCCGTGCGCTCGATCGAGGCCATCGCGGCGGTTATTCGCAATATTTCCGAGATCTCCTCCGCGATTGCCTCAGGTGTCGAGGAGCAGGATGTGGTCACGCGCGAGATCGCGTCCAACGTCGAAGCCTCGTCTCAAGCGACAATTCAAGTTTCTGCGGATATCACCGAGCTGGACGGTGCCGTTGCGGAGACCGGCAAGGCGTCGACGAACATGTTGGCCGCGGCGAGCCTGTTGGATCAACAGGCCCAGCAGCTCAGTGCAGCCGCAGACAAGTTCCTGACCGGATTGAGAGCCGCCTGACGAGGTTGCGCGACCCGCCGCCGACTGGCCTGATCCGATTGGCGAAGGCCGCGTCGCGTCATTGGTAGAGAAAATCCAGCACCGCGGTTTCAGTCAGCACCGCCTGTGGGCGACTGTGGAGCTCGGCGCGCGCACGTTCTTCCGACGTGCGCTGGCCGGCCTGCATGTAGGCGCCGAGATGGCGGGCGCGCTGGATGATGCGGCGGCCGACCGCAAGGCGCAGCTCCTCGAAACGCGCAAGCCCCTGCTTGACGTCGCCCGCGGCCTCGATCGCGGCGGCGAGCGCGATGGCGTCCTCGGCGGCCTTGGACACGCCGGCCGCCACGTGCGGCCGCGCCACGAATGCCGCATCGCCCAGAATGGCGACGCGGCCGAACGCCATGCGGGTCGCCTCGAGATCGTAGATCGGCTGCAGAAAAGGCCGCGGCGCCAGCATCAGGACGCGCCGGAATTGCGGCGCCAGCAGCCGCCCGGCGGCCTCCTGCATGGCGCGGATCACCGCGGCGCGGATCAGCGGCGGCGGGATGGAGACGACGTGGGTGACGCCGGACTCGTCGGTGAGCAGGCTCTTCAGCTCGGTCGCCTCGTCGGCCGGGCGGTACCAGACGATGTTGTAGCGGCGATGTCCGGCGCGAAAATCGTCCTCGGGCCCGGCGACCGGATAGCCCAAAAACTGCTCGCCGGGAGGCAGGCAGAACGACAGATAGCCGAAGAGATCGCGATGGTCGGCCGGCGTCATCGCGGCCTCCGGCACCAGCGCCCGCCAGGCGACGTATCCGGCATAGAGCGGCACCAGGCTGGGCAGGTACTGCTCGCGCACCGTCGAGCGCAGCCCGTCGGCGCCGACCAGCAGATCGCCCTCCGCGGTGCCGCCGTCGGCAAAGTGCGCCACCACGGCGCCGGCGCGCTCCTCGACGCGCGCCAGCGTGCGCCCGCGATGGTAGCGCTCGGGCGGAAAGGCGTCGCGCAGCAGCCGATAGATGCGGTCCCACGAGGTCAGCGTCTGCGGACATTCGTGCTCGAGGATCAAGGTTCCCGCGGCGTCGAAGACCCGGCGCTGGGTGATGTCGACGCCGAGATCGGCGTTGCGGTCGATCCCGATGCCGTGCAGCACGTCGCGCAGCTCGGTCTGCGCCACGATGCCGGCGCCGCGCCCGGACAGCTCGCTCTCGACGCGCTCGAAGATCTCGACGTCCCAGGCGTGCCGGCGCAGGGCGAGCCCCGCCAGGAGCCCGCTCATCGAGCCGCCGATCACGATGGCGCGCCGGCCGGTCATCGCGGGCGCCGCCTCATCGCCGGAAGGGTCATCGATGGTTGCACGTATTGCATGGGGTGGGGTTGCCGGCAGGGCATTGTTGTCGGTCGTGGCGGCGATTATACATGAGGCGACTGGAATCAAAGTCGTCGCGAGATCCGGAGGCATTTCATGTCGTTGACCATGCTGGACAAGAAGCCCGCGCGCGCCGAGACCGGCGCCTGGCCGCAAGCGCTCGTCGACGAGTTCGCCCGCGAGCGCGCCCAGCCGAACGGCTGCGTCGGCACCGAGCTCCTGTCGGAGAACGAACGGGTCCGCATCTGGATCATCCGGCTGAAGCCCGGCGAGCGCGTCGGCTTCCATCGCCACGTGCTCGACTATTTCTGGACTTCGGTGAACGGCGGCCGCGGGCGCCAGCACCTGATGGATGGCTCGACCGTCGAGTACAGCTATGCGCCGGGCGAGACCCGCCACGAGACCTATCGGGCGGGAGAGTTCAAGGTCCACGACCTGGAGAACGTCGGCGACGCCGACATGATCTTCAACACCATCGAGTTCCTCGACAGCGCCAACAAGCCGTTGGCCGTCCCGCAGGCGGTGCGTCTGGCGAGCTGAGCGGCGGCATTTGCGTAGGATGGGCAAAATCACGGCGCGGACTCCGCGCCTCGTTTCGATCTCGCGTACGATTTTGCCCACGCGGTCCGGGCCGCGCGTCTGACCGCGTGGGCAACGCGGAATTGACGTAGTGCTCCAAACAAACGCCGGGGCCGCCGTTGCCCACCCTACGGCGCACGGGCCGCCGTTGCCCACCCTGCGTCGCTACTTCAACAACGTCGCCATGATGCGCTCGCGGTTGAGCGGCAGGTCGCGGATGCGGGCTCCGAGTGCGTGCGCGACCGCGTTGCCGATCGCGGCGGCTGTGGGTCCGTGGGCGACCTCGCCGACGCCGAGCGGCGGCTCACCGGGCGCATCGACGAGCTCGATGAAGATCTCCGGCACTTCGGAGAATTTCAGGATCGGGTAGGTTTCCCAGGTCGAGGATGAGACCTGTCCGTCGGCGAACCGGACCCCCTCCTTGAGGGTCCAGCTCGCCGCCTGGACGATGCCGCCCTCGATCTGGTTGCGCGCGCCGTCGGGGGTGATCACGAGGCCCGCATCCACCGCGGCCCAGGCCCGGATCAGCCGCACCGTCTCGTCGACCTCGGCCTCGATGACCACCGCGCAGTAGCCGGCGCGGTTCTTGTAGCGGGCAAATCCGAGACCCTTGCCGCGGCCGCTGCCGCGGTCGGGCCGGTTTGACCAGTCGGCCATGCGGGCCGCGGTCTCGACCACCCGGCGGGCCCGCGGCTCGGACAGCATGGTGAGCCGATAGGCGAGCGGATCGATACCGGCGGCTTCGGCGCACTCGTCCACGAAGGATTCGGCCGCGAACACGTTCACGAAGCCGCCAAGCGTGCGCAGCGAGGACGTGCGCACCGGCAGCTGCGTCAGCAGGTGATGGATCGTCTTCTGATGCGGCAGGTCGTACAGCACGACGGCGTTGCGCACCGCGCCGCCGCCGACCGCATCGGGCACATCGACGGGTTCCGGCGCGGGCGCGGCGCCGGGCAGTGCGCGCGAGGCGAGCAACTGGTGCGGCGCGCCGGGGTTGGGGCGCTGGCCGTGCGGGCCGCTCCAGATCTCGTGCACCCACTCGGCGGGCTTGCCGCCCTCGTCGAGCCCCGCCCGCAGGCGAATCGCCATGGCGGAGCCGAACGGTGCAAAGGTGAGCTCGTCCTCGCGGCTCCATTGCACCCGCACGGTGCGCTCAGGCACCTGCATGGCGACGAGCGCCGCGTCGAGCGCGACGTCGTCGGCGCCGTTGTGGCCGTAACAGCCGGCGCCCTGCTGGTGGACCACCGCGATCTGCTCGGGCGGCAGGCCGAGCACGCGAGCCATGGCACCGCGCAGGAAGAACACGCCCTGCGAATGCGTCCACACGGTGAGCCGGCCGCCGCTGAAGCGCGCCAGCGCGCACGACGGCGCCATCGCGGCATGGGCGATATAGGGCCGCGAGTAGGTCGCCTCGACGCTCGTGCGGGCACCGCCGCCGGCGGCTGGCGAACCGGTCTCGATGACGCGGTCGCGGGAAAAGGCCGAGCGCAGGAAGTCGGGCGCGCCGGCATCGTCGGGGATTTCGGTGCCGCCGTCCCAGACGCAATGGCGTCGCACCGCTTCGATCGCGGCAGCCGCGGCGGTCTCGTCGGGGCCGGCGACGGCGAGAAAATCACCCCGACGAACGAGCCGGATCGTATCGCCGAGGGCACGTTCGATCGCGCCTTGGTCGATCCCGCTCAGCCGGGCACCGCGCCGGGGCTGGCGCAGCACCCGGGCGTGCAGCAGGTCGTTCGGTGCGAGGTCATGCACGAACGCTGCGCCGGAGACCTTCGCCGGCAGGTCGAGCCGCGCAACATTCCGCCCGATCACGCGGAATGTTTCCGGCCGCTTGACCGGCGCGGCTCCAGTCACCGGTCCCGACAGATCGACCTCGCCGTCGAGCGACCAGTAGTCGAACTGGGTGTTTTCGCCGCGCCGCGTGATGCGGCCGTCGGCAAACGCCAGCTCGCCGGCGTCGCAGCCGAGCACGCCGGCGGCGTGGGCGAGGAAGCGCTGGCGCACCTCGGCACAGGCGAGCCGGATTGCGGTGCCCGACACCTCGACCGAGAGGCTGCCGGCGGTCGTGCCTTCGTCGGGCGAGCGCTCGGTGTCGCCCGACACCATGCGCAGCCGCTCGGGCGCGACGTCGAGCTCCTCGGCGGCGATCTGGGCAAGCGCGGTGAGCACGCCCTGGCCGATCTCCACCTTGCCGGTCCCGACGTTCACGGTGCGGTCCGGCGCGAAGCTGACCCAGCGGTCGAGCCGCGGATTGTCGACCAGGCTTTTCGGCAGCGGGACCGCGCTCATGACGCCGCCTCGCGCATCTGGGCGGCGGCCCGCTCGACCGCGCGGATGATCCGGTTGTGGATCCCGCAGCGGCACAGATGCGGATCGAGCGCCGCGACGATGTCGCCGCGCGAAGGTCTTGGGTTGCGGTCGATGAGCGCCTTGGCGGACATCAGGATGCCGGTCAGGCAGTAGCCGCATTGTCCCGCCTGCTCGGCGAGGAATGCCTGCTGCAGCGGATGCAGGCGGTCGCCGTCGGACAGGCCTTCGATCGTGGTGACGGTGCGGCCCATGACGGTCGCGACCTCGCGGGTGCAGGCATAGACCGGCTCGCCGTCGACCAGCACCATGCAGGAGCCGCATTGCTCGAGCCCGCAGCCGAACCGCGTGCCCATGAGGCCCAGCGCATTGCGCAGCACGCCGATGAGCGGAGCGGTGGCGTCGGCCTCGACGCTGACCGCCCGGCCGTTCACGTTAAGATCGATCTTTTCAGTCACGGGAAAACTCGCCAGGGAAGAACCGCGCTAAACCTATTGCATGGATGCGGATTGTCCATGCCTTGACGCGGCAACCGCGCGCGGGCACTGCCGGGACTGGAGGAGCGCCAACGCAATGGCGGTGAACGGGCAAGACCTTCCGATCCTGGTGGCAGGCGGCGGCATCGGCGGCCTGGTCGCGGCTCATGCGCTGGCGCTCCGCGGGTTTCCGGTGCGTGTGCTCGAGCAGGCGGCCGAGCTGCGCGAGGTCGGCGCCGGCATCCAGCTCGGACCCAATGTCTTTCGTGCGCTCGCCCGCATCGGCCTGAAGGACGCGGTGCTGGCCGATGCCTGGCGGCCGCCCGCCCAGGAGATGCGCTGTGCGCTGAGCGGCAGGAGCATCACCAGGATCCCGCTCGAGGACGAATATTTCGCCCGCTTCCAGGAGCCCTATGCGGTCACCCACCGGGCCGATCTGCATGCGGTCTTCCTCCAGGCGTGCCGCTCGCAGAATCTCGTCGCCCTGGAAACCGGGCGCCGCGTCGAAGGCTTCTCCGATGACGGACAGGTCGTGAACGTCCGGCTGCAGGGCGGCGAGGAGATCCGCGGCCGCGCGCTGATCGGCTGCGACGGCCTGTGGTCGTCGATCCGCGAGCGCGTGGTGGGAGACGGGGCGCCGCGGGTGTCGGGCCACATCGCCTATCGGGCGGTGCTGCGGCGCGAGGAGGTGCCGGACGACCTGTGGAGACCCGATGTCGTCCTGTGGGCGGGACCGCGCACCCACTTCGTCCACTATCCGCTGCGGCGCGGTGCGCTGTTCAATCTGGTCGCGGTGTTCCATTCCGACCGCTACGTGGAGGGCTGGAACAGCGAAGGCGATCCGGCCGAGCTGATGGTCCGCTTTGCCGGCCAGCGGCCGGAGGTGCTGCGCCTGCTCGAGCGCATCGAGACCTGGCGGATGTGGGTTCTGTGCGACCGCGAGCCGGTGAAAGCCTGGTCGTCGGGCCGCGTCACCCTGCTCGGGGACGCGGCCCATCCGATGCTGCAATACCTGGCGCAAGGAGCCTGCATGGCGGTGGAGGACGCGGTGTGTCTCGCCGACAGCCTCGCCGCGAGGCCGGACGACATTGCGGCGGCGTTTTCTGCCTATCAGGCGGCGCGCTATCGGCGCACCGGCAGGGTGCAGATCATGGCGCGGGTCTACGGCGAGGTCTATCACGCCGCCGGGGTGACGGCGGAGCTGCGGGACGAGATGCTGGGGGGCCGCAGCCCGGCCGACGCCTATGATGGAATTTCCTGGCTCTATGGGGGGTTCTAGTAAATTGGTCGTAGGCGCGATTTTCTAACTCAACGTTGCAGCGACCCCCTGATAGTATACGTTATGCCAAGTGGGCAAAGTCCCATGGATCGAATAAGCTGACGAAATAAGTCGTAAAAGAAACCAATGGGGATGGAGATGACCACGACTTCCGGAACGGTCGAGAGCCGCGCGGTAGCGTCCGAAGCGACGCGCTGGGGACAATTGATATTCGGCATCATCTGCATGGTGATGATCGCCAACCTGCAATATGGCTGGACGCTGTTCGTCAACCCGATCGACCAGAAATACCACTGGGGTCGGACCGCGATCCAGTTCGCCTTCACGATCTTCGTCTTGACCGAGACCTGGCTGGTGCCGATCGAGGGCTACCTGATCGACAAGCTCGGTCCGCGGATCATGATCTGCGGCAGCGGGGTGCTGGTGGCGGTCGCCTGGGTGATCAACTCCTACGCCAACTCGCTGTTCATGCTCTATGTCGGCGCGGCGGTGGGCGGCGTCGGCGCCGGCGTCATCTACGGCGGGTCGGTGGGCAATGCGCTCAAATGGTTTCCCGATCGCCGGGGCCTCGCGGCCGGCCTGACGGCCGCGGGATTCGGCGCCGGATCGGCGCTGACCGTCGTGCCGATCGCCAACATGATCGCCTCGAGCGGATACCAGAGCGCGTTCCTGTGGTTCGGGATCGGGCAGGGCGTCATCGTGGTGCTGGTGTCGCTGCTGCTGCGCGCCCCGGAAGCGGGGGAGGTCGTGCCTCCCACCGCTCCTGCGGTGGAGCAGACCCGGCGCGACTATGCGCCCTCCGAGGTGATCGTCAGCCCGCCGTTCTGGCTGATGTATGCGATGTTCGTCATGGTCGGCACCGGAGGCCTGATGGCGACCGCGCAGCTCGCGCCCATCGCCAAGGACTTCAAGGTCGCCGAGATCCCCATATCGATCCTCGGCCTGACCTTGCCGGCCCTGCAGTTCGCGCTGTCGATCGATCGGGTGCTCAACGGCCTTACCCGGCCGTTCTTCGGCTGGGTGTCGGATCAGATCGGCCGCGAGAACACCATGTTCATCGCCTTCATGATCGAAGGCATCGGCATCTATGCGCTCCTCATGTTCGCGCATGATCCGTTCTGGTTCGTCATCCTGTCGGGACTGGTGTTCTTCGCCTGGGGCGAGATCTATTCGCTGTTTCCGGCGACCTGCACCGACATCTACGGCCGGAAATACGCCACCACCAATTACGGCCTGCTCTACACCGCCAAGGGCACGGCATCGCTTCTGGTGCCGCTGGGCAACGTCCTGATGGAGAAGACCGGCAACTGGAGCGCGGTGTTCATCATCGCGGCGGCGCTCAATATCGTGGCGGCGCTGCTGGCGATCTTCGTGCTGAAGCCGGTCCGCAGGCGCGCCATGAGCCAGGCCTGAAGGGAAGGGCCGGCGAATCGGCGCCGGCCCGTCCTCTCCGCCTCGGGAGCCCGCTGGCATATTGTATTCCAGCGGGAAGTCGTTATGATCCCGCCCGATTTGGCGGCCACCGCGTGCGTTGCGGAGGGCCGATGAGCATTCGGGAAACCCATGAGCGTAATGCCTCCACGCAACCGTGCGTCCGATGCGCCCGCGCGGATCGCCGTGGCTCCGCTGGAGGACACCTCGACGTTCGCCGACCGCGCCTATGCGGCGTTGCGCGACGTCATCGTGTCGCTCAATGTCTACGACCAGCCCGGCGAGGTCCGTCTCGACGAGCGCCAGCTCGCCCAGGACCTCGGCATCAGCCGCACGCCGGTGCGCGAGGCCATGGCCCAGCTCGAGCGCGAGGGGTTCGTCCGTTCGGTGCCGCGCCGCGGCGTCTACGTGGTGCGCAAGACCCGGCGCCAGGTCCTGGAGATCATCACCGCCTGGGCGGCGCTGGAGAGCATGGCGGCGCGGTTGATCACCGTCAATGCGACCGACGCCGAGATCGCGACGCTGCGAAGCATGTTCACGACCTTCGAGGACGGCCGGCTGCACGCCAAGCTCGACGAGTATTCCGAGGTCAACATCCAGTTCCACCAGGCGATCATCCGCATGAGCCACAACGGCGTGCTGATTGATCTCGCCGAGAACCTGTTCACCCATATGCGGATGGTCCGCCGCAAGACGATCGGCGAGGAGGATCGCGCCGACCGTTCGATCCGCGACCACATGAACATCATCCAGGCGTTGGAGCAGCGTGATACCGAGCGCGCCGAGGATCTGGTGCGCCAGCATGCGTTGGGGCTCGCCGAGCACGTCGCCCGGCACGCCCATTATCTCGATTGAAGAACAACGACCCAAGGGAGGCCTTCATGGCCGAAGCAGCAGCCAAGACCGCGCCGAAGACCGCGGCCGCCACGGCGGAGGAACGGGAGCTGACGGACGGCTTTCACCTCATCATCGATGCGCTCAAGCTCAACGGCATCAATACGATCTACGGCGTCCCCGGCATCCCGATCACCGACTTCGGGCGCATGGCGCAGGCCGCCGGCATCCGCGTGCTGTCGTTCCGCCACGAGCAGAACGCCGGCAACGCCGCGGCCATCGCCGGATACCTGACGAAAAAGCCCGGCATCTGCCTGACCGTGTCGGCGCCGGGCTTCCTCAACGGCCTCACCGCGCTCGCCAATGCGACCACCAACTGTTTTCCGATGATCCTGATCAGCGGCTCCTCGGAGCGCGAGATCGTCGACCTGCAGCAGGGCGACTACGAGGAGATGGACCAGCTCGCCATCGCCAAGCCGCTGTGCAAGGCGGCCTTCCGCGTGCTGCATGCCGCCGACATCGGCATCGGCGTGGCGCGCGCGATCCGCGCCGCGGTGTCCGGCCGTCCCGGCGGCGTCTATCTCGATCTGCCCGCCAAGCTGTTCGGCCAGGTGATGGATGCGGAGGCCGGGCAGAAGTCGCTGGTCAAGGTGATCGATGCGGCGCCCGCCCAGATTCCGGCGCCGGCCGCGGTCAAGCGCGCGCTCGATGTGCTGAAAGGCGCCAAGCGTCCGCTGATCATTCTCGGCAAGGGCGCCGCCTACGCGCAGGCCGATGATGCGATCCGCGCGCTGGTCGAGAAGACCGGCGTTCCGTTCCTGCCGATGAGCATGGCCAAGGGCCTGTTGCCCGACACCCATCCGCAGTGCGCCGGCGCGGCACGCTCCACGGTGCTCAAGGACGCCGACGTCGTGATGATGGTCGGGGCCCGCCTCAACTGGCTCTTGTCGCACGGCAAGGGCAAGACCTGGGGCGAGCCCGGATCGAAAAAATTCATCCAGATCGACATCGACCCCAAGGAGATGGACAGCAATGTCGAGATCGCCGCTCCGCTGGTGGGCGATATCGGCTCCTGCGTCGCGGCGCTTCTGGACGGCATCGACGGCAAGTGGCCGATGCCGCCCGCCGACTGGACCACTTCGGTCAAGGCGAAGCGCGACGAGAACGTTGCCAAGATGGCACCGCGGCTGATGAACAATGCGTCTCCGATGGACTTCCACGGGGCGCTCGGCGCGCTGCGCACCGTCATCAAGGAGCGGCCGGACATCATCCTGGTCAACGAAGGCGCCAACACGCTCGATCTCGCCCGCGGCGTCATCGACATCTACCAGCCGCGCAAACGTCTCGACGTCGGCACCTGGGGCGTCATGGGCATCGGCATGGGCTTTGCCATCGCGGCTGCGGTGGAGACCGGCAAGCCGGTGCTGGCGGTCGAAGGCGACAGCGCGTTCGGCTTCTCCGGCATGGAGGTGGAGACGATCTGCCGCTACGGCCTGCCGGTCTGCATCGTCATCTTCAACAACAACGGCATCTATCGGGGGACCGACGCCAATGCGGCCGGCGGCGCGGACCCGGCGACGACCGTCTTCGTCAAGGGCTCGCGCTACGACAAGATGATCGAGGCCTTCGGCGGCGTCGGCGTTCATGTGACCACGCCCGACGAGCTCAAGCGCGCCGTCGATACCGCGATCGAACTTCGGCAAGCCGACGCTGATCAACGCGGCGATCGATCCGGCGGCAGGTTCCGAGAGCGGCCGCATCGGCAACCTCAACCCGCAGAGCGCCCTTCGCAAGAAATAGAGCAGCACGCCGGAGCACGGCGCTGAGATCGAGGAGGACCGTCCATGGCGAAACGCCAGAAACCGAAAGCCGCCAAGGCGGCGAAGAAAGTCGTGAGGAAGCCGGCGGCGAAACGCAAGGTCGCCAAGCCCGCCAAGCCCGCGGTGCGCGGGCGCTCCCGCAAGCCGGCGGCGAGACGCGCGGCCGCTCGCACGGCCGGCAATGGATTGCCGAGACCGTCGGCAAAACCCTTCGGCCAGGACGGCAAGGCGCTCGACGGCGTGCGCATTCTCGACTTCACCCACGTGCAGTCGGGCCCGACCTGCACCCAGCTTCTCGCCTATATGGGTGCCGACGTCATCAAGGTGGAGCGGCCCGGCGTCGGCGACATCACGCGCGGGCAGTTGCGCGACGTGAAGGGGGCGGACAGCCTCTACTTCACCATGCTCAACGGCAACAAGCGCTCGATCACCATCGATTCCAAGCATCCCAAGGGCAAGGAGATCCTCGACCGCCTGGTGCGCTACTGCGACGTGCTGGTGGAGAATTTCGCCCCCGGCGCGCTCGACCGCATGGGGCTGACCTGGGACTACATCCACAAGCTCAACCCGCGCATGATCGTGGCCTCGGTCAAGGGCTTTGGTCCCGGACCCTACGAGGACTGCAAGGTCTACGAGAACGTGGCGCAATGCGCCGGCGGCTCGGCGTCGACCACCGGCTTCCGCGAGGGGCCGCCGCTGGTCACCGGCGCCCAGATCGGCGATTCCGGCACCGGCCTGCATCTCGCCCTCGGCATCGTCGGCGCGCTCTACCAGCGCCTGCGCACCGGACGCGGCCAGAAGGTGCTCACCGCCATGCAGGACGGCGTGCTCAACCTGGCGCGCGTCAAGCTGCGCGACCAGCAGCGGCTCGCCCACGGGCCGCTCAGCGAATACAGCCAGTACGGCGAGGGCGTGCCGTTCGGTGTCGCGGTGCCGCGCGCCGGCAACGATTCCGGCGGCGGCCAGCCCGGATGGATCCTCAAGTGCAAGGGCTGGGAGAGCGATCCCGACGCCTACATCTATTTCATCACCCAGGCGCCGGTATGGGAGGCGATCTGCGACCTGATCGGCAAGCCCGAATGGAAGACCGATCCGGACTATGCCAAGCCTGCGGCGCGGCTGCCGCGTCTCAAGCACATCTTCGCCACCATCGAGCAGTGGACCATGACCAAGACCAAGTTCGAGGTCATGGACATCTGCAATGCCCACGACATTCCGGTCGGTCCGATCCTGTCGATGAAGGAGATCGCCGAGGAGCCGTCGCTGCGGGCGACCGGGACAGTGGTCGAGGTCGACCATCCGACCCGCGGCAAATATCTCACCGTCGGCAACCCGATCAAGATGTCGGACTCGCCCTGCGAGGTGCGGCGCTCGCCGCTGCTCGGCGAGCACACCGAGGAGATCCTCGGAAAAGTGCTCGGCTATTCCGAGAAGGAGCTCGCCGACATCAAGGCATCGGGCGCCATCACGGCCCCCGACAAGACGCAAGCGGCGGCCGCGTGAGTCAGGACCGTCATGCGCGGGCTTGTCCCGCGCATCCACTTCTTTCTTGCTTGGCAGCGAAGACGTGGATGGCCGGGACAAGCCCGGCCATGACGCCGCGAACGTAATCTCTCCGAAACAAGAACGTCTGTCGGGAGGAGCTTCATGCGCATCGTGGTTCATGGCCAGCAGGCGTTCGGCAAGGCGGTGCTGGAAGCGCTGCTCAAGCGCGGCGAGGAGGTGGTCGCCGTCTACGTGGCGCCGCAAAAGCCCGGGCAGAAGCCCGACCCGCTGATGGAAGCCGCCTTGGCGGCTGGCCTGCCGGTCTACCAGCCGGCCTCCTACCGCAAGCCGGAAGTGTGGGAGGAGTTTCGCGCGCTGAAACCCGACCTGCAGGTGATGGCCTTTGTGACATTGTTCGTGCCCGAGGATTTCCTCAAAATCCCGACCAAGGGCTCGATCCAGTACCATCCCTCCCTGCTGCCGAAATTCCGCGGCCCGAGCGCGATCAACTGGCCGATCATCCAGGGGGAGACCGAGACCGGTCTGTCGATCTTCTGGCCGGACAACGGGCTCGATACCGGCGATGTCCTGTTGCAGAAGAAGACGCCGATCTCTCCCGACAATTCGCTGGGCTCGGTCTATTTCGACCGCCTGTTCCCGATGGGCGTCGAGGCGATGCTCGAATCCGTCGACCTGGTGAAGGCCGGCAAGGCGCCGCGCATCAAGCAGAACGACGCCGCAGCGACCTACGAGGGCCGCTGCACCGCCGCCAATGCCAGGATCGACTGGGGCAAGCCGTGGCGGCAGATCCACGACCTGATCCGCGGCTGCAACCCGGCGCCCGGCGCCTGGACCACGCTCGACGGCAAGACCCTGCAGGTGTTCGAGTCGAAACCCCTGCCGGCGCGCGACCCGAAAGGCATCGCCGGCAAGATGGGCGAGGTCGCAGCCGTCGACGCCGACGGCTTCACCGTGGTGTGCGCCGACGGCCGCATCAGGGTGCTGCGGGTCAAGCATGCCGACGGCGGCAAGGTGGCGGCGGCGGAATTTGCCAAGGGCGCCAATCTGGCAGTCGGCACGCTGCTCGGCTGATCACACAAAGATATTTGGGGGAAGTTCCTGATGCCCGCCTCGCAGCATGCCAATCCGAAAAGCGACATCGAGATCTCGCAAAGCGCCGAGAAGCGACGGATCCTCGAGGTCGCGCGGGACAAGCTCGGAATCGGGCCCGAGAACCTCGAGCCGTTCGGCCACTACAAGGCCAAGGTGTCGATGGACTACGTCAAGTCGCTCAAAGACCGGCCTGACGGCAAGCTCATCCTGGTCACCGCCATCACGCCGACGCCGGCCGGCGAGGGCAAGACCACCACCACGGTGGGGCTCACCGACGCGCTCAACCACATCGGCAAGAAGGCGATGCTGTGCCTGCGCGAGCCGAGCCTCGGGCCCTCCTTCGGCATGAAGGGGGGAGCTGCCGGCGGCGGCTATGCCCAGGTGGTGCCGATGGAGGATATCAATCTGCACTTCACCGGCGATTTCCACGCCATCACGTCGGCCAACAATCTGCTCGCCGCGCTCACCGACAACCACATCTACTGGGGCAATTCGCTCGGCATCGATCCGCGCCGGGTGGCGTGGCGCCGCGTCATGGACATGAACGACCGCGCGCTGCGCCAGATCGTCTCCTCGCTCGGCGGGGTGGCCAACGGCTTTCCCCGCGAGGACGGCTTCGACATCACGGTCGCCTCCGAGGTCATGGCGATCTTCTGCCTCGCCAAGGATCTCGACGATCTGAAGAAGCGCCTGTCGAACATCGTGATCGGCTATACCCGCGACCGCAAGCCGGTGCGCGCCGGCGACGTCAAGGCGCACGGCGCGATGACCGCGCTGCTCAAAGATGCGCTGGCGCCCAACCTGGTGCAGACGCTGGAGGGCACGCCGGCCTTCGTGCACGGCGGTCCGTTCGCCAACATCGCGCATGGCTGCAACTCGGTGATGGCGACCACGACGGCGCTGAAGCTCGCCGACTACGTGGTCACCGAGGCGGGATTCGGCGCCGATCTCGGCGCCGAGAAATTCATCGACATCAAGTGCCGCAAGGCGGGGATCTCGCCCGACTGCGTGGTCCTGGTGGCGACGATCCGGGCGCTGAAGATGCATGGCGGGGTGAAGAAGGAGGATCTCAAGACCGAGAACCTCAAGGCGCTTGAGGCGGGACTCGCCAACCTGCAGCGCCACGTGGAGAACGTGCACAAGTTCGGCCTGGTGCCGGTGGTGTCGATCAACCGCTTCAGCGCCGACACCGACGCCGAGATCGATCTGGTCCGCCAGGGCTGCGCCAGGCTCGGCGTCGAGGCACTGATGGCGGACCACTGGGCGGAGGGCGGCAAGGGCGCCGCCGACGTCGCCCGCGCCGTGGTGAAGGTGATCGACAGCGGCAAGAGCAAGCTGAAGCTGCTCTATCCCGACGACATGCCGCTGATCGAGAAGATCCGCATCATCGCCCGGGAGATCTACCGTGCCAAGGACATCGCGGTGGACAAGCCGGTGCGCGATCAGCTGGCCAATTTCGAGGCGATGGGCTGCGGAAAATTCCCGGTCTGCATCGCCAAGACGCAGTACAGTTTTTCCACCAATCCCGACGCCAAGGGTGCGCCGGTCGACCACATCATCCCGGTGCGCGAGGTACGGCTTTCGGCGGGCGCCGAGTTCGTGGTGGCGATCTGCGGCGAGATCATGACCATGCCGGGACTGCCGAGAGTGCCGGCGGCGGATGCGATCGATGTCGGCGCGGACGGGAAGATCGTCGGGCTGTTCTGACGGTATGTCGGGCGACGGGTCGTCAATCCCGCTGATCAGTATCGGGGTGCCTGTCTACAACGGCAAACGCTACCTGCGCGAAGCTTTGGATTCGGCTTTGGCGCAGGACTACCCCCACTTCGAGGTCATCGTCTCCGACAACGCCTCAACAGACGGCACCGAGGCGGTCGCAAGAGAGTATGCCGAGAAAGACGCCCGCATTCGCTACTGGCGCAACGCCGAGAATCTCGGCGCACTTCCGAACTTCGGGCAAGCCTTCGCCCTCTCCAACGGCAAGTACTTCACCTGGTTGGCCTGCGACGATGTGCTGTCCAGCCCACGATATCTCAGCACGACAGCGGCATTCCTGGACGCCAATCCGGATGTGATGCTTTGCGGCGGTGATTTCCATCTGCTCGATCTCGAGGGGCCGGGACAGCTTACCACTTGGACCTTTCCGCAAATCTACCCGAACCGCGAATCACGGGACGTGCGATCCATCTACTTTGGCTGGCCTCAGGATCCGGCCTGTTTCGCGATCTATGGAATGTTCCGAAGAGAGGCGCTGGAGGCGGCATTTTTGGCGGCCGAACCTATCGAGGAGAGCCGGTGGTATATCACATGGAGTATTTCATCCTGGTGCCGGTGCTGACGCGTGGACGCATCGTCGCGCTGCCTGGATGTCTGCGCACCTACCGCCGCAACGAGCTTTCGTCCTGGCATCGAGAGGCCGCCCGCCGCTCGGGTCTCGATGAGCTCATCATGGGTTTGCGGACCAGGATGTTCCTCCTCGGAAGGGCGCTGAGCTTTCCTGCGCCATGGGGGGAAAGACTTCCGCTGATCGGATTGACCTTGCGGAATTTTCTGCCGGTGACTTTGCGGACCGTACAAGGAGAGGCACGCCGGCTGCGCGCTGCAGCCGAGGAGCGCCGCCAATCGATCCTATCGTTGCATGTAGAGATCGAGAAGCGTCACGCCTTGCTTCGTCAGGCCGGCGTGCCTGGAGTTCGACCCGATCGAGCCATGGCCCCCGGCCCCGGAGCTCGATCAACCGGCAATGCCTCGCCACGATGCAGGTTGGTTGAGATGGAAACTGCCGTACTGGCTCGAGGGGGCACGGGATTGCATTGAGCTTCTGCTCACTGATTTTTTTCGCCGTCCTTCCCCGGAACGGCAGTCCGAGCGGATGCGGGACTACCTGGACAGTCTTGTGCTGCGCGATGTATGTGAGAAGCGACTGACGGAGATCGACCGCTTGACGGCGGAGGCGGATCGGTGCCTCGCGCTGATGCAGCCCCCGGAACTCGACATATCCGGCACGGCCGCGCAGGGCTAAGCGGCACAGCCTGGCCAGATGTGGCTCGCGCTTGAGCCCCGCTTCAGGTCGACGCGTGCAATCGGCGCCGCCGCAACTGTGATCCAACGCGTCCCGCTCGCCCCCGCGCACCAGCGCTTCTCCCGGGTCAGTCCATTGTCCACGACGGTTGCAGAAAAAGCCCGCGCATCCTGGGCGGTATTGCCAATACCGCCGGTGCCCTGCAATATGCCGATCTCTCCTCCCGATGCTCGCACAAGCTGCGGCCCGCAAGTGAAACAGCGCGCATGAACGAACACACGATCATCGCGATGCTCGCCACTTTGGGCGTCGAGGACTTTCTGCAAAATGCGCTGCTTGGGCTCGCAAAAGCGGGCATCGATCCCAATATCGTCCACGTCGCCCGTCCCGACAACGCCGGCGCAGTGATCGATCCTATCCTTGACAGGGCCGGAGCGCATCCGTTCTCATTCACGAGGTTCTGCGATCCATCGCCGGACTTGATGCCGGAGGGCTACGTCGAATACGGAACTCCGGCCTTCATCTCGATCAATTGGGCGAAGGTCAGGTATTTGCGCTGGCTCCTTGAGCAGTATCGCCATGTCGTCTATGCCGACCTCGATGTTGCCTGGTTGAGCGATCCCTTGTGGTATCTTCAATCTGTCGCTGGTCACTATTCGCTCGCCTTTCAGACCGAGGCCGTCCGGCGGTTTCCACCGGTATGTTGCTGGGGGTTTGTCTCGCTGAAGGCCACGGACGTATCCCGACGCTTCTTGGACGAGGTCCTGAGCGAGCACGACAGCCGGCCCTCGGGGAGCGCGGCACTCGATGAGCAGTTTGTGTCCGATGCGATGGTCATGAAAGAACCGGGTTGGGTAGGGCAAATCTATCCGTTGCCCGAGGCGCTGTTCCTCAACGGTCTGAGCTATAAGGGGCTGCTGCCAAGCCCATTACCCGTTGCCCCCATGCATGGGGCGTTGGCGCCATTCACGTTTCACGCCAATTGGACAACGGGGCTGGGAAACAAGCGGGCTCTCATGCTACAGACGGGAACGTGGCTGCTTACTCGATGATCGCGTCGAGAAGGCGCTTTCGGTGACTCATGCCGGCAATCACCCAGGCCTTTGGCCGGTTATTCCGAGCGGCGCGACCGGAGAACTGGTGGTTCTCCAAGGTTCCCCCGCTGCTGGCCGTTGCTTATCTCGACATCCTCAGGATCGGATGCGACAGCAGTCGCGGTGCGCTGTTGCTTGCCTGCTTCCTGTGCTCGATTTCGGGCGTCGCCTCCTATGGTCACGTCGTCAACGATGCGTTTGATGTCGAGGCAGACCTGCGTGCGGGCAAGCACAACCATATGGCCGATGCGAGCTGGACTCGTCGCTTCCTGTTTTGTGCGACGTTCCTGGCTGCGGGGTTCGCCCCGGCATTGGTCGCTCATTACTCGATCCCGACACTGATTTTGCTGGCGGTGAATCTTCTGTGGCCCACGATCTATTCCTTGCCGGTTGTCCGTTTGAAGGAGCGAGGGATCGCCGGGCTTGCCTGCGATGCGCTGGGTTCTCATGTGACACCGACGCTCCTGGCGCTTTCCATGTTCGGAATGACCTCGCCGCAGTCGGGCCTGAGTTTTCCTGTCGTCATGACGATATGGGCCGCGGCGCTCGGCATTAAGGGGATTCTCCACCATCAGATTCTTGATCGCGCCAACGACATACGTTCGGGCACGGCCACGTTTGCCACGAGGAGTCGCCCGGAGCGGATGTCGCGCTTTCTGACGTTCTTCAATCTTTATTTCGAGCTTCCCATCAGCGCCGTCCTTGTTTTCTCCACCTGGGGATGGGCGCCATTTGTCGCCGCAGCTTTTGTTATCTATTGTGTAGTGGAAATGATCAAATATCGGCTTGGCTTCGAGTTCGCGCTCACGTCGGAAGCATGGATGATCCGTCGAAGCGTTCCGTTCGCAAATGAATCGTTCTACGTTTTGTGGCTTCCGCTTGGGGCCGCCGTTCAATTGGCCGCCAGCGAACCGGTCTGGATGTGGCTACCGGTCGTGCACGCCCTTCTGTTCTATCCGAACGTCTCTGCGCAGATCGCCGAGCTGAAGGCCATCATTCGAGTGGCCGACCTGCCAAATCGACTGGTGCATCGAGAATAGATCGGGTCACAGCGTGCCGCCAGGTCATAGAGGTGCTGGATGAACCGTGACGAGATCGTTCGGCTGTATGATGAGGCGTATGCGGCCGCTTACGAGCAGGAGTTTCTTCTCGCTCCCCTGGTGCGCCCCGATACCGAGGCCGAGCTTGCGCTGCTCGAGAAGCTTCTGACGCCAGGCATGACATGGCTCGATGTCGCCTGCGGCACCGGCTTTTTCCTGCGGCACTTCCCTCAGATCGAGCGGGCGGGGATCGATCTTTCTCCCGCGATGCTGAAGCTGGCCAGGCAAGGGAATGACGGTGTCCCCTTGCTGCAGCATGACTTTCGCGATCCCTTGCCCGAATGGAACGATCACTGGGGAGTGACATCGTGCATGTGGTACGCTTACGGGCTGGTCGATACCATCCGCGACATGCTCAAGCTGATCGAGAATCTGTGGGCCTGGACGGCGCCGTCGGGCACCTGCTTTGTGCCGCTTGCCGATCCGAGACTGATCACCGGCGTGGACCTGCCCTTCCAGGCAGTCACGTACAATGCAGGAAAGGTGATGGTGACCGGCATCATGTGGAGCTACGTCGAGAGCGAGGGGCGAAAGGTTCATTCGCACATGCTCGCACCGAACATCGAGTTCATGGTCGAGCAATTCGAATCCTACTTTGGCAGCGTGGAGGTCGTCCGCTATCCGCCGGCGTTCCCGGGCTGGGCTGGACGCCCTGCGATCGTGGCGTCCGGCAAGAAGCAGCGGTAGCCTGCTCCGCGGCGCTCAGCGGGGCGGGGCGAAAGCATTTTGCAGATGCCGGGTGAAAGAGGGCTAGCGGGACCGTGAATCGAGCAGGCGGACCTATCCTCGAGCAATCGGGCGCGATCCCGGCGCTGTCCTATTTCGTCTGCTCCACCCCGCGGTCGGGCAGCACATTCGTGTGCGAGCGGCTGATGACATCCGGCGTTGCGGGATCGCCCAGCGAGTGGCTGCTGCCGTCCACGGAACGGCTCGCGAAGGAGATGCTCGGAATCAGCGCGGGCTTCGCGGAACCAGCATATCTCATGGAGCTTCTGACCAAGGCGCGGACGGCGAACGGCGTCTTCGGCCTCAAGCTGATGTGGCCGCAGATGGCGCAGCTTCTGCGGGGAGAGCTGTGGAGCCTCCGGCTCGGCCCGCCGCAGCCGGGCATCATCTCCCTGCCGGGCTTGCGCTGCATCAGGACCGTCCGGCGGGACCGGATCCGGCAGGCCGTCTCGTTCCTGATCGCGCAGGGAACGAATCGATGGCAGCGGCTCGCAGCCGATGACCATCCCATGGTCGAGGCGGGACGACGCTCGGGCTTCGAGACCGACGACCGTGTGCCTCCCGGCTGGTTGCTGGCGGATATCCAGGCAAAGCTCGCCAGCCCGTCGCAGCGGCTGACGCTGCTCGATCAGCTCGACGGCTGCCTGACGGAAATCGAGCGGCAGATCGCGGAATGGGATCGCTTTTTTGCCGAGCGGGGAATCGTGCCGATCGAGGTCGAATACGAGGATCTGGTCGCGGATTCGGCGGCAGTTACCGATCGCATTCTGGGCTTTCTCGGACTTGACGTGCCCGAGAAAGTCGACTTCTCGCGCAGCTGGCTGCGGCCCATGAGCGATGAAAGAAACGAGACCCTGGTCGCCGCCTATGCCGGCTCGCGCGCCGGCCGATGAGCCGTGCTCCCGGTGAACGTGGGCAGTGAGCTCACTCGCCTTGCATTTTCACGACTGCCTCGTATCGATCGAGCTGGCCGGCGAGTCCGGTCCAGTTTTTGGACATCGCCGAGAGCATCGTGGCGCGCTGCAGGGAGATGTTTGGTTCTCTTCCCAGCCTGATGCAATCTTCCGAATACGCTCTGCGCTCTTCGGCCTTGAGCATGATGGCCTCCTGCCCCCCGCCTGCCTGTGTCTGCCCTTCCGGAGCAGATGGCGAATCTCCCGACGCCGCGGCAAAATTCGAACGGACCCGCCCCCTGAGGCAACCCTTTGCAAAACATCGAGTTTCTGGCTATATGCGGAATCGTGCCGGGGCGGCGCGACGATCGATAGAGAACCGCAATCGGGCGATCGGATGTGCGGGATTGCGCTTCGGCGCCGACCTGCGCTTTCCTGCTTGCCGAGGTGACGGAATGAGAGATGTTGACAACCGCCGCGTTGCTCTGGAGGCCGATGTCGGCCGGGCCGGCAGGACCATTTTGACCGCAGGCAGGTGCATTTGACCGACAAGTCCGCCGAGCATCCGTTTCCGGCGCCGGCTCCTTCGGGAGACCAGGCCGCGCCGGTTCACGCCGATCGCGACGCCGTGCCCGGCAACAAGCCGGCGGCCGGCCGCCGCCGGCCGCCCAAGACCCCCAAGGGCCGCCAGGTCGACCCGCGGGCGCGCGAGGACATCCTTGCGCTGCTCGGCGACCGCTCGCGGCAGCGCGACCTCCTGATCGAGCACCTGCATCTCGTCCAGGACCGCTACGGCCACCTGTCCGCCGCGCATCTGGCGGCGCTCGCAGAGGAGATGAAGCTGGCGCTGACCGAGGTTTATGAGGTCGCGACCTTCTATGCCCATTTCGACGTGGTGAAGGAAGGCGAGACGCCGCCGCCCGCCGTCACCGTCAGGGTGTGCGACAGCCTGTCTTGCGCGATGGCCGGTGCCGAGCAGCTGCTCGACGATCTGACCAGACGGCTCGGCGCGGGGGTGCGCGTCCTGCGCGCGCCCTGCGTGGGCGCCTGCGATCGGGCGCCGGCCTGCGCGGTCGGTCACGTGCAGGTGATGAATGCCAGCCCTGAGAGCGTTGCCGCCGCCGTCAAGGCGGGCGTCCACGCCCATGCGGCGAAGCCGGAGACCGATCTCGACGCCTACCGGGCGGCGGGAGGCTACCGGCTGCTCGAAGACTGCCTGTCGGGCGCGAGAACCCGCGACGCCATCATCGAGACGGTCGATGTGGCCGGCCTGCGCGGTCTCGGCGGCGCCGGTTTTCCCACCGGCCGCAAATGGAAGCTGGTGCGTCAGGAGCCAGCGCCGCGGCTGGTGGCGATCAATGCCGACGAGGGCGAGCCCGGCACCTTCAAGGACCGCCATTATCTGGCGCGGGACCCCCACAGGTTTCTCGAGGGCATGCTGATCGCCGCCTGGGTGGTCGAGGCGCCGGAGGTCTACATCTACCTGCGCGACGAGTATCCGGAGATCCGGCTGCTGCTCGAAGCCGAGATCGCCCGGGTCGAGGCCGCCGGGCTCGTGCCGCATACGAGGCTGCATCTGCGCCGCGGCGCCGGCGCCTATATCTGCGGCGAAGAATCCGCGATGATCGAGTCGATCGAAGGCAAGCGCGGGCTGCCGCGCCACCGCCCGCCCTATGTGGCTCAGGTCGGCCTGTTCGGCCGGCCGACGCTGGAGCAGAACGTCGAGACGCTCTACTGGGTGCGCGACATCGTCGAGAACGGCGCCGACTGGTTCACTTCTCACGGCCGCCGCGACCGCAAGGGTTTTCGCAGCTTTTCGGTCTCCGGACGCGTCGTCAGCCCCGGCGTGAAGGTGGCGCCGGCCGGCGTCTCGGCACGCGAGCTGATCGAGGAGTTTTGTGGCGGCATGCAGCCCGGCCACCGCCTGAAGGGCTATCTGCCGGGCGGCGCCTCTGGAGGAATCCTGCCGGCCGCGATGGCCGACCTGCCGCTCGATTTCGGTACCCTCGAGCAGTACGGCTGCTTCGTCGGCTCGCATGCCGTCATCATCCTGTCCGACCGGGACGACATGAAGGCGGTGGCGCTCAACCTGATGCGGTTCTTCGAGGACGAGAGCTGCGGCCAGTGCACGCCGTGCCGCGTCGGCACCGAGAAGGCCGTCAAGCTGATGATGCAGGGACCGTGGAACGAGAGCGTGCTCGACGAATTGTCCCAGGCCATGCGCGATGCCTCGATCTGCGGGCTCGGCCAGGCCGCGCCCAACCCGCTGACCTCGGTATTCAAATATTTCCGCGACGACCTGGCGCAGCCGCTGCGCCCATGGTGACGTGCAACAGCCGCGCCCGGCGGCATGGACTCGGTCCGGAGGACCTGCGATGACGAAGCCGATCACCTTCACCATCGACGGCCGCGAGGTCGAGGCGGAAGCCGGCGAGACGATCTGGCAGGTGGCCAAGCGGCTCGGTACCGACATCCCGCACCTGTGCTACTCGCCGGCTCCCGGCTACCGGCCCGACGGCAACTGCCGGGCCTGCATGGTGGAGGTCGAGGGCGAGCGGGTGCTGGCGGCGAGTTGCATCCGCAAACCCGCGCCCGGGATGAAGGTGAAGACCGCTTCCGAGCGCGCCAGGGCGGCGCGCAAGATGGTGTTCGAGCTGCTGATCGCCGACCAGCCGGAACGGACGGCGGCGCGCGATCCCGACTCGAAGTTCTGGAGCTGGGCCGACCGCATCGAGGTCGACGTGAGTCGCTTTCCGCGGCACGCGGCGCCGGCGCCCGATCGCAGCCATCCGGCCATGGCGGTCAATCTCGATGCCTGCATCCAGTGCAATCTGTGCGTCCGCGCCTGCCGCGAGGTGCAGGTCAACGACGTGATCGGCATGGCGGGGCGTGGCTTCCACGAAAAGATCGTGTTCGACTTCGACGACCCGATGGGGGCCTCGACCTGCGTCGCCTGCGGCGAATGCGTGCAGGCCTGCCCGACCGGGGCGCTGATGCCGGCGAACCTGCTCGACGCCGCCAACGTGCGCAACAGCTTTGCCGACCGCAAGGTCGACAGCGTCTGTCCCTATTGCGGCGTCGGCTGCCAGCTCACCTACCACATCAAGGACGACCAGCTGCTCTACGTCACCGGCCGCGACGGGCCGGCCAACGAGAACCGGCTGTGCGTCAAGGGCCGTTTCGGCTTCGACTACGTCTCCAATCCGCAGCGCATCACCCAGCCGATGGTCCGCCGGGACGGCGTCGGCAAGGCCGCCGACGATCTGGTCGACCCGTCGAATCCCTGGACCCACTTCCGTCCGGCGACCTGGGACGAGGCGATGGAGCGCGCCGCCAAGGGCCTGGTGAAAATCCGCGACCGCGACGGACCGCGGGCCCTCGCCGGCTTCGGCTCGGCCAAGGGCTCCAACGAGGAAGCCTACCTGTTCCAGAAGCTGGTGCGCACCGGCTTCGGCTCCAACAACGTCGATCACTGCACGCGGCTCTGCCATGCCTCGTCGGTCGCCGCTCTGCTGGAGGGCGTGGGCTCCGCCGCCGTGACCGCGACGTTCAACGAGTGCAGGAACTCGGATGTCATCATCGTGATCGGCGCCAACCCGACCGAGAACCATCCGGTGGCGGCGACCTTCTTCAAGCAGGCCGCCAAGCGGGGGGCCAAGCTGATCGTCATGGACCCGCGCGGCAGCGCCTTAACGCGTCACGCCTGGCAGATGCTGCAGTTCAAGAACGGCACCGACGTCGCCATGCTCAACGGCATCCTCAACGTCATCATCGAGGAAAAGCTCTACGACCAGCAGTATGTGCAGACCTACACCGAGGATTTCGACAAGCTCGCCGAAAGCGTGAAGCCGTTCACGCCGGAGGAGATGTCGCCGATCTGCGGCATCGCCCCGGAGGTGCTGCGCGACGTGGCGCGCACCTTCGCGCGCGCCGAGAGCGCCATCATCTTCTGGGGCATGGGCGTGTCGCAGCACACCCACGGCACCGACAACGCGCGCTGCCTGATCGCGCTGTCGCTGATCTGCGGCCAGGTCGGCCGGCCGGGCACCGGGCTGCATCCGCTGCGCGGCCAGAACAACGTGCAGGGCGCCTCCGACGCCGGCCTCATCCCGATGTTCTTCCCCGACTACAAGTCGGTGGAGAATGCCGAGACCCGCGCCAAGTACGAGGCGGCCTGGGGCGTCACGCTCGATCCCAAGCGCGGCAAGACCGTGGTCGAGATCATGGACGCGGTGCACGCCGACGAGATCAAGGGCATGTACATCATGGGCGAGAACCCCGCGATGTCGGACCCCGATCTCAACCATGCGCGCCGCGCCCTCGCCCATCTCGAGCATCTGGTGGTGCAGGACATCTTCCTGACCGAGACGGCGTCCTACGCCGACGTGGTGCTGCCGAGCTCGGCGTGGCCCGAGAAGGACGGCACGGTCACCAACACCAATCGCCAGGTGCAGATGGGCCGCCAGGCGCTGCCGCTGCCCGGCGAGGCGCGGCAGGATCTGTGGATCATCCAGGACCTGGCCACGCGGATCGGCTGCAGCTGGAAATACCAGCATGTCAGCGAGGTCTTCACCGAGATGGCGTCGATGATGCCGGCGCTCGACAACATCTCGTGGGATCGCGTCGAGCGCGAGGATCACGTCACCTATCCGGCGGACGGTCCGGACATCCCGGGACGTGACGTGGTGTTCGACAAGGGTTTCCCGCGTCCTGGCGGCTTCGCCAAGCTGGTGGCGACGAAATTCACGGCGCCGGACGAGGTGCCCGATGCCGAGTATCCGTTCATCCTCACCACCGGCCGCCAGCTCGAGCATTGGCACACCGGCGCGATGACGCGGCGCGCCTCGGTGCTCGATGCGCTGGAGCCAGGTCCGGTCGCCGGCCTGTCGCGCGGCACGCTGGCGAAGCTCGGCATCGTGCCGGGCGATGCGGTGCGGGTCTCGACCCGCCGCGGCGTGGTCGAACTCTCGGCGCGGCAGGACGATGCGGTGCCGGACGGGGTCGTGTTCATCCCGTTCGCCTACGTCGAGGCCGCCGCAAACCTCTTGACCAACCCGGCGCTCGACCCGTTCGGGAAAATCCCCGAGTTCAAGTACTGCGCCGCCAAGGTGGAGCGGGTCTCCGAGCCCGCGGAGGTGGCGGCGGAGTAGCCGGTAGGGTGGGCAAAATCGCCCACCGCAGCAGATGAGATCGGCACGGGCGTTGCGGCGATTTTGCCCACGCTGTCGACCCGATCCACATCACCGCGTGGGCAAATCGCCGGTGATGTTTGTCCGAATTGCACCGTCCGAGCAGGCAATTTGCCCGCCCTACGATTTCTGCACCGCCGCGCCGTAGGGTGGGCAACGACGGCCCCGGCATTTGTTTGGTGGCTGGAACCGCTTCCGTCGTTGCCCACGCGGTGGCACCTCTCGGCCCGACCGCGTGGGCAAATCGCCCGGCGACGCCTGTTCAAGATTACCCCGTCACTGCAGGCGATTTGCCCACCTACGCGGGTTCCGGCGAGCGCAGGCGGCGATAGACGTAGGGCGCATCCTCCTGGACCGCCGCGAGATCGCCCACCATGGCGTGGTGCGGGGAGAGATGGCACACCGGGTCGGTCGCCCGTGCGTCGCCAGTGAGGGCAAAGGCCTGGCAGCGGCAGCCGCCGAAATCCTGCTCGCGCCGCGGACAGCTGCGACACGGCTCCTGCATCCAGTCGGTGCCGCGAAAGGCCTGGAAGGCCGGCGACGACACCCAGACCTCCTCCAGCGCATGGTCGCGCACCGACCAGAACTCGAGCCCGGGGATCGATTCGGCCGCGTGGCAGGGCAGCACTTTTCCCGCGGGCGTGATGTTGAGCGAGCGGCGGCCCCAGCCGCCGACGCAAGGTTTGGGAAACCGCGCATAATAGTCGGGAACCACCGCGTCGATCACGATGGCGCCGTGATGGCGGGCGCGCAGCTCCTCGACGGTCTTGACTGCCTGCTCGACCTGCGCGCGGGTCGGCATCAGCATGGCGCGGTTCTCCAATGCCCAGCCGTAATACTGCACGTGCGCGATCTCGACCCGGCTGGCGCCGAGCTCCAGCGCCAGCCCCACCATGTCGGCGACATGGTCGATGTTGGCGCGGTGCATCACCGCGTTGACGGTGAGCGGAACCTTTCGCGCCACCACCGCGGCGGCGAGCGCGCGCTTGCGGGCGAACGCGCCCTTGTAGCCGGCGATGTGATCCGCCGAAGCCTCCTCGCTGTCCTGGATCGAGATCTGCACGTGGTCGAGCCCGGCGTCGACCAGCGCGGAAAACGTCTTTGCCGTCAACCCGACCGCCGAGGTGATCAGGTTGGTGTAGAGCCCGGCCTGGCGCGCCGCCGCGGTGAGCTCGACGAGGTCGCGCCGGGCAGCCGGCTCGCCGCCCGACAGATGCACCTGCATGACGCCGAGCCGCGCCGCCTCGCCGAACACCCGCGTCCAGGTCGCCGTGTCGAGCTCGTCGGCGCGCTGCTCGAGCGCCAGCGGATTGGAGCAGTAGGGACAGCCGAGCGGACAGCGATGAGTGAGCTCGGCGAGCAGCCCGAGCGGTCGCGTGAGCTTCTGGTTGTCCGCCATCGCGTCAAAGCTCCAGCAGCTTCTTGTCGGCAAGCCCCCGCAGCAGCGCGGTGACGTCGGTGAGCACCCGGTCGCGCGGCGCCTTGTAGGTCTCGGCAAGCTCGTCGACGATCTCGGTCAGCGTCGCCTCTCCGGTGCAGCGCTTGAGGATTTCCGCCGCGATCGCGTCCGGCTTGAACACCCGCTCGGGCGCCAGCAGCACCAGGCCGCCCTGGGCCTCGTTGTGGACGAGGCGCACGCCGTGCGGCAGCCGCGGGCGGGCGTCGGGAGGGACGGTTGGCTGGGCGGTTTCGGTCACGATGTTTCCTGATCCTCCGGCACGAAGGCGCCCGGCGAGACGTGCTTCGGGGCCACATAGGCGTGATGCAGCGCGTCGAGCTGTGACCACAGCACGTCGCACTTGAACTCCAGCGCGGCGAGGACGGCCTGCTGGCCTTCCGGCGTCACCGCATGGCGCCTGACATAGTCGAGGGCGAAATCGGAATCGCGCTTGGCCTGCGGCGGCCGCTTGTCGAAATAGGCGAGCGTATCCTTGGTGACGAAGTCGTAGCTCTTCAGCATGCCCTCGACGCGCTCGCCGATGATCGCCGGCGAGAACAGCTCGGTGAGCGACGAGGCGATGGCCTCGAGCAGCGAGCGCTCGCGCACGAAGCGCACATAGGCCTCGACGGCGAACCGGGTGCCCGGCAGGATGCCGCGGGTCGAGACCACGTAGTCGCGGTCGAGGCCGAGCCCGTCGGTGAGCCGCAGCCAGCGCGCGATGCCGCCGTCGCCCTCGGCGACGCCGTCGTGGTCGACCAGGCGGCTGCGCCACTCGCGGCGGATCGCCGCATCCTCGCAGCGCGCGATCAGGCTGGCGTCCTTGATCGGGATCATCGCCTGGTAATAGTAGCGATTGAGCGCCCAGGCCTGGACCTGTCCGCGGGTGCATTTTCCGCCGTGCAGCAGATGATGGAACGGGTGCAGTCGATGGTACCGCCGCGCCCCGATATCGCGCAGCCGGGCCTCCAGCTCGTCGGCGGAAAGCAGCATCACAGCTCAATCTCCATTCCGTCTTCGGCGATCTCCCAGCCGGCAGCCTCTACGCGGTCGCGCTCGGGCGATCCCTCCACCAGGATCGGATTGGTGTTGTTGATATGGATATAGATGCGCCGCGCCGAAAGCCCGTCGAGCGCGATCAGCGAGCCGCCGGGCCCGTCGATCGGCATGTGCCCCATGCGCATCCCGGTCTTGCCTCCCGTCCCGCTGCGGATCATCTCGTCATCCCGGTAGAGCGTGCCGTCGATGAGCACCACGTCGGCGCGCCCGAGCCGCGCCCGCAATGCCGGCGTGATCGCGGCGCTGCCGGGAACGAAGGCGAGCCGCGCCCCGCCGCTCGCAATCTCGATGCCGACCGTGGCGCCGCTCTCGCCGCCGATCTCCGGGTCGTCTCCTTCCAGATAGAGCGGGGCCTTTCCCGGCACGGCGAATACCTCGGCCGTCATCCCGGGCGCCGGCTCGAACGCAACACCCGGCGTCACCGTCCGCCGCGTCACGACATCGGCAGCGAGCACGTCAAAGATCGGATTGGCCGCCACCACGCCCAGCGTTTCGTCGGTGCCGAAGAGCGAAAATTCCTGGCGTTCCCGCAGGCATAAGAGGCCGGCGACCTGGTCGACCTCGGCGCCGGTCAGCACCACGCCCGCGATCGGGCTGTGACGCGTTCCGCTGCGCGGATGCAGCGCCGTCGTCGCCTCGATCTGCGCCCGCAAGTCCGGGGCCGCATTGATCAGCGCCCAATGCTCGCCGTCGGCCGACAGCGCGATGCTCGCCTGCGTGCGCGCCTTGACCCGCGGATCGCCGTCCCAGGCGAGCCGGCACACCGGGCACCGGCAATTCCATTGCGGAAAACCGCCGCCCGCCGCCGCGCCGAGCACGAGGGCGGTCAGGCGCCCCATGAGGCGTCGCGCAGACTTCGCGTGCGGACGATCAGAACTCGGCCGGGAGGTAGCCGTTGATCTCGAGGCCGACGCAGATCTCGACGAGGGTGGGGGTGGTCCAGGCCATGGCTCTTCCTCCGCTTGCGGCCGCTTGCGGGCCGTTCATCCAAACCGTAGCGCAGCACCGGTGCGGGCGCAACGGATTTGCCTGTTCCGGCGCGCAGCAAAAAATCCCGCGTGCGAGGCACGCGGGATTTTTCGCAAGCTTCAGCGCGTCCGCCCACCGGGGCGATCGCGCCGGATCGCGTTGATCAGAACTCGGCCGGCAGATAGCCGTTGATCTCGAGGCCGATGCAGATTTCCACGAGGGTAGGTGTCGTCCAGGCCATGTGGGTCTCCTCCGGTTGGGAATTGGCCCAGGCGGGCCGTCGTTGAACCAGTCGATAATCGTAGCGCAGCGACGTCCATCTCGCAACGTGCTGCGCGCATAGGGCGCATGTGGGATGAGGACTCGTAGGGTGGGCAAATCGCCCGCTCAGACGCGTGATTTGGACAGACGTCGCCGGCGATTTGCCCACGCGGTCCAAAATCGCCCGGAGAGACCTGCGCGGATCGTGTCTGCTGCGGCGCGGGCTCCGCGCCGCGTACCGACCTCGCGTACGATTTTGCCCACCCGGTCCGGGCCGCGCGTCTGACCGCGTGGGCAAATCGCGGGCAACGCATCGTTCCGACGCGGCGGTCTTGCGGGCGATTTGCCCACCCTACGGCGTATGCGCCATGAAATAGGCGATGTCGGCGATCTCGCCGTCGGCGAGCGGCTGCACCACCTCGGCCATCGAGGCCTCGTAGCCGGGCCGCGCGTTGCTCTTGTATTCGCGTAACGTTTTCGCGAGGTAGTCCTCGCGCTGGGCCGCGATATGCGGGACGCTGTCGTGCCCGGCGAAATCCACGCTGTGGCAGAAGCCGCAACGGTGCCGTTGCACCAATGATCTTGCCCGCTCCATGCGGGCCGCGTCCGGCGCCTCCGCGGGCGGCTTCGGCGCCGGCAGCCGGGCGATGAAGTCGGCGAATGTCTGCAGGTCGTCGTTGCTCAGGTCCTTGGTCATCTCCACCATCAGCTCGACCGGGCGCAGTTTTTCCCGGAACATGTAGAGCTGGATCACCAGGTAGGGCGACGGCTGGGCGCCGAGGGAGGGCACTTCCGGGGTCTCCGATTGGCCTTTGTCGCCGTGACAGGCGAGGCACGGCGCGATGCGCTCCTCGAAGGTCGCCGCCGAAGCGGGCACGACTGCGACACAGAGCAGGACCAGGACGGCGGCAACTCGACGCATGGTGTCCTCGCACGCGCTTGGGGCTGTGGTCGAACGACAACACGGCCGCTTGGATTTGGTTCGTCGCCTGTTCGCGCCCTTATGCCCACAAATCCCGACATGCGGGAAAGTGGGCGAGGCCATGTCCGACAAAAAAATCGCAAGTCGGAAGGTCCGACTTGCGCTGGGCTAATGGCGCCGATGAGGTGGGCGAGGGCGGCGCCGCCACCCTCGAGACGTTCAATTGGCCGCAGCGGGCCCGCCCGAATAGGACACCCGATAGACCGCGCCGTTGAAGTCGTCGGCGATCAGCATCGAGCCGTCCTTCATGAACATCACGTCGGCCGGCCGCGCCACGTAGTTGTTGCTCTGCAGGAAGCCGGTGATGAACGGCTCGACCGACTTCACGGTGCCGTCGGCATTGAGCTTGACCACCACGATGTCGCCGCCGAACTTCTTCGAGCGGTTCCACGAGCCGTGGCGCGCCACGAAGATGGCGTTCTTGAACTCGGCCGGGAACATGCTGCCGGTGTAGAACCGCATGCCGAGCGAGGCCGAATGCGGGCCCATCAGGGCGACCGGCGGGGTGAACTCGCTGCACGAACGGCCCCAGCCGAACTCGGCGTCCGGGATATTGCCCTGGTAGCAGAACGGCGAGCCGAAATGCTCGCCGACCTTGGTGATGCGGTTGAGCTCGTCCTCGGGGACGTCCTCTGAGAGCCAGTCGCGCCCGTTGTCGGTGAAGTAGAGTTCCTTGCTCACCGGATGCCAGTCGAAGCCCACGCTTTGGCGCACGCCGCGGGCGATCACCTCGACGCCGGTGCCGTCGAGATTCATCCGGCGGATCTGGCCGTGGGTGTCGGGCGGCAGGCAGTTGTTGCAAGGCTGGCCGACCGGAACATAGAGCTTGTTGTCCGGGCCGATGCCGATGAACTTCCAGCCGTGCGCCTCGTCCTTCGGCAGGTCGTCGTAGACCTGGGTCAGCTTCGGGCTGTCGAGATGGTCCTCGACGTTGTCGATCTTGGAGATCTTCGAGAGCTCGGCGATGTAGAGCGTGCCGTTGTGGAGCGCGAGGCCGTTCGGCCGGTGCAGTCCCTCGGCGAGCACCTTGACCTCGCGCTTGCCGTCCTTGGCGACGATCGCATGCACCTTGCCGACCAGCCGGCTGCCGACAAAGACCGTGCCCCGATCGCCTTCGCGCATCGAGCGGGCATTGGGCACGTTGGCGGCGAAAACCTCGATCTTGAAGCCCTTCGGAGCGACCAGCTTGTCCAGCGGCAGTTTTTCGGCGGCCGTCGGGATCGGCGGCGGCGCGACCGGCGCGAGCTTCTTCGCCGCATCGTTGTCGGGCCGGCCGATCAGCGGCGAGCCGGGCGGCAGCGGCGCGGCGGCCTGCTGGGCCATGGTGGCGCCGGCGCCGCACAGCAGGGCCCCGACGGTTCCGGCAACCAGCAGGTTGCGACGGGTCGCGGAAAGCACGGTCATCGATTTCCCTCCCTGGTTCGGACACCGTTGCGGTCCGCTCACCCGACGGCGGGCTGGTTCACCCGGCGGTCGAGCGGCAGGGGCATCCGTCGGCGCGCAGTCTCCGATTTTTGCCATTTCGGCGCAATCGGTTGTTTGACCCTGGCAGGCCCAAACCCTAAAGTCCGGCCGATTTTCATCCCGCCAGACGACGGAGTGCCCGATGTCCGACGCCTATATCTGCGACGCGGTGAGGACCCCGATCGGACGCTATGGCGGCACGCTCGCCAAGGTGCGGGCCGACGACCTCGCGGCGGTGCCGATCAAGGCGCTGGTCGCCCGCAATCCGCGGGTCGACTGGTCGCGCCTCGACGAGGTCTATTTCGGCTGCGCCAACCAGGCCGGCGAGGACAACCGCAACGTCGCCCGGATGGCGCTGCTGCTCGCCGGACTGCCCGACTCGATCGGCGGCGTCACCGTCAATCGGCTGTGCGCCTCCGGCCTGGAGGCGGTGGGGGCGGCGGCGCGGGCGATCCGCGCCGGCGACATCGAGATCGCGGTCGCCGGCGGGGTCGAATCGATGACCCGGGCGCCCTTCGTCATGGGCAAGGCGCAGGAGGCGTTCCAGCGCTCGGCCGACGTGTTCGACACCACCATCGGCTGGCGCTTCATCAACCCGCTGATGAAGAAGCAATACGGCGTCGATGCCATGCCGGAGACCGGCGAGAACGTCGCCGAGGAGTTCCAGATCACCCGCGCCGACCAGGACGCCTTCGCGTGGCGCTCGCAGCAGCGCGCCGGCAAGGCGATTGCCGGTGGCTATTTTTCCGAGGAGATCGCCGCCGTCGAGGCCCCGGGCGGCAAGGCCGGGCCGGTCGTCGTCGACAAGGACGAGCACCCGCGGCCGGAGACCACGCTCGACGGCCTGGCCAAGCTGAAAACTCCGTTCCGCACTCCCGGTACCGTCACCGCCGGCAATGCGTCGGGCGTCAACGACGGCGCCGCCGCCATGATCGTCGCCTCGGCGGAGGCGGTCGAGCGCTATCATCTGACCCCGCGCGCCCGCGTGCTCGGGCTCGCTTCCGCCGGAGTGCCGCCGCGCGTCATGGGCATCGGCCCGGTGCCGGCCACGCGCAAACTGATGGAGCGGCTCGGTCTCAAAATCTCCGATTTCGACGTCATCGAGCTCAACGAGGCGTTCGCCTCGCAGTCGCTCGCCTGCATGCGCCAGCTCGGCCTCGCCGACGACGCCGAGCACGTCAACCCGAACGGCGGGGCGATCGCGCTCGGCCATCCGCTCGGCATGTCGGGGGCGCGGCTTGCGATGACAGCGGTGCACCAGCTGATGAAGACCGGCGGCCGTCACGGGCTTGCCACCATGTGCGTCGGCGTCGGCCAGGGCGCCTCGCTGGCGCTCGAACGGGTTGCCTGAAGGGGAACATCGACATGACGCTGGTCTATCCGCGCGAAAGCTTTGCGGTGCATCCGCCGCTCGACTATGCGGGCTACCGCTCGACCGCCAAGCGCTCGCCCAGGCGCCCGCTGGTGATCGTTCCGCACACGCTCTCGGAGCTGACCGGGCCGGTCTACGGCCACGACGTGGTGCGGCCGGGCGACGAGGATCTTACCCGCCAGCATTCCGGGGAACCGCTCGGCGAGCGCATCATCGTGCACGGCCGCGTGCTCGACGAGGACGGCCGGCCGGTGCCCGACACCCTGGTCGAGATCTGGCAGGCCAATGCGTCGGGCCGCTACATCCATGTGGCCGATCAGCATCCGGCGCCGCTCGATCCGAACTTCACCGGCGCCGGCCGCGCCGCTACCGACGCCGACGGCCACTACCGCTTCGTTACCGTGAAGCCCGGCGCCTATCCGTGGCGCAACCATCCCAATGCGTGGCGGCCCGCCCACATCCACTTCTCGCTGTTCGGCCATTCGTTCCTGTCGCGGCTGGTCACCCAGATGTATTTCCCCGCCGACCCGCTCATCGCCTTCGACCCGATCTACCACTCGGTGCCCGACGAGCAGGCGAGGCCGCGCATGGTCTCGTCATTCGATCCGGAGAATTCCGTCCCCGAATGGGCGCTGTGCTACCGCTTCGACATCGTGCTGCGCGGCAGGAATCAGACGCCGATGGAAACCCGCTGATGTCGGGCATCACGCCGTCGCAGACCGTCGGGCCGTTCTTCGCGTTCGGGCTCACGCCGAGGGACTACGACTGGAACGAGGCGATCGGCAGCAACCTGGTCACCGCGGACGCGTCGGGCGAGCGCATCCGCATCGCCGGGCGGGTGCTCGACGGGGACGGCCAGGTGGTCCCCGACGCGATGCTGGAGATCTGGCAGGCCGATGCCGCCGGCCGCTACGCCCATCCGGCTGACGGCCGCGCATCGCCGAACTCGGCCTTCAAGGGTTTTGGGCGTGCCGGCACCGACAAGGACGGCGCCTTCTCGTTCGAGACCGTCAAGCCCGGTGCGGTGCCGGGGCCGGGCGGGAAAATGCAGGCGCCGCATATCGCGGTCGTCCTGTTCTCGCGCGGCATGCTCACCCACGTGTTCACCCGCATCTATTTTGCCGACGAGGCGGCCAACGCCGCCGATCCGATCCTGGCACTGGTGCCGGAGGATCGCCGCGACACCCTGATCGCTCGGCGCGAGGGCGGCACCCATCCGACCTACCGGCTCGACATCCGACTTCAGGGGGATGGCGAAACGGTATTCTTCGACATATGACCTGATCCGGCGGCGGGGCCGGCCGCCTCGCGGTCGCCACCAAGGGGAGGGGCGCCACCGCTCCCTCAACGACCAAGACATCATCGACACCTGGGAGGATACTTCATGTTGCGCACAATGCTGATTGCGGCCGCAGCTGCCGTCGCGCTCGGCGCCGGCGGAGCGGCAGCGCAGGACACCATCAAGATCGGCCTCATCCTGCCGATGACCGGGCAGCAGGGCTCGACCGGCAAGCAGATCGACGCCGCCGTGCGGCTCTACATGCAGCAGAACGGCCAGACGGTCGCCGGCAGGAAGATCGAGGTCATCCTCAAGGACGACGGCGCCGTGCCCGACAATACCAAGCGCATCGCCCAGGAGCTCATCGTCAACGACAAGGTGGCGTTCATCGCCGGCTTCGGCGTGACGCCTGCGGCGCTGGCGGCCGCGCCACTTGCCACCCAGGCGAAAGTTCCGGAGATCGTCATGGCGGCCGGCACCTCGATCATCACCGAGCGCTCGCCCTATATCGTGCGCACGAGCTTCACGCTGCCGCAGTCCTCGGTGATCATCGCCGACTGGGCGGCGAAGAACGCCATCAAGAAGGTGGTGTCGCTGACCTCCGACTTCGCGCCGGGCACCGACGCGCAAAACTCCTTCAAGGAGCAGTTCACCAAGCAAGGCGGCGAGATATTGGCCGAGCTCAGGGTGCCGCTGGCATCGCCCGACTTCGCGCCGTTCCTGCAGCGCGCCCGCGACGCCGGGCCGGACGCGATCTTCGTCTTCGTCCCATCCGGCCAGGGCGGTACCTTCGTCAAGCAGTATATCGAGCGCGGTCTCGACAAGGCCGACATCAAGCTGATCGGCCCCGGCGACGTCACCGACGACGACCTGCTCAACGGCATGGGCGACGCCGTGATCGGCACCGTCACGGCGCATCTCTATTCGGCGGCGCATCCGTCGGCGAAGAACAAGGCCTTCGTCGAGGCGTTCAAGAAGGCCAACAACGGGCTGCGCCCCAACTTCATGGCGGTCGGCGGCTACGACGGCATGCACCTCATCTACGAGGCGCTGAAGAAGACCAACGGCGCCACCGACGGCGACGGGCTGATCGCCGCCATGAAGGGCATGAGCTGGGAGAGCCCGCGCGGCCCGATCTCGATCGACCCGGAAACCCGCGACATCGTGCAGAACATCTACATCCGAAAAGTCGAGAGGGTCGACGGCGAGCTCTACAACGTCGAGTTCGCCACCTTCGAGGCGGTGAAGGACCCCGGCAAGGTGAAGAAGTAGGATCGGAGTCGGGGCAGGGCAATCGCACATGATGTTAGGTGCACGGCCGTGCCGCGAGTCTACCCTCCCGCCCGTTGGCGGGGAGGGTCGACCAACTGAGCGCAGCGAAGGCGGTCGGGGTGGGGGGGCTATTTGCTGCTCCGCGCCCGCGGCCCGACCCCCCACCCCATCCCTCCCCGCCGCAAGAGCGGGGGGAGGGAGGAACTGCGGCACGCGCGGCGCCAAACAAGGCATGTCCTCCACATGCTGACGATCCTGTTCGATGGCATCGCCTACGGCATGCTGCTGTTCGTGCTCGCCTGCGGGCTCGCCGTCACCCTCGGGCTGATGAACTTCGTCAACCTGGCGCACGGCGCCTTCGCGATGGCGGGCGGCTACGTCACCGTGGTGCTGGTCAACCGGCTCGGCGTGCCGTTCTTCGCCGCCCTGCCGCTGTGCTTCCTGATCACGGCGACGATCGGGCTCGCGCTCGAGCGCACGCTCTACGTCCACGTCTATGCCAAGAGCCATCTCGACCAGGTGCTGTTCACCATCGGCCTCGTCTTCATGGCGGTCGCCGCCGTCGACTACACGATGGGCTCGCAGCAGCAGTTCGTCCTGCTGCCGGAGGTTCTTCAGGGGCGGATCGACGTGCTCGGCGTCGGCGTCGGAAGATACCGGCTCTTGATCATCGTGGTCTGCGGGCTCATGACCGTCGCGCTCCAGCTGGTGCTGACGCAGACCCGGTTCGGCAGCCGGCTGCGCGCCGCGGTCGACGATGCTCGCGTCGCGCGCGGGCTCGGCATCAACGTCAACGCGGTGTTCGCCGTGACGTTCGCGGTCGGCTCCGGGCTCGCCGGCCTCGGCGGCGCGCTCGGCGCGGAGATCCTCGGCCTCGACCCGATCTTTCCGCTCAAATACATGATCTATTTTCTGATCGTGGTCACCGTCGGCGGCACCTCGAGCATCACCGGCCCCTTTCTCGCCTCGCTGCTGCTCGGCATCGGCGACGTCGCCGGCAAATACTACGTCCCCAAGCTCGGCGCGTTCGTCATCTACACCATCATGATCGTGGTGCTGATCGTGCGGCCGCAGGGGCTGTTCGGCCGCGTGAGCGTGCGATGATCCCGGCGCGGGCAGTCGTGCCATGACGCCGCTCGCAACTGCGGCCGGGTCCCGCCTCGCGGCCCGGGCGAACTGGCGCCCCGCCGAGATCGCCTTCTGGCTGGCGGCGGCGGCCTCCCTGCTCGTCCTGCCGGGCCGCCATCTCATCCTCACCGAGATCGCCATTCTCGGCCTGTTCGCGCTGTCGCTCGATCTCATCCTCGGCTATGCCGGCATCATCTCGCTCGGCCATGCGGCGTTCTTCGGCTTCGGCGCCTACGTGGCGGGCCTGCTGGCCAAGCCACGCCATCATCGCCGAGCCGGTCCTCGGCCTGATCGCCTCCGGGCTCGGCGCTGCCGCGCTCGGCTTCGCCACCAGCTTCCTGGTGCTGCGCGGCTCCGATCTCACCCGCCTGATGGTGACGCTCGGCGTCGCCCTGGTGCTCCGCGAGATCGCCAACCGCTTCGACGGACTCACCGGCGGCGCCGACGGCCTGCAGGGCATCGTGATGGCGCCGCTGCTCGGCCTCTTCCGCTTCGACATCTCCGGGCACGTCGCCTACGCCTACAGCCTCGCCGTGGCTTTTCTGCTGTTTCTCCTGGCCCGCCGCATCGTCCATTCGCCGTTCGGCCTGTCGCTGCGCGCCGTGAAGGGCAACGCCCTGCGCGCCGCCGCGATCGGCATCCCGGTCAACCGCCGGCTGGTCGCCATCTATACGATCGCCGCGGTCTATGCCGGGATCGCCGGCGCGCTGCTCACCCAGACCACCCAGTTCGCCTCGCTGGAGGTCTTCGCCTTCGAGCGCTCCGCCGACGTGCTGCTGGTGCTGATCATCGGCGGCACCGGCTATCTCTATGGCGGCCTGATCGGCGCCATCCTGTTCAAGCTGATGCAGGACTGGCTCGCCGCTCTCACCCCGCAATACTGGCAGTTCTGGATCGGGCTGGTGCTGGTCGCTCATCGTGCTGGTCGGCCGCGAGCGCATCCGCGACCTGGCCACTGCTGGTCCGCACGCTCGGCGATGCGGCTCGATCGACCGCGATGCGTCCGCGCTCCTCGCCGCGAACGGGTCGCTGACCATGGCGGCCGTGCTCGAGACGTTCGGCCTGCGGCGAAGCGCTTCGGCGGCCTCGTCGCCGCCAGCCGACGTGTCGCTGAAGGTCGAGCAGCGGCGCGCGCCATGCGCTGATCGGCCCCAACGGCGCCGGCAAGACCACGCTGATCAACCTGCTGACCGGCGTGCTGCGGCCGACCGCCGGCCGCATCCTGCTCGACGGCCAGGACATCACCGATCTCGCGCCGCACGCCGCGCGTCGCGCTCGGCCTCGCCCGCACGTTCCAGATCAACCAGCTGTTCGCCGACCTCACGCCGCTGGAGACGATCGGGCTCGCGGTCTCCGAGCAGGCTCGGCACCGGCAGCGGACTGGTGGCGTCCGATCGGCAGCCGCCCCGACGTCGATGGACGAGATCGCTCGGCCTCATCGAGCGCTTCGGCCTCGCCGACGTGATGCACGAGCGCACCGCCATCCTGCCCTACGGCAAGCAGCGGCTGCTGGAGATCGCCGTGGCGGTCGCCTGCCGGCCGCGCGTGCTGCTGCTCGACGAGCCGGCGGCCGGCGTGCCCGAGGAGGAGCGCCACGAGATCCTGGCGACCATCGCGGCGCTGCCCCAGGACGTCACCGTGCTGCTGATCGAGCACGACATGGACCTGGTGTTCCAGCTTCGCCGACCGCATCTCCGTGCTCGTCAACGGCGCGCTGTTCGTGGAAGGCGCGCCCGAGGAGATCGCGCGCGACCCCCGCGTGAGGGCGGTCTATCTCGGCGAGGCCGGTCGATGGCTGACCTGCTGGCGGTCGAGGGCCTCAGCGCCGGCTATGGCGAGGCCGTGGTGCTCGGCGGCATGTCGCTCAAGATCGCCGAGGGCAGTCGCCTGGCGCTGCTCGGGCGCAACGGCACGGGCAAGACCACGCTGATCAACACGATCGTCGGGGTGACGCGCATTCGGCGGCACCATCCGCCTCGCCGGCCGCGACATCACGCGGCTGCGCCCCGAGCAGCGCGCCGCGCCGGGCATCGGCTGGGTCGCCGCAGGAGCGCAACATCTTCCGCTCGCTCACCGTCGAGGAGAACCTGACCGCCGTGGCCCGGCCGGGGCCGTGGACGCTCGAGCGCGATCTTCGGGCTGTTTCCCGCGGCTCAGCGAGCGCGCCGCAACCTCGGCAACCAGCTCTCCGGCGGCGAGCAGCAGATGCTGGCGATCGCCCGCGCGCTGGTGCTCAATCCGCGCATCCTGCTGCTCGACGAGCCGCTCGAAGGTCTGGCGCCGATCATCGTCGAGGAGCTGCTCGCGGCGCTGCGCAAAATCATCCGCGAGGAAGGCATGGCGGCGATCGTCGTCGAGCAGAAGGCGCGCAAGATCCTGGGCCTCACCGACCGGGCGGCGATCACTCGAGCGCGGCGCCATCGTGCACGAGGCCGACAGCGCCGCGCTGAGGGCCGTCGCCCGAAGTCCTGGAGTCCTATCTCGGCGTCACTGAGCGAGCAGCCCGCCGCGCCGGGATGAATGCAGGCCGAGCCGGGCATCACGGTCCCGCCGCGAGAGAAGGAGGTCGACCATGACCAGGACCACGCCGCCGTTCCGCGCCGACATGGTCGGCAGCCTGCTGCGCACCGCCCCGCTCAAGGAGGCGCGCGCCAGACGCCAGGCCGGCGGGATCACGGCCGGATCAGCTGAAAGCGGTCGAGGACCGGGAGATCGAGAAGATCATCGCCCGCCAGGAGGAGATCGGCCTGCAACTTGCGACCGACGGCGAGTTCCGCCGCTCCTGGTGGCATTTCGATTTTCTCAAGTCACTCGACGGGGTGCGAAGGTCCTGCTCGACCGACAGGGCATCCAGTTCCACGGCGTGCAGACCAAGCCCGAGGGCGTGCGGGTCACCGGCAAACTCGGCTTCTCCGGCCATCCGATGCTCGAGCATTTCAGGTTTCTCAAAAGCCACACCCGGGCTCGTCCCGAAGATGACGATCCCGAGCCCGAGCGTGTCTGCATTTCCGCGGCGGCCGCAACGCGATGAGCCTTAAGTCCTATCCCGATATGGAGGAGTTCTTCGACGACCTGGCAAAGGCCTATCGCAAGGCGGTCCAGGGCCTTCGACGATGCCGGCTGCCGCTATCTGCAGCTCGACGACACGGTGTGGGCCTATCTGTGCTCCGAGGAGCAGCGCGAGCAGGCCCGCGCGAGGGGCGACGATCCGGCAAAGCTTGCCGGAAATCTACGCCCGCATGATCAACTACGCGATTGAGGGCCGGCCGGCCGACATGGCGATCACCACCCATGTGTGCCGCGGCAATTTCCGCTCGACCTGGATCTCCGAGGGCGGCTACGAGCCGGTCGCCGAGGTGTTGTTCGGCACGGTGAATGTCGACGGCTATTTTCTCGAATATGACACCGAGCGCGCCGGCGGTTTTGAGCCGCTGCGCTTCGTCCCGAAGGGCAACAAGAGCGTCGTGCTCGGCCTCGTCACCTCGAAATCCGGCACGCTGGAGAGGAAGGACGACATCCGGCGCCGCATCGGCGAGGCGGAAAAATTCGTCGCCCTCGATCAGCTGTGCCTGAGCCCGCAATGCGGCTTCGCCTCCACCGAGGAGGGCAACGTGCTCGCCGAGAACGAGCAGTGGGCAAAGCTCAAGATGATTGCCGAACTGGCGCGCGAGGTGTGGGGATAGGCAGCCCTGCCGACCGCGGCTCTACCGCCTGCAGCAGATTCGACTGGTTGGTACGAACGCAAGCCGTTCGTCACCTCTGCGCGGGCGCCGGCGGTGCCGAGGTCAGCTGGCCGATGCGCCGGCGCGCAAAATCCTGCCATTTTCGGTCGGCGTCGGTCGGCGCCGGCAGATCCAGGATCGTCCTGTAGTCCGCAACGGCGAGGTCGCGCGCGCCCGCGAGCGCGTAGGCCGCCGCCCGGTTCCGGTAGGAGACCGGGTTTTTCGGCTCGATCTCGGCGGCCCTGGTGAAATCCGCGATGGCCGGATCGCGGTCGCCCTTTGCCTCGAGCGCAGAACCGCGAAAGACGTAGGCATAATAATAATTGGGATTGATCTCGATCGCCTTGCTGAAGTCCGCAATGGCCTGATCGTGATCGCCCTTGGCCTCGAGCCTCCGCGCGCGCGACACATAGGAGCCGGTGTCCTTCGGATTGATCTCCAGAGCCTTGGTGAAATCCGCTATCGCGCGCTCGCTGTCCTTGCCCGCCGGGTAGGAGATGCCGCGGAAATAGTACGAGTAGCCGTCCCGCGGATTGATCTCGATGGCCTTGGTGAAATCCGCGATGGCGGCATCATTTTTTCCGCTCGCATTGTAGGAAGCGCCGCGAAAATAGTAGGCGGTCGCGCTGGTCGGCTCGATCTCGATGACCTTGCTGTAATCGGCGATGGCGGCATCGTGCGCTCCCTTGGCCCGGTAGGCATCGCCGCGCTTGCGGTAGACCGCTGCGCCGCCCGGCGCGATATCGATCGCCCTGGTGTAGTCGGCGATGGCGTGATCGTGGTCGCCCTTGGCGCTGTAGCTCTTGGCCCGGTCCACGTAGGCCTCGGAGTTGCTGGGGTCGGCCGCGATGGCCTTCGAGAAGCTCGCGATGGCCTTGTCGTGCTCGCCCTTGTGCTCGTATCGCAGTCCTTGGGCCTGGTCGGAGAATTCGCGATTCACCCCGATGACGGCGGTCGCCGCCAGGAAGACCAGCAGGCCGAGAGCGCAGGCGGATATGAGGCGCCCGGATATGTTGGCAAAAAGCGGGTCGGCGGCGGGTCCCGCTCCCTGCGCCTGTTTCGTCCTGTGGCGGGCGTCGTGGAGATTCGAGGCCGACAGGAGCCCGAGCATGATCGCATTGAAGCAGAGCAGGCCCAGCACCGGGTCGGACAAGGAGCCGGCGGCCTGGCTGCGAAAATAGATCGAGACCGCGACCGCGACGACGGAGATGAAACAGGCGATCGCGCTGAAGATCCCTGTCCGCCACAGTTGTTTGTCCGAGAGGCGTTCGTTGACCGCGCGGCGGATTTCGGCGGTGGTGATCCGCTGGTCGGTCGGCGAAGCGCCGGCGAGGACCGGCTGCAATCGACGCAACGTCCGACGGGCGGTCAGATGCAGGGCAAGCACCGTCACCGGCATCATCGCGGCGATCAGGGCGGTGGAAACGGTCGCCGGGTAGTCCAACCCAAAGATGAGCAGCACGGCGACGGCCGCCCCGGCGGCGAGCAGGAAACCGCCGATCCACACGGCAAGGAAAAGCATCGGCCGGCGAGCCACGACAAGCTCGAGGATGGCGGCCTTCTGGGCTTCGTCGACGAGATAGTGATCGGCGCGGCCGAATACCCACGGGTTGGGCGCGCGGTAGACGAACCCTCCGGGCACCTGCTTGAAGAGCGCGGCCTCGATCGAGCGGCGGGCGTCGGTCATGGGAGCTCTCCACTATCAAAGGATCCATATGGTTAGTGTCGAGCGGCACAGAATGGTTTGTAACCGGTATCACACTTCCTCCGGCCGAGTTCGGCCTTTGCGTCCGCAATGCGGTTTCGCCTCCACCGACGAGGGTGCTCGCCGGTAATGAGCAGTCGGCAAGGCTTGCAACGATCGCCGCGCTGGCGCGCGAGGTGTGGGGATGGACGCTCTAGCGGGGCGGGGCCGCCGCGGCCCGCTCTCGCAGCTGGGATTTGTCCCACCTTTGCCAGTGGATCTGCACTGTCCGCGAAGGAAAGATGAGGCCGTCGGCCGTGCGCGTCGTCACCGTAATCGTCAGGTCGTCGGCGTCGCGATGGCCTTCCAGCGCGTTGGCGATTCCCAGATAGGCTGCTGCAGGTGCATTCAGTGGTCCAAGACCGGTGTCCCGGGTATCGAAGCCGGCCGCGCCGAGCGCATCGAGATAGAAGCGCTTGATCTCCTCGACATCCTTGTGGGTCAGGAGCTCGAGATCGCCCGCGACCTCGCGGCCCGGGCTCGGCAGCCAGTGTCCCGCCTGTACGACGAGGGATCGCGGGAGCGTCGGCAGCCAGTCCGGCCGCGGTGCGTCCGGGCCCATGATCAGCGTGCGCGCCACGCCGTCCCGCTCGGTGAAGACCACGGTGCTGGTGCCGATGACGCGGTTGAGGATGAGCGCCGCATAGGGATAGCCCGCCACCAGGGCAACCGCCAGCACAAGACCGAGAAACAGACGACCCCACATGGTCCGGTATCCGCGCGTCGAGCCGGGCCACTTTGACGAAATAATCCTCACCAATCCGTTGCATGCCGGGTCGGCATTTTCCGCATGGCCGATTAATTTCGGGCGGCCGCGGGCGGCGGCAGCAACGGCATGCCGCGCTTTGCCTCTCCTGCATTGCCTCGCGGCGCGAAACGGCGCATTTTTGCCGCCAAGCCGGGTCTCCATACGGCCGGCAATACGGGAGGACACCATGAGCAAATTTGCGCAAGCCGATGCGGCGCTCGGCGCCGCCACCAAGAGCGGCGCGGTGCCGGGCGTGGTCGCCATGGCGGCAACGGCGGACGGGCCGGTCTATCACGGGGCGTTCGGCAGGCGGGGGCTGCCCGACGGGCCGGCGATGACCGAGGACACGGTGTTCTGGATCGCCTCGATGACCAAGGCGATCACCACGACGGCAGCGATGCAGCTGGTCGAGCGCGGAAAACTTTTCCTCGACAAGCCGATCGCCGAGGTGCTGCCGGAGCTCGCCGACCGGCAGGTCCTCGAGGGCTTCGACGCCTCCGGCCAGCCGAAGCTGCGGCCCGCCCGGCGGCCGATCACGCTCAAGCACCTCATCACCCACACGGCGGGCTTTGCCTACGACATCTGGTCGCCCGATCTCATCCGCTACCAGGAGCTCAAGGGCATCCCGGGCGTGATCTCGTGCGAGAACCTCGCGCTCACCACCCCGCTGCTGTTCGACCCCGGCGACAAGTGGGACTACGGGATCAACATCGATTTCGTCGGCAAGGCGGTCGAGAAGGCGAGCGGGCAGAAGCTCGGCGACTATTTTGCCGAGAACCTGTTCGCGCCGCTTGGCATGAGGGACACCGGCTTCAAGCTCAGGCCCGACCAGCGCACCCGCCTGGTCGGCATGTCGGCGCGGCAGACCGACGGCAAGCTCGAGCCGATGCCGTTCGAGCTCCCGCAGGAGCCCGAGTTCCAGATGGGCGGCGGCGGCCTCTATGGCACCGCGGCGGATTATCTGGCGTTCGCCCGCATGTTCCTCAACGAGGGCCGCGCCGACGGCAAGCAGGTGCTCAAGCCCGACACGGTGCGGATGATGGGCGAGAACCAGATCGGCGAGATCAACGTGCGCAAGCTGGTCACCGCGGTCCCACCCTATTCCAACGACGCCGAGTTCTTCCCCGGCATGGTGAAGAAGTGGGGGCTCGGCTTCATGATCAATACCGAGAACGTGCCGGGGGCGCGCAGCGCCGGCAGCCTGACCTGGGCCGGGCTCGGCAACACCTATTTCTGGATCGATCCGAGCCGGAAAGTGGCGGGCGTCATCCTCACCCAGCTGGTTCCCTTCGCCGACCACGCGGTGCTCGACCTCTACGGACAATTCGAGCGCGGGATCTATGGAGGGCTGGCATGAACGTTCAGGCCAAGCGCAACGATGTCGTCGACGTGCACCCGATCGCCGGCGCGATCGGCGCCGAGATTTCCGGCGTCGATCTGTCGGGCGAGGTCGACGACGCGACGCTGGCGGCGATCCGCCGGGCCTGGCTCGATCATCTGGTGATCTTCTTCCGCGACCAGCCGCTGCCGCCAGAAAAATTTTTGGCCTTCGCCAAGCGCTTCGGCGAGGTGGTGGAATATCCCTTCGTCAAGGGCATCGAGGGCTTTCCCGAAATCATCCCGGTGGTGAAGCTCGAGCACGAGAAGGTGAATTTCGGCGGCCTCTGGCACACCGACACCGCCTATCTGGAAAAACCGCCGATGGCCACCATGCTGATCGCCCGCGAGGTGCCGCCCTGCGGCGGCGACACGCTGTTCGCCAACCAGTATCTCGCCTACGAGGCGCTCTCCGACGGCATGAAGAAGCTGCTGGACGGGCTCGTCGCCATCAACTCGTCGGCTAAGGCCGACACCACGCGCACCCGCGAGGACCGCGTGCGCGACGGCGCCAAGGCCGATGCCCGCAAGGAATACGTCTCCGAGCATCCGGTGGTGCGCACCCATCCGGAGACCGGCCGCAAGGCGCTCTACGTCAATTTCGGCCACACCGTCGGCTTCAAGGGCATGACGGTCGAGGAGAGCGCGCCGATGCTCGACTATCTTTTCCGCCACCAGACCCGGCCGGAATTCACCTGCCGGTTCGCCTGGCACCCCGGCTCGATCGCCTTCTGGGACAACCGCTGCGCCCAGCACAATCCGATCAACGACTATCACGGCTATCGCCGCGTCATGCACCGCGTGACGCTCGCCGGAGATGTGCCGCGGTGATGTGGCGTAAGGGTGGGCAAATCGCCCGCAATGACGTGGGATTTTGATTGATGCGTCGCGGGCGATTTGCCCACGCGGTCACACCTCTGGTATCTCGACCGGGCTGACCGCGTGGGGCAACGACGGAAGCGATTCCAGCCACCAAACAAATGCCCGGGCCGTCGTTGCCCACCCTGCGGCGAATTCCCCTCTCGGAGAAACGGATGACGGCACGTGAGCGCATGATCCGCATGTACGACCGGGCGATCGCCAGCAGCGACTATCGGCGATATTTCGAGGACAGCGGTTTCTACAATTTCGGCTACTGGGATTCGCACGCCATCTCGCAACGCGAGGCCAGCGAGGCCCTGGTCGACCAGCTGGTCGGCCGGATCGCCGTCAAGGGCGGGCGCATCCTCGATGTTGCCTGCGGGCTCGGCGCCACCACCCGGCGTCTGATGCAAAGCTACGCGCCGGAAATGATCACCGCGGTCAACATCTCGGAGAGCCAGGTCGCCGAAGCCCGCCAACGGGCCCCCGACTGCGCCGTTCACCTGATGGATGCCACGCGCCTGGATTTTCCCGAGGCTGAGTTCGCCGCCGTGATCTGCGTGGAGGCGGCTTTCCATTTCGACACGCGCGACCGGTTCCTGTGCGAGGCGCTGCGCGTGCTCAAGCCCGGCGGCTCGCTGGTCATGTCCGACATGCTCTTTCGGGAATTCTTGCGACCCTTCGCGGAGTTCGGTCAGATCCCGCGCGACAACCTCGTCCCGGATATCGCAGGCTTCCGGGCGCGGCTCGCGGCAGCCGGATTCGAGGCGATCGACGTGCAGGATGCGACGCGAGCCTGTCTGGGCGGGTTCCAGCGGCATCTGGCAGGCTGGCCGGCGGCCGAGCACAGGGGCGGCCGCATGCCGCTCGCCAAGAGCATCGGGGCGTCTCTGCTGAGCCGGATCATCGCCGGATATTTCGGCACGGTGTGCAAGACCTACCTGATGGCCTCGGCGCGAAAGCCGATCAGCATCTATTGATCGGTCGACCGGGAAAACTCCCGCAGCTATCGTCAATGAACAGACCGGTCACCCGAGCGGAAGCGTCATTTCACCCGCCTGCCGGAGCACGGCCATCGGCTCATACGGCTTGTCGTGAAAGCGCATGCTCGGCGGGAGCCTGTCGGGTCGTGGCCGCCCCGACGTCAAGATGATGCCGACGCCGGGCCATCGCTCGGCGACATGACGGGCCAGATCCGACCCGTTCATCGATCCGGGCATGCTGATATCGGTGAAAAGCAGCCTGATGTCCGCGTTTGACTCGAAGAAACGCAGGGCCTCGTCGGCATCTCCGGCTTCGAGCACCCGGTACCCTGCATCCAGGAACATGTAGGATGCCCCCATTCGCTCCAGCACGTCGTCGTCGACGACCAGGATCAGGGCGTGGGAGGGGGAATGGGTCACTGACGACAACGGGGGCTGGTCATGATTGTTCCATATTTCACCGTCCGAGATATGCTTATAAAATAGGCATGACGCTCCTGCCGGATTGGGTCTCGCGGATGGCCGCCCTTCGACTCGGCTCGCCATCCCTTGTCAGACGATGGCGGAGCGCCCCAGTCAAGGGTGTTCCTGCACCGGCCGGCACACACGGCCGAAATAGTCTCGATATTATGAAACAATCCCAACATTACACAGACTCGCTCCCCATATAGGGGATATGGTCCCCGGTTGAGCGCTCTCCGGGTTATCCCGAACCCATGATCCAGTGACCCCGGCACCCGGCCGGAGTCTTTTTTTGGAGCGTGGAAGAAATCGCGGAGGCTTCGTGCCACAAACAGGCATCAGGGAACAGTTCACCGCCATCGTCGATGCGTGGGCACTCGCCCAGGGCATCGTCGACACGGTCCGCGAGCCCGTTCTTGTCCTCGACAAGGAGCTGCGGGTGATCGCCGCGAGCCGCTCCTTCTACGCGGCATTCAAGGTCAGCCCCGAGGACACCCAGGGCCGGCTGCTTTACGCGTTGGGCGACGGACAATGGGACATTCCCAGGCTTCGCGTGCTCTTGGAAAAAATCATACCCGAGCAGGGCGTGATGGAGGGCTATGAGGTCGAGCACGAGTTCCCCGACCTCGGTCAACGCATCATGTGTCTGAACGCCCGCCAGGTGTTCTACGAGGGAGGCGCCAACACCACCATCCTGCTCGGCATGGAGGATGTCACCGACCGGCGCATCCTGGAGCGCGAGAAGGACGAGTTGTTGCGACAGAAGGAGGTGCTGCTCGAGGAGCTGCAGCACCGGATCGCCAACAGCCTGCAGATCATCGCCAGCATCATCCTGATGAAGGCGAGGGTGGTGCAGTCGGAAGAGACGCGCCTTCATCTGCAGGACGCGCACAAGCGGGTCATGTCGATTGCTGCCGTGCAGAAGCAGCTCCATGCCTCCGGCGTCAACGGGTCCATCGAGATTGCGCCCTACCTATCGAGGTTGTGCGAGACCCTCGCCATCTCGATGATCGGCGACAGCCGGCCGATCTCGCTGAAGATGGCCGGCGAAGGAGGCCTCGCCACGTCCCGTCAGGCCGAGAGCCTCGGCCTGATCGTGACCGAGCTCGTCATGAATGCTCTGAAGCATGCGTTTCCCGACGAGAAGGCCGAAGGCCACATCACCGTCGCGTATGATATGGCCGGAACGAATTGGAAGCTTTCGGTCGCCGACGATGGGATTGGCAAGCCGGACGGCGTCTTCGCTCAGCCAAAAACCGGACTCGGCACCGGCATCGTCAAGGCGCTGTCGCATCAGCTCGATGCCCAGGTGGAGATCTTGGCCGGCCCCGGGGGCACCACCGTGTCGATCACTCACGCCACTTTCCCGATGAAGGCCGTTCAGGCCGCTTGATTGCTAGCTCTGCGTCATGGCCGTGCTCGTCACGACGATGGCATCTGGGCCAAGCAACAAAGAAAGACGTGGATGCGCGGGACAAGCCCGCGCATCACGCCGTAATTCAACAGGATCGGGATGTGCTCTAGGGGTCGCGAAACACCGGCTTGCGCTTCTCCCGGTGCGCCGCCAGGCCTTCGGCGACGTCCGCCGAGTGCATGCTGGCGATCCAGGCGCGCTCGACCTCCGCCGGAATGGCGTCGCCGCGGGCGATGCGGTTGAGCGCCCGCTTCATACCCTGAACGGCGGCCGGCGAGTTGGCTGCGAGTTGCTCGGCGATCTCTCCGACGCGGCGGTCGAGATCCTCCGGCGATAACGCCGCGTCGAGGAACCCGATGCGCAACAGCTCGTCGGCGCCGATCTTGTCGGCGCAGAGGAACAGCCGCTTGGCCGCGCCGAGGCCGAGCCGCGCCACGTAGCGGGAAAGCCCGCCGAAATAGTAGTGCACGCCGATGCGGGCGGCCGGCATCATCAGCTCGATGCCGGAAACGCCGATGCGGAAATCGCAGGCGAGCGCCAGGTCGGTGCCGCCGCCATAGAGGCTGCCGCTGACGGCGCAGATCGTCGGCACCCGGAGATTCTCCAGCCGGTCGACCATGCGATCGAATGCCGGCGTCTCGTCGCGCCGCGCCGTGGCGAGCTCCTCGAGGTTGAAGCCGGCGCAGAACGTCCGCCCGCTCGCGGTCAGCACCAGGACGCGAATGCCGGGCTCGCGCTCGATCCGGTCGAACAGGTCGCAGAGGATCGCGATATCGCCGCTCTCGATGCGGTTGTGGTGGCGCGGCCGGTCGAGCCGGATCGTCGCGCGGGCGCCGTCGATCGTGAGGCTTGGTGGGCCGGAAATTTCCGTGGTGACGGTCATGGTGCCTGCCGGGGAGTCGTTTGCATGTCCTTGTTGGTCCGACCAGTTCGGATGCCTGAGTGTGGCATCGCATCGGCCTTCGGGACTTATTGGGCACTACCGCGCCGCGAGTCCACCCTCCCGCCCGTTGGCGGGAAGGGTCGACTGCCTTCACGGCTGCTCCGGCTCGCGGAGACGATCGCCGGCTGACGGGACGGGGCTGGCCGGATGGGCGCTTTCGGCTTGTCGGCGGCGGGAACGCCCGATAAGTCATGGCCTCCGCCGGAACCGGCACGAAACCGGGGCGCCAGAGCCATGAACGATTCCGCCTCCACCGAGGCCAGTGCCGACATTGCGGCCATCCGCGAGGCGGTGCGCGCGCTGTGCGCCGATTTTCCCGGCGAGTACTGGCGCACGCTCGACCGCGAGCGCGCCTATCCGACGGCATTCGTGCAGGCGCTGACCGCGGCCGGTTTTCTCGCCGCCCTGATCCCCGAGGAGTACGGCGGCAGCGGGCTCACCATGCGGGCCGCCACCGCCATCATGGAAGAAATCCAGGCGAGCGGCTGCAACGGGGCGGCCTGCCACGCCCAGATGTACATCATGGGAACGCTGCTGCGCCACGGCAGCGCCGAGCAGAAGGCGCGGTGGCTGCCCGGCATTGCCACCGGCGAGCTCAGGCTGCAGGCGTTCGGCGTCACCGAGCCCACATCGGGCACCGACACGCTGAATCTCCGCACCACCGCGGTGCGCGACGGCGAGCGCTACATCGTCAACGGGCAGAAAATCTGGACGTCGCGCGCCGAGCATTCCGACCTGATGCTGCTGCTCGCCCGCACCACGCCACGCGAGGAGGCCGCCAGACGCACCGACGGCCTGTCGGTGTTTCTGGTCGACATGCGCGAGGCCAAGGGGCGCGGCCTGACGATCCGACCGATCCGCACCCTGATGAACCACGCCACCACGGAAGTGTTCTTCGACGACATGGCGGTGCCGGCCGAGAACCTGATCGGCGACGAGGGCAAGGGCTTTCGCTACATCCTGTCCGGGATGAACGCCGAACGCATCCTGATCGGGTCGGAGTGCATCGGCGACGCCAAGTGGTTCATCGACAAGGCGAGCGCTTATGCCAGGGAACGCGTGGTGTTCGGCCGCCCGATCGGGCAGAACCAGGGCGTCCAGTTCCCGATCGCGCGCGCCTATGCGCAGATGCGGGCGGCCGAGCTGATGGTGCACGAGGCAGCCGCCATGTACGAGGCCGGCCGCGACTGCGGCGCCGAGGCCAACATGGCGAAAATGCTGGCGGCGGATGCCTCCTGGGCGGCCGCAGACATGTGCGTGCAGACGTTCGGTGGCTTCGGTTTCGCCGAGGATTTCGACATCGAGCGCAAGCTGAGAGAAACCCGGCTCTACCAGGTGGCGCCGATCTCCACCAACCTCATCCTGTCATATCTCGCCGAGCATACGCTCGGCCTGCCGCGCTCGTATTGAAGGCACGCATCATGACGCACCCGCCCGAGCAGCCCCTGGTCGTGGAGACCGATCCGCGCTCCGAGGACATCCGCGCCCTGATCAACGGCCTCGATGGATACGGCCGCGAGCGCACCGGAATCACCGACGGAAAACTGATCGGCCTGTTTCTGCGCGCCGGCGATGGCGCCGCGGTCGGCGGCGCCTTCGGTTGGACCTGGGGCGGCGCGTGCTACGTCCGCTATCTGTTCGTTCCCGCCGACCGGCGCGGACGCGGCGAGGGCACGCGGCTGATGCGCGAGGTCGAGCGGGTGGCGCGGGAGCGGGGCTGCGGGCAGATCGTGCTGGAAACACACAGCTTCCAGGCTCCGGAATTCTACCGCAAGCTCGGCTTTGCGGTGACCGGTCGGGTCGACGGATACCCGCGCGGCCACAGCTACATGACGCTGGTCAAGCGGCTGGATGGCGAAGGATGATGATGGAGAGCTTGCCGAGGACCAGGGCCTGTTCTGTTTGGCGCCTCCCATGCCGGGAATTCCTCCCTCCCCCCGCTCTTGCGGCGGGGAGGGATGGGGTGGGGGGTCGGGCCGCAAGCTCTGAGCACCAAATAGTCCCCCCACCCCGACTGCCTTCGCTTTGCGAAGGCAGTCGACCCTCCCCGCCAACGGGCGGGAGGGTAAACGCGCGGCGCGACAGTGCCCGACACATGGTAGCATCCCATGCGGCGGCCGTCGGTCAGGTCGATTGCCATCACAAAATATTTGGAATCACCTGATGCCTCTTCCTCTCGAAGGTCTGCTCGTGGTGGCGCTGGAGCAGGCGGTGGCGGCGCCGACCTGCTCGTGCCGGCTGGCCGACGCCGGCGCCCGCGTGATCAAGATCGAGCGGCCGGAAGGCGACTTCGCCCGCTACTATGACGATCTGGTCCACGGCGAATGCAGCTATTTCGTCTGGCTCAATCGCGGAAAAGAATCGGTCGTGCTCGACCTGACGGACGACGCCGACAAGGTCGTGCTCGCCGCCATGCTGGCGCAGGCCGACGTGTTCGTACAAAACCTCAAGCCCGGCGCGGTGGCGAAGCTCGGCTTCGGCATCGATGCGCTGCGGCGAAAACATCCGCGGCTGATCGCGTGCTCGATCTCCGGCTATGGCGAGACCGGACCCTACGCGGCGCGCAAGGCCTACGACCTGCTGATCCAGGCGGAATCCGGCCTCGCCTCGGTCACCGGCGGGCCGGAGAGCGCGGCCCGCGTCGGCGTCTCGGTGGTCGACGTCGCCGCCGGCATGAACGCCTACGAGGCGATCCTCGAGGCGCTGATCGCGCGCGGGCGCACCGGCGAGGGAGCCGAGATCGCGGTCTCGATGTTCGACGCCATGGCGGACCTGATGGCGGTGCCGCTGCTGCAGCAGGAGGCCGGCCGGCCGCCGCAGCGCATCGGCCTCGCCCATCCGTCGATCGCGCCCTACGGGGTTTTTCGCTCGCGCGACGGCGCCGACATCCTGATATCGATCCAGAGCGACCGCGAGTGGCGGGTGCTCGCCAGCAAGGTGCTGGGGGATCCGGAGCTCGCGGCCGATCCGGGCTTCGCCACCAACCCGCGACGGGTCGCACGCCGCGCCGAGACCGATGCGAGGGTGGCGCGGGTGTTTTCCTTGCTCGACGTCGGGCCGCTGGAAGAGAAGCTCATCGGCGCCGACATTGCGTTCGCCCGGGTCAGCGACGTCGCGCGTCTCGCCACCCACCCGCATCTGCGCCGCATCAGCGTCGGCAGCCCGACCGGCCCGGTCGCGCTGCCGGCGCCGGCGCCGATCCGTGCCGGCGATCCGCGCCGTTACGGCCCGATCCCAAGCCTCGGCGAGCACACCGCGCGCGTAAGGGCGGAATTTTCGTAGGGTGGGCAAATCGCCCGGCACGGCCGTCGGAATCGCGTGATGCCTTGCGGGCGATTTGCCCACGCGGAGCGTGGCCGCGGTCCGGACAGCGCGGGCAAAATCGCATCCGATGTTTGGGCGAGCCGCGCGGTCGGAGCCGCGATTCTGCCCACCCTGCGAACTACATCAATCCCCGGGTTGGCCAGACAGCGTGGGCAAAATCGTCTGCGAGCGCGTGCCGGTTGCTGGGCCGGGCGACGATTTTGCCCACCCTACATCAATCATCGAGCTTGCCGATGTGGTGCTGGGCGTAGAGCTCGAGCCCGAGCTTGCCGACGAGGTCGAGCTGGGTCTCGAGAAAGTCGATGTGCTCCTCCTCGTCCGACATCAGCTTCTCGAACAGGTCGCGGGTCACATAGTCCCTCGCCGCATGGCAGTGGGTGGCGGCCTCCTGGTAGAGCGTGCGCGCGGAAATCTCCGCCGCGAGATCGCAGTCGAGCACTTCCCGGACGGTCTGGCCGATATGCAGCGGATCGAGCACCTGCATGTTGGGAAAGCCGTCGAGAAAAATGATGCGCGCCACCAGCTTGTCGGCGTGCTCCATCTCCTCGATCAATTCCTTGCGCCACTTCTTGGCGAGCGCCAGATAGCCCCAGTTCTCCAGGAGCCGGTAGTGCAGCCAGTACTGGTTCACGGCGGTCAGCTCGTGCCGCAGCGCCCGATTGAGGTATTCGATGACCTGCGGATCGCCTCGCATGCCGCGCTCCCTTTTTCTGCCGAATCCTTATACGCCGCAGTCTAGAGCATGTTCCGGCGAGGTGGATACCGGTTCGTCGACAAGACCATGCACGACCCGGCGATCCCGGAGCTTATCCGATCGGACCTGACCGGGCTCCAGCGCCTCCGGTCGATCCTTCCTGCGGAATTTTTCGGGTAGCCCGCGCGGTCACTCGGGGGCGGCGTGGCGGCAGCAGGCGCAGCCTGCCGGACAGGCCCCTGCCAGGGCCTCGTCCATGATCCGCCGGATCGTGCGCAGGCAACGGCCGCACTGGGCGCTGCAGCCGAGGCAGCCGTAGACCTGGCGCGCGGTCCGCGGCGGTGCGGCGCCGGCGACGGCGGCGCGCACCTCGTGGTCGGTCAGCACGTTGCAGGAGCAGATGATCATCGGTCGGCGGGCGGTCGGGTTTCGGCAAGGGTTCCTGGCAGGATATGCGAACGGCGCATCGTTTAGGCAAGTCGAGCGAGGATTGCAAAAGAAAAGTGAAGTTTATAAGCATTCCAAACTGCGCGAATTGTTGCTGTTTGCAGGACAGTCATCGGGCTCCACAGTATAATCGTTCTAAATAGCAATCTCTTTCATTGACGCGGTCGGGAGTGCCGGCAAGATCGACCCGAATGCGGCCCGGCTCGGGCGCGCGACACGCTGTTCGAGAAGCTCGCCGATGGTGTCCCTCGATCTGTCTCCGGCCTGCCATGTCGACGTTCCGATCGCGCGGCCGCGACCGGCCGCGCTGGGCGGTGCCTGGCGTCGGCGCGGCGAGCGGTCGCGCCGCGCGCTCGAGGCGCGCATGTCGCCGGCGACGTTCGTCCGCCTCGTCGCCGCCTGGACCGGGGCGCTCGGCGCCTTGCTGCTGCTCGCGCTCTCGATCCGCTGGCTCGCATGACCAGCCGGCGCCGAGGTATCGCCACGAACCGTCCACAGCCGCCCCGCGCCGCTCCGACCGGCTGATGCCGCCCGCATGGCGACCAAGCGTCTCAACTGGAACCGCAAGCTGTCCCGGCCGCTCCGGCCCGCCAAGGGACCGGTGGCCTCGCTGGTCACGCTGCGGGACGCCGCCTGGATGATCCTGGAATTCCCGGCGTTCCGCCAGCGACGCGAGGAATGGACGCAGGTATCCGAGCTTCTCCAGGGCGCGGCGCGCACCGGTTGCGCCGCCGACATCGAGGGCGCCACCGGCGCCCTCGAGCGCGCCCTCCGGCACGAGGGATGGCTCGGCTGATCGGCGGTCCGCTCCGGGCCGATTAAACCCGGATTAAACCTGTTCGACGATATCGCCCGCGGCGGCTGCACCGTAACCCGGGGGCAAGGCGCTTTCATTAGGTTGAGTCGGACCAAGACGGATCGCCGCGCCCCCCGGATCCTCCGGGACATCCGCGCCGACGACTGCGGCTCTCAGCCTGGGGTCGAGCCAACATGCTCCGGGGAATTCGATCGCGCTTGTTGGCGCTGGTCCTCGCCACCGTGGTGCCGTTCGTCGCCTTGATCGGCGGCGGCCTGTGGGCGCAATGGCGCAACGCCGAAGCCGCCGCGATGCAGCGGTCGATCGTCGAGGCGCGCCTGATCGCCGCCCAGATCGACGACCATATCAGCAACATGCAAAACCTGCTCGCCGGGCTGAACCCGGCGGTCTCGCAAAATCCCGCGGACAGGGAGGCCAATGATGCGCTGTTGCGCAATATCAAGGCCGAGCTGCCGGACATCGTCAGCAACATCCTGCTGTTTGCTCCCGACGGCCAGAACATCGGCGTCTCGTGGGGCAACGCGATCGCCCGAATCAACGCGTCCGAGCGCCGCTATTTCCGCCAGGCTTTGGCCGGACAGCGGCTCGCCGTCGGCGAAGCCATCCGCTCGCTCGCCAACGGCGAATGGGTGGTGACCGTCGCGCGGCCGGTCGAGGATCGCTCCGGACGGGTGTTGGCGGTGCTGGCGGTGGGAACGCGGCTCGAGCACATCGCCGATGCGCTCCGGCTCGGCGACCTTCCTGCCGGGAGCCTGGTGCGGATCGTCGACGACAACGGCATCGTCCTCTTCCAGAGCGGGGACGGCCAATGGATCGGTCGCAAGGCGGAGCTCGCCGACGATGTCGGGGGTCATCTCGCCGGTGCGGAGACGAGCGGAGCGATGCGGTGGTCGGACGGCGTCGAGCGAACCACCGGCTCGTCACCGGCGCACCAGGTCCGGTGGATCGTCTCGGTCGGGCTGCCGCCCGGCATTGCCTTTGCGGCGGTGGCGCCGCAGCTCGGCTGGAGCCTGCTGCTCAGCGTCGGCGCCCTGATGGCGGCGCTCGCCATCGCCGGCGTGCTGTCGGCCCGCATCGTGCAGCCGTTGCGCCAGCTGCGCCGGGACGCATCGGTTCTCGCCGCCGGCACGCTCAACCATCGCACCGCGGTCGATACGCCCGACGAGGTCGGCGCGCTCGCCGCGACGTTCAACCAGATGGCCGCCTCGCTGGAGCGCCGTCACGAGGAGGCATCGCGCGCCGCCGACGAGATCCGCCAGGCCAAGGACACGCTGAGCGCGGTGATCGACGCCTCCCCGGTGGCGACGGTCTGCTCCGATCTGGAGCGGCGCATCGTGCTGTGGAGCCGGGCGGCGGAAGAGATGTTCGGCTTCACGCCCGCCGAGGTGCTGGGACTGCCGACCAAGCTGCTGCCGCCCGACGGCGCCGCGCGCTCGCAGGCCCTGTTCGAGCGGGCGATCGCCGGAGAGACGGTGCGCGACGTGCAAGTGAAGCGGATGCGCCAGGACGGCTCGCAGGTCGACGTCCGCATCGCTGCCGCCCGCATGTACGACGTCGACGGCGCCGTGCGAGGCGTCGCCTGGGCCTACCAGGACATCACCGAGCGCAAGCGCGCCGAGGACCGGCTCGAGCATCTGGCGCACTACGATCAATTGACCGGCCTGCCCAATCGTCTCTCGCTGCAGAAGGAGTTGAAGGTCCTGCTCGCCGATGCCGGCCGCCGCACCTCGATCGCCCTGTTCGACCTCGACGGCTTCAAGGACGTCAACGACACGCTCGGGCATTCGACCGGCGACGAGCTGCTCATCGAGGTCGGCCGGCGCCTCGCCGACGTGGCTCGCGGGCGCGCCACCGTGTGCCGGCTCGGCGGCGACGAGTTCGTGGTGATCGTTCCCGATTGCGGCGATCCGCTGACGATCGGCGACATCGTCGACCGAATGCTGCGACGGCTCGCCGAGCCGATCGAGGTCAGCGACCACGTGCTCCACGTCGGGGGCAGCGCCGGCATGGCGATCGCACCCGACGACGGCGCCACGGTGGACGAGCTGATCGCCAACGCCGATCTCGCCCTCTACCGGGCTAAATCCGATGGCGGGCGGACCTGCCGGTTCTTCATGCCGGTGCTGCGCGCCCAGGCGCGGGCACGCCGCGAGCTCGACGTCGAACTCAGGCGCGCGTTCCGCGAGAACGAGCTCGAGCTGTTCTTTCAGCCGCAGATCCGTCTCGCCGACCGCGCCGTGGTCGGTGCCGAGGCGCTGCTGCGTTGGCGGCACCCGCTGCGCGGCATCCTGGCGCCGGGCGCCTTCATCGACACGCTGGCGGACAGCGCGATCGCCCATGCGGTCGGCGCCTGGATCCTGGAGACCGCATGCGCCCGGACGGCAGCGTGGCGCGCCCGGGGCCTGCCGCTCGGCCGCATCGGCGTCAACCTGTTTCCCACCCACCTGCATTGCGACGAGCTCATCGACGACGTCGAGCGTGCGCTTGGCCGCGCCGGTCTGCCTGCCGGGATCCTCGAGCTCGAGATCACCGAGAATGTCGCGCTCACCTATGAGGCCTCGACGCCGACGCTGGAAAAGCTGCACGAGCGCGGCGTCAAGCTCGCCTTCGACGATTTCGGGACCGGCTACGCGTCGCTGAGCAATCTGACGCGGTTCCCGCTCACCCGCATCAAGATCGACCGTTCCTTCGTGGGGGCGATGACCGAGGATCCCCGCGATGCCGCCATCGCCCGCTCGCTGATCGCGATGGCGCACAATCTCGGCCTGGCGGTGATCGCCGAGGGCGTGGAGACCGAGGCGCAGGCCGCGTTCCTGCTCGAGGAGCGCTGCGAGGAGGCCCAGGGCTTCCTGTTCGCCCGGCCGCTCTCGGCCGACGCGTTCGAGGCCTATCTCAGGCACCAGCGGATCGCCGGCGAGCCGACCGGTCCTGCCGACGGCACGCTCCCGGTTCTGCGTCCCGCCGCCAAGCCGCGGCCGCGGCGCAAGCTGCGCGGCGTGTGAAGCCCGGGTACGCCAAGACTGCGCACTTAGTTTGTTTGGCACCTCCGTGCCACGAAGTCCTCCCTCCCCCCGCTCTTGCGGCGGGGAGGGATGGGGTGGGGGGTGTTGCCGCGGGCTCGGAGCAAATAATAGCCCCCCCACCCCGACCGCCTTCGCTTCGCTCAGGCTGTCGACCCTCCCCGCCAACGGGCGGGAGGGTAGAACTCGCGGCACGACCGTGCGCCAAATACTTCGCCTGTCGAGCGGAAGGTGCCTACAGCACCATCTGCATCGGTGCCGGATAGTAATGAAAGCCCTCGCCGCGCTTGGCGGCGTGGCCGATGCCGGGCCACGGGAAGTGGTAGGCGATCATCGGGATGCGGTCCTTGGCGAGCATGTCGAGCACCCGCACCCGGGTTTTCGCCGACTGCTTGGAGTTGGTGTCGTAGGCGAACTCGATCAGCGGCTTCTCGAACAGCAGGATCTGGTGGTGGGTGGTGTCGCCGATCGCGGCAAGCGATTTTCCGCCCGACGTGATCATGTAGATGGTGTGGCCGACGGTATGGCCGGGCGCCGATATCGCCTGGATGCCGGGCAGGAATTCCTGGCCGTCCTTGACGAACACGATGCGGTCGCGGTTGGGCACCAGGTTCTTGCGCGCGCCCTCGACGAACGGCTTCATGTAGGCCGGGTCCTTGAGGCCGAGCTTGGCCTCGTCGGTCCAGTAGTCGAAGTCGGCCTGGCTCATGTAGATCTGCGCATTGGGGAAATGCCGCGTGCCGTCGTCCCCCATGATGCCCCAGACGTGGTCGCAATGCGCATGGGTGGCGATCACCGCGTCGATGTCCTTCGGATCGATGCCGGCGGCCTTCAGGCTCGCCAGCAGCTTGCCGGTGGTCGGACCGAACATGGTCGAGGCGCCCATGCCGGTATCGATCAGCGCCAGCTTGTCGCCGGTGTTCACCACCAGGACGTTCTGCTCCAGCACCACGTTGGCCGGATCGAGAAAGTTGTCGGCGAGCATCTTCTGCACCTCCTCCTTGGAGGTGCCGAGGAAGCTCGCCGAGGGCTCGCCGAGCGGCAGCGGGCCGTCGGACACCACGGTCGCCTCGATGCTCCCGATATTGAAGCGGAAGAAATAAGGCGCCTGCGCCTTGGTCATCGGCGCCTTGGCGAGCGCCGGGCTGCTCGGGAACCCGGCCGCGACACCCGCGGCGGCCGCCGCACCGCCGGCCAGCAGGCGGCGACGCGACAGGGAAAGCTCGTGGTGGGACATGATTTCCTCCTGTGATTGGTTTTGCGTTGGTTCTTTGGGGCGGCAAGCTGCCGCTACGGCAACACGATATTGCGAGGCATCGGGTCGGGGAAGCCCGCTTGATCGGCATTCACCTGGAAGCGCTGGCCTGCTGCAGCATCGTGGCGGCGATGATGGTCTTTTTGCGGGGAGCCGGCGCGCCGATCATGCGCGCCGTCAGGGCTGATATGCCGCCGGCACATGACTGCCGGGGACTTTCGCATGAAGGCAGAGCACGCATCCGCAGGTAGGGTGGGCAAGGCGGCCGCTGCATCGCCGGATACCCAACAGGAGCGCGTTCCGCCTTTGCCCACGCGGTGAGGCCGACCGCGTGGGCAAGGCGGGACCGGCGCTCTTCCTCGATCGAAGGGTCGAGGCCGCGCTTGCTCACCCTGCTCGATTCGCCAAGTCGCAGAATCGTAGGGTGGGCAACGGCGGCCTCGGCATTTGTTTGGTGGTCTGCACCGCTTCCGTCGTTGCCCACCCGGTGACGCCTCTCGGCCCGACCGCGTGGGCAAATCGCCCGGCGACGCCTCAAGGTTACCACGTCATTGCGGGCGATTTGCCCACCCTACGATTCTGCTTGTTTGATGCTTTGATCACGCTCGATCGCCGAATGCCGCGACGTGGTGCCGGGCAGCGGCGTGGGAGAAGCAGCAGAAGATCACGTTTGCGGGCGGACGCGAGGCGGTCGACACGGTCTCGATCACAGTGCCGACCGCAATGCGGGCGGCGAGTTCCGGCGGATAGTCGTAGATCCCGGTGGAGATCGCCGGAAACGCGATCGACGCGAGATCGTGCTCGCCGGCAATCGTCAGGGCCGTGCGGTAGCACGAGGCGAGCATTGCCGCCTCGTCGGCCGAGCCGCCGTACCACACCGGGCCGACGGCGTGAATCACGTACCGGGCCGGCAGCCGATAGCCGGGCGTCATCTTCGCCGAGCCCGTCGGGCAGCCGCCGAGCCGGCGGCATTCGGCCAGCAACTCCGGCCCGGCGGCGCGATGGATCGCGCCGTCGACCCCGCCGCCGCCGCGCAGCGACGAGTTCGCCGCATTGACGATTGCGTCGACGGCAAGTGTCGTGATGTCGGCGATCAGTACCTCGAGCCGCGTGGCGCGGACCGTCACGATGTGCAGCGGAGCCGTCATGAAGGCGATATTACTGCGCGGTCCAGCCGCCGTCGATCGACAGATTGGCGCCGGTGATCTGGGCGGCGGCGTCGGAGGCGAGATAGAGCGCCAGCGCCGCCACCTGCTCGATGGTGACGAACTGTTTTGTCGGCTGCGCCGCCAGCAGCACCTCCTCGATCACCTGCTTCTGCGTCATGCCGCGGGTCTTCATGGTGTCGGGGATCTGCCGCTCGACCAGCGGCGTCCACACATAGCCGGGGCTGATGCAGTTGACCGTGATGCCGAAGGTGGCGAGCTCGAGCGCCACCGTCTTGCTCAGCCCGGTGAGCCCGTGCTTGGCCGTCACGTAGGCCGCCTTGAACGGCGAGGCCACCAGCGAATGCGCCGACGCCGTGTTGATGATGCGCCCCCATTTGCGTGCCTTCATGCCGGGCACCACGGCCCGGATGGTGTGGAACGCCGAGGTGAGGTTGATGCCGATGATCTGGTCCCATTTCTCGATGGGAAAATCCTCGATCGGCGAGACGTGCTGGATGCCCGCATTGTTGACCAGGATGTCGACCCCGCCGAACGCCTGCTCGGCCGTCCGGATCATCCCGGCGATCTCGGCGGGTTTGGTCATGTCGGCGGCCGAGTAGAGCGCCTTGACGCCGAGCTCGCTCTCGATCCCGGCGCGGATTTTCTCGATGTCCGCCGCGTCGCCGAACCCGTTGAGCACAACGTTGGCGCCGCTGCCGGCGAGCGCCCGCGCGATGCCCAGCCCGATCCCCGATGTCGATCCGGTGATGACTGCCGTCCTCGATGTCGCCATGGCCAAGCTCCGATTGCGCCGGCGGTTGCGAAAAATTCGGCAACAGCGCCCGGCGATGTCGCCGAAAGCCTCGGTAGTGAGGGTTTTGCTGCGGCGCAACAAAAATCTTTGGAAGGCGGTCCGGTTTCTTCGCCGGCGTCGCCGCGCTACATTGACCGCCCCAATGGAGCGCCGCATGGCCACCCGGAATGCGAGGCCGAAGGATATTTTTCTGCCCCCCGGCCACGATCATGGCCGCTGCTCGGCGGACGCCATGGCGCGGGCCGAGGCGCTGTGCGCCAAGCGCGACCGCCGTCTCACCCCGACGCGCCGTCGCGTGCTCGAGAGCCTGGCGGCGAGCCACCAGCCGATCGGCGCCTACGAGATCATCGACCGGCTCGCCGAGCGCGGGCCGCGGCCGGCGCCGATCACCGTCTACCGGGCCCTCGACTTCCTGCTGGCGAACGGCCTGGTGCACCGGATCGAGAGCCGCAACGCCTTCGTCGCCTGCATCAATCATCACGAAAGCGGCACCATGGCGGTGTTCCTGATCTGCGAGCAGTGCGGCGCGGTGGGCGAAGCCCCCTCGGTCGCCGTTGCCGAGACGCTGACCGCGGCCGCCCGCAGCGCCGGGTTCACGCCGAAGACGCCGGTCATCGAGATCACCGGCGTGTGCTCCCACTGCCGCCCGTCCTGAGCCTGATCCCGGAATGTTGCCGACTTTTCCGGACAGGATCATGCACCAACCATAAAGTCCTCGACGATGTCCATGCCTCGCCGGTCGCCGCGATGACGCCGGCGCGTCCGCTCGACGCCGTCGGGCTTGCGATCGTGATCGCGCTGTGCGTCTGCTTCGGCATCAACCAGGTGGCGATCAAGCTGGCGCTTCCCGACATTCCGCCGTTGACCCAGGCGGCGCTCCGCTCCGCCGGCGCGGCGCTCATCGTGGCGGCATGGATGCGGCTGCGCGGCATCTCGTTCGACATAAGCGACGGCACGCTCGGTCCCGGCATCGCCGCCGGCCTGCTGTTCGCCCTCGAGTTCGTGCTGATCTATCCCGGCCTGATGTGGACGACGGCGACCCGCACCTCGCTGTTCCTCTACACGGCGCCGTTCTTCGTGACGATCGGAGCGCATTTTCTGCTGCCCGGCGACCGCTTCGACCTGTCGCAATGGCTGGGGCTGGCACTCTCCTTTGCCGGCATCGCGGTGGCGTTCGGGGTTCCCGGGCCCGCCGCCGACCCGCGGCAGATCGTCGGCGACGTGATGATCCTCGGCGCTGCCGCCGCCTGGGGCGCCACCACGCTGGTCATCAAGGCGACCGCCCTCAACCGCATAACGCCGGAAAAGACCCTGCTCTATCAGCTGGTCGTATCGGCGCCGCTGCTCGCGCTCGGCGCCGTCCTCACCGGCGAGAGATTCTCCCACGATCCGTCGGCGGTGGCGCTGGTGTCGCTCGCCTATCAGACGGTCTGGGTGGTCAGCATCACCTTCGTGATCTGGTTCGCCATGATCCAGCGCTATTCGGCGAGCCGGGTCTCCTCGTTCACCTTCCTCACCCCGCTGTTCGGCGTCGCCGCCGGCCATCTGGTGCTCGGCGAGCCGCTGACGCCGGGCTTTCTGGCCGCCGCCGCCATGGTGGTGGCGGGGCTCGTGATGGTGAACCGGCGGCGCTGACGGCGACGCATCGGCTGGGCCATGGGTCGAGAATCCGACATTCCTCTCGACAACGGCCGCCGGAAGGCGCACGGTCCCGGCAAGGCGAGCCGCTGGCGCAAGGCGACTGGGCCGTTGTTATCCTCGCCAAATCGAACATCGGAATATCTCGCATGCGGCCACATCGCGCGAGCGGGAACATGCTGTGCGTGCGTTCAGGCGCCTCCCCAAGGGAGGGCGTGATGGAAGAGTTCGTTTGCCAGAAGAATATCGAGCACTATCGAAAGCTCCTTGAAACTCGCACGGCCGAGACAGGGCGCCGGGAGATCGTCAGGCTGCTGGCTGCGGAGCAGGACAGGCTCCGGCATCTGGCCTTGCAAAGAGACGCGCCGACGCCGACGCAATAACAAGAACCCAAGAACCCAATGTGCTTCTCGGCCACGGCGAGCTTCCTCACCGCGGGCGTGACCGCCTCTCTCGGGATCGCCGCGCTGACCCGGGTCGGCGCGCCGCGCGAGCTGCCGTTGGCGATCGCGCCGATCCTCTTCGCCGCGCAGCAGAGCATCGAGGGGCTGCTGTGGCTCAATCTCCCGCTGGCTCCGGACGGACCGGTCGCGACCGGCCTGACCCTGCTGTTCCTGATCTTCGCCGAGGCGTTCTGGCCGGTCTACGCGTCGATCGCGGTATTGTGCGTCGAGCCGAGCGAGGCGCGCTGGCGCCTCATCGCGCCCTGCCTGGCCGTGGGCGCAGCGCTTGCAGCCTACCTGCTGTGGGGGATCCTCGCGCGGCCGCACGGCGCCTCGATCGTGGACGGCCACATCGTCTATGCGAATGAGATCAGGCATTCCGCGGCGGTCCCGGTCGCCTATCTGGTGGCGACCAGCCTCCCGCTGCTGCTGTCGTCGCAGCGTCCGATCGTCGTCCTCGGGGTCATCAATCTGGTCGGATGCGTGACGGCCTATGCATTCTATCTGGCGGCATTCGTGTCCGTCTGGTGCTTTTTCGCGGCTGCTGCGAGCGTGGTCATTCTCTGGCATTTCCAATGGGCGCGCCGGTACCCCATGCAGATGGCCGGCGCCTGACGCTCGATCTCGCCGCAACAGGCGCTGGCGCGCCTGCGGCCGGCCTGCCAAGATCGCCAAAACGGCAACCGGGGGAGGACGCGCGCATGCGCTTTACCGATCGGGGCGTGCTGGTGACGGGCGCCGCCAGCGGCATCGGCGAGCAGGTCGCCCACGCGATGGGTCGCGAAGGCGCGGTGGTCGCGGTGGCTGACCGCAACGCCGAAGGCGCCGCCGCGGTCGCCGAGGCAGTGCGCCGCGCCGGCGGCCGAGCCCATGGCTTCGCGCTCGACGTCGCCGATGCGGGGTCCGTCGAAACCTTCATCGCGGCGGCCGAGCGCGCGCTCGGAAGGCTCGACGTGCTCGTCAACTCGGCGGGGGTGCGCGAGATCGTCTCCGTGCTCGATCTGTCGCTCGCCGAATGGCAGCGGGTGATGGGCGTCAACGCAACAGGCACCTTTCTGTGCTCGCAGGCCTTCGCCCGGGCCGTCATTGCCCGCAGCGGCAAGGCGGCGATCGTCAACCTCGCCTCCACGCTCGGCGTGGTCGCGGCGCCCAACCGGGCCGCCTATACGGCTTCCAAGCACGCCGTCGTCGGGCTCACCAAGCAGATGGCCATGGAGCTCGGCGCCAAGGGCATCCGCGTCAATGCGGTGGGCCCCGGCGTCATCCGCACCGCGATGACCGAGCGCTACTTCGACGACCCCGCCTATGTGCGCCGGGTGGAGGGCCTGCATGCGCTGGAGCGCTGCGGCGGGCCGGACGAGGTCGCCAAGGCGATCCTCTTCCTCGCCTCCGACGAGGCGAGTTTTTGCACCGGCACGACCCTGATGGTCGACGGCGGCTGGACCGCCGGCAAGGCGCTCTGATCCGCACGTGGCGAGGATTGCCTGATGGCCAGGCTGGCTGACCTGATCGCGCAGGAGCGCTGCACGCTGGTGCCCGGCGTCTACGATTGCCTCTCGGCCAGGCTGGCGGAGGCCGCCGGCTTTCCCGCCGTGGAGATTTCCGGCTACTCGGTCGAGGCCTCGCTGTTCGCGCTGCCCGACCTCGGCTTCGCGGCGCTGTCCGACATGGCTGACGTGGCGGAGCGCATCTGCGGCGCCGTCGCGGTACCGGTCATCTGCGACGCCGATACCGGCTATGGCGGCACCGCCAACGTGCGCCATACCGTGCGCCGCCTCGAGCGGGCGGGCGTCGCTGCGGTGCATATCGAGGATCAGGCGGATCCCAAGAAGTGCGGCGGCCTGCCGGGACGCGCCGTGATCGCGCCGGGCGCCATGTGCGACAAGGTGAAGGCCGCGCTCGACGCCCGGCATTCGGCCGCGACCCTCGTCATCGCCCGCACCGACGCCGCCGGCGCCCACGGCATCGCCGATGCGATCGACCGCCTGAACGCCTATCGCGAGGCCGGCGCCGACGCGGTGTTCGCGGCCGAGCGCTATTCCGCCGAAGACCTCGTCCGTCTCGGCCGCGAGGTCAGGGGCCCGCTGTGCGTCTGCGGCGGCATTCCCGGCTGGCCCGGCTCGTTCGCCTCGTCGGCGGAGTTCGGCGCCATGGGCATTCGCCTGGCGATTTTTGCGCTCGCCTCGCTCTATGTGGCGACCCGGGCGATGCGCGACGCCTGGCGCGAGATCCACGCGGCGCAGAACCTGACGCCCGAGCTGGCGGCGCGCACCATGGTGAGCTTCGAGGAATTCAACCGGATCGTCGACGTCGAAGGCTGGTCGGAATGAGCCGGCGGCGCACTGCGCCGCGTCGTATCAGCAAGTCGTCTCAGCAACCTGTCGGAGGGCCGCATGGCAAAATCCGGACGCATCGTGTTCAACAGGATGGACGAGGTGGTGTTCGGCCGGCCGGCCGCCGAAGCGGTGGCCGACCAGGCGCGCCGGCTCGACGCCTCGCGCGTCTTCCTCATGGTGAGCGGCACGCTCAACCGCGGCACCGGCGAGGTCGAGAAGGTCCGCCAGGCGCTCGGCAACCGGCATGCCGGGACCTTCGACGCCATGCTGCCGCACACGCCGCGGAGCTGCGTGATCGCCGCCGCCGCGCAGGCCCGTGACGTTGGGGCCGACCTGATCGTCACCATCGGCGGAGGCTCGGTCACCGACGGCGCCAAGGCGGTGCAGCTCTGCCTCGCCAACGACGTCAGAACCGCCGAGGCGCTCGACGCGCTGCGTCCCGTCAAGGGCGCCGACGGCGCCATGGGACCGCCGCCGTGCCGGCCGCCGACGGTGCCGCAGGTCGCGGTGCCGACCACGCTCTCCGCCGCCGAATTTTCCGGCATTGCCGGCGTCACCGACGAGCGCACCAAAGTGAAGGAGCTGTTTCGCCATCCCGATATCGTTCCGCGCGCGGTCATTCTCGATCCGGCGGTCACCGTGCATACGCCCGAATGGCTTTTTCTCTCCACCGGCATCCGCGCCGTCGACCATTGCGTCGAGGGCATCTGCTCGGCCGAGGCTCATGCGTTCGGCGATGCCCAGGCCCTGCAGGGCCTGGCGCTGATGGCGCGCGCCATGCCGGCGGTGAAGGGCGACGCCTCCGACCTCGCCGCCCGTCTCGACTGCCAGCTCGGCGCCTGGCTCTCCATGGGGCCGTTGTCGACCGGCGTGCCGATGGGGGCGAGCCACGGCATCGGCTACGTGCTCGGCGCCCTGTTCAGCGTGCCGCACGGCCACACCTCCTGCATCATGCTGCCGCCGGTAATGCGCTGGAACAAGCCGGTCAATGCGGCGCGTCAGGCGCTGGTGGCGGCCGCGATGGGCCGCCCGGGCGAGGATGCGGGCGACGTGCTCGACGCCTTCATCGCCGGGCTCGGCATGCCGCGCAGCCTCGGCGCGGTCGGGATCGGGCCGGAGCAGTTCGGGGCGATCGCCGCGCAGGCCATGGGCACCCCCTGGGTGCCGAGGAATCCCCGGCCGATCGCCGGCCCCGCCGAGGTGCGCGAGATTCTCGAGCTCGCCGCGTGACATGCCGACGAGCGCGCGCGGCCTTTACTTCGAGGTGACGGATCTGCGCGCGCCGTGGGCGCGCGGCGCGGACAGCGGCCGCCCGGTGCTGCTCCACCACGGCGTCGGCGCCAGCCTGGACATTTTTGCCGAATGGCTGCCCATCCTTGCGGCGCGCCATCCGATCGTGCGCTACGACATGCGCGGTTTCGGCCGCTCGGTGGTGCCGCCCGAGACCCACCAATGGAGCATGGCGGAGCTCGTCGCCGACCTCGTCGAGGTCGCCGAGACGGCATTCGGCAGCGTTCCGGTGCATCTGATGGGCGAATTGATCGGCGGCACCATCGCGCTGGCCGCGGCGCTCGCCCATCCGGGGCGGTTCGCCTCGGTCGCCATGAGCAATGCGGCGATCACCGGCGGCCGCATCGGCTATGCGCCGGGCTGGCGCGCCGAGATTGCCCGCATCGGGATGAAGGGCTGGAGCGACCGGCTGATGGAGATGCGCTTCGCGCCGGGCGCCGTGCCGCCGCCGGCGCTCGCCTGGTTCTCGGCGCTGCAGGAAAAGTCGCCCGCCCATGTGGTGATCGGCCTCGGCGAGTTGCTGATCGGCATCGACCTGGCGCCGGCGCTTGCCGGCTTCACGTTGCCGCTCATCCTGATGATGCCGGACCGCAGCCCGTTCGTCGCGCTGTCGCAGGCCGCCCGGCTCGCCGAGCTGGTGCCGCAGGCGGAGATCGCCGTCTTTCCCGGTGCCCGCCACGGCCTGCCGTTCTCGCATGCCCGGCAATCGGCCGAGACGCTGGTTGCCTTCCTGGCGCGCGTCGAGGATCCGACGCACGTCGCCCAGCGCGGAAGCGGCGCATGATGCCGCACGGGAAGCGTCATCGGGGGGGAAACCGGTAGGTGTTGTCCCCGAATTGATCGGCGGCGACGGTTGCGGCACAGTTCACTGCGATATCGCGCGATCGCTGGGGGGCGCGCGCATCGGGACGGTCGCGCCCTGCGGCGCGCGCCGCATGTCGGCAGCCGGGGAGCTCCGGGGAGGACGAGCCGCAAGGAGCGGTGCTGAGACCTCATGCCCGTCGCGTCGAAATCCGCCTCCCGCACGCCAAGGTCGCGTTCCATCCGCGGGATCCTCGTCGGGATCGTGATCGCCTGCGTCGTGCCGGGATGGCTCGGGATGGCGGCTCTGATCCAGGCCGTCTACACCAGCGAGCGCGAACGCACCGCCCAGGACCTGATCGTGACCGCGCGCGCCATCGCGCTCGCGCTCGACGGCTATCTGCTGTTCACGCGAACCACACTGGAGGTGATGGGGACGGCCCCGGACTTGCAATCCGGCGATCTCGCGGCGTTTCACAAGCGGATCAGCGCGCTGGCCGGCAAACTGCCCGGCAACAACATCCTCCTCACCGATCGGTCGGGCCAGCAGCTCATCAATACGTTCATGCCGTTTGGCGCGTCGCTGCCCACGCATGCGAAGCCCGAGAACCTCGACCGGGTGTTCAGCACGGGTCGGCCCATCATCACCGATCTGTTCGTGGGGGCCGTCGCCAAGCGGCCTCTGGTGGCCATCGAGGTCCCGGTCTTCCGCGACGGCGAGGTCAAATACGTGCTGTCGGCCGGCCTGTTTCCCGAGCACCTGAGCGAGCTCTTGGTGCTGCAGAAGCTGCCGCCCGGATGGGGCGTGGCCATCTACGACACGTCCGGCATCACCGTCGCCCGGTCCAGCAGGATTGCGGATTTCGTCGGTCAGCGCGGCCCGCCGGAGGTCATCGACATGATGGCGCGGCGGGTGAGCGGCTTCGCCGAGACGGTGACGCTGGAGGGAATTCCCGTCTTCGGCGCGCTCAGCCGGTCGGAGACGTCGGATTGGGCCGTGGGGATCGGCGTCCCGGTCGCCGAGATCAATCGCAACCTCTACCGATTCCTCGAGGTGAGCGGCGCAGGTGCGTTTCTCCTCCTCGTCGCCATGGTCGGGCTGGCCGCGCATCAATCGCGCCGGATCACCTCGGCGGTGCAGGCCCTGGTCGGACCGGTAGCCGCCTTCGGGCAGGGCGAGGTGCCGAGCATCCCGCCCTCCGGCATCCGGGAAATCGACGGTGTGGCGCAAGGGTTCGAGCAGGCTCTTCGGGTCCTTCAGCACCGAACGGATGAGCGCGACCTCGCGGCGCGCGAGAAGGAGGTCGCCGAGCGGGCGGCTCGGGCCAAGGGCGAGTTCATCGGCACCGTGAGCCACGAGCTGCGCACGCCGCTCACCTCGATCACCGCCTCGCTGGCGCTGCTCAAGAACACGGCCGACGCCGGCAGGAGCGCTGCGACGACGCGGCTGATCGAGATCGCGCATTCCAACAGCCAGCGGCTCGCTCGCCTGGTCAACGACATCCTGGACATCGAGAAGCTCGAGGCCGGGAAGGTGGTGTTCGACATGCAGCTCGTCGAGGTCGACGCGCTCATCGAGCGGGCGATCGAGGTCAACGGGCCGATGGCGGAGTCTCTGCCGCGTCAAGCTCCGCCTCGAAAGCCCGTCCCCGCACGCCGTTCTCGCCGACCCCGACCGGCTGATGCAGGTCGCATCCAATCTGCTGTCCAACGCCATCAAGTTCTCGCCACCGGAGACCGAGGTCGTGGTGACGGTCGAGGATCGCGACGGCAATGTTCGCGTGTCCGTCAGGGACCATGGTCCGGGCATTCCGGACAGCTTCAAATCGAGAATGTTCGAGAAGTTTGCCCAGGCCGACAATTCCGACACGCGGCAGAAAACGGGCACCGGGCTCGGCCTGAGCATCGTGAAGGAGATCGTTCAGCGGCTGGGGGGCACGGTCGGCTTTGGCGATGCCCCCGGCGGCGGAACGGTGTTCTTCGTCGATCTGCCGCGGGTCGAGCGCAAGGACGGCGGAGAGGCCGGCGCGCGGGCCCTGCTGCGCGAGATCGTGAAAAGCCTGATGCCGCGCGCATTCGTTCGTGCGCGGGAGTGACTGGAGCACATCCCGATCAGATTCGATCGCGATGTGCTCCAGAAATCCTTGTGTGGCGCATGTCCTTGGACGGCGAACCGCGCACACTTCGCCGGGACATGCGCTAGCGGGCCCTGACCCAACGGCAGGGTGATGACTTGGGCCCGGGTCCGTCGCCGGGCGATCCTCATACGTACGAATTAGTACGCAGGGAGGAATTAGCGGGGCATTAGCGGAATGTCCCTTGAATGGTGCCGCTGGTCGGGGAACGGCGAGCGAGGATTCCGTCCTTCGCGCCGGACGGATTGGAGCCAAGGCGATGACGTTTCGTATTCTTCACGTCGACGACGAGCCCGATATCCGGGTGGTCGTCGAGCTTTCGCTGGCCCTCGATCCGCAGTTCGCGGTGCGCAGCTGCGCCTGCGGCGCTGCCGCCCTCGTCGAGGCCGCGGACTGGTCTCCCCACCTCGTCCTCTGCGACGTCATGATGCCGGTGATGGACGGTCCCGAGGTCCTGGCGCGCCTGCGCGGAAGCCCGCGGACCGCCGCCATACCGGTCGTTTTTCTGACCGCGCGGGCGCAGCATGCCGAGGTCGAGCATCTCAGGTCGCTCGGCGCCACCGGCGTGATTGCCAAGCCGTTCGATCCCTTGTCTCTCGCCGACACGGTGCGCGAGTATCTGCGGTTCGTCACGTTCTCCAAGGTCAATGACGGATTTCGCGAACGGTTGCGAGGCGACGCGGCGCTGCTGGCGGGATTGCGCGCCGCAATGCGCAACCAGCCGGCACCGTCGGGCACGCTCGACGAGCTGCAGTCCACGGCCCACAAACTGTCCGGAGCCGCGGGAATCTTCGGCTTTCGCAGCGTGAGCCATGCCGCCGCGGCGCTGGAGGACTCGGTCGTCGACAGGCGTTGCGGGCGTGGATCGCCGGGACGGGTCGAGGCGGACCTCGATGCGCTCGTCGGCTGCATCGGGCACGAACTCGGCGAAGCCAGGCTGGAGCTCGCATCATGACCGACGCCCTCGAAGCGAGCAGCAAGGCGCCCAAAATTCTCATCGTCGACGACGATCCGAGCGTGGTGAAGTTTCTCGCCGACCGCTGCGGCCGGATGGGCTTCGATCTGCAGACCGCGACCAACGGGCTGCAGGCGCTGATCATGGCCCGCCGCAATCCGCCGGACCTCATGATCATCGACGTCAACATGCCGGAGCTGGACGGGCTGTCGCTGTGCGTGCGGCTGCTCGGCGCCGGAACCAAGGGCATCGACGTCATCGTGGTCACCGGCAATGCCAGCCCGGAGACGATCGAGCGCTGCGAGGGTTTTGGCGCCATGTATGCCCGCAAGGGCCCCGATCTGTGGAATACCGTGCTCTCCTCGCTGCTCCAGATCTTTCCCCGGATGGCGTCGGCGACCGCCGACATCGACACCTCGATATTCCGCGGTGCTCCGCCGGTGCAGCCGCGGCCGCGGCCGCTCGTGCTGGTGGTCGACGACGATCGGGACGTCGGGCTTTTTCTCGAGAGCAGGCTTCGCAAGTGCGGCGTGGATACCCGCGTGGCCCACGACGGCATCCGGGGTTATCAGATCGCCTGCCGCGAGAAGCCGAGCGTCATCATCTCGGACTATTTCATGCCCGACGGCGATCTCAATTACCTGATGTGGCGATTGCGCAGCACGCCGGCGACCGAAAAAATTCCCGTGTTCGCCATGAGCGGGCGCCATCTCGACGAGTGGACCGACGCCGAGCTCAAGCGCGACGTCTGCGGCCAGCCCGGCGTGTTGCGGTTCTTCAAGAAGCCGCTCGATATCGACGAGCTCTTTCGCGCGCTGCAAAAAGTCTGCCCGCTGGAATACGTCTCGGCGCAATAGCGGCCGTTGCGGCGACACCGGTCCTGCGGTCGGGTGGGCTGGAATTATCGAGCGCCAAGGGCGCTGCCCTTGCCTCGCCTGGGGGCGAGGGGATCGCGGCAGTCGACCCCATTCATTCGGCAACAACATGTTACCTCCAATGGGGCGCGATCAATCATCAGCAGGTCAAATAACAGGCAATTTATCGTGTAATCTTCCTATTCATGTGCTATTTGTCGGGAATCGGACATAGCCTGACGGCAGCGTTCAACCACAGATCCAGGCAGCCTTGCCGGGACCTTTGTCTGGTGCTCCAGCTGGAGACCTGTCATGGCCCGCATCCTCGTCATCGAAGACGACCCGTCGCTTGCGCTCGCGATCAAGACGGTGATCCGGAACGAAGGCCTGGACGTCATGATTGCCGCGAGCGGCCGCTGCGGCCTCGAAGCCGCCGAGACCGCCGACATCGATGTCATCATTGTCGACATCTTCACGCCGGGGATGGACGGGATCGAGACCATCAGGGCGCTGCGCGAATGCGCGCCGGATGTTCCGATCATTGCCGTCTCGGGACATTTTCGGGCATCGGCCGGCGACATCCTCGCGGGCGCGGCCGGGCTCCGGGCGGCGCTATCGGGTTTCGCTTTGGCCCGTTGAGGACCCGTAGGGCGGGCAAATCGCCCGCACCGACGTGGTATTCTGAACGGGCGTCGCCGCGCGATTTGCCCATGCGGTCATACCGGCCCGACCGCGTGGGCAACGACGGAAGCGGTGCCGGCCGCCAAACAAAATGCCCGGGCCGCCGTTGCCGTTCCCCCGTAGGGTGGGCAAATCGCCCGCACCGGCCTGGTACTCTGAACGGGCGTCGCCAGGCGATTTGCCCACGCGGTCACACCTGGCGGACAGCGTGGGCAACGACGGAAGCAATGCCGGTCACCAAACAAAAGCCGGGGCCGCCGTTGCCCACCCTACAGATTCCGCCGCAACCCATCCTGCGAGGCTCGCGTCAGAACCATGCTTCCGCGGCGTCGTCCTGCGGAACGTCGAGAACCCTGCGGACGACGTGCGCCAGGTCGGTCCGCCGGTACGGCTTGGTGAGGAGCGCATCGCCGGCCTCGACGCGGGCGGCCGGGACATCGGCCGAGCCGGGGAACCCGGAGGTGAACAGGATCTTCAGCGCCGGCTGCTTGAGCCGGGCGATCCGGGCCAGCTCGATGCCGTTGATCGCGCCCGGCATCACGATGTCGGTGAACAGCAGGTCGATCGCGGCGCCGTCCAGCTTCTCCAACGTTGTGAAGGCCTTTCGCGCTGCCTGTCGGCGCGCTGGAAATAGCTCCGGCACAATACCTGTCCGCGCCTGTTGTCAGCTGGCTTCGCGGCGCGATCCGGCATTTACGAGTTCGCAAGCGGCACCGGGTAACGTCGGCGCGAAGAGCGCGAAGCGACGAGCCGCGTGCGTGACACCATCGACCCGACCGCCGCTGCGACCCGATGCGTGTAAGTACCGATACGAGGTCATGATCATGGCGCCGTTGCCGCCGCACAGTGGGCACGTGGAGGCTCGCCTGGATGTGGTGGACAAGCTTGCCCAATGGGTCGGACGCCTGCGCGCCGGCCACACTGTTCCCCCGCTCCAGCTCGACGTCGGCGATCCCTTGGCCGGTCTGGTCCGCGAGCTGCAGCTGCTCGCCGACGCGCTGAGCAGGCGGGAGGAGGAAAGCCGGCGCCTGTTCGGGCTGGTGCAGATCGTCGAGCAGGGCCTGTCGCCGCAGGACGTGCTCAATCGCATCTTCGAGGGGTTTGCCGGGCTGATCCCCTATGACCGGATCGGCTGCGCCTTCATCTCCGCCGACGGTGCCGAGCTGATCGCCTACTGGGCCCGCTCGACTCTCGGTCCGGTGCAGATCTCCGCGGGCTACTCCCGACCGCTGGCCGGCAGCAGCCTGCTCGGAATCCTGGCGGACGGCGAGCCGCGCATCCTCAACGACCTGGAAGCCCATCTGAAGGACAAGCCCGAGTCCGAGGCCACCCGGCGGATCGTCCAGGAGGGAGGCCGCTCCAGCCTGACATGCCCGCTGATCGTCGACGGTCGGCCCATCGGCTTCCTGTTCTTCACCAGCCACAGCAAGCACGCTTATCAGGACGTGCACCAGACGATCTTCCTCCAGATCGCCAGCCAGGTATCCATCGTCATCGACAAGAGCCGTGTCTACCAGGAGATGCTGGAGCGCAATCGTCAGCTGGTGCTGGAGAGCCGCGAGCTCGAGGCGGCGGCGAGCCGGGACTCGCTGACCGGCGTGCTCAATCGCGGGGCCATCGTGCGGCAGGTGGAGCAGGCATTGGCGCAGGCGACGACGACCGGCCGGCCGATGGGCCTGATCATGGTGGACATCGACCACTTCAAGCAGATCAACGACAATTTCGGCCATCCCGCCGGCGACAAGGCGCTGCAGGAGTTCACCCGCCGGCTCGAAGGCGCGCTGCGCCAGGACGACCGGATCGGCCGTTACGGCGGCGAGGAATTCCTCATTCTGCTGGTCGACGCCGAGCGGGCGATGGTCCACAAGGCCGCCGAGCGTCTGCGCCGGGTCGTCGCTTCCCGTGCCTTCGATCTCGGCGGGGCGCCGCGGACGATCACCGCCAGCTTCGGCGTGGCGGTCCTCTCCGCCGACAACCGCTCCGCCGACGACCTGATCGCCGCGGCCGACGCCGCGCTCTACCTCGCCAAGGCCGCCGGCCGCGACCGCGTCGTCACCGGCTGAAGAATTTCCCCTCACGGCCGCGCTGGTTTTTCAGCCCATCTTGTTGATCGAGATCAATGCCGATGGCGGCGAGGCTGCTAATATGCCGGTGTCATTGCCGAACTGCCGCCGGATTGGCAGCTCCGGTGTTGGCGAGAAAACCTTCTCGTGACTTCGGCTCCGGTCCCGCTCGCGCAAGCGGCGCGCGCGGGGCCGGGGTTTTTTCCGGAGCAGGTTCCGATCAGGTCAACCGCTCCACCCGTCATGGCCAGGCTTTTTCCGGCCAACCACGCCTTGCCTGGCTTGCACGAAAGACGTGGATGCCCGGCACAGAGCCGGGACGGCAAGGCCTTGCCGGACCATGACCGCGGCGCCTCCAGCAGGTCCACAAAATGAAGCATGTCTCGCCGGGTCGCGAGGCATTCGGGGAATTGCGGATGGAGGGTCCGGCAATCGGCATTTGTCGTGGATCAACGCGGCCAGGCGCCCGCCGGGTAAGCTTGCCTCACGGCCGGTTGACCGGACCTCGTCGCCGGGAACGCGAGGCCGTGGCGACCGAGAATGCGCGACGGAGATCGGAGGCTCGACCGGCCAATCCGGTGATTGCGACGAATGAAGACCCAGCTTGCATCGACGTTTCCTCCTCTGGCCGCGCACCCTCCACCCGAGGGAAAGCCGGCGATGCTGCAGGCCGTACCGGCTGCAATACCGATTGCAAGCGTCGAGCCCGCTGGCGCGGAGGAGCTCGCGCCGCCGCAGATGCAGCATTTCGATCTTGCCCGCGACCTGCGCCTGTTCGCGCGCGTGCTGCGGCGGGCCGAAGGCGGGCGGCGGGTGGCGGCGATCTTCGTTGCCCTGGTCGGCACCACCATTGCCGGCATGGTCGGACAGGTGCGCCTCAACGAGTGGAACGGCCGGTTCTTCGACGCCGTGGGCCGCAAGGACATGCCGGCCTTCGTCCATCAGCTCTGGACGTTTCTCCTCATCGTCGCGGTTCTGCTGGTCCTCACTGTCGCGCTGACCTTTCTGCAGGAGCGCCTGAAGTTCCGGCTGCGCGAGTGGATCAGCCGCCATCTCCTGGTCGAGTGGCTGAGGCCGATGCGGGTCTACCAGCTGAGCTTCGCCGGTCTCTACGGCCGCAACCCGGACCAGCGGATCCAGGAGGACACCCGCCTGCTCGGCGACTACACCGCCGACCTCGGCGCCGGCCTCGTCTATTCGCTGCTGCAGATCGTCGCCTTCGTCGGGGTGCTGTGGGTCTTGTCGACCCAGGTCACGTTCCGGGCTGCGGGATATGACATCGCGATTCCGGGTTACATGGTCTGGTGCGCCCTCGCCTACGCCGCGATCGGCTCCGGCCTGACCTGGCTGGTGGGACGACCGCTCATTGCGTTGAATGCCGAGCGCTACGCGCGCGAGGCCGAGTTCCGCTTCGCCCTCGTCCGCGTCAATGAATCCGGCGAGAGCATCGCCCTGCATGGCGGCGAGAAGGACGAGCGCCGCCATCTCGATGCCGCGCTCGCGGCCGTCGTGGACACGATGCGGCGACTGTCCACGTCGCTTGCCCGCCTCACCTGGATCACCTCGGGCGCCGGATGGCTGTCGCTCATCGTTCCGATCCTGGTGGCGTCGCCGGCCTATTTCGGCGGCAACCTGACGCTTGGCGGGCTGATCATGGTGGCCGGCGCCTTCAGCCAGGTGCAGTGGGCGATGCGATGGTTCGTCGACAACTTTTCGCGCCTTGCCGACTGGCGCGCGGCGGTCCACCGGGTAGCGCGCTTCCGCGAGGCGCTCGACGAGCTGCCGGCGATCACGGAAGGCGCCGAGGAGATCAGACGCGCGCCGCACCCGGACGGGCACCTCACGTTCGAGGCCGTGCGCATCCTCCTGCCGGACGGGCACATCATCATCGAGGATGCGAGCGTCAGCGTCATGCCGGGCGACCGCGTGCTCATCGTCGGCGACACCGGTGCGGGAAAATCCACGCTGTTCCGTGCCGTGGCGGGCCTCTGGCCGTGGGGGTCGGGGACCATCCTCACGCCTGCGCCCGGCACCATGGCGTTCCTGCCGCAGCGCCCGTATCTGCCCCTCGGCACATTGCGCAACGCCGTGATCTATCCGGCGCCGCCCGATGCCTTCTCGGCTACGGACGTGCGGCATGCGCTCGAGCGGTGCGATCTCGGCAATCTCGTCGCCAAGCTCGACCAGGTGGAACGCTGGGACCGGGAGCTTTCGCTCGGCGAGCAGGAGCGCCTCGCCTTCGCGCGGATCCTCCTGCACAAGCCGGCCTGGGTCTTTCTCGACGAGGCGACAGCGGCGCTCGACGAGGACAGCCAGCGCCACATCATGGGCCTGTTCGCCGCCGAGCTCGCGCATACGACCGTGTTGAGCATCGGTCACCGCCCGGATCTCGCCGCCTACCACACCCGGACGCTTCAGCTGGTGCATGGGCGCGATGGCGCGCGGCTGAAGCTCAAGGCGCCCCTCGTGCCGTCGCCCCCGCCCCCGCCGCTGCGCTGGCGGCAACGGCTCGCCGGCTGGTGGCAGACCGTGTGCGCGTGGTGGGCTGCCGGCGTCGCGCTTTGCTCGCGGCTCTCATGGAAGCAGTTGCTCGCGACGTCCAGGCGCTGGGGGCGTTGATCCAGCGCAACGCGGGCATCAGCTCGTGACGATATGAAAGGACAGTGCGCGCGCCGGCGCGGCGCCGGTCCTCCTGGTGGTGAGATGCTCGAACGAACGAATGCCCGCCCGCAGGGAGCATGGGCCGGAACGGCCGGAATCCGGGCCGCGCTGTGGTCGCACCGATGGTTCGTCCTGGTGGTGGCGCTCGCCTGCGGCATCGGCGGCTGGCAGGGGGTGCGGCTCATCCTCGGGCCCGCCGTCGTCGTCGATCAGGTCAGGCGCGGCGATCTGGTCCAGACGGTCGTGGCCAGCGGCCATGTCGAGACGCCGTTCCGGGTCGAGATCGCCAGCCAGATCACCGGCACCGTCGAGGAGGTCCTCGTCGAGGAAGGCCAGCAGGTCCCCAAGGGACAGCCGCTCATCTCCCTCGAGGCGCGCGAGCTGAAGGCCGCGGTGGTGCCAGGCCGCAGGGGGCGGTCGCCCAGGCGGAGGCCCGCATGCGCCAGCTCGAGGAGCTCACGCTGCCGGCGGCGCGCGAGGCCCTCACCCAGGCGCAGGCCAACCTGCTCAACGCCCAGCACACGTTCGACCGGATATCCGAGCTCGTCCGCAGCGGCTCGGCGACCCGCGTCGCGCTCGACGATGCGCAGAAGAACCTCGACGTGGCACGAACGCAGTACGAGGACCGCCGAGCTTCAGGTCTATACCGCCAGCTCCAGCCGGCAGCGACTACGTCATGGCGCAGACCCAGCTCCACCAGGCGCGGGCGAACCTCGACACCGCGATCTCGCGCCTCGCCTATGCGACGATCTCCGCCCCCCGGGACGGCGTCCTGATCTCGCGCAATGTCGAGCGCGGCACCGTCGTGCAGCCGGGAAAGGCCCTTCTGGTCCTGGCGCCGGTCGGCGCGATGCAGCTCGTCCTGCAGATCGACGAGCGCAATCTCGGCATGATCGCCCTCGGCCAGAAGGCCGTGGCCTCGGCGGACGCCTATCCGGACCAGCGATTCGCCGCGGCCGTCACCTATATCAATCCGGCGGATCGACATTGCGCGCGCATCGGTGGAGGTCAAGCTGACGGTGGCCGATCCGCCGCCCTACCTGCGCCAGGACATGACCGTCTCGGTCGACATCGAGGTCGCCCGCCGCGAGCAGGCTCTCGTCGTGCCGGCGCGCGCCGTCCACGACGCCCTGTCGGGCGCGCCCTGGGTCATGGGCATCCGGGGCGGACGGGCCGTCAAGCGACCGGTGCGTCTCGGCCTTCGCGGCAATACCAGCATCGAGATCCGGGATGGCCTCGCCGAAGGCGACGTGGTGGTGCCTGCGACCGCCAGAGTCCTCACCGGCCAGCGCGTGAGGCCGATCGTCCCATGAACCGCTGGCTGCCGTTCGAGTGGATCACCGCGGTGCGGTTCCTGCGCGAGGGTCGCATGCAGACCTTGTTCATCGTCGGCGGGATCGCCATCGGCGTCGGCGTGATCGTGTTCATGTCGGCGATGCTTACCGGGCTCGAGGCCAACTTCATCAAGCGCGTGCTCACCTCGCAGCCGCAGATCCAGCTCCTGCCGCCCGATCAGGTGGCGCGGCCGCTGCGCGGCGGCCCCGGCGAGTTCGAGGATGCGATCGTCCAGCGCCCCAGCCAGCGCATTCTCTCCATCGACCAATGGCCGAAGATCCGCGACCAGCTCAAGACCATGCCGGAGGTCACTGCCGTATCTCCCACCATGTCGGGCTCGGCGCTCGCGGTGCGCGGCGATGCCAGCCGGGCGATCTCGATCGCCGGCATCGAGCCCGAGTCCTATTTCAGGATCGTGCGCATACCGGACTATATCGTGGCCGGTCAGGCGCGCCTGACCAGCGAGGACATCATCATCGGCATCGAGCTTGCCGAGGATCTCGGCGCCACGGTCGGCGACAAGCTGAATGTCAGCACGGCCTCCGGCACATCGCGCGTGCTGACCGTCACCGGCCTGGTCGATCTCGGCAGCAAGGGCGCCAACATGCGCAACACCTATGCGGCGCTGCGCACCGCCCAGTCGCTTCTCGGCCTGATCGGCGGCGTGACCACGATCGATCTCACCGTCCGGGACATCTACGCCGCCGAGACCGTGGCGCGGCAGATCCGGGCGTCCACTCCGGTCGAGGCGGACAGCTGGATCAAGACCAACGCGCAGTTCTTCACCGCCGTCCAGGCGCAGAAGAACTCAAACACGCTGATCCGCGTGTTCGTCGCCCTGTCGGTCGCCTTCGGCATCGCCGCGGTGCTGATCGTCTCGGTGATCCAGCGCTCCAGGGATATCGGCATCCTGCGCGCCATGGGCACGCAGGCGCGGCCAGATCCTGCGGGTGTTCCTGCTGCAGGGCGGGCTGCTCGGGTTCGTCGGCTCGCTGTTCGGCTCCGCCATGGGGGCGGCGGCGGTCATCTATTGGCATGCGGTGGCACGGCAGGTGGACGGCAGCGAGCTTTTTCCGCTCGTTCTCGAGCGGCAATTGTTCATCGCCACCGCCATCCTGGCGACGTTGACGGGGCTGGTTGCCGCCGTGGCCCCGGCATTGCGCGCCGCCAATCTCGATCCGGTGGTGGCGATCCGTGGCTGACGAAATCCTCCGGCTCGAAAAGATCTGCAAGGCCTACAATGTCGGGCTCCCGTCGGAGACCGAGGTGCTGCACGAGATCGACCTCAGGCTGGAGCACGGCGAGTTTCTTGCGCTCATGGGCCCGTCGGGCTCGGGTAAGAGCACGCTGCTCAACATCATCGGGCTTCTCGACCGCCCGACCGCCGGGCGGATCACTATCAAGGGCAGCGACACCAGTGCGCTCTCGGAGGCCGACATCACCCGCCTGCGCGGCCACAGCATCGGCTTCGTCTTCCAGTACCATCACCTGATCTCCGCCTTCACCGCGCAGGAGAACGTGATGATGCCGATGCTGGTCGACCGCGGTTTTCCCGGCCCGGAGATCGCCGAGCGGGCGCACGCGCTGCTGGTCGAGGTGGGCCTGGAGAAGGTCGCCGGCAACCTCGCCCTCAACATGTCGGGCGGGCAGCAGCAGCGCGTGGCGGTTGCCCGCGCGCTCGCCATGAGCCCCGATCTGGTGCTGGCCGACGAGCCCACCGGCAATCTCGACACCAAATCCGCCGACAGCGTCTTCGAGCTGATGCGCGCGGTGAACCGCGAGAGCGGCACCACCTTCCTGCTCGTGACCCACAATATGGACCTGGCGCGCCGCTGCGACCGCATCATCGAGGTCGTCGACGGCCGCATCCAGGCATGATCCCGAAAAGTTGCAGACTTTTCGGACAAGATCATGCGTCAGGTAACCGGCATGATCCCGAAAAAGTTGCAGACTTTCGGACAAGATCATGCGTCAGGTAACCGGCATGATCCCGAAAAAGTTGCAGACTTTCGGACAAGATCATGCGGAAGGTAACCAGCATGATCCCGAAAAGTTGCAGGCTTTTCTGATCGCCCGAGAGCCGGAGGCCGACAGGGGTGTGCTGTCGTCGACCTAATGCCGTTTCGTCGCGTCCGGCTGCGCAAGATACGCGTGCGCGAGATCCTCGAAATGCGCCCGTACCTCCGGATGCTTGCAGCGTTGCGCGGCTTCCAGGATCTGCTCGGCGTACTTGCGCAGGAATTCCGCGATGTCGCTTGATTCCCGGCCGGGGAGAAGGACCGCAGCCGGCACACCGATACGATCGAGCAGAGCCACAAGCTCGCCGGCCAGACGCGTGCGCTCGTTGCCAGGCTCGCCATCCCGGTTGACGATCAGCTCCGATTCCGGCGCAGCGATTCTCTTCATCCGCCCGAAAATGCCATAAGACGGCGTCGGGCGCCAAGCGATTTATTAGTCTAAATGGAACCCGAGCCGGAAGCCGCCTCGCCACATCAGGCATGTGCACGGTCGCGCGATGCGTCGGCTTGCCGACTTATCTGTGACTGTCGGCTTGTCGACTTATCTGTGACTGATGCGCGGGGTCGGCACGAGCTTCCTGCGCGTGACCCACAATATCGACCTGGCCCGCCGCTGCGATCGCATCATCGAGGTCGTCGACGGCCGCATCAACGCATGATCCTGAAAAGTTGCAGACTTTTCCGACAAGATCATGCGTCGAGGAAACCATCGATCCCGCGCTATTGCCAGGAGGCGTCCACAGCATCAAGCAGGCTCTCCGCATGGTCGGGGCTCTGCTATCCGCCATATTTGATCTGCCTCAATGTGCGGCCCTGGCGGTCATGGTGAGTGAGATAAGTGTTGTGCGTCACGCTCAACGGCGAGAGAAGGTGCAGCATGCGTCGAAGCCGATAGATAAGAAGCGTTGAGTTCACAGCGCCATTCTTGCGTTGCGACACGATAAGGATGTCTCGCAATGTCGGACATGCCAGCGAATATTCGCCCGGCCGTGCTGCCGCCGGACAATCGGCCATCGCAGCCGCCGCCAATGACGATGCCTATCCGCCTCGATCGCATGCTGCACGTCTGGCAGAGCCGCGTCACCGGTGGACCCTCGCCTACCGCCCTCAGTCTCGCGTGCCTCGATTGGGCCGTCCATGCTGCCAACGCGCCGTTCCAGACGCTGGATCTGGGACGCAAGGCACTGACGCAATGGCAGCGTCTTGCGCACGCGGCAACGCGGGAGGAAATGGCGATTGCGCCGCAGCCAGGTGACCATCGCTTCTCCCATCCGGCGTGGCAGCAACGCCCCTACGATCTCCTCACCCAGGCGGTGCTGCTCGGCGAGGAATGGTGGCACGGCGTCGTGCATAGCCCGGGCGGGGTCGACTCGCACAATCAACGCATAGTCGCCTTTGCCGTGCGACAATTGCTCGATCTGATGTCGCTGTCCAACGTTCCGTGGATCAACCCGGAGGTGATCGAGGCTACCCGCACCACCGGCGGCACGAACCTCGTCGCCGGGATGCGGAACTTCCTGCGCGACCAGGCAACAGCGCACGGCGGCGCGACCACGAATGGCTTCACGGTGGGGGTCGACCTCGCCGCCACGCCGGGCAAGATCGTATTCCGCAATGAGCTGATAGAGCTGATCCAGTACGCCCCGATGACCGGCACGGTGGGTGCCGAACCAGTGTTGATGGTGGCTGCCTGGATCATGAAATACTATATTCTGGACCTGTCGCCAGGCAATTCTCTGATCCGTTGGCTGGTGGCTCAGGGCCGCACGGTGTTCGCGATTTCCTGGCGCAATCCCGGGGAGGAGATGCGGAACACATCGCTCGACGACTACCGCGCACAGGGCATCATGGCAGCGATCCATGCGGTACGGGCGATCTGCGGCGCCGCGAAGATCCATGCCACGGGGTATTGCCTCGGCGGCACGTTGCTGGCGATCACTGCCGCCGCAATGGTGCGCGACGGCAACGACTGGCTTGCCAGTCTGTCGCTGTTCGCCGCTCAGACCGATTTCACCGAGGCCGGTGAGCTGCAACTGTTCATCACCGAGGACCAGCTCGCTTTTCTTGACGATATCGTGCAGACCCAAGGATATCTGAGCAGCGCCCAGATGGGAGGCGGGTTCCAGATGCTGCGTTCGAACGACCTGATCTGGTCTCACGCGATTCGCGACTACCTGCTCGGAGAGCAGGCGACACCAAGCGACCTCATGGCATGGAATGGCGACGGCACACGTCTGCCGGCGCGCATGCACATCGAGTACCTGCGAGGCTTGTTCCTCAATAATGACTTGGCGGAAGGTCGCTTGCAGGTCGCCGGTCGTCCGCTGGCACTGGACGACATCAAGGTGCCGATGTTCGTCGTGGGGACCGAGCACGATCACATCGCCCCCTGGCATTCGGTGTTCAAGCTGCACCTGCTGAACGATGGCGAGCTGACATTTGTGCTGACGTCGGGCGGCCACAACGCCGGGATCGTCAGCGAACCCGGGCACCCACAGCGCCATTTCCGCATCCGCGTCCGTGATCACGGCGCTCGCACACTCGGCCCCGATGAATGGGAACGCGACACGCCTCCCCGAGACGGGTCATGGTGGCTGGAGTGGGGCGCATGGCTCGACCGGCACTCCGGGCCGCGCATCGATCCACCGTCAATGGGCGCGCGCGGTGTCGAGCCGCTCGGCGACGCCCCTGGCACCTACGTCCACGAACGCTGAACGGGATGCTGGAAGGTGCCTGGTACTGCGGGGCATTCGATGATCACGACCGCACGGGTGCTCGCCATCGCAAGCCTGCTTTGGTTGTCGGGACCCGCTCGCGCTGGCGATGAAATGTCGGAGGAGTGTGGTCTGGCATCAGTTTATTCGAGCGTCAGCGAGGAGACCGCGAGCGGCGAAGACACGCAGGCCGAAAACCTGACGGCGGCTCATCGGACATTGCCATTCGACACCGTGATTCGCGTGGACAATCGGGAAAATGGACGGTCGGCGACGGTGCGCGTCACCGATCGTGGTCCCTTTGTCGATGAGCGAATCATCGACGTGTCGCAAATTGCAGCGCGCGAGCTCGGCTTTTCCGGCTTGGCGCAGGTCTGCCTCAAAATCCTATGGCGCCGCGAAGGGCCATAGCAACCTCCATCCGGCCGCCTGCGACTTCCTGCACCAAATCCACGCCGCGCGACCCATCATTTGCGGCACGGATCGTGCGGGTCGTCATCAGTCGCTCCTATGTGGCTGGTGGTGGGTGGAACCGCCACGGTACCACCGCGCCCGCCTTGCCTTCAAAGGATCTCAACCCATCCTACAGCCGTCCCATCAGCAGCAGGACGACGATAATGATCAGGATGATGCCGATGATGCCGACGCCGCCGTGACCATAGCCGTAGCCGTAGCCGCCGAAGCGGCCGCTGAAGCCGCCGAGCAGGAAGATGACGAGGATGATGGCGAGGATGAGTCCGAGCGACATGGTGCTGTCCTTTCGCGAACGGATGGAAGTATGGTCGTGGTGTTCGGCGACGAACCCTGCCAGCGGTCGCGCCGGAACCGGCCGCATCCGCTGTCGGAGTCGAGCTATGCTGGCGGCGGCCTCCCAAAATACGGATGTTCCGACTCGCCATAGCCGCCGTCACGGCGCATTGAGCCAGATCAAATGTGTCGGATATCAGACTTTGATCTCGGGAGCCTGTTTTTTTTGTACGCCGGCGCTCCCTTATGTGAAAGCGCGGCTGGGACAAGGCCGCGCATGACGCCGTGGTTCGACAGGATCGGAATGTTCGCCAGAGGCCGCCCGCGGAGGCGGTCTACGATCCGTCCGGCTCCGCCGCTTGCTCGGCCAGTTCTCGCCACTGGCGAGCCATGTCGGCGTAGTCGCTCTCGACTCGCGGATCGCGGGCGAGCCTCGCCTTCTGCTCGCACTCGGCTGCCTTGGCGCGGTAGGTCTCGGACCGGGACGGCATGGCTATGGCCGGGCAATCGGAAATCCCCGGCCGGAGACCGGGGATTCCCTATCAACACCGGAGCTGCCTCCTCAGGCTGTTCGGCAATGACAGGGGGAGAATACCCATCTCGGTCGTCGATGCATTGCGTTGGATCAAAAGCTCTGACGAGGGCCTTTGAGGGGCAATATCGCGAATGATCTCGGCTGCGTGCGCTCCGGTCGCCTGGCGCTTCGTCTCGCGGCGGCCGTTCGGTCGGCCATTCTTGCCTGTGCGCGCATCGGCAAGCTACAGTTCCCGATCTGTCGGCGCAGCGATTTGGCCTGCAATTCCCGCGGCGGACGCCAGACCCAAGCGGAGTGCCCCATGAAAACCTACGTTGTCGAGATCGGCGGAAAAGCGATCCTTGGGTTTCGCGCCGAGGATGACGATGAGGCGAACGCCATCGTCCTCGACCAGGGTTCCGCCATGCGGTCCGACCTGCAGGCACTCACCGACGCCGACGGCAAACCACTGTGGGACGGCAAGTCCGCCCTTGGCGTGCGCGCGGCGACCGCGGCGGAGGATGCCGAGTGGACGCAGTCCCGCGACCAGGCGATCGGCGAGGGGGAGATCGACCTGAGTGCCGGCGACGATCCCGACGAGTGGAACGTCTCGTTTCCCGGATGACCGCGGATCGGCGCCCTGCCGGTTCCGGATGCGGCTCTCGCTTACGCGCTACTTGATCCATCTGCCAGGTGCGATGGCCTCATGTTCCGCCGGAGCGGGCCTTGCGCCTTGGCCGATCGCCGAGCAGGCGATCGAACTCCGTCCTGGAGACGCCGTAGCACTCGCACGAGCGCTGCTCCAGGCCGGGGCGATCGAGGACGGTGACGTTGCCGCGGCTGTAGCGGATGAGACCGTCCCGCTGCAGGGCCCCCGCCGCGACCGTCACGCCGGTCCGCTGCACACCCAGCATCATGGCGAGAAACTCCTGGGTGAGCAGGAACTGGTCCGATTGCATGCGGTCGTGCGTCATCAGGAGCCAGCGGGCACAGCGCTGCTGGATGGGATGAAAGTGATTGCACGCGGCCGACTGCGCCACCTGGTTGAAGAAGGCGTGAGCATAGCGGAGCATCACCGCCCGCATCGAGGCGCTTCGCGCCAGCTCGGCGGTGAACAGCGCCGCCTTCATTCTCAGGCCGCTGCCGGGAACCTGGACGTAGACGCTGGTCGGCGCCCTGTCGTCGCCCAGCAGGAGCGGCAGACCCACCACGCCCTCGTTGCCGATCGTCCCGACCTCGGCGGCGTTGCCGTTCGCCATGGTGTTGACCAGGGAGCCGACGCCGGTCTCGATGAAATAGACGAATCCGATGGGCTTGTTGGCACGGTAGAGCGATTGCCGGTAGTCCAGCCGGATACCTCGAAGATGCGGACGAAGGCGCTCGAAATCCCGCCGCGGCAGCAGACCGAGCAATCGGTTGGCCGGCGGGTCCGCAGCCTTGCGGATAGCGACCATGTCGCTGCTCCTTTCGGCCATGCCGGAACGGTTTTGCATGGCGCGTGATCTGGTGCTGGTCGCCGGCGGGCATTCTTCTTGGTTCTTGGCGCAGGGCCTCGTCCACAGGCGCCCACGCACCAGTTGTCTGCAAAGGCTGCGCCTTTTTCACCGTTAGGACAAGGATAATGTCGGATATCGAACATTTCCTTCGACTTCGCCGGCGAAGAGTGGTAGGGTGATAACAGTCGAGACGCTGCGACAACGCGCGCGCGCCTCTCGGATCGACATCAGAGCCCGGTGAGGGCACTGGTCACCGCTTGCCGGCATGCCGGGGCGGAAATGCAGCGTGCAGTCACGATATTCGTCGCCGCGAGGTTCGCTCGGCGATCGGTTCTGTTGCGTGGCTTGCCGAGATGCAGGGGGCACCGTCCGACGTCCGACGCTTTCGTCGGACCCGTGTCGCTGTGGCGCCTTTAAATACGAAGAGCTCCGGCGCGCCGAATCGGGAACCGTGCGAGTCTATGTCTTGTATCGGACATGGTTGACTTGGCTCAATGCGAGTTGGTGGATTCCGTTGTAAATATCAAATGTTCGGCAGCGCAGGGGAGGCTGGCGACATGATCGCGCATACGCCGCACGCCGCGGAGTTGGCGCCAGACGCCATATTCGAAAGCCCGGAGAGCCGTACGGCCGCGAGCTACGAGCGCGAGCTGACAAGACACAGGCGCACGGAAACCCGGCTCCGGGAGGCGCTCGCCCGGGAGGAGGCGCTGATCCGGGAAAAGGACAAGCTGATCCGGCAATATGAGATCCTCGGCGAGGAGTCCGATCACCGGCTGTTGAACGGCCTGCAGATGATCGTCAGCCTGCTGTCGCTGCAGAGCCGGGCGTCGGCGAATGCCGAGGTCGCGTCGCAATTGGCCGTCGCCGCCAACCGCGTGGCGACGATCCAGCGCGTGCACCGCCGCCTGCATTGCCTGGATGGCGTGCAGACCGTCGCATTCAAGCAATTCCTCGAGGATCTCTGTCGCGATTTCTCCACCATGCTGTCCTTGGAGGAACGCCCCGAGCAGGTCATCGCCGTCGAGGGGATCGAGGCCAGGCTGCCGTCCGTCATCGGCATTCCGCTCGGCTTCATCGTCAACGAGATGATCACCAACGCCGCCAAGTACGGCAAGGGCCGCATCCTGGTCAGGTTGGAGCCGGATCCCCGAAAGGGCTACGCGCTGTCGGTCTCCAACGATGGCCCGGCCTTGCCGGAAGGGTTCGATCCGGCGGCCTGCAAGGGGCTCGGAATGCGGATCATCCGGTCGCTGGTCGAGCGGATTGGCGGCGAGTTGCGCATCGCTCGAGGTGACCGCGACCAGGGCGCGCGGTTTACCGTGCTGTTCTCCTGATTGCCTGGTGACCGGCTGATACTGCTCCTGCTCGGCAGGATTTGAGGCCGGCGGCTGCGGTTTTCCGTCCATGGCGTCGGCATTCGCTGCGCTTGCGCCCGCCGCGCACAGCGAATAGCTTGACCACGAAGTGGAGAAGCCCATGTCCGCCACATCGAGCACTGTGAGAGATACGGTTCGCGACACCGTCAGGGACGCCAAGGATGCGGCACGCGAGAGCGTCAAGGCCGCCTCCGACGCCGGCGGCGAGATCCAGGCGGATCTCGAAGCCCTGCGCGACGATGTCGCCCGCCTCACCGCCCAGATCGCCGAGATTTTTGCCTCCAAGGGCAATGCAGCCTGGTCCCGCGCGAGGTCGAATGTCGACGACGCGGTGGCGGACGCCGGCGCCCGGGGGCACGACGCCATGGACGCGGCGCGCGAGGTCGCCGACGACGTGGTCGAGGCGATCGGCGAGTTGCTGAAGAAACGGCCCTACACGACGCTCGCTCTCGCCGCCGGCATCGGCTTCGTGATCGGCGCGATCCTGCGGCGGTAGGGCGTGTTGCGATCAGGTTACATCGCGTTCGACAGATCGGCCGCGCTGCCCGCGCGGTTTGCCTCGCTCGAAAGGAGCAGGGCTGTCGTACCTGATATCGCCGCGTATTTGGTGCTGCCGTGCCGCGAGTTTACCCTCCCGCCCGTAGGCGGGGAGGGTCGACCAACTGAGCGCAGCGAAGGCGGTCGGGGTGGGGGGGCTTTTTGCCGCTCCGAGCCTGCGGCCCGACCCCCCACCCCATCCCTCCCCGCCGCAAGAGCGGGGGGAGGGAGGAGCTTTTCGCGCGCGAGGCGCCAAACAAATCTGGCCGGTGTCCAGGGCACCGTCTTCGTCGTACGCACTGCACCCGCCCCTCCATGCGGCGGTGAAGCGTGCATGCGGCGCGCCCGATCTACCGCGTGCGATCGACCCGCAGCCGGCCGCGTTCATCGGCAGCCGACCGAATGAGCAGCTGGCTCCATCACCTCGAGCTCAACGCCAAGGCGCGCCTGGGCGTCGACCCGCAATTGATGATCTGGGCCGTCGTCGCCGCCGTCGCCTCGCTTGCGGCGGCGGTCTTTCTGGCGATCGCCGCGTTCATCTGGCTCGCCCATCGTTACGACGCGCTCACCGCCGGTCTGGTACTGGGCGGCGTCTTCGCCCTGATCGCGATCATCGCGGCCGTTGCCTGTCTCGTCAGGCGCCGCCGCAACATGGAGCGCGCCCGCCTCGAGCTCGCGGCGCGCAGCCGCAATACCAGCTGGCTCGATCCCAGGCTCGTGGCCGTCGGGTTCCAGGTCGGCCAGGCGATCGGCTGGCGCAAGCTCGCCGCGTTCGCCGCGGTCGGGCTCCTCGCCGCCGGCCTGGCGAAGGAATGGGGTGGCCACGGCCAGCCGCCTGCGGACGGCACCGAGCCTGGATCCGGAGCCGAGGATTAGCGCGCAGGGTGGGCAACGGCGGCCCGTCCATCACTGCGTGGCACTGGTGCCAATTCCGCCGTTGCCCACGCGGTGAAGCCGTCCCGTGGATTGTTTGGTCCGACTGCGTGGGCAAGGCGGACTAGGCGCCGAACATCAATCAAACAGTCAAGGGCCGCCTTGCCCACCCTACGTGCGATTTCAGCGTAGGGTGGGCAACGGCGGCCCGTTTCATTGGCGGCGTGGCACCGGAGCGCATTCCGCCGTTGCCCACGCGGTGAAGCCTCGTGGACTGTTTGGTCCGACCGCGTGGGCAAGGCGGACGAGGCGCCGCGCATCAATCAAACGGTCAAAGGCCACCTTCCCACCCTACGCTCAGGCGTCCGTCGTATTGTACGACCCGCACGCGACGCAGTGGATCATGAGGTTGTGGACCTGGCCAAGCTCGGCATGCATCAGGACGGTGCCGCAGTTGCCGCACACGAAGTTCGTGGTGTGATCGCTCGCGTCGAGGATGGGCGGCGCGCTGACCGTGTGTCCCGTGCCGGGCGTGGGGATGAGCTTCAGGCTCAATCGCGGATGAGGATCTTGCATTGGTACGCTCCATGGCCGCAAAGGCGGGAGCACGAGCATCTCTCTGCCACCGACGCCTGTCAGGCGCCTATGTCGGTGATGCGACACAGTGGGCCGAACTCACCCGATCAAGCCAATCACTTTCTCAGGAGTTGCACGACCGGGTTTGCGCCATCGTTAACTAGTTGCGTTCGGAAACGGCATAATTACTGACTATTTCATGCCGAATGCTCCACGGTGACGAGAATCGCGGGGATCTGCGTCTTATGCGCACAGACAACGAGCTGCCCGCGGGATCGCTGCAGCACGTCGCGACGACGGATCCCGAGAGGGCCCCGCCAAGACGACTTCTATCCCTCGAGAAAATGGCCGAAGGCCGCCAGCATCCGGATGCGGTCGCACATGATCTTGGTGATCGCCAGCATCGGTACCGCCAGGATCGCGCCGGTCACCCCCCACATCCAGTACCAGAAGATGAGCGCCAGGATGACGAGGACGGGATTGAGCGTGAAGCGCCGCGCCAGCAGCATGGGCGTGATCGTCTCGCCCTCGATCAGATGGATGAGCAGATACAGAGCGGCCGGCAGCACGGCTCCCCACAGCGTGCTCGCGGTCAGCAGGCCGGCCAGCATGAACGTCACCAGGCCGATCATCGGCCCGAGGATCGGGACGTAGTTGAGCAGGAAGGCGACCGCGCCCCACAGGACGGGATCGCCCAGTCCGCAGAGCCACATGGCAAGCGCGGTCGCGAGCCCCACCGCCGCATTCATGATCGTGACGGTGACCAGATAGGCCGAGATGTCGTGCTCGATCTGCTGCGAGATCTCGATCGCCTGGCGCTTGTCCCTGAAACGCGGCAGGATCTCGACGATGCGGCGCAGGAAGGTGTCGCCCGACAGCAGCAGGAAGAACAGCACCAGAACCGTCTCCAGGAATCCCCCGGCGAAGGCGCGCGTGCCCGAGAACAATGTCAGCCAGAGACCGGCTCCGACGTCCGGGGCCGCGGGCGCGCCGGCGGCCGGCGGCGCATCTCCGCCGACATAGCCCTGCGCCTGCAGCATGAATCGGCGCATCGCATCGATCGGAGCGCGCAGGAAGCTGAGGTGCTCCTGCAGACGTGGCACGCCCTCCGGCAGCTTTGCCGCCCAGGAGGCGGCTGGTCCGGACAATGCGGTCCCGAACCCCACGATGGTGGCGAGCACCAGGCCGATCAGGAGAAGCGCGCCGAGCATGCGCGGCACATGAAGTCGCTCCAGCACGCGCAAGGCCGGCTGCAGAAGAAGATTGAGGATCAGGGCGAGCACGATGGGAAGGACGATCTCCCGCGCCCCATAGAGCGTGGCGAGGAGCGCCAGCAGGAACAGGCCGCCGAGGAAGACGGTGCGCAGGTCGGAGGGAAGCGGCATCTCCTGCTCGTCCAGGGGCGGCTCACCATGCACCGGATGGGCGATCGGCTCCCCGGTGGAGCTGGCCGTCGTGCGGTCGCCGCGACTCTGCCCGATTTCCGCCATGCTCGGAAATTCCCTTGCGCGAGGACCGCCGAAAATTCCGTCGACATCTCCGTCTTAACCGACATCTCCCGCGGACGCGAGCAGGAGAACGCGCGAGCGATTGTGGCCATCGAATGGAGCGTCTGCCGAAACGGATGCCGGTTCGGCGATAGGAACATGCGCCATTTGAACGCCACGCCGCCCGTCGCGAGCGCGCCTGTTCCCGGGCGCGCGCCGCATATCATGGAGTTGACGCAGCACAGGTGATGCCGGGCTGGGTTGGCGCGTCTGGCGTCAGACCGAAATCGCCGGAAATGATGCAGGAAGGTTGACCATTCGCCGCCTCCATCGACAAAGCCGGCCTGTCGGAAAAGGACACCAAACTGAATACATCAAATTTTAATTTGTATCTTGACTATGTCGTGGATCAGACATACGTAATCATACCAAGCATCTGCATTCGCTTGTCGCTCCTCCGGCTCGGCTCATATCTGCGCCGGCGTGTTTTGCGCGTGGTTTCCCGATCGGAATTTTCAGCTGGCAAGGGGGGCCCGCCATGGCGCGCATCCTGGTCGTCGATGACGATCCGTCCCTCGCACATGCGATCCAGATGGTGCTGGAAGATGGCGGGTTCGACGTCATTGTCGCCAATAGCGGCTGCCTCGCTCTGGAAATCATCGAACGCGCCGAGGTCGACGTCATCCTCATCGACGTGTTCATGCCCGGGACGGACGGATTCGAGACCATCAGGTCGTTGTGCCGACGTCTCCCGACCGTTCCGGTCATCGCCATGTCGGGCTCCTGGTATCGGAGCGCGCCGGAATCGGTCCCCGATGTCCTCGCGATGGCAACGGAGTCCGGCGCGGCTTTCGGCCTGCGGAAGCCATTCCGAGCGGGCGACCTGATCGCGGCCATCAATGCGGTCAGCGTTTTTTCATTGGCCGCCGACGCACCGGCCGTCCATGTTTGAACCTTCCAGGGAGGGCATGGACAGCTTCATCCGACGCCGGAATATCGCGCACTACCGCGCGCTGCTGGAACGCCCGACAGGCGAGGCACAAAGGCAGCTGCTGCTGAAGCTGCTCGCGGAGGAAGAGGCCAAGCAATGGGGCGGCAGTCAACCAAAAGAGAAATAGTCCGGCCTCCGCTGTAGGTCCCCTCCTGGATTCTTCTCGCGAGGGAGCTTCGGGCAATCGGCCTCCGGTGCTCTTGTGGATCAGCTTGAATTTCCGTCGAGCTTTCCGTCCTGACTGACATCCCTCGCGAACGCGAGCAGGAGACGGCGCCTGCCATCCAAGCCGTCGGTTGCGCCGGCCCCGGGCGCGCCGCATGATGGAATTGGAGCAGCAGACCGGAGCTGCCGCGCCGGTCGTCGCGCGCGGCGTCAGACCGAAATCGCCGGAAGGATGCAGGAAGGTTGTCCATGAGCCGCCTCCACGGAGAAAGCCACTTGGTCGGACGCATCGGATGGCTGCGTGCCGCCGTGCTCGGCGCCAACGACGGGATCATCTCGACCGCGAGCCTGATTCTCGGCGTGGCTTCGGCCGCCGCCGCCCAGAGCGATGTCCTGCTGACCGGCGTGGCCGGCCTGGTCGCCGGCGCGACCTCCATGGCGGCGGGAGAATATGTCTCGGTCAGCTCGCAGTCGGACACCGAGCATGCGGATTTCGCCCGGGAGAGACGGGAGCTCGCGAGCGACCCGGAATTCGAGACCGAGGAGCTCGCCCGGATCTATGTCGGGCGCGGCGTCGAGGCGGGTCTTGCTCGCGAGGTTGCCCGCCAGCTGATGGCGAAGGATGCATTGGGGGCGCATGCGCGCGACGAGCTGGGCATGTCGGAGATCACCACGGCGCGCCCGGTGCAGGCGGCGCTCGCCTCCGCCGCGACCTTTGCGGTCGGGGCGGCGGCGCCGCTCGTGCTCGTGCTGATATCGCCGTCGAAGGTCCTGATCCCGGCGGTATCGGTCGGATCACTGGTGTTCCTCGCCGTGCTCGGAATGATCGGCGCCCGGGCCGGCGGCGCCGGCATGCTCGGGCCGACGATCCGGGTGACGTTCTGGGGCGCCTTCGCGATGGCTCTGACGGCGGCCATCGGCGCCGTATTCGGCAAGGTCGTCTGAGGTCAGACTAGCCCATGTTCCGGCGAAGTGGAGCCGCCCCGTGGACTGTTTGGTCCGACCGCGTGGGCAAGGCGGACCATGCGCCGGGCATCAATCAAACAGTCAAAGGCCGCCCTGCCCACCCTGCGCGCAAGTCGATGCCCTGCCGGCTCGTTCGCCCGCGTCATTTGCGCTCCCGGAGCTCCTTTTCGGCCTTGGGATTTATCCGGTGCGGACGGCCGCACGACATGCAGTCGACCATCACGAACAGGTCCCCGGGCGGCGCAATATCCTCGGGAATCCATCCTTGGACGTTGGAGCCGTTTTGGGGACAGCGAAAGACAAATGTTTTCATGAAATGTAACCGACCAATTCAGGCATCCTTTTTCTTTGATATTTCGCAAAAGAGGTGCCAATATGTCGAATGCCAGACAAACAACCCAGATTCGAAATTATTTTCGAATGCTTGCGTCCCGTTCCTGATGACAGAAAGCGGCTTGCCGCGGATCTCGTGACATTGCTCAATCGCGCCGGCATGTCCGCGGTGGTCCTCGAGCAGGAGGATGATCCTGCGGGCAGCCGGGAAACGAGCTAGCACTACTGTGTCATTAACGGCGAATGTCGTGACGCCAGCGCCAGCCTGATCATGCGCGCCAGATCCGCCTTCCGGTAAGGCTTGGCCAGCAGGAGAACGCCGGGATCGAGACGCCCGTGGTGCTGGATCGCGTTCTCCGCATAGCCCGACGTGTACAGCACGCCGACGGCGGGCCGGCGTCTGCAAACCTGGTCGGCGAGCTGCCGGCCGTTCATGCCCGGCATGATCACGTCGGTGAACAGCAAGTCGAACGTCGTCTCCTGCTCCACGAGCGCCAGCGCTTCCGCGCCATTGGCGGCCGCGAGCGTGCCGTAGCCGAGGCTCGCGAGCTGGGCGATGACGTAATCGCGAACCAGCGCATCGTCCTCGACCACGAGGATGGTTTCGCCCCCCATCGGCAGCGGCGCCAGGGCGGGGGACTCCGTGTCGCTTGCGGCCGCGTGCTCGATGCGCGGGAAATAGAGCCTGATCGTGGCTCCCTGCCCCTCCTCGCTGTAGATCTTGATATGACCGTCCGATTGCCTGACGAAGCCGTAGACCATGCTCAAGCCGAGGCCGGTTCCCTTGCCGACCTCCTTGGTGGTGAAGAACGGCTCGAACACCTTGTCGCGGATCGCGGCCGGGATGCCGGAGCCGGTATCGCTGACGGCGATCAGCACGTAGGGGCCTGGATGCGCATCCGGGTTGGCGGCGGCGTAAACCTCGTCCAGCACGACGTTGTCGGTCTCCAGCGTGAGCTTGCCGCCCTCCGGCATGGCGTCGCGGGCGTTCACCGCCAGATTGAGCAGCGCGGTGGAGAGCTGCGAGCGGTCGACCAGCGCCGGCCACAGCGCGGGCTCGAGCATCGCCTCGATCTCGACATGCTCGCCCAGCGTCGGCCGCAAGAGCTTTGCGGTGTCGACGATCAGCGCATTGACGTCGGTCCGGCGCGGCTGCAGCGGCTGCTTGCGGGCGAAGGCCAGCAGGCGCTGGGTGAGCTCGCTGCCCCGGTCGGCGGCCTCGCTGATCATCCGGGCGACCGCGGCGAGCTTCGGCCGATCCGCCACTGCGTTGGTCAGGATGTCGATCGTGCCGGTGATCACCGTGAGGATGTTGTTGAAGTCGTGCGCGATGCCGCCGGTCAGCTGCCCGATGGTCTCCAGCTTCTGGGTCTGCCGCACCTTCTCCTCGGCCGCGATCTTCATCGCCCGCGCCGCATCCTCGGCTATTTTCTTCTCGTGCTCCGCCTTGTCGCGCTCGTCGGTCCGCCGCTGAAGGATATCAAAGGCCCGGCCGAGGGCCTGGGCCGCCTGGTCGATCTCCCGGATGCGCAATCGCGGGATGCGCGGCGCCTCGCCGCGCCCGAACGCCATCGCCGGCTCGACCAGGGCCTGCACCGCCGAGGCCATCCGCCGCGATTGATATCCCGCAAGTGCGATGCCGACCGCCAGGAGGAAGAGCGCACCCGCGCAGCTCAGCCAGAGGAACAGGTAGAGGTCATGATCGAGCTCTGCGGCCGGGACCCCGATGGCGACCGCCCATCTGGAGACTTCGGACCGGCTGAACGCCGCGTAGACCGGAAGGCCTTCCAGCGTGGGCGCCTCGAGGAAGCCGCTCGCTTGCTGCGCCATCATTCTGGTCAAGGCGGGCGAGCCGGCATGACCGACGAACGTCGCGGGACTGTGGGTCCGCGCGACGATGGTGCCGGACGAGTCGAAGATCGAGGCGATCCATCCGGGCGGCAGGTCTTGCCGTTCCAAAAGCTCGCCCAGGCGGTCCGAGAACAGGGCGATCGCCAGCGCGTATTTCACCCTGCCGTCGCGAAACACCGGGACCTCGACGGCCACCAGCGGCCGCCTGGCAACCGGCCCGATGAACAGATCGGAGGTGCTGGGCCTGCCGGTGGCGAAGACCGCGCGCAGATTCGGGTCATTGCCGTGCATCGGCAACGGATCGCCGTAGGGCACCAGGGTGTTGAGGAGCTGCTGGCCGGATTCGTCGGTCAGGACCATGTTGTTGCCGGGGATCTGCCGAACTATCTCGCTGGCCCTCGAGTGGAACGCCGCGAGATCGCCGGCCTGCAGGGCCGCGGATTTCGACAGCACCTCCGCGGCGGTCCTGGCCACCGCGAGCTGGCGGTCCACCGCCTGCACCAGGGCGCGGGCGGTCTGCATCGTGTTCTGGGCTGCCCGGTCGCGTTCGCGCTGGTAGATGCTCTGGATCAGCACCGCCATTCCGACCCACGCCGGCAGCAGGCAGACGATCACCATCCAGATGAGCGTGCCGCGAATCGTGCGCGAGCCCCAGACGGAGCCCGGCCGGGACGAGTCCCGAGGGGTTGACCTTTCGAGCGCGACCATCGAATCCGATCTCGCACCGCTGCGTAAATCCACGCACACGCCAAGCTCCACTAGACCTGCACGGTGATTTTGACCGGTTGAACTGGGGGTCAAAGTAGCTCTGGCAGGTGTTTTGGATCAACCAGCAGCTCGATGCTGCGGGGGGTCCTTGGCTGCCTTCGGATGAGGCCTTCGCGCTCGAGGGTCAGCACCATCTGATGCACCGAAGGTGGGCTGACGCGGAAATATTCCTGCATGTCGGTTTCTGCGGGGGGCCGGCGGTGCAGGCGGGTATAGAGGTAGATATAGGCCAGGTACTGGCCCTGCTTGGCCGTGAAGGTCTTGGCAGGGGGACTCACGCCGGCCATCCGATTCAGCTGTTCGTCCATGCCTCTGATCGCAGAGGAGGCAGGGATGAATGTACGCTATCGGGTCGAGCTGAGCCAAAGCGAGCGTGCCGAGCTTGCGAGCCTTCTGAGCGGCGGCAAGCACGGGGTACGCAACCTCAAGCGCGCGCAGATTCTGCTGGCCGCGGACGCTGGGGCGAACGACGCGGAGATTGCGCGCAGCCTCGGCGTGGGCGGGTCCACCGTATACCGGACCAAGCGCCGCTTCGTGCTCGGCAACCTCGCGGCGGCGCTCAGCGAGGAGCCGCGCCCGGGAGCACGCCGCAAGCTCTCCGGCAAGGAGGAAGCCCTGCTGGTGGCGACGGCCTGCTCGAGCCCGCCTGCCGGGCGGGCGCGGTGGACCCTGGAGCTGCTGGCGGATCAATTGGTCCGGCTGACCGAGCATGCCAGCCTCTCCCGCGAGACCGTGCGCCGGCGCTTGGCCGAGAACGACCTCAAGCCCTGGCGCAAGGACATGTGGTGCATCCCCCAGGTCGACGCCGAATACGTCGCCCGGATGGAGGACGTGCTCGATCTCTATGCCGAAGCGCCCGATCCGAAGCACCCCGTAGTCTGCTTCGACGAAAGCCCGGTCCAGCTCATCGGCGAGGTGCGCCTGCCGATCCCGGCCAAGCCAGGGCAGCGCCAGCGCTACGACTGCGAGTATAAGCGCAACGGAACCGCCAACCTGTTCATCTTCCTCGATGCGCATCTATGGTATATCGCTATCGGCGCAAATTCATGACAAAGCAAGAACGAGAACACGAGAGCGACGGGTGGGAAACGGTATGACTCGGCAGCGGTCCGCAGCCGCGGCGCCCGCTGTGTCAGCTTGCCGACACTGCGGGACTGTAGGATGGGGGTCAGCTCTCATGATCGGTATTGGAATCGCTTTACTGGATAGACGACGTACGTCGATCGCGATCAGGCGCAAGATGCGGCGTCATCCAGAACCGCGCGAATTTCCCGGGCCAGGTCCGTCATCTGATAGGGCTTGCTCAGGAGATGCACCCCGGGGCTGATCCTGCCGTCGACCGCGAGCGCATGCTTCGCATAACCGGACGTATACAGCACCCTTGCGGCTGGCCGGCGCTTGGCCACCTGGTCGGCCAGCTGGCGGCCATTCATGCCGCCGGGCATCAGCACGTCGGTGAACAACAGATCGAACTCTATGCCCTGGTCTACCAGCTCGAGCGCCTCGGCGCCGCTGCTGGCTGCAATCGTCCGGTACCCGAGCCTCTCCAGCTGCCCCACGACGGTCTCGCGCACCAGGGTGTCGTCCTCGACCACCAGAATGCTCTCGCCGCCGCCCGGCCGGACTGCCGCCGCCTCCATGTCGGGCAACGGCGCGGTGCTCTCGTCGGCGCGGGGCAGGTAGAGCCTGACCGTGGTGCCCCGCCCTTCCTCGCTGTCGATCCTGAGGTGACCGCCCGATTGCTTGACGAAGCCATAGACCATGCTGAGCCCGAGCCCGGTGCCCTTTCCGGCGTCCTTGGTGGTGAAGAAGGGCTCGCAGACCTGGTCGAGGACCGATGCCGGAATCCCGGTTCCGGTATCGCTCACCGCCATCATCGCATAGCAACCCGGCACGGCATCCGGATTGAGCCTGGCATGGCCATCGTCGAGAACCACATTGGCAATCTCGAATATCAGCCGTCCGCCATCCGGCATGGCATCGCGCGCGTTCACCGCGAGGTTGAGGATCGCCGTCGACAGTTGCGAAGGGTCGACCATCGCCTGGCACGCGTCGCCCGGCACCACCAGCTGGATCTCGACATGCTCGCCGATCGTATGCCGCAGCAGCTCGGCACTTTCCGTGACCAGGCCGGCGAGGTCCGTCGGGCGCGGTTGCAGCGGCTGCCTGCGGGCGAAGGCAAGCAGCCGCTGGGTCAGGTCGGCTCCCCGCGTTGCTGCCTGGTCGATCATCTCCACGATCGCGGCTAGTTTCGGTCGATCGGCGACGCCTTCGGCCAGGATTTCGACAGTGCCGGTCATGACGGTCAAGAGGTTGTTGAAGTCGTGCGCAATCCCCCCGGTAAGCTGGCCGATGGCGTCCATCTTCTGCGACTGCCGCAGCTCCCGCTCGGTCTCGAAGAGCTCGGTCACGTCGCGGAATACGACAACGGCGCCTTTCGGAGCCCCCAACCTGTCGCGGATGGGCCGGGCGCTGAGCATCAGCCGCGCGGCTCTGCCTGTTGCGCCACGCGCGCGAACAACGAGGTCACAATCGTCGATCTGCTCGCCCCCGACAGCCCTGACCGCCGGCCACTGCGCGAGCGGCAACCGTGTGACGGCGTCCGCAACGTAGAGCTCGTAGGTCTCCACCCAGTCTTTCAAGCCGGTCGCCGCATGGTCCCCGAGAGCCGATCTCGCGGCCTCATTGGCGAACACCACGTCGGCGTTCTCGTCCAGCAGCAGGACCGCCTCGCTCATGCTGGACATGATATTCTCGAAGATCTCCGCATTGCGCCGAAGCGCCGCCGTCTTCTCGGTCAATTCGGTGATGTCGCGATACACGATCACCGCATTGTCATGGTTCCCGGCCTCGTCCCGGATCGATCGGCCGCTCGCGACGAGATGGCTGCCGCGGGCCTCGTCGATGCGTCGGCACACGATCTCCTGGTTGTCGAAATTTTCCCCGCGCATCGCGCGGCCCAGGGGGGCGTCCTCGGCTGGATACGGGGTGATCCCGTCCGGACGGAACCGCAGGTAGTTGCGCTGCAGTTCCCCCAGGCCGATATGTGAGGCCTCTCCGAACAGCGCCGTGCACGCCGGATTGGCAAAAATGGTCTTGCCGTTCCCGTCGACCACGAGAACCGCGTCGGACATGCTGGCAACGATCTTGTCGAGCAGATCGGCGCTGCGGCGCGCCTGGGCCTCGCTGTCGCGCCGCGCCCTCTCTGCCGTCACGCGCTCGGTGATGTTCTCCGTAAGCAGCACGATACCGGCGGGCGCTCCGTCGGCCGTCCGCCAGGGGCGTATTTTCCAGCGGTACCAATCGATTGCTCCGTCGGCCCGGCCGACGGCATCCGCATCGCAGTGCTCGTGGGCGCCGGCCAGACAGCGCCGGTGCGCGGCGCGCCAGTGATCCGGCATGTTGGGGATCAGGTCGTACATGGTTCGACCGATCACCTGCTCGTCCCCGATCCGCAGATCGTCGACGTGGCTGCGGCTTGCCGCGAGGTAACGCATGTCGCGGTCGAACATCGCAATCCCGATCGGTGCCGCATCGATGCACAGCCGCAGCAGCTCCTCGCGCTGGCGCAGCCTCTCGGCAGCCGCCTTGATCCGGCCGATGTCGATATTCGATTCCAGTATGGACGTGGGCGTGCCGTTGGCATCGCGCCGCAAGACCCAGCGACTGGCAAGAACGATCCGCTCGCCGGTCTTGCGCCGGTGCGAGAGCTCGAGCTCTATGCTGCCTTCGCGGATCAGCTCCGCCTCGATGTCCGGAAGCAGGCGCGGGAATTCCGTTTGCAGGAATTGGTGGAATATCTGTCCCTGGGCCTCCTCCGGGGTCCATCCGAACAGGTCGTGCAGCGCGCGGCTCCAATAGGTGATGGTGCCGTCGAGATCGCGCACCATGACCTGCAGGTGGTCGATCGCCGCATCGGGGATGGTACTTGCGCCGATCGCATTCATGCGTTCACCACCGCTGTCGCTGACGGTCAGTCGGATTCCGCCCCGGGCAGTGCTTGCCTCTGCCGTCCGGGCACAGGCGCCGAGGCTGCTAATCGGAGGCTCAGTCCAGTGCTCTGGATAAATCGCAGCCATTTCTCAGGATGAACTGAACCAGCCTTAGCTGAGTTGCGATACGACCGGAAGTATGATACCGAGCGCTGCAGAAACCGCGCCGGCGCGCTCCAAAGGCGATCCGATTCGCGAAGCCTCGACCGCGCTCGGTCGTTTGGTGTGACGTTCGGTAAGTAGCAATACTGACGTCATCCTGCGTTTGATCATTTTTACCGTTTTCGACCTACCTTTGATTACCGTTCGGCGGGTCGAACGGTTTTCGACTTGCAGGAACGGGCTTTGCCATGGGAATACGAGGACGAATTTTTCTCGTCGCCGGCGTGCTGGCCGCGGTGGCGGTGCTGATTGCCGCGCTCTCGATCCGGGCCATGCAGGAGTACAATCAGAGGGTCGCCCAGCTTCAGGTCGTCTCGCAGCGTGCCCTCTATGGCGAGCATCTCAACCGGCTTGTCACGGCCGTGGTCATGGACTCCCGCGGCATCTATGGGGCGCCGACGGTGCAGGCGGCAGGGGGCTTTGCCAAGGGCCTCGCGACGTCGCTCGACGAGATCGACCGGCAGCTGGCGGACTGGGACCGCGTGGTGGCGCCCGAGGGTCGCGCTGACTTCGATGCCGTCGTCAGGCGCGCCAAGGAATTTCGCGCCTTCCGGCTGGAGACCGTTCGTCTCGGCACGCAGGTGTCGCCCGCGGCCGCCAACGAGCAAGGCAACAACGAGGCGAACCGCAAGAACCGCGGCGACTTCCAGAAGGAGATCGATCGCGTCGTCGCGGCCGACCGGTCCGCGCTCGACGGCATCACCACGGAGGTCCAGGCGTTCTATGGACGCGAGGTATGGGTGTTGTCGCTGGCCGCCGGATCGGGGATAGCGATCGGCGTGATCCTCGCCTTCCTGATCGCCCAATACGGGATCGTGCGTCCGATCACGACGCTGGTCGGCTGCATGGGTGTGCTGGCCAAAGGCGACTACGCGGCGGTGGTTCCCGGCAAGGACCGTGGCGACGAGGTCGGTGTCATGGCGAGCGCCGTCGAGGTATTCCGTCAGAACGGCCTCGAGGTCGAGGGAATGCGCGCCGAGCAGCAGGCCGCCGAGGAGCGGGCCGCCGCGCAGCGCAAGGCGGATCTGCAGGCGCTCGCCGGGACGTTCGAGCAGGCGGTCGGCAGCATCGTCGGCGGCGTGGCCTCGGCGACCACGCAGCTCGAGGCGGCCGCGCGTACGCTGACCCACACCGCCGAGAGCACGCAACGGCTTTCGGCCGACGTGGCCGCCGCCTCGGGACAAGCCTCGTCCAACGTGCAGACGGTGGCCGCCGCCGCCGAGGAACTGTCCGCTTCCGTCCACGAGATCAGCCGGCAGGTCGAGGAGTCGAGCCGGATTGCCCGCGACGCCGCGAGCCAGGCCGCAAGAACCAACGACCGCATGAGCAGGCTTTCGGAGGCTGCGACCCGGATCGGCGATGTGATCAAGCTGATCACGACCATTGCCGACCAGACCAACCTTCTGGCGCTGAACGCCACCATCGAGGCGGCGCGCGCCGGCGAGGTCGGCAAGGGTTTTGCGATCGTCGCCGCCGAGGTGAAGAGCCTCGCCAGCCAGACCGCAAAGGCGACCGAGGAGATCTCGTCGCAGATCGCCGGTATACAGGAGGCAACCGAGGAGTCGGTCGCGGCCATCAGGGAGATCGGTACGACCATCGAGCGCGTGGCCGGAATCGCCGGCTCGATATCGGCGGCGGTGGAGGAGCAGGGCGCGGCGACCCAGGAGATCGCCCGCAACGTGCAGCAGGCCGCGCAGGGCACGTCGCAAGTCGATGCGAGCATGGGCGACGTGCATCGCGGTGCCACGGAAACCGGCTCTGCGTCGAGCCAGGTCCTGGCATCGGCGCAGTCGCTGGCCAGCGAAGGCAGCCGCCTCAAGATCGAGGTCGACCGTTTCCTCGCCACCGTGCGCGCCGGGTGACGGCGGCATCGTCGGAGCGTCGATCGCGCCCAGGCGTGCGAAGGGGTCCGGAGGTGTCGAGCACCTTTGCTGATGGACGGCGCTTGGCCGCTTGCTCGGCCAGCCGGCGGCCCTTCATGCCGATGCGCGGCACTCGGGGAACCTCTCCCTGAGCCTGACCATCAGGAGATCGTAGCTCCGCTGCATGCCGTCCTTGGGATCTTCACATCGGTTCTCTTCGGCCCGCAATGCGGCATACAGATCCTTGATCTTGTCGAGTTGGGCGTGGTTTGCCTTGCGTCGGGTGGAGTGGAATCCGACGATATCTCGGTCGTCATCGAGCGTGGCAGTCACATGGGCGAAGGTCCAGTAGTGATCGCCATCGGACGCCATGTTCAGGATATACCCGAAGAACTCCTTCTTCGCCTCGATGGTCTCCCAGAGCAGCTTGAAAATGCAGCGCGGCATATGCGGATGTCGGATGATGCTATGAGGTGCGCCCAGCACTTCCTTCAGCGGATGCTTGGAGACCCGCAGGAACACGTCGTTGGCGTAGGTGATGTGGCCCGTGCGATTTGTCTTGGTGATGATCAATTCGTGCTTGCCGAACGGGCTTTCGATACCAGTCGGTTGGACCGCGGTCAGGGTCATGGCGCTTCTCCTCGGCCAGCACGGATCATCGAAAGCCGGCGTCACAAGCCAAGTGCGCGGGTCAATACGCGCTGCGGTCGAGTCCGGCGGTCGATATCCATTCTTGTCCTCACGTGGCAGCGACTCGCGATGACCGCGCGGGGTTCATACACGGGTTCATAGTTTGATGGTTAGGGGTTAATGATCACCATTAGAGACACGTGCCCCGTGAGGTCTTCCACCTTAGCAATAACGCGTACGCGAGCGGCGCCTTCCTTGGGCCGTTCGGGAATGACCTCGCCATCGGAGCATCGGGCTCCTCGCCCTGGATGAACAGTCGCTTGGGCGCGCGAGGGCGCGGATGTCTGCGTCATCCCTTGGCGTTCCTAAAGACTGCCGCCATCGCCCGTACGCAATAGCGCGTACCGGCCGTCTGCAAACCGAATTTACATGAAACAGGCGTAGTCATGGCGGCCGCGGTCTGTTGGCCGAGGATGACGGCGCGAGGGAACATTGCTCAGTCCCGGCAGACATGTCGCAGGTCGCCGTGAAGCTGCGAGTGCCGCCAAGACCGGCGTCGCGCGCCGGCGCCGGTCCGTCGCGTGGATCGCCGGACGCCTGCGCGGCGCGGGAATCCCCCGCCTCCGCTCGGCGCGATCGCTGATAACGGCGACGGTTCTGCTCGCGTCCGCCGTCGCGGTCAGCATGCTGCTCCTGCTGTCGGAGCTGCGCGACCGTGCCATCGCAACCAGCGAGCATGAGCTGAGGGTCACCGCCTCGGTCCTGGCCGAGCAGAGCAACATCGCGTTCCAGGCCCTGGAGCTGGTGCAGACCAGCGTGATCGAGCGGATCCAAGCGCTCGGAGTTGCGTCGAGCGAGATGTACGAGCAGCGGATGTCGGACTATGGCACCCACCAGCTGCTGCAGGACAAGATCGCCGGCCTGCCGCATGTCGACGCGATGACCATGGTCAATGCCGACGGCAAGGTGTTCAATTCTTCCCGCTTCTGGCGGGTCGACAGCGTGAACATTGCCGATCGGGCGTACTTCAAGGCGCTCAAGTCGGACCCGGCCCTGACCGTCATGGTCAGCGAGCCGGTGGTCAGTCGCCGCAGCGGAATCTGGACCATCTACATCGCCCGCAAGGTCGTTGGATCGGACGGCGCGTTCATCGGCCTGCTGCTCGGCGCGATGCCGCTCCACTACTTCGAGCAGTTCTACAAGAAGGTCGCTGCCGGCTCCGACGGATCGATCGCCATGTTTCGCCGCGACGGCCTGCTGCTGGTCCGCCATCCGCATGTCGATCAGTCGGTCAGGCAACTTACGGCCAGCAATCCGTTGGCCCTCACCTTGCTCACCAGACCGGAGAAGGGTGCGAACCGGCAGCTCACGGGCTTCGACGGGCAGCGGCGGCTGATCGCCGGCGTCGCCCTGGCGAACTATCCGGTCGTGGTGGCGGTCACCACGACCATCGACACGGTTCTGGCCAATTGGCGGAGGGAGGCCGGATACGTCGTCGGGCTTGGCATAGCTCTGCTGCTCATGATCGGCGGCACCGGGGTGGTCGTGGTGCACCGCGTCCGCGAGCAGAGCCTGCTGCTCGACATGGCGCTGAACAACATGCCGCACGGTCTCACCATGGCCGGGGCCGACGGCCGTCTTGCGGTGGTCAATGGGCGCTATCTCGAATTGTACCGGCTGTCGCCGGAGATCGTGAAACTCGGCTGCCCGCTGCAGGACGTTCTCGCCGAGCGCGCCAAGGCGGGCAATTTTTCCGGGGATGCGGCGGCCTATCTGGCCGACATCGACGCCGTGATCGCCGCAGGTCGCACCGAGAAGCGGACCATCGACATACCCGACGGCCGCATCATCGCGGTCTCCATTCACCCGATGCCGGGCGGCAACTGGGTGGCGACCCACGAGGACATTACCGAGCGCCACCGCACCGAGGAGCGCATCGCCTACATGGCGCACCACGATGCCTTGACCGATCTGCCGAACCGCGCGGCGTTCGGCGAGCATCTCGCCACTGCGTTGGAACAGGCCACGGCGTCGGGCGCATGCCTGGCGTTGCTTTTTGTCGACTTCGATGGGTTCAAGGAGATCAACGATCTGTTCGGGCACTCCGGCGGCGATGCGCTGCTGCGCGAGGTATCGCGGCGCCTGCGAGGCGTCGCCGACGGCGCATTTTTGGCCCGGGTCGGCGGCGACGAGTTCATCCTGATTGCGGAAGGCCCGCAACCGTCGAGCGCGGCGGCGCTGGCACGGCGCCTGCAGTCCGCGGTGGCCGACGATCTCAAGATCGAAGGCCGCCAGATGCGCACCAGCGTGAGCATCGGTGTCGCGATATTTCCCGCCGACGGTGCGGACGCGACGGCACTCTGCGGAAATGCCGACGCGGCGCTCTATCGCGCCAAGGCGGTGGGACGCGGGAGGATCCAGTTTTTCGATCTCGCACTGGAAGAGCAGCTGCGTGATCGTCGCGCGCTGAGCCATGATCTCAAATCAGCGGTCACCGATCGCCAGCTCATCCTGCACTATCAGCCGCAGGCCCGGATCAACGGCGAGATCATCGGTTTCGAGGCCCTGGTGCGCTGGAACCACCCCCAGCGCGGCCTCGTGCCGCCGGACGATTTCGTGCCGCTCGCCGAGGCGCACGGCCTCATCGCCTCGATCGGCGAATGGGTGCTGCGCGAGGCCTGCCGTGAGGCCGCGTCGTGGCCCCACGGGCGGCAGATCGCGGTCAACCTCTCACCGCTCCAGTTCCACGACATGCAATTGACCGGGCTGGTCCATCGGATTCTGCTGGAGACCGGGCTGAAGCCGAGCCGCCTGGAGCTGGAGATAACCGAGGGCGTCCTGATCGACGATTTCTCGCGTGCGGTATCGACGTTGCGCCGGCTCAAGGCGCTCGGCGTACGCATCGCCATGGAGATTTCGGCACCGGCTACGCGTCGCTGTCCTACCTGCAATCGTTCCCCTTCGACAAGATCAAGATCGACAAGTCCTTCATCTGCGATCTCGACCGCAACCCCCAGTCGGCCGCGATCGTTCGCTCGGTCATCGGCCTCGCCAACGGGCTCGGAGTGCCGGTCGTAGCCGAGGGCGTCGAGACCGCCGATCAACTGGCCTTCCTGCTCATGGAACGCTGCGATGAGGTCCAGGGCTATTTCATCGGCCGCCCGCTTCCGATCGACCACTATGCGGAATGGACCGGCGGCGCCAGCGCATGTTCCGGCGAAGTGGACACCGGTTCGCCGACAGGAACATGCGCCACCAAGGAGTCATGTTCCGGCGAAGTGGACACCGGTTCGCCGACAAGAGCATGCGCCACGCAAGTCATGGAGCTTTCGGGAGGTGCCGCACACCGCTATGTTGGTTGAAGCCGCAACCGGCATCCGAGAGCCCCGCTGAGTCAGGACACCCACCAGGAGTTTTGGAACCGGCCGATCGCCGCCGTCCTCGATGGACTCGGCGCGACCATCGCTGGGCTCACCGGTGCCGAGGCGGCGGCCCGCCGCCGCCGGTATGGCCTCAACCAACCGCTGGCGCACCGCCGGCGGCCGCTGTGGCTTCAATTCCTCTCCCGCTTCCTCAATCCGCTGGTCCTCATCCTGCTGTTCGCCAGCGCGCTGTCGGCGGCCACCGGCAATGTGGCGAGCTTCGTCATCGTCAGCGTCATGGTGGTGCTCAGCGTCACCCTGGACTTCGTCCAGGAGATGCGCGCCGAGAACGCCGTCGAGGCCTTGCGCCGCACCGTCGCGATACGCGTCCAGGTGCGCCGCGACGGGGCAGAAGTGTCGGAGCCGGTCGACCAGCTGGTCCCCGGCGACGTGGTGCGTCTTGCCGCCGGCGACCTGGTGCCGGCCGACTGCCGCCTGGTCGAGGCGCGCGACCTCTTCGTCAACCAGGCCATGCTGACCGGCGAGCCCTACCCGGCGGAGAAGCGCTGCGAGGCGTCCGCCGCGCCTGCGCGGGACCCGGCCGAGGCGGTCAACACCGTCTTCATGGGGACCTCGGTGCTCAGCGGCAGCGCCATCGCGGTGGTCTGCCGGACGGGAGATGCCACCGCGTTCGGCCAGCTCAGCGGCACGCTCATGGCGGCGCCGCCGCCCACCGCCTTCGAGCTCGGCATCCGCCGCTTCGGCTTCCTCATCCTGCGGCTCACCGTCTTCCTGGTGCTGTTCGTGCTGGCGGTGAACGTGATGTTCCACCGGCCGTGGCTGGAATCGCTGATGTTCGCCCTGGCGCTGGCGGTCGGGCTGACGCCGGAGCTGCTGCCGATGATCGTCACGGTAACGCTGGCGCGCGGCGCCATGCGGCTCGCCGGGCGCCGGGTGATCGTCAAGCGGCTGGCCGCCATGCACAACATCGGCGCCATGGACGTGCTGTGCACCGACAAGACCGGGACGCTGACCGAGGCGAAGATCCGCATGGTCCGCCACCTCGATTTCCTTGGCCAGGAGAGCGAGCGGGTGTTTCGCCTCGCCTATCTCAACAGTCATTTCGAGAGCGGCATCAAAAGCCCGCTGGACGACGCCATTCTCGGCGTTCCGCACCCTCGACGTCAGCGGATACGACAAGATCGACGAGGTGCCGTTCGACTTCGAGCGCCGCCGCGTCTCCGTCCTGGTCGACGACGGTGCCGAGCGCCTGCTGGTGGTCAAGGGCGCGCCCGAGGACGTGCTGCGGCAATCGACCCATTACGAGGCCGAGGCGGGCGCGGAAAAACCGCTCGATGCGGCGGCGCGGGCGGCGCTCGAGGCGCTGTTCGTCAAGCTCGGGGAGGAGGGCTTCCGCGTGCTCGCGATCGCCGCCAAAGCCGATGGGGCCCGAGCACGTCTCGGCGGCGCTCGGCGACGAGACGGAGCTGACCTTCGCGGGCTATGCGGTCTTCCTCGACCCGCCCAAGGCGAGCGCCAGGGCGGCGATCGAGGCGCTGGCCGGCGCCGGGGTGGCGATCAAGATCCTCACCGGCGACAACGAGCGGGTGACGCGCCACGTCTGCGCCGAGCTCGGCGTCAGCGTCGACCGGCCTGATCAGCGGCGACGAGCTCGGGCGATGAGCGAGGAGGCGCTGCGCGCCCGGCTCGCCCGGATCAACGTGTTCTGCCGGGTGACGCCGCAGCAGAAGGAGCGCGTGCTCCTTGCCTGCAAGCGGTCCGGCCGGGTGGTCGGCTTTCTCGGCGACGGGATCAACGACGCCTCGGCCATCCACGCCGCCGATGTCGGCATCTCGGTGGACAGCGCCGCCGACGTCGCCAAGGAGGCGGCCGGCCTCATCCTGCTCGAGCACGACCTCTCGGTGGTGCACGAGGCGGTGATCGAGGGGCGCCGCACGGTGCAGAACGTCACCAAATACGTGCTGATGGGCAGCAGCTCGAACTTCGGCAACATGTTCAGCATGGCGGGCGCCTCGCTGTTTCTGCCGTTCCTGCCGATGCTGCCGACCCAGGTGCTGCTCAACAACCTGCTGTACGACGCCTCCGAGGCCGGCGTTCCGCTCGACAATGTCGACGCCGAGGCGCTGGCAAAGCCGGTGCAGTGGGACTTGGCGGCTGATCCAGCGCTTCATGCTGGTGCTCGGGCCGGTCAGCTCGCTGTTCGACTTCCTGACCTTCTACGCGCTGCTCCATCTGTTCGGCGCCGGCGAGGCGCTCTTCCAGACCGGATGGTTCGTCGAGAGCCTCGCCACCCAGGTGCTGGTCATCTTCGTGATCCGCACCCGCCGCAGCCCGTGGCGGAGCCGGCCGCATCCGGTCCTCGCCGCGCTGACGCTCGGGGCCGCCGCCGTCGGCGCCCTGCTGCCGCTGACCCCGCTCGGCGCGTTCTTCGGCTTCGTGGCGCCGCCGGCGTCGTTCTACCTTTTCCTGGCGGCGGCGGTCGCCGCCTATCTGGTCCTGGTGGAGGCGGTCAAGCGGCTGTTCTTCCGCCGGCTCGCCAAGCCGCCTTGACGGCGTACAATATTTAGGGTACTCTCAACGGAGTTGAAAGACTTCGAAGGGTCGATGATGAATCG
>CAVWIS010000021.1:0-162281 GCA_963755055.1 uncultured Alphaproteobacteria bacterium | reverse complement strand
CACCGGGGTCAAGAGCCCGACCCGACCCTGGTTGCGCGCCCGCTCCGTGGCGTCCGGATGATGACGGGCGCGGTCCATGCAAGCGGCGGTGCAGTAGCTGAGTGCGCGCATGGCCTCGGTGCGCGCCTTCATCTCCATGAGCATCCGGCGCACGTCCGGATGGTGGATGATCGCGGCGCGCCCGGTGCTCCCGATCGGCCTGCCCTGGACCCGGCTGCGCGCGTACTCGACCGCCTTCTGGTAGGCCGCCTCAGAGACAGCGACGCCCTCCAGCCCGACATTCAGCCGGGCGTGGTTCATCATGGTGAACATGTATTCGAGGCCGCGGTTGGGCTGGCCGACCAGGTAGGCGATCGCGCCCTCCTTGTCGCCGTAGGACATGATCGCGGTGGGCGAGCCATGGATCCCGAGCTTGTGCTCGATCGAGGCGCAGACGAGGTCGTTGGCCCGCCCCAGGCTGCCATCGGGATTGACCAGGAATTTGGCGCGACGAACAGCGAGATCCCGCGCGTCCCGGCGGGCGCGTCGGGCAACCGCGCCAGCCGACGATGTTCTCGGCGACATCGTGCTCGCCCCAGGTGATGAAGATCTTGGACCCGAACAGGCGATAGCGATCGCCGTCCGGCTCCGCCCGCGTGCGCATGGCGGAGAGGTCCGAGCCCGCCTGCGGCTCGGTCAGGTTCATCGTTCCGGTCCACTCGCCGGCGACCATCTTGGGCAGGAAGCGCTGCTTGAGCTCGTCGGACGCATGGTGCGCCAGCGCCTCGACCGCGCCCATGGTGAGCATCTGGCAGAGCGAGAAGGCGAGGTTGGCGGACTTCCACATCTCGGCCACGGCGCTCGAGACCAGCGCCGGCATTCCCTGCCCGCCGATGTCGGGGCTCGCCGGCATCGCGTGCCAGCCCGCGTCGATGAACTTGCGGTAGGCCTGCGGAAAACCGTCGGGCGTGAAAACCTTGCCGCCGGCCCAGCGGCAGCCCTGGCGGTCGCCGGTCGCGTTCAACGGGGCCAGCACTCGGCGGCGAAACGGGCCGCCTCGACGAGGATCGCCTCGACGAGGTCCGGCTGGGCCTCCTCGAATCCCGCGAAGGTGGCGATCTCCGGCAGCCCGGCCAGATGGTTGATCACGAACCGCATGTCGTCCAGGGGGGCCGCGTAGGTCACGACAGGCTCTCCGCCGCATCCCTTGCAATCTGACGCAGCGCGAACTTCTGGACCTTGCCGGTGGAGGTGGTACCTGCATTGTGGGAGCGGCCGAAGCGAGGATCATGGAAAGCCCATCGCGCTGGTTCGCAGTCCCGATGCCATGGAGCGCAATCTACCTGCACCACCTAAGGACATCGCGGCACGCCTTCGCGATCAGGAGCAAGCCTATGGCATGCTCGCCTATTGCGCATGGTGGAAACGATCGGCCGAGTTGGGCGGGGCACAAGTTTCATGACATATACGGGGAATGGCCGCCCAACGCCGTGCCGCAAATGGTAGCGCCGAGTCGTGAGTTACTCGCATGGATCAGGGCGGAAACCAACGCATGGATATCCCGGCGGAACGATGAAGAGGAATCGGAATTCGATGTTGGCTACCGCCGCCCGTAACCATCCTGATTTCCGGCCCTGGTGACGACCATAGTGTGGACGCGGGGCTCCCACCTTGTTCATCGACGGCGCGTTCCTCTCTAGGGTTAGGCGTGCAAAAGGGAGGAAAGCGATGTTCATTGAACCTTCAAGCTGACATCGGTACGAGGTGGCGGCATTGTTCCGGGGAGTTTCTGGTCCCAACGTCGCCAAGGCTAACCCACGGGATGAGACAACCGGGGCTGTCCCGGAGAGGTTTACCGAAAGGCCACGGCTGCGGCGCTCGCACGCTGGCTTGAGATAGAACCCGCAGTCATTTTTCATCCAACCATACGACGACGCTAGCGCGTCACCCATCACCACACCCTGAATTCAGAAAGGCAACAAGCGGATGAGCATGAGTGGCTGGAAGTATAGAGTTTCGCCTCAACCTTCGCGATCTGGTCATCGAAGGGTACGAGGCCGGAGTGCCATGGATGGGTAGACGCACTGCAAGAGATGGTTGGCATAATCGACAGCCTACCAGCCGGGAAGTCGCTGGCGCAGCATCTAGAGGACGTGGGCGGCGAAATTAGGATCATTCGCTTACCCTGGCGGAAACGCTCGATCAGCCCGGCGGACGGATCAATTCGGCGGCCGACTTAAATTCACGTCATCCGAGCGGAGATTGGACGAGGCCGCATAGAGAGCGACCGTGTCCTCACGATTTCGTGAACGGCCGGGTGAGATTTGCCCGCTCGGAGAATCATAGGCACTGATCGTGCTCATGAGCGTGTCTTCGCATGGAAGCTACCCACCCCGTTTGATGTCTCGCTCCGAGGCAGCGAGGTGGGTCGGCGTGTCGCCTCGAAGTTCGATCAATTGGTCAAGGATGGTCGCATGCCGCACCCGAAAATAATCGACGCTCGCGTCCTCTGGGACCTTTACAAGCTTGACGCAGCCATCGACGAACTGCCTGATAGGGACCGGGCCGCCAACGATGATGATTGGAACGTGGCGGTGTGATGGAACGGACCACGAATATGCCGCGTCGATTGCCACCGGGGTGCGTTGAGGACCGTTCTAGGCACGGAACGATCCGCATTTACTACCGGACAAAGGGCCAGCCCAAGGTCCGTCTTCGTGGCACGCCCTGGACTCCGGAGTTTATGGCGGCATACGAGGCAGCCAAGGGCGGGGTGAAGCCGACTACGGCCAAAGGCATCACGCCAAACACTTGGCGATGGCTGTGCATCCGCTACTTCGCCGAATGCGCGGAGTATAAACGGCTTGACGCTCGGACACAGCACGTTCGTCGGCAAATCCTCGAATTGACTTTTGCGGAACCAATCGCGCCAAACTCCTCCAAGTTCTTTCAGGATTTCCCAGTTTCCCGAATGACGGGGGACGCGGTTGAAGTGCTACGCGACCGCAAGATTGACAAGCCCGAGTCCGCCAACGCTCGCGTCAAAGCCATGCGGCAGGTTTTCAAGTTCGGGGTCAAAAAGAAGCTCGCGCTGGGCAATCCAGCCCGCGACGTCGAGTATTTCAAGTCGGGCTCAACCGGGTTCCACACCTGGACGTCGGACGAGGTAAGCCAGTTCGAGGAGCGTCATCCAATCGGTAGCAAAGCGCGGCTGGCTCTGGCCCTGATGTTGTTTACCGGACAACGCCGGTCCGATATCATCCGGTTCGGAAAGCAGCACACCAAGAGCGGCAAGCTCACCTTTACTCAATACAAGGGACGCAACCGGAAGCCCAAGCGGCTGACGTTACCGATCTTGCCTGCATTGCAACGGAGCATAGACGGCACGGCTTGCGGTGATCTCACATTTCTTGTGAACGATTGGGGCCGCCCGTTCACAGACGCTGGCTTCGGTAATTGGTTTCGTGATCGTTGCGTTGAAGCGGGCGTTACCGGCCGTGCTCATGGTTTGCGGAAGGCCGGTGCGACCATCGCGGCAAACAACGGCGCAACGTCGCGGCAACTCATGGCGATCTTCGGTTGGGACACGTTGAAGGAAGCTGAACGCTATACGCGCGGGGCCGACCAACAGCATTTGGCCGAAGCCGCAATGCACATGCTAAGCGCCAGAACAAAACGGCACAGAATCGTGTCCCACCGAAGGGTCCAGTGGGACTTTTTCAGAAAAAAGCTGAGCGGAATCAAAGCCCAATTTCGGTGGTGGTGCCCAGGGGCGGAATCGAACCACCGACACCGTGATTTTCAGTCACGTGCTCTACCAACTGAGCTACCTGGGCGCCGAGACCTGCCGGACCGGCAGGGTGTCGGGAGCGCCGGGTTATAAAGGCACGGTTCGGGACTGTCCAGTTTGCCGGAATGAGCCGCGGATCAGCGGCGGAACCGCGCCCGCCCTCGCCGCTGGAGGGCGACCGGTCCGCGGCCTTCCGGGCAATCCTGGCCGGTCAGGCCCGTCTTCGCATCTCCCCCGTCCCAGCCGCCGCGCGGCTTCCCGCCCGGCGCCTCATTCCCCCTCCGGCTTGCCGCCCGCCGGCCTCGCCTCGGCCTCCTCCTCGTCCTCGTCGGTCTCCACCGCGGGCACCGCGTACACCCCCGAGAGCCAGCGATTGAGGTCGACATCGGTGCAGCGCCCCGAGCAGAACGGGCGGAATTCGGCGACCGACGCCTTGCCGCAGATCGGGCAAGGCTTTGCGCCGTGCAGGTCGGCCGGCCTCATCACCATCGGGCACACCCTCGACTTGAGCGTCAGGAGTATTTCAGCGTCACGCCGCCGTCGACCACCAGCTCGATGCCGGTCACGTAGCGGCTCTCCTCGCTCGCCAGATAGACCGCCGCCCAGGCGACGTCAAAGCCGTCGCCGCCGATGCCCATCGGCACCTGGCTGGCGCGCACCCGCCACATCTCCTCGACGTCGTTTGCCGCATAGGCTTTGGCAAAACCCGCGGCCTTCTCCACCATCGGGGTCTGCATCAGGCCGGGCAGGATCGCGTTCACCCGGATGCGTTTGGCGGCATATTCGACCGCGGTGGTCCGCGTCAGATGGCTCAGCGCCGCCTTCGAGGCGTAGTAGCTCGAATAGGGCAGGCCGGTATAGCGGATCGCCGCGATCGACGAGATGTTGATGATCGAGCCTCCGCCCTGGCGCTCCATCAGCGGGATGACGTGCTTCATGGCAAGGAACGCGCCCTTGAGGTTGACGGCGAGCACGCGGTCCCAGTCGGCCTCGGGAAGCTCGACCACGCCGCCGAGCTCGGCGATGCCCACATTGTTGTCGAGCACGTCGATGCGGCCGTAGGCCGCAAGCGCGGCCGCCACCATGGCGGCGACCTCGGCGGCTTTGGTGACGTCGGCGCGGTGGGCGCGGGCGTCGCCGCCCTCGGCCACGATGAGGCCGGCGGTCTCCTGCGCGGCGGCGAGATTGACGTCGACGCAAAAGACTTTCGCGCCCTCGCGGGCGAACGTCACCGCGGTCGCCTTGCCGTTGCCCCAGCCGGGGCCGATCGAGCCGGCGCCGACCACCACCGCGACCTTGCCCTTGAGCCGATCAGGCATTGCGCTTCCTTCCCGTCCTCATTTGGTGATGCGGATGTCGCTGCGCGCCTCGAAGTCGCGAATGAGGATGTTGGCGTCGGCAGCCGCGCCGTGGTTGATGATCGCCAGCTGGTGGAGCTCCTGCACCAGGCGGCCGAGCAGCATCGCCACCCCGGTGTCCTGGCCGAGCTGATTTGCCAGACGCACATCCTTGGTCATCAGGCCGAGACTGAAGGTGCCGCGAAAGACCCCGTCGATGGTGCCGAGAAGGGTCCGCTCGGTGGTGGCGTTGCGCCCGGAGCTTTTTTGCAGCACCTGCGCGGTGAGCTTTGCGTCGAGCCCGTTCTTCACGGCGAGCGCCATCACCTCGTAGGTCATCGCCTTGCAGCCGGCGAGCAGCAGGTTGTTGACGAGCTTCATGGTCTGCCCGGCCCCCACCTCGCCCATGTGGAAGACGTTGGGGCTGACGCTCTCGAACACCGGCCGCGCCTTCTCGAACAGCGCGGGCGAGGCGCCCACCATGATGGCGAGCGTCCCGGCGGCGGCGCCGTCCGGGCCGCCGGAGACCGGCGCGTCGATCAGGTCGATGCCGCGCCCGGCAAGCTCGCGGGACATCGCCTTGGTGGCGAGCGGATCGCCCGTCGTCATGTCGGCGACCAGCGTGCCGGGCTTCAGCCCGGCGGCGAGGCCGGCGGCGCCGAAAATCGCCTCGCGCACATCCGCCGAGGTGGGGAGGCACAGGCAGACGAGATCGCTGGCCGCCGCCAGCGACGAAAGGTCCTGGGCCGGGACCGCTCCGGCGGCGCCGAGCGCCGCCGCGCGCTCCGGCACCAGATCGTAGGCGCGAAGGCTCCGCGTCAGCAGCATGCGCCGCGCGATTGCTCCGCCCATGCTGCCGAGACCGACATAACCGACTTCCATCGAAATCCCCCTATGTGCTTCGGCGACTGGAACGGCTACTTGTAGGATGGGTAGAGCCGAAGGCGAAACCCATCAGCGTAGTGCCACAAGCGTCACTGCTGATGGGTATCGCTGCGCTCAACCCATCCTACGGCGGCCGGCGCGCGCGTCCGGTCGGCGTCGCGCAGCTCGGTTTTCAGAATCTTTCCGTAGTTGTTCTTCGGCAGCGCCTGAACGAACACATAGTCCTTCGGGCGCTTGAAGCGGGCGATGCGGTCGAGGCAGAGCGTGTCGAGCTCGCTCGCCGCCACCTCGCCGACCACATAGGCGACGACGATCTCGCCCCATTCGGGATCGGGCCGGCCGATCACCGACACTTCCGCGACCTTCGGATGGGTCAACAGCACCTCCTCGACCTCGCGCGGATAGATGTTCGAGCCGCCGGAGATGATCATGTCCTTGGAGCGGTCCTTGAGCGTCAAAAATCCCTCGGCGTCGAAGGCGCCGACGTCGCCGGTATGCAGCCAGCCGCCCTTCAGCGTCGCGGCGGTCGCCTCCGGATTGCGCCAGTAGCCCGGCATCACCACGTCGCCGCGGCACAAAATTTCTCCGGTCTCCCCGGTCGCGACCTCGCGGTCGTCGGTATCGGCCACCTTGACCTCGACGCACGCATAGGGCCGGCCGGCGGAGGCCAGCCGCTCGCGCCAGCGCGGATGGTGACGGTCGGCGATCTCGTGGCGCGACAGCGTGGTGATGGTCATCGGCGCCTCGCCCTGGCCATAGATCTGGGCGAAGCGCGGGCCGAACCTGTCGAGCGCTTTCAGCGCATCCTCCACATACATCGGCGCACCGCCCCAGGCGATGGTGCGGAAATTTGCCGGATTGCAGTCGGCCGGGGATTCCACGAGGCGCTTGACCATGGTGGGCGCCGCGAACATCGAGGTGCGGGGAAATCTTTCCACCAGACGAAAAATCTCCGCGGGCTCGAAGGCGGCCGATTCCGGCACCACGTTGAAGGCGAGCCAGGGAATGCTGGCGATCATGTAGAGGCCGGAGCCGTGGCTCAACGGCGCCCCGTGCAGCAGCGGATCGCCGGGAGAAGTGGGATCGACCTCGGCCGCGTAGGCGTGGCTGGCGGCGACCAGCACGCGATGGGTCAGCATGGCGCCCTTGGGCCGGCCGGTGGTGCCGGACGTGTAGAACAGCCAGGCGAGATCGTCGCCGGAGCGCGGAACGGTGCGGATCGGCTCGGCGGAAAGGAGCTTTTCGTATTCGGCGCCGCCGATGGTGATCAACCGCTCCAGCGTCGCCGGCGCGTGCGGGGCGATCTCGCCGTCGAGGCCGGCCGAGGCGAAGCACGCCCGGGCGCCGGAATGCTCCAGGATGTAGCCGAGCTCGAGCCCGTGCAGTTTTGCATTGGCCGGCACCGCGGCGAGGCCTGCATGCCAGATGCCGAAAATCAGCTCGACATAATCCGGCGAGTTTTTTGCGACGATCGCCACCCGGTCGCCCGGCGCGAGGCCGAGACCGTCGCGCAGCGCGCCGGCAAGCCGCGCCGCCCGCCCGGCGACCTCGGCGTAGCTCCTGATCGCGCCGGCGCCGTGGGCGGTGGCGGGCCGGCCGCCGTGGCTAAGGCCGGCGCGCTCGAGCCAGAGCGCGATGTTCATCGGGTCCCTCCGCCGCCCATGATCTCCTCCCTCACGGCCGGGCTATCGCACGAGGGCCGCGCCGAGCGCGCCGCCCGTCTTGTCTGGCGCCTTGCGTGCCGCAAGCTCTTCCCTCCCCCCGCTCTTGCGCTAGGGGATGCACACGTCTTGGTGCGGCAGAGTGACTTGGGATGAACATTTTGGGTTCCGCTTTGCCGATAGCGTGTGATTTTATGCGCGACGCTTTGGTCGAACCGGGGTGTCGCCATGTCGCTGAGAACCTTGTCATTGGGTCGGTTTGGGGATCGTCGCCTCGACAAAAGGGGGCGGCGCTGCTCCAGCGCATGGTTGCGCGCCCGACGGTCTGCTTGCGCCGCCTCGGACGCGGGCGCAGATCGCGGGAGGTAGCGTTTGGGCGGTTTTTGGCAAACCGCAAAGTGACTGTTGATCGCCTGATCGAAGGATGGGGCGATCGGACGGCATCGGCAGTGGCCGGCCGGCATGTGCTGGCGATCCAGGACACCAGCGAGATCAATTTCTCCACGACGCCGCGGCGTCGGCGCGGGCTCGGCGAGATCGGCAAGGGGGTCGGTCGCGGCCTGCTGCTGCACGCCATGTTGGCGGTGGATGCCGGACTGGCGGCTGCCTCGGCCTGGTGGCGGGACGGATCTGGACGCGCAAAGGCCGGGTCAAGGTCGCCCACCAGAAGCGCCGGCTGAAAGACAAGGAATCCGAGCGCTGGCTGACGACCGCCACCGAGAGCAAGCCCGTGCTGGCCGCTGCCGCGATGGTCACGGTGGTGGCCGATCGCGAAAGCGACATCTTCGCCGAGTCGGCGAGGCTGCCGGAGCCGAACTTCCATCTGATCACCCGCTCCATGCACGACCGTCGACTGGCGAGCGGGGAACGTCTCTATGCGGCGGGCGAGCGTTTTGCCCTGACCACGACGCCGCTCGTCGATCTGCCGTACCGAGCTCTCAAACGCCGGGCCCGTCTGGCGACGCTGAGCCTGCGGTTCGGTCGGGTCGAACTCGCCCGTCCCAAGAACACCACCGAACGTGATCTGCCCAAAACTGTGCCGCTGATGCTCGTCGAGGTGGTCGAAGCCGATCCCCCCGCAGGGTGCGAGCCGGTGCACTCGCGCATTTTCTGATTTCGCGATGCCTCAATCTCTCCCCTGGTTCCCCTCGCTCTTGCGGCGGGGAGGGATAGGGTCAGGGATAGGGTGGGGGGTGCTGCCACGAGCTCCGAGCAAATAATAGTCCCCAGCTGCGCTTCGGCCGGTCGACCCTCCCCGCCAACGGGCGGTAGGGTAGACTCGCGGCACGGCAGTGCCCAAGACCCGGCGACATCATCTGCGACGGCCCTGCCTCACCGCGTCACACCTGCGCGGCGCTCAGCCAGCCGAAATGCACCGGGTAGCCTTCTCCGGACAGCAGCGCGATCGTCTCCGGCAGCGGCAGCCCGACCACATTGGTGTAGGAGCCGACGATCTTCACCACGAAGGCGCCGCCGAGCCCCTGGATCGCATAGCCGCCGGCCTTGCCGCGCCATTCGCCCGACGCCAGGTAGGCCTCGAGATCCTCCTTGGACAGGCGCTTGAACCGCACCCGGGTCTCGGTCAGGCGCTGGCGGAAAGCCTCCTTCGGCGTCACCATGCAGACGCTGGTATAGACCCGGTGGTTGCGCCCGGAGAGCAGGCGCAGGCACTGCGCCGCCTCGTCGAGCATCTCGGCCTTGGGGAGGATTCTGCGGCCGACCGCCACCACGGTATCGCCGGCGATGATGAAGGCGCCGCGCAGCTCCTCGTCGATGCGCACCGCGGCGAGCGCCGCGTCCGCCTTGGCGCGGGCCAGCCGGGTCGCCAGCGCCCGCGGCAGCTCGCCCTTGTGCGGGATCTCGTCGAGCTCGGAGGGAATGAGCGCGTCCGGCTCGATGCCGGCCTGGTTGAGCAGCGCGAGCCGTCGCGGCGAGCCGGAGGCGAGAACGAGCTTGGGCCGGCCGATCATCGATCAAGCGCCTCGTGCCGGACGCGGGAGGTCACTTGAAGCGGTAGGTGATGCGACCCTTGGTGAGGTCGTACGGCGTCATCTCGACCAGCACCTTGTCGCCGGCGAGGACGCGGATCCGGTTCTTGCGCATGCGGCCCGCCGTATGGGCAATGATCTCGTGCTCGTTCTCGAGCTTGACCCGGAAGGTGGCGTTCGGAAGCAGCTCCGTCACGACACCGGGGAATTCCAAAAGCTCTTCTTTCGCCATCGATATCCAGCGTTGTCTTTGCGTTTCGCCTGTCGCCGTCGGGCCGATGCCTCAGCCGCCGATCCGCCGCGACGCGACATCCGCCATCGATTCCGGCAGCTTGATCGTTCCGGAACGTCCAACAATGCCGAAGGTCGTCGACGAAATCCCGAATGGGCGCGGAACCTAGCGGAAACCGCAAGGTTCCACAACCGACTACTCGTTGCCGCCGGGGCGCCAGCCGAAGCGCCCCTTGATGCGCTGCATCAGCTGGTCGCGAACCGCGCGGTAGGCGTCGAGCTGCTGCTCGCGGTTGCCGCCGGCGAGCGTCGGGTCGGCGGTGGGCCAGTACTCGACGTCGGCGGCGAGCGTGCGGGTGAGCTCGAGCGCCTTGTGATGGGCCTCCGGCGACAGCGTGACGATCAGGTCGAAGCTCAGCCCTTCGAGATCCTCGAGCTCCTCGAAGGTGATCGGCCGGTGCCTGGCGATGTCGAGGCCGATCTCCTCCATGCAGGCTACCGCAAAGCCGTCGAGCTCGCCCTTGCGCACCCCGGCGGATCCCACATAGGTGCGGCCGAACAGGCGCTTGAACATGGCAGCCGCCATGGGCGAACGCACCGAATTCATGCCGCAGGCGAACAGCACCGCCTGGGGCCGCGCCGAGCGCTCGGGAGGCATCCCGTCAGCCCTTCCAGTGCAGCACGCACACGAGGGTGAAGAGGCGCCGGGCGGTATCGGTATCGAGCTCGATCTTGCCGGCAAGCCGCTCGACGAGGAGATCCGAGCCCTCGTTGTGCAGGCCGCGGCGACCCATGTCGATCGCCTCGATCTGGCTCGGCGTCGCGGTGCGGATCGCCTTGTAGTAGCTGTCGCAGATCAGGAAATAGTCCTTCACGATGCGCCGCAGCGGGGTGAGCGACAAGAGGTGCGCGACCACCGGCGTGCCGTCGGCAAGGCGGATGTCGAACGACAGGCGGTTTTCCGTGATGCTCAGCTGCAGCGCATAGGGACCGCCCTCGTGGCCGACCGGCGCGAACAGGTTCTGCTCGATGAGGTCGTAGATCGCCACCGCGCGCTCGTGCTCGATGTCCGGGCTCGATCGGCCGATCGACCCCTCGTCGAGCGTAATGGCGACGAGGCGGCGCCGGGGATCGCCGGGATGAGCCGGGGTCATCGGCGATTGAGGCGGATCTCGACCGATCGCGCGTGGGCGGTGAGGCCCTCGGCGCGGCCGAGCGCGATCGCAGCCGGCCCGAGGGCCGCCAGACCCTCGGCGTCGAGGCGCAGGATCGAGGTGCGCTTCATGAAGTCGAGGACGCCGAGCCCCGAGGAGAATCGCGCCGAGCGCGCCGTGGGCAGGACGTGATTCGATCCCGCCACATAGTCGCCGATCGCCTCCGGCGTGTGATGCCCGAGAAAGATCGCGCCGGCATTGCGGATGCGGTCGGCGAGAAGCTCCGGATCGGCGGTGGCGATCTCCAGGTGCTCGGGCGCCACCGCATCGATCAGCGGCACCGCCTGGCTGAGATCCGCAACCTCGATGACCGCGCCGAAATCGCGCCAGGCGGCGGCCGCGATCGCCTCGCGCGGCAGAGCCTTCAGCTGCATCTCGACCGCCGCAACGACAGCGTCCGCAAGCCCGGCGTCGTCGGTGATGAGGATCGCCTGCGCCGCCGTGTCGTGCTCGGCCTGCGCCAGGAGATCGGCGGCGATCCAGTCGGGATGGCCGTCGCGATCGGCGACGATCAGCACCTCCGACGGACCGGCGATCATGTCGATGCCGACCTTGCCGAAGACCAGCCGCTTGGCCGCCGCCACCCAGGCGTTTCCCGGCCCCACGATTTTTGCCACCGGGGCGATCGTCGCGGTGCCGTGGGCGAGCGCCGCCACCGCCTGGGCACCGCCGATGCGATAGACCTCGTCGATGCCGGCCAGCCCGGCCGCCGCCAGCACCAGCGGCGCGAGCTTTCCGTCGGGCGCCGGGACCACCATGACGACGCGCGGCACGCCGGCCACCTTGGCGGGCACGGCGTTCATCAGCACCGACGACGGATAGGCGGCGGTGCCGCCCGGCACGTAGAGGCCGACCGCCTCGATCGCGGTCCAGCGCGACGCGAAGCGGACACCCAGCGGATCGACGAAGCGATCGTCCACGGGCAGCTGGCGGCGGTGATAGGTCTCGATGCGGTCGCGGGCGAGCTTCAGCGCGCCGAGCGCCTCCGGCTCGCATTGCCCGGCGGCCGCCGCGATCTCGGCGGCGCTCACCCTGAGGCCGACGGCGTCGAGATCGAGCCGGTCGAATTTCTTCGTCAGATCGACCAGTGCCCGATCGCCGCGCGCCACCACGTCGGCGATGATGGCGCGGACCGCCGCCTCGACGTCCTCCGAGGCCTCGCGCTTGGCGCCCAGGAAGGTGCGGAAACGCTCGGCGAAGTCGGGCGCACGGCTATCGAGGCGGATCGGCATGAAGAAACCCTTGCGGGCGGGCGCAAGGTCGCGAAGGCCCGGCAACCGGTCAATGACCCGGCGGCAAACGCCGAGTCAACCCTGCTGCTCGCGGAGAGCCTGGAGATGCGCCGGGCAGCAGGAGGTCGGCCAGACCGGACCGAGATCGGCAAGCTCGACCTCCAGGCATTCGACCTCGAGGCGCAGCGCAGCGCCGCCGGAGAACATCAGCGTCACCACGCCGGAGGGGGTCTCGCCTTCGGCGAACTCGACGGCGAGCAGGTTGAGCACCGCGTCGGGGTCCTTCGGGCTGACATTCCGGCATTTTACCGCCAGCACCCGGTCGAAGCGCAGCGCCGTGCGGCGGCGCCGATACTCGCCGTGGCCGTTGAGCGCCGCCGCCTCCCAGTCGAAACGATTGAGGCCGACGACGAAACGTTTTTCCCCGGGGCGCCAGACGATGTCGCCGACTTTCAGCACCGAATCCTGCAAATGGGTCGAGATGACCTCGATGTCGTCCTTGTCCAAGGCGACGAGCTTCAGGAGATCCATGGCCGGGCTCGTGTTCTGATTGCTTGCCGCTTACGTAGAGACGCCGCACCGCAAGCGCAAGGCGTGCGCGGCGTTCTACGCATGCGGTGGGAGGCGCCCTGCTCCCCTCCGTCGTCCACCCGACCCGGCCGTGCAGGGCCCGCTCGAGGGGTGAGGCGGTCAGCCGCTGATGCGCTCGATTTCCGCGCCGCAGCGGCCGAGCTTGTCCTCGAGCCGCTCGAAGCCGCGGTCGAGGTGATAGACCCGGTTCACCATGGTCTCGCCGTCGGCGGCGAGCGCCGCGATCACCAGCGACACCGAGGCGCGCAGGTCGGTCGCCATCACCGGGGCGCCGGTCAGGCGCTCGACCCCCTCGATGGTGGCGGTCTCGCCGTCGAGATGGATGCGGGCGCCGAGCCGGACCAGCTCCTGCACGTGCATGAAGCGGTTCTCGAAGATCGTCTCGGTGATGCGCGAGGTGCCGCGGGCGCACGACATCAGCGCCATCAGCTGCGCCTGCAGGTCGGTGGGGAAGCCGGGAAACGGCTCGCGTGGTGACCTTGACCGCCTCGAGGCCGGCGCCGTTGCGGGCGACCCTGACCCCCTTGTTGGTCGAGGAGATGCTGACACCCGCCTCAGCCATCACGTCGAAGGCGGCCTGGAGGAGCTCGGGCCGCGCGCCCTCGAGCAGCACGTCGCCGCCGGTCATCGCCACCGCCATCGCATAGGTGCCGGTCTCGATGCGGTCGGGCAGCACGCTGTGACGGGCGCCGCCGAGCTTCGCCACGCCCTCGACCACGATGCGCGGGGTCCCGGCGCCGGAAATCTTCGCGCCCATCTTGTTGAGGCAGTCGGCGAGGTCGACGACCTCGGGCTCGCAGGCGGCGTTGTCGATCACGGTGGTGCCATGGGCGAGCGAGGCCGCCATCATCGCCGTATGGGTGCCGCCGACCGTCACCTTGGAGAACGCGATCTCGCCGCCGGCAAGCCCGCGCGGCGCGCGCGCCACCACGTAGCCGCCGTCGATCTCGATCGTGGCGCCCAGCCGCTCCAGCACCATGAGCAGGAGGTCGACCGGCCGCGTGCCGATGGCGCAGCCGCCCGGCATGGAGACTTTGGCCTCGCCCATGCGGGCGACCAGCGGGCCGATCACCCAAAAGCTCGCGCGCATCTTGGAGACGAGCTCGTAGGGTGCCGTGGTGTCGACGATGCGGGAGGCCGAGAGCGTCAGCGTCTGGCCCTGATAGTCGCGGTCCTCCGGCCGCTTGCCGTTGACCATCACGTCGACGCCGTGATTGCCGAGGATGCGCTGGAGCTGCGCGACGTCGGCCAACCGCGGCACGTTGTCGAGGATGAGCGGGCGATCGGTCAGCAGGCTGGCGATCATCAGCGGCAGCGCCGCGTTCTTTGCCCCGGAGATCGGGATCTCGCCGAAGAGCCTGCGGCCGCCGGCAATGCGAATGCGATCCATGTCGTCCCCCGCCTGGTTTCCCTCGAGCGTCCTAAAGCCGGCTCGATTGCGGCGAAAGTCGGGTTTGGCGCGAAACCTCAGGCGTCGCCGGGACGGCCGCGCGGCTTCGGGCTGGGCTGATCCTCGGACGCCGGAGCGGCCGAGCCCTGTTCGCGGCGCCGGGCCTGCTCCTTGCGGCGCTTGAGATTCTCCCGCAGCGCAGCACGCAACCGCTCCTCCCGGGCCGGCTGCCCGCCGTCGGCACGCTTCCTGGTCATGGCACGGGTTGGATCATGATTTTGCGCGAACGCGCAACCCGCCGCGCTTGCCGGATGCGCTTCCGCGGCTGTCGATTCTTCCGGTACGTGCCAAAAATGTCACAGGATTTTGGTTAACGGGATGTTAGGAATTCAGTCACTCGTTTGGCGGGAAATAGGGGGACACACCATGAAGAAGCTGCTTGCTGGAGGACTCGGGGCCGCCGTGCTGATGGCAGTGAGCCCCGTCGTGGCGGCCGACATGCCGGTCAAGGCGATCCCGGTGCCGATCGTGGTGCCGTTCAGCTGGACCAGCTGCTATGTCGGCGTCAATGGCGGCTTGAAGTGGGGCCGTTTCCGGGAGAGCGCCGACACGCCGGCGGGCACCGCGGTGATCACGGGCGTTACGACCGGCACGGCAGTCGCCGCGGACCACATCGACCTGGATAACCTGAACTCCAGCTCGGCCGCGTTCGGCGGTCAGGTCGGCTGCCGGTGGGAGACCCCGGACCACTGGGTGCTCGGGTTCGAAGGCGATTTCGACTGGACAAATCTGCATGGCACGGTGACCCAGCAGACCTTCGGCACCGGGCGCTCGGTCTTCGTCCCGGGCGACTTTTTCAACAACCGCGCGCGCTGGGAATCCTCGGGCAGGGTCACCGTCGGCCGCTCCTTCGATCGCCTCCTGGTCTACGGGACCGGCGGCATCGCGTTCACCCGGGTGACCATGGATGCGACCTTCATCCCGACGGTCACGGGTGGCATCCCCTTCCCGGCGTCGGCCGGATCCGACTCCAAGACGCTCGCCGGCCTGACGGTCGGCGCCGGCATCGCCTATGCGTTCGACAGGAACTGGGATATCGGGGCTGAATACCGCTTCAGCGCCTACCAGAAGGGCGATTTCAATCTGGGCAACGTTGCCGCGGTCTGCGGGAGGCCGACGGGAGCCGCCGCCACGGTGGCGTGCTTCAACACGAACGCGACCGGGAGCAAGGATCTGACGACGTCGGAGATCCTGGTCAAGCTCAACTATCGCTTCAGCTGGGCCGCCCCGGCGGTCGTGACCAAGTACTGACAGACGACGGTACTGTTCGTCTCGCGACAGGCCCCGGCCACCGCCGGGGCCTGTTTGCATTCGGCAAGGCCGAGAGCCGCCGCGGATGCGCGGGCGCCGCGTCGGCCGAGACGAGCAACTACTTGATGCCGATTAATCCGGCACGTGTCAAAAATGTCACAGGATTCCGGTTGGCAGCGTGTTAGTACGCATACAGTCATTCGGTGGGGAAAAAGGGGCGCATCATGAAGAAGCTGCTTGCTGGGGGAATTGGGGCTGCAGTGCTGATGGCAGTGAGCCCCGTCGTGGCGGCCGACATGCCGGTCAAGGCGATTCCGGTGCCGATCGTGGTGCCGTTCAGCTGGACCAGCTGCTATATCGGCGTCAATGGCGGCTTGAAGTGGGGCCGCTTCCGGGAGAGCGTCGACACGCCGGCAGGCACTGCGACGATCCTCGGCCTTGGGACAACTCCATTCGCCGCTGATCACATCGACCTGGATAACCTGAACTCAAGCTCGGCTGCATTCGGTGGCCAGGTCGGTTGCCGGTGGGAGACCCCGGAGCACTGGGTGTTCGGGTTCGAAGGCGACTTCGACTGGACAAATCTGCATGGCACCGTGACAGAGCGGACCGCCGGCACCGGGCGCTCGGTCTTCATCCCGGGCGACTTTTTCAACAACCGCGCGCGCTGGGAATCCTCCGGCAGGGTCATCGTCGGCCGTTCCTTCGATCGCCTCCTGGTCTACGGGACCGGCGGCATCGCGTTCACCCGGGTGACCATGGATGCGACCTTCATCCCGACGGTGGTTGGTCAAGTTCCATTCCCGCCGTCGGCCGGGTCCGACTCCAAGACGCTCGCCGGCCTGACAGTCGGTGCCGGCATCGCCTATGCGTTCGACAGGAACTGGGACATCGGGGCCGAATACCGCTTCACCGCCTACCAGAAGGGCGACTATGCGCTCGGAAACGTGGCGGCCGTCTGCGGGTTCACCACGGCGATCGCGGGGCCGGGGCCGGTATGCGTGAACACGTTCGCTACCGGGCACAAGGATCTGACGACTTCCGAGATCCTGGTCAAGCTCAATTACCGGTTCAGCTGGGCCGCCCCGGCGGTCGTGACCAAGTACTGACGAACGACACACTGTTCGTCTCGCGACAGGCCCCGGCACAGCCGGGGCCTGTTTGCGTTTGACGGCCGGCACAAGCGGGCGGGCTATCGCCATGGTCGGTGAGGGTGGCCTCTACGCCGGGTATTGGCAGGTCAGCGCGCAATGGGTGGTCGGTGATTCGACCGGCTGGTCTTCGCCTGCCTGTCGCAAACGCCCGCGGCCTGAGGTAGCTTCCGGACAACGGCCGGCCGAACCCCGTCAAGGAGCCCCCCGCATGCCTCCCATGTCGCGCCTCACCGGACTGCTCGCGGCGCTTGCCGCCGCGCTCGGCGGTGCGCCGGCGATGGCGCAGGACCACGCCGCGCGGGCCGAGGAGGCGGCACAGCGCAGCCTCACCCAGGGCCAGCATTCGGCCGCAGCGGCGGGCAGCGCGCGCCCCGGCAGCCTGCGGGTGACGACCAGGTTCGACCGCGAGGACCTCACCTATCGCAAGGGCGAGACGGTCCGCCTGACCGTGGAGACCAACGAGGACGCCTATGTGACGGTGGTCGGCGTCGGGCCCTCGGGAAGCACCGTGCAGCTGTTTCCCAATGCGCTGCAGCCCGACAACCTGGTGAAGGCCAACACGCCAGTGGAGATTCCGTCCGCCGGCTCCGGCGCGCAGATCACCGTCAATCCGCCGTTCGGGGCCGAGCTCATCAAGGTCGTGGCGTCGGACAAGCCGATCGCAGTGGTCCCGGACACCCAGGCCGAGCGGGCCGGGATCTTCCGCTCGCTGACCGGCGGCGCCGAGGCGCTGATCCACCAGCTCGAATTCGGCGACGGCGCCGGGCGGCAGCGACCGGGTGGCGATCGTCAACCGGGTGATACGGACGCTGGAGAAGGCGCCTCGCCGGCGGCCTCCTCGGCGGGCACGCGGGCCATGCCGCCGGGTGCGGCGCCGGCAGGACGCAGCAACGCCACGCCGGCACAGCGGACAGGAGTTTCGATGAACAGCGCGTTGCGCAGAGCGCTTCTCCTCGGCCTTGCCGCGGCGGGCCTTCTCGCCGGCGGCGCGGTCGCGCAGGCGGAGGACTGCCCGCTGCTCCCCGCCTTCAACCAGGCCCTGCAGGCCAGGGATCTCGACGCCGCCAAGGCCGCCGAGGCGAGGATCAGGGTGGATGCGGCCTGCGGCCCGCTTACCCTCGATGTGCAGCGCCGACGGGTGCTCCTCGAGGTGACGATCGCGGAGGCGCTGGCGGGACGCCCAGGCCGCGAGGCCGAGCGCGAGGCGCTGCTGGCGGATGCGGAGAAGCCGGAGGTGTTCTGGGGCGCCTCGATGGCGCTCGGCGAGCTGCGCTTCTCCCAGCGCCGATTCGCCCAGGCCTCCCAGGCCTTCGAGCGTGCGATCGAGATCGTCAAGAATACCAGCAAGACCCCGAAGGCTCCGGCCCGTGCCGTCATCCAGGAGCTGCTCGACCGCGCCGCCCAGGCCCGCATGCTGGCGGCCAACGAGGAGGACAAGTCGATCACGCCGGCCTTGGCGAACGTCGCCAAGGATCGCGACGGACGGGTCGGCGGATCGCTCTCCGAGGACGTGCGCGGCCTCAAGGTGAAATCCGTCCCGGTACCGATCAATTTCGAGACCGGAACCGCCACGCCGACCCAGATCGGGCTGCAGGCGGCCGACGAGCTGGTGGCCGCCGTCAAGGAGCAGCAGCCGAGCGAGATGGTGATCGTCGGCCACACCGACGAGCGCGGCTCGGATTCCATGAACATGCGGCTCTCCGAGCAGCGCGCCCGCATGGTGGCGGATTTGCTGGCTAGGAACGGCATCACGGCGAAGATCCGGATCGTCGCGATGGGCAAGCGCGAGCCGCTCAAGATCCAGGACGCGAGCGGCCTCACCCAGCAGGACATCTGGGCGCTCAACCGCCGCGTGGAATGGCGGCGGCAGGCCGAATAGGAGGGGACGATGCGCCGGTTCGCCTGCACCGTCCTGGCAGCCGCCGGGCTCGCCGGCATGCTCGGCGACGGCGCCGCAGCGGCCCGCATCGCGCCTGCGGCCGGCGGGCAGATCCGCGCGGTCGTCGTCGGCATCGACGACTATCTGTTCGAGAAGCGCCTCAAGGGAGCGGTCGCCGACGCCCGCGACCTCGAGGCGGCGTTGCGGCGGGCGGGCGTTCCCGACAGCAACCTGACGGTGCTGATCGACGGCGCTGCGACACGCCCGGCGCTGGTCGGCGCCATGGAGCGCCTGGTGGAGCAGGCGCGGCCCAACGACTTCGTCCTCATCAGCTTCGCCGGCCACGGAACCCAGCGCCCGGAAAGCGTCAAGGGATCCAAGCCGGACGGCAAGGATGAGGCCTTCGTGCTGCGCAACTTCGACCGCAGCTCGACGCGGCGCAATCCCGATCTCGTCATCGGCCCGGAGATGAAGCACTGGCTCGCCCGGCTCGACGCCAAGAACGTCGACGTGCTCTTCGTCGCCGACACCTGCCACGGCGGCGGCCTGACGCGCGAGGCCGACCCGCGCGCCGCGGAGGCGAGCTATCGCTCCTCGGCGATCGGCGCCGCGGCGGCCGCCGAGCTCGACCTGGTGTCGCAGCCTGCCGACGCCTATCGCGACGAGAGCACGTTCCGCCGCGTCTCGTTCCTGGCGGCGGTCGATCGCAACAGCAAGGCGCCCGAGGTCGACATTCCGGGCCAGCCGAGCAAGCGCGGCGCGTTGAGCTATGCGGTGGCGCGCGCGATCGACGGCGCCACGCTGTCGCGCCAGGGCGTGATCGCGCGCAAGGACCTCTTCGCCTATGCGCGCCAGGTCGTCTCGCAATATGCCCAGGAGAAGCAGACGATCGTCACCGAGCCGACGCGCGGCGCCGGCGCGCTCGATCTTCCGGTATGGCGTACCACCGGGGCGCCGGTCGCGGCGCGTCCGGGCGTGGAGGCTGCGGCACCGGCGCCGACGCCGGTACGCGTCGCCGTGCTCAACGGCGCCGCCGCGGCGCTCGGCGGCGTCAAGCCGCTGTTCGCGCCCTTCACTGTCGTGCCGACTGCGGCCGAGGCGGAGCTCGCCTGGGATGCGCGCAGCCGCGATGCGATCGTGGCGAGCGACGTCGTCGCCCGCGGCATCGAGGCGACGGATCTGCCGGCGGTGATCGACCGCGTCAGCGCGCTCGGCGAGATCGCCCTGATGAGCGAGCAGCGGCCGCAGACGATCGCGCTGCTTCCCGATGCGAGCCTGCACCATCGCGGCGACGCGCTGATGTTCGAGACCAGCGACATGCAGGACAAGTACGCGGTCATCTTCAACGTGGCGGGCAACGGTCTGGTGCAGTTCCTGTTTCCCCGGCGCGGCGATGCGCCGCGCATCGCCTCCGCCCGATGGCAGCTGCGGATCGACGAGGTGCGCGAGCCGTTCGGCGCCGACACCGTGGTGGCGATCGTATCCGACCAGCCGCTGACCGCATTGGAGGGCGAGATCAAGAGCCTCGACAACCGCCGCGCCGCCGGGCGCGTGCCACAGCTGCTGCGCCAGCTCATGCCGCAGACGCCGGCGACGCGTCTCGGCTTTGCCAGCGTCTTCACCGCACCATGATGTCCGCAATCCCAGGGACCACGATGACGAGGATCTTCCGGTTCTGCATCGCGATGCTGCTCGCCGGATCCGCCGTGCCGGCGCTCGCCCAGTCCGGGGCGGCGATCGAGGACAACATGCGCATCGTCGGCGGCGAGACCGCGGTCGGGCGGACTTGGCCGTGGCAGATCGCGCTCTACAGCCGCACCAAGGACGGCCGGTTCCAGTTCGTCTGCGGCGGCTCGGTGATCTCCGCCGCCTGGGTGCTGACCGCGGCGCATTGCGTGCGCAGCGGCAAAGCCGAGGATTTCACCGTGGTGGAGGGCACCAAGGAGATCGACCTGGTGTTCAAGACCGAGCCGACCAAGGGCGGCCGCCGGCTCGGCATCAAGCGCATCGTCGTGCACGAGGGGTTCAACCGCTCGATGGAGAACGATATCGCGCTGATCGAGCTCGCCACCCCGGCCACCTCGACGCCGGTGCCCTATGGACGGCCGGAGACGGCGAGCCTGGAGACCCCGGGCAAGCGCGCCTTCGTCACCGGGTGGGGATGGCTCAAGGACATGAAACGCGATCCCAATCGCGACAACGTCCTGGTCGATGCCCATACCGGCGAGCCGGTCTCCTCGGAGAACATCAAGCTCTACATCGACGATCAGCTGCGCCAGGTCGAGATGCCGCTGATCGGATGGCAGGCCTGCCGCGAGACCTACAGCAGGCACGCGCGCGCCGGCAGCGTGGACGTCCGCAACCTGTGCGCCGCCGACCCGCAGGGCGGCAAGGATTCCTGCCACGGCGACAGCGGCGGCCCGATGGTGATGCGCGACGACAAGGGATTCTGGACCCAGATCGGCGTGGTGAGCTGGGGCATCGGATGCGGCGACCCGGGCGTCCCCGGCGTCTATACGCGCGTCGCCTCGTTCGAAGGCTGGCTGCGCCAGAACACCGGAATCCGCCAGGACCAACCGTCGACCGAGAGCCAGCAGGCGGTCACCACTGCGCTGCCCGACGACAATCCGGCCGGCCTCGCGGTGAGCTTTTCGCGCGGCCCGCGGCTCACCCTCGGCCAAAAAATCCAGATCCAGGTCACCACCCGGGAGGCCGGCTATCTGGCGCTCATGGATTTCGCTCCGGACGGATCGGTCACGCAGATCTATCCCAACGAGCTGTCGATGCGCACCGCCACCGGGCGCGGCCCGGAAGCCAACCGCATCGAGCCCGGCCGGCCGTTCGTCGTGCCCAATCCCGCCAACCCCTACGAGGGATTCTCGATCGCCGCCGAGCCGCCGGCCGGCGACGGCAAGCTGGTGGCGGTGCTCAGCGACCAGCCGATGAAGTGGCTGAAAGTCCCGGAAAAGCCGCGAAGCTTCGATAGCCGCGCCGATACGCTGGGCTTCGTCGCCGAATTTTCCGCCGCGATCTCGCGCGACCTCGCCGTCGAAGGCCCCGACAAGGCGCGCAAGTCCACCGCGACCATACCCTACACGATCGTCCCCTGAAGGCCGATCGAACCGAAAGGCCAAGCCATGACCATCCGTGCGATCGAGGCTCGCGGCCGGCACCTGCGGCCAGCCCTTGTTGCCGTCGCGATGCTGGCGGCGAGCGTTTCCGCCGACGCGGCCGAGGGCACGGCGGGGGATCGGCTGATGGCGGCGCAGGGCCAGCTCGCGGCCCGGCTGCTCGACAATCTCACCGCCAAGAGCGCGGCCACCAACGTGGTGGTGTCGCCGGGGAGCCTCGCCGGCGCACTGGCGGCAATCGAGATCGGCGCCGACGATGCGCTGCGCCGCAGCCTGCATCAGATCCTCGGCTTTCCGAAGGCGCAAGCGGTGGCGGCGGATTTCGATCAGCTGCGCAAGGCGACCGGCCAGGCACGCCAGAACGAGGCGTTCGCGAGCGCCAACGCGGTGGTGTTCGACAACAGCGTCGCGCCCTTCCCGAACGCGATCGAGGCGCTGACGCGCGCCGGCATCCGCGCCACCGTCGAGGATTTTTCCAAGCCGGAGACGCTCGCTGGGATCAACGCCTGGGTCGCCGAGCAGACCAGGGGAAAGATCCCGACGATCCTCGACCAGCTGTCGCGGGACGCCGGCCTCGTTGCGCTCAACGCGCTCTATTTCAAGGACCGCTGGAAGCAGCCGTTCGTCGCCGGCGAGACCAAGCCGGCCCCCTTCCACCTGGTGGGTGGCAAGACGGTCGATGCCCCGATCATGCGGGCCGGGGACCGCCGATTCCGTTTCCGCCAGGAGGCCCGCTTCGTCGCCGTGGAGCTCGCCTACGCGACCGAGGGCCTGTCGATGATCGTGGTGACCACCCGGCGGGATCCGGCACCGGCCAAGGACTTTTCCAAGCTCGGCGCCTGGCTTGCCGGCGAGGGATTTGCCGAGTCTCCCGGCGAGGTCGCGCTGCCGCGATTCAACGCCTCGGCGAACATGGACCTGATGCCGGCGCTCAAGGCGCTCGGCCTGCAGCCGCAGAGCACGCTGCCGGGATTCTCCCGCGAGCCCCTGCGGCTCGCCAGGGCGCAGCAGCGCGTCGAGCTCAAGGTCGACGAGGAGGGCACCGAAGCGGCAGCCGCCACCGCGGTGGTGGCGACCCGGTCCGCCGAGACCGAGTTCGTCAAGTTTACCGCCGACAAACCGTTCATCTTCGCGCTGCGCGATCGCGAATCCGGGCTGATCCTGCTTGCCGGCTATGTCGCCAACCCGCAGACCAACGCGGCGCAGGCCAGCGAGACCCCTCCGGGCGGCACGCGATCAAGCGGCACGCGATAGACGCGGCTGTAGGATGGGTCGAGCGCTTGCGAGACCCATCGGCGGCGTTGATGGGTTTCGCCATAGCCCGCTAAGACGGGCGTAAACGCCCTGATGGCTCAACCCACCCTACTAGAACAGCCGGCCGCCGTCGGGAACCGGACGATCCGGGGCAAACAGCACTACGGCGCCGGCACGGTCCGGAAAGCCGAGCGTCAGCACTTCCGACATGAACTTTCCGATCTGCCGCGGCGGAAAGTTGACGACCGCCGCGACCTGGCGTCCGATCAGCTCGTCCAGGGTGTAGTGCTCGACGATCTGGGCGCTCGACCGCTTGCGGCCGACCACCGGGCCGAAGTCGATGGTGAGCTTCAGGGCGGGCTTGCGGGCCTCGGGAAACGGCTCGGCGGCGACGATGGTGCCGACCCGGATGTCGACCGCCAGGAACTGGTCGAAGCCGATGGTCCCGGCGACAGGCTGGTCGGGCGCGTGCGAGACGTGCATGCCTTGCTCCATGTTTTGCCGTGCTCCGCGGTGATACTGTCACCGCCGAAACCCGAGGAACAGCGTGATGCTCGATATCGCCACCCGCGTGCACAACCACAATTATCGGCTCGATCCGATCGTGCGCTCGCTGCTCGACACCGACTTCTACAAGTTCCTGATGCATCAGTTCGTGTGGATGCTCTACCCAGACGTGCCGGTGCGGTTCAGCCTGATCAACCGTACGGTCAGCGTGCGGCTTGCCGACATCATCCCGGAGCCGGTGCTGCGCGCCCAGCTCGACTTCGTCGGGCAGCTGCGCTTCCGCGAGAACGAGCTGATCTGGCTGGCGGGCAACAAGTTCTACGGCCGCCGCGACATCTTCCGTTCGGAGTACATCGATTATCTGCGCGGCTTTCGCCTGCCGGACTATCGCCTGGAGACCCGGGACGGCCAGTACGTCCTCACCTTCGAGGGACGCTGGATCGACGTGACGATGTGGGAGATCTACGCGCTCGCGGTGGTGAGCGAGCTGCGCTCGCGCGCCGTCATGGCGACGCTGGACAGCTTCGAGCTCGATGTCCTCTACGCCCAGGCGAAAGCCAAGATGTGGGCGAAGATCCAGCGCCTGCGCCAGTTCCCCAACATCCGCCTGGCCGAGTTCGGCACCCGCCGGCGCCACGGCTTTCTCTGGCAGGAATGGGTGACCATGGCGTTTGCCGACGAGCTCGGCCCGACCTTCGTCGGGACCTCGAACGCGCATCTGGCCTTCAAGCACAGCGTCGAGGCGATCGGCACCAACTCGCACGAGCTGCCGATGGTGATCGCCTGCCTCGCCGAGAACGACGTCGAGCTCAAGACCGCGCAATACAAGGTCCTCGACCGCTGGCGCGAGGTCTACGACGGCGAGCTCCTGATCATGCTGCCGGACACCTTCGGCATGACCCAGTTCCTGCGCGATGCGCCGGACTGGATCGCCGACTGGACCGGCATGCGCTTCGACAGCAAGGAGCCGGTGGCGGCCGGCGAGGAGATGACCGCCTGGTACCAGGCGCGCGGCCGCGATCCGCGGCAGAAGCGCGGCATGTTCAGCGACGCCCTTGACGAGGATCTGATCATCGACCTGCACAAGCGGTTCCATGGCCGCATGCGCGAGAGCTTCGGATGGGGGACGCTGGCCTCCAACGATTTTCGCGGCTGCCACCCGCGCGGCATCGATGCGCTCGATCCGATCAGCCTGGTGTGCAAGGTCACCTGGGCCAACGGCCGCAGCGCGGTCAAGCTGTCCGACAATCCCGCCAAGTCGTCGGGCACGCCGGCGGAGATCGCGCGCTACATCCGGGTGTTCGGCCAGGAAGGAGCAAGCCGCCGCGCCGTGGTGGCGTGACGACCTCGGGCCCTGCGTTGACGGCGGCGAAGCGGGATTGTTAGCATACACATGAATTTTGCTGGAGCGCCTCCGGGGAGCCGCGGCCGATGAAGCCCGCGCCGTTCGCCTATCACGCGCCGACCACGATCGACGAGACGGTGGCGCTGCTCGCCGAGCTCGCCGGCGACGACGGGCGCATCCTGGCCGGCGGCCAGAGCCTGGTGCCGACCATGGCGTTCCGCCTGGCGCGGCCGGCGCATCTCATCGACATCAATTCGGTCGGTGCGCTCGATCGGCTGTCCGTCGCCGGAGATGCGCTCGCCATCGGGGCATGCGTGCGCCACTCCGCCTTCCATCGGCCGCCGGTCGAAGGCCCGCTGGGCGTGCTGATGGCCAGCGTGGTCCGCCACATCGCGCACTATCCGATCCGCGTCCGCGGCACCTTCTGCGGCAGCCTCGCTCACGCGGATCCGGCATCGGAATGGTGCCTGGTGGCGGCGACGCTGGGCGCCGAGATGGTCGCCACCAGCGCCGCCGGCACCCGCGCCATCGCGGCCGCCGACTATTTCATCGGCATCATGACGACTGCGCTTGCCGAGGACGAGTTGCTGGAGGAGGTGCGGCTGCCGCTGCTCGGCGCCGACACGCGCGCGGGTTTCTACGAGTTCAGCCGGCGCGCCGGCGACTATGCGCTCGCCATGGCGCTCGCGACCTTTCGGCTCGAGCACGGCGTCATGGTCGCATCCGCACGTCGGCGTCGGCGGGGCGGAACCGTTTCCGCGCCGCATCGCCGAGGCCGAGCAGAAGCTCGACGGCCGCGCCCCCGAGGCCGCGGTATTCCGGGCGGCGGCGGAAGCCGCCGCCGCCGCGATCGATCCGCTCGAGGACGTCCAGGCGGACGCCGGATACCGGCGCGACCTGGTGCGCGCCGTCACCCGTCGCGCCCTGGAGCGCGCGCTCGCATGAGCGTGGCTGCCAAAGGGGTCGCGACCGGATGGGTCGGCCGCTCGATCCGGCGCCTGGAGGATCCGGCGCTGGTGGCAGGCTCAGGGCGTTTCACCGCCGATCTGCCGGCGGCGCACTGGGTGCGGTTCGTGCGCAGCCAGGTCGCCGCCGGCCGGATCGGGACGATCACGCGGCCGGACGACGCGATGGTCGTGACCGCGGCAGAGCTCGCGACGGTCAAGCCGATCTGCCCGATGCTGCACAAGTTCAACTACCGGCCGGTCAGTCAGCCGGTCCTGGCCTCGGGCGTGGTGCGCTTCGTCGGCGAGCCCATCGCGGCGGCGGTGGCGGCGAGCAAGGAGGAGGCGGAGGACATCGCCGACCGCGTTGTGGTCGAGATCCTCGGAACCCCGCCGGTGATCGACGCGCCGGCGGCGCTCGCCGATGGCGCCCCCGCGGTGCATGACGGCGTCGCCGGAAACGTCGTCGTGGCGGCTGCCATGGAGACGCCGGATTTCGCCGCCGCGCAGGCGGTCGCCGACCGGCGGATCGGTGTCGAGATGCGGTCGCGGCGGCAGAGCGCGATGCCGCTCGAGCCGCGCGCCGGCCATGCGGCGTTCGATCCGGCCTCCGGCCGTATCACGCTCACCTGCTCCACCCAGATGCCGCATGTGATGCGCACCGCGATCGCCGATCTCATCGGCATGCCCGAGCGGGACCTCAGGGTGGTTGCCCCCGACGTCGGCGGCGGCTTCGGGCAAAAGATGTCGCTGGCGCCCGAATATGTGGTGCTGGTGTGGCTCGCCAGAAAACTCGCAAGCTCGGTGGCGTGGACCGAGGACCGCCGTGAGAACCTGATCGCCGGATTCCACAGCCGCGATCAGCATATCCGGCTCGAGGGCGCGTTCGATCGCGACGCCAGGCTGATTGCTCTGTCGGCGGACGTGACCGCCAATGTCGGCGCCTATTCGTGCTTCCCTACCACCTGCGCGGTCGAGCCGCTGATGGCGATCGCCGAGCTGCCCGGTCCCTACGATGTCAAAGCCTATCGCTGCGCGGCGCGCGGCGTCCTCACGAACACCTGCCCGATGTCGCCCTATCGCGGCGTGTCGCGACCGGTCATCACGCTCGCCGTGGAGCGGCTGATGGATCGCGCCGCCGCGGAGTTCGGCCTCGAGCCGACCGAGGTACGGCGGCGCAACCTGATCGACAAGTTCCCCTACACGTCGGCGACCGGTCTCGTATTCGACGAGGCGAGCTATCTCGAGACCATGGAGGCTGGCGGTCGCGGCGATCGGTCTTCCGGCATTCCGCGCACGCCAGCAAGCGGCGCGCCGGCAGGAAAAATATCTCGGGATCGGCTTCTCGACATTCTCCGAGCGCACCGGCTACGGCACCCCGGCCTTCGCGGCGCGCGGCATGGAGATCACGCTCGGCTGGGAGACCGTCGAGCTCACGCATGGACCCGTCCGGCTTCCTCGAGGCGCGCATCGGCGCCAGTCCCGCATGGCCAGGGCCTGCGCACCACTCTGGCGCAGATCATCGCCGACGAGATCGGGGTCGCGCCCGAACGGATCGCCGTCGTTCACGGCGACACCGATCGCACACCCTACGGCTTCGGCACTTTCGCCAGCCGCTCCCTGGTGATCGCCGGCGGCGCCAGCCTGATGGCGGCCCGCAAGGTCCGGGCAAAACTGATCAGGATCGCCGGGCAACTGATGGAAGCCTCGGTGGACGACATCGTGCTCGAGGACGGTGCCGCGCGGATCGCCGGCACCGACCGGGCGCTGCCGATCGAGACGCTGGCGCGCGCCGCCTACCATCAGCTGCAGCGCCTCGGCGGCGAGATCGCACCGGGCATTTCCGAGAGCGCCACCTACGACCCGCCCGGCACCTTCTCCAATGCCTGTCATGTGGCGATCGTCGAGGTCGATACGGAGACCGGGCAGGTCCGAATCGAGAAATTCCTGGTCGCCGAGGATGCCGGCCGCATCATCAATCCGATGATCGTCGACGGCCAGATCCACGGCGGCGTCGCCCAGGGGATCGGCAACGCGCTCATGGAGGAGATCGTCTACGACGAGGCCGGAGACATCCTGCACCGCGTCGCTCGCCGACTTCCTGCCGCCCACCGTGCACGAGATCCCGCCGATCGAGCTGCTTCATCTGGAGACCTTCAGCGAGGCCACCGTCACCCGCGCCAAGGGCGTCGGCGAGGGCGGCACGATCGGGGCGCCGGCCGCGGTGATCAACGCGATCAACGACGCCATCGCGCCGCTCGGCGCCGCGATCGAGGAGATGCCGGCGACGCCGCAGCGCATCCGCGCCGCGCTTGCGGGCCGCCGCGGAGAAATGCCGATGAGCGAAAAAGTCGAGCTCACGCTCACCGTCAACGGCCGCGACCATCGGGTCCGGGTCGAGCCGCGGCGCACGCTCGCCGACGCGATCCGCGAGGATTGCGGGCAGACCGGAACGCATCTCGGCTGCGAGCATGGCGTGTGCGGCGCCTGCACGGTGCTGGTCGACGGCGAGCCGGTCCGCTCCTGCCTGATGTTCGCCGTGCAGGCCGCCGGCAAGCCGATCCGCACCGTGGAGGGCCTCGCCGCGGGACCGGAGTTTCATCCGCTGCAGCGCGCCTTCATGGAGCATCACGGGCTGCAGTGCGGGTTCTGCACGCCCGGTTTCCTCATGCTGGCGGTGGGCGTGCTCGAGCGCGACCCCGACATCGCCGACGACGACCTCATCGACGTGCTCGCCTCCAACCTGTGCCGCTGCACCGGCTACCAGAACATCGTCAAGGCGGTGCGGGCAGCTGCCGCGGAGATGCGGACAACGGCCGCGGAGATGGGCCACAGGGAACCGCCGCGATGACGCAAGGCGATCGCATCAGGCAAGAACGCGCCGCGGGCTCCCACCTCTCCCCGCGCGCGGGGAGAGGTCGACGCAAAGCGTCGGGTGAGGGGCGTTGCCCCACAACGAGAGTATCGAATTCGCCGCGAGAGCCCCTCACCCCGACCCTCTCCCCGCAAAGAGCGGGGAGAGGGAGAAGCGGCGCCGAGTGCGCCGCGGGGTCACATGCGATCACGCTGCGGGATGAGGGAGGACTGATGCCCTCCCCTCGTCCGTCTGCTGCCGCTCCGCTGGTCGGCCGCTCGGTGCGCCGGCTGGAAGACCCGCCGCTGGTCGCCGGCGCCGGTACGTTTGCGGCGGACGTCTCGTTTCCCCATCAGCTGCACATGCGGGTCGTGCGTTCGGCCCATGCGCATGCGAGCATCCGGTCGATCGACGCCGAGGGCGCCCGCGCGCTGCCTGGTGTCCACGCGGTGTGGACCGCAGAAGATGTCGCCGACATTCCGCCGATCGATTTTCGGCTGACCCGCATCGAGGGGCTCGAGCCCTATCGTCAACGCATCCTCGCCGCCGGCCGCGTGCGCTATGTCGGCGAGCCGGTCGCCCTGGTGTTCGCCGAGGACGCCTATCTGGCGGAGGATGCCGCCGACCTGGTGACCATCGCGGTCGACGAGCTGCCGCCGGTGTTGCGGGCCGACGCGGAGCCCTCGGAATTCCTCGGCGGCCGCCTCACCGAGCCGGCGGTGGTGCGGAAAAGCTACGGCGACGTCGAGGCGGCATTCGCCGCCGCCCATGCGGTCGTCGCGCTCGATCTCGTGATCGGCCGCCATTCGGGCGTGCCGCTGGAGACCCGCGGCGCGATCGCGCGCCACGACCGCGGCCGCGACGTGCTGGAGCTCTACGGGGCCGCCAAGGTCCCACACTGGAACCGCGACCAGATCGCAAAGATGCTCGGACGCGCGCAAAACTCCGTGCATCTCATCGAGGGTCACGTCGGCGGCGGTTTCGGCATCCGCGGCGAGCTTTATCCCGAGGACGTGCTGGTCTGTGCGGCGGCGCTCCGCTTCGGCCGGCCGGTCAAGTGGATCGAGGACCGCCGCGAGCATCTGATCGCTGCCAATCATTCGCGCCAGCAGCAACATCGGGTGCGCGCCGCGGTCGACGCCGATGGACGCCTCCTGGCGATCGACGACGAGTTCTTGCACGACCAGGGCGCCTACATGCGCACCCATGCGGCGACCGTGCCGGATCTCACCGCCGCCATGCTGCCCGGTCCCTATCGGGTCCCGGCCTATCGGGCGGTCGGCCGCATCCGGCTGACCAACAAGACGCCGTGCGGCACCTATCGGGCGCCCGGCCGCTTCGAGGGCACATTCGTGCGCGAGCGCCTGATGGATGCGATCGCGGAAAAAACCGGGATCGACCGGGTCGAGATCCGGCGCCGCAACCTGATCGGCAAGAGCGAGATGCCTTATCGTCGGCCGCTGGAGACGCTGGGCACCGACATCGTGCTCGACTCGGGCGACTATGCGGGCCTGCTCGACAAGACGCTTAAGCGCATCGGCTGGCCTGCGCTGCAAGCCGCGCTTGGAGCACGCCGCGCCGCCGGCGAGATGGTAGGAGCCGGTGTCGCCCTGTTCGTGGAAAAGAGCGGGCTCGGGCCCTACGAAACGGTGAGGATCGCGGTCGATGTCGGAGGCGGCGTCGAGGTGGTGACCGGAGCTGCCTCGCTCGGACAGGGGCTGGAGACCGTGATCGCGCAGATCTGCGGAGATGCGCTCGGCGTCGGGATGGAAAGGATCCGCGTGGTGCATGGCCGCACCGACCGCATCGACCACGGCATGGGGGCCTTCGCGTCGCGCGTCACCGTAATGACCGGCGAGGCGACGCGGATCGCAGCCGCCAAGGTCCGCGCCACCGCGATCGAGGTGGCGGCCGAGCTTTTGCAGGCGCCGGAAGGTGTGCTCGACATACGCGACGGCGAGGTTTTCCGCACTGACACTGGCGCCGCGATCGCGCTCGCCGACGTGGCGCGCGCGCTTTCGCCGGCGGCGAAGACGCGCGGCAGCCGCCCGCCGGGCCTCGCCGCCGAGGGCTGGTTCCACACCGACCACATGAACTATCCGTACGGCGTCCACGTCGCGGTGGTCGCGGTCGACCGCGAGACCGGCGCGGCGCGGGTGGAAAAATATCTGGTCGGCTTCGACATCGGCAAAGCCGTCAACCCGATGCTGGTCGAGGGGCAATTGGTCGGCGGCTGCGCCCAGGGGCTCGGCGGCGCGCTCTACGAGGAATTCCTCTATGACGCGCGCGGCGAGCCGCTGTCGGTGAGCTTTGCCGACTATCTGATGCCGACGGCGCGCGAGATGCCGCCGGTCGACGTCCTCATGACGGAGGACGCGCCAAGCCCGCTCAATCCGCTGGGGCTGAAGGGCGCCGGCGAGGGCGGCGCCAACCCGGTCGGCGCCGCGATCGCCGCCGCGATCGACGACGCCATCGGCATTCCCGGGGCGGTGACGCAGTTGCCGGTCACCCCGCGGCGGCTGAAAAAATTGCTGACCGGTGCGGCCATTCCAGCTTCCGCAACAGGTTGACCACGTTGCCGGAGGCGACAGAAATCTCAGGCCGCCTTGCCGGGATAGTCGGCAAGCACGTCACGCACGGCCTTCGCCACCGCGACGGCGCCCGGCGTGTCGGAATGGATGCAGACCGACTCGGCGCGGACCGGGATGTCATGGCCCTCGACCGACCTGACCTTTCCGTCGCGGACCGCGCGCAGGCACCGCGCTGCCGCCGCCGCCGGATCGACCGCCGCGTGCTCGCGCGTAATAATCAGCGCGCCGTTTCCCGCATAGTCGAGGTCGGCATAGAATTCCGGCACGAAGCCGATGCGCCGCGCCGGATAGATCGTCTCGTGCAGCGTGCCCGCCATTCCATAGAGCGGCACGCCGAATACCTCGGCGGCATCGCAGACTGCATGCGCGGTCTCCTCCTGGCGCGCCGCCATGCCGTAGAGCGCGCCGTGCGGCTTGATGTGGCTGAGCGTCATCCCTTCCGCCTTGAGAAAGCCGGCGAGCGCCCCGATCTGATAGATCAGGATGTCGCGCAGCTCGTCGCGGTCGACCTTCATCTCGCGGCGGCCAAACCCTTGCAGGTCGGGCAGCGACGGATGGGCGCCCACCTTGACGCCGAACCGTTTCGCCAGCCGCACCGTCCGCCGCATCACCGCCGGGTCGGAGGCGTGGAATCCGCAGGCGACGTTGGCGACGGTGATCAGGGGCATCATCCCCTCGTCGTCGCCCATGGCGTAGAGGCCGAAACTCTCGCTCATGTCACAGTTGATCGTCAGGCCCATCCGGATATCTCCATCATTCCAGCTTCCGCAACAGCTTCACCACGGCGCGCTGCTCGCCCGCGCCGAGCGGCTCCAGCGTCGCGGCGGTGATCCCGGCCGCAACGGTCACCGCCTTCTCGGTGACGCGGCGGCCGGCGGCGGTGAGCATGACGGCGCGGCGGCGGCGGTCCTCCGGGTCGTGGCCGGTGGCCACGAAGCCGCGCGCCCGCAGCCGGTCGACCACGCCCTTGATGGTGGCGGCGTCGAGATAGATCAGCCGGCCGAGATGGTTCTGCGAGCACGGGCCGACCTCGAGGAGCTTGGCCAGCGCGGCGAACTGGGTCTGCGTCAAGCCTTCGATCATGCGCACGGTGAAGATCGCGGTGTGGCGCTGCATCGCCACCCGCATCAGGAAGCCGACCTGGTCGTTGAGCACGTAGCGCGGCCGCGGCTGACGGGCTTTGGCGGGCGTTGGGTTCGGCATCTGATGACCTCGGGCTGGAAAATGTCGCCTACATCGTCAGAAACGCGCGCTGGATCCCGGTATCCCGCATGAGATCGCCCATGGCACCGTGCCAGACGATATGCCCCTTCTCCAGCATGTAGACGCGGTCGGAGACGAGCTCGGCGAAATGCAGGTTCTGCTCGGACAGCAGGATCGACAGGCCTTGCTTCTTCAGCTCGACGATGGTGGCGGCCATCTGCTCGACGATGAGCGGGGCCACCCCTTCGGACGGCTCGTCGAGCAGGACCAGCAGCGGGTTGCCCATCAGGGTGCGGGCGACGGTGAGCATCTGCTGCTCGCCGCCGCTCAACTGTCCGCCGAGCTGGTTCTGGCGTTCCGCCAGGTTGGGAAACAGCGCAAACAGGTCCTGCGGCGTGAAGGCCGGCGCCGGGGCGCCGTCCGGCCGCGTCCGCAAATTCTGGCGGCCGATGTCAGAGATTCTCCAGAACGGTCAGGTCGGTGAAGATGCGGCGATCCTCCGGCGTGAAGCCGAGGCCGAGCCGGGCGATGCGAAAAGGCTCCAGCCGGGAGATGTCGGTGCCGGCGAAGCTCAGCCTGCCGCGGCGCGCCGGCACCAGGCCCATGATGGCCTTCAAGGTGGTCGACTTGCCGGCGCCGTTGCGGCCCATCAGCGCCACCACGTCGCCGGGCCCGACGGCGAGCTCGAGATCGAACAGGATCTGCGCGGCGCCGTACCAGGCACTGAGACCTTCCACCGTCAGCACTGCGTCACCGCTCATGCGGGCTCCCGGCGGCCCTCGAAACTTTTTCCCGTGCCGAAATAGACCTGCTGGACCGTCGGGTCGGCCCGCACCGTGGCAGCGTCGCCGTCGGCGATCAGCCTGCCGCGCGCCAGCACGATGATGCGGTCGGCGAAGGCGAAGACCACGTCCATCGAATGCTCGGTGAACAGCACCGAGATTTTTCGTTCGACCACCAGGCGCTTTACCAGGGCGATCAGCTCGGTGCGCTCGCGCGGCGCCATGCCGGCGGTCGGCTCGTCCATCAGCAGGAGCCGCGGCTCGCCCGCCAGCGCCACGGCGAATTCCAGCCGCTTGACGTCGCCATAGGCGAGCTCGCGGCTCGGCCGGTCGGCGGCGTCCTGCATGCCGACCTCGCCGAGGAGGTCGAGGGCGCGGGCGCGATGGCGCCCGGCTGCCGGAGCAAGGCCGCGAAAGATCTCTCCGGCATGGGAGATCAAGGCCATCTGCACGTTCTCGATCACCGTCATCGAGCCGAAGGTTGCGGCGATCTGAAACGTGCGGCCGACGCCGAGCCGCCAGATGGCGCGGGGCTTGAGCCCGGTGACGTCGCGCCCGTCGAGCAGGATTTTTCCGCGGTCCGGCGTGATCTGGCCGTTGACCATGTTGAAGCAGGTCGACTTGCCGGCGCCGTTCGGCCCGATCATGGCGAGGAACTCGCCGGCCGCGACCGCAAAGCTCACGCCATCGACGGCGCGCACGCCGCCGAACGATTTTGCCAGATCTTTGACCGCGAGCACGCTCAACCGCGCCCTCCCCGGCGGAGCCGCAGCCTGGAAAACCCGCCGACGATTCCGGCGGGAAACAACAGCACCAGCGCCAGGATGATGGCGCCCAGCATGGCGCGCCAGTACTCGGTCTGGCGCATGACGGTGTCCTGCAGCACGGCGAACACCGAGGCGCCGACGATCGGTCCGGTCAAGGTCTGGATGCCGCCGAGCAGCACCATGACGAGGCCGTCGATCGAGCGGCTGACGTCGATGGTCTCCGGCGAGATCGATCCCTTGGCGAAGGCGAAGAGGCCGCCGGCGACCCCGCAGACCGCGCCCGCCACCGCGAAGGCGAGCCAGTGCACGCGGCGGACATCGATGCCGATCGCCTCGGCGCGCAGGGCCGAGTCGCGCCCCGCCCGCATCGCATAGCCGAACGGCGCGAACAGCAGGCGCCGGAGGCCGAGCACGCCGATCACCGTGAGCGCCGCGGTGAGCAGGAACAGGGCGGGGCGGCTGTCGAACGGGGCCGTCGGCCAGATTCCCAGAATGCCGTTGGAGCCTCCGGTGAGATCGCTCCACTGGAACACGATCGACCACACGATCTGGGCAAAGGCGAGCGTCAGCATCGCCAGATAGACGCCAGACAGGCGGACCGCGAACCAGCCGAACAGCAGCGCCCCGAGCGCGGCGACCAGCGGCGCCGCCACCAGCGCCACCGGCATCGCGACAGCGAACCATTTGACCAGCAGCGCTGCCCCGTAGGCGCCGAGCCCGAAATAGGCAGCGTGACCGAACGAATGCATGCCGCCCGGCCCCATGATGAAATGCAGGCTCACGGCGAACAGGACCGCGATGAGGACGTCGATCCCGAGCACCAGCGCGTAGGGCGAGCCGCGCGCCAGCAGCGGCAGGCAGACGAGCGCGATGACCACGGCGAGCCCGAGAATTTTCTGGGCGAACGGCGCCGGACGCAGCGGAGCCTCCGGCTCGCCGATGGCGCGGACGACCGCCTGCGGGCGACCGAGCAGGCCGTAGGGCCGGGCGATCAGCACGACCGCCATCACCAGGAATTCGGCCACCAGGGTGAGCTTCGAGAAGTTCACCGCCATCCCGAAAAAGTCGACCACGCCGATGCTGATGCAGATCGCCTTGATCTCGGCGATCAGCACCGCCGCCAGATAGGCGCCGGTGATCGAGCCCATGCCGCCGACCACGACGACGACGAAGGCGTCGCTGATGACGGTCAGGTCCATCATCAGGTTGGCGGGCTCGCGCGCCACCTGCAGCGCCCCGCCGAGGCCGGCGAGCAGCGAGCCCGTAGCGAACACGCCGGTGAACAGCAGCGCCTGGTTGACGCCGAGCGCACCCACCATCTCGCGGTCCTGGGTGGCGGCGCGCACCAGCCGGCCGAACCGCGTTTTCGCCAGCGCCAGGTGCAGCGCGACCAGGACCAGCGGCCCGACCACGATCAGAAACAGGTTGTAGCTCGGCAGGCGGCGGCCCAGCACCTCGATGGCGCCGGCGAGGCCGGGGGCGCGCGGGCCAAGCAGGTCCTCAGGTCCCCAGATCCACAGCGCCGCGTCGTTGACGATGAGGACCAGCGCGAAGGTCGCCAGCAGCTGAAAAAGCTCGGGCGCCCGATAGATCCGGCGCAGCAGCAAAATCTCGATCACCGCGCCGATCAGCCCGATCAGCAGCGCGGTGAGGACGATGCCGCCCCAGAAGCCGAGCGCCCCGCCAACTTTCGTCGCGAGCGTCGCCGCCAGGTAGGTGCCGAGCATGTAGAGCGAGCCATGGGCGATATTGACGATCCGGGTCACGCCGAAGATCAGCGAGAGCCCGGCGGCAACGAAGAACAACCCGGAGGCGGCCGCCAGCCCGTCGACCGCCTGGAACAGCAGGCCCGGGAGAAGTCATGGCGGGCACATGACGCAAGACTTGCCGGATGCACCGGTGCGCCTTGTTTGCTGCCCGCGCGCCGACAATTCCTCCCTCCCCCCGCGCTTGCGGCGGGGAGGGATGGGGTGGGGGGGCGGGCGGCAAGCTCGGAGCAACAAATAGTCCCCCCACCCCGACCGCCTTCGCTCCGCTCAGGCAGTCGACCCTCCCCGCCAACGGGCGGGAGGGTAACCTGCGGCACGGCGGTGCCCAAATGGATCGTCCGCGTGGCCTGCGGCAGAGCAGCCGCGCGATGGCGGCGCGCGCCTACTCCGTCGCCGGCCTGAGCTTCTTGACCTCGGCGTCGGAGGGGAGCACGGCGGCACCGTCGACGTACTTGAAGTCGACCATGACGGGCTTGCCCTCTTTGAGCATCGTGCGGCCCACATAGGCGCCCATGGTCGCCTGATGGTCGCTCGCCCGATAGACGAATGGCCCGAACGGCCCGTCGACCTTGAGCCCGGCGAAGGCGGCGACGAGCTTGTCGGTATCGGTTGCGCCGGCCTTGGCGATGCCGGCAGCGAGCGACTTGATGGTGACATAGCCGACCACCGAGCCGAGCCGCGGATAATCATTGAACTTCGCCTGATAAGCGGCGAGGAACGCCTTGTGCTCCGGCGTCGCGATGCCGTACCACGGATAACCGGTCACCACCCAGCCGGCCGGGGCTTCCTCCCGCAGCGGATCGAGATACTCGGGCTCGCCCGACAGCAGGCTGGCGACGAAGCGATCCTTGAACACGCCGCGGGTGTTTCCCTCGCGCACAAACTTGGCGAGATCGGCGCCGAACAGCACGTTGAAGATGGCGTCGGGCTTGGCGTCGTCGATCGCCTGCGCCACCGCGCCGGCATCGACCTTGCCGAGCGGAGGCGCCTGCTCGGTGACGAACTCCACATCGGGCTGCTTGGCGGACAGCAAGGTCTTGAACGCCGCCACCGCCGACTGGCCGTACTCGAAGTTCGGATAGACCAGCGCCCACCGCTTCTTCTTCGCCGCCAGGATGTCGGGCATCAGCATGGCGACCTGCATGTAGGTCGAGGCGCGCAGCCGATAGGTATATTTGTTGCCGTTCTGCCAGGTGATCTTGTCGGTCAGCGGCTCCGCGGCGAGGAAGAACACCTTGTTCTTGCCGGCGAACTCGGTCACCGCGAGCCCGACATTGGACAGGAAGGTGCCGGCCAGGATGTTGACGCCCTCGCGCGTGATCAATTCCTCGGCGACACGCACCGCATCGCCCGGATTGCCGCCGTCGTCGCGCGAGATCACCTCGAGCTTGCGGCCGAGAATCCCGCCCGCCTTGTTGATCTCCTCGATGGCGAGATCGATCCCGCGCTTGTAGGGCTCGAGAAAGGCCGGCTGCGACTTGTAGCTGTTGAGCTCGCCGATCTTGATGGCGTCCTGGGCGGAGGCCGGGGCGGCCGATGCGGCCGCAGCGGCGGCCAGTGCGGCGACGAGGACGCGGCTGATCATGAGTTTTCGACTCCGGTTCGACGGTCGGCATCCACCCGAAATTGCCCGTGTGGCCACAATTAGTCGGTGCGGCCTCCAAGCTTGTCAAGCTCAGCGGTCGCGGAAGCGATCCATCAGCGCCTTGTCCTGGCCGCCGTCGATCTCGATCATCGAGCCGTTGACCATGTGGGTCAGCGGCGAGGCCAGCATGACCACCAGGTTCGCCACCTCCTCGACCTCGGCGATGCGGCCCATCGGGATCGAACGCGGGGCGAGCTTGTCGGCCTCCTCGTAGGGCAGCTTCATGTCGCGCGACATCGCCGAGACCAGTCCCGACCAGCGCTCGGTGCGCACCGGACCCGGGTTGACGGCGACGAAGCTGATATTGTGGCGGCCGTACTGGCCGGCGAGCGACAGCGTGAGGTTCTGCCCGGCGGCGTTGGCGGCGCCGGGCGCGATCTCCCAGTACGACGGCTTGACCCCGTCATTGCCGATCAGGTTGACGACGCGTCCGCCGCCCTGGCGCTGCATGATCGGCAGCACGTAGCGCAGGCAGCGCACATAGCCCATGAATTTCAGCTGCAGCGCCTGTGCCCAGTCGGCTTCGCTCAGGTGCTCGATCACCCCGCCCGGGGCCGATCCCGCATTGTTGACCATGATGTCGACGCGGCCGAGCGCCTGGTGCCCCTGCTCAACGAAGTTTTTCGCGTCCGCATCCTTGGTGAGATCGGCCGGGATGGCGACGATCTTGCGGTTGGTCTCCCGGGCGATCTCGGCGGCGGCTGCCTCGAGCGGCCCCGACCGGCGGGCGCAGATGGCGACATCGACGCCTTCGCGGGCGAGCACCCGGGCGATCCCCTTGCCGATGCCCTCGCTGCCGCCGGTGACCAGCGCGGTCTTGCCTGTGAGCTGCAGATCCATGTCGGGTCCCCCCGGAGGAATTCATTTGCACACAAACGAAAAACTAATCGAGTTCCCCGCCGGCCGCAAGCAAGCGCTGATGGTCCGGCGATCGTTGCCGGACGCCTCGACCGTGGCGCGGCCGCAACGCCCCGCCAGGAGCCCAGCCAAGTCGCCTCAGGTCCGGCTCTGCGTCCGTCCGGGAAGCGGCAGCTTGCGCGCCATTCGCCGCAGACGCTCGCCGATCGCGCGACCCCACAGACCGCTGCCGCGGCCGCTCGCCGGCGAGCCGGAGAGGAACCGCATCACCACCGGGGCGACCTCGGCGGCGCGGGTGATCAGAAAAAGATGACCATCGTCGATCACGAACAGCTCCGACCGGCGGATCAATTGCGCCAGCAGCTGCGCATTGGCGAGCGGCACGATCGGGTCGTCGCTTCCGGCCATCACCAGGGTCGGCTGACGCAGGCGATGCAGCCACGGCAGGCTTGACCAGCCCCACAGCGCGGCGAGCTGGTAGAAATAGCCGACCCCACGCGGCGGGCGGACGCGGCGGATGTGGTGATCGATGAGGTCGGGCTGGCGCCGGACCGAGCCGCCGTAGATTTCCGGCGCCATGCGGCGAAAATAGTCCGGATCCGAATAGCGGCGCGGATTGGTCAACGGGCCCACGACCGACGGGCGCCCCGGCAGCATCAGCGAGCCGGACGACGTTGCGGCGAGGATCAGGCGGCGGCACCGCTCCGGATTGGCATAGGCGTATTGCTGGGCCAGCATGCCGCCCCAGGACAGGCCGAGCACATCGACCTGTCCGTCGTAGCCGAGCGTCGCCAGCAGCCGATCGGCCAGCTTCACCAGCCGCGAGTAGCGGTACGGCACGTGCGGCGCCGGCGAGCCGCCGATGCCCGGCACATCGAAGACCACGACCTCGATGCCCGGAAGCGCGGCCACGAACGGCTCCAGCAGCTCGAGGTTGGCGCCGATGCCGTTGAACACGAGCAATGGCGGCGTGGCGCTTTTTCCGTGGCGAATGCCGACGCGCAGCGACTGGCCGCCGACGTCGACCATCCTGATCTCGCTGAAGACCGCGCTGTGCGCGTTGTCGAGCTGGTCGATTTTCTGCATTCTTTGAAACCTGCTCCCGTCCGGACAGCGCTGTGTCCGATCTGAATGCGGCGCGATCGCCGCTACTTCCGACTCAGTTGGGGAGGAGGATGCTGCAGCGCAATAATTTATATTGCAACGCACAAATCTTTGTGAAGGTGGCAGTGGCCCGACCGCACACGAGCAGCGCAAGCGCCCGCTTGGGACGCTCGCGTCACCGCAACCAGCCGACCAGGAATTGGCCGTCGAGCCCTGACGCCGTCGGGCGGCTTGCGCGGGTCAGGCCGTAGCCGGTTCCGCGCTGCGCAACGCGGCCTTGGGAGCGCTACGAACCTCGGCGCGGGCTGGCTTGAGCACGAAATCGTAGTGTCCGCGATAGAACGGCACCTGCATGCCGAACTTCCTGGCCTCTTCCTCGGATTCGCACCTGGTGAAGTCCACGATCAAGGAATCCTTCACGCCGAACACCGCGTCGGAATCCAGGTAGGGATCGCCCTTGGTGAACAGGTGGGTCACCAGAGTGTCGTAGCCTTTGGCGCTGATCAGCGTGTGCAGGTGGCCGGGCCGCATCGGATGCCGGCCGGTCGCCTGGAGCAACTCGCCCACCGGCCCGTCATGGGGGACCGGATAGCTCACCGGGCGCACGCATTTGAGCCAGAATTTTCCTTGCTCGTCGGTGCGGAAACGGCCGCGCAGGTTGGTGCCGTCGTCCTTCTGCACGTCGTAGAAGCCGTCGCCGTCGCCTTCCCAGACGTCGAGGACCGCGCCTTCGATCGGGGTGCCGTCGGGAGCCGAGATGCTCCCGGTGACCACGCACGGTTCGCCGGGCGTGCCGGGTTTGGCGATGCTGGCGCCGAGCGCCAGGTCGGGCGCTCCCTCGACGAAGAACGGCCCGAGCACCGTCGATTCGGTGCAATTGCCCTCGCTGCCGTAATTGATGAAGTCGACCAGCATGGACACGCCGAGCGTGTCCGACATCAGGATGAACTCGTGGCGCTTGTCGTCGCACCAGTGCCCGACCTCGGCGAGGAATTTTATCCCGGTGAACCATTCCTCCTGGCTGGGCCGCACCTCGCGCACGAAGGCATGCAGGTGCTTGACGAAGCTCTCCATCACTTCCTTGAGGCGCGGGTTTTCGGTTCCCTCGAGCCGGCGCAGGACTTCCGCCGTGAGGGTCTCTTCGTTGAAATTCTGGATGCCCATGGCAAGCTCCCGGTGTCGGTGTGGCGGCTCGGCGCGCCGGAGAAAAAACGCCGCATCGAGCAGCGCCTTCCTCCGGCCGACAGGTTCGATCCCGGATAGCATAATACGGCGCGGGCGATCGTGCGACAAATCGTGGATCGCGAGGCGGGCTTTCCGCGGCATCGCAATCGCGCCGCCGCCCCGCCTCGGCGTCCAGGGCGGAGTTGAGCCACTCCCCCACGGCACGGGGGACAGGTGACGAGGGACCGACTATTCTCGTCTCCCACCCGGTCGTCTGGAGCCCCGCCATGGCGGACATCGAATTCTTCTTCGACTGCTCGAGCCCCTGGACCTATTTGGCGTTCCACAACATCCAGCCGCTCGCTGCCGAGCTTGCCGCCGACATCGCCTTTCGGCCGATCCTGGTCGGCGGCATCTTCAACTCGGTCAACCCCAGCGTCTACGCGGCGCGGGAGAACGCGGTGCCGCTCAAGCAGGCCTATGCGCTCAAAGACATGCAGGACTGGGCGCGGCTCGCCGGAATCCGGATCGTCTTTCCGCCGACGGTCTTTCCGGTCAACAGCGTCAAGGCGATGCGCGGCTGCCTGCTGCTCGAGCCGAAGGGCAAGCTCGTGGCCTTCGCCCGCGCCGCGTTCGAGGCCTATTTCGGCGAGGACCAGGACATATCGCGGGACGAGGTGCTGGGTGCGATCTGCAGCCGCATCGGCGTCGATCCACAGGAATTTCTCGCCGGCATTGCGGCGCCGGCGATCAAGGACCGGCTCAAGGCCAATACCGACGAGGTGATCCGCCGCGGCGGCTTCGGCTCCCCCACCATGTTCGTCGGCGGGCGCGACATGTATTTCGGTAACGACCGCCTGCCGCTGGTGCGCGAGGCGCTGATCCGGTTGAAAGGGCCGGCGCAGCAGGCCACGGCCGTCGGGCTCGCGCCGGTTCCATCCTAGTTCCGGGGCCGCGAAGCCGTTCGCCCCGGCGAGGCTTAAGGTAAGCAATCCTGACGTTTTATGCTCGATCTTCGCGGGCGGATCCCATGCCGCTGCGACCTGATCGCTACTGACAAAAGCGGCGAAACGAGCCTAAGCTTGCTGAAGCATCGTCCGACAGGGCGTCTACCTTGCCGGATGAGCGAACAACAACGATACGGCCTCCGAGGCCGATCAGGAGAGGAATGCACATGACGACGACCCGCACGCTCACCCGACGGCGTTTTCTCGCCACCACGGCGGTCGCCTCGGCCGCGATCGCAATGCCCCATGTCCGCGGCGCCAATGCGGCGGGAAAACTCTCGATCGGCTTCTGGGACCATTGGGTGCCGGGCGCCAACAACGCCTCGAAGGCCCTGGTCGAGGAATGGGCCGCCAAGGAGAAGGTCGAGGTCGAGATCGACTATATCACGTCGCAGGGCAACAAGCTCTTGCTGACGACCGCCGCCGAGGCGCAGGCGCGCTCGGGCCACGACATCCTGGCGATGGCCACCTGGCTGCCCCACGACAATGCCAATCTGCTCGAGCCGGTCGACGACATCATGGGGCCGCTGATCCAGCAGAACGGAGCCGTCAACGCCACCGTCGAGTATCTCGGCAAGGCCGACGGCCACTGGCTCGCCGTCCCGGCCACGATCGGCAGCCAGATGAAGGGGCCGTGCTCGCGCATCGACCTGATGAAGCAGCACGCCGGCATCGACGTCCAGGCCATGTATCCGGCGGGCGCACCGCCCAAGGCGGACAACTGGACGCTGGAGACCTTCATGAAGGCCGCCGAGGTCTGCCAGAAGGCGGGGCACGCGTTCGGCATCGGGCTCGGCCTGACCTCGGACTCGGTCGATACCGCAGGGTCGATCTTCCATTCGTACGGCGCCATGCTGGTCGACGCCAAGGGCAACATCACGGTGAAGTCCGACCCGGTGCGCCAGGCGCTGGAGTATTACGCCAAGCTGGCAAAGCTCTTCCCGGCAGACGCGCCGTCGTGGGACGACGCCTCCAACAACAAGTGGCTGGTGTCCGGCCGCGGCGCGCTGATCATGAACCCGCCGAGCGCCTGGGCGGTGGCCAAGCGCGACGCCCCGCAAGTGGCGGAGCAGTGCTGGACCCACGGCATGCCGGCAGGCCCCAAGGGCCGCTTCGGGCCCTTCCTGCCGTTCTTCTGGGGCACCTGGGCGTTCAGCAAGAACAAGTCGGCCGCCAAGAGCCTGCTCACCCATCTGTCGCAGCCGGCCTCCGCCGAGAAGCTGGTGACCGCGAGCGGCGGCTATGACCTGCCGGCCTTCGCCAAGCTGACCGACTTCAAGGTCTGGGCCGAGGAAGGGCCGCCGAAGGGAACGCTCTACCACTATCCCAACCGCAACAACCACCAGATCCTGTCGATCGCCGCCGCCCCGGCGCCGCCGAAGATCGCGGTGCAGATCTATACCCAGGGGATCATGACCAAGATGACGGTCCGCCACATGCAGGGCGAGGCCATGGAGAAGACTTTGGCCTGGGCGGAGAGCGAGGTCGAAGGATTCATGCGGACATGATGACCGCCGAATGGTCCGGCGAAGTGGATACCGGTTGCCGACAAGACCATGCGTAACGAAAACAGCCGAACCCTGCTGACAAGGGCAGGCAAATCGGCTTAAGCTCGCCCCCCAACGGATGCCCCGGGCATCGGCCGTGCCGGCCGATGCCCGAACGGAAACGCGAACATCCGGTCACCGACCAGGGAGAATGCAGGCGATGCCTACCAGCAGACCGACACGACGGCGGTTCCTTGCCACGACTACGGCCGCCACGGCCCTGGTCGCGATGCCCTATGTCCGAGGCTCGCATGCGGCCGGCAAGCTCTCGATGGGCTTCTGGGACCACTGGGTGCCGGGCGCCAACAACGCCACCAAGACGCTGGTCGAGGAATGGGCCGCCAAGGAGAAGGTCGACGTCGAGATCGACTTCATTCCGTCGCAGGGCAACAAGCTGCTGCTGACCATCGCGGCGGAGGCCCAGGCCCAATCGGGACACGACATCCTGGCGATGTCGACTTGGCTGCCGAACGACCACGCCAACCGGCTCGAGCGGGTCGACGACATCATGGAGCCGCTGATCAAGCAGAACGGCACCGTGAACCCGACCGCCGAGTATCTGGGCAAGGCGGACGGCCACTGGATCGCCGTGCCCGCCACCGTGGGCAGCCAGATCAAGGGACCGTGCTCGCGCATCGACCTGATGAAAAAGCATGCCGGCATCGACGTCCAGGAAATGTACCCGGCGGGCAGCCCGCCGAAGGCCGACAACTGGAATCTCGAGACCTTCATGAAGGCCGCCGAGGCCTGCCACAAGGCCGGCGCGTCATTCGGGATCGGGCTCGGCACCACGGCGGATTCGGTGGATTCGGCCGGGGCGATCTTCCACTCCTTCGGCGCCATGCTGGTCGACGCCAAGGGCGACATCACGGTGAAATCCGACCCGGTGCGCCAAGCGCTCGACTATTACGCGCGGCTCGCCAAGTTCTTTCCGCCGGATGCGCCGGCCTGGGACGATTCCTCGAACAACAAGTCGCTGGTCTCCGGCCGGGCGTCGCTCATCCTCAATCCGCCGAGCGCCTGGGCGGTGGCCAAGCGCGACGCCCCGCAGGTCGCCGAGCAATTGTGGACCCACGGCATGCCGGCCGGGCCGAAGGGCCGGTTCGCCCCGTTCGTCCCGTATTTCTGGGGCATCTGGGCGTTCAGCAAGAACAAGCCGGCCGCCAAGAGCCTGCTCGCCCACCTCTCGCAGGCCTCGTCGGCCGAGAAGATGGTGGCGGCCAGCGGCGGCTACGACATCCCGTCCTTCGCCAACCTGACGAACTTCAAGACCTGGGCCGAGGAAGGACCGCCGAAGGGGACGCTCTACCATTACCCGAATCCCCACCACCATCAGATCCTGTCGATCGCCGCCGCGCCGGCGCCGCCGAAGATCGCGGTGCAGATCTACATCCAGGGCCTGATGACCAAGATGACGGTCCGCCACCTGCAGGGCGAGGCGATGGAGAAGACGCTCGCCTGGGCGGAAAGCGAGGTCGAAGGCTTCATGCGGACCTGAGGGTCGCACGATGCCTGGCGTATAATCCGCCCGCGGCGCCGGCGCCGCGGGCCATGTGACGGAATACGGGGAAACCGCTAAGGAGATTTGCGATGGTCGATGCGGTGATGGGCAGCGTCGAGAGGGCGCCACGCTTGCGACAGCGGTCCGGCCTGCACAAGGCGATGCAGCGCAAGTCGTCGATCGCCTTCATGATGACGCTTCCGCTGATCCTCTTGATCGCGCTGCTGGTGGTGTATCCGGCGTTCTACTCGGTGCACCTCGCTACCCTCAACAAGTCGATGGAGCGCTTCGTCGGGCTGGGCAATTTCTTCTTCCTGTTCAACCGCGAGACGTTCTGGATGGTGGTGCAGCAATCCTGCATCTTCGCGCTCACCGCCGTCGCCTTCAAGGCGATCATCGGCTTCGTGGTGGCGCATTTCGTCCACAACATCCCCGCCAAGGGCCAGCGCAAGTGGCGCGGCATGCTGCTGGTGCCGTGGGTGATCCCGCCGGCGATGAGCTGCCTCGCCTGGCTGTGGCTGTTCGACCCGTCCTACAGCGCCTTCAACTGGATCATCGACCGGTTCGGCTTCGATCCCATCCCGTGGACCGGCGAGGCGGCGTGGGCGCGCTTCTCCGTCATCCTGGTCAACATCTGGATCGGCGCGCCGTTCTTCATGATCATGTACCTGGCGGCGCTCAAATCGGTTCCCGACCAGCTCTACGAGGCCGCCGCCGTCGACGGCGCCACCTGGTGGCAGCGCATCTGGTTCGTGACCCTGCCGATGATGCGCAACATCATCGCCATCACGGCGCTGTTCTCGCTCATCGTCACCTTCGCCAACTTCGACATCGTCCGCATCCTCACCTCGGGCGGGCCGATCGACCGCACCCACGTGTTCGCCACCTGGGCGTTCCGCGTCGGCATCGAGGGCGGCGACATCCCGCTCGGCGCCAGCGTGTCGCTGTTCATGGTGCCGATCCTCACCGTCGCGGCGATCTTCATCCTGCGCGACATCAACCGGCGGGGGAACGAAGCATGAGCGCGGTCACCACCGTCTCGGTACCGACCACGCGCGGCGCGGCGGTGCCGCGCGGGCGCAAGCGCGCCAGCATGAGCCGCGACCGGCGCTGGGCGCTGCGCTGGTCGTATTTCTTCCTCATCCTGTTCGCGATCTTCTTCCTGGTGCCGCCGATCTACATGCTGATCACGTCGCTGAAGACCAGCGCCGAGATCTCGGCCGCCACCAATCCCTGGTGGGTGCAGAAGCCGACGCTCGACAATTACGTCGAGCTCCTCGGGTCGCGGCAGTACCTGACGTTCTTCCGCAACTCGGCGATCGTGTCGTTGTTCGTGGTGGCGATCACCATGCTGATCAGCGTGCCGGCGGCCTTTGCGCTGTCGCGGATGCGGTTCTGGGGCTCGGCCACGCTGGCCGCCGGGGTCTTTCTCACCTACCTGATCCCGGAGACGCTGCTGTTCATCCCGCTGTTCAAGATCTTCGCGGTGTTCCACGAGGTGACCGGCATCCAGCTGATCAATCGCTGGTGGGTGCTGCTCCTGGTCTATCCGACGCTCACCGTGCCGTTCTGCACCTGGCTGATGATCGGCTATTTCGCCTCGATCCCGAAGGAGCTCGACGAGGCGGCGCTGATCGACGGCGCCAACTACCGGCAGATCCTGCTCAAGGTGTTCGTGCCGGTGGCGCTCCCCGGCCTGATCGCGGCGACCATCTTCGCCTTCACGGTGAGCTGGGCGCAGTTCCTCTATCCGCTGGCCTTCACCACGTCGGCCGACCAGCTGGTGCTGCCGGTCGGCATCATCACCACGCTGATCAAGGGCGACGTGTTCAACTGGGGCCAGATCATGACCGGAGCGCTGCTCGGCGCAGCGCCGCCGCTGATCATCTATGCGTTCCTGATGGACTATTACATCGCGGGTCTCACCGCCGGAGCCACCAAGGGCTGATCGAGGCGATACGCCCGGGCATCGGGATCGTTGGTGCATGCTTGACGCGACCGCCGTGTCCACCGTTCCGGGCATCGTACGCCATCACGGCCGGACCCGGCCGGATCGCGTCGCCCTGCATTTCGAGGGGCGGCGCCTCACCTATGGCGAGCTCGACCGCCGCGCCAGCCGGATCGCCAACGGGCTGATCGCCGCCGGCGTGACGCCGCAGGCCCGCATCGCGGTCCTGTCCAAGAACAACCCGGCCTTCTTCGAGCTGTGGTTCGGCGCCGCCAAGGCGGATGCCGTGCTGGTCCCGGTGAATTTCCGGCTCGCCCCGCCGGAAATCGCCTTCGTGGTGAACGACGCCGAGGCCGAGGTCCTGTTCGTCGGTGCCGATTTCCACGCCGCCGTGGAGAAGGTGGCGCACGAGCTGAAAACCGTGCGCCTGATCATCGCCATCGACGGCGGCCATCCGACCTGGCCGGCCTACGCGGACTGGGTCGCCCGGCAGTCCGACAGCGATCCGGAGCTCGCGATCGACAGCGGGCACTGCGCCATCCAGATGTATACCAGTGGCACCACCGGGCATCCCAAGGGCGCCCGGCTCAGCCATGCCAACCTGTTGACCCTGCTGCCCGGCGCGGTCGAGCAATTCGGCAGCTGGCACGACGGCGACGTCAGCCTGGTATGCATGCCGCTGTTCCATATCGGCGGCAGCGGCTGGGCGCTGGTCGGGCTCTATCGCGGCGTCGAGAACGTGGTGACGCGGGATTTCGATCCTCCGGCGATCCTGCGGGCGATCGAGGAATTTGGGGTCACCAAGGCGTTCTTCGTGCCGGCGATGATCCTGTTTCTGCTGCAGGTGCCGGAGTGCCGGACCACCAATTTCTCCTCGCTGGAGCTGATCGCCTACGGCGCCTCGCCGGCGCCGATCGAGCTGTTGCGCAATGCGCTGAAGACGTTCGGCTGCGCCTTCGCCCAGGTCTACGGCCTCACCGAGACCACCGGCGCGATCACCTATCTGCCGCCCGAGGACCACAAGGCCGAGGCGGTCGAGCGGCTCAAATCCTGCGGCAAGCCGATGACCGGGGTGGAGATCAGGATCGTCGATGCGGCCGGCCGCGAGGTGGCTCCCGGCGAGGTCGGCGAGCTGATCTGCCGCACGCCACAGATCATGCTGGGCTACTGGAACCTGCCCGACGCCACCAGACAGGCGGTGCGCGACGGCTGGTTCCACACCGGCGACGCCGGCTACATGGACCGTGACGGCTACGTCTACATCTACGACCGGGTCAAGGACATGGTGGTGTCCGGCGGCGAGAACATCTATCCGGCCGAGGTCGAGAGCGCGCTGTTCGGCCATCCGGCGGTGGCCGACGTGGCGGTGATCGGCGTGCCCGACGACAGGTGGGGCGAGCAGGTGAAGGCGATCGTGGTCGGCAAGCCGGGGGTCGCGGTCACCGCGGACGAGCTCATCGCGTTCGCCCGCGAGCGCATCGCCCACTACAAGGCGCCGCGCTCGGTCGATTTCGTCGAGGCGCTGCCGCGCAACCCGTCGGGAAAAATCCTCAAGCGCGAGCTGCGCAAGCCCTATTGGGAAGGCCGCGACCGCCAGGTGTGACGATCTACGGCTTGGCGGGTTCGGCCGACCGCTCCGGCGGCGCGCTGCTGGAATCGTCCTTCGTCTTGTTGCAGACGAACAAGGCATTCATCTCGGATCGGGCGACCTGCTGATCCCCGTACGCGCCGTCGCCGACGACCGCGTATTTCTCGCCCACCGGCACCTGCTCGGTGACCGAGCATTGCTTCTGCTCGCTGTCCTGCACGATGTAGAACTGCACGGCGTGGGCGGGCAGCGCGAACATGGCAAGGACAACGCCCAGCAATCCCAGCTTGGCCGACATTGCACTCTCCCTTGAAGGGACGGCTCGATCCGTCGAGCAGGAAGATAGCATGATACACCGTATTGCGGTGCGGGAACAGCCCGCATTGCACCTGCCGCGGCGCGCGGGTGAATGGCGGTGGAGCGCGGCGCAAGCTCGGCTGGCCTCCGTTCGCTGGTGCCCGGGACTGAGGCGCTGTCGGGGCTCGCGCGTGCGTTCCTCCATGCCGGCGGGCGTTCGCTTCTTGTCTCAAACTGGGAGGTCCACACAAAGAGCGCAGTCGCGCTGATGACCGGCACCTTCGCGGCACCCGCCGCCGACCCGAAGCTGTCCCATGCGCAGGCGCTGCGGAGATCCATGCTGAGCAGCTACAACAGAAAGAACTGGGATTATCTGATCGCCCGCATGGCGGCCAAGCTTTTCGAGGACGACAAGCGGGTCTTCGTCGAGATCAACGTGTGAGGACGGGGACGCAGCGGTTCATCGCACGATGGTGAACAGCCGGCTCCAGCGCACCCGCCCGAGCCCGAACGGTGCGGAATGGTCGATCGAGAAGTAGACGATGCCGGCGCGGCCGACGATGTTCTCCGCCGGAACATAGCCGACTTTCGCCAGCATCCGGCTGTCGAGCGAATTGTCCCGGTTATCGCCGAGCATGAAGTAGTGCCCCGGCGGCACGGTGAAGACCGCCGTGTTGCCGTAGAGGCCGGGCTGGACGAAATCGATGGTCTCGTAGCTCACCCCGTTCGGCAGCGTTTCGCGCCAGCGGGTGAACAACTGGGTGTTGCCGAGGCTCGTCTCCGCGAAATCCCCGACGCGATCGCGCTTCACCGGCTGGCCGTTGATGTGCAGCCGGCCGTCGACCATCTGCACGCGGTCGCCGGGCACGCCCGCCACCCGCTTGACGTACTCGGTGGAGGGGTCCTTCGGCAGGGCAAACACCACGACGTCGCCGCGGCCGGCCGGCGCCGCCGCATCGAACGTGGCGAAGCCGAGCACGTACTCGCCGTCGTAGAGCGTCGGCTTCATCGACCCCGACGGCACCGTGCGGGTCCACAGCGGCATGGTCGGGAACGCGAAGCCGTGAAGCAGCGGCACGCTGAGGACGATCGCGAAAAGGCTCGCCTGCAGGGTGGCGCCGAATTTCCTTCGCAACCGCAATGCAACCCTCCGGCCAGCTCGCCGGACGCAACAGGTCCGGTCGCTCCTTGAGGATTGGTCGTGCGGCCACCCCCGGCGGTTCAAGCCCGGCGGCGACGAATTCGCTCGTATCTTCAAGGGGATTTCGGGCCAAATCGCCGTCACGGCGCCCCGGATCGCTTGCACCGGTTGCGCCCTTGTGGCAAGGAACGCCACCGTCCGGGGCGGACCAACGAGTGTCTCTGCCCCGCCCGGGATGCTGCCGTAGCTCAGTGGTAGAGCACTCCCTTGGTAAGGGAGAGGTCGTCAGTTCAATCCTGACCGGCAGCACCAGAAAAAGCCCATATTTCCTCGACTTTCTTCGCCATACCGGGCCTCCGGAGCGGGAATGCCCGCTGGCGGCGTTTGACCGAGTTACGGACGCGCGGCGCCGACTACGGCCGCTGCGCGCTGAACCGCTGGAATACCGGCCACTCAGCGTGGCCAGTCACGGCAAGTTGGTTGGAGTATCGACGAGATCGCCGACGCAGAAATGAGCCATGTGCGCGACAGCTTCGGCACTGTGGTAGTCACCGAATTCCGCAGTGGCTTCCTTGCCGGCGTACATTCGGGCGATTCCAGCGCCACCAGGGTGATGGGGTGCCCACTCGGTGATGTCGTAAACTTTTCCCGAGATGATGATCCAGCAGTCGTCTCGGGTGTTGTGCAGGGCGACCTCGCCGCGCGTGATGGGGCGTGTACCTTTGGCGGGAGCAGCTGGCATCCAGAGCTTGCGGGTGATCGCGGCGTAGTCGGCCTTGGTGGCTCGGCGGAAGTCCCACGGTCCTAATCTCTTGGGAGGCAATTCGGCGCCGATATTGCGGGCGTCGTACGCGTAGATCCAGGAGTCGTCCTCGCCGCCGCGCTTGTCGTGGGCGAAGGCTGGGCTGACCCGTTCGTCGAGCGTCTCGAGTAGCGCCTTCTGCGCAGCGGTGTCCTTGGTCCGCAAGTGATCGAAGGCGAATTTGGAGCCGAGTTGGAAGCGGGTGGCGCGGTAATGCCGCACGCGTTCGTAGTGCAACATCGCTGTACCCACATTGCGGCCGTGCAGGGCGAAGGCGCTAGCGAGCGCGGCGGCGTCCTCGAAGGACTGCGCGGCGCCTTGGCCAAACGTGGGAAGCATCGGGTGCGCCGCATCCCCGAGCAGACAGATGCCGCCCTGCACCCAGGTTTCGAGCGCGTCACGATCGTAGAGGCCCCACTTCGTGGGACGAACGATCGCCCCCGCCAGAGCGAGTAGGTCGTCTTTACTGGCGCTCCCCGTGAATGCCTCGCCCACCTCGCGAAGGATCTCCTCCTGACTGACGGGAAACCAGTCCCCCTCCTCCTGCTCGAACGCGGCAGAGTTGGGCTCATAACGGGCGATCCACACGTTCAACAACTCGCCGCCGCGCACCCAGTACGTTGTCGCCCCGCTCCTGTCGGTCCGATGGCGGTCCATGCTGAAGGAGTTGATGGGATTATGGTCCAGCTGGCTGCCGTCAGCCTTGCGGAGCGAGGCGACCACCGTCCGCGGAATGAGCCCACGAAAGCAAGTCACCTCAGTCCAGCGCCTGGGACGCGGGTTCGGCCACGCCAGCTGCAACGTGGCAGAGTTGATCCCGTCGGCACCCACGAGAACCTCTCCCGTGGCTGTTCGACCATTCGAAAAGGTCGCGGTCACCTCGCCGGCGGTCTGACGCAAGTGTGTCAGCCTGCAGTCCATGTGCACGGTGATCGGGCACGGCGCCCCCCTGTCGGGACCGAACTCGAACACCCGCTTATACAGGCACATCAACAGGTCCAGCCTGTGCATGTGATGAAACCCGGCGCCGTCGCCCGCGGCGGTGACATGATCGAACGGCCTCTTTGTCACGCTCCCATCCGCGTTGAACTGCCGTGTCGACTCCAGAATTGCCGCCCGGCCACCGTCTATCACCCCATCGCGGCCCTTGGGATCCCCGCCATCGAGGTCGACCCCCAGCCAACGACATATCCGCGCCCCATTGGGCGGAACGTTCAACCCAGCGCCTGCAGTGCTGGGCATCTTCGTCTGCTCGTAAATATCAACCGATGCGAAGACGCCGGACTGTCGCAGCGCCAACGCCGCCATCAACCCGCCCATTCCCGCACCGACGAACACTGCCCGCATCCTGTCGTCCTTCCGAAGTAAGCGAACGCACCCATTTTCCACCTCGCTCCGCGAGTAAGGTGGATGTCGCCCGAACAGATGGGTCGAGACTAGCGCGGCCGGACCGGCATTGAACCAGCTTCTCGCGTGGACAGGAAGTGCCGACTCCACGATCACCAGCGAGGCGGTCATCGCCATGGCTGAGAAGCACGATGTCGGCACGACGCCCGGGTTTAACCGCGACACCGATAAGGCGCTCGCCGCGATCAAGGCAACGACCTTGATTCTCACCGGCACCAAGGATCTGCACAGCAACGGCAGCACAAGAAGAGATTCAAGCCGCGATTCAAGGTTGACCAACCGGCTTGGCCGATGCCAGAGAACCAACCGGCCAGACAGTTTTACCCCCGGGCGACATCAAATCGGAGAGGTGGGCGAGATCATCCCGGTATCCCCGGGCGACTTCAAATCGGTACACCCGGGCGACATCGTCGGAATCCGCATCTCAGGGCGTGCGCCAGCGTGGTGATGCATGCGCAGGGCGCCGGAGCGGCTGATCAAGGGCGGCCTGCCGACCGAGGAAACAATGCCGACCCGCGGCCGGCGCGTCGGTTGCCTTGGCGTGTGGGACGGGCCGCTGGGCGGTGGCGCGGCATGGTAGTGGGACCGTACGTGGCGCCAAACGATCTTTCGAGGCTCGGCGACAAGATCCTGTCCGTCGTCGTTCGAGATCAGGGTTCGTCGGGGCCGCCAAGCCTTCGCCAGGAGTAGCCGGCCCGCAACCCCTCAGAATCTCGATGGAGAAACCGTTCAGTTATCAGTGTGGTTGCCATCATCGGGCCGGCGATGTGGAGTTCCCTCTTCAAGCCGACTGACCACGTATTCCGCCAGTTTGATCCATTGCTGTGCGACTTCGAGCAACTTGATCCGCTCCACAGGGTCTCGAATATCCTCGGCAGCAAGGATGCATTCCACGGCTCTGTCTCGGTACCAATCTCGCTTCTCCACGTAGTCCCACCACCAAACGGTTAAATGTTGACATAGGATGGTGATGGCGCCCAAACGCCCTGCCGGCCGTAATGTTCCTAGCAAAATCGAAAAAAAAATCCCTCCCGTCTTCACGCGAACCGATTTATGGTCGGGCGTCAAAAAAAGCCCCGCCACAGCGGGGCGCCAAGTCTCGGGAGGAAACGTCCCACCAAAGGGACGGCATGATCATACCTGATTCGGAATGGCCAAGCGAGGGTCGCCAATCCACGGCGACCCTCTTTTTACGAGAGTCCAGTGCAATTTAGGCATTCTGTACCTGCGCGCTGACGCCTGCATGCTATCCACCCGGTGACGGGACGGCTGGATTGGCCGGGTCCGTCCTTCGCGTGCGCCACTCCCACCGACAGGCCCGACGGCGTCCCGGCGAGAGAGGGTTGGCGCGAGCGGGCATCCTCGTAGGAAGCATCGCCACGAGTCTCACCCACTCCGGCTCGGAGCGCTCTCGACGAACACGAGCCGGGCGCTTCTGCGTCAACGAGACCCCAGACACTGCGTCAGCGTGTGGTGACCATCTCGGCCAGCGAGGCGACCGGGCTCCTGGTCAAACCCGATGTTGCCACGAGACAGCAGGAAGCCGAACGTCCGCCGATCAGCCCCGGCCCGACTGGCGGTCCAGTTGCGATGCCACCGGGCGGCACTCCGTTGCCGGAAGGGAAGCCCGGCGCGCCCCTTCAGCAATTGCTGCCCAGTGCTCGTCGGCACCGGGGGCAAGATTACGCTCTCGCTGGCGCGGGCTCCAACGAGCAGACTGTCGAAAATCAGCGCCGGGAACTAACGGCGGTCGTCGAGCGCCACGGGTGGGAGATCATGTTCCGAGACATTTTCGAATTATGACGCTTTCCGGGTAATCCTGCTAGCATCGCGCGCCAATCGCATCTCTGGCGGCCCGAAACAACGTACCGGCGGTGTATTCAGTTTCCGTCTTTACTAGAGACGGCGGTTTGCTTTCCTACGGACCCGACCCAGTGGACATCTTTCGCCGCTCCGCCTCCTATGTCGATCGCATTCTCCGGGGCGAAAAGCCAGCTGACCTGCCGGTTCAGGTGCCGACCAAATTTGAGATGGTTCTCAATGCCAAGACAGCCAAGGCGCTCGGCCACTGTGCCGCCGTCGATCCTGTTGCGCGCCGACCAGGTGATCGAATAAGAAATCTCGCAACGCAAAACAGTTGGGCCGACGACAGCCGCTTCGGGTCACAAGCGGGAGAACTCCGGCCGCGTCGACGGCCTGCCTCGCGGGGCCGATGTACCCCAGTGACCGGACCCGTGCCGGGCCGACCGGGGTGGGTCGGCCTTGTGCCAAGAGCCGGCCTGCGGAGTGTTTTACATTTGATGGGAGGCTACCGTCCACACGGGGGTTACTCCGGTCCGGCGCTCGCGGTAGAGTGGCCGACCAAAAAGCGGGGTATCGGCATGGACGCTCAAGAGCAGACCCGGATCGGAACGCAGGGCCACGCCATACTGTTCGCTGGATGGGACGGCGGCAGTTCATGACCTTGATGGGTGGTTGTACGATCAGTTGGCCGCTTGCCTCTGTGGAGATCGGCCCCGAAGGGGCCCAGGCCGAAGGCAATCGGCACCAACGCCCCAAGGTCGGCACCACACCTCGCCACCGATGGGATCACCGGCATGAAGCCGGTCGGCCCGCCTATGACGCTCGGAAACATGCGCCAGAACGGTGTGCGGTCGCTCTCGGTCTATTGCCTAGCGTGCCACCGCAGCATCACGTTCAGCGTTGATGCCTACGGCGATGAGGTGCCCGTGCCGGCGTTCGGACCGCGCATGGTGTGCACCGCCTGCGGCATGATCGGCGCCGACGCGCGGCCGAACTGGCAACTTCTACAAGGGAACACTATGTCGAACGAACACCAACACGATCCCGTTTCTCCCCCTCCCAACCGCTCCGACGCCTCAAAGCACTCACAAACTGCTAAGAGCTTTTGCCCGACTCTACTCAATCGAGATATTTGTCCGGCTTCGTCTCGGGCAGCAGCAGCCAGGTGACCAGCGTCGCCGCGACCGCGGCGGCGGCCATCGCCAGGAACCCCGCCGACGCGCCGAAGTGCTGCATCAGGACGCCGGCCACGGCGGTGCTTGCGGACGCCGCAAGGCTGCTCAGCGTCCCGACGACGCCGCGCGCCAGATTGAAGCGCCCGCTTCCGGTCGTGACATCGGTGACCACCAGCAGCGTGAGCACGCCGACCACGGCGCCGCTCACCCCGTCGAGGACCTGCGAGAGCACGAGCGCCGCCTCGCTGTCGGAGACCGCAAGCGCAAGCCCGCGGACGATCTGCGCGCCGAACCCCACGAGTAGCAGCGGCTTGCGGCCGATGCGCTCCGAATAATATCCGACCCAGGGCGCCAGCACCGCGGTCATGACCTGCGGGATCACGATCAGCACGGACATCAGCAGGACCTGCGATCCCGCGCCGTCCTGGCCGAGCCGGTTGCCGATCGCCGGCAGCATGGCGGCGTCGGCGAGCTGGAACAGCACGACCGCCCCGGCGAACACCAGGAGGTTGCGGTTCTTCCGCAGATCGACGACGCGGCTGAACCTCCCGGCCGCCTCGCCGGTCCCGGCGTTGCGCGCCCGCGCGTAGTCGATCTCCCGCGGGCGGATAAGGGCGAGCGCGATCAGTGCCGGCAGCGAGAGCGCCGCGGCCGCGATGAAGATCGCTCGGGTGGAGAACACCCGGCCGAGCACGCCCATGGCGCCGGCGGTCAGCGCGTTGCCGGCCGCGCTGAACTGATAGTTCCGGCCGGCCCGCAACGACATGCTGGAGCGGCCCACCAGGCCGAGCGAGATCGCGGCGATCGCCGCCGTCGTCAGCGCTCCGCCGAAGCCGTGCACCGCCTGGGCGGCGTAGACGAGCACGGGGGTCGGTGCGAACGCCAGGACCAGCGCGGCCGACGCGACCGCGATGATGCCGATGGCCGCCAGACCGCGCTTCCATCTCGCCGCATCGGCGAGCGCGCCGGCCGGCGCCTGGCCGCAAACGGAGGCGAGGCTGTCCACGGTCAGCGCCATTCCGACCGCCTGCGGGGACCAGCCGAGGCTCGCCAGATAGAACGCCACCAGGGAGCCGAACCCGGTCTGCACGTCGGCGACGAAGAAGTTGGTGAGATCGAGCCCGTACCGGCTCTGCCGGGACGCAGGCACGCGGAGCTTTCTCCGCGTATCGCGGTAACGCGCGTAGCTTCGGCGCAGGCGACCGCGACGCGGATTGGCCAACGGATTTTCCTCGACAGGGCGCGGACGCGCCGCTTGCCCTTGCGTCCCGGGCCGACGGCGACAGCGTGGTAACAAGATGCAGTTCGGGAAGGTTCCGCTCGCGCAGCTCAAGGTCCGGCCGAGCCCGTTCAACTACGTGATGGCGATCTCGCACTTTGCCCGCGCGCTCGGGGCGGCGCGCTCCGGCGCACCGGAGGCCGCACAGGCCGACGTCGCCAAGCTCGCCGAGCTCAGCGGCAAGCTGCGCGACTCCAAGGATCTCTACTGGGCGGAGATCGTCGACATCCAGCGCCAGGTCGCCGCCGTCTGGGTGCTGCACGCGCAAGGCAAGTACGACGAGGCGCTCAAGGCCATGAGCGCGGCGGCCGACGCCGAGGACCGGATCGAGAAGCATGCGGTGACGCCCGGGCCGCTGGCGCCGGCGCGCGCGAGCTCTACGGCGAGATGCTGCTCGAGCGCGGCATGGCCAAGGAGGCACTGGCGGCGTTCGAGGCCACCAAGACCAAGGAGCCGAACCGCTTCCGCGGATTCCTGGGCGCCGCCCAGGCGGCCGAGAGGCTCGGCGACCGCGCCAGCGCCAAGATCAACTACGAGAAGCTCGTCGCGCTTGCGGCCGCCGCGGACGCCGAGCCGTCCGGAGCTCGCCGCCGCCCGAAAATTTCTGGCGACCAACTGAGAGCCCGGCGGCGCCGGGCACCGCTGACGCGATGAGACGGAGCACCATGCTGGCGATCGCGGGTCCTTCGTGCTGGGCGGAGCGCTCGGCGCGGCCGGGCTGCTCGCGAGCCACGCGCTGGCGCCCGGCGGCAGCAGCGCCTCGTCGCCGCGTAATCCGGTGTGGAGCGAAGTGGCCTGGCCGTTCGCCATGGACCAGTGGGGCAAGGGCAAGGCGTTCCGCTGCAGGGCCGAGCATTGCGGCACGGAGGTGACGCTCTATCTGCGGGCGAAGCTCGGCTCCTGCGACTGCACGAGCGCGATCGACGACGACGAGGTGGAGCGGGTCGGCGACGCCGATCGCGTCGGTGCCAAGCGCGCGGCGCTCGGGCCGGGCCGGCCGATCGAGGTGCGCTGGATGAAGGCCCGCAGCCGCGGCTACGCCCTCGGCGGCCGCGGCGCTGCCGGATCGGCGCTGGCGATCGCCTTCCACGATCGCTGCGACATGATCGTCGCCACCGCGGCCATGGGCGGCGACCAGCCGGCGCGGCACGAGGACGCCGTGCTCGCGTTCCTCAACAGAGACCTGGTGCTGCGCTGGGCCGAGGTCACGCTCGGACTCTAATCCGGTTCCCGCTCGTATGGCATCAGCTCGTCATGCCCGGCCTTGTGGCCGCGTCCTCTTGTCCGGTCAATACGACCCCCACATGCTCGGAGCGACGGCCGCAGTCCAACGGGCTTCCCGCGTCCACCAAGTGTGCTTCAGTCCGCAGTGCGGACAAGTCGCCTTCGTCACGGTGTCGGGAAGCTTTCGGAAACTCGCCTCGTCGGGGATCTCAATGCCGGTGGAAAATTCGCGGCCGGTGTTCGGGCATTTCAACAACAGAGCGCCCATGACAACCTCCCAAAGGTGCCCCCAATAATTCACGTCTCAATGCCAGGAATGTCGAGTCCGGTACCCGACACGCGCTCGAATTTTTTCACACCGCACTGCGAAACGAGCCGAGCTTGCCAGCGGCACGCCGGAGAACGCCATCATCAAAGACTGGGTGGTGGCGCGATGGGACCAGGGCAGCCGTGCTTGGCGGCTGTCGCCCTTCGTACCGGGCACCGTGATCGACGCGGATGATGGCTAGCTGATGGCTAGCTGCCATTGTCCGCGCTCGGTCGCTCGGGACCCTGACGCCAAGGGCCAGGGCGACCACCGTGGAAATCGTGCACAAGGTGTTCGTCTGGCGGCTAAGCGCCGGGCGTCATACCGGCGGACCGGGCGCACGCGTGCGAAGCCTATTCGGTCCAGTGATACAACTCTTGGCCGCTGCCATTGAGGATTCTGACGCCGTTGGCGCCTCGTGCCCTCCAGGCGGATAATAGGGTTTGCGCTTTGTTTTTGGCCCATCCCGGTCTGATTGTCCGGACTACCGGTCGGTGAAGGACCTGTTCCACACCCTCCGCAGCTCGGAGGATTTCTATCGTGAATTTCATCGGATTGAGGTCCCGAATGATGTTTGGAAACGAAATTCGGGGAAGGTTTTATGGTTCCGGCGAATAACCGCCGACGGCCTGTCACGCGCCCGTTCCAGCAGCGCGATACTCTCGCCAGTTCGGTCGCGCGTCGGCGCCGACCATTCCGCACGCAGTGCACACCATAGGGCCAACCGGCCGAGCACTTTGGCGGCGACGATGCCGCGGAACTCAGCCCCCGGCGCCCGGCTTAAAGCAGCAGATCATCGGGGTCATCGTCCCGGCGGTGTCAAAGGCCGGCGACCGCGACAGGTGCGAGATCATGGAGCCAACGATGCCGATACGACGCTACCTGGAAGACTCTGCAGCATTCGGGCCTGAGGCCATCGAGGCCATGTCAAAGGCGCTGGAGGAAACCTGCAAGGCCCTCCAGTTCTACGGTCAAGTGACAGACCGCGAAGCCATCGCTGCCCACATCATAGGCTTGGCACGCAATGGCGTCTTGAACGCCAGGGCGCTAAGCGAGCGCGTGATAGCGGAAACAAAGGCCCTGCAATTGCTATAGTTCTTGCCTCATCACGCTGCGGGATACTCAGCAGTACGCGCACGACGTCGACGGCGTTGGCGCGCGGTAATAAAGAAAGGGTCGGTGCCGAGCAAGAATGCATCAGCCCGCTGCGCGACAAGGTTCGCAAAGGCCGTTTCGATGTCGCGTAGGCTGCTGGCATTCAGAAGCAGCAAGCGCACCCCAAGAACACCGGCCGCAGCCTGCAATTCTCTGGTTTCGAGCGCGCTCGTGCCGACCGCGGCGATCGGGCGATTGCTGGACGCAGGCAGGGCGCGTCGACTGCTCGACAGGCTTGATGCGCTTGCTGTCCCGAAGAAGCCGGCGGCGCCGTCGGTCCTGCGACTGCACCGGAGGCGAAGCAGGCCCGGGTAGTCACACACGCAGTACGGAGATCGAGGCCCAAGCTCTGACCGCCCGTGCGCCCGCGTTCCGCGAGAGGACGATCAAAATGGTCGCGTGGGGTCGGCCAAAATGGAGAAGGCCGAATGGTACGGCAGCCCCTGCGCGAGGTTGTGGCCTCGCCTGAAGGCCGCCGGCCGAACCCGTTGCACCGCCAGGGGGGCGGGGGGACGGGATGCGGTACAAGAGCCCGGCACCGAGCTAACGCCACTCGGGCTAATGCGGTTCCTGCGGCGGTTCTCGGGGTCGCCTCGCGAACAAGCATCCTGCCAAACGGAAATGTTTGTGCTGACCAAGCTCAATTTGGGGGTCTCCCGTTCCATGACTATGCAAAAAACTGCACCCGCTAGTACGATGCAGGAACACCAGGCAGAACAGCACGTTGATCGAGCCTCGCGGATTCCGGTACGGCCTGGAATCACGGGGCATGGAATGGGGCGAGCCGTCCAAGGAACCGGGTCATCGCGCCCTGCGTCCCGACGCTCGCCGTCCTCCTAATCGTGTGGTTCAGCCTCCCAAGCAGTGCGGATTTTCCCCTGTTTCGCAGCGCAGCACGAAAATATTCGAGCTGTGTCGGGTAGCGGACTGACATCCGGTCAATTTGGGGGGCCGAATCCTTTTGGGGCACTGTTGGGAAGGCGTTCCGCAATGACCGAGCGACAACCCGTTGTTCTCATCGTCGAGGATGACGAGGCCTTCGCGTACGCGGCCTCCCGCCATCTGCAAAGCATCGGCTACAGGACGATCGTCGTCGACGGCTCGATGGCGGCTCTCGCCAAGCTCGAATACGAGTGGGTGGACCTCGTGCTGACGGACGTGGTTTTGCGCAAAGGCGAGCCCCACGGGCTGGCGCTTGGCCGGATGGTCGCGTTGCGGCAACCAGGGATCCCCGTCGTCCTGGTGACCGCATATCCGGACATCATTGCAGGTCAGGCGCTGCCTGGACCGATGCTGCACAAGCCGGTCGCCCTCAACTTGCTGGCCCGCGCCGTCGACACGTCGCTGAGCGAGTACCGGCCTCGGGCTTGATCGTCCCTATGGCCGGCCGATCTCGCCGGCCGTCACCGCAATCGACAAGACGTCAAAGTCACCTATCCGACATTGGCAGGTCGCGACATAACGCCTTTTTCCGCTATCCCGCGCGTTTACGTAGCGATTGAGTCCAGAAAGTACTACGATCGCTCACGGTCCCCCGCGTGACGCCCATCGGAGCGTCGCCCTTCCCAGACTGCGCGGTCTTCCGGTCCGACCGGTCGGACACAGGAAGTGCAAATGTCTGATGGATTGAGCCTGCCGGGCCGTAACCGGCTGCTGGCCGCGCTTTCACCACCTGATCTCTCTCTTCTTCGACCACATCTGAACGTACTCCCGACCAGGCTTGGAGATGTGATCCAGCGCGAGGGCGAGGCGATCGAGCATGTGCACTTCCCCGTGGTTGGCATGGTTTCGCTGCTCGCCTGCATGAAGGATGGCTGGGCAGTCGAAACCGTCACGGTCGGCCGCGAGGGGGCAGTCGGGACAGCCGCCGGCCTTGGTAAGCGTATCGCGCCCACCCGCGCGACGATCCAGGCCGCCGGCAGGCTCTTGCAGATCGCTGCGGCTCACTTTCGGCAAACCGCCGGCCAAAGCGAGGGAATTCGCAGCCTCATCCTGGACAACGCCGAAACCATGCTGTCGCAATCGCAGCAAACCACGGCATGCAGCACAATCCACACTCTGCCGGAGCGCCTGGCGAGATGGCTTCTGCAGACGCAAGATCGCGTGGAGAGTGACACGCTCCCGCTCACGCAAGAGTTCCTTTCGCAGATGCTCGGCGTTCGGCGCACGAGCGTGACGCTGGTGGCCAAACAGCTGCAGCAAGCCGGCGCCATTCAAACCTTGCGAGGCCGCGTCAAGGTGATCGACCGATCCAAACTCAGGGCCATTGCCTGCGAGTGCTACGAGATCATTCGCAAACAGGGCAGTGGGTAAGTCTAATCCGACTGATGAACAGGGTTGTGCCGCCGCCTCGTGTGCACGGCGGCAACTTTTGCTGCGAGGTAAACTTTCAAACTTATCGATCGTTAGGTGACCTAATGGCGCGCTACTACTTTACGCTATTCAACGGTGAGCCCGTCGATGACCGACCGGATGGGATGGACCTGCCAAACCTAACGGCGGCCCGCCGGCACGCGATTGCCGTAGCCCGGGACCTGGTCAAAAACCAACCTCGCACGGAGTTGCGCGGTTGGACCCTTGCGGTCCAGGACGATGAAGGGCAGGCGCTTTTTGATATCCTGCTGAGTGCTATAGACCATGAAACGGATGGCGACGGTCCATAGCCTGCGCATAGCTGCGTGGCCCCACCGCACTAGCATTACAGTTGCGTTTTCTCCCAAGTTCTGAATCGATGGGCCACCATGATTCGGGAGATCATGGATGGCAGGCGAATCGGTTGAGAGGACGCTGGAGCTTTGGGCGTCGTCGTTGCGGGATGTGAAGGCTCGGATACGTCCCTTGTTCAACCAGGAGCGGGTTGGAGTATCGGCAGGGAAGTTTCTGGACGGACTTCTTGGGAACGAGCCAAGAAAGACAGGCTGGATGCGGGCGGAAGCGGCGGGCAATTCTGGCCCGTGGCGTCAGCAGGCAATCCTGGGCCGCGGGCGGTGGGATGCCGATGCGTTGCGCGATATCGTCCGCGAGTACGCGCTGGAAACGCTTGCGGACGAGATGGCGGTGCTTGTCATTGATGAGACCGGCTTCTTGAAGCAAGGCAAGGCGTCGTGTGGGGTTGCACGCCAATACACGGGCTCGGCGGGCAAGATCACCAACTGCCAGATCGGCGTGTTTGCTTCCTACGTGTCGCGCCACGGCCATGCCTTTATCGATCGTGCGCTTTATCTGCCAAAGGAGTGGACGGACGATCCCGCCCGCCTGAAGGCGGCGCATGTGCCGCACGATGTGTGGTTTGCAACGAAGCCGCAGATTGCACGCCGAATGATTGCGCGAGCGCTCGCCGCAAAGGTGCCGTTCGCCTTTGTGGCGGCGGACAGCGTGTATGGCACGGGTGACATCGAGACCATGCTGCGCAAGGCGGGCAAAGGGTATGTGCTGGGCGTTGCCGCCAATCACGTGTTCCGGTCCTGGGGCAAGAAGCAGCTTATCGGTGGCACCGCCGTCCAGATCGCACAGAACCTTCCCAAGAGCGCGTGGCGGCGCCTGTCGTCCGGCGAAGGAACCAAGGGTCCACGCCGGCACGATTGGGCCTATCTTGAACTCGCCGACCTCGATGCCGCTGAATACAACAGCGCCCTCACCGGCGAGTGGACGCGAGGGTTGCTGATCCGCCGCAGCATCGCCGATGGTGCTCTGGCCTTCTTCTCCACCTGGTGCCCCAGGGGCACGCCGAGAAAAAAGCTGGTGTCGGTGGAAGGTCATCGGTGGGCTATTGAGGACAGCTTCGAGACCGCCAAGAACGAACTCGGTCTCGATCACAACGAAACCCGATCCTGGCACGGCTGGCACCGACATGTCTCGCTGGTCATGCTCGCCTTTGCCATGATGGCCGCCATCCGCCATCACGCCAATGCCGTGCCGCTCAAAAAAACATTGCCACATTCTCAAAAAAGCCGTCGCTTCTGATCTGCTGGTCGATCCAGGAAATCCGTCGTATCGCGATCAAGCTGGCGCAGCGGCGCATCCAACCCGCCCATGTCATCGCGTGGTCGATCTGGCGACGCGCTCACCAGGCTGAAGCGCGGCGCGCCCATCTCAAACGGAAAACGCAACTGTAATGCTAGGTCATGTGGACATTCATCGCATCCATACCATGAAGGCTGCCACGGCGACGCCGAGGGCTTCCAGCTGGTGCGCACCTTCACCGAAACGATGTCCGGCGGCCGCGGTGAGGACCAGCGGCCGGAGTTGGCCTCAGCGCTCCACATGGCACGTCGGGAGAAGGCGCCGATCCTGGTCGCCAAGCTCGACCGGCTGTCCCGCGACGTGCACTACATCAGCGGCCTCATGAAGCACCGCGTTCCTTTCATCGTGGCCGAGCTCGGTGTCGATACGGACCCCTTCATGCTGCACCTGTATGCCGCCCTGGCCGAGAAGGAACGGGCGCTGATCAGCCGGCGGACCAAGGATGCGCTGGCAGGCGCCAAGGCCCGTGGCGTTCGCCTGGCTGGCCTTCGCGAGCGCGGCGGCGCTATCGGGATCCGTGTTTCGTCAGCCGGATTTTCTGCATTCCTGGAGGAAACCACCGGCGCGGCCTCGGGTGGGCGGGCCGCGATCACCGTCGCCGCCATCGATCGGCTGGCAAGATCGCGGGCCGGCGCACGACAGCTTGCGTGAACGAGCCGGGCGGAATGAGACGAGGCCTCGCCGGAGGAGCCTTACGGCCAGCACCCGGCCCGGGGCGGTCGCCCCGTCGTCCCCGGGAGGCGCGCGGGGTTGAAAATTGCGTGACCGTCAATATCATGATCTCGCCGTCCGTCTCCCGGCGGCGAACGTCACCGGTTCGATCCCACCGGCAGCAGCGGGTCAATCCTGTATCACAAGGGTCATGGCTTCCGAGATGGTTCAAGGTCGGCCCGGATGCGGTTGTCGCGGCTCGCCGTCGCTCCATGTGGCCGGGCTCGGGTTGCTGGTGGCGCTCGCGATCGGCGGCACCGCCCCGGCGCAGTCCGAGCCGCTGACGCTGACGTCGGTGAACGAGGCGCAGTATTCCGGACCGATCGAGGCGGGCGAGCCGAGCGCGGTGATGCTCAAGGCCCAGATCCTTCTCGGCCGTCTCGACATCTCGCCCGGGCAGATCAACGGCCGGCCGGGCGAGAATGCGCGCCGCGCGGTCGCGGCGTTCCAGCGGGCGCGCGGCCTGGAGGACACCGGTTATCTCGACCTGACGACATGGAGCGAGCTCATCGGGGCTTCGCCGGGTCCGGCGCTCGTCGAGTACACGGTCGCAAGGGACGACGTGAAGGGCCCGTTCGCCGGCCCGTTGTCGGACGACATGACCGAGCTCGCCCGGCTCCGCTGGCTCGGCTACCGCAGCCCGACGGAGTTGCTCGCCGCCAAGTTCCATGTCGCCGAAAGCCTGCTGCGGCTCATCAACGACGACATGCCGCTCGACCGCGCCGGCGACGTCATCGTGGTGCCGAATGTCACGACGCCGGGCCAGCCCGGCCAGGTCGTGCGCATCGAGGTGGACAAGCAGAACCGCGAAGTGAGGGCGCTGGGGCCGGCGGGCGAGGTCGTCGCCTTCTATCCGGCCTCGCTGGGACCCGACCAGAAACCCTCGCCGTCGGGCAGCTACAGGGTGAGACGGGTCGTCCGCTACCCGATCTATCGCTACAATCCGCGCTACGAGCTGACTCCCGTCGACATCAAGAGGACGCTCAAGATCGCACCCGGACCCAACAGCCCCATCGGCCTGGTGTGGATCGATTTCGCCAAGCCGACCTATGGGATCCACGGCACGTCCGATCCGGCGGGCATCGGCAGGGCGGCCTCGCACGGCTGCGTCCGCCTCACCAACTGGGACGTGCTGGATCTGGCGAGCCGGGTGCGACGGGGGACCGAGGTCGTGTTCGTGGACTGAGCGGAGCGCAGGGAACCGGCATCCACTTTGTTGAACCACGGTGTCATGCGCGGGCTTGTCCCAGGGCTTGTCCCGCGCATCCACGTCTTACTTCTTGGCCACGACGTGGATGGCCGTGACGAGCACGGCCATGACGGCGAGACCGGTCAGAGCCCGCGAAACAGCGCTCCGGCGAGCAGGACCAGATAGGCGACGAGCAGAATCAGGAAGCCGTTGACGCCGCGCGCCAGCGCCAGATGGCCGTAGACCGCGAGCACCGCCAGCAGGGCGAGCACCACCGAGATGACGAAGGTGAGAACGCTGGGCGGCGTGAGATAGAAGCGTCTGATCGGCCGCGTGTATGGCATGGCACCCTCCCGGCGTTCCGACGTCGCGATTCGTCCGACGTCATGATTGGAGCAAACGCCGCGACCCGGGACTTTGTTCCTCGTTCGAAGCCCTGGTCCGTCATCGCGATTGCCCTTACAAATCAAGCAGGACGGCCGCAAGCTGGACCATGATGACCGCTTCGCCGGCGCGACGCGAGCCCGTGGCGCGCGAGCGCGACAGGTCATGGTGGGGCGTGGCCCGGGAGTTGCTAGAGCCTTGCATGTGCCTCGACGCGGCGAGTGAGGGAGGAACCATCATGGATCTCGGATTGAAGGGCAAGAAGGCGCTGGTGACCGGGGGAACCAGGGGAATCGGGCGCGCGATCGCGGAGCTCTTCGCCGATGAAGGCGCCGACGTCGCCATCTGCGCCCGCAACGCCGACGAGGTGAAGGCGGCCAGCGAGGCGCTCGGCGCCAAGGGCGTCAAGGCGTGGGGCGATGCGATCGACGTCGGCGACGCCGACGCGGTCAAGGGATGGGTGGAGAGCGCCGCCTTAAAGCTCGGCGGGGTCGACATCCTGATCGCCAATGTGAGCGCGCTGGCGGTGGGCGATACGGCGGAGACCTGGGACAAGACCTTCAAGGTGGACATGATGCACACGGTGACGGCGGCGCAGGCGGCAGTGCCGTTCCTCGAACGGTCGAAGGCCGGCGCCATCGTGGTGATCTCGAGCGTGTCCGGCTTCGAGGTCGATTTCGCGGCGGGCTCCTACGGCGCCATCAAGGCGGCGCTCATCCACTACGCCAAGGGACTGTCGCAGCAGCTGATCAAGAAAGGTATCCGGGTCAACGCGGTGTCGCCCGGCAACACCTATTTCGAGGGCGGCATCTGGCAGAACATCGAGCGCAACATGCCGGAACTGTACAAGACCGCGCTGTCGATGAACCCGACCGGACGCATGGCCAGCCCCGATGAGATCGCCCGCGGCGTCGTCTTCCTGGCGAGCCCTGCGGCGAGCTTCATCACCGGCACCAACCTGGTGATCGACGGGGCGCTGACCAAGCGGGTCGCCTGACCTCTTCGCGCCGAAAAAAGCGGCTGCGGCCGTTCGGGCTCGCCGGCGCACGCGGCCGTTGGGTCATCCGAGGCACGACCCTCGGCATGGGCCCCGGGCGATTGCAGTAGGTATTCTTGCGACTGGCGGAGGCAACGGTGCTCCGGGCAGGATCGGTGCCATGGAACCGGATCGATGCCCTCGCGGCGGATTTCCCGGACCGAGGCGGAACCAAATCCCATTCTTGCGTGTTACACCCGACATACGCGCGGGAACGGGCGTGGTTCCGCGTGACGGATGGCGACCCGGTGCGGACGGGACGTCGAGCTCAGCGGGAGGAGGCGATGAATTCAACTGTCGTGAAGCGATCGGTGGTCATCAATCACCACAAAACCAGCGTCAGCCTCGAGGATGCCTTCTGGAAGGGCATTAAATCCATTGCGGCGTCACGCAACATGACGCTGTCGGACCTCGTGGCCACGGTCAACGACGATCGGCGGCACGGCAACCTGTCCTCGGCCCTGCGGCTTTTTGTCCTCGACCACTATCGCGGCCAGACCGAGTCCGGCCTGCGGGGACCGCAAGGCAGCGATGCAGGCGAGCGGCAGCCGGACCCCGCCGATCTGGCCTTCAGGGGCTATCCTGCGGCAGTCGGGAGTCGCTGAGCGAACCCCGACGCAATACCGGGAGGGCAGGATTGATTGGGCCGGGTCGGATTGCGACCCGGTCGTTTGTGAAATTGTGTCAGATCGCCGAGGCGACGTTGTCCATCCCCAGATTTCGGGCGATGCGCCGCACCTCGCGCTTTTGCGCTTCATCGAAGGTCATCAGCAGGGGCATTGCGGCTGAGGTGAGCCGTTGCACCCGGGCCGAATCGACCTGGGGCGGCTGAGCGGCTCGCCGGCCGGGATCCGCGCTCCGGCCAATCTCCCTGTCCATTTGCCCCATGATGTCACGCAAGGCTGCCTCGACGGGAGGCCAGTAGCGTTCCTGCTCCGGAGTCAGCTTCAGCGCGGTCTTGATGCGGGCGACCTGGGCGCTCGGGGTCTCCGGATGAGGCTGCTCCGTACGTGCATCCGGAACGGCGCGCCTTCTCGGCAATGGAACCGGAGCCGCCACGGAGGCGGGGACCGAAGCGGTCACCTCGGGCTTAGCCGGGACAGGCGCGGCCGGGCCGCTCGTCGGCGGTGCGACCATGGCGGTCACGCTTTGCGGCGCAATCAGCAGCTCCGCGGGAAATTGCTGGGTGAATTGTGTCGATCCGCGGCGCACGGGCGCGGCAGGACCGATCGCGATGGTGGCGACGACGGCCGGCGGAGCATCCCGGCCAGAGGCCGCCGCCTCGATATCGCTGTTGGCAGTGCCGACGATGAAGCCCGAAACGGCGATTGCGCCGCCGAGGGCGACGCTCGTGGCGAAATAGGTGAGCTTGCGCGAGGAACCCGATCGTCGAACGATAGACGCCATGCTGCCGTTACTCGCCGCTGCTGTTCGCCGAATAGTTAACGCCGGCAGCGTAAACAAAACTTTAAGGACAGATTCGGGAGATCTCTGGCCGTTATCTGGGCGAGGGCTGAAGGCCAAACCGGGCTAATCGGGCCGTGCACGCCACCTCTCGTCGGCGGCGGCGCCGTCGCCGCAACCGCGCACCGGCGCGCGGCCGGGTGCACGGAAATCGTCATGATCGAAAAAAAGGCCGCCCGGTCTCTCGACCGAAGCGGCCTCTGGAGGCAGGCAAGGGCGCAGGGGGGTTACGGGGGGGGGGACGCGCCCTTGCTTGATTGATTCAACACGTATGCCTGCATTTCGATCCTTCAAGAGATCGGACCGAATGTCGCGGTCAGATCTCCACGAAGGTGGCGAGCTTCCGGGCGCGCGACGCATGGCGCAGCTTCTGCAGCGCCTTCGCCTCGATCTGACGGATGCGCTCGCGGGTGACGCCGAAAGTGCGGCCGACCTCCTCGAGCGTGTGCTCGTTCATGCCGCCGAAGCCGAAGCGCATGCGCAGGATGCGCTCCTCGCGCGGAGTGAGCCCGGCAAGTGCTTCCGCGAGATGCTGCCCCAGCGCGCTCGCCTCCGCGGCGGCCTGCGGGTTGATCGCGTCGGTCGCCTCGATCAGATCGCCGAGCGTCGCATCGCCGTCCTCGCCGATCGGCAGATCGAGCGAGGTGGGCTCCTGGACGATCGACAGCGCGCGCTCGACCTGGGCGGTGGGAATCCCCGTCCGCTTGGCGATCTCCTCGGTTCCCGGCGTCCCGCCGTGCTCCTGACGCAGCCGGCGCTGCTCCCGCCGGACCTTGGCCGCCGTCTCGGTCATATGGACCGGGATGCGGATCATGCGGCCCTGATCGGCGATCGCCCGGGTGATCGACTGACGGATCCACCACACCGCATAGGTCGAGACCTTCACACCACGCCGATAGTCGAACTTCTGCACCGCATGCATCAGGCCCATATTGCCTTCCTGGATCAGGTCGAGCAGGTCCAGGGAGCTGAAATCGGCGGAATTTCTTGGCGATCGAGACGACCAGCCGCAAATGCGCCTGCACCATCTCGTCACGCGCGCGCTTCACCTCGCGTCGAGCGTGGGCAGCCTGGGCGACGAGCACGCGAAATTCCCCGACCGGCAGACCGACGCGTCCGGCGAGATCGCGAAGCTCGACGCGCAGCTCGGCGACACGGTCGCCGTGGTTGCGGGCCAGCGCCCGCCAGCCCGGCGCCGGCAGCCCCGCGACGGTGGCGAGCCAGCTCGGGTCGAGCTCGGAACCGACATGCCGGTCGTGCAGATCCTTGCGGGCAATGCCGCAACGGTCGGCGAGCCGCAGCAGCTCGCGGTCGATCCGCTGCAGAGCATCGCGCTCGCGCTCCAGCTCGGCGACCAGGTCGGAAATCCGATCCTGGTGGAGGTTGAGGCTCGTCGCCTCGGCGGCAAAGGTTTCCAGCAAGGCGTGCAGCCGGGAGACGGAGCGCTTCGCCACGCTGCGCCCGCGACCGATCGCCGCCAGCCGCCGCTTGCCGAGCGAGGAAATCTCCTCGGCGAGCGCGGACATGGCCGAAAGGCGCGCCATGACATCGGGCAGCAGCTTGATCTCGCGGATCGCCAGGCTGTCGGGAGCCTGGTCGTCGGCGGCCTCCGCGGGCTCGGGCTGGCCGGGAACAATCGCGCGGTTCGAGGCCGGGGACGCCGGACCGACGGAGCCGCTCGCCTGCCCGGCCGCATCGCCCGGCATTTCGCCATCAGACACCGCCACGTCGACCAGATCGCGCAGGCGCAGACGCGCCTCGCCGAGATCGGCGGCCCAGGCCTGCACCCGCCGCACGACGAGCGGCGTGCGGCAAAGCGCGCCCAGAAGCGCGAGCTCACCGGCCTCGATGCGCTTGGCGAGGGCGACCTCGGCCTCGCGCGACAGCAGCTCGCCGTTGCCCATGTCGCGAAAATAGGTGTCCACCAGATCCCGCGAGGGCGTGACCCGATCGGGCGTCTCGTGCTCGGCGAACGCCGGAACGCCGTCGACCACCTCGGCCACGGGCTCCGGCCGATCCCCGGCGACTTCGGCCCCCGCCGGCTTTCGCGCAGGCGGCCGCGACCGGTCCCGGCTCTCGGCGCCGACGTCGGCATCATGGTCCAACTCGATCGTAACGGCATCCGCGTCGGTCAGGACACCGACGGTCCGGCCCGCGACGGCAAAATCCTCGCGGTCTCGAAGCCGCATGCTCAGCGACGAATCCATAAACTCGGTTCCTCTCGACCTCTGCTGCGCAACTGGCGACAGCGCGTTTACAGGGGCGACCGCAGTCGCCAAGGGACGAAACTCCTTGTCTCTGGCCTCAGGGCCGCTGAGCTGCCAGGAACGCCGGATTCGGCAATCAGGGATTTCGCGGTGCGTACCGACGGCAAGCGCGCCACGTCGGCAACAACATCCTTCGCGCCACGAAATGGGACGACGCCGAGCAAAAATCAAGCTCTTTCAACGCCCTGAGATACAGCGCCGCAGGCGCAGAGCGCGTCGGGGCGCCGCAGATTCAGACAACAATTCAATGGCTTGCAGACACACCCCGGGCGCCCGGAGAACCGCCCCCGAAATCTGCCAATTTTCCGTCGCCATCGTCAGCCCCGGATCGGGCGGTCAATTCGGCGGGGCAACCCATCGCGCCCGATCATACCGCAACAATGACAAGTGACCGCGATGAACGCACAATCAAGAGACGTTGATGCCAGAGAACTCGCCCGCCTGGAGACTCTGGCGGAGCAGTTTTACACCGCCATGTACGACGCGCGCCGCCCCAAGGACGACTACGACGACGCGTGTCTCAACTTCCATCTCGCCATCGAGGAAGCCAGGCGCCTCGGCCTGGCCGAGGAGATCGAGCGCCTGAGTCGCCGCCGCGATCATGTCCGCGCCGTCTACAACAGCCAGTTTCGCGGATTCTAGGACACCGAAGCAGTTCCACCGTCGGCCGCAACGAAAGTCCAGCCCTTGGTGGCCTGATTCGCCGGAAGGGCGAGGGCCGTCAGAACCAACGCGGCGACACCAACCAACGCGAGTGCCGGCAATCACGATTCTCCCTTGGATGGAAACGCGTGATCCTGCCGGAAGTTCCCCCGGCCCGCCGGTACCTACCCGGCCGGTCTCGTCCCCTCGGGGACCAAGTCGAGAAGCCGCAGCAGCACCGCATTGAACGCCGGCGCCGCCTCGAACTGCACCCAATGGCCGGCGCCCGGGATGGCCGTGAAGGTTGCGCCCGGCTGCATCGCGTTCAGGCGTTCGGCAAAAACCTCGAGGCGGCCGCGCGCGGCAAAATCGCTCTCGCCCCAGATCCCTCGCAAGGGTGCGGCAAGCTGCGGCAGCACGCCGGGCAAGGTTCCCATCCAGGACAGGCGGCGGCTGTTGATCCGGCCGCGCACGGTGTTGGTGGTCTGCAGGTGAACCGCAAGCTCGTCGATGTTCCGGGGATCCGCCATCATCAGGGCTGCGAGATTGTGCCGATGCACCGCCTCGCGGGCGGCCGGATCGGCGAGATCGCGCCAGCCCCGCATGTCGGGCCTCGCGCGCGCCGGAATGCCGAGACCGCCCGATCCGACCAGGGTCAGGCTCCTGACCCGGGACCCGAGCTTCACCGCCACGTGGCCACCGATCATGCCGCCGAACGAGAAGCCGGCGATGTCCGGGCGCTCGTCCGCGGCGAGGATCGAGACCAGCCCCGACAGGACAATATCGCTCAGGGTGTCGGGCGTATGCGGCAGCGGCGGCGTGGCCGAATTGCCGAGCCCCGGCAGATCGGCCGCAATCACCCGGTAGCGCGCCGCCAGGGGCTCGATGTTGCGGAGCCAATGGGTCCACGATCCGTGTCCGCCGTGGAACAGGACGACCGGGCGCCCCGACCCCCATTGATGCCAGACCATGTGCCCATCGCCGCACGGGGTGGCGAACGTGGTTGCGCGCCGCTCGATATCGGCGACCACCTCCGACGGCCTCATCGCGGTGCCTGTGCGGGCATTCGAACGGGCGTCATTCACGAGCTACCTCTTTCTAAAGCCGCCCGATCACGCTAGGGGATCCGCCGCAACTCCCTGGGGGAAACGACGCCGTCTTGTCGGACGCCGGTCGAGACCGCCTCGCCGGAAGGATTGTCGGCATCTGTTAGCGCGCCGCCGTCGCATGCGTAAAGTGCCGCACGGCGAAGCACTGAAGGGCCGGACGGAGTGGCTCCCGGGAGCTGCGGTGGTGCGAAACGGGAGTACGACATGCCGGGATCATGCTGGCGCTGGGCTGTGATCGCGGCCGCGCTCGGGCTGGCCATGGCCGAGATCCGGCCCGCTGCCGCCAATCCGGGGGACAAGCAGGGCTGGTCATACCTGATCGATCAGCAGCGACGCATCCTCCTGATCTACGTTCCAGCCAAGGACGGACCGCGCTCGCTCACGATTGCCTGCCAGCATGGCGCCGAGACCTTCGAGATCCTGCTCGAGGACGTCGGCAATGTCAGAGCCCCGGTGACCGCCGCGAGCCTGACGCTGGCGAGCGGTGCGGCGCGCTACGAGGCCAAGGGCGAGATCGGCTTCTTTGCCTCGACCAAGAGCTTCGACAGCAACACCATCGCCGACGCCGGCACGCTGCGGCGCATCCGCGATGCCCTGATGCCGGTGCTCGAGGGCCCGGGTCCGCTGGTGCTCACGCTGGGCTCGCTGAAGCGGGAATTGCCGGTGGCAGGACTGGCCGAGCCGCTGAAGCGGTTCAAGACATCCTGCTTCGACAGCCGGCAGGACGAGGAAGTTCCCGCCACCCGCGAGCGGCCGTCGCGCCGCAAACGGAGGTGATCAGGCAAACGACGCGAGCGCGGCGCGCGCGACGGTCTCGCCCCATTCCTGAACGAAGTGGCCCGCCTCGGGAAGGACCAGCGGCGGCGGACATCCCCGGATCGACTCGCGCAGGCGCCGCATCACCGGCTCGCCCAGCACCGGATCGGCGCCGCCGATCGCCATGAAGCTCTTGCCGTCCCACTGATCGCGCCACCACACGCGGGCGCGGCGCGACAATTCGGCGCCCGGGGCGTCTGGACGATCGGGGACCATGTTGGGAAAGCGCCGCACGCCGGCCTTGAAGCGCTGATCCGGGAACGGCGCGTCATAGGCGGCCGCTTCGGCGACGCTCAGCTGCGGACAGGATCGCCGGATGAGACGGCCGACCGCCATGTCGGGATTGGCATTCGACCAGGCCCGCCAGGCGAGGAAACCTTCGGTCAGGGGCTCGTCGCCGGTGGCGAACGCCGTGTTCATGACCAGCAGTCGGTCGAACCGCCCCGGCATGGCGGGAGGAAGCGTGAGCCCGATCAGGCCGCCCCAGTCCTGGCACACCAGCGTGATGCCGGAGAGATCCAGCGCCTCGATCAGGGCGACCAGGCTGCCACGGTGGAAATCGAAATCGTAAACGGCCTCGTCCACCGGCTTGTCGGACCGGCCGAAGCCGAAGAAGTCCGGCGCCACGACGCGGTTTCCCGCACCCGCCAGCACCGGGATCATGCGGCGATAGAGATACGACCAGGTGGGCTGACCATGCAGGCAGAGAAAGACCCGCCCGGCATCCTGCGGACCCTCGTCGATCCAGTGCATGCGCAGGCCGGAAAATCCCGGCAACGCCTCCGAGTAGCGCGGCGCGAACGGATAGCCGGGTAGATGGGCAAAGCGATCATCCGGCGTGCGCAATGCATCCATTGGCCAGCTCCGATTCCAGCGCGCTGTCAGCCCGATCGATCCTGGCCTTCGGATCGCCTGGCACGAAGCGAGAAGGCGAGCGGCAGCCACGGTCTATCGGGCCAGCGATACATGCCGTGCATGTCCTCGACCAGCATCTCGAACATCTGCCACGGCACGCTGTCGTGCTCGTGCAGCCATTCAAGGCGCAAGCCGGCGTCGATCAGGCCCGCCACGATGTCGGCCAGCGGGTGGATCCAGCTGTATTGCCTGGCATTGGTCAGCCGCGCCGAAGAGTCCGCATAGTCTCGCGGGTCGTCGGCCACGATGGGCTCGCGGGCAAAGTACGGCGCGAAATATCCCGGCATGCCGTCCGGCAGCCGTGCCAGATCATCGAACACCAGGGCGGCCGGATGGCCCTCCGCGAGATAGAGCGATCCGCCCGGCGCGAGGAAGTGCGCAACGACCCGTGCCCAGCGCCCGATATCCGGCAGCCATGAGATCGCGCCCCAGGTAACGAAGACCACGTCGAATGATCCGGCCTCTGGGATCGCGGATGGTGCGTCATAAAGATCGGCTTCGACGAAACGGGCCTGCCGCTCGAGTCCGAGCTCGGCCGCAAGGCGCCGGGCAGCGTCGATGGCGGGGCGCGAGAAATCGAGACCCACGACCTCGGCGCCGCGTTGCGCCAAGGCGAGCGTGTCACGTCCAAAATGACATTGCAGGTGCAGGACCCGCCGTCCCGTCACCGGGCCGAGCTCCGCCTCCTCGATCGGATGCAGACGGCCACGCCCGGCACGGAGCGAGGCGAGCTCATAGCCGGCGGAACCGAGATGCACGCCGACGCGCTCGTCCCAGTTCGCGCGGTTCGCGTCTCTCCAGTCGGGGGCGATCATGGCTAGTGCACCGATTCCGAAGTTCGCATCACTTCGCGGCACCCCCTCGTGCGAACTTCGGAATCAAGAGGTGCACTAGCAACTTTATGATTCTAGTGCGGTTTTTGGATTTGAAGTTCCTATGACGAGCGGGCGGCAAAACTGATAGGAACTTCAAATCCACCGCACTAGGCCGCAGGTTGCGGAACGCGCATGACTATCACATTCGCCGGTGCTCAGGCGGAACGGCGGAGCGACAGCGGCAATTTCGGATGCGACCAGCCGCATCCCTCATGCTCGAAGCCGAGCTCGCAGACCTTCAGGCCGAGCCGGTCCCACAGCCACGCTGCCACCAGGCCGCGATGGCAGAAGTCGGCGCCGGGTTCCGGCGGCTCCCAGCACAGCAGCACGGGGGCACGACCGCCGGCAAGGTCCAGCAGCTCCGCCACGGTCCGGCCCGGATCGAGAACGGCCAGGATCTCGTCCTGATAGCGCGCCGCCCATGCGTGCTCGTCCGGAATTGACCGGAACCATGGACCCGGATTGAGCTTCGGATAGCGCCGATAGCCCTTGTGGCCGCGCGGCGTGCTGCGCGATATGCCGATGCGGCAATATCCGGGATCGTCGAGCGTCGAGCGCCAGCTCGCGGTGAATATTCTTGGCGATGCCGCGCCGTCGGGATGTGGCATAGACTGCATCCTTTCATTGCTCCGTGACATGAAACCGATGTCCAGCCAGCGCGCAAGCGAAGTGCCCGTATCGAGCGCCATTCTGCGACGCTGGCGCCAGCATCGGGGACTGCCGCAGCTCGCCCTGGCGCTTGAGGTCGGCGTGTCGGGCCGCCATCTGAGCTTCATCGAATCCGGGCGGGCACGCGCCAGCCGCGGCCTGCTGCTGCGGCTCGCCGAGGTGCTGGAGATGCCGCTGCGCGAGCAGAACGAGATGCTCGAGCGCGCCGGCTACGCCCGGGCGTTTCGCGAATTGCCGATCGGCGCTCCCGACATGGCTCCGATCACCCGGGCGATCGATCTGATGCTCGCACACCACGAGCCGTACGGCGCCCTCGTCGTCGACCGTCACTGGAACATCATTCGGGCAAACGACGCGCAGCGGCGTCTGCTCGGCCAACTGCTTCCTCCCGATCGGCTCGGCGGACGCCTCAACCACATGGACCTGCTGTTCGCCCCCGAAGGGCTGCGCCCATTCGTCGAGAACTGGACGGACTTGGCCCGCGCCCTGCTGCGGCGGCTCGCGCGCGAGGTGCTGTCGGCGTACGGCGACGAGGAGACCCTGGCGCTGCGCCAGCGACTGGTGGCCTATCCGGGCGTGCAGGCGCTTGCCGGATCGCCGGACAGCGGCGAACCCCTCTCGCCCGTGCTCGACATCGTGATCCGCAAGGGGACCCTGCGTCTGGCGCTGTTTTCCGTGATCTCAGCCATCGGCACGCCGCTCGATGTCACCGCCCAGGAGCTGCGCATCGAGAGCTTTTTTCCCGTCGATAACGTCACGGCGGATTTCCTGCGGCAGCTTGCCGGGCGTCCGGGCCGACCGCCGCAGCCGGTCGGCGCCTGAACAGCAGCGACGCCGAGCAGCGTCCGAAGGCGCCTGCGCGATCCGACAGGATGCCAAAGCCGGTGCCGATCGCCTCGGGCCCGATCTCGGTGCTGGCATCGAGCAGGATCCAGTCGGACGCCGGACGACGCCACATCACCACGTCGAGGTCCGGGTTGGAGAACAGCCAGTCGCGCGGGTGAAGGATCTGCGAGATGCCGCCGACCAGATCGGCTGCCGAGACGGCCTGAACCAGGGCGGATGCCGGCTCGTCATCAATGAAGGGCCGGGCGAGATGCAGCCAGGCGGCGGCCGGCCCCGGCGCCGCAATGCGGCCGCGCGCCATGCGTACCTCGACGCCGCGGAAGAACGGGCTCAGCGCCTGCTCGTGGCCGGCGATCGCGGCGCCGACATCGGGCCCGTCGGGCGGCGGATCGGACGGAGCTGGCGGCGGCTGCCGCTCGTCGCTGCGCAGCAGCACGGCGGTGCAGCGGGCCACCGGCTCGCCCTGCTGCAACAGCCGCACCTCCGCGACCCGGGTCTGCCGGCTCTCGCGCAGGATCTCATGCTCGACGCCGATCAGGTCCAGTCCTGCCGGGCGCCACAGGTTGAATGTCAGGCGCGCGACCAGCATGCCGTCGGCGAGCGATTCCACGATCGCCGCCATCAACCCCGCGGTCGCGCTGCCCTGCAGGATTTTCGGGGACCACGGCCCGACCGCGTTGCCGGTCGGCCGATATGCCTCGCCGGCGCGCCAGAATATGGGTTCGGTCATGGCCAGGGATTCTCCGGTGTCGGTATCGTGCCAGGACATGACGTGACAGCACGCGCGCGGTCGATTACCTGCCTGGTAAGCAGGCCGGCGGAACCGGCAGGATGGCCGGCATCCGCGGGTGACATCGGTCACCTCGATATAGGCATGCACGGCGATCATCGGGAAGACCTCCGGTCACATCAGGTATCGGTCAGGATACCGGCTCGTTGAGGTTCCGGGGATCAGCTCCCATACTCCTCGGCTCGAACAATTCTTGTGATCCCCGAGCCCTAAGTCTGGTCGCATGGAGCCCACGGTCGACGATCTGATCAGCATGGAGCGCCTTCACGTCCGGGCATGGCCCGCATGCGAGCAGGCAAACATACAGGGCTGGTTGTGGCGCTACTCGGGCGGAGGCTCGCGGCGGGCGAACTCGGTGTCGACCATTGCATTCACCGGCAGCGATCCGGCCGCCGCCCTGGACGAGGTGGAAGCGCGCTACCGGGCGAAGCATGCGCCGGCGCGGCTGCATACGTTCGATGCCGGCGCTCCGCGAGATCTCGTCGACCTGCTGGCTCAGCGCCGCTATGGCGAGGACGAGGCGACCGTCACCATGATGAAGGTGGTGCAGCCCATCGGCCAGCCGGCCGACGTCGAGGTGACGGACCGCGCCACTGCCGAGTGGAAGGAGGTCTATCTCGGCGCCATCACCGAGGACCGCCGAGCCGTCAACGCAGCGATCCTCGAGGCGGTCCCGCACCCGCGGGCATTCTTCGCCTGCCGCCGCGGCGGCGAGGTCATCTCGACCGGGCTCGGCGTGGCCGACGAATGCTGCACGGTGGTCGAATGCATGGCGACGCGCCGCGAGTTCCGCCGCCAGGGAGGCGCGGATGCAGTCCTTCGCGCGCTGGAGCGCTGGGCCGGCGAACAGGGCGCGCGGCTGCTGGGGCTCCAGGTCGTGGCGACCAACGGGCCGGCCGCGGGCCTCTACCGCGGTCTCGGCTTTTCGCCGGCGGCCACCAACCGGTTCTGGGTGCGCGAGCTTGAGGCCGTCGACGCGGTCGCTCAGCCGTAGGGCTTGTCCTGCCACCAGGGAAAATAGCCCGGCATGTCCCGCGAGACCTTGTCGCTGAAGCGGGGCGGGCGTTTTTCCAGGAACGCCGTCACCCCCTCCTTCACGTCGGCGCTGCGCCCGCGGACAAAAATGCCGCGACTGTCGATCTTGTGGGCCTCCATCGGATGATCGGCACCGAGCATGCGCCACATCATCTGGCGGACGAGCGCCACCGATACCGGCGCCGTATTGTCGATGAACTCGCGGGCAAGCTTTCGCGCCGCCGGGATGAGATCCGCCGGCTTGTGCACGGCGCTCACCAGGCGGCCGGCGAGCGCCTCGCTCGCCGGAAAGACGCGGCCGGAAAAGGTCCATTCGAGTGCCTGGGAGATGCCGACGATGCGCGGCAGGAACCAGCTCGAGCAGGCCTCCGGGATGATCCCGCGGCGCACGAAGACGAAGCCGATGCGGGCGTCCTCGGAGGCGAGACGGACGTCCATCGGCAGCAGCATGGTGGCGCCGATGCCGACCGCCGGCCCGTTGATCGCCGCGATCACCGGCTTGAGGCAGGAGAAGATCCGCAAGGTGAGCCGCCCGCCGCCGTCGCGCGCCGCATCGTGGGTCAGGTCGGGCTCGCCGTCAGGGCCGAGCGGAACCTGGGGCCGGTCGGGGCGCGCCGCGCGATCGAAGGTCTCCGCGCCGCCCGCGAGATCGGCGCCGGCGCAGAACGCCCGCCCCGCCCCGGTCACGATGACGGCACGGACGTCGTCGTCCCGATCGGCGCGATCGAACGCATCGATCAGCTCGTTCATCATCGTGGTGGTGAAGGCGTTGAGTTTTTCAGGCCGATTGAGCGTGACGGTGAGGATCTGCTCGGAGAGTGTCGTAATGATTGTCTCATAGGGCATGGTGCGGATCCTGATTGATCGATCGGCTACACGCTTGTCGCGCCCGCCGCGAAACGGCTTTGTTTGGCACTCCGCGTGCCGCAAATTCCTCCCTCCCCCCGCTCTTGCGGCGGGGAGGGATGGGGTGGGGGGCGCCGCACGCTCGGAGCAACAAATAGTCCCCCCACCCCGACCGCCTTCGCTGCGCGAAGGTGGTCGACCCTCCCCGCCAACGGGCGGGAGGGTGGACTTGCGGCACGGCAGTGCCAAAACATAGGCGCTAGAACGCCGAATAGCCGCCGTCGATCACGAACGTCTCCGCCGTGTGATAGGACGACATGCGGCTCATCAGGTAGACGGCGATTCCGCCGAAATCCGCCGCCTCGCCGAAGCGGCGCATCGGGATGCGCGGCATCACGTTGGCAACGAATTTCTCATTGGCCATGAGGCCTTCCGTCATGTCGCTCCGGATCCAGCCGGGCAGGATCGCGTTGGCGGTGACGCCGTGGCGGGCGAGCTCGACGGCGAGCGCCCGAACCAGCGCGTTGATCGCCGCCTTGGTCGCCGCGTAGTGCTCGTTGCGCGCCGTCCCGAAGATCGACGCCAGGCTCGAGGTCGCCACCAGCCGGCCGAAGCCGTCGCCGCGCCCGGCGCGTTCCACCATGTGGCGGGCCGCCACCTGGAAGACATGGAACACGCCGTCGAGATTGATGGCGAACATTTTTTCCCATTCCTCGACGGTCCGTTCGATGAAGGACCGCCGCCCGCCGCCGCCGATGCCCGCATTGGCGAAGCAGCCGTCCACCCGGCCGAACGTGTCGAGCGTGCTCTTGAAGGCCGCCTCGACGGCGGCACGGTCGGCGACGTCGCAGACCCGCGCCTCGGCGCGGCCGCCGAGGCCGGACAGGCGCGTCACCGCCTGCCGGTTTTTTTCCGCATTGCGGCCCCAGATCGATACCGCGCAGCCGGCGCGCGCCAGCGCCTCCGCCATGCCGAGACCGATGCCGGAATTGCCGCCGGTGATGACCGCTACCTTGCCGGAAAGATCGAAATCCCCTGCCACGTGGCTCTCCCGCCGCCGGACGGCACAGCGGTGCTGCCCGTTTGCGTCGGCCATGAACCTTTTGTCATTGGCGGATAGAGGTCGTCAATTCCGCGCCGGGGAGCCGGGGCGATCAAGGTCTGATGCGGTGCATCCACAGCTGGCTTTCCAATTGAGCCTCCCGGCTGCGGCTTCGCTCACCGATCATCGCCGAATTGGAGGCCTGGCGGATGGCGCGCGAGAGCGCGCGCAGCAGGTCGGTACGACTGATCACGCCGACGACCTCGCCCTGTCGCGTCACCAGGAGACGCTTGATCCGACGGCCCTCCATGAGCCGGACGGCGTCCTCGATCGAGGTGCCGTCCGTGATGGTGACCGGGTCGGAGGTCATGACGTCGCTGACCTTGCGGTCGCGACGGCGCACGTACTCGTCGGCCAGTTTTTCCGGCCCGATCAGAACCTCGATCCAGTGCGGCCGCTCGGACCCGGTACCGGGCTCTCCACGGCGCAGGAAGTCGCCCTCGGTCACGATGCCCACGAGTTTTCCGGTGCGATCGATCACCGGCAGGCCGCTGATCTCGTGCTGCAGCATCAGCCGCATCGCCTCGGTGATCGACGCATCCGGCGCGATCGACACGACCCGGCGCGTCATTACGTCGCCTGCTTTCATCCTGGTTCTCTGTCCGAAAGCCCGGTTGCGGACAACACGGTACAACTGCGCATTACCCAGTCAACCGCCTTGATTTTCCGCAACGCAGGGTATCGGCACGACCGTGGCCGAGCCTCGGCCCTCGCCGGAAGTCCCCGCGGACCTCCCGCCGGCTGGCAAAATGCTCTAAGGAAGGGCTTAATCCGTGCGAGAGTTCGGGATAGACAAGAGTAACGGCCTGGCTTTCAACATGGCCTTCCAGAGGAAAACGGCCTTTTGCTTCGGGATTCCGTCGATCTGACTGCCGGCCCGGCCTTGGTGCACCGGGCGGTGCCCACGAGCGCATCGGCAGCCTCGCCCGGCGAGATGCCGTCCGTCGGCCAGGCGATGCGCGCGCGGCTCACCGGATGGCTGTGGTCCGGCGCGTTGCTGCTGATCCTGGCGTTCCTCGTCCTCTACCCGATCCTCATGCTGCTGTTCGGGGCGCTGACCGGCGCCAATCCGGTGGTGGACGGGCTCCATCCGGGCGACATCTCGCTCGACAATTTCGTGGCGGTGCTCGGCAACCCCAACGTCCATGTGGCGATCGTCAACACCTTCGTCGCCTGCACCGGCGGCACCGCGATCGCGGTCGCCATCGGGCTTGCCTTCGCGTGGATCGTGGTGCGCACCAACACGCCCTGGAAGGGGCTGATCGCGACGGCGGGGCTGCTGCCGCTGTTCGTGCCGCCCCTGGTGGCGGGCGTCGCCTGGACCATCCTCGGCTCGCCGCGCACCGGGCTGATCAACACCATGTTCGCCTGGGCGGGCCTCGACTGGCGGCTCAACTTCTACTCGATGCCCGGGATGATCGCGGTGTTCGGCATGTACTATGCGCCCTACGTGTACATGTTCACCTCGGCGGCGCTGCGCAACATGGATCCCTCGCTCGAGGAGGCCGCCGAGATCGCCGGCGCCAGCGCCTTCCGCACCCTGTTCACCATCACGTTCCCGCTGATCGCGCCGGCGATCATTTCCGGCATGCTGCTGTCGTTCATCGTCATGCTGGGGATCTACGGCATCCCGGCGGTGCTCGGAGCGCCCGCCAATATCTCGGTGCTCACCACCTACATCTTCAACCTGACCGCCTGGTCGCCGCCGCTCTACTCGACCGCCGCCGCCGTCGCCATCATCCTGATGGTGGTGACCGGGGCGCTCGTCCTGCTGCAGCAGAAGGTGCTGTCGGGACGCAGCTTCACCACGGTGGCCGGCAAGGCGTTCCGCCCGCGCTCGCTCGATCTCGGGCCGTGGCGCTTCTTCACCCTCGGGCTCGCCATCGTCTATCTTGTCATCGTGGTGGTGCTGCCGAGCCTGGCGCTGCTCGTCGCCTCCTTCCGGAAATTCTTGTTCATCCGCAACGCCGCCTCGCTGTTCGATCCCAAGCAGTACGGCTGGCAGCACTTCGACCGGCTGTTCGACAACCCGGCGACCATGCGCTCGATCGTCAACACCATGGAGGTGGGGGTGATCACCGCCCTCGCCGGCGGCGTGCTCGCCTTCGCCATCGGCTACACGGTGACGCGGTCGAACGCGCCGGGCCGCCGCACGCTCGACCTGATCTCGTCGCTGCCGGTGGCGATCCCCGGCCTGGTCATCGGCGTCGCCTATCTGTGGGCGTGGATCGGGGTGCCCGGCGGGCTCTACGGCACCATCTGGATCCTGGCGCTCGCCTTCATCGCCCGCTTCATGCCCGACACCGTCAAGGCGCTCTCCACCTCGCTGCTGCAGATCCACCGCGAGCTCGAGGAAGCCGCCTGGCTGTGCGGGCGCAGCATGATGGGCACCATCTCGAGCATCGTGCTGCCGCTGGCGCGGCCCGGCGTCATCGCCGCGATGACGCTCCTGTTCATCCTGGCGGTGCGCGAGCTCGGCTCGTCGCTGTTTCTCTATTCCAGCAAGACCATGGTCATGGCGGTGCTGCTGCTCGACTACTACAACCAGAACATCAACATCACGGCGGCCTTCAGCGTGGTGCAGACGGTGCTGCTCGGCGTGCTGATCTCGATCGCGCACTGGCTGTCGCGCGGCGCCGCCGATTCCGGCGTCGGGCGCGCCGGATAGATCGACGCGCACGGGCCGCAAAGAGCCAACAGGGAGGACGACATGAGCAAGATTCTTTCGTCGCGACGCGCGGTGCTGACCGGGGCGCTCGGGCTTGCCGCCACGGCGGTCGCCGGGCGCGACGGCGCCTGGGCCGAGGACGCGCCCGACATCATCGAGGCGGCGAAGAAGGAAGGAACGCTGATCTACTACACGGCCAACTTCGCCGAGGTCGAGCAGGAGGTCATCAAGGCGTTCAACAAGCGCTTCCCCTTCATCAAGGTGGAGATGGTGCGCGCGCCCGGCGGCCAGCTGATCACCCGGGTGAAGACCGAGGCGGCGGCCGGAAAGCTCGCCGCCGACGTGGTCGACCATTCGGACCGCGGCCTGATGGTGGACCTCGCCGACCTGTTCGCCGACTACACGCCGCCCAACGCGGCGGACTATCTGGCCTCGGCTCTGGTGTCGCCCAAATTCTGGCCGCGCGCCACCATCGGCTGGTCGATCGCCTACAATACCGAGCTGCAGAAGAAGCCGCCGAAATCCTGGATGGACCTCACCAAGCCGGAATACGGCGACGGCCAGATCGGCCAGGTGGTCGGCCCGTCGGGCGGCACCACCTGGACCCGCATCATGTTCGAGCGCCAGGTGCTGGGCGAGGATTACTGGGCGAAGCAGGCGGCCACCAAGCCGGTGCTCTATCCGTCGGGGGCGCCGATGTCCGACTCCATGGTGCGCGGCGAGATCTCGATCGGCCCGTCGCTCTACAACATCGTGTGGACCAAGAAGCGCGACGGCGCGCCGCTGGAGATCTTCTTCCCGCCCGAGGGCGTGCCGATCAACCCCTATGCGAGCGGCATCCCGAAGACCGCCGCGCATCCCAACGCGGCAAAACTGTTTCTCAACTGGTGCCTGTCGGTCGAGGGCCAGACCTTCATGATCAAGGAGCTCGGCAATCTCACCTCGCTGAAGAATCCCCCGGCCTATCCGGAGGGCTACGATCCCAAGGTCGTCAAGGTGTGGGTGCCGGACTTCGAGCAGTACAAGAAGCTGCACGCGTCGTGGATGGCGGACTGGAACCGGATCTACGGTTACCGGCAGTGACTTGAACAAGCGCCAACACGGGCAACGGAGCTGACATGTCGGCGGAGCTCAGGGTCGAGCGCCTGCGCAAAGTGTTTCCCACCGGGCGGCCGGCGGTCGACGACGTCAGCTTCACGGTGGCGGCGGGCGAGATCGTGGCGCTGCTCGGGCCGTCGGGCTGCGGCAAGACCACGACGCTGCGCTGCGTCGCCGGCCTCGAGCATCCGACCGCCGGCGTCATCCGCATCGGCGGGAACGTGGTCTCGGCACCCGGTGAGGGCGTGCTGGTGCCGCCGCGCCAGCGCAATATCGGCATGGTGTTCCAGTCCTACGCGGTGTGGCCGCACATGACGGTGTGGCAGAACGTGGCCTATCCGCTGCGCCAGCGCCGCATGTCGCGCGCCGAGATCGACCGGCGAACCAGCGAGGCGCTCGACCTCGTCGGCCTGCTCGAATATGCCCACCGCCCGGTGGTGTCGCTGTCGGGCGGGCAGATGCAGCGGGTGGCGCTGGCGCGCAGCGTGGTCTACGAGCCGCAGCTGCTGCTGCTCGACGAGCCGCTGAGCAATCTCGACGCCAACCTCAGGCTGCGGCTGCGCGACGACCTGCGCGAGATCATCAAGCGCACCGGCGTCACCGCGCTCTATGTCACCCACGACCAGTCCGAGGCGGTGGTGCTGGGCGACCGGGTCGGCGTGATGCGGGACGGCAACCTGCTGCAGATCGGGGCGCCGACCGACATCTACAACCGGCCCGCCGACCTCTTCGTCGCGCGCTTCACCGGCGCCTCGAACCTGTTGACCGGCCGCGTGCTCGACCGGCGCGGCGAGCTCGGTACCATCGAGGCGGCCTCCGGCCATCGCGTGGTGGCCTGGCTGCCGACCCGGGTGGCGACCGGGGACGCGGTGCGAATCGCGGTGCGCCCGGAGAACGTGCGGTTCGGCGCCGGCGGCGGCGAGGCCAACCGCTTCACCGCACGGGTGGTGACGATGCGCTACGAAGGGGCGCAGACCGTCTATGGGCTGTCCGTGCTCGGCGGCGAGCTTGCGGCGCTCCAGCTCGGCAGCAATGCCCAGTATGCGGTCGACAGCGACGTCGACATCGTGCTGCCGCCCGAGCTGTGCTGGGCCTATCCGGATGACGAGGCGGTCGACGTCAAATAGAATGGCCTCGGGCAATGTCACGAGGCCGTCATGACGCAAGCCTTCATTCCGGCGGTGTTCTATCGCGGCGGGTCGAGCAAGGGGGTGTTCTTCCACGCCCGCGACCTGCCGGCCGATCGGGCGACGCGCGACCTGATCTTCCTCTCGGTGCTCGGCAGTCCCGACCCTTACGGCCGCCAGCTCGACGGGCTCGGCGGCGGGGTGTCTTCGCTCTCGAAGGCGGTGATCATCGGGCCGCCGACCAGAGCGGATACCGACGTCGACTACACGTTCGGCCAGGTCGCAGTCGACAGGCCGCTGGTCGATTGGGGCGCCAATTGCGGCAACCTGTCGTCGGTGATCGGACCGTTCGCGGTCGACGAGGGCCTGGTGAGCGCAGCCGACGGCGAGGCGCTGGTGCGCATCCATCAGACCAACACAAGAAAGATCATCCATGCGCGCTTTCCGGTGCGCGGCGGCAAGGCGGAGACCGAGGGCGATTTCGTTCTCGCCGGTGTCGCCGGGACCGGCGCGCGCATTCGCCTGGATTTCCTCGATCCTGGCGGCACCGCGACGCCCGGCCTGCTGCCGACCGGCAATGTGGTCGACCGCATGACGATCCCGGGCCTCGGCGCCATCGCCATGTCGTTGGTCGACGCCACCAACCCGGCAGCCTTCGTGCGCGCATCCGACGTCGGGATGACCGGCACGGAATCGCCCGATGCCATCGAGTCGCGGCCGGACCTGATGGCGCTGCTCGACACGCTGCGCCGCCACGCCGGCGTCCGCATGGGGCTCGCGGCGACGCCGGACGCGATCGGCCTCGCCAATCCCAAGATCGCATTGGTGTGCGCTCCGGCACCGTTCCGGACGCTCGACAAGTCCGCCGTCGCTCCCGAGGCCCACGAGATCGGCGTGCGCATGCTGTCGATGGAGCGCGCCCATCGCGCCGTCACCCTGACCGGCGCCATGTGCCTCGGCGTGGCCTGCCGGATCGACGGAACGATCCCCAACCAGCTGGCGGCACGGCCGGCGCGCGCCGACGAGATCCGGGTGGGAAATCCCTCCGGCGTGGTGTCGGTCGGCGCCGAGGTCCGTCATGCCGGAAGCTGGATCGCCGACAGCGCCGTGGTCTTTCGCACCGCGCGCCGACTGATGCAGGGCGCCGTCGCGGTTCCGGCCGCGCTGCTCCGGCAAGCTGCGTAGGTGGGCAAAATCGATGTCCGAACCGCGCGTCTCGCCTAAACCTCGCGTACGATTTTGCCCACGCGGTCGGCGCCGGCGTCGGACCGCGTGGGCAAATCGCCCCGCGGCGCATCATCCGGTCATGCCGGCCGTGCCGACGATTTGCCCACCCTACACGCCCGGATCGTAGGGTGGGCAAAATCGGGCACAGCCGAAATCCCGCGCACAGGTCTCGCGATCGATTTTGCCCACGCGGGACTGCCATCCGCATCCCACCGCGTGGGCAAATCGCCGGAGAGACATGACCGAGCCGCAACCATCGTGCCAGGCGATTTATCGCGGTAGGGACGCTCATTGCTGAGCGCCCCCCGCACAGATCCGTACGTGCCCGATTCGGGCATACGGCTCCCACCTTGGGTGTCTGACGGCGAAGCTACTTGCCGTATGCGCTCCAGCGCAGGTGACACGCTCGCCCGGTCCTGCGCCCGGCACGTGCTTTGCTGGCTCGCATTCCCCTCGGTCCCCGCCCTTGGCTCCACCGGCTCCGCGGCGGATTGCTCCGCGTTGTTCGTCGGCTTCGCAGCTACTATGGCGGGGTCTGACTCCCCACGTCCGTGCGTCATCGGCTACGGCTCCTCGCCTTCCCGATGCGGACCAAAGGCTGCACAGCCAGCCTGGCCGGTTCGCGGGGTCTCCCGGTTCCCGTACAAGGAGCTTCAGCACATGCCAGGGTCTTAGACCACGCCGGGCCGTCCGGGCGCTCGCGCTCGCGCACCCGGCCGTGTTGCCTTCCACCGTGGGCAAGGTGTCGGCGACCCGGAATTACGTAGTTTTCGAGGCTCAATGGCTGGCCTATGCGCTCCCCTGCCGACGCTTCGCCCTTGTCCTCGCGGACAACGACGCACGGCTCGGGGCCGATGTGGATCGCTACTCCTTCATCGCAGTGGACTTTCACCACCTACTCCTTGCCGGTCTCCCGGCGCACGCCCACCCTACTGATCCAAACAAACAACGTGAGAGCACCCCATGGACTGGACCGACCGACGCAAGAAATTCCGTGCCGTGCTGGCGGGTGGCCGCTGCGTGCATCCGGGCTCGGTATACGATCCGCTCTCCGCGCGCATCGCCGAGGACCTCGGCTTCGAGGTCGGGATGTTCGCCGGCTCGACCGCGTCGCTCACCGTGCTCGGGGCTCCCGACCTGATCGTGCTGACGCTCACCGAGTTCGCCCAGCAGTGCTACCGCATCTGCCGCGCAGGAAATCTGCCGCTGCTGGTCGATGCCGACCACGGTTACGGCAATGCGCTCAACGTCAAGCGCACCGTGGAGGAGCTGGAGACCGCGGGCGTCGCCGGGCTGACCATCGAGGACACCGTGCTGCCGACGCCGTTCGCGGCGGAAAAAGCCCGGTTCATCTCGATCGACGAAGGCGTCGGCAAGATGCGGGCGGCGCTGGCAGGACGCCAGGACCCAAGCCTTACGGTGATCGGCCGCACCGGCGCCATCGCGGCCACCGGGCTCGACGACACGATCGCGCGGGTCACCGCCTATGCGGCAACCGGGGTCGACGCGATCTTCCTGGTCGGGGTGCGGGCGCGCGAGCAGCTGGAAAAAATCTCAGGAGCCCTGACGATCCCGATCATTCTCGGCAATGCGCCGGCCGAGCTGCAGGACATGGATTATCTCGCCTCCAAGGGCGTGAGAATCTGCCTGCAGGGCCACCTTCCCATCATGGCGGCGGTGCGCGCGGTGCACGATACGCTCAAGGCGCTGCGCGACGGCACGGCGCCGGGAAAGATCGGCGGCGTCGCGTCCGACGAGCTGATGAAGCAGGTGACGCGGGACGCGTCCTACAAACGCTGGACCAAGGAGTTTCTCGGCACGTGAGCGTCCCCACGGACAACGCCTTCCCGGGCCGCATCGGCACCACCATCAAGGACTCGACGCCGTGGTGGCCGTCGCGGACCGTCCCGCCGCAAGGCGCTCCCAATATCCTGGTCGTGCTGTTCGACGATGTCGGTTTTTCGGATTTCGGCTGCTACGGCTCGCCGATCCGCACCCCGACCATCGATCGCCTCGCCGCCTCGGGCCTGCGCTATACCGGGTTCCACACCACCGCGATGTGCTCGACCACGCGCGCCGCGCTGCTCACCGGCCGCAACCACCATTCGGTCGGCGTCGGCTGCCTGGCGAATTTCGACAGCGGCTATCCGGGCTATCGCGGAAAAATCGCCCGCGAGGCCGGAACCATCGCCGAGATGCTGAAACCCCACGGCTACCGCAGCTATCTGGCGGGCAAGTGGCACGTCACGCCGCTCACCGAAAGCGGCGCCACCGGACCATTCGACGGCTGGCCGCTCGGCCGCGGCTTCGACCGCTTCTACGGCTTCCTCGACGCCGAGACCGATCAGTACGCGCCCGAGCTCACCCGCGACAACTCGCCGATCGATCCGCCGGGAGGCTTTGACGACGGCTATCACCTGACCGCCGACCTGGTCGACCAGTCGATCCGCTTCATCGCCGATCATGTCGCCGACCGCCCCGATCTGCCGTGGCTCACCTGGCTGGCGCTCGGCGCCTGCCACGCCCCGCACCAGGCGCCGTTCGACCTGATCAGGCACTACGACGCGATGTTTGCCGAAGGCTGGGATGTCGAGCGCGAGCGCCGCATGGCGCGGCAGAAGGAGACTGGCATCGTGCCGCCGGCGACGCTGCTGCCGCCGCGCAATGACGGCGTGAAACCCTGGGCCGAGCTCGGCGCCGACGAGCGGCGCGTGTTCACCCGCCTGCAGGGCGCCTATGCGGCGATGCTCGACCATGCCGACCAGCATCTCGCGCGACTGGTGGCGTTTCTCGAGCGCGCCGACCTCATCGACGACACGCTCATCCTGGTGCTGTCGGACAACGGCGCCAGCCAGGAAGGCGGAACCCGCGGCTTCGTCAACGCGATGGGCCCGTTCAATCTGCGCCTCGAGCCGATGGAGGAAAAGCTCCGCCGGATCGACGACATCGGCGGCCCCGACACCCACTCCAACTTTCCCCAGGGCTGGGCGATGGCGGCCAACACGCCGCTGCGCCGCTACAAGCAGAACACCCATGGCGGCGGCATCCGCGACCCCCTGGTGATCTCCTGGCCGAGCCGCGTCGCGGCCCGCGGGGAGCTGCGCCATCAGTTCGCCCATGCCTGCGACCTGGTGCCGACACTCCTCGACCTCATCGGGATCGCGGCGCCCGCGGAGATCGGCGGCGTCGCCCAGCAGCCGATCGAGGGCGTGAGTTTTGCGGCGAGCCTCGGCGATCCCGCGGCGCCGCCGCGCGACAACCCGCAATATTTCGAGATGTTCGGTCATCGCGGCCTGTGGCATCGCGGCTGGAAGGCCGTCGCCTACCATCCTCCGGGCACCGCGTTCGATGCCGACAAGTGGGAGCTGTTTCGGCTCGATCAGGATTTTTCCGAAGCGCAGGACCTCGCCGCGAAGGAGCCGGAAAAACTCGCCGAGCTGATCGCCCTGTGGTGGCGCGAGGCCGAGCGCCACAACGTGCTCCCCCTCGACGACCGTTTTGGCCCGCGCTTCGCCGAGAACGCGGCACGCTTTCACGGCGCCCGCCGGCGCTTCGTTTTCCACGCCGGCATGGGGCACGTGCCGACCGACGTGGCGCCCGACGTGCGCAGCCGCGGCTACCTGATCGAGGCCGAGGTCGACATCGCGGATCCAGGCGCCGAGGGCGTGCTGATCGCGCACGGCGACGCGACCTCGGGCTACAGCCTGTATGTCCGCGAGGGTTTTCTGCTGCATGATCTCAATGTCGGCGGCGAGCATCACGTCGTGCGCAGCGATCGGCCGATCCCGCCAGGGGATCACCGGCTCGGGGTCCGGGTGACCCGTTCGATCCGTCCGCCGCCGTCCGGGCGCGGCGCCGGCACGCGCGTCAACGTCTTCACCTTGCTGATCGACGGAGCGCCCGCCGGGACGCTGGAGACGCATCTCGGATTCGTCAACTTCATCTCCTGGTCGGGCCTCGATATCGGACGCGACCGCGGCAGCCCGGTCTCGCATTACCCCGCGCCTTTCGAGTTCACCGGCACGCTGGTCCGCGTCACGGTGACGATGGACGACGACCAGACGCTCGATGGCGATGGCGTCGGCCGGTCGCAGATGGCGCGGCAGTGATGGCTGGCGAAAACCCGGAACAGGACGCGGCCCCCAAGGCGGCCGAACCTGCGGTCCGGGCAGCGAACGCCGCGGTGCTGGACGTCCTGCCGTTCGCCGACCGCGACGATTTCGCCGATGCGGCACGCGGCTTCATCGCCACGCTGCCCGACGCGCGGATCCGCGACGCCAACGGCAGGATCGTGTGGAATCTGGGCGCTTACGGGTTTCTCGATCGCGAGCAGGCTCCGGACACGGTGAATCCCAGCCTGTGGCGCATCGCGCAGCTCAACCGGCTGCACGGGCTGTTCCAGGTCTCGGAAAAAATCTTCCAGGTCCGCGGCTTCGACATTGCCAACATGACGATCGTCGAAGGCGATACCGGCGTGATCGTCATCGACACGCTGACCACGGTCGAGACGGCTGGCGCCGCGCTCGATCTCTATTTCCGCCATCGGCCGAAGAAAACGGTCGTGGCGGTGATCTATACCCACACCCATGTCGACCACTGGGGCGGCGTCAAAGGCCTGGTCGATCCGGACGAGGTGACGTCCGGCCGGGTCGCCGTCGTGGCGCCCGACGGATTCATGGAGCACGCGGTCTCCGAGAATGTCATCGCCGGCAACGCCATGATCCGCCGCGCCCAGTACCAGTTCGGCACGCTGCTGCCGCCCGGCGAGCGCGGCCAGGTCGATGCCGGCCTCGGCAAGACGATCTCGCGCGGCACGGTGACATTGATCGCGCCGACCGATCTGGTCTGTCGCACCGGCGAGCGCCGGGTCATCGACGGCGTCGAGATCATCTTCCAGATGGCGCCGAACAGCGAGGCACCGGCCGAGTTCCACCTGTATTTCCCGGCGCTCCGCGCGCTCAACCTCGCGGAGAATGCCACGCACCTGTTCCACAACCTGCTGCCGTTCCGCGGTGCCGAGGTGCGCGATCCGCTGGCGTGGTCGAAATATCTCGACGAGGCACTCGATCTGTTTTCCGCCGGCTCCGACGTGCTGATCGGCCAGCACCACTGGCCGGTGTGGGGCGGCGAGCGCATCAAGAACCATCTCAAAGTTCAGCGCGACCTCTACAAATACGTGCACGACCAGACGCTGCGCCTGATCAACCACGGGCTCACCGCGCCAGAAATCGCCGAGCAGATCGCCTTGCCGGAGAGTCTGGCCCGGCAGTGGCAGAACCGGGACTATTACGGGACGGTCCGCCACAACGCCAAGGCGATCTACCAAAAATATCTCGGCTGGTACGACGGCAATCCGGCGCATCTCGACGACCTGCCGCCGGTCGAGGCCGCCAGGAAATATGTCGACTACATGGGCGGCGCCGCCGCGGTGACGGCGCGGGCGCGCGAGGATTTTCGCGCCGGGCACTATCGCTGGGTGGCCGAGGTGATGAACCGCGTGGTGTTCGCCGATCCGGCGAACCGCGAGGCCCGCGCGCTCGCCGCCGACGCCTTCGAGCAGCTCGGCTACCTGGCCGAGGCCGCGACCTGGCGCAACGCCTATCTGTTCGCCGCGTACGAGCTGCGCAACGGCATGCCGCGCCTGAGGTCGGCGGCGGCCGTCGCACCCGACACCCTGAGGTCGCTGACGATCGAGATGCTGTTCGACTATCTCGGCGTGCGGCTCGACGGCCCCAAGGCCGACGGCAGGCGGATCGTGATCAACTGGAATTTTTCCGACACCGGCGAGACCTGGGTGCTGAACCTGGAGAACGCCGCGCTGACCTGTCGCGCCGGCCGCCACGCCGAAGATGCCGACGCGACGCTCACGCTCTCCCGCGCCACGTTCGATGCCGCGATGCTGCGGCCGACCGGCTTCGTCGAGGCGGCACAGGCGGGCCTTGTCGAGGTCGCCGGCGACCTCGGCAAGCTCGTCGAGCTGATCGGCCTGCTCGACCGCTTCGAGATGATGTTCGAGATCGTCGCGCCGTGAGTTTTTGTCACCTGCAGCGATCGCATGGGGCGGGACGCCGATCTTGCCGCCGGCGGTCGCTCATGCTGCAAGGAGAACGGCAGCGCTCGCCGCCAACTGCAGCAAGCGGCGGCGCGGCGGTCAGGGCCGGATGACCATCGCTTCAAGCTCGTAAACTTCCACCGGGTCGACGAAGCGAACCGCAAATCCCTCGGCAAAGCGACGCACCACGACGGCCGGCACTTTCCCCACGGCGAGCGGCAGGCCGATTTTGGGGATCAAGTCAGCCGACACGGACGCTCCGGCAACCGACATGTCTATGACGAAGCACCTGAGCCTCGTCCCATCAGCGAGAATGATTTGGGATACCGGCTCTCGCGGGACCATCCGCCGGTTTTTCCTGACATCGGGCAGGTCGTGATTCTTGTTACCTTCAAGCCACTGGATCTTGGCTGCCAGCTTGCGGCGCTCCTCGGAGGTCCGCCCGATACTCATGACAAACCCGCCCCTCATGACGCGGCATATCGGGCCGTCTATCTTTCCAAATCGCTCGATGCGGGCGATCACCCGATCCCCCAGCTTACCTATGACGGGAGCGGCAAGCACGATTTGATGCGGCGACATCCCGACGGCTCGGCAAGCAAACTCGCGGCGATCACCCGCGCCGTTCCAACGGCTCGCAAGACGATATCGCCCGGGAACGCGAACGATGATGCGGACGTCCTGTCTGCTGTCGACGATTGCAATGTCTCCGAACGATGCGACGGATGACATTATGAAGTTGCTCCACGACGCGCGGCAATTAAGGGAGGAGCTGCAAATTCCGACACTACCGGCAGGCTGGCCAAGATAAGCCGAAGACATTAAGGAGGGGTGACCAATTGCGGCAATTCTTGCAGCTCGATCGTGACATGCCATCGTGTTGTTTGGCGGCCGATCCGTGCATCATTCGGCCGCCCCGGCAGGCGCAGGCGGTGGCCATTCAATCGGGCTGACCGCGCAATTTCACCCGGCTTTGCCGGTGTGCCCGGGCGCGGTGCACGCACTTGCCTGGAGTGGTTTGGCATCTCGGGCAACGCTCGCAGAACCACCAGTTAGGTACATATACGGATCGTCTTTGGCGAGCCGATTTCACCGTCGATTAGGGGTCCGGGGAGTTGGTACCGAAGGGCCGAGTTTGACCACCTGCATTCATCCGGAGCCCGACCTGCCAACACCCTTACGTGAAGTCGCGCCCGGGCGGGGCAGCCATGCCTTCGCGGGCCCGTTTGCAGGCGACGCGACATGCGTTACAACGACAGCTCGTCGCGTTCATGGGGGTGCTCGACGACTTCGAGACGATGCTTGAGATCGTTGAGCCTGACCGCGGCGGAGTTGACGAGGATCAACAAGGAGCCGTTCGCATGGTTGCAACCGTCGATTTTTCCGCCGGCGGCTATCGGTTCATCCCGGCCGTCTTCCAGTATTCGGGCGGCGTGGCGGCTGAGCCCGGTCACGAGATCCGGCGGGTCAGGTTCCGGACGCCGGTGCCGCTGCGCGCCGGTTTCGAGCGCATCGAACGGATCATCGGCGAGGCACGGCGGCCGCTCACCGCGTTCTGCGCCTGCGAGCTGCGCTCGCCCGCCCAGTTCACCGAGCAGGGGTTCCGCGCCTTCAACGAGTTTTACGTGGTGACCCTGGGCAAGTGGGGCATCTTCGACGGCAAGACCAACCCGGTCGCGCGCAGCAATGTGTGCCCGGAGATCGATCCGCCCGGGGAGCCGTCGTTCCACGCCTTCTCGTTCACGGTCGAGAGCGCGGACGCCCCGCCGACGTTCGTCAATGCCGGCAGCGGCGAGGCGGTCGAGGGCGGGGCGAGCTATCGCGAGCGCATCGTGCGGCGCGGCGAGCAGAGTGCCGACGCCATGCTGGAGAAGGCGCGCCACGTGCTGGGCGAGATGGAGCGGCGCATGCAGGCGCTCGGCTTCGGCTGGGCCGACGCGACGGCGACCCAGGTCTACACGGTGTTCAATCTTTATCCGTTCCTCGCCGAAGAAATCGTCCGCCGCGGCGCGGCGCATTCGGGCCTCACCTGGCATTTCTGCCGGCCACCGGTGGTGGACCTCGACTATGAGATGGACTGTCGCGGCGTGCGGATCGAGCGGGTGATCTGATCATGTAGGATGGGTAGAGCCGAAGGCGAAACCCATCCGCTGCGGTCCCCGCACGCAATGCCGCCGATGGGTTTCGCTGCGCTCAACCCATCCTACAGCGCTGCCGCAGCGTGCGGATCGAACGGTTATCTCAGGCAGCGGCGCCAGCCACCGGGTGCCGGCGGAAATAGTCCGCATCCTCCGGGCGCTGCGTCCAGTCGGCCTTCCCGCGCCAGTCGACGAAGTGCGCCACCATGTCGGTGCCGTAGCGCACGCGGAACAGGAGCGTGCGCTGCGGGCCGTTGGCGTATTCATGCACCTCGCCCGGCGGATGCACGATGAACGCGCCCGGCACCACGTCGATCGTTTCCGCGGGCGTGCGCATCACGCCGCCACCCTGGAAGCAGAAATAGATCTCGGTCGCCTGCGGATGGCAGTGATAGGGGCTGATCTGCCCGGCCTCCCAGCAAGCCACCGTCACGTCCCCGCCGGCGATCCGCCCCAGGACCTTTTCCACGTGGTGAAGGGGGTCGAACTCCTGCTCGTCGACCACGCTGAACACATGCATCCCTGCCCTCCCCTTTGCCGCCATGTCGAAGTGCCATGCACCCATGCCGATTGCGACCTTATGGGAAGATCGTCCGTCGCGGTAGAGTCGGTTACGAGACGAGTGCAGAAAAGCTCGTCGCAACAATGGCGACCGACGTCGCGGGAGGGTTTCGAGGTCGGTCTTGCCGCCATCGCTTGACGGGCTGCTGCCGCATGTGAGGCCAGGTCGGCCCTACCCGGCGGGCAGCGTCATCGTTCAGTCTTGCCCCGACGCCGCAGCTGACGAGTTGCCATCTTCTCGGCTCATTTATTGCCCAATGGTCACGCCGTTGACTATCCGCCACATGTGGCTAGGGGGCTACAGCCGGCGGCCGGCGCCCGCACTATGGTGCGCACGTCGTTCGTTTGGTTCGCGGGGGAGGGGACAGTGCACGACATCGCGCAGACGAGCGCAGCGCTCGCGACCGAGTTGCTGCAGATCGGCGAAGCGGCCCGTCTTACAGGGCATCGCGTTGCCGACGGGATCGCGGCGGTTGCCCGCCAGGTGCTCAATCCGTACCGGCCCGAGCTGCATTATATGCGTGGCCCCGGCCCGAAATGGCGCGAGAAGCACCGGTTTGGCGCCGCGCCGCGTCGCCGCTAAAGGTTTTCGCGCAAAGGCTCGAGCCTCATCGTCCCGCCGGAAAATGGGTTGCCGCAATGCGCCGTCGGCGCAGGCGCGCGCCGTCGCATGCGATCCGCGCCGCCGGGGCGGCCGCTCCTCGACGACGAGCAGCAGCGCCGCCGGGCCGTGCGCACGGACCAGCTTCTCCGCCGAGCCATCGGTCGAAGGACTGCAATGGGTCAGCGGCCGCGAGTACCTGCAACAAGGTCCGCGCAGGGTTAGCCCGACTTGGTCAGGATCAACGGTGCTTTCTTACCGCCGACCGCCGTCTCGGCGCGCGGGTTACCTGGATGAATGCTGCCGGCGCACATGATAAGCTCAGTTCCAAGCTCCGGGGAGGCGGATTTTGACGGAACGCGGCGCATAGGTGGGATTTGAATATTCGCTGGCAAGAACGCCGCCGACTTTGCGGCAACGCCAGTTAGCTTTCGAGCGTCGGATCTTCCCGCTCCGGGTCGTCCTCACCAGCAACGACTGGCACCCCCGAGCCGCAGTGGCTCCTGGTGGCGACTCGCTGCACGACCGCCACTAGCGAGGTTTCAGAGAATTCACCCGTGCCATCTTTAAGGCGGACGTCAGTTGAGCCGCCAATTCTTCGGCGTGCTCTTTTCTTAAAATCACCCGAACGTCAACTTTGTTGTCGAGAGCGCCGAGCAAAGGCACCGGTAAGACGACCGATACGTCCGCGCCTTCGACTCGCGCTGTTGGTGGCTTCTGCAGCACTACCTCGAACGGCCCCCGCCCTTCGAAATTGATCCTGCTGTCCTGCTGCGGTTCGGCGGGCACTATTCCATTGGGCGACTGGGCGGTGCTCTCGATGGCCCAGGCCAGACGAACTAGCTCCGCCCGGAGCCCATTATACTCGGGTGCATCAGGCGCCGCTTGTACATCCGAAATTGTTACGTCAGCACGCCGATTGCCATCGTAGTCGACTGTGAATGTCGCTCCGTTCGCGGGGCCCTTGGGACTCTCAAGATGCGTCAATAAGATCGTTGCCATGATGGACCCACCGATAACAGCAATATGGTTGCGGTGCCTGGGCAGATGAGTGGCCCAGGCGCCGTAATAGTGCCGGAAGAGCGCCGCTACGGATAGGTCCCATGCGCCGTATTGGGTTGGCCTTGCGGCGACGCCGGCGCTGGGGGCCTCATCCCTGCCCATGTTGCGGCGGTCGCATGATCATCATCGAGACCTTCGAGCCCGGCTGCTCCCCGCGTACGCATCCCGCCGGCGCAATCAGGATCGACACCTCATGACGACCATCGCCATGTCACCAGCCCGCTTTGTTCATTGTTCTCGCCGCTCCTTGACCGGCCACCACCGCGCTCGTCCGGATGCGACGCTCCGACGGCAACTTGATAGACCTTCACCGGTCAACGCAGCCGCCAGCACCGATCTGCTCACTCGCCGCAACGGCGTCGAGCAGCGCGCGCGATCGACTTGCCGCAACTCACGCACCGCGTCTGCGGCGATCAAATCCCCATAACGCCTGTAGCACCGCCCCTCGTTCCCCCACCGCGGTTTCCTCCCTTGGAGGCTTTCGGACGCCGGCCGCCACAGCCCGTGGCACCCTCCGTCGCGGCCGGCATCCGAGACCCTTCACAATACCCGACATTGATGGAACGTGAAGCCGTGCCGGGGTAATCATGGGTATTCATAGCCGGGCCTGCCGCGAATGCTCGCTCATGCCAAACTGCTGTGGACTTGGGGGTAATGATTTACCGTCGCACCATTGGCTTGTCGGCAGGAATGATGTTCTTGCTGGCGCTGGTTACGTGCCAAATTGCGTTGGCGGCCGAGTCCAAGCGCGTGATTATTCTTCATTCGTTCGGCAGAGATTTCAGCCCTTGGATCGAGTACGCCAAAGCCATTCGCACCGAGCTTGATCGGCAATCCCCATGGCCCCTGGAGATCATTGATCAATCCCTTATGACCGCCCGCGACTTTGACGAAGACCCGGAAGTTCCTTTTGTCGAATATCTGCGTGCAATATTTGCCAAGCGCCCAATTGATCTGATTGTGAGCATCGGGGCCCCCGCGGCCAACTTTGTGCAGCGTCGCCGGCAGCAACTCTTTCCCACGACTTCGATGGTATTCACCGCGGTGGAGCAACGTCGGATTCAACAATCTCGTCTTACGGAACTTGACACCGTCGTCGCGATCTCGCACGACCTCCCGGCCATCATCGAGAATATCTTGCACGTGCTGCCGAATACCAAAACCGTCGCCGTGGTGAATGGCAATTCCACCAATGAAAAATTTTGGTTGGAGGAGCTTCGCAGAGAATTCTCGCCGTTTGCCGACCGGCTTTCGTTCATATGGTATAATGATCGATCATTCGAGGACATCTTGAAGCATGCTGCTGCGCTGCCGCCACATTCGGTAATCTTCTGGCACCTCATGAGCGTCGATGCAGCGGGCGTCGCACATGAGGGCAAGACCGCGCTGCAGAGGCTATACGCCGTCGCAAACGCGCCCATATTCACCTATGACGGGGCCTACTTTGGCCGAGAGATCGTCGGCGGCCCAATGCATTCGGTGTCCAATCTAGGCCGACTGGCGGCTGCTGCAGCCGTTCGCATCCTCGGGGGCGAGAAAGCCAGCGACGTCAAAATCCCAGCCAGCAAATTCGCAACGCCGATATTCGACTGGAGGCTGATGCAACGCTGGGGGATCAGCGAAAGCAGTCTGCCCTCAGGAAGCGAGATCTACTTTCGTGAGCCGAGCGTATGGCAGCGGTATCGCCCTCACATTCTAGCGATCATCGCTACACTGGTCTTGCAGGTCATGCTCATTAGCTGGTTGCTATACGAGCGCAGGTACCGCCAACGCGTGGAAATAGTAGCACGCGACGCTGTTGCCGAACTCACTCAAATGAACCGAATAGCGGCGGCCGGTGAATTGTCAGCCTCGATCGCCCATGAGCTGAACCAACCGCTGACGGGAATTGTGACAAGGGCCAGTGCAGCCCGGCGCTGGCTTGCAGCGGAACGACCGGATATCAACAAGTTGCGAGAGTTGATGGAGCAAATTGAGAATGCTGGCCATCGTGCAGCGGACATCATCCAGAACGTCCGCGCGGTGTTTAAAAATGATACGCTGGAAAAAATCTCGGTCGATGTCAACCGAATTATCTCGGAGGTCCTGGCCCTCGGGAAGAATGAATTTCAAAAACATCAAATTGAGGTTCACGCCGACCTGGATGATCGCCTGCCAAGCGTGACTGGTAACCGAGTTCAGTTGCAGCAAGTCATCTTAAATTTGGTCATGAATGCCGTTGAGGCCATGCATTCAGCGGAGATTCATGAGCTGCGTGTACAATCCCGCCTCAGCAAACCTGATGTGGTTCATGTCTCGATCGCGGACACCGGGACCGGAATTGATCCATCCGATCTTGATCAAGTCTTCAAGCCGCTATTCACGACCAAGGCGAGTGGCATGGGAATGGGTCTTTCCATCTGTCATTCGATCATCCACAGCCACAACGGGCGGATTTGGGCGTCGCGTGGGGCTGAAAGAGGTTCGATTTTTGAATTTGAATTGCCAACCAACGTTGACGGGCAGCCCGGAGCAACGGCTGCTTCGGGTCAAGGGCGGCTGTCGCCGCCAGGCTGACGGTGCGGCCGGTCTATCCCCAGCTCCGGAAATGCGGCGGGCCGGCCCGCGCGCCGGCTAAGTACTCCTCGTTCCGGTCAAGCAAGCTGCGCCCAGTGGCCCGGGCAGGCTGCGGCGGGCGGGGCTGGATGCGCTGGCCCGGCCCGCGGTCCTTGTCCGGTGGCTCCCGGCGCACTGGCGGGCTTCCTGCGGCCTCGACGCTGACGCCTGACGCCTGCCCGGCCTGCGCCGTCGCTCCCGTGTGCGCCGCGTGCCGCCTGTCCGTCGTGGTGACGCGGGTGCGTCGTGTCGAGGCGATGACGTGATGCCGTCCGCTATCGCTTGCCTGTCCGTCGCCCGGTGCCTGCCGCCTGTCCCGTCGAGGCGATGATGACGGGGTCGTGGTCGCCGACCTTATTTCGGAAGGCATTCCACATTAAAGGCAATGATGATCTGCGCTGGGTCAGCCTTACCTATGCTCTTCAAGTCTTCTAAACCACTTTTCAGCTTGGCTCCCGCCTCCTTTAAGCTGTCCTCAAGTTTTGACTTGGCCGCCCTGCATCGCTCTTCATTCGAGAATTCTTGGAACACCACGGTTGGGAGGAGCCTCCATTCCGCCCTGTCGTTTGTAGCGGCTGGACTGACTGAGTAGGAGAAGACGTACATCAGGATCCACATCGGCATGCTCCCACTTGTGGCAGACGACACCCGCCCGGTGGCCCCTGCTGCCAAGGTTTGCCCTGATCAGTGCGCCTGTGTCCGGTCGAGCCAACGATAAGCTTACCAGACCTGCTCGATGCCGTCCGCTATCGGTTTGCAATGCCCGACGCGATGCCTGCCGCCTGTCCATCGTGGTGATGAGCGGCTCACCGTTCCCGGCTTTGCCTCGGCGCTGAGCCCCCTGGAGCGGGCGGAGCTCGAGCTTCTCGCCGCCGCTGCGCTGGACTTCGTCTCCTGCGTCGCCCGCCGGGGGGCTAAGGGCAAGGCTCGAGGGGGGACGCACGGGCGACGATCAGCCGCGCCGCTCTCCCAGAGGTGGGGCACCACCTGGATATGCGTCGATTTACCATTCTCTCAGCATACGGCTTCAGCCTTCCATAACGAAGGAGCGTCCAAAATCGCGGTCTTTCCACACGGCAACGAGGCCGGCCATGAAGACCGTAATCGGGATAACGCTCGTTTTCGGAACAATCGCTGTGTTCGTGTGGAACAGCGTGCCGCGCCTGATGAGTGAAGCCTGGCACGCTCGCGACTTTGTTCCGGCGCAGAGCTACACGATCACGAATTATAAATGCACAAATTGGAATTTGTTCATGTTCAACGACTGCACGGTGACCTTCGTTTCGCTGCAGAGCCGCGAGTCACGGCAGATCACGGATTGGCGGTTCGGCCGCGCGCCGGGCGATCCCGTCCAGCTGTTGCAACGGCGCGATGACGTGTCGTCGGTGACCACCGATGTGTCGCTCCGGACCTTGTGGAACCGCGTGTTGCTGGCATTGACGCTTGTAGGGTTTGGCGCCGTCGCCGCGATCGCGCTCATCGCGAACGCGTTCAAGGTCGAAGACGCGCCGGTCGGCGCGCCAAGCAGCGAGCCTGCGCGGGAGCCCATGGGTCGCTCCACATTCGGTAAGCGCCAGGCATTCGGTAAGCGCCAAGCATGACGTGAACGCGCGAGCACTTGAACTGCGAACTCGCATACGAGCTCAGCGCGCGCCGCGCAGTGTTGATCGCGCGCCATGCGTCCCTGCCTGCTCTGCGCGGCGCTCTTCTTGGCCGCGCAATGCTCGCTGAAATGGCATCGCAACCACTATGAACGCCCTGGCCTCCACCACGGGTGACACCGTTGTCTGCACACGAAGATCGAACCTGAGTCCGACAGGCTTGCCAGGCGGCCCATACGCCCGTAAGCGGCCCCACAGGCGCGTAGCGGCCAGCGCCGAATTCGCGTCAGCGGGCATTTGTGTGGGTCTACGGGGGCTATGATGGCTCATCGCTTGACGGGCTGCTGCCGCATGTGAGGCCAGGTCGGCCCTACCCGGCGGGCAGCGTCATCGTTCAGTCTTGCCCCGACGCCGCAGCTGACGAGTTGCCATCTTCTCGGCTCATTTATTGCCCAATGGTCACGCCGTTGACTATCCGCCACATGTGGCTAGGGGGCTACAGCCGGCGGCCGGCGCCCGCACTATGGTGCGCACGTCGTTCGTTTGGTTCGCGGGGGAGGGGACAGTGCACGACATCGCGCAGACGAGCGCAGCGCTTGCGACCGAGCTGCTGCAGATCGGCGAAGCGGCCCGTCTTACAGGGCATCGCGTTGCCGACGGGATCGCGGCGGTTGCCCGCCAGGTGCTCGATCCGTACCGGCCCGAGCTGCATTATATGCGTGGCCCCGGCCCGAAATGGCGCGAGAAGCACCGGTTTGGCGCCGCGCCGCGTCGCCGCTGAAGGTTTTCGCCGCAAAGGCTCGAGCCTCATCGTCCCGCCGGAAAATAGGTTGCCGCAACCGTTGCGCCGTCGGCGCAGGCACGCGCCGTCGCATGCGATCCGCGCCGCCGATCCGGGACTCATTCCTGCTGCGCGCCGACGAGGTGATTGAGTAGCTTCCCATCGGGAAAACCGGTAGTATCCGGAGGTTCGAGCGACTGCCTCAGTGACCAGCCATCTGGGGAATGTCGTTTTGAAGAGAGCAATCATCATCGATCGCCGCAGGCTCGTGGCTTCTGCCGCGGCGTTTGCGCTTGCGCCGACGCTCTCCGGGCCGGTGCGCGCCGAGATCTGGCCGACCCGCCCGATACGCCTCGTCGTCCCGTTTGCCCCTGGCGGATCAACCGACGTGGTCGCCCGCATCGTGGCGGATCGGCTGTCGGTGATGTGGGGCCAGCAGGTGGTGATCGAGAACAAGCCGGGTGTCGCCACCAACCTCGGCGCCGAGGTGGTGGCAAAATCCGCGCCCGACGGCTACACGATGTTCATCGGAGCGACGTCGCTGGCGGCAAGTCGCAATCTCTATCGCTCGCTGCGCTATGAGCTCAGCGATCTCGCGCCGGTTACGCTGGTCACCACGTTTCCCCTCCTAATGCTGGCGCCGAACTCCTCGCCGGTGAAATCGATCGCGGACTTTGTTGCGTTGGCGAGGGAAAAGAACGGCAAGGTCACGTTTGCCTCTCCCGGCGTCGCCACCGTGCCGCACCTCGCCGGCGAGCTGCTCAAGCAGATGACTGGCATCGAGATGACACACGTGCCCTATCGCGGCGACGCGCCGGCGCTCACCGACACGATGGCCGGGCGGGTTGACCTGCACATCGCCGGCTCGGCGATGATCGAGCATGTGCGAAGCGGCCAGGTCCGCGGGCTTGCGGTAACCACCGCCACGCGCAGCGAAGCGGCGCCCGAGCTGCCGACCGTCGCGGACAGCGTTCCCGGCTTCGACGTTGCGGGATGGTTCGCATTCTTCGTTCCGGCCAGGACGCCGCCGGCGATCGTGACGAAGATGCAGGCCGACGCGGTGACCGTGTTGCGCGATCCAGCCATCAAGGCAAAGCTCGCGCAGATCGGCATGGTGGCGGCCGGCTCGACGACGGACGAGCTCGGCGCATTCGTCACGTCCGAGGTGAAGAAGTGGGGCGTCGTGATCAAAACGGCTGGCATCACGATCGATCAATGAGTGACGTGCTGACGAACCCAGCATCGTTAAGGACCTTTGCCGCCGCTTCGGCGCTTTGCTGCGCAAGTCAGCCAGCAGGACATGCTTGCCTACGCAAACCGGGTGGGGTCGGCCTTGTGCCAATTCCCGACATCACATGGGTGGTTAGAGCGGCAGAGATTGCCGCCTCGTGCCCGCGAATCTTGGTTGCGGATGACCCAGCATGTTTTAATATATTGCCCGAACCTACTGATCAGGGGCGCCATGACCGGTGAGCGAGTGGAACGGCGATTGGCAGCTGTGCTGGCGGCGGATGTCGCCGGCTACAGCCGTTTGATGGGCCGGGACGAAGAAGGCACGCTCGCCAATCTGAAGTCGCTCCGCAAGACGCTGGTCGACCCCGCAATTGCCGCGCATCGAGGCCGCATCGTCAAGACGACTGGCGACGGCATGCTGGTTGAGTTCGCCAGCGCCGTGGATGCAGCACGCTGTGCAGCTGAAGTCCAGCGCGGCATGGCTGGGCAAAATGCCGATGTGCCGCAGGATGCCAGGATCGAGTTCCGGGTTGGCATCCACGTCGGCGATATCATTATTGATGACAACGACATCTTTGGAGACGGAGTCAACATCGCCGCTCGGCTCGAAGAAATTGCGGAGCCCGGCGGCGTCTGCATTTCCGATGACGCGCAGCGCCAAATCCGTGGCAAGGTCGACATCGCGTTCGACGACATAGGGCCGCAGGTCCTGAAAAATATCGCCGAGCCGATGCGCGCTTGGCGCTGTCGAATCGATGTCAATCCGTCTTCGTCATCACCGACAATGTCGCTGGTCGAGGCTGCTCCACCTCTCGCCCTTCCCGATAAACCTTCAATTGCCGTATTGCCGTTCCAGAACATGAGCGGCGACCTGGAGCAGGAGTATTTCGCTGACGGCATCACCGAGGACCTTCTGACCGAGCTGTCGCGCTTCCGCGAGCTGTTCGTGATCTCGCGCAACTCTGTTTTCGTTTACAAGGGCAAGTCGATCAACGTGCAGAAGGTCGCCAAGGAGCTTGGCGTTCAGTACGTCGTCGAGGGCAGCGTGCGCAAGGCGGGCAGCCGCGTCCGCGTCACCGTGCAGTTGATCGACGCCGGCACCGACAGCCATCTCTGGGCCGAGCGCTACGACCGGGAGCTCGCCGACATCTTCGCCATACAGGATGAGGTGACGTCGTCGATTGTCTCGATCCTGCCGGGCCGCGTCGCGGCCGCGGCGCACGACCGCGTGCAGCGCAAGCCACCGGAAAACCTCACGGCCTATGAATGCGTGCTCGCCGGCAAGGTGCGCCACCACCGTTCCGTCCGGGCGGACAATGAAGAGGCGCTGCGGATGCTCGAGCGCGCGATCGCGCTTGAGCCCGCCTATGCGCATGCGCATGCCTGGAAAGCCTGTGTGCTCGGACAATCGTACGTCTATGGCTGGTGCGCCGACGCTGTGGCCACGCTCCGCATGGTGATCGGGGAATTGACGCTGGCGCTGGCGCTCGACGAGAACGACAGCGACGTGCATCGCGTTCTCGCCGCCGTGAACTTGGCGATACACCGCGACCACGACAAGGCGCTCTACCACCAGGAGAGGGCGCTGGCGCTCAATCCAAACGACGACCTCATCGTCGTGCAGCAGGGCGAGCTGCTGACCTGGATCGGCCAGGCGGAACAGGGCATCGAATGGATCCAGAAGGCGATGCGCCTCAACCCCTATCATCCCGAGCGCTTCTGGGGTCATCTCGGCCGCGCTTATTTCGTCGCGCGACGCTATGGCGAGGCGATCAAGGCATTCCAGCGGATTAGCCGCGCCGATCACAACCATTGGGCATTTCTGGCAGCCTGCCACGCGCAGCTTGGCGACGCAGTGGCGGCCAAGGGCGCGGCTCAGGAGGTGCAGCAACGGGCGCCGGACTTCTCGATCGAGCGCTTCGTTGCGACGCAGCACTACAAGCACGAGAGCGACCGCGACCTGCTCCGCGCCGCGCTCGTCAAGGCGCAATTGCCGGCGTGACCCGGAACTGCCGCGAAGGATACGCAGCCGGAACTCAGGCGGGCGCGCTGCTGACCAGCCACATCGCACCGGGCAAGCCACGCTCGCACCGTCCAGATGCGCCGTCAGCGCCTCGCGGATTGCCGGCGGGCGCAAATCCACGAGAGAGCTCGGCAACGCCGGAGCTATTGCATCCAACGCCGCCCAGGTGATCCGAGCGTAAGACGCGCGCACGGGTTGCAGACCGGCATCGTCCGGCTGCATAAACATCGTCGGACGGTTTGCCTGATGGTAGCGGGGACGAGGAGTGCCCCCGCATGAATCGACATTGCCATGGATGCTGCAATGCACACTCCACTTCCGCAATGGGTCAATAACGGACCTTCATTACTGCAGCGAAGACAACAACATCCAAGCGCCAGCGCCCCCAAAGACGGCCCCGGCAGCACGAGCGATCCACTGCCCGAACGGAGCGAGCTTCTCGAGAAGCACGAGCAGCGCCAGGCACGCGATCCACAGCACGTTCATCACCCCGCCCACGAACAGAAGTGCCATCAGAACCCAGCAGCAGCCGACGCAATAGAGCCCGTGGCGCAACCCGAGGAGCAGGCAGCCCGGCACGTCGCCGCGAAAGCCGCCGAACCGCATGAGGAACTGAAAGGGCGACTGACATTGCGCAAGGCAAACCTCCTTGAGCGGCGTCCATTGGTAGACGCCCGCGACGATCAGCACGACACTCCCGAACACCTTGCTGCCGCTGGCCATCGCCATCTGCGAATCGAGCAAGGCCGCCCGTTCCACGGCCCATTGGACCAGCGTGGCCGCAAGCGAGAAGCCGACCCAAGCGAGGAAATAGCCGGCGGCGAACCAGCCGGTTGGGGCCAGGAGCTTGCCCTCGGCCCTCTGCTGCCGGCCCACACGGGCATACATGAGGATCATCGGCGCCGCCGAGGGCGTCATCATCCCGACCATCATGACCGCCCACATGGCGAACACGAACGCAAACTCGATCGCCCTCCAAGGCGCGTTCGCCGGGGCCATGATTCCGATGCCGGCCGGAATCATGCGGAAGCCGGTCATGTCCATGCCGCCCATGTCCATGTCGGCGGCAAGCCACAGGACATAAGCCCAGGCCATCGCGGCGATCAGCCCGAGCGCGCCGGCAACGACCAAGCGGTCTCGCCGCAGCATGGTTTCCAGCGAGCGGTCGGTCATCAGAAAAAGCTGCCGGAGGGCGGGAACCGGTTCTCGGAAAAAGTCATACTCCCCGACGCCCAAGGCGTGATGAGATTTGGAGAAAAGCCATCACGCTCCAAGCCTGAATGCCACCGATCCGGCAACAGCCCGCTTCACGACTTCTCTTTGTCAGGCCTGGTTCGACCAGCGGATCGGCGCGTAGTGGCCGTTCCTTCCGGAATTGTCCCACCGCATGCCGTGATCGCTGAACGTGTTCCCGCGCGCTCCCATCGCGAGCGCCAATTTGTCGGGGCTGACCGGATGCCCGGTGTTCGCCCACATCTCCCCGCTCGCATGCGCGGTCGGGAGCGGATCGACGGACAGGTGCAATATGCCGGGGATTTCCGCCGAACGCTTCTTGCCTTCGATCCGGTATGTAATCGGCACCTTGCTCACGCCAAGATTCTTGCCGATCAGCGGCGCGAATGCCGCCATGGGGCCCCCGGCTGCGCCGGTAAAGATCGCACCCAGCGCCTCAGTCTGCTTGTCATCGGCGTGTTCATCGATGTAGGCGGCCACGGACCAATTCCCTTCCGCCATCGGTCCAGGTGTCTGAATCGCGAGCGCCACATTGAGACCATCGAGCGTTATGCCGCCATACGTGCCGCTGTCGATATGAAAGACCATCGGCACATTGCACACTCCCTCGGTCGGGCGCGAGGTCAGGGGAGCGGACGCCGATACGAGGCACGGACACACAATGCTGCAGCTGCAGTTCTCGAAATAGTCGCCCGAAAGGTGCCATTGAACGTGGTCTGCCATTCGTCCCTCCTATGGCTGCCAATGAGTTGCCTGGGAAACTGGCTGCAAAACTGCCCTGAGGCTTCGATCCAACGAAGATTACCACATAATTCCGACACCGAAAGATGGCTTTGTCGCCTCCGGGTCATTCGCGTCGATTCGGGGGATCGCACGAGCTGTCCGGTCTACCCCCAAACTCCGGTCCAAATGCTGCAGCGCAGCGGATGGACGAGATGTGCCAGCAACGGACTCATGCACCGCAGCAAAAAAGTACGCCTATTCAATCACTTCGTCGGCGAGTACTAGCACCTGTATCGGGAGTGACAATCCCAATGCTTCTGCTGACCTGCGATTGATGACTGTTTCAAAGGTGGTCGGTTGCTGGATTGGCAATTCGGATGCTTTTGCGCCATTCATAATTTTGTCAACGTAGAATGCGGCACGCCGGTAAAGGTCTGCCAGACTGTTGCCATAACTAATCAATCCTCCTGCTTCTACATATTCGCGCTGCCCAAATATCGTCGGCAAACGGGCCTTCAAAGCTGTGGCAGCAATTACTTTTCGCTGTGCGAATAGAAAACCGTCGCCTGAAAAGATAATGGCGCTCACACCGCCTTCCTTCAATTTGGCAAATCCGACCTCGATGTCCTCCGGCTTCCGCATTTCGACTACGTGAATCGTAGCACCCGCTTTGGGAGCAGCGCCTTCCAGGATTTTCAATACCTCGTTGTGAAACGGATTATCTGGATTTCGGACAAAGCCGACTCGAGAGAGCGCAGGAACTACAAAGTGCAAAATACCGAGCTGCTTGAGGCAGATATCTTCTTGCAAGCTCGCGAGCCCGGTCGTGTTGCCGCCGGGGTGCCCCAGACTCGCGACCAAGCCGTTGGCAACTGGATCGGTCGACGTGCCCATGATAATTGGAATTGTGCTAGTTGCTTGTTGTACCGGCTTCACTGCCGCAGGAGTACCGACCACTATGACGTCGGCCGGGATGCGCACCAGCTCGGCGGCAAGCGCAGGAAAGAGATCGTACCTTCCTTCTGCAAACCGCCAGTCAATTGTGAAGTCCTTTCCCTCTACGTGGCCGAGCTCGCGCATACCTTTCAGAAGCCCGCCATAAGGGCTGGAACCCAATGATGCCGGCCTCGATCCACCGGCAAGAAATCCGACGCGCCACAGTTTGCCCTGGTCTTCAGCCTGTGCGTGCAGCGGCAATCCAATCGCCGCGCCGCCCAGAAACGTAATGAATTCGCGCCGCCTCACGCGTGTTCCTCCCTTCAGCCTATGCCCCACACTGTAGCACATATAGTTGAGAGCTGTGTGTGCGTTACAGCGAACTCGACGCGTCCTTGTCGCCTTTGGGTCATTGGCGTCGGTCCCGGGGTGTCCGGTCCGGTATTCCGCCAAACTCCGGTCCATATGCTGCGGCGCAACGGATGGGCGAGAAGTGCCAGGGCACAAAGTCGCTGCGCTCCAGCCCGCTGCGCGGGGCAAGAGCCGAGAGGCCGGTAGCCGGTCGAGAGGACGCCAATAGCAGGTGAAGAGCTCCGTCTCGTGAATTTCGTCCTAGACAACGACACAGCCGCGTTTGTCACTGGAGACGAAATGATCCGCAAAATTTCGCTGAGGAGTGATCAAAGACGATGTTGGCGTCCTTACCGACTCGAATGCAGCATCATACGATCGCGAACGCGGCGCGCATCTTGACCAGCGGCTAAGCGCGGTTTCTGCTAGACAGAGACCGAGGCTTTAACGTCCTAGAGGATTTGGTTTGCCCCACGGTGCTCGTCACGACGCATATCGCAGAGGTTGTCATGGTGATATTTTTGCCGCGCCTACTCATTGAAATCATTCGCGAGGCAAAAGTTATTTAGCAACAATCGTGTCGAAACGCTTAAGTTGTGCACGCACTCGAGGCCGCCAGTCTTCGAAAAGCAGGCGTTCCCTAACCCGCGCACCTCGTTCAAATCCCCGTAGCGCTCGCTGCCCAGCCGGTGCCCTAGTTCCCGCGACTTCGTGCCTTGGCGCTTTTCGGCCGCCGGCCGCCTCACCGCCTGGTGAGACCGTCATCCCGGCGGCCGAAAACCTGCACAATTGCCGACATCGCTCAACGACTGGCGAGATGAGTATTGGTAGGGCCGGTTCTGACTTCCACATTCGGCGGCGGCTAGCGCTCCAGGGCGAGCCCTGACGCCCATTCACGGGTATGACGCGTGCTCAATCAGCCAAGCGTCCTACCACCTCCATCAGCTGCTGGCGAAACCAGATCTGGCCGGCATCGCTGTCGTTGCGACGATGCCAGATCAGGGCGAGCGAGATCGGCGCAAGCGCAACGGGCGGCTGATAGACCCGTAATCCCAGAAGGGGGGCGATGCGCAGCGCCAACCGTTCAGGGAAAGTGGCGATCATCTGCGAGTCCGCAACCGCCCTGGCAATGGAGAAGAAATGCGGCACGCTGAGAGCCACGTGTCGTCGGCGGTTCAGGGCTGCGAGCGCCGCATCGACATTCCCGCTGGTCCCGCCGACGAACGAATGCAGCGCATGCGGCAGGCGGCAGTAAAGATCAAGATCGAAGATGTCTCCCGTGCCCGGGCGGCTCGTCTGCAGATCGGGATGATCGGCGCGCACGATCACCACATACCGTTCGCGCAGCAAGAACTGGGAGCGTACCGGGTTGTCGAGATCGTGCATCACCTCGATCGCGAGATCAATCCGGCCCTCCTCCAGGAGGGCTGGGACGGAGCCGGTCTGTGCGTCCAGGCATCGGACCACAATTCCTGGCGCTGTCGTTGCCAGCCGCGCCATCAAGGACGGAACGATGAGGTAACTGACATAATCGACGCCGCGCAACCGAAAGTCGCGGCGCGCCGTCGCCGGATCGAACCGATTGTTAGCTCCGAGTGCAAACTCGACGCGACGCAGCGCATCCGCGACCGGCTCTGCAAGCGCGACCGCGCGCGCGGTCGGAGTCATTTCGCCGCCGCGCCGGACAAACAGGTCATCCTCGAGAATTCCCCGCAGGCGGCTCAGTGCGGCGCTCACCGCCGGCTGGCTAAGCCCGATGCGCTGCCCGGCCCGCGTGACATGCCGTTCCGTCATGAGCGCATCGAAGACGAGCAGTAGGTTGAGGTCGATCCCGGCCAAATCCATGCGGTAAATAATTGCCATACAAACATTCGATTTCCAAATCGGTGTGGCGTCGCCTTAAGTTTGGGCGGCTGGCGCACCGCGCCGGATGTCGATTTCGGGGCATGAAGCCGCACTCATTGGTTGCATTGACCAGCTGACGCAGTCGGAACGGTCACAACAGTCGGGCGACAATCCAACCGACGCAACGTGCGCGTCGACAAGGACAACTTTTGCCTGCCCGATGGAGTGCTGGTGGCGACCGGACACACGTCAAGAGGGAGAGGACGACATGAGGCATGCTTTCGACCGTCGCCGGCGCGGCGGGCTCAACTGGCGCGCAGGCGTGTGCGGGGTGATGATGCTGGCGAGCCCTGCGGCTCTCGGCGGCGACTGGACGATGGGCGGGAATGATCTGAACAACTCGCGCAACCAGGCCAGCAGCGCGATCAACCGCAACAATGTCGCGCAGCTCCAGGCCAAATGGGTGTTCACCACCGGAGGTGACGTCGGCGCCACGCCCGCCGTGGTCGGCGGCACGGTCTACTTCCCGGATTTCGCCGGCAACTATTACGCGGTGAATGCCGCGACCGGTGTCGCTGCCTGGTCGAAAAAGGTCTCCGACTGGACCGGCTTTCCAAATGACTACGCGCGCAACTCCCCGGCGGTGGTCGGTGACCTGCTGATCCTCGGCAATCAGGCGGGCACTTTGGGTGGCGGCGCGAGCGTGATCGCCGTCAACCGCAACACCGGTCAGAAGGTCTGGGTGACCAAGGTCGACTCCGATCCCTTCGCCATGATCACGAGCTCGCCCATCGTCTACAACGGTGTGATCTATGTGGGCATCGCCTCGTTCGAGGAGGCGGTCGCCACTTCCAATGGCTATCCGTGCTGCGTGTCCCGCGGCAGCGTAGTGGCGGTCAACCTCAGTGATGGGACAAAGAAGTGGCAGACCTACATGGTGCCCCCCAATGGCGGGCAGCCTGGTGGCTACAGCGGCGGCGGCGTCTGGGGCAGCACGCCCGTCGTCGACTCGAAGCGCAACGCGCTCTATGTCGGCACCGGCAACAACTACAATGTGCCGCAGAGCGTCAAGAACTGCAACGCAGCGCACCCGAACCAGAAGAACTGCGACGACCCGACGAACTATGTCGACTCCGTCGTCGCGCTCGATCTCACGACCGGCAACGTGAAATGGGCGACGCGGGCGCTCCCCTATGATGCCTGGAACGTGGCGTGCATCTTCCCCGACGGGGCAACGCCGCCTCCCGGTGTGAACTGCCCGAACCCGACGGGCCCGGACTACGACTTCGGCGGCAATGGGCCGAACCTCCTCTCCGTCAAGGGCAAGGACCTCGTCGGCATCGGCCAGAAGAGCGGGCTCTACTGGGCGCTCAACCCCGACACCGGCGAGGTGGTGTGGAAGATCCAGGTCGGCCCGGGCTCCGCCCTCGGAGGTGTCGAATGGGGCACGGCGTATGACGGCGACCGCATCTACGTGCCGATCGCGAACTACAACGCCACGCAGCAAAAGCTGAAGGGGAACGGCCCAGTGGTGAACGGCGGCTCGTGGTCGGCGCTCGACCCGAAGAGCGGAAACATTCTCTGGCAGACCGGGGTGCCGGGGAACTGCTCGCAGACCGCGCCCTTCCCGCCGGTTCCGGGTGTCACGCCGGGCTGCATGGCGCTTGGGCCAGCGAGTTCCAGCAATGGAGTTGTTTTCGCCGCCTCCATGGACCCCATTGCGGGGAACCCCACGATGTTCGCGCTTGACGGGCAGACAGGTCAAATCCTGTGGTCCTTCGCCGCCGGCAGCTCGGTGGTCGCGGGCCCGGCCATCGTCGGCGACTTCGATCTACTGGGGCGCGGGATTCAGCCGCTTCGGGCTCGGCACACCCAACAACAAGCTCTACGCCTTCTCGGTGCAGAGCAGCAACGCGGTCGCCGGCAACTAACGCCCGCGACTTCGGTCAGCCATGGCCGCCGCGGATCGCCCGATCCGCGGCGGATCAATGGTCGAACGTCTGAACATCGGGCGAGAGTGATCGCCATGCAGGCCGGGCGCAAGACTTGCTGCATTCCGCTTCTCCTCCTTGTTGCGGTGTCTTGCGCGGCGGCGGCGAGCGGCAAAGCTTCCGGCAATCCCTTGTGGGCCGTCCCGCTCGAAGCGCTCGCCGAGACGCGCGAGCGCCCGCTGTTCTCCGCAACGCGCCGCCCGCCGCCAGTCGCGATGGCGTCGCCGGCGCGGCCCGCGCTGCCACCGGCCCAAAACGCGCAGGAGCCGCCGCCGCTGCGCCTCATGGGCACCATCCTCGGCGGCCCGCGCGCGATCGCCGTGCTCACCGAGGAGCCGACCGGCAGGGTGGTCCGCCTGCGCGCCGGCGAGCAGCACGGCGGCTGGAGGCTGAGCCGGATCGGCCGGCGCGAGGTGACACTCGCCAGGAACGGCACGACCGCGGCGCTCGCGTTGGTCGGCGGCACCGCCGTCCCCGGTCTGCCGCTGGAGCCGGAGCGGCCGGCCGCGAACACGGCCTTCGCCGAGCTGATGCCGCCGACGTCTGCCGCGCGCTGTCTCGCCGCCGCACCCGGACAGCCCGGCTGGAACGCCGCCTGCGTGCTCGGGCAGGGTCGCACCGCCGCGATGCGCCGGCCGGCGCGATAGGCGGCACCTTGTTCCGTGGCGAGCAGCGCCGGGCGCCGCACCCCGGCATGCTACTGATGGAGCGGAATCATTTGGTGGCCGCGGCCGGGTCGCGCCACGCCAATCTGGCGAGCGCCATGGCCCCGACCAGGATCATCGATGCCGGTCCACTGAAAGGCCGTCGGCCGCGCGTGCTCGTCGACAACTTGGAAGCCGTCGAGGCTTGGTGCGCGCAGCAGGAGCCGTGTTTCTTCGCCGCCTCAATCATCCCGAGAGCATCCTGCAAGCATGGTGCCGCGATCAACGGGCCGCGGACGACGCGCGCGAGTTGAGCGATCATCTGGCCTACATCTCGCCGGCTGGCAGGCTCCGCCGCCGGCCACGACGACCGCCCGCCTCGCACAAGCCCGGTGTACCCCAGTGACCGGACCCGTGCCGGGCCAACCGGGTGGGGTCGGCCTTGTGCCAACTTCGGTCAATCAGGAACGGCAAAGCCTATTCGATCACCTCATCAGCCAGAGCGAGCAGCGCCGGCGGAATGTCGATGCCGAGCGCCTTCGCAGTCTTGAGGTTGATCACCAGCTCGACCTTGGCGGTCTGTTGCACCGGCAGCTCGGCGGGCCGCTCGCCATTCAGAACGCGGCCGGCGTAGATGCCTGCCCGACGGTCCGCGTCCTTGGCACTGCCGCCGTAGCTCATCAACCCACCGGCCGCAGCGAATTGGCGGTAGAGAGTGATTGCAGGAATTGCGTGGCGGAGAGTCAGCGCGCCGAGCTGTTCGCTCCGGCTGATGAAGAATGAATCGGGGCCGATCACGAGCGCGCGGGCTCGCAGCTCATGCAAGGTTGCAAAAACCGTATCGAAGTCGTGTTCAGTGCTCGCATGCAATACGTGTAGCTGCAGCCCAAGTTTGCCGGCCGCCGCCTGCAGGTCTTTCGTGCTGGACTCGGTGAGGTTCGGACTGGTCGGGTTGACCAGCAATCCGACGGATTTAGCCGTGGGCACCACCTGGTACAGAAGCTCCAACCGCTTCGGCCCAAGCTCGATGTTCAAATTGGTAACCCCTGTGACGTTGCCGCCCGGTCGGGCAAGGCTCGCGACCAGTCCAACCTTGACCGGATCGGAGCCTACCTGGAAGACGACAGGAATTGTCGTGGTCGCTGCTTTGGCCGCAAGTGCCGCTGGGGTGCTACCGATCGTGACAATCAGAGCCACCCGTCGACGAACCAGTTCGGCCGCCAATGCCGGCAATCGATCATTATGGCCGTCCGCCCAGCGGTATTCAATGGCCACGTTCTTGCTCTCGACATAGCCGGCTTCGGTCAGGCCTTGGAGAAATGCATTCAAACGGCCCGTGGATAGATCAGCCGATTCACTGCCGAGAAACCCGACGACCGGCGTCGTTGGCTGCTGCGCGCGCGCAAAGATGGGCCACGCTGCCGCGCCGCCGAGTAAGATTATGAACTCGCGCCGTTTTATTGCCTCCCTGTGCATCTGGATTACCCCCAATTCGGCTTTCAACTGAACCCAGCAAAGCAGAAAAGGAGGACGAGCGAAATGGGGGGGCGCCGCAGCAACGTGCGCTGCAGAAATCCGGAACCGCGCAAGTCCGCTCCGGGTCAATCGCGTCGGTTCCGCGGCGCCGGCTTGTCGACTGGTTCGCCCCGATCAGCGGCCATCGAGCATGCCCAAAGCCTTGACCCCGGGACGGGTCGAGGCCGGGCGGCCCGGCGCCACCCATCCGCCGCCCCGCGTCGGCCCCGCCCGGTCGAGCGCGACCGCCAATTCCTGGTCGGCAGGTTGCGGCCCCGTCTATGACCCTTGACAGGGTACTTTTTATGGTGTAATTCAACTCCGTTGAAAACAACACCGGGAGACTGAAGCATGACCTTCGTCAAGGGCCAGAGCGGCAACCCGGCCGGACGGCCGATCGGCAGCCGCAACAAGGCAGCCTTCCTGATGGACGCGATGTTCGAGGGCGACAGCGAGGATCTCGCCAGGCGGGTGATCCAGAAGGCGATCGGCGGCGACACCGCGGCGATGAAGATCTGCCTCGACCGCATCGGGCCGCGCGGCCGCGACCGCCCGATGGCCTTCCCGCTGCCGACCATCGCCGGCCCGCAGGACGCCAGAACCGCCGCCGACGAGATCGGCGGGGCGATCGGGGGCGGCGCGATCTCGCCGCGGGAGGCGCTGGAGCTGCTCCGGGTGGTCGACAAGATCGTCGACACCCGCGCCCGGGCGGATGCCGCCGAGGCGGCGGCGGCGCAGGCGGCCGAGCGCGCCCAGGAACCGCAGAGGATGACCTTCCGCTGGGCCAACGGGCAGCACGTGGCGACCCTGGTCCGGCAATCCGACGGCACCTTTCTCGCCGAGAAGGCCGACGACACAATCTCGGGATGAATAACAAGGGAACAACGAAAACAACCAAAACAACGAAAACAACAAGCGGCCCGGGGCAGAAAGCGCGCCGAGATTGCAAAACAACGGAACGGCAAAAACAAGCGGATCAAGCAGCCCGAGCCGGGCGGCGGCGGCCTCGCAGGCGCGACAGCGGGCCGACGACAACGAGACCCGGGCAAAGAAATCCACAAGGAGGAAACGAGCGTCGGCGCCGGCCTGGTCGACGCCTGAAAGGCCGATCACCTGCCGCCGGAGAACGGAGTTGCCATGTCGCCGAGCTGGCCCGAACTGGCGCGCGGTGACGCTCATTCCGCATCCGCGCAGGCGCGCAGGAGATTGCGACGATCGGCGCGCGCAGGCCGTCCGCGCCGTAGCCGTTGCGAACAAAACGGGAAACGTGGTCTCTGTCCTGTCGAACCGTCCACATGATTCGCCGGGCCCGATGCCAGCCGCCTACCTGGAAAAGCTCAACCCGGACCAGCGGCGTGCCGTCGAGCACGGCATCGGGACGTCGGGCGACCCCGGTCCCCTGCTGGTCATTGCCGGCGCCGGGACCGGCAAGACCAATACGCTCGCCCACCGGGTCGCGCACCTCATCGTCAACGGCGCCGATCCGCGCCGCATCCTGCTGCTGACCTTCTCGCGCCGCGCCGCCGCCGAGATGGGGCGGCGGGTCGAGCGGATCGTGGTGGCGGCGCTCGGGGCCAAGGCGGGTGCGGCGCTGGCGGCGCTGAGCTGGTCCGGCACGTTTCACGGTATCGGTGCAAAACTGCTGCGCGAGCACGCGGAGCGCATCGGGCTGTCGCAAAACTTCACCATCCACGACCGCGAGGACGCCGCCGACCAGATGAACCTCACCCGCCACGAGCTCGGCCTGTCGCGCACCGAAAACCGGTTTCCCACCAAGGGGACGTGCCTGGCGATCTATTCACGCGCCGTCAATGCCGAGGCGGACCTCGCCGTCGTCCTGGCGAAGGCGTTTCCCTGGTGCGCCGGCTGGGAGCGCGAGCTCACCGGCCTCTATGCGGCCTATGTGGAGGCCAAGCAGCGGCAGAACGTGCTCGATTACGACGACCTGCTGCTGTACTGGGCGCAGATGATGGCCGACACCAGCCTCGCCGCCGAGGTGGGCGAAAAATTCGACCATGTGCTGGTGGACGAATATCAGGACACCAACCGCCTGCAGGGCTCGATCCTCACCGCGTTGAAGCCCGCCGGCCGCGGTCTCACCGTGGTCGGCGACGACGCCCAGTCGATCTATTCGTTCCGCGCCGCGACGGTGCGCAACATTCTGGATTTTCCCGGCCAGTTCAGCCCGCCCGCCCGCATCGTCACGCTGGAGCGCAACTACCGCTCCACCCAGGCGATTTTGGCGGCGTCGAACGCGGTGATCGGGCTTGCCGCCGAGCGCTTCAGCAAGAATTTGTGGTCCGAGCGGCACGCCCCCGAGCGGCCGAGAATCGTCAACGTCCGCGACGACGCCGATCAGGCGGGCTACGTGGTCGAGCGGATTCTGGAGAACCGCGAGGTCGGGACGGCGCTCAAGCAGCAGGCCGTGCTGTTTCGCACCTCGCATCATTCCGGGCCGCTCGAGGTCGAGCTCATCCGGCGCAACATTCCGTTCGTCAAATTCGGCGGGCTGAAATTCCTCGAGGCCTCGCACATCAAGGACGTGCTCGCCTGCCTGCGCTTCGCCGAGAACCCGCGCGACCGGGTGGCAGGGTTCCGGGTGCTCCAGCTGATGCCCGGCATCGGCCCGGCGACCGCGGGGCGCGCGCTCGACCGCATGGCGGGCGCCGACCCGACTGGCGCGCCAGACGACGTCGCGGTGCCGGCGCGCGCCGCTGACGACTGGCGGCCGTTCTGCGAGCTGTTTGCCCGGCTGGCGCAGAACCAATCCGGCTGGCCGGCGGAGCTCGACGCTGGTGCGCCAGTGGTACGAGCCGCATCTCGAGCGCATCCACGAGGACGCCGCAATCCGCGTCGCCGACCTCATCCAGCTCGAGCAGATCGCCGCGGGCTACCCGTCGCGCGAGCGTTTCCTCACCGAGCTCACCCTCGACCCGCCGGACGCCACCAGCGACGAGGCCGGGGCGCCGCACCTCGACGAGGATTATCTGATCCTCTCCACCATCCACTCGGCCAAGGGCCAGGAATGGAGCGCGGTGTTCGTGCTCAACGCGGTCGACGGCTGCATCCCGTCGGACCTCGGCACCGGCACCTCGGAGGAGATCGAGGAGGAGCGGCGGCTGCTCTACGTGGCGATGACGCGGGCGAAGAATGAGCTCCACCTGATCGTGCCGCAGCGCTTCTACGTGCACGGCCAGGCGCGGGCCGGGGACCGCCACGTCTATGCGGGACGCACGCGCTTCGTGCCGACCTCGCTGCTGCGGCTGTTCGAGACGCGCGTCTGGCCGATGCCGGCGGCACAGCCGGGCGCGGCCGCGCCGGCCCGCCCGCAGCCGACGATCGATCTTATGGCACGCATGCGCGCGCGCTGGCGCTGAGCGGAAAACTCAAGCCGCGACGTCGCGGCTCGGGCGGCCATCGATCTCCGCCATCGCCGTCACCCCGCAATGGGCGAGGAGCAGAAACAAGGTGGCGAAGAAATGCCGGACCGCCTGTGCCAGCGGCGGCAGGATCGTGATCCGGGGAGCAAGCGGCGTTCCGCTGCGCTCGATCAGTCCCCGATCGGCGGCGTCGCGCATGAGCCGCACCACCTGGGCACGCGACACCGCGAACCGCCGCGCCAGCTCGGAGACCGAGACGGCGACGGGCCGCATCGGCGGCACCGTGTCGTCCTCCTCGCCGGCCGCCACCAGGCTCAGCAGGATGACGAAGCCGGCATTGCGGCCGGCGAACGGATGGAGCTCCGGCGCGTGCTCGAGCAGGCGAAAACCCGCGCGGAAATGCGCCATCAACAGGCGCCCCAGGGCCGCCATGACATCCGGCGCCGCGCGATCGAGCGCCGCGGCGGCCTCCGCCGCCTCGGGCCGCACCAGGGCGGCGGCACCGAGCACGCAAGCCCATCGCTCCCTGAGCGACGCGGTCAGCCGCTCGGTGGGGACGAGCAGCTGCAGCCTGCGGTCGGCAGCTTCGGGCGCCGGCGCCAGGTAGCCGGCGAGGCGCATCAGCGCCAGCATGGCCCGGGTGCGGCCCGGGCTGCAGATGCCGTGCTCGGCGCAGACCGCCTTGAGGCGGTTGACCGTCAGTCCGGAATCCGGATCCCCCGGCCGCCGCGACAGGTGAAGATCGAGCGCCAGAAGGCCGACAACCATTCGTCCGCGGTCATGCGTCACCAGGTTGAGCAGGCGGTTGCCGCGGTAGAGCCCGACCACGCCGCGCGACGCCACGCGCACCGCCTGGGAAAATCGCGGATGGGCACACAGCCCCGCGATGGCATCGGCCGGCAGCGAGCCGCCCGCCGCGATCAGCGTGCCGCCTCGGGATGAGGGCTCGGCCGTTGAGCGATCCAAAATGGGTGTTTTCTCCGTTGCGTCGGCGCCACACGGGGCAAAAAAGGCGAATTCGGGTCAATTATGTACAGTTGATCCCACTGCGCAAGTCATGAGCAGTTACCGATCGCCGGGCCGCAGTGGTGTCCGGTAACGGTTGACGGACGTCATGCGTGCACGGGGCAATTCGGTCGGCTGGGCGAGAACAGGGTCTGCGCGCACCCGCGCCGCAGCCAAGAGCGGACTGGCGCCGCGGGTTCTCGCTTGCCTTGCGGCGGTGGCGGCCGCCCTCGCCGGCCCGGCCGCGCACGCCCAGTACGCCGCCGGCGGCGGCACCGCCACCGGCTCGCTTGCGGTTGCGGTGGGTCAGAGCAGCACGGCGAGCGGCGACTACAGCTCCGCCTATGGTCTCAACAGCCAGGCGGGCGGCCGCAGCAGCTCGGCTTACGGCGACAACAGCACGGCGACCGCCGACTATGCCTCGGCGTTCGGTCACGCCAGCGTGGCGAGCGGTCTCAGCAGCTCGGCGTTCGGCGACGGCAGCGCCGCCAGCGGCGCCTACAGCTCCGCCTATGGCTTCAACAGCAACGCCAGCGGCGCCAACAGCTCGGCCTATGGCGCCAGCAGCGTCGCCAGCGGCATCAGCAGCTCGGCTTTCGGCAACGGCGCCCAGGCCATCGGCGATTACAGCGCCGCCACCGGCTATTCGTCCATTGCGGGCGGCAACTACAGCTCCGCCTATGGCTACTTGAGCACTGCCAGCGGGGCCGGCAGCTCGGCCTTCGGCGCCGGAAGCAGCGCGAGCGGCATCAACAGCTCGGCCTATGGCAACAACGCCGCCGCCTCCGCCGACAACAGCTCGGCCTTCGGCGCCGGAAGCAGCGCGAGCGGCATCAGCAGCTCGGCCTACGGCTTCGGCGCGCAGGCCGGCGGCCACTCGAGCTCCGCCTATGGGGTCAGCAGCAAAGCCAGCGGCGCTTCCAGCTCCGCCTACGGGGTCGGCAGCACGGCGAGCAGCGATGGCAGCTCCGCCTACGGCGCCGGCAGCACGGCCAGCGGCGCCGCCAGCTCGGCGGTCGGAGCCGCCGCCACGGCGAGCGCCGACTTCGGCTCGGCGTTCGGCTACCAGAGCACGGCGAGCGGCCTCTACAGCTCGGCCTACGGCATCAACTCGCTGGCAAGCGGCCAGAGCAGCGCGGCCTTCGGCGACAACAGCACGGCCTCGGGCGACAGCGCGTCGGCGTACGGCCACCTCACCGTGGCCAGCGGCCAGAGCAGCTCGGCGTTCGGCTACAGCAGCAAGGCCACCGGCGACAACGGATCGGCCTATGGCACCTTCAGCACGGCCAGCGGCCTCAGCAGCTCCGCCTACGGGTTCAACAGCACGGCGAGCGGCCTCGACAGCTCCGCCTACGGTACCGGCACCACGGCCTCCGGCACGACCTCCGTTGCGATCGGCTCCGGCGCCCAGGCGACAGCCTTCAACGCGGTGGCGCTCGGCGCCGGGTCGATCGCCGACGTCGCCGACACGGTCTCGGTCGGCGCGCCCGGCCACACGCGGAAAATCACCAATGTGGCGGCCGGAGCCGTCGGGCCCACCAGCACGGATGCCGTCAACGGCAGCCAGCTGTTTGCCACCAACCAGACCATCGCGACGTCCAACGCCAACGCCCGAACGGCTTTCCTCACCGCCAACCAGCGGATCGCGGCGACGTTTGGCGGCGGCGCCGGCATCGACGCCAACGGGATCGTCACGGGGCCGAGCTACGCCATCCAGGGCGGCACCTACAACAATGTCGGCGGCGCGCTCGGCGCCCTCGACACCCAGCTCACCGCCGACACCCAGGCGATCGCCACGCTGCAGAACGCGCTTGCCGGCGGCACCATCGGGCTGGTGCAGCAGAACGCCTCCACCCGGGTGATCACCATCGGCGCCGCCACCAACGGCACGGTGATCGACGTGGCGGGCCTCCAGGGCGACCGGCAGATCATCGGGGTCGCCGCCGCCACCGCCACCACCGGGGCGGTCAATCTCGGCCAGCTGCAGACCACCGCCCAGAGTATGGCGACCGCGCTCGGCGGCGGCGCCACGGCGAACGCCGACGGCACCATCACGGTGCCCGCCTATACGGTCCAGGGCGCGATCTATAGCGGGGTCGGCGACGCGATCGGTGCACTCAATCAGGGGCTGAGCGCCAACACGGCGGGCATCAACAATCTCACCACGGTCGTCGCCGGCATCGCCTCGGGAAGCGGCCTGACCTATCTGAGGATCAATTCGACCCAAGGCGCCGCCTCGGCCACCGGCACGAACGCGATCGCGCTGGGCGGCAACGCGGTCGCCTCGGGCACCAGCGCGGTCGCGATCGGCGACAGCGCGCTGGCGACCCAGCCCGGCGCCATCGCGGTCGGGCTCAACGCGGCGGCAACCGGCACCAATGCGATCGCGGTCGGGACGAACGCGGTCGCGACCGGATCGGTCGCCGTGGGCAACACCGCGGCGGCCGCCACCGGCGGCGCCGCCTTCGGGGACTTCGCCAATGCGAGCTGCGCGGGCTGCGTCGCCAACGTCTCGTCGGCGACAGCGATCGGAAATTCGGCCAGTGCCACCACGGCAAGTTCGGTGGCGGTGGGACAGAGCGCGACGGTGCAGGCGGTCAACGGCACGGCGCTCGGCGCCAACGCGGTGGTTGCGCCTTCGGCCAGCAACTCGGTGGCGGTCGGCCAGGGCTCGGTGGCGAGCCAGCCCAACACGGTCTCGGTCGGCGCGGCCGGCAACGAGCGACGGATCACCAACGTGGCGGCCGGGGTCGGCGCCACCGATGCGGTCAACATGAGCCAGCTGTCGAGCGTCGCCAGCGGGCTCGCGGGCCAGATCGGCGGACTGCAGACGCGGATCGACGACAACCAGCGCGAGGCGCGGGCCGGGACGGCGCTCGCGCTCGCGGCGAGCGGGCTGCGCTACGACGAGCGCCCGGGCAAGCTGTCGGTGTCCGCCGCGGCCGGCAGCTACAAAGGCCTGGCGGGGATCGCGGCGGGCTTCGGCTACGCGCCGACCAGGGACTTGCGGTTCAATGCCGCGGTCTCCGCCTCGCCGCAGCTCGGCGACTACGGCGTGACGCTGGGAGCTTCGTGGACACTCAATTGACTTGGGCGGCGCGACACCGGGATGTGGATTCTCTTTTGGCGGAAACACCCGAAAGTCAGGCCGCGGCTCGCCTCGTCCGGCGGGGGGCTTTCTTCGGGGGTGGAATGAGAAGGTCGGCCGGCACGCGGAACCGGGCACGCAGCCGCTGCACCATCGCCATGCTCAGCCCCTTCTTGCCGCTGAGGACTTCGCTGACGCGACTCGGCGTGCCGAGGATCGGTACCATGCCGGCACGCGTGACACCGTGCTGATCCATGAGGTGTCGGATCAGATCCGCCGTGCTCGCCGGCCGGCGGGTCCATTTGCGCTCCTCATAGGCAGCGATCAGGCGAGCCTGCGCCTCCAGCCGCGCAATATCGGCTGGCTCGCTCGAATCCCAGAGCCGATCGACCAGCGCGCGCGCACGAGCAAGCTCCGCATCGCTGTCGATCAGGACCACGACTGCATCCATCACACCGTCTCCGCATCTATCTTGTCGTATTCGGCATGCGTCCCAAAGAACCGGATCGCCAAGACTCCCGCCTGGTACTGCACGCGAGCGATCAATCGATAGTCGTTGCCCTTGATGTTGAAAACGAACTCGACTGGCCTTGAGGATGCTCGCTTTCGGGTACGACGCCTTGACGTCCTCCGGATTGCGCCAGTTGGCGCGCGTCACGATGCCGAGCCACGCTTCGTATTGTGACCGCGCGCCCTTGATCCCCTTGTGGCCGGCATGATCGGCGAGATAGATTTCGACCACATCCGTGCCGATGACGATCATTGATCGAACATGGCACAGATTTCCAAAAATTGGAAACCAGAACCACGGCGCAGGTCAGTGGCCGCTTGGCTGCCTCTGTCATCGGTGACATGCCCGCGAGCTCCTTCTGTCGGCCATCAGCGACGAGTTTGCCCATACCGCGATGCCCTGCGCGCGATGCTGCCGGCAGCGACAAGGGCCTGGCGGGATCGCGGCCGGGTTCGACTGCGCGCCGACCCGGGACCTGCGGTTCAATGCGGCGGTCTCCGCCTCGCCGCAGCTCGGCGATGGGGTCCTGGACGCTCAAGTGAATTGTGGCGAGACACCGGTCACGAGCAGATCCCCACTGAGAGCAGATCCCCACTTGGCGGCGCTCCCTGGCCGGACGATAATGTCCGGTCACTCGAGCCCGGGACTTTCAGCCATGCTGAAGACGGAAAAATTCCCGATCGCCAACATCTACGTGCCGGTCAAGCGGCGCGCGACCCTCGACCCCAAGACCGTGCAGGCGATCGCCGAAAGCATCCTGGAGGTCGGCCAGCAGACGCCCGTCCTGGTCCGCCGCGACGGCGAGCGCTTGGTCCTGGTCGAGGGCTTGCACCGCCTGGAAGCCTGCAAGCTGCTGGGCGAGGAGACGATTCTGGGACACCTGGTGCACGCGCGGCTGCATTGAGACCCGACAAACCTTCTTCTCGGTTCCTTCCCGCGTCACACTACCCGCCCCGCCGCGTGGCCCGACGACCATGCCCACTGGAAATTGAAGCCGCCGAGGTGACCGGTGACGTCGACCACCTCGCCGATGAAAAAGAGTTCGCGGAACCGATCTCGATTCGAACGTCTTCGACGACAACCCCGCCGTATCGACGCCACCGAGCGTGACCTCGGCGGTGCGGTAGCCTTCGGTGCCGTCGGGCGTCACCCGCCAGGCATTCACCGCGCGAGCAGCGGCGTCCAGATGCCGGTTGGAGAGGTCGCCCATCCGCCGCGCGGGACCGGCCTTGTCGGCGATTTTCTGGGCGAGACGTTTTGGCAGAAATCCTCCGATCGTGGTCGCCAGCTCCTGCCGCGGATGATCGCGGCGCGCCGCCTCGAGCATTGCCCGGGCGTCGATGCCCGGCGCCAGATCGATGACGATGTCGTCGCCCTCGCGCCAATAGGAGGATATCTGCAGGATCGCCGGACCGCTCAGCCCGCGGTGGGTGAACAGCATGGCCTCGACGAACCGCGCCTTGCCGCAGCTCACCACCGCGTCGACCGAGACCCCGGCCAGATCCTTCAGGTCGGCGAGCAGCACCTGGTCGAAGGTCAGCGGCACCAGGCCCGGGCGCGGCGGCACCACGGCAAGCCCGAATTGCTCGGCGATCCGATAGCCGAACCCGGACGCTCCCATCCGCGGGATCGACGGCCCGCCGGTGGCGACCACCAGCGCACCGCAGCCATGGCTGCCCCGGTCGGTGGACACCGCAAACCCATCGGCGGTCCTCGTCACCGCGAAGATGCGGGTCGAGAGCTCGAGGGTGACGCCGCCGTGGCGGCATTCCTCGAGCAGCATGTCGATGATCTGTTGCGACGAGCCGTCGCAGAACAGCTGGCCGAGCTTCTTTTCGTGGTGCGCGATGCCGTGGGAGTCGACCAGGGCGATGAAGTCGTGCTGGCTGTAGCTTGCGAGCGCCGACCGGCAGAAGTCCGGATTGCCCGACAGGAAGTTTTCCGGCGAGGTGTGGAGATTGGTGAAATTGCACCGCCCGCCGCCGGATATACGGATCTTCTCGCCGGGCCGTCGGGCCTGCTCGAGCACGAGCACCGAACGGCCGCGCCGGCCGGCGACCCCGGCGCACATCAGGCCGGCACCGCCCGCTCCGAGAACAATGATGTCATGGGCGCCCAACGAAACGATTCCCGACCCCGTATCGGACAGGGTTGGAGCAGCAGGATCCCGCTTCTGTCAAACCGCCGGAACGGCCATTTTGCGCAAAATTGCCGCGAATGGCCGAGGAACCGGCGAAAATTCCGCCTTTGAAATCCCGGCGCGGCGCCTTACATTGGCGACATCGTCAACAACCGAAAGGAGGTGATCCAGTGTCTCATTGTCTTTCGCCGCGGTCGCCGGCATCCGTGAACTGGATCCTCGCCTCGATCGAGGTCCGCGCCGCGTGATGCGACGCCTTACGGTCCGCCAGTGGACCGCGGTCCGACAATGGAAGGGCTGCCCGCATGGGCAGCCCTTCTTGATTTCCGCCTGCATCGTGGCTGCGCGGCGATGACCGACGAGATCGCGGCGCCCCGCATCTTCGTCGATGCCGACGCCTGTCCGGTCAAGGACGAGATCTATCGCGTGGCGGAGCGCCACGGTCTCCGGGTCTATGTGGTGGCGGGCGGCTTCATCCGGGTGCCCCGGGACGAGCGCATCGAGCGGGTCGCTGCCGGCGCGGCGCTCGATGCCGCCGACGACTGGATCGCCGGGCGGGTGGCCGCCGGCGACATCGTGGTCACGGCCGATATCCCGCTGGCGAGCCGGTGCGTGAAGGCCGGGGCGGCGGTGATCGCGCCGGACGGCCGGGCGTTCACCGAGGACGCCATCGGCATGGCGCTCGCGATGCGCAACCTGATGACCGACCTGCGCTCGGCGGGCGATGTGACCCGCGGACCCAAGCCGTTCTCGCCGCGCGACCGCTCGGCCTTTCTGTCCACGCTCGAGGAGACGGTCAGGCGCCTGCAGCGTGCCGAGCGCCCGGCGTGAGCCGCTTGCCACGATCCCGATCATCGCCCCTTGTTGTCCCATGGCCCCTCCCCTCGTCCAGCTGAGCGACATCGCGCTGACCTTCGGCGGCACGCCGCTGCTCGACGGCGTCGAGCTGTCGGTGTCGGCGGGCGACCGCCTGTGCCTGGTCGGCCGCAACGGCTCGGGCAAGTCGACGCTTCTGAAGATCGCCGCCGGGCTGATGGCGCCGGATAGCGGCAGCTGCTTCGTGCAGCCCGGCGCCACGATCCGCTACCTGTCGCAGGAGCCGGATTTTTCCGGCCATACCAGCACGCTGGGCTTCGTCGAGGCGGGGCTCGGCCCCGGCGACGATCCGCATCAGGCACGCTATCTCCTCGAGCAACTGGGCCTCGACGGCGGGCAGAATCCGGCGCAGCTTTCCGGCGGCGAGGCGCGGCGCGCCGCGCTCGCCCGCGTGCTGGCGCCGGTGCCCGACATCCTGCTGCTCGACGAGCCGACCAACCATCTCGACCTGCCGACCATCGAATGGCTCGAGCGCGAGCTCGACCAGAGGCGCGCCGCGATGGTGATGGTCAGTCACGACCGGCGCTTTCTGGAAAACCTGTCGCGCACCACGGTCTGGCTCGATCGCGGCAGGACGCGCCGCATCGATCTGAGATTTTCCGCCTTCGAGGCATGGCGCGACGACATCCTCGCCGAGGAGGAACGCGACCGTCACAAGCTCGATCGCAAGATCGCCGCCGAGGAGGACTGGGTGCGCTACGGGGTGACGGCGCGGCGCAAGCGCAATGTCCGCCGGATGGCCGACCTGCAGCAGCTGAGAGCACAGCGCCGGGACCGTCAGCGCGCCGCCGGCACCGCCGCCATCGCGGCGGCGGAGAGCGACAAATCCGGGACGCTGGTCGTCGAGGCCCGGCGGATCGGCAAGGCCTATGCGGAGCGGCCGATCGTCACCGACTTCTCCATCCGCATCTATCGCGGCGACCGGATCGGAATCGTCGGTCCGAACGGCAGCGGCAAGACCACCTTGATCAATCTGATCACCGGAGCCGTTCCGCCGGATCAGGGCAGCGTCCGCCTCGGCGCCAATCTGGCGATGGCGAGCCTCGACCAGGGGCGCGAGAGCCTCAGCCCCGACTGGACGCTTGCCGAGGCGCTGACCGGCGGTTCCGGCGACACCGTGACGGTCGGCGGCAAGCCGCGCCACGTGGTCGGCTACATGAAGGACTTCCTGTTCACGCCCGAGCAGGCGCGCACCCCGCTCAGGGTGCTGTCGGGCGGCGAGCGCGGCCGGCTGATGCTGGCGCGGGCGCTGGCGAGGCCCTCCAACGTGCTGGTGCTCGACGAGCCGACCAATGACCTCGACCTCGAGACGCTCGATGTTCTCGAGGAGACGCTCGCCGATTATGCCGGCACCGTGGTTCTCATCAGTCACGACCGCGATTTTCTCGACCGCGTGGTGAGCGCGGTGGTCGTGCCGGAAGGTGACGGACGCTGGGTCGAATACGCGGGCGGCTACGCCGACATGCTGGCGCAGCGTGGCGCCGATGTCGCGGGCCGGCGATTGGCGCTGCCGTCCGCCAGGTCCGAGCCCCGGGACGCACGGCCGGCGGCCCCCGCCGCTGCGGCCAGGCGTCGCTTGAGCTTCCATCAGAAGCATGCGCTCGAGACGCTGCCCGACGAGATCGCCAGGCTCGGCGAGCAGGTGCAGGGCTTGCAGCGACAGCTCGAGGATCCCGGGCTCTACGCGCGCGACCGCCGGGCTTTCGACGAGGCTTCGCGGGCGCTAGCCGCCGCCCAATCGGCGCTGGCACTCGCGGAAGAGAAATGGCTCGAGCTCGAGCTGTTGCGCGAGGAGATCGAGCGCGGCTGACGTCGTCCGGATCCGCGGTCCGGTCTCACGCCCGAACGGGCGGGTCGGCGGCGGAAGCGGCCGAACGCGCCTTGTCGCCCGCGAGCCAGGCGAGCGCTCCGCGCCCGGCCGCAGCCCCGGTGGCGAATGCCGCCTGCAGCAGATAGCCCCCGGTCGGCGCCTCCCAGTCGAGCATCTCGCCGGCCATGAACACGCCGGGCCGCCGACCCAGCATGAAGCTTTCGTCGACCTCCTCCAGAAGGACGCCGCCCGCCGTCGAAATGGCTCTCTCCAACCCGGCGGTTCCGACCAGACGGACCGGCGTGGCTTTGATGAGCGCCGCCAGGGCGGCGCCCGTCAGGCCCGCGAGCTCGGCGCCGGCGCTCTCCCGGAGCAGCCCGATCGCCGGCGGTCCGAGCCGCACGCTCTTGCGCAGAAACGTCGAGACCGACTGCTTGCCGCGCGGCGCGGCCAGGCGCCGGGCGAGCTCCGCGGTCGCGATATCGGGCTTGAGGTCGACCAGCAGCAGCGCCTCGCCGCGGTCGGCGATGGCGTCGCGCAACGCCGCCGACAGCGCATACACGGCGCCGCCTTCCAGACCCCGGCGGGTGATGATCATTTCGCCCGGGACGGCACGATCGCCGAACGACAGCACGATCCGCTTGAGCGGCCGACCTTCGAACCGATGGCGAAAGACCTCGGACCAGGTCACGTCGAAACCGCAGTTGGCGGGGGCGAACGGAGCGGTCGCAATGGCGGCGCCGCGTATCGCGTCGAGCCAGGTGCCGTCGGATCCGAGGCGCGGCCAGCTCGCCCCGCCGAGCGCCAGCACGGTGGCGTCCGCGCGGACCGTCAGGCCGGCGCCGTCCGCCCCGGCGAACCCCAGTTCGCCGTCGGGAGCCCATCCGATCCAACGATGCCGCATCCGGAAGACGACCCCCAACCCGGCGAGCCGCGCCAGCCAGGCGCGCAACAGTGGAGACGCCTTGAGGACGGTCGGGAAGACCCGGCCGCTCGAGCCGACGAATGTCGTCTGTCCGAGGCTCTCGCACCACGCTCGCAACTCGCCTGGCGGAAAGCTGCGGATCGCCGCGGCCAGACGCGGGGCGGCCGGACCGTACCGCGTCAGCAACCGGTCGAGCGGTTCGCTATGGGTGAGGTTGAGACCGCCGCGGCCGGCGAGCAGAAATTTTCGCCCGACCGACGGCATGCGGTCGTAGACGGTCACTGCCGCCCCGCCACGCGCCAGGACCTCCGCCGCCATCAATCCGGCCGGACCGGCCCCCACGACCGCAATCGAGCAGGCGAGCGGCATTTGTTGATCACCGACGGCGCGCACAAAGGTACGGAGGGCCGGTTTGCGTAGCGGTCCACCAAGTACCATTAGGGTTATCGTTCTGGCGGGCGTCGGCCGCCGCCCGGTTGATTGCAATCGAATGCATGCGCCCCTATCCTCGCCGCCGGCAGAACGATAGCACCGCAAGCGCCGAAGGAGCGACGGAGCCCATGCTGGAGGAGGGCCGGCGGCCATACAACGCCGCTGCCGATTTCGTCGACGCCAACGTGGCACGCGGGCTCGGCGAGAAGATCGCATTCACCGATCCTGCGCGGTCGATGACCTATGGCGAGCTGCAGACGGCAACGTTCCGGTTCGCGCGCGCCCTGCGCGCGCTCGGCGTGCGGCCCGAATGCCGGATCGCGCTGCTGCTCAACGATACGGTCGACTATCCGGTCACCTTCTTCGGTGCGATCCGCGCCGGACTGGTTGCGGTGCCGCTCAATACATTCCTCCCGGCGGAACGCCAGGCCTACATGCTCGCCGACAGCCGCGCCGCTGCCATCGTGATCGCCGCATCGCTGGCGCCGGCGCTGCGCCCGATCGTCCGCGGCATGCCGCATCTGCGGACCATCGTGCTGGTCGGTGGATCCGCCGCCGACAAGACCGGGTTCGACCGCGACGTCCATCTGCTCGGGGATCTGATGGCCGGGCAGCCGCCGCAACCGTTCACCGCACCGACGGTATCCGACGAGGTCGCGTTCTGGCTCTACACGTCGGGCTCGACCGGCGACCCCAAGGCCGTCAAGCACGTGCACACGAGCCTGATGGCGACGGCGAGATTGTTCGGCCGCGGCATCCTGGCGATCGGCGAGGACGACGTGGTGTTCTCGGCGGCAAAGCTGTTCTTCGCCTACGGGCTCGGCAACGCCATGTCGTTTCCCATGTCGGTCGGAGCGAGCGCGGTTCTCATGCCCGACCGGCCGACGCCCGAGGCGATCCTCGATGCCATGCGGCGCCACCGACCGAGCATCTTCTACGGCGTGCCGTCGCTCTATGCGGCACTGCTCGCCCACAAGGGCCTGACACGCGGCCTCGGCTCCGACCGGCTGCGCGTCTGCGTGTCGGCCGGCGAGGCGCTGCCTCCCCGTCTCGGCGAACGCTGGCGCGAGCAGGTCGGGGTCGACATTCTCGACGGCATCGGCTCGACCGAGATGCTGCAGACGTTCCTGAGCAACCGGCCGGGCGACGTCCGCTACGGATCGCTCGGCAAGCCGGTTCCTGGCTACGACGCGAAGATCGTCGACGAAGGGGGGCGCGCGCTCGGCACCGGTGAGATCGGCGAGCTCGTGGTGAGCGGTCCCTCCAGCGGCGAGGGTTATTGGAACCAGCGGGCAAGGAGCCGCCGCACGTTCGTCGGTCCCTGGACCTATACGGGGGACAAGTTCTTCCGCGACCCGGACGGCTACTATCACTACTGCGGGCGCACCGACGACATGTTCAAGGTGAGCGGCATGTGGGTCTCCCCGTTCGAGGTCGAGGCGGCGCTGGCGACCCACGAGGCCGTGCTCGAGGCGGCCGTCATCGGCAAGGACGACGCCGACGGGCTGACCAAGCCGAAAGCCTTCGTGGTGCTCAAGCAGGGCTATGTGGCGGACGAACGACTGCTCGAATCGCTGAAGATCCTGGTGAAGGAACGGGCGGGTGCGTGGAAATACCCGCGGTGGATCGACATCCGTTCCGATCTGCCGCGGACCGCGACCGGAAAAATCCAGCGTTTCCTGCTGCGCGACGAGGAGGCACGGCGGATGCATTGACGCCGCAGGGCAGGATCATCCGCCGCCCTCGGTCACGTCCTCGTAGACGTCGAACTCGACGCCCCCCGGAAACAACGACCGCCAGGTCCGGATGTAGCCCTGGAGAGTGGGATCGCTGGCGACCTTCTGGCGGTTCAGCTCGAGGGTCGCCTCGGCCTCGTATTCGATCTCCTGGACGAACTGGGCCTGATCGTCGACATTGCGCAATAGCCGAACCCTGGTATTGCCGAAAGCCTCGTAGAACGGAATCGCCGCCTTGGCGAAGGCCAGCATCTGCGTGATGTCCGGCGTCGGCGCCCGCATGCGCAGCTGCAGGATTCGCCGGACGGTCTGAGCATCCTTGGCCATCGTGTCGATTCCTCCGTCGAGCATCCGATCGATGGGCCAATGATACCAGGACGCCGGGGAATAGCCTTGAGAAAGTCGGGCTGGAGCACGTCCCCGCTCGGATCGACGCAGCGATGCGCGTGATGGTTCCGTTAAGGAAGGCCGGCCCGGCCAAGCGAACGAGGGTCAGTCCCCTTCCGCCAGCCACTCGGCGGCGTCGCCCGTATTGGTCCTCGCCACCTGTCGGACCTGCCAGAACCGCAGCACCCGCCGCGCGGTCGCCCCCGAAAGCTTGTCGAAATCGAAGCGAACCGTGTCGAGGTCGAGCGACGAGGCGCCACGACCGCCCCGCCCGATCGAGATCACCGCACAGAGGGTTCGCCATTTCAGGCCGGCGGCCTTGCAGAGAATGAGAATCGGGTCGACGCGATCGTCGCGCATGACGCTGTCGACGACGTCGATGGGCATCGAGCTCAGGAGCGCGAGCGCCGCGATGGTTTCGTCGAAGCGTCGGGCCTTGGCGAAGGCGACGACGTCGCTCTCCGCGAGGTTCCCTGCCTCGTGCATCGATCGCACCAGCTCGACCGCACTTCCCTGCTCGCTCGCCGTGGCGAGTTCGACCCTGACCTCGGCCGAGATCCTGGCGAGAGCGCGATCGATGGCCGCTCGGGTTTCCGGCGGCGCCACCGCCGTCAGATGACGGTGCACGACCTCCGTCGCCTGCATCACCAAAGCGTGGAAGAGATGCGGCGGAACATCAGAACGCAGGACGATTTTTTCCGCGAGAGCTCCGTCGCCGCGGGCGCGCTCCACCAGCATCCCGAAGCCGGTCTGCGAGAACCGCGCCCCGGAATTGCCGGCAACCTTGCGCAATACCGCATCGTTACCCAGACGTACCAGAGCATCGGTGACCGCCTCATCGAGCCGCTTGCGGCTCGACATCGCCAGCAGGTGCGCCTGCCCCCTGGTCTCGGCGATGGCGACGAGATCCGCATCGGTCAGCCGCTCCGAATGCACGAGCACCGCACCGGCGACCGCGACGTCGTCGTGATGGGCGAGCCGACGGATCACCTCGACCGGGGCATTGGCGACCGGCGCCAAGCGCTGACCGAGCTCGATCAGCGCTTTGATCTCGATCTCGTCGATGAGACGCCCGATCACATCGTCGAACAACACGACCTGCTCCTCGCTGAGCCGGCTCGCATCGTTGAGGAAAAGGTCGGTGACGCCGCGCAACGTATCGGCGCGTCGGCCCGGCGATCCGGAGCGGACGGCCTCCTCGATCTCGAAGATCAGTGAATTGTTGGTACGCATGTGATCCCCAGCGTTGCCGAACCTGCCGGTCGTACGCCCAGCCGCGCCGACCAGAAGTCCTCAGCGTGATCCCGTCTGCATTGCGCGGCCCATTCGACGCGAGCCGCAATGCACGAACCGAATCCCGGTTGATCGATATTAGTAGACGCGAAAAATGAATTTCGCGTTCTCCCGCTCGATCAAATTTCCCGGCGATGTCGCGAAAGCGACCATTGCCGCGGGGTAATTTCCCAGCATTTGACCCAATATGGAGGATCCGACGCGTGCCGAGGAGGCCGACCGGCTTCGCCGGCGGTAGCGGATCTAATCGCCGCTCCCTGCGGCTCGATCCTGCTGCTCGGCGTCGCCGCGCGGCGCATGTGCGGCCGACGAGCGTCCGCCCTATGCGGTGCTGTGCGCCGACCGCGCGGAATCTCCGACCTGGTTCAAGGTCGTTTGCCGAACTCGCCAGAAACGCATCGCCCGCTCGGCCGTCGCCCGCGACAATCTGCCGAACTCATCGCGAAGCACTGCGGCATCGAGCCCTCCGCGTCCCGCGCGGCCCACACAGATCACCGCCCACACGGTCGGCCATCCTAGTCCGACGGCCTTGCACATCACCAGAATCGGGTCGACTCGATCGTCGTGCAGCAGGCCGTCGACGGTCTCGATCGGGATCCCGCAGAGCAGAGACAGCGCCGCCGCGGTCTCGTCGAAGCGACCCGATATGGCGAATTCCGCCAGATCGCGCTCTCCGAGCTCGCCATTGTCGTGCATCGACCGAAGGGTGCGCAGGAACTCCGGCTCGCAGGCGCTGGTCACGTCGACCGAGACCTTTTCCAGTATTCGGGCGATGTCGCCGTGAGTGTCGGGTCGGGTGATCGCGAGCAGGCGCTGCCGCACTGCCGCGGTCGCCTGCGCGACCAGCGCACGCAGCAGGTCCGGCGGAAGGTCGGCGCGCTGCGCCACGTTCTCGGCGAGCCTACCGTCGGTGCGGGCGCGCTCGACGAGGGCGTCGAAGCCGTATTCGGAAAAGCGGGCGCCGGTATTCGCCGCGACCTTGCGCGCCACCGCATCGTCGCCACGGCGTATCAGGATGTCGGTGACGGGCTCGTTGATCCTTTTCCGGCCCGATATAGCGAGCAGATGCGCCTGGCTCTTGGTCTCTGCGGTGCCGACCAGGTCGGAGTTGGTCAGCCGCTCCGAATAGGTGAGAACCGGCCCGGAAACCGCGATGTCGTCGTGGTCGGCAAGTCGTCGGATCACGTCGGGCGGCGCGTTGAATACCTGCGCCAGCCTGCCGCCGAGCTCGACAAGCGCTTTGATCTCGATCTCGTCGATCAGGTTGCTGATCACCTGGTCGAACAGCGAGACCTGCTCCTCGTTGAGCCGCTTGGTGCGGTCGAGAAACAAGTCGGTCACGCGGCGCAGCGTCGACGCCCGCTGGTCCGGCGTGCCTCGTCGCATCGCGTCCTCGAGGTCGGCGAGCAGCGACTCCGAAACGCCCATCGCTCAATGCTCCGTGGTTTTCGGATTCTCCGCCGATCGGGGTACTGCAGGCGACAGGCCCGAGCCGACATTCGCCATGCGGATGAGCCGCGGTTCTCGCGAGATCGAGCGAAAGCTTAAGCGTCAAGACTGAATGGTTGGTAATGCCCGATCCATGTCGGTATTCGTACTTACCGGTGCCGGATCCCCGAGCCCGATCGGACCCGAGATCGGCGCGCAAAGTTCCAGATGGACTGCGGGTGCCCGGTCCGGCATCCTGGGCGCAAGAAATGACCTCAAGCAATACGTGTGGAGGACCCCATGCATGAGCGCGGGATTGCGCGCCGCAGGTTGCTGGTTTCGGCCGTGCTCGCCGCCGGCGCCGGCCTGCTTCCCGCGGCGACTGCCACCGCGGTCCCGGAGAAGACCAAGGTCGTGCTCGCGGTCGGCGGCAAGTCGGCGCTCTATTATCTGGCGCTGACCATCGCCGAGCAGCTCGGCTACTTCAAGGACGAAGGGCTCGAGGTCGAGATCCAGGACTTTGCCGGAGGCAGCAAATCGGTGCAAGCGCTGATCGGGGGGAGCGCCGACGTGGTTGCCGGGGCCTATGAGCACACGATCCGCATGCAGATGCTCGGCCAGCATGTCCAAGCCTTCGCGGTGATCGGACGCGGCATGCAGCTCGCCGTCGGAGTGACCGCCAAGAACGCCGACAAGGTGAACTCGGCCAGCGACGTGAAGGGCCTGAAATTCGGCGTGAGCGCGCCGGGCTCGAGCACGCACATGCTGCTGAACTACTGGATCTCCAGGGCGGGCCTCAAGCCGAGCGACGTGGTGGTCATCGGTACCGGCGCCGGCGCCTCGGTGCTGGCGGCCGTCGCCAACGGCGAGATCGACGGGATCTCGCAATCGGATCCGGTCTTCACCATGCTGCAGCAGAAGGGAGCGATCAAGGTCCTGGTCGACACCCGCACCATGCGGGGAAATCTCGACACGTTCGGCGGACCGATGCCGGCGGCCACCATCAATTCCAAGGTCGAATTCATCCAGAAGAACCCCGGCACGGTGCAGGCGCTGGCCAATGCCATCGTGCGCGCCGACAAGTGGCTGCAGCGCGCTACGCCGGAGGAGGTGGCCAAGGTAGTCCCGGAAAACTATCTGCTGGGCGACAAGATGCTGTACATGGCGGCGCTGAAGAACGTTCGCGACGTGCTCTCCCCGGACGGCCTGATGCCCGAGGACGGTCCGGCGACCTGCCTCAGGTTTCTCGCCGCCTCCGACGAGAACATCAAGCCGGACAGGATCAAGCTGGAGCAGACCTGGACGAACGACTTCGCCAAACGCTCCAACGAGACGTACAAGTAAGGGCTGGGCTCAGTAGTCGGCGGTCAATGTCGCCAGCCAAGCGGCGGGAATCGCCATGTTGTAGATCCGGCGGTCGCCGGAACGCCGTGACGCGGCAGGCGGCGTGACGCGAGGGTGTGAGACCCCAGCCGGGCCAGTTTGCCCGGCGCTCCGGCATGCCAGCCCAACCGAAGCCCGTTCAGGCCATCGCCAGGGCGGTCTTGGCGATGCGCAGCGAGCGCTCGCCGGACATGCTCAGCCCATTGCCGGACGCCCGCTGGCGGCGCTCGAACAGCATGCGCCGCTCGAACAGGGTCGACCAGAAGAACGGGTAGCGCCGCAGCACGTGCTCCTTCAGGGGGCGGCATGGGACCGTCATCAGGCTCAGCGGCTTGGTCAGGGTCGGATAGGGCCGGGCGGGGGCCGCCACCTGGTGGGCGAAAACCCGGCGGTAGAACGCCTGGTGCTCAGTGCGCACGGTCGCGGTCCCGAGATCGGCGTCGAAGTACATGCACGCCAGGTAGGCGAGGCGGAGCGACACGTAGGGCAGCTCCGGATGGCGCCGGGCGCTTTCATGGTCGATCACGAAGCGGTTGGGGTCGACGATGGTCTTTCCCGCGTCGAGTTCCGGGCCGAGCACGTCGGGAAAGGCGTCGACTGCCGGCGTATCCGGATGGCTGGGCGAGGCGATGTGGATGCGCAGCGAGGAAACCAGCCGGTCCTCGAGGAAGAGACCGAACGTCCAGGCATTCTCCGCATCGTCGAAGCGATCGGCCAGCCGACGTCCGAAATCGGCGACGATCGCCCCTTCCCTTAGGTAAGCCTCGTAGCGCAGGCGATAGATCGTTTCCTTTTCGTCAGGGGTCTCGGCGAGGCGGTAGTCCACCCGGTCAAGCAGTTGCATTACCCGATCGGAAAAGCTCGGCATCCACTCCGCCGCCTGATCGCTCATAAGCCAACCCTTACTCCTGGAGCCCCCACCTGCTCCATTCCGGAGAGGTTAATGCTTCTTTAATGCAAGTGTAAAGGGTCAATCCGGCCGATGAAATTTTAAGGTTAACCGATTTCGGCCAATTTCGGGCCTTCGGGGGCCGCATTCCTGGCGGGCGCGATCAAAGGTAGCGGCGCCTCCGATCGGCAGGCCGCGGTATACTTCGGTTGTATTTGAGCCCGTTACTTGGTTAAATTGTTGCCCTGCGGAGGCATGATGGCACCGCATTCCGCAGAGGCATCCTGGCTGAAGAAGCGCTGGCCCGCCACCCCGGCGAAACGGCCACCCTGCCGTAACGTCACCACCGGCGAGCTCCCGCGTCCGCCGGTCGGCGGTCACGCGCCCGCTACACTCACCCGCCGGGGTCGTTCCGGCAACTGGCGGATTTTTGACGAGGTTGCCTCCAGCAGGGTGAGAAGCTGCCGACTGGGGATCGGCATGCTGAACAGGAAGCCCTGGGCCTCGTCGATGCTCTTTTCGGCAGAAATCAGCGCCAGCTGCTGCTCTGTCTCGATCCCCTCGATGACGACCGACAGGCCGAGCTCGGCGCTCAACTTGGCAACGCCGTGGAGCAGCGTCAGCGAACGCTCGTTGGTCCCGAGCCCCTGCAGGAACGAGCGATCGATCTTGACCTTGTGCAGCGGCAGGCTGTGCAGGTAGCTCAGGCTCGAATAGCCCGTGCCGAAATCGTCGAGCGAGATCCGCACGCCGTCATCGCGCAGCCGCAGCAGGGCCGCGCGCGTCGCCTCGGTGTCCTGCAGCAGCACCGATTCGGTGATCTCGACCTCGAGCCGGTTCGGCGGCAGGCCGGAAATCGCCAGAGCCTCGTGGATGTCGGCCACCACATCGCCGCGCCGGAACTGGATCGACGACAGGTTCACCGCCACGCGGATGTGGCGAGGCCACCGCGAGCACTCGATGCAGGCCCGGCGCAACACCCATTTACCGATTTCGACAATCAGACCCATCTCCTCGGCGACCGGGATGAATTCCGCCGGCGAGATCATGCCGCGCTCCGGATGCGGCCAGCGCAGCAACGCCTCGCAGGTGGAGATCTGGCCGGTCTTCAGATTGAACAGTGGCTGGTAGTAGATCTCGAAAGCGTCGGTCTCCAGCGCGTGCCGCAGATCGAGCTCGAGCTTGCGCCGGGCCTGCGCCTTGACCTCCATCTCGGGCTCGAAGAAGCGCCAGGTTCCGCGCCCGTCGAACTTGGCCCGATAGAGCGCCATGTCGGCGTTCTGCAGGAGGATGTCGGCCGTGGCATTCTGCTCGGACGCCATCGCAATCCCGATGCTGGCCCCGATGACCAGGCGATGACCGTCGATCTCGAAGGATTCGCTCAGTTCCTCGACGATGCGGTGCGCCAGGGTCGAGGCCTCCTCGGGCCGCTTGACCGGCGACTGCAGCACGATGAACTCGTCGCCGCCGAAGCGGGCCACCACGTCGCATTCGCGCACGATGCCGCGCAGCCGGTCGGCGACCGCGCACAGCAGCTGATCGCCGTAGGCGTGACCCAGCGTGTCGTTGATCTGCTTGAACTGATCGAGGTCGATGAACAAGAGCGCACAGGAATCTCCGGTGCGCCGCATCACCGCGAGCGCCCGATCCATCTGATCCTGGAAGTGCACGCGGTTGGGCAGCCCGGTCAGGGTGTCGTACCGCGCCATGTGCTTGATCTTGGCTTCGGCATTGCGGCGGTCGGTGATGTCCTCGACGAGCACCACCGATCCGCCGTTCTCCATCGGCTGGAAGGTCACGGCGAGCGCCCGGTTGCCCTCGATCTCGACCACGAGGTCGTCGCTGCTGCGTCCGGACAACCGGCTGTCGAACAATTCCGCCAGCCGCTCGGAACTCAGGTTCGTCACCATGCCGGGAGGAACGCATTCCAGCAGGAGCTGCCGCACCGTGACATTGCGCTGGGCGATGTCGCGCGAGACGCCGAGCAGCTCGGTCAGCCGCCGGTTCGACACGACCACGCGGCGCCGGGCATCGAACATGCACAGCCCATGCGGCATGTTGTTGAGCGCCGTGTCGAAGCGGCTGGCCAGCGCCGTGATGTCGCGGGTGGCGATCACCGCCTTGAGCAGGTTCTGATAGAGCGTGAAGGAGATGACCTTCAGGGCGATCGAGAACGGGAAGACGAAGCCGGCGATGGCCGCGTAGTACGGATCGAACCGCAGGATCAGCGCGGCGAACAGCGGAACGAACGAGCCGATGGTCTGCACGGTGACGATGCGGGGCCTGCCGAAATTCCTCCCGCACACGCCCGCCGAGTTGCCGATGGTCACCGCGACGCACATCAGGTGGACAATGGGATCCGACGTCGTCGCGAAGGCGAAAAAGCACCACAGGCCGAGGAGGAACGCGGAGATCCCGGCTCCCAGCGCGTAGCGGAACTCCCACACGGCGGTCGACGCGCGGCTCGACTGCTCCTCGCGGCGAGCATAGGCCTTCCAGTCGAGATAGCGCGCGACGCCGACCAGCGCGGTGGCAAGCGCGATGAACCCGAACACCCAGTCGCCGGTCTTCCACGCCGACACCAGGGTGCCGAACGTGGCGCTCAACGTCCCGGCAAGCATTGCGGTCAGATTCCGGTACAGAGAATCTACGAGCGAAGCGTAGATCTCTTCCGGTAAATCCTGGTCCTGCCGAAGTCGCCGGGTGAGCGAGGTAAGCATGGGTGCCGCATCACTGGGAACACACGTGAGCGCACACTACCCGCCCAATATGAAGATTTCCTTCAGCTATTGGCCATAATTGGCCTCACAACACCTTCCAGGGGCCGTGGTAATAGTGGAGTAGACGTTCGGCGAATAAGGAAAAACGCTCGCATTCCGCTGGGACAGGCGGATGCAACGGCAAGAAACCCGAAGAACTCCCGCGCTCGCGCTCGAATATCCATCCGGGTCGGCGATCCGCGGATCGGCCGAGCCCGGGCTATCGAGACAAAAAACGATTAACTTTAAGATTCTTTCCGGTGCCCCCGCAGGCTCTCGCAAATGCCACCCTCGCCGCGCGGAAGCGGCAGCCCCTCATGTTGGCGTCATCCGGCGGGACATGGTTCAATGGCGCCCCAATTCGACGGAACTCCCAGCCGCCCCTCATCGCCGCAGGCCGTCCGGTTCAGCCTCGCGACCCGCCGGTCGCGCGGTCCGAAGCGGGCGGAACGGAGAGAACCCAATGACGAGCGCGCTTCACGACCTCACCGCCCAGGAGCTCTCCGCCGCCTATCGGGCCGGGACGCTGTCGCCGGTCGAGGTGACCCGCGCGGTGCTCGAGCGCCTCACCGCCTGGGAGAGCAAGATCAACGCCATGTACATCACCGATGCCGAGGGCGCGCTCGCGCAGGCCGCCGCGTCGGAGCGGCGCTGGCGCGAGCATGCGCCCTTGAGTGCCATCGACGGCGTTCCGATCACCATCAAGGACAACATCGCCGTGAAGGGTACGCCGATGCCGCTCGGAGCCGCCTCGGCCGACCTGACCCCGGCGACGGCCGACGCCCCGCCGGCGGCCCGCGTGCGCGAGGCGGGCTGCGTCATCGTCGGCAAGACCACGATGCCGGACTTCGGCATGCTGTCGTCGGGCCTTTCCAGCTTCCATGGCATCACCCGCAATCCGTGGAACCTCACGCGCAACTCCGCAGGCTCGAGCTCGGGCGCGGGAGCGGCCATTGCGGCCGGCTATGGTCCGCTGGCGCTCGGCACCGACATCGGGGGATCGGTGCGCCTGCCGGCGGCTGCCAACGGGATTTTTGCCCTCAAGCCCAGTCTCGGCCGCATCCCGATCCACCCGCCCTATATGGGCCGCGTCACCGGCCCGATGACCCGCACGGTCACCGACAGCGCCTTGCTGATGACCGCACTGGCGAGGCCCGACGCGCGCGATTTCATGGCGCTGCCGCCCGAGACCCGGGACTGGCCGGGCGAGCTTGCGGGCGACCCGACGGGCAAGAAGCTCGGGCTGGTGCTCGACATCGGCATGGGGACGAAGCCGCAGCCGGCCGTGCAGCAGGCCATCGAAGCCGCCGCCAGGCTCTTCGAGCGTGCCGGCGCCGTCGTCGAGCCGGTCGGCCCGATTTTTTCCGAGAGCCTGCTTGCGGGCTTCGACCGGTTCTTCGCGGCGCGTCTGCTCGCCGATATCGAACTCCTCCCGGCCGAACGCCAAGCCAGGATCCTGCCCTTCATCATCGCGTGGTGCCGGCGCGCCGAGGGTTTCAGCGCGGTCGACGCGGTGCGCAGCTTCAACGACATCATGGTGATGCGCGAGAAGGCCGTCGCCGCGATCCAGCCCTTCGATTTTCTCATCAGCCCGACCTCGCCGATGACCGCCTATGCGGCCGAGCACGCGGCCCCCGGCAACGATCCGAACCGGCCGTTTCCGCATATCGGCTTCACCGTGGCCTTCAACATGTCGGAGCAGCCGGCGGCATCGATCTGCGCCGGCTACGATGCGGACGGCCTGCCGATCGGGCTGCAGATCGTCGGGCATCGATTCGACGACATCGGCGTGCTCCGGCTCGCCCGTGCGTTCGAGACGCTGCGGCCGCCGCCGCGACCATGGCCCCAACCCTGAGACGATCGTCCAGTCGTGACGGTGCGGCGATCGGCCTTACCAAGATGCCGTCGCCGCGATCCAGACAAGCCGACCTCACCCCCCCGCGCCGGGGGTGACCAGGCCGGGCTCGGCGGCACGTGCGAGCCCCCGCCGGACCGCCGGACGGGCCTTGACCTGCTCGAGCCAGCGCTTGACGTGCACGAACTGATTGGGATCCTGGCCCTGGCGCTCCCAGGCCGAAGCCCAGCCGATCGATGCGATGTCGGCGATCGAATAGTCGTCGCCGGCCAGGTAGGCGCGGCCCGCCAGCTGCCGGTCCATCACGCCATAGAGCCGCTTGCATTCATTGGTGAAGCGCTCGATCGCATAGGGGATTTTTTCCGGCGCGAACAGCCGGAAATGGTGCGCCTGCGCAGCGGCCGGCCCGAGGCCGCTGACCTGCCAGAACAGCCACTCGTCGACGCTGATCCTGGTGCGCTCGTCGGCGGGATAGAATTTCCCGGTCTTGCGGCCGAGATATTGCAGGATCGCGCCCGACTCGAACAGCGAGATCGGCCGCCCTCCAGGTCCCTCGGGATCGACGATCGCGGGAATCTTGTTGTTGGGCGAGATCGCCAGGAAGGCCGGATCGAACTGCTCGCGCTTGGCGATATTCACCGGGCGGACCACATAGGGCAGTCCGCATTCCTCCAGCATGATCGAGACCTTCCACCCGTTCGGCGTGGTCCAGTAGTAGAACTCGATCGGACTCCGCTGCGCCTGCGGCATGAACGGTGCTCCCTGCGTGGTCCGGCCGATCGCAAGGACCGGTTCCCGCCGCGCCGGCGGTGACGCCGGCGGGGAGCCGCATTCTCACACGGCCCGGGCGCAATTGGTACTATGGGAGGTGGGGCGCTCGTCCCGGTCGCCTTGCGGCGGTCGTGATGGCGCGGACACCGTTCGGTCCGGGGAACTATATCCAGCTCAACCGCGATCGACGCGATAGATCGGGCACTGCAGGCCGGAATCCGCCGGCGATGTCGGCGATTGTGCCGCCACGAGGTCCATGCACGGGTCGATCGACGACGCCAGGACGGTCGGCGTCCGGTAGGCGGCCTCGCGGGCCGGTGACGTGGTATGGACGATGTACGAATATGTGGCAACCGCGCCGACCGCAACGATGGTGGCCGCCGCGATGGCCACGATGGTGACCAGACAGACGAGCACTTCCCGATAATCCAGGTTCATGGCACAGACCTCCGACCCCCCATGAACGCGAGCGTGTCCGCGACGGCTCGATGCGCCCGGTCCGCGCACGCCCTCGCTGGCGACACATCAACGTCCGCCGCTCTCGGCAAGTTCCGCGGGTTCAAGCAGCCATTCCATCGCGGCAGACGGTAGATGCGCTTCGTTCCGGTATGCAGATGGTCACGCCGAAGGGGCTCGACAATCGCGTCCGGAGATAACGCAGTGTTTGGCTGAACCGAACAATAGCGGCGTCGACCACCATCGGGGGAGAGGTATCGACCTCACCCGTCCGCCGGGCGCTGCGAGCGGGCGGGCGCCGGCCCTGCGGCACAACTATTTGTGATCCGTCGTGACCGCCCGTTGCCCCCCACGCCGGCCAAGGGATATTGCGGTGCAGCCAAACAATGAATAGGTCGCGCGGGGCTCTACGGCAGGGATTTTTTCATGGATCGCCTAACCAGCATGACGGCCTTCGTGAAGGTGGTCGACAACGGCGGGTTTTCCGCCGCGGCCCGGGCTCTCCACATGTCCCCGAGCATGGTCACCACCCACATCCAGGCGCTCGAGGAGCGGCTCGGCGTGCGCCTGCTCAATCGCAGCACGCGGCGGGTCGGCCTGACCGAGGTCGGACAGGCCTATTACGAGCGCTGCGTGCAGATTCTCGCCGAGCTCGACGATGCCGACCAGATTGCGCAGGTGTTGCAGTCGACCCCGCGGGGCACGCTGCGGCTCAATACCTCGATCGTCATGCCGCCATTCATCGGCCCGGTGATCAGCCGGTATGTCGAGCAACATCCCGACGTCGGAGTCGAGATGGTGATCAGCGACCGCATGGTGGATCTCGTCGAGGAAGGATTCGATCTGTCGATCCGCGTCACCCCGGTCCCGGATTCGAACCTGATCGCCCGCAGCCTGGCGACCTATCGCTTCGTCGTGTGCGGCGCTCCGGAATATCTGGCGGCACGCGGAACCCCGCAGCATCCGCTCGACCTCGCGCATCACAATTGTTTGATATTCTCGCAGTCTCCGTGGGGAAGCGAATGGCGCTTCAGCGGGCCCGACGGCGAGCTACGCGTGCCGGTGTCGGGCAACCTGCGCAGCAACAGCGCCGTGGCTCTGCGCCTCGCCGCGCTGTGCGGCCAGGGGCTACTGGCGACGATGAGCTTCCAGGTCGCCGACGAGATCCGCGCCGGCCGCTTGATCCCGGTGCTGACCGATTATCTGCCGACCGAATTCTCCATCCTGGCGGTCTATCCGCATCGGCATCGCCTGTCCGCCAAGGTGCGCAGCTTCATCGATCTCCTGGCGCGGCATTTTCGCGAGGACCCGATGTGGATCCAGTTGCAGATCCCGCGCGCCGCCTGAACCTCATCCGGCGGCAGCGCTCAGCGGCAACGCGCGTTGGCGCTTCCGGGCGCATTATTTGACGTCAGGCGAAAGTCCATTCCGGGCTCCGGCCGTTATGCGGCGGCCTCAGCGGACCCATCTTGGGCGCACGCCGGAACCCCGCAAACGGTCACAGGACAACCGCCATGCTCATCGTGTCATTCGCCGCGGCGCTGGCCGCCCTGATCTTCCTGACTGCCGTCGTGCTGGGCACGCCTCCGACCGTCCCCCATTGACCGCGGCCTGCCGTTGACGGTGTCTTGCTGGTGGAACCGTGGACGAGGTTTGGAAAGGCCGGGACTCAGGGCTCCGTCGGCGCCGTCAGGCCGAGCACTTGGCGCACCGCCGGAAGTGCCGCGTCCGCCATCGCAGCGTGCCCTTCCGCGGTCGGGTGCACGGCGCCGCCATAGAGCGCGCTGGCAATGCCCCAGATCGCATCGTGGATGTCGCTGGGCTGCACCAGGGCCGGCAGGCCGAGCGGATACGTCATGGCGGCGAAGTAGCTGTCATTGGCGGTTCTGATCCACCGGCTGCGCGGCGCGTACGGGCGGAACTCGGTGGCCACGTGCTCGCACACCAGCGGATCGGTCGCAGCCTCGGCGGGATCGTCCTGGAAGCTCGCGCCGGTCGCCGAAAAGCATTCCTTGTCGAAATCCGGATCGGTGTCGGCATGCGCACAGAAACCATGGTCGGCAAACGCACGCTGGTGGGCGTCGACGAAGGACATGCGATCGGTCGCCGGCTCGCGGCACAGAATCCCCGAGCCGCAGAGCGCGAGCGCCTTGAGGCGAGGAAAAAACTGCTCGCTGACGAAATCGGCAGTCTGGCGCAGCCGGTCGGCGTCCACCGAAAAGGCCGGATGGATATCGAAACCGGCGCGGCCGCCCGGGCACGGCGTGCCGCCGGACTGCAGCGCCGGATGGCCGTAGCTCACATAGACCACGCGCGAAAGGTCGCCCCCGACCAGGGGCTTCAGCGCGGCGCGCAGTCGCACGAAATTCGCCGGAAGGTCGGTGGCGAGAATCCGCTGCGCATCCTCCACCGTGGCGAGCCGGCCGGCACGATCGAACAGGGTGCGCTCGGCCCCCGGCTCGATGATCACATTGGCGACCAGCCCGGAGAACCTGATGTCATTGGCCCCGATGGTGAGGAGCACGACGTCGAGATTGCGGTCGGGCTGGGAACGGTGCGCGAGCGCAAGCGCGGCGCGCAGCTCGGCGATCTGGCCGGGCGCCGTGGTGGAGCAGGATGCCGCCCTTCCGCGGCAATCGACGTCGGAGGCACGCTGCTCGGCCAGTATGCCGTGCTCGATCGAGGCTCCCGAGCAGCCGAGCGGAATGAAGGTCACCGCGATATGCGGGTACTCGACCGCCAGCTCGAGGGCGGTGCGCATCTGGTAGCCATAGAGCGAGCGATGGCAGCCGGGGTTGATCCAGCCGGCGCCGTAGCGCGACCACTCGCCGTCGGCCCTGGTGATCTCCGCCCCCGTCGTACAGGCGCGCGAGCCGCGGAACCCGGCGCGCGCGGGGCGGAAATATTCGCTGCTGCCGCCCCCCAGGGTGCGCCGGAAGCAGAAGCCGTCGTCGGACAGCCTGATCGGCCGGTCCGGATTGCCTTCCCCGGACGCGATCGAATTGCCGATGCCGGCGATCAGCAGGTCGCGGACCGCGATCTCCGCCGTCGCGTATTCGGGCGTCTGGTCGGCCAGCGCGATCTCGACCGTCGCCTTGGTGGTCCGCCCGTAGCGCACCCACAGCGTCACCTCGCGGTCGCAGGCCTCGCTCGCCTGCTGGGTGGGCTGGGCGCCGTCGTCGAAGGTCCAGGCGCAGGTCGTGCCGGGGGGCGCGTCGGCGACGATCGCCGAGATGCGGTGATCGACGGGTGCCAGATAGGCTTCCCGCCTGCCGTCGCGCACGCAGAATTCGGTCAAGCGTCCGGCGCCGTCGAGGCACAGGTTGCGGGACACGTCGCGCGCCCATCCGAGCCCGTCGCTCGCCTTGGCGAGCCTGGCCTCGGCGCCGCTGACGCCGTCGGCCCGATAGGCGGCGACCTGGCGCTGAAAATCCCGTTCATCCCGGAACAGTCGGAAGCGATTCTTGACCTCCCACTCGATCCGCAACCCGGCCGCGCCAGGCGGCCGCGCGTCGGCGGCGTCCGGAGCCTGGGCCGAGCCGACGTTTGGGGCGGCAATGCCAAGGATGACGGAAGCCGCGGCGGCGACGAGAATTCGAGCCATGACGCGGTGAAGGGTCTTGCGGGTTCGAGACAAGCAGCCTTGCGCTCCTTGGCGCATCATGCGGCGGACATGGCCGTCATTCGGCGCCGGAGCGCAGGCCCACCGGGGGCACGATGCATTTGGTTTACCATACGGGATGTGGCGGAAATTCGAAGCCCGATCGCGATTTGCCGCAGTCCCTTCTCCGAATCGGGCGGCCAACATCCCAAAAAGACCCTGTCTGCGACATAATCGCTCAGTATAGCCGGAGGGTCGGGAGGGGGTTTGTTAGTCGCCCGGCCGGACGGTCCCGGTCGCTCCTGGCTTGCCCCGTGGATGTTGATCGGGACCGTTCTCAGGCGGCCGTTGCTGGCGACAGGGCCCTGCCCGTCGCGCAATCGGAACAATGACTTTCGCCGGATTCCCCCTCCGGCCGTCGAGCCCTTGCTCCCTCTGGCCCATCGAACGGACGGTCGCCGGTCTCCGCCGCGACCAATTGATCATTGTCAAGGAGCCGCACGGGTGCTGCGGCGAATATCGTCTCGACAAACGAAACGAAACGCCGCTAAATCCGTAGCTGAGGCGGGTGAGGTGGTGCGCCGTTGGGCGGGCATCGCGTTTCAGGCGGGGAGACCGGATCGATGAACTACGACGACTTTTTCGCCGACGCCATCGGGCGTCTACGGGAAGAGCGGCGCTACCGCGTGTTCGCCGATCTCGAGCGCATCGCCGGACGTTTTCCCCATGCGATCTGGCATTCGCCGGACGGCCCTCGCGACGTGGTGATCTGGTGCTCGAACGACTATCTCGGCATGGGCCAGCATCCAAAAGTGATCGGCGCCATGATCGAGACCGCGACCCGCATGGGGACCGGCGCCGGCGGCACCCGCAACATCTCGGGAACCAACCATCCGCTGGTGGAGCTCGAGCGCGAGCTCGCCGACCTTCACGGCAAGGAGGCGGCGCTGGTGTTCACGTCGGGCTACGTGTCGAACCAGACCGGCATCTCGACGATCGCCAAGTTGCTGCCGGATTGCCTGATCCTGTCCGACGCGATGAACCACAACTCGATGATCGAGGGCGTCCGCCAGTCGGGCGTCGAGAAGGTGGTGTGGCGCCATAACGACGTCGAGCATCTCGAGCAGCTGCTGCGCGCGGCCTCGCCGGGCCGACCGAAGCTGATCGTGTTCGAGAGCCTGTACTCGATGGGCGGCGACGTCGCCCCGCTCGCCCGCATCTGCGATCTCGCCGAGCGCTACGGCGCGATGACCTATTGCGACGAGGTCCACGCCGTCGGCATGTACGGACCGGCGGGAGCCGGGGTGGCGGCGCGCGACAACACCATGCACCGCATCGACGTCATCGAGGGCACGCTCGCCAAGGCGTTCGGCTGCCTCGGCGGCTATATCGCGGCGAGCGCCAACGTGGTGGACGCGGTCAGGTCGTACGCGGCGGGCTTCATCTTCACCACCGCGCTGCCGCCGGCGGTGTGCGCCGCCGCGACAGCGGCGATCCGCCATCTCAAGACCTCGCAATGGGAGCGCGATCGCCAGCAGGACCGTGCCGCCCGCGTTAAGGCGGTGCTCAACGCCGCCGCCCTGCCGGTCATGCTCAGCGACACCCACATCGTGCCCGTGGTGGTCGGCGACCCGGAAAAGTGCAAGGCGGCAAGCGATCTGCTGCTCACCGAGCACGGCATCTACATCCAGCCGATCAACTATCCGACGGTGGCCCGGGGCACCGAGCGGCTGCGGATCACGCCCACGCCCTATCACGAGGACGCGCTGATCGACCGTCTCGCCGAGGCGCTGGTCGACGTCTGGGAAAGGCTCGGGCTGGACTTCAAGGACCGCGCGCTGGCGGCCGAATAGCCCACCGTCAGACGGCCGCGACCTCCAGCTCCTGGCGCTCCAGTGCCAGCTCGCACTTGAGGTTATCGAGGTCGCGGAAGATCGACGCGACCGCCAGGAGTCGGCCGCCGCCGCGATAGCGCAGCAGGCAATCGCGCGACGCCACGTCGCCGTCGACCTCGATGCTGTCCCAGCTCTCCGCGTGACCCACATAGTTGATCGGGACGTCGTAGTGCTGGCTCCAGAAGAACGGCACGTCGGCAAAGCCTTCGCCTGCCCCGAGCATGTTGCGCGCGGCGGTCTGGCCCTGCCGTTCGGCGACCACCCAGTGCTCGACCCGGATCCGGGCGCCCGAATGCGGATCCGGCCACCGCGCAATGTCACCGGCGGCGAAAATTCCCGGCGCGCTGGTCTCGAGGTGCCGATCGACGACGACGCCGCGATCCACGTCGAGGCCGGCGCGCTGCGCGAGCTCGATCCGCGGGCGTACGCCGATGCCGGCGACCACGAGATCGGCCTCGAGCGTGCCGCCGCTCTTCAGCTGGACGATCCGGCGCTCGATGGCGACCGCGCTATCCTCCAGATGAAAGCGCACCCCGTGCTCCTCGTGCAGCCGGCGAACGAAGGTCCCGAGTTGCTCGCCGAGGATGCGCGCCATCGGGATCTTGTCCGGCGCCACCACGTCGACCTCGAGGCCGCGCGCGCGCAGCGAGGCGGCGACCTCGAGCCCGATGAAGCTCGCGCCGAGCACCACCGCGCGCTTGGCCGACCGTGCGCCCTCGATGATGGCGCGCGAATCGTCGAGCGAGCGAAGAGAATGGACGTGAGGCTCGCCGGCCCCCGGAATGGACAGCCGCACCGGCTCCGCCCCGGTCGCGATCAAGAGCTTGTCGAACTTCAGGCTGCGGCCGTCGATGAGACGGACCGTGCGGGCGGACGGATCGATCTCCGACACCTCGGCGCGAAGCTCGAGATCGATCTCATGGTCGGCGTAGAATGACGGCGGCCGCAGCGGGATCCAGTCCTCCTGCGCGGTGCCGGCGAGGAAATCCTTGGACAGGTTGGGCCGGTCGCAGGGCGCCGCGGTATCGGTGCTCGGCATCGTGATGCGGCCGGCAAAGCCCTCGCGGCGCAGCATCTCGGCGGCGGCGAATCCCGCGGCTCCGCCGCCGATGATCACCACGTGCTCGGTCTCCGCCAGCCTGGCGATCTTGCGCTTGCGCTCGCTTTTCTCGCGGACGAAGACCTTGCCGTCGCGAAGCTCCACCCGCCAGCACCCGACCGGGTCGAGCGCCGGCGCCCGCACCGCCTCGCCGGTGCGCAGGCTGAAGCAGGCGTGGTGCCAGGGACAGCGCACAATGTCGTCGACCACGAGCCCTTCGGCCAGCGGGCCGCTGTAATGCGAGCAGGTCGCCCCGATGGCGAACACCTCGTCGCCACGCCGCGCCAGCAGCACGGCGTCCGCGCCGACATGACCGGCCAGCATGCCGCCGTCGGCAAGGTCGGCGAGCGGGATGCCCAGAGCAAGATCGGGTCCCGTCGGGCTCGTTGGCGCCGTCGCCATGGGGGATCCTCCGGAGCGTTTCGGGTGGCTCGATCGATAAAAACTCCCCACATGAGGGAAAGTTCGGTAGATGCGTCGCCCGATGATGCGTCGCGGAGGATCGGATATGGCAAAGGTCGTGGGCATTAAGGGTGGCGAGGCGGGAAAGAGCCGGGCCCGCAATGCGGCGGGAACTCGGCCGTCCCGCGCCGAGACCGAGGATGCGGTGCGCACGCTCATTCGCTGGGCCGGTGACGATCCGGCCCGGGAAGGATTGCGAGAGACTCCGGCCAGGGTGGCGCGCGCCTACGAGGAATGGTTCGCCGGCTATGAGGAGGACCCCGAGGACCTGCTGCAGCGCACCTTCGAGGAGGTCGCCGGCTATGACGAGATCGTGCTGCTGCGCGACATCCGCTTCGTCTCCCATTGCGAGCACCACATGGCGGCGATCACCGGCCGCGTCCATATCGGATACCTGCCGCGCAACCGCGTCGTCGGCATTTCCAAGCTGGCCCGCCTGGTCGAGGTTTACGCCCGGCGGCTGCAGATCCAGGAGCGGATGACGGCCGAGATCGCCAATACGCTCGAGCGCGTGCTCCATCCGTTCGGGGTCGCCGTCGTGGTCGAAGGCATGCACGGCTGCATGACCAGCCGCGGCGTCCAGCAGGTCGAGGCCAGCATGGTGACGAGCCGCATGCTCGGGGTGTTCCGCGATAATCCGGAAACCCGCCAGGAATTCCTCTCGGCGATCGATCTGCGCGCTTCCACTCGATCCGCCCACCTCTAGCGGTTTCCCGGCTCCGGCGGATCGTCGTGCCGTGCGCGCGGTTTTGCCGCGCGCTTGATGCGATGCACCGCAACCGGCACCAGCAGCGAGACGATGACGAACCGGGCGATCTGGTGGACGCCGACGAAGACCGGATCGAGGTGAAGCGCGAAAGCCAGGATCGTCATGGCCTCGAGCCCGCCCGGCGCGTAGGCGATGACGACATCGGCCGTGCGCAGCGACAATAGCGTCGCAGTCGCGACGGCGGCGAGACTGGCGACGCCCATGCCCACCGCCAGCGCGCCGAGCCCGATCATGGTCAGCCGCCGCAGCAGCCAGATATCGGTGCCGACGAAGCGCACGCCGATGATCGCGCCGAGCACCACGAAGGAGGCGATCGCGACCGCCGGCGGCAGGCTGACGGTGACGAGGCCGATTCCGTGCAACACGCCCGATCCCGTCATGGCGCCGACGATGAGGCCGCCCGGCATCCGCAGCCGATAGGCAACCGCCGCCGCGCCCGACGCCACGATCACCAGTCCGGTCAGCTGCAGCGCCGAGGCCGCCGAGGCGAAATTGACCGGCACGCCGCGGACCGGCGGCACACCGGTCACCCCGAAGGCGGCAAATCCCAGGGGCAGCCCGACGGTGAGCACGAGGATGCGCACCGCCTGGACCATGGCGACCGAACGGATGTCGGCCTCGGTATCGGCGGCGAGCGCCAGCGACTGCGCCAGCGCGCCCGGGGCGGCGGCGAACAGCGCCGAGAGCGGGTCCCAGCCGTGCACGTAGTGCAGATAGAGCGCGACCGCGACGGTGACCGCCGTCATTGCGACGCCGAGCGCCGCCAGGCTGGCCGGCCACGTCGCCACTCGGGTCAGCGTCTCCGGCGTCACCGCGCCGCCGAGCGAGATCCCGACGGTCACGACGCAGATGCGGGCCAGCAGCCCAGGTATGACGACCGGGCGGCCGATCAGCGCCGCCACGGTGACGGCGAGGATCGCGCCCGACAACCAGCCGGCGGGAAATCCCGCCAGGCCGAGAGCCGCACCGCCGAGCGACGCGATCGTCAGCGTCTCGCCGACCCGCAGCAGCAGATGCAATGTCCGGGAAGACCGCATGAGGCTTCAGTCGGTGGCTCGGGCGTCGCGGCGGAGGGCTGACGTCGGCCGCCGACCAGTGTTGATCTCGATCAATGCCGCCGCTGCCTGCCGACGTCAAATCTCCGCATGACATCCAAGGCCAGTGCCCTCGCCGGCGAGACGGTGCCGCGCTACACGTCCTATCCGACGGCCCCGCATTTCACTGCCGCGATCGGCGGCGACACGTATGCGGGATGGCTGGCGCGACTGCCCGCCACGGCGACGCTGTCGCTCTATCTGCACGTCCCGTACTGCGTCGAGCTCTGCCACTATTGCGGCTGCCACACCAAGGTGGTGCGCCGGCCCGAGCCGATCGAGAACTATGCGCAGCGCCTCGTCGACGAGGTGACGCTGCTCGGCGCCGCGGCGGGCGGCCGGGACGTGGTGCACATCCACTGGGGCGGCGGCACTCCCTCGCTGCTCGGCCCCTCGCAGCTCACGCGTCTCGCCGAACGGATCGACCGGCTGTTCCGCCTCGGCCCCGGCGCCGAGCACGCCATCGAGCTCGATCCGCGCCGGGTGACCCGCGATGTCGCCGCGACGCTCGCCCGCATCGGCATCAACCGGGCAAGTCTCGGGGTCCAGGACTTCTCGCCCCACGTCCAGCAGGCGATCGGGCGCCTCCAGCCGTTCGACGAGGTCGCCGCATGCGTCGCGATGCTGCGCGAGGCGGGCATCCATCGCATCAACCTGGACCTGATGTACGGCCTGCCGCAGCAGACGACCGAGGACGTCCGGCGCAGCGCCGCGCTCGCCGCGTCGCTCGATCCGTCCCGGCTGGCGCTGTTCGGCTATGCCCATGTTCCCTGGTTCAAGTCGAATCAGCGGCTGATCGACGAGGCGGCGCTGCCCGGCGCAGCGGCGCGACTCGATCAGGCCGAGGCCGCGCGCGAGACGCTCATCGAACGAGGCTACGAGGCGATCGGGCTCGACCATTTCGCCCGTGCCGGCGACGACCTCGCGGTGGCGGCGCAGGGCCGGCGCCTGAAGCGCAACTTCCAGGGCTACACGACCGACGAAGCCGATGCGCTGATCGGGCTCGGCGCCTCGGCGATCGGCCGGTTGCCCGAAGGCTTCGTGCAGAACGCCCCGGACATCGCCGGCTATTCGCGCGCCGTGGCGGCCGGCCGGTTCGCCACAAGGAGGGGGATCGCGCTCTCGCCCGAGGATCGGCTGCGCGGCCGGGTCATCGAACGGATCATGTGCGACTTCGCGGTCGACCTCGATGCCGTCGCGGCCGAGCATGAGACCGCGTCGGGCGGCGGCGCGACGACCGAGGCGTTCGCGATCGAGCTGGCGTCGCTCGGGAAACTCGCAGCCGCAGGCCTCGTCGAGATCGCCGGCCGTCGGATCACGATGACCGAGCAGGGCCGCCCCTTCGTCCGGCTCGCCGCGGCGGCTTTTGACGCCTATTTGCACCGCGGCGAGGCGCGCCATTCCGCCGCGGTTTGAGCCTCACTGATTGCTGAGCACGATGCGCACCAGGTCGGCGGCGTTCTTCGCGCCGATCTTCTCCATGATCCGGGCGCGATGAACCTCGATGGTCCGTGGGCTGATGCCGAGCAGCCGGCCGGCTTCCTTGTTCGAGGCGCCCGCCGCGATCTGCGCCAGCACCTCGCGCTCGCGCGGCGTGAGCAGGTCGCGGCCCGAGAAGTTCGCCGCCAGGCCATCGGAAGAGCCGGCATTCCTCTTCCGCCGCTCGGTCGCCTCGATCGCCTCGCTCACCCGCGTCACCACGGTCTCGGCGTCGAACGGCTTCTCGATGAAGTCGAGCGCGCCGTTCTTCACGGCATCGACCGCCATCGGAATATCGCCTTGCCCGGAGATGATGAGGATCGGCGCCGGATAGTGCTCGGCGTTGAGGTCCTTGAGGATGTCGAGGCCCGAGCGTCCCGGCATGTGGACGTCGAGGATGATGCAGGCCGGCGTACGCGTCCGCGCCGCGGCGAGGAATGTCCCGCCCTCGGCGAAGGAGGTCACCTGATAATTTTCCAAGGTCAGCACCACCGACAACGCATCGCGTACTGCCGGATCGTCGTCGACGATGAAGATCTCGTGGTCGGAATTGTTGCCCTCAGACATTGTCGCCCGCTCCTCCATTTCCGGTCCGCGAAGACCGACCGTGCTCACCCCGCGTCTGCGGGAGGCAGCGGCAGATGCAGCTCGTAACGCGCGCCGTGCCCGGCGTCGCCCGGGTCGACATTCAGGGATCCGCCGTGATTCTGCGCGATGGTTCGCGAGATGGCGAGGCCGAGGCCCTCCACCATGCTGGCCGAGAACGGCTTGAACAGGTCGCGCAACGCTTCCGGCGGAATCCCCGGCCCGTCGTCCTCGACGACGACGAGGATCTGATGCAGCTCGCGCCGCATGATGACGCGGACCTCGGACGCGACCCGCATCTTGTTGGTCTCCAGCGCATTGCGCACCAGATTGACCACGACCTGCTGGATCTGCAACGGATCGACCAGCACCCGGGGCAGGTCCGGCGCGCCGCGCTGGACGACTCGCGTCGACGGCGGGCTGCCGAGCACCGCAAGGGCGATCGCCTCCGCAACCAGCGGCGCGAGATCGACGAGGCGGCGCTCGGGGCTGTGCTTCTCGGTGTACTGCCGCACCCGTTGCACGATGTCGCCGACCCGCTCAGCCTCTTGCACCGCCTTGTCGAGAATCCCCGAGGCCTTCTGCGCAAGATCGGAGCCGGGCGGCGCGTGCTTCTCGATCGCGCGGGCGACCGCCTGGAGGTAGAGCATCAGGGCGGTGAGCGGCTGGTTGATCTCGTGCGACAGGGCCGCACCCAGCTCGTCGATCGCCAAGGTCCGCAGCATGCGCATCAGGTCGCCCTGCAGCCGCACGCGCCGCTGCTCGGCCTGCCGGCCCGGTCGCATATCACGCAGGATCGCGACCAGTTGATGCTCCGCCCCTGCCATCGTCTCGCCGACCGTCGATTCGATGGGAAACAGGGTCCCGTCCCGATGACGGCCCCTGACCTCGCGGCAACCGCGCAACATGGCGAGCACGGCGCCGACGCCGTCACCCTCGTGATTGGCTGCGCCCGCATCGCCGCCGTCCGGAAGGATGATCATGTCGGCGCGGCGCCCGAGCACGTCGACCGCGGAACGGCCGAACAGGCGCTCGCAGGCCGGGTTGAAGAGCAGGATGCGCGCCTCGCTGTCGACCACTATGATACCTTCGGCCACGGTATCGAGAACGCTCGACAGCGCGGCTGCAGACATCGTCGTACCTGGCACGCCGGCGTCGATGGCGAATCCCCTGCGTTATGAACCGTACAGTTACCGTATAGCCTGCTTCGGCGCCGTGTAAAATTCAATCCCGGCGGGTTGCCTCCGTTGTGGAGCCGATCCACTCGGGAGCAACTTGATCCGGGTTCTGCCATGCATTACCCGACACTTCATCACCTGATGTTTCATCACCTAACGTCATACCCGCGCGGAGAGCGCCGCCGCGAGGCGCTGCATGGCGGTTTCCAGCTCGGACGCGTTGCGCGCGAAGCACAGGCGCAGGAATTCCTCGCCTCCCGATCCGAAAGCCGTCCCCGGGGCCAGCCCGACGCCCGCCTCGTCGATCAGCCGCATGGCAAGCCGCCTGGTATCGGCTTCGCCGTCTACCGCGAAGAACAGATAGAACGCCCCGTCGGGTCTGGCGAACCGGCAGCGCCCGGTGGCGGCAAGCGCCGCGCAGACGATATCGCGGCCGGCGGCGGCACGGGCGATCTGATGGGCGACGAAACCTTCGCCGCGCTCCAGCGCCGTTGAGGCGGCGCGCTGCATGAACGGCGCGACGCCGGACGTCGAGTACTGCACCAGATTCTCGACCACCTGGCCGAGAGACGGATGCGCCATGATCCAGCCGATGCGCCAGCCGGTCATCGCGAAATTCTTGGAGAACGTGTTGACGAACAGGACGCGGTCGTCGGCCTCCATCACGTCGATGAACGAGGGTGCGCGCGGGCCCTCCCCGTACCAGTAGCGCCCATAGGTCTCGTCGGCGACGATCCACAGGCCGTGGTGCCGCGCCAGCCGCAGGATGGCGGCGAGGTCGTCCGCCGTGGCGGTCCAGCCGGTCGGGTTCGATGGCGACACCAGGACGAGCGCCCGGGTTCGCGACCCGACGGCGCCGGCGAGGCGATCGAGGTCGAGCGTCCAGCCGCTATTGCCGAAACCCATCGGCACCTCGACCGGCCGCGCGCCGAGGATGCCGGCAGCGGCCGCCGCATTCGGCCAGCACGGGGTCGGCACGACGATCTCGTCGCCTGCGCCCGCCGTCATGGCGAGGGCAATCTGGATCGCCTGCATGCCGGATCCGGTGACGAAGAACTCTTCCGGCGAGAAGGCGCGGCCGTAATGGCGCTCGTGGTAGCGCGCCAGCGCCTCGCGCAGCGGCGGGATGCCGCGCTGCCAGGTGTAGAAGGTCTCGCCGGCGGCGAGCGAGCGGGTTGCGGCCTCGCAGATGAAGGCCGGCGTCGGCAGGTCGCCTTCGCCGGCCCAGAGCGGAATGAGCCCCTCGCGCAGCCGGCCGTAGTTGATCACCTCGACGATCCCGCTTTCGGGAGCGCCGCGGGCCGCCGGCCTCAGGCCCTCGACCAGGGGCGGCGCGTCTGGCGTGGTCTCGCTCATGCGATGCTCCGGATCGTCCCAGATAAATCACCTGTTCTTTCAGGCGAGCCGGGTCGGCGGCCGCATGCGGCCAGCCCGCTCGCGGGCGGGACCCGGAACCTGATGTGAATTCGGCGGCTCATCGTCCTCCTGCACACCTTCCCACCTGTAAATCACCTGTTTTTTCAGGCGACCCGCTCGGGAAAAACCGGGATACACCGGCCCGCACCACGCCGCAGCTCCGGTCGCCGCTTGGCACCGGCGACGAGGCGCGACGGCGTCACCGCATCCACCGCGGACCATAACACTGTAGAGAGTGAATGTAAACTCTTATCGTAGTCACCCGGGGGTCCCTAGGCGGCCGCTGCGGCGCGGGGTAGGTTGCCTGATCGAGGCCGGATCGGCAGTTGGGCCAACCATGCTCCAGGGCTGGATCGTCATCGCGGTCGCGCTCGGCTATATCGGCCTGCTGTTCGTCGTGGCCAGCTGGGGCGATCGCCTGCGCACGCGCGGGCGCAACGCCCGGGTGCGGACGCTGATCTATCCGCTGTCGCTGGCGATCTACTGCACCTCGTGGACGTTCTTCGGCTCGGTCGGACTCGCCGCGCGCACCGGCTTCGATTTCCTCGCGATCTATATCGGCCCGATCCTGATGGTCGGCCTGTGCTCGCCGCTCATGGTGCGCATCGTGCGGCTCGCCAAGGCGCAGAACATCACCTCGATCGCCGACTTCCTGTCTTCGCGCTACGGCAAGCACCAGGCGGTCGCCGCCACCGTGGCGCTGATCGCGATCGTCGGCACCATCCCCTACATCGCGCTGCAGCTCAAGGCGGTGTCCGGCTCGCTCGGCACCATCCTCAGCCACGTCACGGTCAATACCGGGATGAGCCAGCCGGCGCTCGGCGACATCGCGCTGTTCGTCGCGCTGGCCATGGCGGCCTTCGCGGTGCTGTTCGGCACGCGGCAGATCGACGCCACCGAGCACCAGGACGGGCTGATGCTGGCGATCGCCACCGAATCGATCGTCAAGCTGGTGGCCTTCCTGGCGGTGGGCATTTTCGTGACCTTCGCGATGTTCGGCGGCCCGGTCGCGCTGTTCTCCCAGGCGATGGAGCGGGCCGACACCGCGGCGGTGCTCGGTCGCGTGCCGCAGACCGGGAGCTTCGTGGTGATGACGCTCTTGTCGTTCATCGCCGTCCTGCTGCTGCCGCGCCAGTTCCACGTCGCCGTGGTCGAGAACGACAGCGAGACGGCGATCCGGCGGGCCGCCTGGCTGTTCCCGCTCTATCTGGTGCTGATCAATCTGTTCGTCATCCCGATCGCGATCGCCGGCCTGCTGACGTTTCCGGTCGGCGAGGTCGACAGCGACATGGTGGTGCTGGCGCTGCCGCTCACCGCCGGCGCCGAGTTCCTCACGCTGTTGACCTTCGTCGGCGGGCTGTCGGCGGCGACCGCGATGGTGATCGTCGAGTGCGTGGCGCTCGCCATCATGGTGTCGAACCACCTCGTGGTGCCGCTGGTCCTGCAGCGGCGCGAGTCGCTGATCTCCCGCTCGGCCGACGTCGGGGCGCTGCTGCTCACGGTCAGGCGGCTGGCGATCTTCCTCATCCTGGTGCTCGCCTATCTGTACTACCGTTCGGCCGGCGAGGCGCAGCTCGCGGCGATCGGGCTGTTGTCGTTTGCCGCGATCGCGCAGCTCGCGCCGGCGTTCTTCATCGGTCTGGTCTGGCGGCGCGGCACGGCGCGCGGCGCGATCGCCGGCATGACGTCGGGAATCGTCGTCTGGGCCTACACGCTGCTGATGCCGAGCTTCGTCGCCGCCGGCATCCTCGATTCGCATGTCGTCACCGACGGCCCGTTCGGCCTGGCTGCGCTGCGGCCGCAGGCACTGCTCGGGCTCGATCTGGCGCCGCTGGTGCACGGCGTGATCGTGAGCCTGACCGTCAATGTCGCAGCCTATGTGGCGCTGTCGCTGCAGCGGGCGCCGACGGCGATCGAGCGGTTGCAGGCCAACCTGTTCGTGCCGTCGGATTTCGCCCCGATGACGCCGACCTTCCGGCGCTGGCGCTCGGCGGCGACGGTGGAGGACCTGACCGCGACGGTCGCCCGCTATATCGGCGAGGAACGCACGCGAAGCTCGTTCGAAAGCTTCGCGGCGACGCGGCGGCTGAGCCTTGAGCCCAAGCAGGAGGCCGATTTCCAGCTGCTGCGCTACGCCGAGTTCCTGCTGGCCTCGGCGATCGGCGCCGCCTCCTCGCGGCTCGTGCTGTCGCTGCTCCTGCGCAAGCGGACGGTGTCCACCAAGGCGGCGCTGAAGCTGCTCGACGACGCCAACGCGGCCATCCAGTACAACCGGGAAATCCTGCAGACCGCCCTCGACCATGTCAGGCAGGGCATCGCGGTGTTCGACAAGGACCTGCAGCTGATCTGCTGGAACCGGCAGTATGGAGAAATTCTCGACCTGCCGCCGGAGATCACCCGCGTCGGGATCGGCCTGGCGCAGATCCTGCGGTACTGCGCCGAGCACGGCGCGCTCGGTCCCGGCCGCGTCGAGGATCTCATGCAGGATCGCATCGCGCGCTACACCGCGGGCAGCGAGCCGGTCCTCGAGCGTCTGGCCGACCGCGGGCTGGTCGTCGAGGTGCGCAGCAACCGCATGCCCGACGGCGGCATCGTCACCACGCTCACCGACATCACCCCCAGCGTGGAGACCGCCGAGGCCCTCGAGCGCCGCGTCGAGGAGCGCACCGAGGAGCTCACCCGGCTCAATGCCGAGCTCGAGCGCGCCAAGGCCGAGGCCGAGGAAGCCAACCTGTCGAAGACGCACTTTCTCGCCGCCGCCAGCCACGACATCCTGCAGCCGCTCAACGCCGCAAGGCTCTACGTCACCAGCCTGGTCGAGCGCCACGGCGCCGGCGACGACAGCCGCCTGGTCGCCAATGTCGATGCCTCGCTGGAGGCGGTGGAGGACATTTTGGGCGCCCTGCTCGACATCTCGCGGCTCGACGCCGGCGCCATGAAGCCGGAGGTCGCGGCCTTCCGCATCGACGAGCTCATGCGCCAGATCGAGGTCGAGTTCGCCCCGCTCGCCCGCGAGAAGGGGCTTAAGCTCAGCTTCGTGCCGTGCTCGCTCGCGGTGCGCTCCGACCGCCGCCTGCTGCGCCGGCTGGTGCAGAATCTCGTGTCCAATGCGGTGAAATATACCCCGAAGGGCCGGGTGCTGGTCGGCTGCCGGCGGCGCGGCGGCAGGCTCACCATCGACGTCTACGACACCGGCATCGGCGTGCCGCAGGGCAAGCAGCGCGCGATCTTTCGCGAGTTCCACCGGCTCGACCAGGGCGCCAGAGTGGCGCGCGGGCTCGGCCTCGGCCTCTCCATCGTCGAGCGCATCGCCCGCGTTCTCGGCCACAAGGTCGAGGTCGTCTCGACGCTGGGCCGCGGCTCGCATTTCTCCGTCCGGGTGCCGCTGGCGCCGGCGCTGCCGAGCACCCAGCGCCGCCGCGAGCCGCGCAAAGTCGCGGCCGGCAAGCTCGACATGGCGGTGCTGGTCATCGACAACGATGAGACGATTCTCGACGGCATGGAGACGCTGCTCGGCAGCTGGGGCTGCCGGGTGCTCAAGGCTCCCGACCTGAAGACCGCGCAGGCCCTGCTGGTCGAGACCAAGGTGCGGCCGAGCGGCCTCCTGGTCGACTACCACCTGGATTCCGGCAACGGCATCGACGCCATCGTCGAGCTGCGCTGGCGGCTCGGCGACCTGCCGGCGATCCTGATCACGGCGGACCGCAGCCCGCAGGTCGGCGATGATGCCCGCGAGCGCACCATCCAGGTGCTCAACAAACCGGTGAAGCCCGCGGCGCTGCGCGCCCTGCTGGCGCAATGGCGGGTGGCGCGGGTGGCGGCGGAGTAGAGGGGGCGTGGTGAAGACGTGATGTCTGTCATTCGTCCGGGCATCTAAGTCGTCGGCCGTCTGTCGCACCCGCGAGGCCGGCGTCGCCCGAACCGGGCTGCTTGATCCGTTGCAGATTCGTTGTTCCTGCCGTCTCGTTGTTTTGCAACCTATGCAGGCTTTCTGCCCTGCGCCGCTTGTTGTTTCGTTGTCAGATTCGTTGTTTGCGTTGCTCCCTTGTTATTCGTGCTCAGGTTGCGTCGACCCTCTCGGCGAGGACCATGCCGTCGGGTTGCCGGACCAGCGTCGTGGCGGCTGCCGATCGGCCGTCCGGCCGGGTCGCCGCTCTGGCCCTTGACGAATGTCCATGTCTTCCGTCTCCCAGTGTTTTTCAAAAGAGTTTATATACTATATAACGAGTACACTGTCAAGGGTTATAAACGCAACCGGCCGACCAGGAGTTGGCGCTCCGGTCGGCCGAGCCGGGCCGACGGAGGGGCTGCCGGAAGTGCCGCACGCCGCATCCAGGTCCGCCAGGCACAGGCATCTCAGCGCCTGCCTGCCCGCGGTGAGCTTCACGCACCTGACGGCATGTGGAGGATGTCGGCGTAGCGCGACAATGCAGATGAGAACGGCGCGGCAATCAGGATGAGAAGCCGGCAGCCGGTGACAACATGATGATCGCGCTAGGCCTGGGCCGGAGCAAGCCCTTTCTTAGGGTGCCGACTTGGTGGTTGCCGCGTGTCAATCGCGACCGGGGCGGGGCAAGCTGCGGGTCCAGCTGTGTCCGCAATGCCCCGTCAGCGACGCTCGGCCACAGCAGTGCAACATGTCGCGATGTGCCATAAGCGGAAGTGGTACCTTCAGGTCTTCGCTGAACCCTTCAGGATCGGCCGAAGCACCTCCGCAAGGTCTTGCGGCCGATAGTAATAGAAGCCGTGCCGCCCCGGGACCATCACCGGCTCGACGCGGAGTTGCTCGGCCAACCAATTTGTTACTTGTTTGTAGACGGGCAGCGTATCGGCGGCGAACACGAGTGTGATTGGTACAGTGAGGTTCATGAGGTCCTCCGATTTCGGCTGCCAACCGGCAAAACCCGGGCCCTCAATCTTGAGAATCGTGTCCGCGTTGCCGAGCATTCTCTCAAGGATGTCCGGTGGTATCGCATCGAAGACCGCATCATCATTCAAGAAACGCATTAATGCCTTAATAGCTCCTTGGGGCCCTTTTGTTGGGAGCGCCTCTTCGATTAGTGCTCGACGGGGCCCAAGCGCAGCCATCGGGTCAGGTAGCACCGAAAATATTGACGGCTCTTGAAGGATTCCCGTTCGCACGAGCCGAGGATGCCTAATCATCAAATCCAAAACGATTGGCCCACCCGCGCTGGCCCCGAATACCATTGCTGGGGCGAGATCGAGCGCCAGAATCAGCGCGGCAGCGTCGTCGGCTTGTTCGCTCACCGAGGTTGTCGTCCAGCCCACCGGGCGTGGGCTTCGGGAGTTTCCACGCCGGTCGTATGTCACGACAGTGAACTCGCCAGCAAGTAGGTCGGCGGTCCGCGTGAAGTTGCCGGCGTCTCCAGTCGAACCGGCCACGAAAAGTACAGCCGGCCCAGTTCCCTCCTTTTCGTAGTAAAGGCTGGTCCCATTACCGCTCGCGAAACCCGTTATCTTGTCCATAGCCTCGTTTCCGGTTGTGCGAGGAGCGCGAAGTGGCATTCATATACCACCTTCTGGCCAAGCACTGCTAACGTCTGAACGGGCACTGCGGCGGTCAGCGTACAACCGACCTAATGCGAGGTTATTTCCCGGCCAATTTCCGGTTCGGGTCAAGGGCGGCCCCTCCGACCTGCCGGCTTGGCGCTGCCGATGACAGGACTGGCCAGAAAGCGGACTACGGCCACCCATGCACCGCGACGGCGCGATCATCTTCGGTGGCTTGGCTCGCCGCTGCGGAGGACGCGCGATCCGGCACCCCAACCAACCGCGCCTTGGTCAAAAGAACCTCGAGCTCGACGAATTGCTTAATCACCGAATCGTCCGGTGCCGATCGCCTGCGCGCACGTCCATGATTATCGAATCAGCGCCTTGGGTTGGCGCTGAGTGCCAATTTCGGGCTGGTACGAGCAGTAGTATTCCGGGTCGCCGCACGGGAAGGCATGTCCGCCGGAAGACTGTGTGGGATCGTAGCCGAACCAACCGTGCGGGGAATAGCCCTCGGTGAGAGCGCGGGTCCGATCGACCCAGGTGCAGCGTTTCCCCTTCCGATCGCAGACAAAGCGAAAGCGTCCGGCATTGTGGCGTACGTCGTCTGGCGCGCTCGCAACCGCACGCCAATGCGGGACCTTGCGTGCAGCGCCATCGGCTGCCCAGGCGGCGTATACGGTCAAGGCACCCAGGACAAAGGCAGTCGCCCCAACCCGCAATATGTTCCTACCCACCCTCAACCCCATCCGGTAATTGTACAAAACGGGCGCACAGCATCGGGAAATGTTCGATGTCCCCACAGCGGGAGCACTGGGTCGCGTGCGTTGGAAATCACGCGTGACCCGCTCCGGCGTCCTGGTAAGCGATGCGCTCCAGCGGATCGCCCCGATCATAATTCATCAGATCCTGGATGGTTCGTGCCCACGCGGTCTTGATTAGATCGTGCGCGATTTCCGACATTTGCTCGGGCGTGCGCTCGTCTGCATAGAGGCTCAGCACCACGCCGGCCAGCAGATCGGGCAGGGCCTCGCCAAACGCGGCGGCGATGTCGTGATGTGGCGTGCCGCGGTCGAGCTCCATCGCAAGCCGCCGTCCCCACGCCTCGCTGATGGCGAGCTGAACCCGCGCGCGGACGCCGGCATACCCGGCGGCTTTGAGCTTGGGGACCAGCCGCTGCCGGGCGCGATCCAGCGCCCCGCGCATCGCGGTGCTGTTCGCCGTCGTGACAGGTGGTCTGCGCGGCACCATCGCCCCCGCCGTTGCTCGCTTCAGGCGAGCAAAGCACCAAGCCGACAGAGCGTCAACTTGCAGGGAGCGAATGGCTCATAACGGAGTCAGCTACAGGTCACACTGAGAAAGGCCCCCAGCGAGCATTTCAGGGCCGGAGTACCCGCGCAAGCGACCCGCCGGCCGGCGATGCCTTTCGCAGTGTTCGTCAGCGACCGACACCACGAGACGTATGAAGCAGCCTGGGCTAAGGTGACGATGCCGGATACCGGCATGTTCCCCACGGAGGCCGCAATGTCGTCTGTCACGGTCGAGTTGCGAAACATAGCAGGCACGGAGGCAGCGCTTGGCTGGGTTGGAGCTCACACCGCCGTCGTCGACAGACCTGAAGGCCGCGCAGGTGGCCGCGGTCTCGGATTCAACGGGGCGCAACTTCTCGCACTTACGATCGGTGGCTGTTTTTGTAACGACCTGCGGTACGTCGCCCACGCTACCGGTGTTGAGTTGGGGAGAGTCTCAGTCTCGGTCACGGTTCAGCTCGAAGGTGATCCGATACTGGCGACCGCTGCAACTATGATCGTCCGCTGCGAGAGGCTCGATGGGTCAAGCGCTAAGAGCATTATCGAGCAAGCGAAGGTCGCGTGTATGGCGATCAACTCGTTGCGACAAGGCGTTCCCGTGCAAGTGCGAGCAGCCGCTTAGGGTCACAGCGGGAGCGCCGGTCGCGTCGACGGTCTGCCTCGCACGGGCCCGGCTTACCCCAGGGACCGGACCTGTGTCGGGCCAAACCGGGTGGGGTCGGCCTTGTGCCAGGAACGGAAGCTGGCCAGCTTCATTCGATCACCTGATCCGTCCCGACCAGCAGCGAGTTGGGGATCGTCAGGCCGAGCGCCTTCGCAGTCTTGAGATTGATCACCAGCCGGAACTTGGTCGGCTGCTCGACTGGAAGATCAGCAGGCTTTGCGCCGTTCAGGATCTTGTCCACGTAGGTGGCGGCTTGTCTGAACGCATCAGTCAGACTCGGCCCATAGGACATGAGACCGCCTTCGGCCACAAAATCATCTGATTGGTAGATCGCCGGCAAACGGTGTCTCATTGCCAACTGCAAGACGCGTCCTGTCGTCGCGGAATTGCTGCGGTCTGCCCCACCGAGCATGTCGATGAACGCATCAGCGTGCATCTGGGCCATTACCGCGAAAGCGTTCTCGTGCTCGGGGGGCGTGCGCACATCGAGCGATAGAAGCATCACGCCTGACGTTCGTGCCGCGGCCTGCAACGCTCGCAGCCGATACTCCGTGGCTGGATTGGCCGGATTCCCGAGAACGGCCACCCGCGACGCCCCGGGAACAGCCTCCTTTAGAAGCTGCAGCTGT